>CAXUKO010000018.1:0-117609 GCA_964251665.1 uncultured Cytophagales bacterium
ATGTTACAGCGAATACCGGCCTAATGCCGAATCTAATTCCCCAACACGCTCTTAGTTTAAGTCAACCGTCATGTATACTGCTGCTTTCCTGAATAAAGTATTCAAGGGAGCAGCCTGATTTATCTTGGTTCCACGCTGTATTATAGTGATTATATCATAATCTAGACAGACTTTATTTATTTGTAAATTTTTGTTTTCTTCTTATACTAATCAGCCAGATTAGAATAGGAAACAAAACAAAAGCTAACCAAACTACTAAATGCCTTGGCAAATAATTATTCTTATAATTAATCCAGTAAATTGCGCTTACAAAGACAATACAAACTATTGAATGTTCGACATGAACCTGCTGCTCTGAATACCTACCTATATGTTCTTCTCTAAGTTCTCTAAATTCATTAATATATCTTGAGTTAAAAAAAGCATTTTTACTCGGCAAAAATCCAATTAACATTATTATATTTTGAACTATGTAAATAGAAGAAACGCCTAGTAAAAAAAACTGAAGTCCTATATACGCAGCATGAGACAGGTATCCCGTCGTCTCTATTTCTTGATTTTGGTAAACTCTATAAATGTAATCAATTGCAAAAACAAGCATTATGATTGAACTCCAGATACTCAATATAAATCTAGTCGTTCTAGAAAGCACAAAGTTTGTCAAAGCATTAAAAACAGCAAAAGCTGAGAAAATTAAGACAATAATAATGAGTATCTTGATAAACGTGCTATCTATATTCCAGAAATCATAGTCTAAAACCCAGTATATTATTGATAATGATTGTATTAAAGTTACGCCTTCTGTAAGTCTTGTAATAATTTTTTCACTGTATGAAATAGCAGATACAGTCACAAAAAGGAATAAAAAATAGTAAGGCCATACATCCATATGGTTATCAAAATTATAATTATACTCCTGTTTTTTTGGCAAGAAAGCAATAAAACTCAAGACAAATGCTGAGATAAAAACATAAACCACCGTCCTCCAGTCAGTTGATATCCTAAAACTTTCAAACAGTAAGCCACAAATCAAAGCGATTAAACTAATCGGAAATATTCTACGATCGCTAATCGAGATTTCATATCCAACAAAAGCTATCAGAGCAATAAGAGAAACTATTGAGAGTAGAAAAATAATGTTCTTGGAAATCAGTGTGCTCTTTTTCATTCTATACTAAAAACTTGATTAGGTTTCATCTTTTACAAATCAATAAAATACCGTGCTTACAAGAAATAATGCGAAAAAGCATTTATCCTGTAAGCACGGTATCTCTAATAATTCAAAAGATTTTTTTCTTACTGCACCGATACAATCTTAAATTCGGTACGGCGGTTTTGCTGGTGTTCGTCTTCATTGCAGTTCACGCCATCGACGCAGCCGTTTACAACTTCACTTTCGCCGTAACCGCGCGCTACCAGCCGTGTGGCACTGATACCCCGCGAAACAATGTAGTCCATTGCGGCTCGCGCCCGGTTTTCGGACAGGCGAAGGTTATAGGCATCGTTCGAGCGGGCGTCGGTATGCGACCGAAGCTCGATCTTCATCGTCGGGTACTCTTTCAGCAATGATACCACGTGTTCGAGTTCGCGGGCGGCATCGGGACGGATGAAAAACTTGTTCAGATCGTAGTACACATTACGCAGTTGAAATACATCGTTCTCGCCGTATAAACCGAGCGAGTCCGTCAGCACTTTGGGCGCTTTGCCTTTCTGTTTGGCATACTGGGTTTTCTTGGTAGCGTACTTATTCTTCTGCGCCGTGAGTGTATAGGGGGAACCCGGCTTCATATCAAATTCGTAGCCGCCATCCGGACCCGTCGTTACAGTTTGCACGGACTTATCTTTTTCATTCCGGAGCGTCACTTTCACACCCGGTGCGGGGCGTTTGTTAACTTCTGTTTTGACGATACCTTTCACCACAGTGTTTTCGCTCTTTTGCAGGTACACCGACACCGTCATAACGGGTCGGGGCGATTGCGTCAGGGTTGAGAACTTCACGCTGTTCATGGCGTAACCTTCCTTCACGGCCTTGAACTCGTATTCGGTGTTTGAATCGACACAGAGGTCAGTCTGGCCTGTGCTGTTTGTTACCTTCAACTCCTGATTGGCGCCGTTGCGAATAATCCGGACGTCGGCCGCACTGAGTGGTGTATTGGTTTTTGCATCGTAAACCAGAATGTTCAACTGACGGCAGCTGCGCCGAAAGCTGTACAGATCATCGTCGCTGACGCCCTTTTTGCGGTTGCTGCTGAAGTAACCCGTCGTGCGACCGGCGTCGGTGATGAAGCCAAAATCATCTTTTTCTGAGTTGATGGGATACCCCAGGTTTTCGACGCCTTTGTAGGCTACCCCGCTTTTCAGTTCGGCAAAGAAAACGTCTAAGCCGCCCAGTCCTTCGTGCCCGTCCGACGCGAAGTACAGGTTGCCGTTGGCGTCGATGTAGGGAAACATCTCGTTCCCCTCAGTATTGATGTCTTTTCCCATGTTTACGGGCGTACTCCACTGCCCGTTGTTGTACTCGACAACGTACACATCCGTTCCGCCGTAGCCGCCGGGCATATCCGATACAAAATAAAGTCGGGCATCATCGGGCGAGAACGCCGGGTGCCCGACCGAATAATCGGCACTGTTAAATGGCAGTTCCTGCACGTCGCCCCACTTGTGGAGGTTTCCTTTATTGACGGCCGAATAGAGTTTCAGCTTTCTGACACCGTCGCTGCTTTTACCCGACTTGCCTTTGCTGCCGTTGTTGCGCGTGAAGACAATGAAATTCTGGTCTTTCGTGAACGTCACCGGTCCTTCGTGGTATTTAGTGTTCAGCGTCCGGCTGAACACTTCGGTTTTAGAGAGCGGCTGTTCATCCGTACTCATGGTTTCCACACTTTGTTTGCTATTATCGGCTCCGCTCTTGGAACCGCCGAGAACAGCGGTATTTGCCGAGCGGGACATTGACCCGTCGTTGGGCTGGCGGAGTTGTACGGTATCGGGATGGAAATACAGGTCCAGAAATGGGGTCTGATTCCAGTTAAACACCCGTTTCAGTGCCCCGCCTTCGTCGCGGGACGAGACGAACACCAGGCCATTTTTGTAATACATGGGGCTGAAATCGGCCTGCCGCGAGTTGATGGGCAGCGAAGCCACCCGGTATGAAGCCGAATCCTGATAGAAGCGGCCCATATCCATGTAGGACACGGTGAACCGACGCCCCCGCAGGTCTTCACTCTGTTTCTCTCCGTACTGACTGTATAATTTCTGGGCCTCGCGGTATTTGCCGTTCGAGGCCAACGCCTGGGCATAATACAGATAGGTTTCGCTGTCTAACTCCTGATAATTCTTGATTAATTCACCGTAGATCCGTTCGGCGTTACGGGTATCCTGTAGTTTGCGGTAGCTGTAGCCTAAATTAATGTAGACGTCCCGGGTTTCGGTAGGGTCTTTCTTTTTATCGAGTCGCAGAAACTCTTCGTACAACCGTACCGCATTGACGTAACTCATGGCCTCAAACTGCCGGTTAGCCGCGCGTACCCGTGTGCTCTGGGCCTGAATCGCCTGGCTTGCCAACGTTAGCATTACCACCGCCAAAACTCGTACAAATCGGTTCATGGATTCTATTGACTAAATGAACTATGGGTTTTCAACACTGTATAACAAATAAAATGCCAGATTTCCCGAAAACGGAACTGACTTGTTACCGCCTGAGTAATAACGATTATTGGTAACGTAAAAATAGATGATTTGCCCTTGTTTTGTCGAGGTTCGGTACGCAATCACTCAACTGTCACCGACAAAATATGCCGGGTCCGGGCTGTCACCCGAAACCGGTGGTCCAGCCGTTGGCCTATGACCCAGGCAATCTGCCCACCTGACTCCAGTACGAGGATTTGCTCGCGCGCTAGCCGGGGCATGTGCAAATCAGCCAGCAAATCGCTGACGAGTTTACTGCCGTTCAGACCCAGCGGGCGAAAACGGTCACCGGGCTGCCACTGGCGTATCTGGAGCGGAAAGGTTAGCCGGTCAGCGTCAAGGCAGGTGGTAGCCGCATCGGTTGGCAGGCTGAACGCAGTGGGTTTGTCGAAGCGTTTAAACTGAAGCTGATGCTGGTCGGGTAGGGTAACCCATTCCGGCAGTGGCTCATAGAGTACTATAGGCAGGGCGGCTGAAGTAGAAATCTCCGTTATGGGAACCAGCACCAGTTGATCCCGTTCGTGCATGAGCCGGTGCGTGGCCGACAGAAACTCCTGTCCCGTTCCCCGATCAATCGACTGCCAGATGTCGGTGGCATGCTGGTAGGAGAACCCAAAGGAACGCAGCCACTCAGCCAGCCGAAAAGCGGGTTCAGACAAGGTTCGGAGCGTCGTCAGATCTATGTACGTTTGTTGCTTATCAGTTTTCAGCACGACTTTTGCCGCCTGTTCAAGGGATTCGCGCATCAGGATTTCGGCGGCCCGTAACCGCTCAACGGTTGAGGAAAACGTTTGGAGCAAATTGGGGTTTACCTGTTGCAAAACGGGCACTACCTGATGGCGGAGGAGGTTGCGGGCGTAGTCGTCAGTGGCGTTGGACCGGTCTTCACGCCAATCGAGTTTATGCCCGGCTGCGTACGTTTCAATTTCGGCCCGATCAGCAAACAGCAGCGGGCGGATAAGCCGATCCTGCCGGGCCAGGATGCCGTGCAGACCCGCTAACCCGGTGCCGCGCACCAGATTGAGCAGTACCGTTTCGAGTACATCGTTCCGGTGATGAGCTGTCGCTGTAAACGCATAGCCATATTCCTGCCGGATGCCCTCAAACCAGTCATAGCGCAACGTCCGGGCGGCCATCTGAATGGAAACGTGGTGCTCATCCGCCCATTGCGCCGTATCAACGCGTATGGTATGAAACGCGACCCCGTACTGATTGGCCAGTTGACGCACGAACAGCGCGTCGCCGTCGGATTCGGCTCCACGCAGGCCGAAATTGACATGGGCGATGGCGAACCGAAGGCCCGACTGCCCGAACAGATGCGCCAGTACCACCGAGTCGATACCACCGCTAACCGCCACCAGTACGCCGTCGGTTGACTCAGAAAAAGGAACGCCTACCCGGCATTGTTGGTTAATAAAGGTTAAAAACTGGGTGATAAAAGCCGGGTTTGCCACTGAAGCTATAGTTTTGCTTATTCATGCTCACAAATATGCCATCTATTTTTTCGCGTAAAGCTATTCTGCCCGTCTGTCTGCTGCTGTTCAGTATGCTGTCGGTGCGTGGATTGGCCCAGCCGGGTCGCCCGGCGGGACCGGCTGGCGCGACCGCCGATAAAGTTGAGTTAATTCACGCCGATAGCCTGACCATTCTGAACCAGCCCGATGCGGTCGTTTATAAGTTGTATCATAACGTAAAACTGGTTCAAAAGGGGATCGTACTGTACTGTGATCTGGCCATTCAGAACAAAACCACGAACGTAATCGAAGCCTACGGCAACGTCCGTATGGTGCAGGGCGATACCATTAACGTTCGGGGTGATACGCTGTATTATTACGGCAACACCCGCCAGGCGAATGTCTTGGGCAATGTATCGCTGAAAGACCGTAAAATGACCCTTACCACTGGTCGGCTCGATTACGACATGCTGACCGGTATAGCGCATTACCCGGTTAAGGGCCGGATTGTAGACCGTGAAAATATCCTGACCAGCGACGAGGGCTATTACGATACCCGCAGCAAGCAGTTCACCTTCCAGCGTAATGTCAAACTACTGAATCAACCACCGGGCAAAGACAAAACGACCATTCTGGCCGATTCGCTGCTGTACAACTCGCTGTCAAAAATTGCTGACTTTCAGGGACCAACGCGTATCATCAGTAAAGATGGCGTGCTGATTGCTAAAAACGGGCAGTATAATACCACCACCCGCGTCTCCAACTTCCGGCAGCGGGCTACCGTTGATACGGAGAAATACACCCTCACCGGCGACACGCTTAATTTTGATAACGTCAACGAGATAGGCATAGCGCATGGCAACGTAGTGATCGTGGCCAAGAAAGATAATACAACCCTCACCGGCGATCACGGGCGCTACAATGGGAAAGCCGGAGTATCGCGCATGATTGGTCATGCCGTTGTGCGCAGTCCGATCACGCAGGGAATAGAAAAGGATACCCTGTTCATGCGGGCCGACACCCTGTTTAGTTTTGATAACAAGCTCACGAAAACCAAAAAGCTCGTCGGGTTGCGCAACGTGCTGGTGTATAAATCAGACCTGCAAAGCAAGTGCGACTCGCTGGTGTATGACGTGAACGACTCGCTGCTTTATTTTTATAAAAAGCCCATTGTCTGGAGCCAGAATTACCAGATGGAAGCCGACTCCATGACGGCTAAACTAAAGAACAACCGCATTAACACCATGTTCCTTAAGAGCCGGGCCTTTGTGATTTCGCAGGATACGCTGCGGAATTTCAATCAGGTCAAGGGCCGCTCGATCACCGCGTTTTTTCAGACGTTATTAGTGCCGGTGCCCGCTAAACCACTTCCAGGCAAAACCCCGGCCCGTCCTGTAAGTACGTCCGCAACAGCCTCCTCACCGGCCATTGCGAAAGCAGGTTCGACCTCACTGACCGAGAAGACGAACCTCGAACGGGTTATTGTAGAAGGTAATGGTCAGACCATTTATTTCGCGGTAGATGAGAAAAACCGGCTCGTTGGCATGAACCGGACCGAGTGTAGTAAGATGAACATTGAGTTTACGGCCAGCCGGGTCACCCGAATTCGAAACTATGGCCGGCCCGATATGTTCCTCACCCCACCCAAGGAACTGACCGATGAGAAGAAGCACCTGGATGGGTTCCGGTGGCGGGAAAAGGAAAAACCAACTAAAGCCCAACTTCTGGACGTAACAACCCCGGCCGAGCCTAAACCAACCGACCGAAAAGATATTTTAGCGAGTGCAGCGAAGCAGGCAGTAGCCAACTTGCCAGCAACAACGAAAGCTTTAGCGGATAAACTGGCACCAGCCTTAGCCCCGGTTAAAGCCCTGGTTGCCGGTAAGCCGACAGTCGTTAAACCGGTAGCACCGCCGGAACCTAAAAAGCCCGAGTCAGCTAAACCTGTTGAGAAAGTCACAGCTACGCCCCCTAAGCCAACCGTGATGCCGCAAGCCGTATCACCAGCCCCTAAACCCCTGTTACCGAAGCCGATCAAAACCAGTACCCCGGCTCTTGTGGCCAGCACTGATTTAAAGCCAGCTACGAAGGTATCGGTACGAGCGGCCACCGTAAATAAGCCGGTTAAGGATTCAGCAGCAATCGATCTGACCACTCCAACCCCAGCCAAACCGGCAGATGACAGCATTCTTCCAAAACCCGTAGCCGATAGTGTGCGGGTTATTCCTGATGCCGATAGTCTGGTTGTTACTCCCATTCCGGCTGCGCCAATCGAACCTGTGATACCGGAGGTGAGCAAACCGCTCATAACACCCTCGCCAGCCATACCGGCCAAGTCGGATGACCCCACCCAACCGGCGGCCTCCGGTACATCCAGTAATACGTACCGGGTGGTTCCTACCAATCGGGCGGCAAAGCAGCAAAACGCAGCTAATCAGGAGGATCTGCGGTTAAAGCAGAAAGCAGTTGCTGCGCCACCGCCGGTTAACGGGAGTGAACTGGAACAGGAGTTAAACAGGAAACCCCGGAAGCAGTGAAGTACACGAAAAGTAGGCAGTACAGAGCATAACAAGCCTCATTATACTTAATGTTACTCAACACTGTCTTAACCGATTAAAATTAAAGGTTGATTAAACCTTTCCCTATCGGAGTGGTTCTAATCAAAGAAAAAGAGGTTTTAACAATTTTTTAGATAATACACCGTTGACTTTGTCTTTTTCGTATGTTACGTTTGTGGTGAGAAGGTCTATCTCGTTGATTTACAGAAATGGAAAAAACTTTACGTTTATATTGTTGTTTACTCGGCCTTTTGCTGGCCACTTCGCTGCGAGCCCAGACTGGGCCTGGCACACGAAGTCGGCTTGAACTGGGCAGGGCCAAAACTGCTTCGACAACAGCCAGTAAGTTAAAAAACTTTCCGTTTTTGCGATACCCACAGGTTACCAGTTTAGACCGTGCGGTAACGCTGCATAAGAGCTTGGCTATCAATGACTATTATCGGTCGCTGCTCATCGCTCCTGTCACCACAGCAAAGGTTGATCCAACCCGAACACAGGTAGCCCAACCCGAATCTACGGCTAACGCTGTAGTGCAGCCGGAAGCAAAACCCCTTATCAACGAGAATGTACGTAGTTCGGAAGACCGCATGTTTGCCAACGAGCACATCGCCGTATCCAACGTATATCCTAATCCGGCGTCAGAAGGGGCCGAGATTGACTATCAGCTTACGAACGGAGATGCCCGGCTGACACTACTGAATATCCTGGGTGCGCCCGTAGCGGAGTATACACTCGACCCCAACGATCACAAACTGCATATCGCGACCCGCTCCATGGAGACTGGCGTCTACTTCTATCAGCTGTCTGTTGACGGTCGCAAGGTCGCTACCAAAAAACTGCTTGTTCGCCATCAGTAGGTCATTGACTCAGACACTTTTCGGGCTATACCTTCGTTAAAAAGGTATAGCCCGCTTCTTTTTTATTATCTTTGCCCCCTATGCAAAACCGTTGGAGAATTGGATTGTTGGTTGGTGTGCTGATGGCGATGCTGAGTTCGTGCAGCAGTGAGTTTGCCAGAATCAACAAAGAAACCAACCCGGATACCAAATACAAAGCCGCCGTTGCTTATTACAAGAAAAGCGACTGGTATCATGCCAGCATTCTGTTTGAAGAGCTTATACCGGTATTGAAAGGCAGTACGGAGTCGGAGATGGCTCAGTTCTATTACGCTTATACGCAGTATAATCAGCAGCAGTATCTCCTGAGTTCGACTCTGTTCAAGAAGTTTTACGAAACCTTTGCCCGGAGTGAACTCGCTCAGGAAGCCATGTACATGTACGCGTTTTCGCTGTACAAAGATGCGCCGAACTTCAACCTCGATCAGTCGAACACGGTCACAGCCACATCGGCCCTACAGGACTTTGTGAACGCTTACCCCGAAAGTCAGTACCGGGACGAATGCACAAAAATGATTATGTCGCTTCGCAACAAACTGGAGCGGAAAGCTTACGAGAAAGCGAAGCTGTATTACAAGACGAGCGGCTTTAACATTGCCGCCTATAAATCGTCGGTCATTGCCATCAATAACTTCCAGAAGGAGTTCCCCGATTCGGAGTACAACGAAGAACTGGCCTTTCTGAAAGTGGATGCTGAATTTAGTCTAGCGCAGAACAGTCTGGAGACCAAGCAAAAGGAACGCTATCAGGAAGCGATCAGTTACTATCAGGGGTTTCGGGAGAAATATCCGAACAGCAAGTTTCTGAAGCAGGCCGAACGTATGAGCGAAACCAGTCTGAAACAGATCGACCGGTTAGCCGCGCTTGATAAAGAACGTGAAGCTGAGAAAGCCCGGGCCAAAGCAACCGCCGAGGCAAACCGGCCCGCTAAAGCCTCCACAGCCAACTAATTTAAGTGGTCGTGCTTTAACCGGCTCTGACTGCTCTTTTCATTGATAAACGTACCGGCGTACCGGCAACCAATAACCAATGGCAACCAATCCATCGATCATCACCCGCGATACCGACAAAATTGCAGCGGCTACCGGCAATATCTACGAATCAGTTTATATCATCTCGAAACGCGCCCGTCAGATCTCGTCCAAGATGAAAGAAGAACTGAGCAATAAACTGTCGGATTTCGTTTCAGCGGTCGATAACCTGGAAGAGGTATTTGAGAACCGGGAGCAAATCGAAATCTCGAAGTACTACGAGCGGCTGCCCAAGCCTACCTCTGTAGCTACGGATGAGTTTCTGGAAGGCAAAGTCTATTTCCGGTATGGTACCGGCATTGAGGAAGAAGCTGGTAAATAAATGATCTTTCCTTAGGGTACGAAACCGCCCGGTTACGGAAATTCTCCGGCCGGGCGGTTTCGTTTGTTAATTCCCACACTTCATGCAGGGTAAACGAATTCTGTTGGGCGTAACGGGCAGCATTGCTGCGTATAAATCGGCGTTGCTGGTGCGTCTGCTGGTAAAAGCGGGGGCCGAGGTGCAGGTAGTCATGACCGAAGCAGCCACGCAGTTCATTACACCCCTGACGCTGGCAACGCTCTCTAAACGCCCGGTACTGTCGCAGTTTACAACCAGCGCACCGGGTCAGGGCGATGGTCATTGGAATAACCATGTTGAACTGGGGCTGTGGGCAGATGCCCTTATCATCGCGCCCGCTTCGGCGCATAGCCTGGCTAAATGCGCACACGGTTTCTGTACTGATCTGCTGTCGGCGGTGTATTTATCCGCCAAGTGCCCGGTGTTTTTCGCGCCGGCTATGGATCTGGATATGTACCGGCACCCCTCCACCACCGAAAATCTGGCGCGCCTGGTGTCATTTGGCAACCAGGTTATAGACGCCGAACATGGCGAACTGGCCAGTGGCTTAGTCGGCGAAGGGCGACTGGCTGAGCCGGAAACCATTGTTCAAACATTGCACCGGCATTTCTCCCGGCGCGACGCCCTGGTGGGTAAGCGGGTCCTGATAACGGCCGGGCCAACGCAGGAACCCATTGATCCAGTGCGCTACATCAGCAATTACTCAACGGGAAAAATGGGTTACGCCTTAGCACGGGCATTTGCCCTCGCGGGGGCGAATGTCACACTCGTCAGTGGTCCAACGACCTTGCCCCTGCCTGATCCCATGATTCAGCGCATTGAGGTACAGTCGGCCCGGTCCATGTTTGATGCGACTGCCGATCAGTTTACCGGGGCAGACATTACGATTCTGAATGCGGCCGTGGCAGACTATACTCCTGCTCATCCCGCCGGGCAGAAGATCAAGAAGAGCGAACCGGAATTTTGGCTCGAGCTGACCAAAACCGTCGATATTGCGGCTACACTCGGGCAGCGCAAGCAGTCGGGACAACTGTTGATGGGGTTTGCGCTGGAGACAAACGATGAACAGGCCAACGCCATTAAGAAACTTCACGTCAAAAATTTAGACTGGATTGTCCTGAATTCACTCCGCGACGCCGGGGCAGGTTTTGGACACGATACCAACAAAATTACCGTTATTGACAAAAATGAACAGCTTCATCAGTTCGCGCTCAAATCCAAAGATGACGTGGCACTGGACTTGCTGAATCTGATTGAAACCCGGCTGTCGGGAGTAACCCCACCGGACGCCCACATCCGGTAATTACTGATTAAAACCGGACGTGGGCGTCCGGTCGAACCGGCTGACCAGCTACAGCAGTACCCATGAACGTACGGACTATACTACTATTTTTTGCCTTGCTGACGGCTGCAACGCTGACGCGGGCGCAGGAAATTAACTGTACGGTGAACCTCAACACCGACCAGTTATTTGCCCAGCAGAAAACCGATTTCGGCTATTTTAACCAGTTAAAGACGGTTATCACCGAGTTTATGAACGCCCGGCGCTGGACAAATGATCAGTTTGCTCCGGCCGAGCGCATCAACTGCACCCTGAACGTTAACCTGCTGAAATCGCTCTCGCAGGGCGTTTTTGAGGGAACAGCGCAACTGATCGTTTCCAGACCCGTTTATGGAACTACCTACGAAACGCCCATCCTCAGCTACGTGGACCGGTCGTTTAACTTTGCCTGGCTGCCTACAACGCCCATTTATTTTCGGGACAATGCCTACAGCGATGAACTGACGTCGATGCTGGCATTTTACGCCAATCTGGTGCTGGCGTCCGATTATGATTCGTTCAGCAAACAGGGTGGTAATCCGTTTGTGCAGCGGGCGTATCAGATTATGAACTATGCCCAGCAGGGTGGCGGGGGCGCGGGCTGGAGTCAGAACGGCGACCGCCGAAACCGGTACTGGTTGATCGAAAATCTGCAGAGTCAGCAGTTACTCAGTTTTCGGGATGGGTTCTATGTCTATCACCGGCAGTCGCTGGATAACTTCGCAGCCAATCCGGTGCAGGCCCGTAAACAGGTGATGGGGCTGCTCACCACGATCCGGCAGATTTCCCAGCAACGTCCGGGAGCCGTACTGCTTAATTCGTTCTTCGACGCTAAGTCCGACGAATTACTGAATATTATGTTCGAGGGCACTACCGATGAACGCCGAAAAGCGTTTGATTTGCTGTCGTTTCTGGACCCCGGCAAAACCGAAGCCTACCGCAAATTAGTTCGGTAGAATCCGGCACCGAACGCCCCAACCACCAAACTTTTACCCTAACCGGCTTTGTTAGAGAAGTAAGGAACCTTACGTATGCTGTCGCATTTACTCATAAAAAATTACGCCCTGATCGAAAAACTCGAACTGTCTCCCGACCGCGAGTTAAATATCGTTACCGGCGAAACAGGCGCGGGAAAGTCCATTATGCTCGGTGCCATCGGCTTACTGCTGGGTAACCGGGCCGATACGAAAGTATTATATAACCCCGATCTCAAATGCATTATCGAGGGCACCTTCGACGTGTCGGGTTATCTGCTTGAAACCATTTTTGACGAAGAGGAACTGGATTATGCATCCACCTGCCTCGTGCGTCGCGAGATTGTACCCAGCGGCAAAACGCGGGCCTTTGTCAATGATACGCCCGTTAATCTGGAAACGCTCCGGCGCATCACCAGTCAGTTAATGGACATTCACTCCCAGCACGACTCGGTCCTGCTTGGCTCGAACGACTACCAGCTGCAACTGGTAGACACCTACGCTCAGGATGACAATGCACTTCGGCAATACCATACCGATTATCAGCTTTACCGCACGAAAAAAACGGCCCTCGATCAGTTACAGTCCGAAGCCTCGGCCATGCGCCGGGAGTTCGACTACAATAATTTCCTGTACGAAGAATTAGCCAAAGCCAACCTGCAGGAAGATGAGCAGGAGCAGTTGGAGCAGGAGTTGAACATCCTCGAAAACGCGGAGGAAATTAAGGAACGCCTGCAACTGGCCTACGAGTATCTCGATAACGCGGAGCAGTCCGTAGTTACCTTTCTGAAGGGTGCCGTCAGCAATTTTAACCACGTCACCAAGTTGTCTGACCAGTACGCGCCCCTGCAGGAACGCGCCCAGAGTGCCCTCATCGAACTGCGTGATCTGGCTAACGATGTCAGCCACGAGCAGGATATGGTGGAGGTGAACGACACCCGCGCCGAAGCCATCCGCGACCGGCTCAATTTTATCTACCAGCTTCAGACCAAGCACCAGGTGAAAGATGTGGCAGGTTTACTGGCGGTACAGGTAGAACTGGAACGGAAGGTCAGCATTGTCCTGAATTTAGACGACAATTTAGCCACTGCCCGTGAGCAGGCCGACCGGGCCAGGCAGCAGATGATGGTCAGCGCGGAGGAGTTATCCCGGATACGGCGGGCCGTGCTGGAACCGATTCAGGGGGAAATTGGCGGGCTGCTGCGCGACTTGGGTATGCCCAACGCGTCGCTTAAAATTCAGGCTGAGACCGGAAAACCCGCCCCAACGGGCATTGATACCGTATCGTTTCTGTTCAGTGCCAACAAGGGAGTTAAACCCCAGCAGCTTAAAAATGTGGCCTCGGGTGGGGAGTTTTCCCGGCTGATGATGGCGATTAAATACATTCTGGCCAGCAAACGCTCGCTGCCGACGATTATTTTCGACGAAATTGATACCGGTGTTTCGGGTGAAATCGCCATTAAAATGGGAACAATGATGCGGGCGATGGCACATAACCACCAGATCATTGCCATCACGCACCTGCCTCAGATTGCGGCTCAGGGCGAGGCTCATTATTTCGTGTACAAGGACAACTCGTCCGACAAAACTGTCAGCCGCATCAAAAAACTCACCTTCGACGAGCGGGTAGGTGAGATTGCCCAGATGATCGGTGGTGCCAATCCATCACCGAGTGCGGTGAAAAACGCCCGCGAAATACTAAAGCAAAAGCCAGCCCCGGCACCCGCCGTTAAATGAACGGAAAACCCGTAAAAGGGCTTATTCATGTAGTAACCATTTCTCCTTTTCTTTATGCCTTTCCGTCAGATTATCGCAGCTGTTGCAGCCGGTTTAGTCCTGTATGCCTGTTCATCGGGTGCATCAAAAGAAGCGGTTGATGCCGCTGAAACGAAGGTACTTGCCGTTCACGACGAAGTGATGCCCAAGATCAGCGACGTTCTGAAACTTACCAAGCAGCTACGGCAGCGGACCGATTCCCTCGATCAGTTGAAAGCAACTGATGCCTCGGCGACGGTGCGGATAGATGAAGAGAAGGCGCAGGTCAGGCAGTTGACCCGGCAATTAAAGGAAGCCGACAGTTTGATGATGGGCTGGATGGAAGGCTACCACGGTGACACGCTGCAGCAACTCAAGCCCGAGCAGGCTCTGAGTTACCTCACGCAGCAACAAACTAAAATTAACGATGTCAAACAGAAGCTTAACAACAGCATCAGCCAGGCGCGGACGTATCTTACGAAATAGTGCATTGGCAGCGGCTTTCGTGTTTGGGCTGGGGGCTTGCCAGTCAACCGACAAACTGCCGATTCTGGGCGAACGTAAAGCCGTTACTAAAGTGGTCGATGGCAAGCCAGTTGTCGATTCTGTATATCGCACCATCCCTGACTTTCGCTTTGCCAGCCAATACGGCGATACAGTGTCAGCCGCTACCCTAAACGGCAAAATCTACGTGGCGGACTTCTTCTTCACCACCTGCCCAACCATCTGCCCCAAAATGAAGGTGCAGTTGAAACGGGTATACGAGCGGTTTAAGGGTAACCCGGATGTAATGCTGCTTTCGCACACCATCGATCCAAACCACGATACCATACCGGTATTGAAGGAGTTTGCGGAAGGGTTGGGGGTTACCGGTCGGCAATGGCTGTTCGTTACCGGCGACCGGGAGAAGATTTACGACATCGGTCAGAATTTTTACATGGTTACCGCGCAGGAAGATTCGTCGGCCCCCGGTGGTGTGGTACATTCGGGTGCGTTCATCCTGGTCGATAAGGAAAAGCATGTCCGGGGTATTTACGACGGCACCACCGAAGACGGCGTTGACCGGCTAATGACGGATATGGACAAACTCCTGGCGGAATACAAGAAATGAGTCAATCTATTCCCCATCACACGAATGTCGGCAGGCCATTGACCACTCTCTTTGGTATTCTATTGCTGGTAAACAGCCTGTCTGGTTGTCAGGACCCGGAAGAGATCAAACGGGAGAAGTACATCACCGAAGGCATCCGGCTTTACCAGATTAGCTGCGCCAACTGCCATCAGAAAGACGGGAAAGGACTCGGTGCGTTGTATCCTCCCCTTGCCGGGTCTGATTATTTGGCCAACAAGAACTCGGTTATTTGCCTGATGCGAAACGGGCAACAAGGGCCGATAGTGGTGAATGGCCGACGTTACAACCGGGTCATGCCCGCGCAACTGCAACTATCGGATCTGGAAATCGCGGAGATAACAACGTACCTCTACAATAAGTGGGGAAACGAGAAAACCATCTCGGGCGTCAAAGAAGTAAGTAAGGTGCTGAAAACCTGCCCGGCACCCCGGTATTAAAAGCCCGGCCCACCCTCCACGCCGAACACTCCGCTTACCTTCTTAAAACTATAACGGGAGAAATCCTGCTCGGCGATCATGCCCATGCCGTATAATTTTTCGCCGGTAAGCTGATTCAGCACGGTTACGCGTCGCTCCGTATACACTTTTTTCGTGTTTGGATTCCAGTTCAGTTCGTCGGTCAGGAGCTTCTCGCGCGTTAGTTTCTTCAGCACTACCACATGGCCCATCAGCGTGTAAATGTCTTTGGCTTTGCTGTATCGCCCTGAATCTGAGCGCAGGGTCGTAATAACGTCCCCGGCAGGACCATAAAACTCAATATTGACGGGTTTGGGGTACGTCCGATCTTCGCTGACGTAGCGCAGTTGGCTGGGGGTGGTCATCTTCACCTTCAGCTGTGCCGCTTCGCTGTACAGCATATTCACGTTATTGATCTCTTCAATCGGGCCTTTGTAGGGAGCCACTACTTTGCGGGGCTTCCGATCCTCCTGGCAGGCTGTTAATCCGGCCAGGCCACCCAGCAACGCGCCAAATCCGACCCACCAACTGATGCGGACAGTCCACTGCCTGCGTGTACGCCTGGTAATCAACACCTGATTCGGATTTAATCGACCACTGATTTACGGAACCACCAGTCGTTGAGCGAAACGCCCAGTGCCAGCCGGATATAGCGTTCGCGTACCTGCGCGCCTTCCGATGAACCCCGTTGCCCGCCCACAATCGCCAGGTTGACATGGTTGACGTAGTAGTTGCCCATCGGCAGAGAAAGCCCCAGACTCACGTTCATATCCGTCACCTGCTTCCCGCCAACGTAATAAGGCGTCTGTTTGTACTGAAAGCCTGCCCGATAGGTAATCAGATCGCGGTAGTGGTTTGAGTTACTTTTGGGAACAAACTCGAATCCGGTAGAAACTGACAGGGCATCCCGCAAACCTTCCGACTGATTGAGGGTATTACGATAGCTGCTCCAGGGTTGGTAGCCAACATCGACACCAACCAGAAAACTGTTCAGTTTTTCGAAGCTGATACCGGCATGAAGTTGCTGCGGCAGCGTAACGGAAGCCCCCTGATTGGCACCCAGCGTATCAGCTATGGGCACACCCGACGCATTGACTACCGGCACTCCGTTGGCCGTTTGCTGATAAATACTGGTTTCACTGGTACTGATACGGACCTGCGGATCGTAGGTAATACCCAGATTCAGGAACCGGGTCTCACTCAGTTTAGGCCGCCAGGCTGCGCCGATGCGGTAAATCAGGTCATGGTAGTTGATCCGGTTCGTTCTGGAAAGTTGCAGATCGCTTGCTGTTGCAACGACCCGGGCATCGGAACTGGTTATGGTGTTGCCGAAGATGAACGAGGCTTCGGCCCCCACATATATGTTTTTACCAACCCGCACGCCGTTGGAAAACGACGCCCGGTTCAGGCCTCCCCGACCGGAATACGTGTACTGAGTTGGGTAATAGTTGGGTGAGCCAACTAAACCTGTCTGTGTAGTCTGATAATCGACATAGCTGTAGGGCCGCAGACTGATGGATGAATTCCAGCGCGATGAAATAGGGAAAGCCAGCGCTACATAACTCAGGTTGCCGCCAAAATTTTTCTGCGTAGCACCGCGCTGTGCCAGTTGCCGGGACTGCCCCTGCAAGCCCAGTTCAAAAATGGTGAACCGCGTCCGACGTGCCAGCAGGGCGGGATTCTGGCTGTTGAGAAAGAATGGACTGGCATTACTGACACCAATGCTACCCATACCCATATTGGTTACGTTAGCTTCGCCGTAGGCCTCCCCCAGGCCGAGGGCTGAGTAAGGTGAGTTCCCCAAACCCTGCGCCCGCGCCACAGTAGCCGACAGAGTCAGCAACATGACCAGCGATGTCAGGTGAACGCTATGTTTATTCCACTTGTAAATCCTTGACATTATATGTTAAAATACGGTTCAATCCCACCAGCACCAGTTCCGGCACTGCAAATATGGTCGGTTTCAGACGACTTTCAAACAAAGGGGCATCCCCCCCGCACAGCAACACGGCCAGATCCGGGTGCCGGTCGCGGTAGGTGCCGATGATACCGGACAGTTCAAACAGCAGTCCGTTCATCACCCCGCTGCGCATCGCATCGCGGGTATTGCGGGCCGTCAGGTCCGGCCAGTCCTCTCCGGCTGAAACCAGCGGCAACCGCTCGGTGAAGGTATGCATCGCCCGAAAGCGCATGTGAAGTCCCGGTGAAATTAGCCCCCCCTGAAAGGTTGGCTCTGCTTCTGAACCAGCCTCGACCAGGTCGGCAGTTATGCAGGTGCCCATATCGATCACTAAACAATTTCGACCGGGAAAAAGCACGGTAGCCCCCACAGCAGCCGCCACCCGGTCGGTACCGAGCGTATGGGGCGTATCATAATGCTTCTGAATCGGTACCGGCGTAGTACCGTCCAGTGTGCGCCAGTCTACTCCGCCAAGTGCATTCAGGCGACTGCGCAGTTCATCCGCCGGTCGGTTCGTCGAGGACACAATGACGTGTTCGGCGGGCCGGTTGGTCAATAAAGCGGGTAGCGCGTCGGGCGTATCAATTGTCTGCATATGCACGGACCTGACGCCATCAAACCAGCCCAGTTTCAGCGAGGAGTTGCCCCAGTCGATTACCAGATTCATAAGATGCGAACGTATTCATCTAACGTTCAGCTATCCGCTGATGGGTATGAACGCGCAATGATTTAAGTTTTTTTAACGACAGACACGGTTTTCTGAGATGAAAACCGCGTCCCTAAAAGCATTCGTTCGGATTAGGTACGATTTGTGCTGTATTACCATAAAAAAGGAAACATTCTTATTCGGAATACGTTATCTTGACAAAACCGGGTCATTGCTTTACCTTTGTCGGCGTACCACATGCCGAAATTGTCCAGATCACCCGGCAGACCGCGTACCATCCACCGCTCCGGTAGTCCGGTTCGCCCGGCCTGTTATCCGGCCCAAGGTTGCTACTCCTGTTTTCAATTAATGCGTATTTCAATTAGTAATTGATTCATCAGATGCGGCTTCAGCCCGTCTACCGTTAGCCATCAGGGCCGATTTTCCCGCATTTTATCCCAACCAACAACACCGGGCCACCCCAAGGTCCCGAACAGGTTACGTTACGAACCTACCCAGTATGCACACAAAAGACGAATTAAACCTGAAACTCGTGTCGGAACTACGTACGCTTGCCGTCGAGTTAGGCATTAGCGACGCCAGCAGTTTCTCCAAAAAAGATTTGATTTACAGAATTATAGACCGGGAAGCCCTGAAGGAAGGTGGCCCCGAAGAAACGGCGGATGCCACGCCAACAGCAGAGCCTGTCCGCAAAGGGCGTCGGCTCAAGTCGACAGCGGTAAGTGATGCTGAACCGGCTACCCTTACTGCCCCCACTACCGAGGAGCCCGACCAGGCTACTGTAGCAATGACCGTTACCCAGGCTGACGCTACGGTTGTACCAGCCGAACGGCCACGACAACGCGTACGGCGGGATGCTGCGGCACCGGAACGGGTGGTTAAAACCAATGGCGTACCGGCAGCAACCCAACAAAGCCCGGAACCATCTGCGCCGGAACCACAACAGGCGGAGCCAACGGCCGATCAGGGTACCCAAACCGAACTTCCCGGTGTGGCAGACCTCCCCTCCTCAGCTGTGACTACACCATCTGTGGCCACACCCGAAGCGGGTTCGGACGATACTTCCAGCACGAACGGCAGCACCAACAGAGAGTTCAGGTCGCGCAACACGGATACCCGCACGGCAACTCAGGCCCAGCCAAACGACCGCCGACCCCGACGCGAGAACGGTACGCCCGACCGAAACGAACGGACTGACCGGTCCGCCGGTCTCAATCGACGGAATGAAACGAATCCACGCGTAGGTAGTGCCCCACGCGAGCGCCAGCCCCGCGCAGTAGCCGACGAAGGCGCACTAAACTACAACACCGAACCCGAAGAGGATTTTATCACCCCAACGGTAATCACTGACGATTCGCTGTCGCGGGCCGAAAATACGGCTCCATCAACCGAACCATCGGAATCGACGCAGCCATCGGCCCGTACTACCCAGAATGAACCGGTGCAGGCGCCCCAACCCGCAGCCACCAATGGCAGCGCCCCGGTTACGCCCCAGCAGCCTTCACGCGAAGCTCAGGAGTACACCAACCGCATCCGTCGGCAGTACAACCAGCACGTCCGGGAGTTCGACGGCATCATCGAGAACGAAGGGGTGCTTGAGATTATGCAGGATGGTGGCTACGGCTTTCTGAGGTCGGCGGATTATAACTACTTAGCCAGCCCGGACGATATTTATGTGTCGCCCTCGCAGATCAAGTTGTTTGGTCTCAAAACCGGCGACACCGTTCGGGGTGCCATTCGTCCACCGAAAGAAGGCGAAAAATACTTTGCCCTGCTGCGCGTGACCACCGTTAATGGTAAAACGACCGAGGAAATCCGCGACCGCATTCCGTTTGAATATTTAACGCCCCTTTTCCCGGAAGAGCAGCTAAAACTCAGTACCGCACCAAGCCAGTATTCGGGCCGGATGCTGGACCTGTTCGCGCCGATTGGTAAAGGACAGCGTGGGATGATTGTGGCACAGCCTAAAACGGGTAAGACTGTTTTGCTGAAAGAGATTGCCAACGCCATTACCAAAAATCACCCGGAAGTTTATTTGATTATCCTGCTCATCGACGAACGGCCAGAAGAAGTTACGGACATGGCCCGGAGCGTGAATGCAGAAGTGATTTCCTCAACCTTCGACGAGCAGGCCGACCGGCACGTGAAAGTGTCGAGTATGGTACTCGAAAAGGCCAAGCGCATGGTCGAATGCGGCCACGATGTGGTGATTCTGCTGGACTCGATCACCCGTCTGGCCCGGGCTTATAACACGGTGGTACCCTCCTCGGGCAAAATCCTATCGGGTGGTGTTGATGCCAACGCGTTGCACCGTCCGAAGCGCTTTTTCGGGGCGGCCCGGAACGTGGAACATGGCGGTTCACTAACGATTATTGCCACGGCGCTGATCGATACCGGCTCGAAAATGGATGAGGTAATCTTTGAGGAATTTAAAGGTACCGGCAACATGGAACTCCAGTTGGACCGGAAATTAGCCAACAAACGCATCTATCCGGCTATCGACGTCATGGCGTCGGGTACGCGCCGGGAAGACCTGCTGATGGACAAAGAAACCCTGCAGCGCGTCTGGATTCTGCGCAAGCACATGGCCGATATGAACTCAATGGAAACAATGGACTTCCTGCTGGATCGCTTCAAAGGTACCCGTAACAACGAGGAGTTTCTGATTTCGATGAACCGGTAAGGCTCATATTCTTTTCTCACGAAAAAAGCCTTTCCTTCGCGGGAAAGGCTTTTTTCGTTGGCAGGTTAACCGTTACCGTTAGCGGCTCAACTTGTTAACCTGCGTAAGTACGCCGTTTAAATACCCCGCAATGCCCGATGATGGATGGCTGAATTTGGGCTGTCCTGCCATAAACGGATGCGTTTCGGCGATGATCACCTTTTTCATAAGCCACTGAGTCAGTAGCTCATACGTTGTGGCCGGGCTGTTACTGCCTGCTCAGCGACACCGCCGATGCGAAAGCGGTTGATAGTCTTGCATTTACCAGACGGACTTGTATTTTTGGCTAACCTTATTCACAGCACCGGCTTTGCCACAGCGGGGCGTCTGTGATTTCCTAAACGCTTTCTTCATGTTCACAAATCGACTCCCCTGGGTTGTCCTGCTTTTGGTTTGGATGGTCGGCGCTACCTGGTGGCATGTCTGCACGATCAAGCAATTGTGTGCAGACGACCGACCTGCTCCCGAGTCTGTTGCCGTCGCCATCCCCACCGTCACGATGCCGAGGTTACTTATTGCGGATGGTGCCCAGTTTTCGATCAAGACCGCCGGACATTTTAGTTTTGCTAAATCCGGCGCGATGGCGGATCGGAACGGCGTCAGTTACGCGCTCGACTCCGCAGCCGCTTACTTAATCGCTAACCTCAGGAAAACGCTCACCATCAGAGGCTACTACGCGCCCTTTGAACAGAATACGAGTTCGTTTCCGAATGTAGGACTGGCCCGCGCCGATGGCATCAAACAATACTTCGTGCAACGGGGCGTACCCGCAGAGCAGCTGACAACCGAGGGCATCGGCTCCGACGAACTCGTCTTTTCAGCAACGGGTGATTCGCTGTATGGGGGATTGAATTTCACCTTCGCCGAGTCCGTTGCTGAATCGGTCGTTGACCCTACCCCGGCCGCGCCCGCCCCGGCTATACCGGTTACGGAAGAGTCGCTGGCAGCCGGAGAAACGTTTACCTCTGTTTTTAAGCCGCTTGATCTCTACTTTACCCTGGGCGAAGCCCAATACATTAAAACAGAGGCTACCAGCCAATTTTTTGCCGAGGCTACTAAATACCTGATGGCTCACAAAGATAAGAAGCTGGTACTTACCGGGTATACGGATAACAGCGGCCCCGATGCCGTTAACCGGCAACTCTCCCGAGACCGGGCCAATGCCGTAAAGGCGAAGCTACGCCGGTCGGGTATAGCCACCGAACAAATTGAGGTAGTCGCCAAAGGCGAAGCGGATCCTAAAGCCGATAATAGTACACTCAACGGCCGACGGGCCAATCGCCGGGTTACGGTGGTTGTTCAGTAAGCTCCAGCCATTCCAGTATCCGTTGCCTCCTAACCACCATTAGTTATGTTCGACATGAATCCCCTCCAAACGCCCAATGCGCTGTTTCAGCACTGGGTTATGCTGCTGATAGCCGGGACACTGGGTTTTATCATCAGCTACATTTCCCGCAAGGGTATGCTGGCGCAGTTCGAAGGCGATCTGGCCAGTACCAACCGCGAACTGGCCGACTGCCAGCAGGCCCCCGCCCCGGTGGCAACCGGCATCGACGAGCAGGCTCTTCTGAGCCGAATCCGGGCGCGGGCCGGTGAACTGAATCTGGACCGAATTGGCTACGCAACGGCGGATGCTGCTGATGATCTGGAGGAGATTGTCGGCATCGGGCCATTTCTCGAAAAGAAACTGAATGCAATTGGTATTTATTCCTTTCGGCAGATCGCCAATTTCACCCCGGAAGACATGACAAAAGTCAACGAGATCATCGAGTTCTTCCCCGGCCGCATCGAGCGCGACGATTGGGTTGGTCAGTCAGCCGAACTACTCCGGCGAAAGTAGTATCCCGTATTGTGAGCAGGCTATACCGGCCTATGGCTCAGCATCTCCCTGAAAATCACCCCTGAACTTCTCAAACAGCACTTACCATGTTTGAATTAGATCCCTTGAGTCGGCCGGTTGCCATTGCCGAAATGTTGTTGCTGCTGACATTTGCGGCCGTTGTGGGCTGGGTTATGGCCCGCCTTATTCTCAACGGTCGCATCAATGCCGTTCGCTCGACGATTGCCGCTCAGGAAGCTGCCCTCGCCGATTGCCGCCGGGCAAAGATCAATACACCTGCTCCCAAACTGCACCCGGCTTATGCTACTCTCCCACCACTAATAGCGACCGTAGCCCCTATTCCTGAACCGGTTGCAATGGAAACGACGGCTGTCACTAACCCTTTACTAACCGATGTGCCCCTCGCCCTGGCCCCCGAACGACCATTTATAGAGTCTATATTACCGGAGCCAGTGCTGCCAGCTCCCACCGGCAATTCAGAAAGCGCTGTTTTACAACGTATTGCCGCGCGGGCCGGTGAACTGAATTTTGAGCGGATAGGGCTGGCTACGGCCGCAGAAGCCGATGACCTGAAAGATATTGTTGGTGTTGGGCCGTTTCTGGAGCGCAAACTGCACAGTCTGGGTATTTACACGTTTCGGCAGTTAGCCAATTTTGTGAAGGAAGACATCGATAAAGTCAACGAGATCATCGAGTTCTTCCCCGGCCGCATCGAACGTGACGATTGGGTTGGCCAGTCAAAACTGTTTTATCAGCGGAAATATGGCAGGTAAGTTGATAAGTGGCTGCGCCTAAGTTAGTAAGTCAGTAAGTGTGCCGTAACGAAGTGCTTACCGACTTAGGCGCAGCCACTTACCAACTTATACCTTACCGGCTCACCCACTTCTTCGTCGGCGTACTGCTGAGTTGCGCTACCCGGCCGTTCTGGAAGAAGTCGCAGTTATCCCGCAAGACACATTGGTCGCACTTGGGGTCATACCAGGTGCAGATACGCTGTCCATGCCAGTAAAAATGCTTGTGAAAATTGAACAGCGTTTTAGCATCGGCGGGCAGGTAAGACAACAGCAACGTATGGGCTTTTTCCGCTGATACTTTAGGGCCGATAACACCAATGCGCTGCGTGACCCGGTGAACGTGGGTGTCTACCGGCAACACCGGTTTCTGAAACGAAAACAGCAGCAGTAACGTAGCCGTTTTGGGGCCAACCCCCGGTAAGTTTGTGAGCCACTTCATGGCATCCTCAGTAGACAGGTCGTGGAGAAAATCGATTTTCGCTTCACCCCGCTCGGTAATCAGCACCGTCAGCACCTTTTGAATATAAGGTGCTTTCACCTCCGGATAGTTGGCCGTCCGAATCGCGTCGATCAGGTCCGGCAAAAGCGCATCGCGAACGGCCTCCCAGGTTGGAAACCGGTCGCGCATGGTGCGGTACGCGGTTACTTCATTGGCATGTGTAGTGCGATGCGACAGGATGGTGCCAATGAGTTCATGCATTGGATCAACCCGGCCATACACCTCCTGAACGCCGTAGTGCTGGTTAAGAACCTCGTGTGCCAACCTGGTTTTGGCCGCCGGGTCAAGTGCTGATTGCATAAAAAACGGTTAGACAAAAACGTTGAGTGCGTTCTGTCTAACCGGCTGCTTATGGCAATGGTTTATCAGGCGGTTGCCTCGGCAATGAGTTGGCTGGCCAGCCGCGTCAGCCCAACGGTTGCCGTTTCGGGAATGAGCGTCAGATTCTGCCGTTTGGCCACGTCCGGTATATTGGGGTCAACAATATAAATCGGGTGCCCTTTCGGAACAGCATAGATCAGTCCGGCCGCCGGGTAAACCTGCAACGACGTGCCAACTACGATGAAAATATCTGCTTCGGCAGTTTCTTCGGCCGCTATTTCCAGCATGGGAACAGCCTCGCCAAACCAGACAATATGCGGACGGAGTTGTGAGCCTTTCGCGCAGACATCGCCCCGCTTCACTTCCCAACTGGCCGCATCGAGTTCGTAAATTAGCGTCTCATCCACCGAACTGCGTACTTTGGTCAGCTCACCATGCAGGTGAATTACGTGCGTAGAACCCGCTTTTTCGTGGAGATTATCCACGTTCTGGGTGATGATGGTGACGTCATAATACTGTTCGAGTTCGGCCAGGGCCAGATGCCCGGCGTTGGGCTGCACGGCAAAGGCCTGTTTCCGGCGCTGGTTATAAAATTCGAGCACCAGATCGGGGTTACGCTGCCAGCCTTCGGGCGTAGCCACCTCTTCGATACTATGGTCTTCCCAAAGACCGTTGGTATCGCGAAACGTGCGGATTCCGCTCTCGGCACTGACGCCCGCTCCCGATAATACGACTATCTTTCTACGTGAATTCATAACCTCAATATACAAAAAAACCACCAATCCATCTGGGTGGAACTGGTGGTTTTGGATGAAATATGTGGTGTCGGTTTTGATAAACCGACACCACGCGAACAGCATTATTTTTTCTTCGCGACGGTCTTTTTAGCAGCAGGCTTGGCGGCTGTAGCGCTGGCCCGAACCGCTTTTTTGGCGGGTGCTTTTACCGCCGAATCAGCCTTGGCAGCGGTCTTTTTAGCGGGTGTTTTTTTGGCATCCGCCGGATCATCACCCGCCAGTTTCAGGCAATCCTCCAGGGTGAGGGAAGCGGGATCGGTATCCTTCGGGATTTTGACATTGCGCTTACCCACCGCCAGATACGGACCATACTGCCCATTAACCACCTTGACAGCCGGGTTCTCGACGAACTCCTTAATGTATTTATTGGCTTCGGCCACGCGCTTGGCCTGAATCAGTTCAATGGCCCGGTCGAGCGTCAGGGGCATACCCTGATCGGCACGGGGAATAGAGACGTATTTATCCTCGAACTTCACATACGGCCCAAAGCGGCCTTTGCCCGTTGTGATGAGTTTCCCCTCAAATTCACCGAGAGCTTCGCTTACGGCTTCGGCTCGTTTTTGCTGAATCAGTTCAACCGTACGAGCTTCGTCAATCGTGTATGGATCATCTTCACGACTCAGCGACACGTATTTGTCGTCGTGCTTCACGTACGGCCCAAACTTACCGATACCAATGGTCATGGCCTTATCCTCGAAGAAACCAACTTCGCGCGGCAGGGCAAACAATTCCAGGGCTTCCTGTAGCGTAATGGTTTCGATGAGCTGATCCTTGCGCAGGTTGGCGTACAGGGGCTTCTCTTCCTCAGTCGACTCGCCGATCTGAACGAATGCGCCGTACTTACCAAGCCGCGCCGATACTTTCTTGCCCGACCGGGGGTCGATTCCCAGTTCGCGCGCGCCGGTTTTGAAACCAACCACCGACGAACCCTGAATATCAGTCACGTTCTTGTGAAAATCGCCGTAAAACCCTTCGAGCATTTTCTGCCAGTCGAGTTTACCGTCGGCAATTTCATCGAACTCCTTCTCGACCGTTGCCGTAAATTTAAAGTCGACAATATCGGGGAAGTACTCGACCAAAAAATCGTTGACGACGATGCCGGTATTGGTCGGAAACAGCTTGGCTTTTTCGGAGCCGTACGTCTCTTTGCCAACCGTTTCAGTAACCGGACCGCGCTGCACCAGTGTAAACTCAGTGAACTTGCGCTCCTGCCCCTGCCGGTCTTCTTTCACGACATAACCGCGGTTAACGATGGTCGAAATAGTTGGCGCATAGGTCGAGGGTCGGCCGATTCCCATTTCTTCGAGCTTTTTCACGAGCGAGGCTTCCGCGTAACGAGGTTGCGGCCGGGTGAACTTCTCAGTAGCCTTCATCTGACCAAACGCCAGATCCTGCCCAATACGTAATGGAGGCAGCATTCCTTTAGCATCTTCGTCTTCTTCATCGTCTTTCGACTCGAAGTAGACCCGCAGGAATCCATCAAATTTTATAACTTCGCCCTGTGCGACCAGTTCACGAGGGAGACTACTCTGTTCCCTTAGCCTATTAGACGGCTTAGACGGAATGTCTGGCAGAATAGTAGGTATATCCCAAAACACACTATTGTCATCCGACGACAGAGTTGAGGCTGGCGGAAGGGTTGCTGGTACATCAAAATTTGGTGTCTCCTCAAGTGGTAAAACTTGAGTAATGGGCAATTGTGGTTTGCCAAAATCTAAACGTCTAATCTCATCAAATTCGATACTGATCGTTACCGTGGTGCGCTCCAGTTGAGCATCAGCCATCTGCGAGGCAATAGCCCGTTTCCAGATCAGTTCATACAGCCGCTTCTGGTCCTTGTCGGCACCGGCATTGCGATCGTTAAAGTTTGTGGGACGAATTGCTTCGTGCGCTTCCTGCGCCGACTCGTTCTTGGTTTTGTACGTACGGGTCTGGACGTATCTCTCACCAAATTCCGTCGAAATTTCGGCCACGGCTTTATCAACGGCCTCCTGCGATAGGGTGGTCGAGTCGGTCCGCATGTACGAGATCTTACCGGCTTCGTAAAGTCCCTGCGCCAGCCGCATGGTGCGGTCTACGGCGAAGCCCAACTTACGGGAAGCCTCCTGTTGCAGCGTCGAGGTGGTAAATGGTGCCGACGGTGACTTTTTAGCCGGTTTAACTTCCAGATTTTTAATGGTATAGCCCGCGCCGATGTTAGCGTTTAAAAACGCCCGTGCCTCGTCGGCGGTGGCAAAGTTGCGGGCCAGTTCGGCGTTCAGGATCTTGCCACCATCGACCACAAACTGAGCTGTAACTTTAAAACTTGATTTTGACTGGTGCTTGTCAATTTCGCGCTCCCGGTCAACCACTAAGCGCAGGGCAACCGACTGCACCCGGCCAGCGGACAGACCCGTGCTGCCGCCTTTGATCTTGCGCCACAACACGGGCGAGAGTTCGTAGCCAACCAGCCGGTCGAGGACGCGCCGGGCCTGCTGGGCATTTACCAGATCAAGGTCGATGGTGCGCGGCACCTTGATAGCGTTCAGAATGGCATTCTTGGTGATCTCACGAAACACAATACGCTTGGTATTCGCGCTCAGCCCGAGGGCTTCTTTCAGGTGCCACGAAATGGCTTCGCCCTCCCGGTCATCATCCGTCGCCAGCCACACTTCATCAGCATCCTTGACTAATTTTTTCAACTCACTGATGAGCTGGCGTTTATCGGGCGAAACCTCATAGGCGGGACGGAATCCGTTTTGCACGTCTACGGCAATGCCATCCTTAGGCAAATCGCGGACGTGTCCGAAACTCGACTTCACGGTAAAGTCTTTTCCGAGGTAGCCTTCAATGGTTTTCGCCTTGGCGGGCGACTCCACAATGACTAAGTTCTTGGTCATATTCTGGTGTTCAGGTTGATGCTGTCTCCTCGTTCGCTCCGTTCATTATTCGGGCCAAAAAGGTCCGTTTGCGCCAAATATAGACGCAAAACCATTGACTTGTACAACAGGACAAGGATGGGGGACGAAACAAAAGAGGGGGATTATTTATGCATTAGTAACAGTTTGTGACCAACGAACGTTCGGATGAGTTGTGCCAATTAAAGGCAACTGTTCACCCGATTTGGGGCACGAATGAGTCAGTAACGGCTTGATTACCTTATTGGTTTAACGAAAAAAAGAGACCTCCCTGCTAAAAGAGGTCTCCCTGCCATTACCAACCGTACTGTTCACTATTGCACACGGACCCGGCCCCGAATTTCGCCATTCGGATAATTACCCGTACCGATGGAAATGTAGTAATATCCATTCCGCATACTATCCACTTTGGCCGCTGTCAATGTAACGGTGCCGGAGTAGGGCGACGTTACCGTTGTTGATCCTGTACCGGTTGTTGTGCCTGTTCCAGTACCCGTTGTACCTGTTCCACTACCTGTTCCCGTGCCAGTTGCCGTTCCACTACCTGTTCCCGTAGCCGTGCCGCTGCCGGTTCCCGTCGATGTACCACTACCTACACCCGTTGACGTTCCACTACCCACTCCTGTTGATGTACCGCTACCCACTCCTGTTGACGTACCACTGCCTACACCTGTTGATGTGCCACTACCCGGTGAGGTGGTACTGCCGCTGCCCGGACCAGTAATACCGCCGTCAAATAACCCACTGATGAGCGACAAATCGCGCACTCCGGAGCTGTCGGCAACGTTGGTTATACGGTAGAGGTACGCCGATGTTGGTGTCAGCCCCGTCGAGTACGTCAGCGTATAGGTCATTACGTACGTGCTCGGATCAATTGTACCCGTAAAACTGCCCGTCGCCAGGGAAGAGGTGGTCACAGGTCGTACACCCTGACCATTTAGAGTTGCCGTTACCTGTAGCGTCTGATTCTGCGGAGTCGTGTTGTCGTCTTTCTTACAGGCTACTACCCAAAGTGTGGCCAGCACAACCGGCGTAGCCCAGCGAATTACTTGCTTTTTCATAACATTGAGGTTTTTGATTAATTGGATTTTTGGTTTGACATAGTAGCCTACAAGATCAGTAGTCTTTTGTGTTCACCCGCTTAATTCAGAAATCTGTCAGATTGTTGATTAAAAATTTAGAAAATGTAGGAAACGGGATTAAGGGCCGTTAACTCACTGTTTTCGGCGGGAAGGCGCATAAAAAAAGCGGTTCCCGAATGTTCAGGAACCGCCTTATCAATACGTAATGGGGTGCTTATTTTACCCGGATATCGCCCCGGATTTCACCCGCCGGAAAAGCGGTGGTGTGCAGATTGGCGTAGTACAATCCCTGAATCAGACTATCAACCCGGCTCTGCGTTGCCAGAACCGCCGTCTCAATAATGGGCGAGGTTAAACTTTTAAATGGTATCTCTACCGGCCCGACACCCGCTGTCGTATTGGGGGTGATGCGGTGTAAATGGCCCATTACCGGTGACAGACCCGAGTAGGTTACCGTGTAACTCAGCGTGCGGGTGGTCCGGTCCAGCGAACCCGTAAACTGCCCCGTTGCCATGGATGCATTGGGCGTTGGTTTCTCGGCGGCCCCACTCATGGCGGCTGTCAGCAGCACGGGAATGTTGTCAACGGGTCGGATGTCGCCCCGAATTTCACCCGCCGGAAAAGCGGTGGTATGCAGATTGGCATAGTAAAACCCGTTGAGCATACTATCGACCCGACTCTGCGACGCCAGCGTTACCGTGCTGATAATGGGTGATCCCAAGCTTGGGAAAGGTACCTCTACCGGGCCGGTTCCATTCGTGACATTGGGTGTAATGCGGTGTACATGACCCATCACCGGCGACAGACCCGAGTATGTCACGGTATAACTCAGCACCCGCGTTGTCCGGTCGAGTACGCCGGTAAACTGCCCCGTTGCCGTCGACGCATTGGGCGTTGGTTTTTCGGCGGCCCCACTCATAACCGCCGTCAGCCGAACCAGATTGGTTGTACTGGCCGTCTGTTCGCGTTCATCGTTGCAGGCAAGCACAAAAAGTGTCGCCAGCGCCAGTGCCCCGGCCCAGGCAAGTATATTCTTCTTCATAATAGTGATTGGTAAGGATAAATAATTGTGGATTAACTTGTTAGCCACACCGTGTAATGTACGCAGTAAAGCGGTTTTTGAGATTTATTGTTATAAAATAAAATTTTTCCAAGTTAGGTTTAGGGTTGCCTGGCTAAAACGTTTGATTATGGCGCATAAACAACGGCGGCTCCATCGCTGAAACCGCCGTTGTTAATAAATCAATTTTTCGCTTATTTAACCTGGACATTACCCCGAATCTCGCCGTTGGGATAGGTGGTCGTATGGATGTCAACATAAAAAAGCCCATTCACGATGCTGTCGATCCGGCTCTGCGCCAACGGCCCGGTTGTTCCTGAAAAAGGCGAGGCAAGGCCACTAAAAGTTGTAACAGCCGGACCCGTTCCGTCCGTTTTCTGCGGATCGAGCCGGTGCAGATGCCCCTCCGTAGCCGTCAGGCCCGAAAACGCGAGGGTGTAGCTCAGCACGCGGGTCGTCCGGTCGATTGTGCCGCCAAACGTGCCGGTTGCCGCTGAAGGCGTGGGCGTAGGCCGTACCTGTGCGCCCGTCAGGGTGGCAATCAGCGGTATGGTGGTACTGACCGGCGTAGGCATAGTGGAGGCAGAATCGTTGGTTTTGCAGGAGGCCAGCAGGAACGCAGCGGCCAGAAGGGCGGCCATGCGGGAAAACAAAGTAGGGGTCATATACGACTCGGTTGTTTCCTGAATAACCCCGCAGCCGGTCAATGTATTGTATCAATTACCCGAACGGGCTGCAACGGCCCGGCCTTGTAGCACGCAGATTGACAGTTGGTGCGATAATTCCCCTGAAATCTCCTAATTTTGACCCATTGGCTGAATTAAGTAAGGCAATTGATTGGTTGTCTTAGTAGCATACCCCTTTCGTTTAATTTTAACAGTAACCCCTTTTTTGTATGGCTTTTGACCTGGATATGATTCAGCGTGTGTACGCCGGTTTAGGCGCACGCGTCGAAGCAGCCCGGCAGGTAGTGGGTCGCCCGCTGACGTTGTCGGAGAAAATTTTGTACGCTCACCTCTCTGCCGGAACTCCCACAACGGCCCAGGAACGGGGCAAAGCTTACGTGGACTTCGCTCCCGACCGCGTTGCCATGCAGGATGCTACGGCACAAATGGCCCTGTTGCAGTTCATGCAGGCAGGTCGGCCAACGGTTGCGGTTCCCTCGACGGTACACTGCGACCACCTGATTCAGGCCGAAGTGGGTGCCGACCAGGATTTGAGTACCGCCAACAGTAAAAACAAGGAGGTCTACGATTTTCTGGCCTCGGTATCCAATAAATACGGCATTGGCTTCTGGAAACCCGGCGCGGGTATTATTCACCAGGTGGTGCTGGAGAATTACGCCTTCCCCGGTGGTATGATGATCGGCACGGATTCGCACACGCCCATGGCGGGTGGACTGGGCATGATTGCCATTGGCGTTGGCGGTGCCGATGCCTGCGACGTGATGGCCGGACTGGCCTGGGAGTTGAAAATGCCGAAACTGATTGGTGTAAAGCTGACCGGTAAACTGAGCGGCTGGGCGTCGGCAAAAGACGTCATCCTGCGCGTGGCGGGTATCCTGACCGTAAAAGGCGGAACCGGCTGTATTGTGGAATATTTCGGCGAGGGTGCCGAGTCACTCTCGGCAGCGGGCAAAGGCACGATCTGTAACATGGGTGCCGAAATCGGGGCAACAACGTCGATTTTCGCCTACGACGAGAAGATGGCCAGCTACCTGCGGGCTACGGACCGGGCCGAAGTAGCTGATGCAGCTGATGCCGTCAAGGCCGATCTCCGTTCGGACGAAGCCGTGTATGCTGACCCCGCAACTTACTACGATCAACTGATTGAAATCAACCTGTCGGAACTGGAGCCGCATATCAACGGTCCGTTCACGCCGGATCTGGCGTGGCCGTTGTCGAACTTTGCGAAAGCGGTAAAAGAAAACAACTGGCCCGAAAAACTGGAAGTTGGTTTGATTGGCTCGTGTACCAACTCCAGCTACGAAGACATGACCCGCTCGGCGTCGATAGCGGCCCAGGCAATCAGCAAAAACCTGAAGGTTCAGTCGGAATTTACGGTAACGCCGGGCTCCGAACTCGTTCGGTTTACGGCCGAGCGCGATGGCCTGCTGCGGACGTTTGAAAGCATGGGCGGTGTTGTACTGGCCAACGCCTGCGGTCCCTGCATTGGGCAGTGGGCGCGGCATATGGACGATCCTACCCGCAAAAACTCGATTATTACGTCTTTCAACCGGAACTTCGCCAAGCGGAACGACGGCAACGCCAGCACGCACGCGTTTGTGGCTTCGCCGGAAATCGTAACGGCCTTCGCCATTGCGGGTGACCTGACCTTCAACCCGATGACCGATACGCTGACCAATCTGGCGGGCGAGCAGGTGATGCTGGACGAACCACAGGGTATTGAGCAACCCGTAAACGGCTACGCTGTTGACGACGCCGGTTATCAGGCCCCGGCCGAAGATGGGTCGGGCGTAAACGTACTGGTTAGCCCAACGTCAGACCGGCTGCAACTGCTGGCACCGTTCCCGGCTTGGGAAGGTACGGACCTGAAAGGGTTAAAGCTGCTGATCAAAGCGAAGGGCAAGTGTACAACCGACCACATCTCCATGGCGGGTCCATGGCTGAAGTACCGGGGTCACTTAGACAACATCTCCAACAACATGCTCATCGGCGCGGTGAACTTCTTCAACGAGAAGACCAACACCGTGAAGAACGAACTAACGGGCCAATACGGCGAAGTACCAGCCGTTCAGCGGGCGTACAAAGCCGCTGGCATTGGTACGGTGGTTGTGGGCGACGAGAACTACGGCGAAGGCTCTTCCCGCGAACATGCGGCCATGGAACCCCGCTTCCTCGGCGTCCGGGCAATCTTAGTACGCTCCTTTGCCCGGATTCACGAAACGAACCTGAAAAAACAGGGGATGTTAGCCCTGACGTTCGCCAACCCGGCCGACTACGACAAGATTCAGGAAGATGATACGATTGATATCGACGGGCTGACGGAGTTTGCGCCGGGTCGTCCACTCGAAATCGTCCTGCATCACGCCGATGGGTCGACGGATGAGATTATGGCCAACCACACCTACAATGAAGGGCAGATCGAGTGGTTCAAGGCGGGCGCGGCTCTGAATCTGATCCGCATGAAAGTGAGTGCTTAATCCATAAGTCCGCTATAGCAGTACAATGAGTGCCGGGTTTGGCCTGGCAAAAGCAAAATCCCCGTCCGGTTAGTATCGGACGGGGATTTTTGTTGTCAGCGATCTAATGAACAGACAGGCAGTGTCATTTCAGAGATTAACGGGCGACCCGACCGTCTCGTTTATCCGTTGCAGCCAGTAGCGTTTGCCGTACTTATTCCAGTGCCCATCGCCGAGATGATACCACTCGGGATGATACCGCAGCGTATCAATCAGGCTGATGACGGCGGGCTTTAGGTTTGGATGTTTTTCGATCCGTTCAATCTGATGATTGTACCGGCCCAGTTCAGGAGCGACAATCGTTGACTTGTTGGGAATCAAACTGATATAGACCTTATCGAACCCCTTGCTCCGGTAATAGTCATGGATGAGGTTGAGTTTGTTAACCGTAGAATCAATAACGGCGTCACTCAGGTAGCGAAACGAACTGAGTTGCGAGGTAGTGTCCACTTCCAGATCGTACAGAACATGCTGTTTATCGAGCGATAAACGCCCACCCTGCGTCCGGCCAAAATAATCAAGCAGAATTTTAGCTTTCAGTTCTTTTAAACGCAGCGCAAGGCTGTTGTTAAAGACAGTAAATTCCAGGCGATTATTTACCCCACTCCCAAAGCGGCCCCGCAGAAAATTAATGCCGTGTTCTTCGGTAGTATTACTTACGGCATCAGGCAGGGAAAGATCAGGGAGTACATTATCAATATACATACGCCAGAACTTACCCTGCATCCGTTCCTGAAGCACCCGTTCAATAACCTCAATCACTACAATATTTTTATCCCGCTTATCGAGCCGGGCTGGAGTCAATCGGTTCGGGACCCAGATATGTGTGTTTTTTTCACCTCCGTAAAATACAGTATCAATGTCTGTAAAGCTATCACCCAATGTAAACAGGTGAACGCCTTTTATTTTCGTTGCGGGAATATCAGTAGTATCAAGGCTATCTACTGCGTGATAATTTTCGTCCTTAAACTGGACCAGATTCGTTTTATTATACAAATCGCCATAATTATACTGATCAGGAATTATACCTCGTTGAAAAAGCTTACGCTGTAGCGCGGGAGTTAATCCTACGATCAATACGGCACCCGTAAATACCATCAATAAAAGCCTCAGTATAGTTAAAACCATAGTCTAAAATTGAAAGTATATAAATTGATTACTGGTAAATACGCCAAACAGGTAGCACAAAAAAGCCATCAGGGGAAAAACAAGCCAGAATGAAACATGACTCAGCTGATTGACAAATTTGGTCCAGTAAGATTCGAATACTAACAGAAAGATCAGTAACATACTGAAAATAAGTTCCGGCGTCGTGAGCGCATTCGTAATCGGCTCATTCAGGGAGTACGCCCCTATTTTTTTAATAACAAGCAGCGCATCAGCGAGTGAGTTTGCGCGAAAGAAAATCCAGGCAAAACTAACCAGAGCAAACGTCAACAGATAACCGAACCCGTGTCTTGACAGGCTTTTTGCGTAGTAAACCGATGTCTGTACGGTCAGGCTCTCGCCCCGGGCGGTGTACGCCCTATATACCTGTTCGCTAATAAGATAGAAGCCATGCAGCAGGCCCCAAACCACAAATTTCCAGTCAGCACCATGCCATAGTCCGCTTAGGCCAAAGACGATCAGCACATTCGTATAATTTCTTAAAACGGAACGTCGATTACCCCCTAATGGAATGTATACGTAGTCACGAAACCAGCTTGAGAGCGAAATATGCCATCGTCGCCAAAAGTCCGTTACGGAGGTAGCCAGATAGGGCGTTCTGAAATTTTCCATCATCTGAATACCCATAACCCGCCCCGCTCCGATTGCTATCTCTGAATACCCTGAAAAATCACAGTATATCTGAACGGAATAAAAGAAAACGGCCAGCAAAAGCGAGGTAGCATTCGTATGATTTACATGGGCAAAAGCCGGATCAACAACAAGGGCTAACCGGTCGGCAATAACAACTTTTTTAAACATACCGCCCGCCATCATCATTAATCCAGACCTGACCCTAACCCAGTCAAACGAATGATCCTGGTGTAATTGAGGCAGTATACTTTGTGGCCGTTCAATAGGACCAGCTACTAATTGGGGATAGAAGAGCACGTACAGAGAATACGTTTTCAGATCATATTCAGCCTGCTGATTTCCCCGATATACCTCAATCGTATAACTCATGGATTGAAAGGTATGAAACGATAGGCCAATGGGTAAAACGAGGCCAGGCGCTAATACAGATAAGGGAGAAATTGGATTAATGTATCCAATAGTAGCCAGCAGAGCAGTCAGGTTATTATTAGCAAAGTCGTAATATTTAAAAAAGGCGAGTAAAAGTATATTTGCTGCTAAACTGACAATCAGCAGAAAACGCCTTTTCTTGCCCTGAGTGCGTTCAATACTAATACCAGCTATATAATCAATTAAAATAACAACGAATAAAATGAGCAGATAAGACGGAATAAATGCAGCGTAGAAATAGCAGCTTGCCACCAACAGCATTGCCACTTTGGCTTTACCGGGTATGCTAAAATAAAGCAGTGTAACAAAGGCGAAGAAAAAAAGAAAGTGTAATGAATTAAATAACATACTTAGCCGGAATGGAGCATGGTTGAAGAATACTACCGAATGTCCTCAACTTCTATTAATCAAAGGTAGCTAAAAAGTACAGCCTACCCGATAAAGCGTTACAGCCAAACCGTTCGTATGCCCTGCCGGGTCCATCAGCAGGACGGCCAACATTAGGCCGCTGGCAGGTGTGTAGGTGACCAACTGCACGCAATCACTTTCCTGAACAAAGCCGGTCTGCCGCCGTTTTTCGGGAAACACAACCCATACTGCGATGAAAGGAACAAGCGTCTGGTTCGCTCTGTCGTTACTGCTGCTGGCCTGTGGCGGCAAAAATACCGCGTCGAACGTGCAGGCACCGGGTGAGGATAAAGATACGAAAACACGGGTGCTCGAAGCGGGTGCGGCCACAATTCAGGATAAGACGCCGGTAAAGCAGCTGGAAATTTACCTCAACGGCTTTCACTTTTATAACGGGCAGTTGGGCGGGCAGATGGAGGCCCACCATTACTGTTCCAAACTTAATGAAGACCTTACGCAGTGCGTCATTTTTGATGGTAATGGTAAAGACGCCAAGCTGATGGGCGTCGAATACATTATTTCCGAAAAACTCTTCAAGGGCCTGCCCGCCGATGAGAAAAAACTCTGGCATAGCCACCGCTATGAAGTAAAAAGTGGCGAACTGATTGCGCCCGGCCTACCCGATGCGGCTGAACACGAACTGATGGAGAAAAACGTGTCGACATACGGCAAGACCTGGCATACGTGGCATACCGATCAGGATATCGAACTACCCTACGGCAACCCGGCCCTGATGATGGCGTTTACAAAAGACGGGCAGTTGAACCCAAACCTGGTAGCAGATCGCGACAAACGGTTTGGTGTGTCGATGGCCGACAAACGAAAAAACCGGGCCGACATTCCCGATACCCCGATTCAGCCGGGGGCCGATTCGTGGCAAACCGGCGAAATTATTCAGTTACCCAATCTGACAAACCACAAACACGGTACTGTAAACCAGCACAGTTTTCAGGGTGAGCATCAGAAAAAGTGAGTAAGGCGTTGTGGCGGTTATGAAGGTTGGTAAAGTTTTAGAACTTTGCCCTGCCTAAATCAATCCCTAATGCCTAACGCGCCCATCGCTGCCCTGTTCGACATGGACGGGGTCCTTGTCCCGAATGCCACATATCACCTGAACGCGTGGTATGAATTTGCCAAACGTCATGGCATCGCCCTCACCGAAGACGGGTACATGCAGCACATGAATGGCCACGTTGCCAAGGACTCACTGGAGTTTTTATTCAAACGGCCGTTATCACCCGACGAATTGCACAAATTCACGGAAGAAAAAGAGGGGGTTTACCGCGACTTATACCGCGCTGCTCTGGCACCAACGCCGGGGCTGACTGCCTTTCTGAATGCACTGAAAGCACATAACGTCCGCCTGGCAGTTGGCACGTCGGCTCCGGTCAGTAATATCGGTTTCACGCTCGATGGGCTACACCTCCGCCCTTACTTCGACGTTGTTGTCGATGCGTCGATGGTTAAGCGGGGTAAACCTGATCCTGAAATATACCTGAAAGCCGCCGAACGGGTTGCTGTTCCACCCAGCCGCTGCGTGGTGTTTGAAGATGCCTTTGCGGGTATCGAAGCGGGTGTTCAGGCCGGTATGCAGGTAGTTGCCCTGGCCACTACCCACACCCACGACGAACTGGTTGACACAAAAGCCAGCCTGATTATCAGCGACTTCTCAGAAATAACCGTGGAAACAGTTGATAAGTTAGTCAGTCGGTAAGTTGATAAGTCAGTAAGTGGGAAGTGCTTCGCTCTCGAACATTTACCACTTACTCCTTACCACTTACTGACTTAGGCGCAGCCACTTACTAACTGACCAACTACTGATTTACCAACTGACTATGCTTGTAGGTATCGAAATTGGCGGCACCAAACTCCAGCTTATTACCGGCGATGAAACCGGGGCCATTACCCAGCGTTTCCGCTTTGCCGTTGATCCACAGCAGGGAGCCGCTGGTATTTTACGGCAACTCGACACGGCCCTGGCTCGGTTACCCGGCCCCCCAACAGCCATCGGGGTGGGCTTTGGCGGTCCGGTCGACTGGCAAACGGGCCGGATCAGTACCTCGCATCAGATTGAGGGCTGGGCGGGTTTTGATCTGACGGACTGGTTACGTCAGCGCACAAACTGCGAACAGATCCGGGTCGAGAACGACGCCAATGTGGCCGCGCTGGGGGAAGCCCGGTATGGTGTAGCCTCGGGCTTTGCCCACGTTTTTTACGTAACGCTGGGGAGTGGCGTTGGGGGTGGTATGGTCGTTGACAAACAACTTTATCATGGCCGGATGCCAGGCGAAGCCGAAATTGGACACCTCTGGCTGGTACCACCCGATGCGTCCGGTCAGAATGGGCAAACCATCGAGCAAACCTGCTCAGGTTGGGCCATCGACCGTCAGATTCGTGAGTTGCTGCCCGAACTGGCTGCCGATTCGCCCCTGAAACAACTCATTGGCGATACAGTTGGCCACGAAGCTCGTTTTCTGCACGCAGCGTATGAACAAAGCGACCCGGTTGCCCGGATGCTGATCGAGCAGATTGGCTCTATTCTGGCCCTGGGATTATCGCACGTAGTGCATCTGTTTCATCCACAGGCCATTGTACTCGGCGGGGGGCTGTCGCTCATTGGCGAGCCCCTGCGAGCCGCTGTCCGCACGGCCCTGCCTCGGTTTGTCATGGCATCGTTTCGCCCCGGCCCGGTGATTCTTCTGTCTAAATTAGGCGAAGACGCCGTTCCGGTGGGTGCCCTGGCGCTGAATAGTTTGTAGTCAGTAAGTAGTTATGCTGAACGAACTACAAATCCTTACCCCTATCCCATGACCTACTTTCAAACTTACCTTACCCAACAGAAAGCCGCGCTCGACTCCATTCCACTGGAGCGGGTGGCGTACCTCGCGGAGTTGCTAAAAAAAGCCTGGGCTGAAGACCGGCAATTGTTCGTTTTCGGCAATGGCGGCAGCGGTACCAACGGCTCCCATTTTGTTACCGACCTCGGCAAAAGTGCGTCTGACCGGCTGGGAAAACGGTTTCGCTGCCTGTCGCTTAACGAAAACGTCGCCTGGATCACCGCGCTGGGTAACGATTACAGCTACGAAGACGTATTTGCCGGTCAGCTTCAGAACTACGCCCGCCCCGGTGATCTGGTGCTGACGATGAGCGTCAGCGGCTCCTCGCCCAACCTGGTCAAAGCCGTGCAGTGGGCCAATGACCACGACCTGACCACCATCGCCCTAGTCGGTGGCAGGCGCGGCCGGTTAGCTGATCTGGCCCGCGAGGTGATCGTGATTGATTCGGAACACTACGGCCGCGTCGAAGATGCCCACATGGCAATCTGCCACATGCTGTGTTATTATTTTATTGAAAAAGGAGAAGTGGGAGACTAAGAGAAGAAAGGGAGAAAAGTGGAAGTCGTCTCCTTTCTCTTCTCCCTTTCGTTTACTCGTCTCTTAACTGTAGCGGTCGTTCCGCCAGGGATAGGCCGTATCGGAGTAGCCGCGTTCTTCCCAGAAGCCCAGTTTGTTACCGGCCATAAATTCGATGCGTTTGATCCATTTAGACCCTTTCCAGGCGTATAGCTGCGGGGTAATCATGCGTAACGGCCCACCATGCTCGCGGGTCAGCGGTTTACCGTCGGCGGTGTGCACCAGCAGTACATCAGGTTTGAGGGCTTCTTCGAGGGAGATGTTGGTGGCATAACCATCGTAGCCGTAGCACATCACGTGCGTAGCCGTGCCTTTGGGCATCACCAGCGCGGCTACATCCATGAACCGGACCCCCACCCAGGGCACATCGAGCCGCGACCAGGTTGTGACGCAGTGAAAATCGCTGACGTCCTCCACCTGCGGCAGAGCCATCAGGTCATCCCATTTCAGCCGTATGGGTTCTTCCACTTCGCCGTCGATGTTCAACTGCCACTTATCGAGCGGGATAGCGGGTTGGTAGCCCAGATCCAGCACCGGCCATTTGGCTGTCACCGTTTGGCCAACCGGAATGGCAGGCATCCCATGCCGGTTTATCGGGCCTTTGCCCTGGGGTTTAACCGGCCCGTCCATACTATCCATCATAGACGGGGTCTGCGCCATCTTCTGCTCAAACCGGCGTTTGAGCTTTAGCCGGGCCTCGACAATTTTATCCTGCTTTTCGTTGGCTTCCATGTGCGTGAACGTTTGTCAGTATAAGTAACCCAAACCGGCCTGACAGGGTTTCGCTGACCATTTTCTCAGGAAGAATCGGGTTCATGCCAAGGTAAAGAATAGCTTTTAGTACTCTATTAAATTTGTTGACATATATTCGATAAATGACTTTCAAAACTGCCGTTTATATTTTAGTTTTACACTAACAACAAAAACTAAAAACATACTCATGCAGTCAACAACGCAACCCCGACCACTGGCTTATCGAATGCGCATTATGCGGTACACCCATCCCGACCGCAGTCAGGCGCAGCAGATTTTGCCCGATGGCTGGTATGCCGGGCAGGAAAATAAGATGCCACACTACGCCCAATCCCTCAAACTGGCCATTCCCCACGAACACGATAAGCCACAACCCTACGTAATTGCCAGCCCGCCGTTGGTTATACGGGTCGAAACCCCGGAGCAGCCCGGCAGACGCGTGCCTATTCTGCTTGTCTACGTAGTTCCCCAGTCCGAATGGGTGCTGTATAAAGACCTGACCGTTGATGAGTTGGCCGCCGATATCTATCCGCGCCCCTAACCCGACGCTGGTTTTTTGGCCGTTGCCTTAACTTCCCGAAACATACCTTTCAGTTGCCGGTTTCGATTGCTAATCGACAGGTTTAATCTGAAACGGTATGCTCCTACCTCTTGAAAAATCCACCCATCACCAGCCTCCCCATCCGCTTCAACCGACCACGTCGCTTACCCTGCGCGTTAATGGCAGCGAAAAACACCTTGCGGTAGCGCCCTGGACGTCGCTGCTCGATGCCCTCCGCGAGTACCTGAACCTGACCGGCACAAAAAAAGGCTGCGACCACGGCCAGTGCGGGTCCTGTACCGTACTGGTCAATGGTAAACGCATCAACTCCTGCCTGACGCTGGCCGTGATGCATGATGAGCACGAGATTACGACCATCGAAGGGCTGGCGCAAACCACCTCTACGCCCGGCGCGCCCTCACCGTTACACCCACTGCAACAGGCATTTATCGATCACGATGCCTTTCAGTGCGGGTATTGCACACCCGGTCAGATCTGCTCCGCCGTTGGAATGATTAACGAAGGCCGCGTCCGCACCATCGCGGATGTGCGCGAACTGATGAGCGGCAACCTCTGCCGCTGCGGTGCTTACCCGCACATCGTCGATGCCATCACCGAAGTTATGCAACTCGAAAAATAGGTACCGGTCGTCAGCGGGCATTGCCTGTGCCTGACAACGGACTGCCCATTAATCCCAACAGGTATGAATCCTTTTTCCTACACGCGTCCCGGTGAAATTGCTGCTGCCGTAGCTGAACTGACGGTAGCAGCCAGCCAGGCAAAATTCATCGCGGGTGGTACCAACATCATCGACCTGATGAAGGCAAAAGTGGAACAGCCCGACCGGCTGATCGACATTAACCGCCTGCCACTGAGCCAGATTGAAGATACCGACGACGGAGGGCTACGGCTTGGTGCGCTGGTAACCAATGCCGACACGGCCTATCACGAACAGGTTGAAAAACGGTATCCATTGCTTTCGCAGACAATTCTGGCCGGGGCTTCGGCCCAGTTGCGCAATATGGCGACCAACGGCGGCAACCTGTTTCAGCGAACCCGCTGCTATTACTTCTACGACACGGGTATGCCCTGTAATAAACGACAACCGGGCCGTAGCGACGGACCGTTGGGCTGCGGGGCTATCGGCGGGTACAACCGTATTCACGCTATTCTCGGTACCGAGTCATGCTCAGCCGACCGGTCAGACCAGAGCGTACACTGCATCGCTACGCACCCGTCGGATATGTGCGTGGCCCTGGCCGCCCTCAACGCTGTTATCCGCATAACCGGCCCCAACGGCGACCGCACCGTTCCCATCGGTGATTTTCACCGGTTGCCCGGCCACGAACCCCAGTTTGACAATACGCTGCTGCCCGGCGAACTGGTAACGGCCATAGACCTGCCGCCCAAAGGATTTTCTGACTACTATACGTACCTCAAACTCCGTGATCGGTCGTCGTACGCATTCGCGCTGGTGTCGGTAGCGGTTGGTCTGGAACTGGAAAATGGCCTCATCACTGATGCCCGGATTGCGCTTGGTGGCGTTGCACATAAACCCTGGCGCAAACCCGAAGCCGAAGCGTTGCTGGTGGGTAAACCAGCCATCAGGGCGAACTTTCTACCGGCAGCCGACAACCTGCTGGATGGAGCCGTTGGCTATGGGCACAATACCTTTAAAATAGAACTGGCCAAACGCGCCATCGTGCGGGCCATCGGCATTGCGGCTAAACTCGAACCAACGGAATGAGCACCTACATCGGAAAACCGGTATCCCGTACGGATGGCCGCGAGAAAGTAACGGGGCAGGCTAAGTATGCCGCCGAATTCAATGTGCCCAATCTGACGCATGGCTACGTCGTTACGAGCAGCATTGCCAAAGGCACCATCACCCGCATTGATGCCAGCGATGCCCTTGCCCTGGAGGGCGTACTGGAGGTATTTACCCACGAAAACCGGCCCCATACGGCCTGGTTCGACATCAGCTATAAAGATCAGGATGCTCCGCCGGGTTCGCCGTTTCGGCCGTTGCACGATGCTGAAGTAAAATACAGTGGTCAGCCAGTGGCGCTGGTGGTGGCCGAAACCTTCGAGGTGGCCCGGTACGCGGCTTCCTTAGTTAAGGTTGACTACGAAACAGACGCGTTTGCCACCGACTTGCAGGCCAATCTGTCGGAGGCCCGCGACCCAGAACCGGGTGTTATGAATTTCGTTAAGCCGCTGCCCCCTAAACCAAGGGGCGACTCCGAGCGGGCGTTTGCTGACGCGCCCACGCGCATGTCGGCGCGGTATGTTCATGGGGCTCAGCACCATAACCCCATGGAAATGTTTGCCACAACGGTTGAGTATGGCAAAAACGGCCATTTAACCATCTACGACAAAACGCAGGGGGCTACCAACAGTCAGCTATATGTCACCCAGGCCTTTAACATCCCGTTCAGCGGGGTTCGGGTCGTATCGCCCTACGTTGGCGGTGGGTTCGGGTCGGGGCTGCGGCCACAATACCAGCTTTTTCTGGCGGTACTGGCGGCCCGCGCCCTGAAACGGTCCGTCCGAGTTACGCTGACCCGCCCCCAGATGTGGACCTTCGGCTTCCGGCCCAATACCGTGCAGACAGTCCGGTTAGGGGCCTCGCCCGATGGGAAACTGACGTCCATTTACCACGAAGCCATTGGCATCACCTCCCGCTTTGAGGATTATATGGAAATGGTCGTTAACTGGACCAGTAAACTTTATCCCTGCGACAATGTGACGCTACCCTATAAACTGAGGCCGCTGGACGTGTACACGCCTATCGACATGCGGGCACCGGGGGGCGTTACGGGTGTTCACGCCATTGAGTCGGCGATGGACGAACTATCGTATGAGCTGGGCATGGACCCGATTGAACTGCGACTGCGGAATTACGGTGAAATTGATCAGGCCGAGGGCGATAAACCCTTCTCAAGCAAAGAACTTCGGGCCTGTTATACGCAGGGGGCCGAGCGGTTCGGCTGGGCTACACGCACGCCGGAACCCCGCTCCATGCGGCAGGGTCATAACCTGATTGGCTGGGGCATGGCCACCGGCATCTGGGATGCCAGTCAGATGCCCGCCCGCGCTGAAGCCGTGCTAACCGTCAATGGGAAGCTGCGCGTCAGCAGTGCCACCGCCGACATTGGCACGGGCACTTACACCATTATGACCCAGATTGCGGCCGAGACGCTCGGAATGCCCATTGAGGACGTGGTGTTCCGGCTCGGCGATACGGATATGCCATTCGCTCCCATTCAGGGTGGTTCCTGGACGGCTTCGACGGTAGGGTCGGCGGTGAAGGTCGTCTGCGAAGATCTGGCTAAAAAGTTGTTCAAGTTGGCCCGGACGATGCCTAAATCGCCGTTGGCAAAGGCCGATCAGGACGAGGTTGTGTTTGCCGATGGCTGCATAAAACTCAAAAGCGATCCATCCATTTTTGTCACATTCCGCGAGATTGTGGCGCAGAACGGGGGCCACGCCATCACCGAAACGGCTACGTCGATGCCTAACCTGCTGCGTCACCAGAAATACTCACGCAATGCGCACTCGGCGGTGTTTGTGGAGGTACTGGTCGATGAAGACTTAGGCACGGTGAAAGTAACCCGGGCGGTGAGTGCCATTGCCGGTGGCCGCATTCTGAATCCTAAAACAGCCCGCAGCCAGATCATCGGCGGCATGGTGTGGGGTATCAGCTCGGCGTTGCAGGAAGAAAGCGCAATGGATCACCGCTTCGGCCGGTTTATGAACCACGATCTGGCTGAATACCATATTCCGGTCTGCGCCGATATTCACCAGCTGGATGTGGTTTTCGTCGACGAAACTGACACCATCGTGAATCCGCTGGGCGCAAAGGGACTGGGTGAGATCGGGCTGGTGGGCATGCCTGCTGCCATCGCTAATGCGATTTATCACGCGACCGGCAAACGCATTCACGACCTGCCCATTCAGCTGGATCGGTTGCTGTGAGGTAACCTAAACCGGCAGGTACACTGTGAACGTAGACCCCTGCCCCGGCTGGCTGCTGGCGGTGACGAAGCCCCGATGATTTTCGGCAACTTTACGGACAATGGCCAGCCCGATTCCACTTCCCATGTACTCCGTTCGACCATGGAGCCGCTGGAAGACCTGAAAAATGCGGTCAAGGTATTTTTCGTCAAAACCGATGCCGTTATCCACCACGCTGATAGCCCAGTACGCCGGTCCTAAGCCGGGTCCGGTGGTGGCGAGCAGCGTTGCCGGCAGGTCCTGGCAGGCCACTCGCTGGCACTGAACCCGCACGTCTGGCGGCAGGGCCGGGTTACAAAATTTCAGCGCATTACTGAGCAGATTCTGGAACAGTTGCCGGAGTTGCGTTTCTTCGCCGGTGATGGCGGGCAGTTCATCGAGGTGAATGCAGGCACCCGTTTCCTGAATGATCACCGATAAATCATCCATCAGTTCATGGAGTAGATTCATTAGTGAAACCGACTGCAGGACCCGCTGCTGATTACTGATGCGCGAATACGTGAGCAGGTCTTTCATCAGCAGCGACATTCGTTCGGCCGCAACCTGCATCCGGCTGAACAATTCGGCGGCTTCGGGGTGTAACCCTTCGGTGTACTGACTACGGATGAGATCGCTGAAGGCCTGAATTTTGCGCAGCGGTTCCTGCAAATCGTGCGACGCTATGTAGGCAAACGACTGTAAACTTTCGTTGGAACGCTGCAATTCGAAATTTCTATATTCAAGCTGTTCCTGTAGTTGCACTAAATTGGTTACGTCCAAAAACGTGACGACGACCTCATCGCTTCCCTGCCGGATCAGCGACATGTTAAACCAGCCGTTGATGCCATCGGCAAAGTATGGCATCAGCCACACCCTCGACTGACCGATTTCGACGACCTGAGCCACCGTGCGGAAAAATTCGCGGCCCTCCGCACTCGGCAGCAAATCCGACATCAGCCGACCAATAAAGTCGGCGGTGGGTTGCCGCCCCACAATCTGCGCACCCGCCGAATTGGCCAGCTCGACCCGAAAGTCGGTGATTGTCGCCGACTCCTCCGGGGCTGATGTCCGAATGGCTTTGTACAGAATAATCCCGGCGGGCGAGGTATCGATCACCGTTTGCAGCAGCCGGGCCTGTTGCTCCTGCGCCTGCTCGGCCCGTTTAATATCATTCACAATCTGGTAGGTCGTAATCAGCCGGTCGGCGTCCAGTTGTGTAACCTGGCAGAGCAACGTATTATCGTAGCCATCCTGCGTATAGTGTACCTCAAACCGCTGAGGTTCGCCCGTAGTCAGGACCGCTTCAAACCCCTGCCAGAATCGCGACTCGATGACCCCCGGAAACAACGTTCGCATGGACTGACCAATCATCTGATCCGGGGTAAGTCCGGTGTCGCTGTATATCGTACTGCTCAGGTACTGATACCGCATGTCCTGTAAAAGGCCCGCGTCGTCACGGATAATTTCGAGCACATTCAGGCCATCGGGCATGGAATTGAGCACGGCCATAAACGTATCAGCCATCTCACGCTGCTGAAGCCGGGCTTGGTGTTCGGCGGTTTTATTCTGTAGGGTAATCACCAGGCCATCGCCCCGCTTTACGGCTGATACATCGTAGTAGTTCAGCTGCCCCTGGTAAAAGTACGGCAGTTCGAACCGGTCCGGCTCCCCCGTTTCTACCACCCGAATGTACCGCTCCAGCACATCAGTCGTTTTAAGACCTGGCGAAACAGACAGCATGGTCTGGCCAATTACCTGGTCATCGGTAAGATTTAACAGCCGTCGGTTCACCTCGTTTTGCAGCAGGTACCTGAAGTCAACCACTTTACCGGCTGCGTCCCGAACCGTCTCGAAAGCCATAATCTGGTTTTGCGAGCCATCCAGAATACTGCGTAAAAGGTCTGCCTGCTGTTCCTGAGCCAGTTCGGCTTCTTTAAGCGCTGTTACATCGACATAGGTGTAAAAGACGCCATCGTCTGTTTTAACGAACGTACCATCGTACCAACCTGTCCAGCCATAGGCTTCATAGGCAAAAACGGACCGCTGTGTTTCACCGGTTTCCACCACTGTCACGAACCGGCGAAACAGGTCTGACGCCTGCCAGCCCGGAAACAGGTCGCCTACCCGACGGCCTATCATTGCGTCGGGTGTCAGTCCAGCCCGCTGGGCGTTATACTGGTTAGTGATCAGATACCTGAAATCAACAATCTGCCCGGTTTCATCCCGAATGGCCTCATTTACCAACAACCCGGCTTCGATGTTGTCGGCTATCGTTTGCAGCATCCGGTTTTGATGCGGGTTACTATCGGCATAGGTGACAACGACGCTGTTTTCATCCAGACGCCCGGCAGACATCGTCAGCAGGGTACTGTCTCCGCTGGCGGCCCTTGTAATCCATACATCTTCCTGTAGGGACGATCCCGTCTGTAGCACCTGACTAAACTGGGCCTGACGTTCGGCCCGCTGTCTGTGTATGTGAAGGGCATTCAGTTCATCGGCCACCGGACCAAACCGGGTTTCGGCCGCCGTGTTTACCAGGGTTAGCTGCCAGTCCGTCGGGCTTTCGGCTTCATTCAGCCGGGCCTGATACACAACCATACTGGTTGGGGCTGCATTCAGGGCATTTTGCAGTAACACCGTAGCAGACGGAGAAAGCGTAAGGTAGTGCATCAGAGGGAAGGTAAGCTAAGTAAGTCATTACGGCCGGGTATGAGTTGTTCCATCAGACTTACGGTAGCGAAAATAGACAAAAACAAACTACAAGGCTAATTAATCGAGCCCCCTTGAACAGCATGCTGAAGTACCTGCGACAGCCGGAACAGAATTGATAAATAACGGGCTGATGATACCGGCAGTACCACCATGACCGGGACAGTCAATCCGTTAATTCGCTGACTACCAGACCCACTTGTCAGCCGCATCCGGCCAGTATTTTTTCTTATCGGCTAAAGCGAAAAAATCCTAAAATTTATCGATTTAAAACCGTAGATTTAATGGCTTTTTTGGCCGTTTTCGGTGTTAATAAACGTGGGCCTGTTGTCGGCTGGTCCCACGCTCCGCTGCCTCCCTTGCCCGGTATCAGTTTCAGGAGAAACATCCCGAGAATTTCAAAATCACTTCGTTTCGTTTATCCGCATTTCCCCTGAAGGTAGCTTCTGATCGGCTCTTTCAGACGGAATGACCGGTCAAACCGGGTTTGCCGCCGTGTGAGCCAACGGAGCAGTTTTGTCATGGGCGGCCGGTAAAGCATACACCTCTTAACACAACTAAAATCTATGAAGACACACGTTCGGGTCATCTCCGATCAGGAGGACTCGATGGATAGTCAGACTATCTGCTCAACTGACTACCGAAAAGAGCAAGCCATTCAGGCAAATCAGGCCTTCGACGATGCCGTCAGACACTACCTCCGCGACTGGATCGACCGCGGCACGAACACCGACGCGATCCGCACAGTGGATGGTGAACACGACACCGAAGCCTTTATTGAACAGGGAGCCCTGCGCAGTTTCTTCAAACACCGGGAAGATGCCTTTGAACAGCTCCTCAACAATGATACCATTGCCAGTCACCTGCTCCGCTCCAGCGATCAGGTCTATTTTCAGCAGGACGCCTACCAGCCCCTGCTGGCCAAATTTGAGCAGCGTATTTACAATTTAGCCGCCCACCGCGAGCATCTTGAAGTGCCGTTCCGATACAGTTCGGCCAGCCGGCAGGGCGATCATGGCGACAGCGTTACGCTGGCCGATATGCCCACCGATCAGATTCGTGAAGACATTGGTCTGTATTTTGGTACTCGCCGTTCTGATACCACCGCTCTGAATATTCTGGCCCGGCAACTGCGCCGGGAAGCCCTTGGGGCAACTGAGTTACCCATTCACGTGATCACCGAAGGCTACATGCTCGACTCCCTGCGGGCCGTTCGGACAGCTACGGAGCTGTTTGGGGAGCAGGGCGATACGCGCCTGCACTGTTTTGTGATTCAGCGACGCCATGCGGCCGACGACCGGCATCTGGGCGCGGCTCTGCTGCTGATGAATCCCGAACAGCCCGAATCGCCCCGGCGAATTATTTTCTGCGATACCCTGAACCCGTCGGGACAGCAGCCCCCCTGGTGGCATACCTTCCGGCGCAATCTGGATGCGGCCTTTCCACAGCCCGCCGAGCAGTTGCCCACCGCAGCCCGGCTGGAAGATGGTGGGGTGAACCTCCAGCGTCTGCACGATGGCGTACCGGTACGCCATCAGGATATTGACTGTGCGTTTTACACAGCCTCCATCGGGCGCGCGCTGATTCACATTGCCAGGACGGACCCGGCACTGCTGATCAACGGCTCCATCGATGAGATTGTCAGTCAGATGACTGGTTCCATGACTGAATATTTTGTGCGGGCCAACCAGCCCAGAGACCCGGCGGAGGTGCGGGAAGTAAACGTTATCCGCCGGTGGAATACCGGTCGACAAGCGATCAAGCACATCCGCGAGAGTCTTAAAGAACTGACCTATAGTATTTCGGCAACCGCCATTGGCTAAGCGGGGGCACGCCCCCGCTCCTGCCATTCAGTACGTCAGCCTTCGCGCCTACCGGCCGACAACCGGGCGGGTCAATAACTGATTGATGGAGTAAACTGTACCGTTTTTCACGACTACCTCTACATTTTTAGCATCCTCGATCCGGGTAAGCGGGTCGCCGGTCACCACGACCAGATCGGCCAGCTTACCCGGTTCAATGGAACCTAAATCGTTGGCGACCCCCACAGCCTCAGCCGCCCACAGTGTAGCTGATCGCAGCGCTTCGTAGGGCGATAAGCCTCCTCCCACAAATGATTGCAGTTCAGTATGCAGGCTCAGGCCGTAGGGCACGAACGGGCTGTCGGTTCCGGTGGTAACGTGCGCACCAGCTACCACCAGTGCTTTCAGCGTTTTTTGCAGGTTACCAAAATTATCCAGATAGCCGGGGTATAGTTTGGGCAGCTGCGCCGATTCGGCCAGTAACCGATTCGTATAGGCTTCGGAGTAAAATACCTTAAACTGCCGATTCTGGAAGAAATTAGTGTCTTTGGCTGCCATCGTGTTGAAACCACCCTGCAACGAGGCCGTGGGCGTGATATTCATCTGCGACGCGGCCAGCAGTTGAATCACATCCCCATACGTCCGGTTCACCGCCGAAATCTTGGGCGAATACCCGCGCCGACTGGTACCGCCTATGTGCTCCACTGCATCCACCTGATAACTCATGGCCGGGTAAATCTCGTGCGATGAAACGGGCATACCGTGCTCGTGAGCAAAAGTGGTGACGCGCTGTTGCATGGCGTCGGGAAGCCGCACGTAGGTTTTCATCATGTCGTAGTCTAAACGCACCGCCCGGTTCAGTTCGCGTTCCAGGTGTTCGGGCGTGGTGATGCTCATGGCGGCCCCGTAATAAATACGGCGGCCATCGGTGAGGCCACCCGTAAAAAATTGGCGCGGCCCCGGTCGGCGGTTCGTAATCCAGGCTTCTTTACGCTCCAGCGCATCGTAGGGGTCAGCACCGGGCTCCCGCAACGATGTGATGCCGTATGACAGCCAGAGCCGCCCCAACTGCTCGCCCGACATAGCATGCTGGTGGGTATGGCATTCAAACAACCCCGGCATTACTGTTTTGTCTGATGCGTCGATGAGTGTACCCGTTCGTCCGGCTTTATGCGGTTCAATGGCCTGAATCCGGTTGCCGGTGATCAGAATATCGACATTGGTTTTGTACGTACCTGAGCGTCCGTCGAAGAGTCGCCCGGCATGAACCACCATCTGCGCCGTCGACTGTGGTAATTGATATGTTAAGTCCAGTGGGATGGTTTCGGTGGTTCCATCAGCCACAACGACCTGCTTGAGTTGGTCGGTAGCTAGAAAAACAAGGCGTTTAGAGTCGCCGGTCCAGGTTGGTGCTTCGGCCAGTTCGGTCGTCAGGGCACGGGGCCTCCCGATCAGGTTGCCGCTGCCATCAGTCGGTATCACCCACAACAGCCCGTCCTGAATGTAGGCCATCATGCTTCCATCGGGCGACCAGACCGGACCGTTTTTGCTGCGTGTTCCCAGCGTCCGGCCGGGTTCCGGCGAAACCGCCCGATCCGGTTTATCATCGGCCTTTCCTTCAAGCGAAACCAGTAGAATCTCGCTGATGCCTTCGCGGTACCGCGACGAGTACACCTGCAACGCCGACATCGCCAGCGTCTTCCCATCCGGCGACCAGCTCGGCTGGCTGGGCACAAACAACGATTCGTGCCGTTTTTCGTAGGTACCGGTGGCTACATCGGCAATAAACAGCGTACTGCGGCCCCAGGCGTTGCGGGGATCTGCCTGATAAAATGCCAGTTGCTTCCCATCCGGCGACCAGCTGAGAAAATGCAGTTCATCCGGCACATCGACCAGACACCGCTCCTCCCCCGTTGCCAGCGTACGAATCCAGACATCCATGTTGCCCTTCCGATCCGACATAAAGGCTAGTTGCGTGCCATCGGGCGAGAAAGCAGGGTCTGTTTCGGCAAAAACATCATTCGTTAGCTGAACGGGTTTGGGATTGCCCCGTGTCAGCAACCACAGATCACCCAGAGCCGCGAACGCGATCTGTTTACCATCGGGCGAAACACAGGGACCCTTAATGCCCAGTACCGGCTTAGGAACAGGACTGTTAAAGTCGTAGGTTTTTCGGGAATAATTTCGCTTCGCCAGCGTCACCGTTGCCCGGAAGGGTACATCGGTGCCGGTAGCCGGTGCTACGGTACCTCCGGTTAGTTTGCCGCGCCGAAGTTTCCCGTTCACGGCCAGCAGGTACTCATCTGCCGAAAACCAGGTTACCCGAAACGGAAACACATCGTCGGTGGCATTGGTCACCTGTCGGGTCTGCCCCGTTGCCAGCGCCACGGCATCCAGCCCTGAGCGCTTATTGCCGAAGGTGTTGTACAGAATCTGGCTCCCATCGGGCGACCAGGCCGGAGCCGCCAGCTTGCCCATTGCGGACACTACGCGCTTTTCGGTACCGGCCGCATCGCGGGTGTAGAGGCCCGGCGCGTCGGGCTTCTCCGACACAAATACAATCTGCCTCCCGTCGGGGCTGTAAGCCGGATTATACTGGTTGGCCGGATCAGTTGTGAGTTGGGTCAGTTTACCGCCATCGAGGGTCAGTTGCCAGATATCGTAGTTATTGCTTCGATCCGAGGAGAAAACAATCGATTTTCCATCGGGCGACCAGTGCGGCTCGCGGTTATCGGACAGTCCCGTGGTGAGTTGCCGCCGTTGCGAGCCGTCTTTCCGCACCGTATAAATATGGTAATTGCCGTCGTAAAAGGCGTGGTAAGCGATGTAGTTGCCATCCGGCGACCAGGTCGGTTGTCGACTATCCCCCATCGCGTCGGTAATGGGACGGGCATTTCCTCCCGAAGTGGGGAAGGTCCAGATTGTGCCCTGTAGATCAAAAACAATGGTTTTTTTATCGGGCGATAGCGCTGCGGCCAGGTTGGTGCCTTCAGTTACAGTAACCCGGATTGAATCGGCGGGTGGGATAGCCGCAAGCAGGGAATGAGCAGAAACCAGGAGGGATACAATTGGTAAAACTTTACGAAGGAATAGCATTAGGTAGAGCTTCATGCGCACGGAGGTTGAGTGAATTGTATAAAGTTATTCCCTGAGCGGGCGACTTAAGTCGCCCGCTCAGGGAATGCAGGAAGCCAATCGGGAATTAGCGAACCGGCCTGCGACCTATTGGAAAATCGGTACCTTCTGGAACTGGTCCGGCAGCGGCTTTGGCACGTTGGGATTGGTGTTTATTTCGTTTTGCGGGTAGATAAACCGTTCCGGTTTTTTAGCTCCTGCATAAAGCGGAATAGGCAGTTGCACGACCGGCGTGGCTTTTTCGAGCCGCCGGACATCATTGAACGCTTCGTATTGCATCAGGAAGAAAATATACCGCTGGGCGATAATCTCATACAGCAGGGCAATTTGCGTCGAAGCGGCTTTGGTTGGATTGGCCAGACCAGCCGGGGCGAAATCGCTCAGTGTGTAGGCATCGTACTTCAGGCCGGTAGCCGAGAGTTTTTTGCCATTGATGTACCCACTGGCTAACCCCGCCCTGACACTGTTGAGTGCCGCCAGTGCTTTGTCGGTACCGTTCAATCGGGCCTGCGCTTCGGCCAGAATCAGCTGATTCTCGTAATACGTAATAATCGGATGCGGGGCATCTTCGGTAAACGCACCATCGTCAGTGTTCGGGTCCAGGGCACCCGCCGTTGATATGCCTACTTTGAAATAGTGATTGTAGAGCGCCGTTTCGTCCGTTTTGCTGTTAGCCGACTTAATCCGCGACTGCATCAGCATGGGCAGGTAAGCCCCGTCGAAACCGGTATCGCCCGCCCGCGTAATCCGGAAAAAGTCATAGTTCTGATTATCATCAACCGCCTGACTGGTGCCGTGTGGCGTCAGTGCATCGCCGGCCGGGCTGCTGATGCCCGATGTGGCATTGGTGATTGCTTTGGCATACTCACCGGTATGCAGATAAAGCCGGGCTTTCAGGGTGTAAGCGGCTGCTTTCCACTTGGCTACACTCCCCTTGTAGATATAATCCTGCCCCGCAAACGCCAGACCAGCGGGTGCCGACAGGTTTTGGATCGCATTGTCCAGCACGGTTTGCAGCGCGGCATACACATCCGCCTGTTTATCGAAGGTCGGCGTAGGGTACTTCACATCATCGAACGCCTGGCTGTAGGGCACATCTCCGTATAGATCAGTTGCCTTGGCGATAACCAGCGCTTCCAGCACCTGACCGACTCCCTTTGTCCATTTGTCGCCAACCCCATCCGCTTTGGTCTGAATCAGCCGCGCCTGGCTTGCTACCGGGTACAGCGGACTCCAGCCAAATGTACTGGCCGACACAATATAGCTCGCGTAGGTCTGATGCTGACGGGATAGCCCATTGAGTTCGCCCGCCCAGATGGCCGAAATGCGCACGTCGGTATCTTCGTGCAGCATCGACACACCCAGCAGCGTACCGGAAAGCAAGGTGGCCACATCCACATCCGTCACGGCATTCGGGTTGCTTTTAATGCTGGATTCGTCGAACAAATCGCTGCAGCTACTGAGCAGGGTAAGGCTCAACAGGGCAATCGTAATTTTATGAGAAACTAATTTTTTCATGGTCGTAGCGTATCGGTTTAAGTAGCTCGAAACGGTTTTTAATAATTGATTTTAACCGAGAACAGAAGCGATTTGGTGTTCGGGTTGGTGAACCAGTCCTGACCACGGGCTAAACTGGCACCGGTAATGCTTACTTCAGGATCGGTACCTCTGTACTTGGTCCATAAAAAGACATTTCGGCCGGTGAGGGAGAAGTCAACCGACGCCAGGTGCGTGTACCGGCGGAATCCGGGGCTGCGCAGGCTATACGTAAGCGTTACCTCCCGCAGGCGGGTCGAGCCGCCATCTTCCACAAACTGCTTGGTAGAGGCCGAACTGAACGACGTGCCGGGACCCTGATACCAGGCCTGGTTCAGTGCTACCGGGCCAGCCCCAAAGTCCTGAATGTTGCCCTCAAACTTGGTTCCGGCGGCAATCGTGTTGCCGTTATAATCTTTCAGCCCGCCCGCTGGTGCTACCGAGGTGTTGCCCACATCGCCGTGCGTACCAATCAGATACAGTGCCCCCCGCGTACCGTTGTAAAAGTCATTGCCATATACTTTGTCGAAGAGGACGTACAGCGAAACGCCTTTGTAGGAGAACGTACTCCCCAGGCCACCCCGCCATTTGGGATTCGGGTTGCCAACGATTTCATTGTTCGTGCCACCCTGCGGGAATCCGTTGGCATCGAGTTTGTATTTCCCCGATTCGTCCTTCAGGAAATCCGTGCCGTAGAACACGCCGAAGGGCTGGCCCGGAATCAGCGACTGGCCGGCGTAGGTGCTGGGCAGCGTATACACCGAAGCCCCCGCCAGCGAGACAACCTTGTTACGGTTCAGCGAGAAGTTGGCCGACAGATTCCATTTGAAAGCGCCCTGCGGAAAAATATCGGCACCGGCATCAAACTCAAGCCCTTTGTTCGACAACTCGGCGGCATTGATATTCCGAACGGCATAGCCGGTTTCGTACGGTACGTTCAGCGACAGAATTACGTCCTTCGTAGCGTTGGAGTAGGCCGTTCCCGAGAATGAGAATCGGTTGTTGAGAAACCGTAAATCAACCCCCACTTCGCTTTCCGTTTTTCGTTCGGGGCGCAGGTAGTCGTTCCCCGCCGTTGTGCTCCGAACATAGCCGCCACCGTACAGCGAACTGGCCGATGAGACGCCATTGGCGTACGAATCCGTATATGCAGCCGGGTTAAATGTCGTAAAGTTCTGGTAAGGCTGGGGCTGAATACCCACCTGACCCCAGGTAAGCCGCAATTTACCGAAACTCAGAACTGAACTGGTTTCCAGACCTTTGAGCTTGGTGAACTGCCAGGCCAGGGCCGCCGACGGGAAGAAGAAGCTGCTGTTGGTCTTCGAGCCAAACGTCGACGCACTTTCGTTGCGGCCCGTCAGCGTCAGAAACAGTTGGTTATACGCCTGAACCTCGGCCTGCGCGTAATAGGCGTAAGTGCGGATGAGCGAGTTATAATTGCTGGCCGTTAAATTCGAGTTCAGCGCGTTGGTCAGAATATCGGGCGCTGTCGGCACAATTAAGTTCGAGATGGCATCCGACAGGATGGCCCTCCGCCGACTGTTGTAGTTAACCCCTACCAGCAGCGAACCACTGAAATTATTGTTGAATGTCTTGGTTGCATTGGCAAACACATCGGTGTTAAACTGCTTTTCTGTAATCCAGTTCTTCGATAGGTAGCCGTTCAAATAGTTAGCAGAATTGCGGGAAAACCGCTCCAGCCGGGCGTCCGTGAAGTTGTCGATACCCGTCCGACCGGTGATGCTCAGCCAGGATGTAGGCGTTACCCCCAATTCCACATTACCGGTAATCCGGTCCACGTCGGTTGTATTGCGGTTGTTGCTGATGTTCCAGACCGGGTTCGAGTAAATCGTGTTCTGATCAATACCGAGCGGGTTCCGGTACGAAACGTGGGCATCATTAAACACCTGACCGGCGGCATTGGTGTACGTTCCCGTATAATACTGATTGTCGAAATCGGGTGGAGTACGCGTACCGCCCAGCATGACACCATCGAGGTTATCGCCCTGCTGAATACGGGATGAGCCCACTTTGCTGTACCCAACGTTGGCCGACGCCCGAAACCATTCGGTAAACTGACTGGCTACATTGATTCGGGCGGTGTTGCGCTGGTAATTACTGAATGCTTTAACAATCCCATCCTGAGTCAAATTGGAATAACTGAGCATGAAATTAGACCGGGCATTGCCGCCACTGATATTAATGGCATTATCGGTATAATGCCCCGTCTGGAACACATCTTTGGTGTGGTCGAAAACGTCTCTGGAGTTTTTACCACCGTGCGGATTAGCCGCCGTGCCGGAAGCAATGGCGTACCGCTTGGTGCCATCGGGGAAGGTGACGTAGCCCTGATAACCCGGTGCCGTCGGGTCGGTAATGTAGGTATCCGGCCCACCACTGCGGTCGGCAATCAGGTCGCCAAAACTGTATTTATTCCCCTGCCTGAAAACCCCTCCGCTACCTTCTCCATACGTAGTTTGCAGGGGCGGCATTTTATTAACCCGATCAAATGAGAGCGTCGATTTAAACGAGATGTTGACTTTGCCTTTGGTGTCTTTTCCTTTTTTGGTTGTGATCACTACAACCCCGTTGGCGGCCCGTGTACCCCATAACGCAGCGGCTGAGGCCCCTTTCAGCACTTCCATGCTTTCGATATCTTCGGGGTTCAGGTCATTAATGCGGGATTGCTGAACGATGGAATTACCACCCGCCGAACCGTCGTTATCGTTGGAGTTACTGACCGGAATCCCATCCACAATGAACAGGGGCTGGGCATTTCCGTTGATGGTGTTCTGACCACGGATCTGAATGTAGGAACCAGCCCCCGGATCACCGCCACTTTTGGTTATAACGACGCCGGATGCTTTACCACTCAGACCCGACAGCAGGCCGGTTTCGCCCGATTGCGTGATGTTCTTGCCCCCAATAGTGGAGACCGACGAAGCAAATTTGTCGCGTTCCTCCTTTATGCCGAGCGCCGTTACAATAACTTCGCTGAGTTGCTTGACATCGTTTTTCATGACAATGTCAATAGCAGCCCGGCCGTTTACCGTTTCTTCGACGGCCTGCATCCCCACCGCTGAGAAAACGATGGTGCCTTTGGCAGGAACGTTTAGTTTGTACGTTCCGTCGGCATCCGTCAGCGTTCCGTTCGTCGTGCCCTTTACCGTTACTGATACCCCCGGAACAGGGCTATTGTCTTCAGCAGAGGTAACCTTACCGCTCAGTCTCTGAGTCTGCGCCCGAACGATAGCCGGACACCAGCACAGCAGCAGGAGATTGATTAATAAAAGTTTTCGCATGGCACACGTTTTCGTTTAGGTTATATAAGTACTTTCTCTTTGTACCATACAAAGATGGTATTTTTAAGATTTACACAAACTATTATTTGCATTTTTGATTTTTATGCGGAATATTATTTTACAAATACAAGTTTTCTGCAAATAAATCATATTTTTACGCTGGACTGATGGTCAAAAACACTAAATGGTTAAATGTTAGTATGTTAGAGGCATGAATGATTGGCCATTACTGCTAACCTGTCCATCAGGTTTAAACGTTGGTTTTGCTTCAATCACTGACGGTCCTATCCCCGTGTATATCCCCGTTCGGATTGGCTATCTTTGTCGGCCTAACTGTCACGCAACACCCTTCCAGTGCCTCAGGAAAACCGGCCCGTAACCACGCATCATTTCGGCCCTGACTTTGTCTGGGGAACCGCCACAGCCGCGCATCAGATTGAGGGTGCCATTGATGTTGACGGTAAGAGTCCATCAGTCTGGGATACCTTCAGTCACCGGAGAGGCAGCATTAAAGATGGCCGCACAGCCGATGTTGCCTGCGACTTTTATCACCGCTACGAAGCCGATCTGGAGCTGCTCAAAAGCCTGAATTTTTCTGCGTTTCGCTTTTCCCTGGCCTGGACCCGCATCCTGCCCGATGGCGTTGGCCCCAGTCAGGGTGGCTGCATCAACGAAGCCGGGCTGGCTTTCTACGACCGGGTAATCGATAAATGCCTCGCCCTGGGACTGGCTCCGTGGGTAACGCTTTACCACTGGGATTTGCCGCAGGTACTGGAAAACAAGGGAGGATGGACCAATCCGGCTATTGTCGGGTGGTTTTCGGAGTTTGCCGACGTGTGTACCCGGGCGTTTGGTCACAAGGTAAAACACTGGCTCATCCTGAACGAACCACTCACCTACACAGCGGCCGGTTACTTTGCCGGGGTGCATGCACCGGGCCGCCGGGGCATTTCGGATTTTCTGTCGGCAGTGCACCACACCACCCTATGCCAGGCCGAAGGAGGCCGGGTTGTTCGCCGAAACGTAGCCGATGCAACTATTGGGACTACGTTTTTCTGCGCACCCGTAGAACCGAAATCACCCAATCTCTGGCATGTTAAAGCCGCGGCCCGCGTGGATGCTTTAGCCAATCGGCTGTTTATCGAACCGGCTTTGGGATTGGGCTACCCCGTTGATACCGTCCCGATCCTGAGTCAGATCGAAAAACGGTATGCCAAACCGGGCGATATGGAGAAACTCGCCTTCGACTTTGATTTTATCGGCCTGCAAAACTATTTCAGACTGGTGGTCCGTCACAGCCCGTGGGCACCCTTCGTCTGGGCGCGCGAGGTGAAACCCCGGAAAAGAGGTATTCAGGACGTTACCGCGATGGGCTGGGAAGTTTACCCGGAAGGCATGTACCAGATCATCAAGCAGTTTGCCCGCTACGATGGCGTTCGGGAGATCATTATTACGGAAAATGGGGTGGCTTACCCCAGTCAGCCCGGCGAAGACCCGGTGCAGGACGAGAAACGGGTTCAATTTTATCAGGATTACCTGCAACAGGTTCTGCGCGCAAAAGAAGAGGGCATTAACGTAGGTGGCTACTTCGTCTGGACACTGCTGGACAATTTTGAATGGGCTGAAGGCTATCACCCGCGTTTTGGCATTGTCCACGTTGATTTCGAAACGCAGCAACGCACCGTCAAGCAATCGGGCGAGTGGTTTAAAGCCTTCCTGAACCGCGATTCTTGAAGGACTTGTCAGTCGGTCAGTCTTCGCTCCTGACTTTAAAAAGGCGCTTTAACCAGCCTTGCTGCTCTGCTTTTTCTTCTTTTTGTTCGGCATCCGTTAGTTGAACTGTCGCCAGTGGGCGCAGGTCCGGTTGCCCGGCATCGACCCAGCAGGTGTACCAGAAATTACCCACCATTTTCACCGACGCCCGCATCTGCCGCTCCACCTGCCCGCGCAGGGCATCATGGTACTTCCCGGAAAATTCGCTGGAGATCATCTTCGTGGTGATTCCATTACGCTCTTCAAAGCTAAATTTCCGGGTTTCGCCAAGGGTCGCCGTCAACTCCTGCTCAAACAGCAATACCGAATCCAGCGCAGCATGGGCATTAAATACTGCCCGCCAGGCCGCTTTCTGGGGCGATTCTACATATTCTGCCGGGCCCGTGAAGAAGTCATAATTTGTACTGTACAGTTCCGGCAACCGCGACTCCCAAAAGCCATGAATACCTTCCTGCCCCGAAAACTGCCCGTTGTAATTGCGCGTGGTATGCAGGGGCACATTGGCATCGGCAATGTAGTGGCCCATATCAGCTGCCACCCGTAAAATACGCCGGACATCCCGCTGCTTGAAGGCTTCGGTCAGTTGGTATTTGATGAGTTGAATCTGCCAGGGAACGATGCCATGTCGGGCTAACGAATCAGCTCCATACAGATCAGCCGCCGTTTTGTAATAACGCGGTAGTGTAGTCGCTGACGTATCAGTATAGGCATCCAGATCGATAAAATGTTTAGGCGCTTCATCGGCGACAGCGTAACGTCGTTTATCAGGATTGACCGCATTATCAGCCAGAAATTGAATGTGCTGTTTAAAGAAGGGCATCATCTCGGCGGGTAGCGTGAAGACGGCTAACCGGTTAATCTGCTGATGCGCATAAAACCCCCATTTTACGCCAACAACTCTACCATTAGCATACTGATAATCAGCAATATAGCTCTCGGTATGTTTTTTAATGCAGAGCGCACCGGCAACCGTTGATGAAAAAAAATGGCAAAAAATTAGAACCCGAAAGAAGAAATGGTAGTTTTGTCTATACATAGTACTTTACGATGATTTTATTTAACCTTTCAAATATTACTACTGTTTAAACAGAATAATATTTGGAAATAAACACAAAACACAAACATCATGCAAGGTAAATCAAAAAGTTACGCACTACTCATTGTCATGTTCTGCGCATTTGGCTTAATTATCTACGGTGCCTACTCACCCGCACGCCGAGCCCAGAAACAGCAAATCGTCTGTGTAAAATTCAAAAATGGGGTTCAAAGTCAGGCAGTTGAGAAGCATATGCATGATTTTGCCAGCTTAAAACATGAAATTAAACAGATCGTTGGTTATACGGCCGGTAAGACGATTCTGACGACTGCCAACGGGACGGATTATGATGTGATGCATTACCTGACCTTTCAGAGTAACGATGATATCAAAGCTTTTGAACGGAGCGCAGCTTACCGTCAGTTTGTAATGGAAAATCAGGGAAGCTGGGCCAAAACGCTGGTCGTAAACGCCGATATTCAACCGTAATGCGCGTATTGGCTGTTAGCGAACAAAGCTGATTTTTAAAACGTTAACTATGTTAACGACCTGCGGCTTGGTAGATTCCAGAAAAAGCCGTACTTTTGCGCACTCATTTAGCGAACACAGCATTCTGTTTATATACCAATGGCAAACCATAAATCAGCTAAAAAAGCAATCCGGTCGAGCGCAAAGAAGCGTTTATTGAACCGTTACCAACACAAGACGACCCGGAACATGATCAAACGTCTTCGCGACACGTCGGATGCGACGGTTGCCGTAGACCTCTTCAAAACGGTATCGTCGATGCTCGACCGTCTGGCCAAGCGTAACGTAATTCACAAGAATAAAGCGTCGAACAACAAATCGAAGCTGGCCCGTTTCGTTAACAAACTGACGCCGGCTGTCGCTTAATTTCGTAGCGGTCAGACCCTTGTTCTGAGATATACTACCTTATCTGCACCTTGCGGGTAAGGTTTTTTTATGCATTTTGGGTACGTATTTACCACCACCGTACCCTAAGATGAATTACGAAACCACGTCCGGCAACATCCAAAGCTGGGCCGAAGAAGACCGCCCGCGCGAAAAACTCATGCTGAAGGGCAAAGCCGCCCTCTCCGACGCAGAACTGATTGCCATTCTCATCAACTCCGGCACGGTTGATTTAACGGCCGTCGATGTAGCTAAAATCATCCTCAAAAGCATCGGCAATAACCTGAATGATCTGGCCAAACTCAGCATCAAAGACCTGTCTAAGTTCCGGGGTATCGGCGAAGCCAAAGCCATTACGGTTATTGCGGCCCTTGAACTGGGGCGTCGGCGTAAGGAACAGGACCGCGCCGAACGAACCCGTATTACCTGTTCCCGCGATGCGTTCAACGAAATTCGGCCGCACCTGCTCGATAAGCCTCACGAAGAGTTCTGGATCTTACTGCTCAACCGGGCGAATGAAGTGTTACGGCCGGTACAGATAAGCGCCGGGGGCGTGTCGGGCACGGTCGCCGACCCGAAGATCATCTTTAAGCAGGCACTGGAATATTTAGCCAGCGCCATGATTCTGGTGCACAATCACCCGTCGGGCAACCTGACGCCCTCCCAGGCCGACAAAGACCTGACCCGTAAACTAAAAGATGCCGGTCGGCTCCTGGATATTCCCGTGCTGGATCACCTGATTTTTACCGACAAAACCTACCTGAGTTTCGCCGATGAAGGGTTACTGTGAAAAGTCAAACACAGCGGTTACGGAGGTAAGGCACGGAGGCAGCCGAGTTTTTCTCTGTGTCTTATCTCCGTGACCGCTGTGTTGAAACCCTACTCACGAGATTAGAAACGGCTTGGGACTGAAGCAGATTACGAAAATCACCAGTGCCAGCCAGCCCAGGATTTGCCGTTTTGTATCGAGTGGCTCTTCCAGTTCCGTAGCCGGATGATTGACGCCCAAAAACCGGCCCAGAATAAAGACAAAAAATAGAAAGCCGGAATAGCCTTTCCACTGGGGCATCAGCCACGTCAGTAAAAACTGACCGATAACAACGCTCAGTGCAATCAGCAGCGCCGTAATGGCGGTTTCATTGATGCGGTAGAACGCCAGGTAAAGCACAAAGGTATAAAGGACCAGTTTACCCAACTGATCCAGAAAGATCGGGTTCGATAATTTGTTGGATAACCCACGCCCCGCAGCAAAATCATCAATAGTAAATAATCCCAGGCCAGCATAAAAAGCAAACGCTATAAACAAAGCCGGGGCAACCCACTGAAACCGCTTTCGGCCGATGAGTGCATACAAAATGTGCCCGCCATCCAGTTGTCCGATTGGAATCAGATTAAGCGACGTAAAAAACAAGGCCAGATAACCCGCCAGCAGATACGGATAATGCATCATCTCGTAGGGGTTGGGTAACCGTACGGGATCGGCCACGTAGGTCTTGAAAAACCAGAAAAGCAGGTTGTCGCCTAGCGCCAGCGTACCGCCTTCGGGGAGATTTTTGTACACATGCTCGGCGTAAGTAAGGCCAAATTTCCGGTACTCGGGGTGAATCGAGAAAATGTACTCCGGTGGAGGCAGGTGGGTAAATCCATACCATAGCACAACCAAAGCCAGTATAAAACCGGCAAGTGGCCCGGCCAGACCAATATCAAAGTATTTTCGGCGGCTATTGATCACATCCCGAATGCGGATGAAGGCCCCAAACGTGCCAATACTTTGTCCTAAGCCAAGCCAGATAGGAATGTAATACGGCAGGGAAACCCGAACCTGATTGGCCTTGGCAACAAAATAATGACCGAATTCGTGAACGGTCAGAATAGCCAGAAAGGGGATTGAGTAGTTCAGGCCCGCCCAGAATTCCGGCCAGCCGAGTTGCCGGGCCCCCTCAACGGGTATAAAAACACTACCAAACATCCACTCGGCCCCGGCAAGCGTCGTGGTAATTAAAGTCAGTATAAACAGACTACCGTGCAGCAGGTACGTCCGGGTTCGTTGATTCATCGAGATAATCTAAGATCGTCAGGGGCGGCTGTACATGCACCGCCCGAATACCTAACGCAGCCGCCGACGCGATGTTCGCGGAGTTGTCGTCCAGAAAGGCAGTTTCCTCTGCCACCAGACCGGCGTCCTGCAAAACGTGCTGATAAATAGCGGGTGAGGGCTTCATCAATCGAACGTCGTACGAATAGTAGACCCGCTCAAACAGGGCTTCCAGGGCGGGTTGTCCCATGGTAACCAGCATCCGGTTTACCTGCCGGATATGAATCGCGCTGGTGTTACTCAGCAAAAACAGCCGGTAGCCACCCTGCAACTGTTTGATCCGCTCCAGCCGTTCCAGCGGAATGTCGAGCAGAACGGTGTTCCAGGCGGTATCAATCACCTCATCGGCCCAGGATTCGGGAGCATTGCTCCGGTTCTTGAGCAGGCTGCGAACGTGCTGCCGGAAAGCATCATCATCAATCAGGCCGGTCTCGTACTGTGCCAGAATACCATGTTGTTGCCAGAGTTCGCCCACTTCGTCTTCCGTCAGGCCGGATAGAACGGCAAAGTTGCGAATCGGTGCCCGCATGTCGATGGGGATGATGACATCGCCAAGGTCGAAGATGATGTTGCGGAGGTTGGGTGTGTTGAGTATTGAGGTCATTCGCAGCAAACGGCTCAAGGTTAAATGAATAGAGAGCCAAAGATACCGTTAGATTTGCAGACAAACCGCAGGAACGTCATGGCAAAATTAACCGTACGCAACGTCAGCCCCATCCAGGCGGCTGAGTTGGAGTTAAAGAAGCATACTGTCTTTATTGGCCTACAGGGTTCAATAGAAAAAGCCGCTGACAGCATCATCAGCGGCTTTTTGCATAAATTTCATTTACACGAATGTCAACGGCCGTTACCTGATTGAAGAAGTTGCAGAATCAGATCTACCTTTTGACTCAAACTGATTTGTCCGGTCTTTAAATCGCTAATATCTATTTTTAAATCGCTAACATCTGTTTTTAACTCAGCTACATCTGTTTTTAACTCAGCTACATCTGTTTTGATTTGTATCTGTTCACGAAGCAGAAAGTGAATTGTATCGCTTTGCTGGGCGACTGACTCAACTAATTGAGTAACTACGAGGACTATCTGCCGATTCTGGGCAGTGACGCGATCCAACTGAGCTGATATTTCAGCTACCAATGGCTCTAATTGATTCAGGCGTTTTTCCGGTGTCATAAACCAAATGTAATAAATACTTGAATACCAACCCCTACTCCACTACAACGCCCATTGCACAGAATTTCTCGATGCGCTGATCAATGCGGGTTTGTGGGTCAATGGCATTCAGTTCAGCTAAGGTGTCCAGCAGTGTTTCCTTCAGTTTATTGGCCATCCAGCCGTGATCGAGGTGCGCCCCGCCCAGCGGCTCTTCAATGATGCCGTCTACCAGATGCATAGCCGTCATATCGTGAGCCGTTAGTTTCATCGCTTCGGCCGCCTGCTCTTTGTAATTCCAGCTGCGCCACAGAATGGTCGAGCAGTTTTCGGGAGAAATTACCGAATACCACGTGTTTTCGAGCATTAGTACCCGGTCGCCAATGGCAATGCCCAGGGCACCGCCCGACGCACCTTCGCCGATAACGACGCAGATAACGGGCACCGTGAGCATAAACATCTCTTTCAGGTTGCGGGCGATGGCTTCACCCTGACCCCGCTCTTCGGCTTCGATGCCCGGAAACGCGCCCGGCGTGTCGATCAGGGTAATGATCGGTTTATTGAATTTCTCCGCTAATTTCATCAACCTCAGCGCTTTGCGGTAACCTTCAGGATTGGGCATTCCGAAGTTGCGGTGCTGCCGCTGTTTGGTATTACGCCCTTTCTGCTGCCCGATCACCATCACCGTTTGGCCCGGTCCGCCGGTGCGGCCCAGTTCGCAAAAGCCGCCAACCATCGCCGGATCATCGCGCACGGTACGGTCGCCGTGCAACTCGATGAACTGATCGCACATCAGCGAGATATAATCGAGCGTGTAAGGCCGGTCGGCATGGCGCGACAGTTGAACGCGCTGCCAGCGGGTGAGGTTATGAAAAATATCGAGCCGCAGGTTTTCAATACTCTGCTCCAGGGAGGATACAGCCGCGCTAACGTCTACCTGACTGGTCTCGGCCAGCTTTTTCATTTCGGCAAGCCGGGATTCGAGATCAGCGATGGGTTTTTCGAAGTCTAAATAAGTTCTCATAAAAAAAGGAGGAAAGGGAGAAGGGAGACAGGGAGGAGGAAGTACCTGGTACTTCCTCCTCCCTGTCTCCCTTCTCCTTACAAATCGTAACTGTCGCCTTTTTTCGGAATCTCGACCTGATCGAAACCCGATTCGGCTAAGGTGCCTTTGAACGAAACCATACTGGATTCTTCGCCATGCACCAGAAAAATCTTTTTCAGTTTATCGGGAGACTGCATGTTCACAAACCGCATCAGATCGTCGCGGTCGCCGTGACCACTGAAGACGTCCACTTTCTCGATGATGGCATTCACCGGGAACTCTTTTCCCTTGATGCCGAGCGTAGGTTGCCCGTTGAGCAATCGCCAGCCCAGCGTTCCTTCGGCGCAATAACCGATGATCAGGATGGTACAGTACGGATTGCTGATGTTGGCGGCTACGTGGTATTCGACGCGCCCACCCTGCACCATCCCCGACGACGAAACGATAATGCACGGTTCACCGTAATTCGAGACGGCTTTGCTGGCCTTGGATGAATCCAGAAACTCAAAATTCACAAAGTCGAATAGGGCTTCGTTTTCTTCGTAGAACTCTTTGGCTTCCTTGCTCAGCATCTTGATGTTCTTCAGGTACACCTTCGAGCTTTCAAACGCCAGCGGGGAGTCAGAAAACACCTTGATGGGCGGGAAGCCGCGTTCGGTGTAGAGTCGGTTCAGGGTGTAGAGCAATGCCTGCGTCCGGCCAACGCTGAAAGAAGGAATAATGAGCCGACCGGGAATATCAATACAAGTGCGCTGAATTACATCGGCCAGGGCATCTTCGGGCGTCATGTGATGCTCGTGCAACCGATTACCGTAGGTGCTTTCACAGACTAAATAATCAACCGGTGGTACGGGAGCCGGATCGACCAGCAGCGGGTAATCTTTGCGGCCTATATCGCCCGAAAAACAAATGCTTTTCTTTTCTCCATTCTCGATCACATTGATGATAATGTGAGCGGCCCCCAGCAAATGCCCCGCTGGAACGAACGTTACGTCGGCGGTGTCGCTGATGCGGAATTTGCGGCCAAAAGCAATCGGCACCACGTTTTCCATCGACTCCCGCACCTGCTTTTCCAGAAAAAGATCCTTCTGGAGCTTCGACTGCTTGTCTTTAACCTTTTGCTTTTTGCTGTTATTCAGTTCCGCAATGCGTTTTTTGTTCAGCGAAGCGGCATCGTTCAACAGCAGTTCGGTCAGTGCAAAGGTGGGTTCGGTGCACAGAATCTGACCCTCATACCCTTCGCGGTACAGGTTGGGCAGGTTCCCCGAATGGTCGACATGGGCGTGCGTAAGAAGAACAAGGTTCAGGCTGGAAGCCTCAAAAGGAAAGAAACCGGTCTGGGCCGGTTTGGGCTCGGGCGGAGCGTCCGCCCTGGGTCGGTCCAGGTCAGACCCGCAGTCGATCAGAATCCGATAATCGTCATCCAATTCGAGCAGGTACATGCTTCCGGTTACTTGCCGGGCCGCACCCCAAAAAGTTAATTTCATGCCTATATGTTAACGTCTGTATATAAATCAGACTGGCCCACCGCCGTGTGCGATGGCGTCTCTGAGTGCGCCTTGAATGAGCTGGTGGAACACTGAATCGATGTGGAGAATTCCGTAAGTTTGCAAAGCTACAAAATAGGGACCGAATCGCCTAACCCCTGTTTTTTACCCTTTATGCCCCGATTTACCTCTCTTTTTAACCAATTTGCCGCTATTTGGTTCACCGTCTTTTTGCTGGTTAGTGCCCGTTCTCTGGCCACTTCCCCCCCGCCCGATTCGCTGGTTCTGCAACGGCTGATGACCACGCTTGACCAGGTTCAGAGCAGCCCTTCCATCCGTTATGGCACAATTGCCCTATCCGTCAGGCGGGTTCGGGACGGTCAATGTCTGGTCGATTACAACGCCCGGCAAAGCCTGTCAACAGCTTCCACGCTTAAACTAATTACCACCGCTACGGCACTGGCCGTGCTGGGACCTTCGTACACCTACACAACAACCCTGGAGTACGACGGCACCCTGCGCGACAGCGTGCTGACGGGCAATCTCTACGTGCGGGGCACTGGTGACCCCTCGCTCGGCAGCGGGCGTTCTACCGATTATGCTGATACACCAGCTTTACTGGAAACCTGGTCCGATGCAGTCCGGGCCGCAGGAATCAGGCAGATTCGGGGGTCTGTGGTGGGTGACGCATCGCTGTACAGCGGTCAGACAACGCCGGACACCTGGCCCTGGGGTGATCTGGGGAATTATTACGGAGCAGGACTGAGCGCCCTTAACATTAATGAAAACCTCTATCGCGTAGTCTTCAGGCCCGGTAAATCAATTGGTAGTCCGGCGCCGGTGCTGCGGACGGAGCCCCCGCTGCCCTACCTGACATTCAGCAACCGGGTCACCACCGATGCCGCTGGCTCCGGCGATCACGTAAACATTTACAATGCCCCGTTCGCCGGTCAGCCCGAACTAACCGGTACGGTTCCGGCAGGCGGGTCGGAATTTGTGGTGAAAGGGGCTTTACCCGACCCCGCCTACACGGTTGCCGTTGCTCTGCACAACCGGCTGCTCCGCGACAGCATTACCGTTACAAACTCCCCGCTGACTAACCGGCCGGTTCCTGATGGGGCCGGTAGTATGCTCCCGGCTAAAGGCAGCCGCCGGAAACTGCTCGATTACCAGTCGCCCCTGCTCAGTGAACTGGTACAGCAGACCAACTACCAGAGCATAAATCTGTACGCCGAAGCCCTGCTCCGGACAACGGCCCTGGCGCTGAATAAGACCACCTCAAATTTTGATGAAAGCATTAAAGCAATTACCCAGTTCTGGCGCACGAAGGGCGTTAATCTGGACGGGTTTCGCCCTAAAGATGGCAGTGGCCTGTCGACCGTGGGGGCTATTACGGCCGATAACATGACCGGAATTTTAACGGCGATGGCCAAAGAACCGGCGTTTCCGGTGTTTTATCAGTCCATCCCGGTAGTTGGGCAGTCGGGGACCGTAAAAAATCTGGCCCGAAACACAGCCGCAGCGGGCAATATCCGGGCCAAAAGTGGGTCTATTGAAGGCGTTCGTGCCTATGCCGGTTACTTTACGGCTTCGGATGGCGAACGGATGTGTTTCTCGGTGATGGTCAATAAATTCACCCCCGGTCAGACGCGGGATGTGGTGGCTCAGTTAGAGAAAATTTTAGCGCTGCTGCCAGGTTTATAAATCAGCTACGCCCGGTTTTGGCAGTTAGTTATCACCGGCGGTGTAACGCGTAACCACACTGAACCAGTACTGGCCAATGGCTTTGGTAACTTCACTCAATCGCTGGTAGGAAGTGGGCTTGGTGATAAAACTGTTGGCACCGTTCACATACGACGTCTCGATATCATCTCTGGCATCCGACGTGGTGAGAATAATAATGGGGATGTGGCGAAGGGTGGCATTCGTTTTAATTTCCCGCAGGGCCTCCCGGCCGTCTTTACGGGGCATGTTCAGATCGAGCAGGATCAGTTCGGGCAGGGCGTGTTCGGCCCCGACGTACCGGCCGGAATAATTTAAGAACTCCATCAGTTCTTCCCCATCCTCTACGGCTGAAATTCGGCTGATGGGGAACTGTTGCTGAAAGGCCTCGCGGGTGAGGTAACGGTCATCTTCGTCGTCGTCAACCAGCAGTATATGAATAGGCTTTGTCGGAAATTGATCGGTCATGGAAATCATTGGTTTGCTTCTCGGGTACGATTACGACGAATGTTGCCCCTTCGCCGGGTCGGCTGTTCGCCGTAATATAACCTTTATGGTACGTCACTATTTTTTTACAGATAGCCAGGCCAATGCCGGTGCCTTCGTACGAATTTTTACCGTGAAGCCGCTGAAAAACCTTAAAGATGTGGTCTAAATATTTTTCATCAAAACCGATGCCATTATCCGTAATCAGAAACCGGTAATACGTTCGGCCGGGTGTTAGTTCGGGCAATGAGCTTCCGTCAATAGCTTCGGCCCGGATGCGTACAAAAGGCGGGGTATCGGGGCGGGTAAATTTAAGCGCATTCGCAATCAGGTTGGCAAACAGCTGATCCATCTGGCCCGGCACGGCCTGTATTACCGGCAAGGGGTCTACCTCTACCTGCGCCCCAAGGGCACGGATGCGCAGGTCATGCTTATCGAGTACCCGTTGAACAATCTGGTCCGTCCGAATTGTTTTAAATTTACTCTCCTGCGTAGAGATACGGGAAAAGTTGAGGAGATCTTTAATCAGACCGGACATCCGCTCCGCCGACTGCATGACCCTGGCCAGGAACATAGTCCCTTCTTCATCGAATACGGCCGTATAGCGTTGGGTGAGTAAGGCTCCGAATGACTGAATTTTACGCAGCGGTTCCTGCAAATCATGCGAGGCTACGAACGCAAACCGCTCCAGCTCTTCGTTGGAAACTTCCAGTTGACGGATGTACTCTTTCAGCTCGTTTTCGTAGGTCCGTAGTTTATCTTCGTTCTCCTGACGTCGGGCCAGTTCGCTATCCAGCAGGTTGTACGACACAATCAGGGTCAGAAAGGTCAGTACGGAGAGGCTAAAAATGACCATGAGCGTATGCCGAAACGACTCGGCGGCCTGCCGATTACGTTCCCGCATGAGTGCCTGTTCGCTCCTGACCATATAGGCAACACACTGACGCAGGCGATCCATGCGCACTTTACCCGCCAGCAGGTAACTCTGACTGCTGCGCTGATCACCCCGGCCACGGTGTAATTGCTGTTCGCTTATGCTAAGCTTAGCCGCCACAAGTTTGGCTAATGTATCCGTCATCTGTACCTGAGCGGCATTATCACTCGTTAGCCGGGTCAACTCCTGCATACGCCGGGGCAATTGCTGCCGGGCCGCCGTATACGGTTCGAGAAAAAGGGAGTCACCGGCAATGACGTAGCCCCGAACGCCGGTTTCTGCATCTTTCAGCAATGACAGAATGTTAGTGAGCGCACCCATCACCTGATACGTATGCTCAATCTGCCCGCTGGCCCTGTTGTGGCGGCTGTAGCTATAAAAAGACAGGACAAACCCAACCGCAATCAGTACCAGTGCTACCATAAAACCGAACGTAATACGTTGGGTCGCACGGGCAGGCAACAGGCGATTCAGCAGGTTCATAGCAGTTGAAAGCAAAGAGAGCAAAGGTACGTACTTCGCCCTTAAATCCGACAGGGCTGCTGTCAGCAGCGATTAAGCAGCGGTTTTCCCTATCCTATGACCTCTACCGTCAGGTTGTGGTTGGTATAGATGCAGATGTCGGCCGCAATGTGCAGGCTTTCGCGAACCATCTCCTCGGCGGTGAGCTGGGTCGCGTGTTTCTTCAGTGCCAGCGCGGCCGACTGGGCGAACATACTCCCCGACCCAATAGCGGCTACATCGTTATCCGGCTCCAGCACGTCGCCCGTACCGGAGATGACGAGCATGTCCGTTTTATCGGCTACAATCAGCATCGCTTCCAGCTTACGCAGGTAGCGGTCGGTACGCCAGTCTTTGGCCAGCTCAATAGCGGCCCGTTTGAGGTTACCACCGTAGCCGTTCAGTTTTTCCTCAAACCGTTCAATCAGGGTAAACGCATCAGCGGTGGAACCGGCAAAACCGGCCATCACTTTGCCGCCCAGCAAGGTACGCACTTTACGGACATTGCTTTTAGCGACCGTATTGCCCATCGTTGCCTGTCCGTCGGCACCCAGCGAGATTTGTCCGTTGTGCCGGACGCCCAGCACGGTAGTAGCGTGAATAATGGAAGCACTCATTCGGTAATGATAAAAGATGGTTGATGAGAAGGTAACGAAAACGGCGGGCAGTTCGTCCCTGCTGAAGGCTATGTTCGGCGAATATGTCGGTTCGTTACCGGCCATATCGCTCCCGGATGACGTCGTTGTAGCGGCTAATCCACCGGCGCTGAACGTGGTTTGCGTGCGTTTTCAGCACCACGTTTGCCCCAACACATAGCAGGCCCGTCGCCAGAAACTCAGTCGTGAGCGGTGTTCGGCGGCTATACCGGCGGGTCAGCAGCAGACCAACAACATACCCCGTCAGCAAGCTCCGACCGACACTCCCCACAAGCCCGCTAATCCGAAAAATAGTCTGGTTATACCGTACTCCGGCATTTACATCGCGGTCGTTGAGGCTGCCCGTTAGCCGCCCAAGCTGAAAGCCAGGCGACACGGCAATGCCCCGATACTGATACCGGTAGCCGAAACCAGCCCGGCGGGTTGTGATGGTATCGGCTGCGGTCAACGCCCAGGGCCGGTCGTACGCGTACACCACCGGCGGCACATAGTCCTCTATTTTGTTTGCCAGATACTCATTATGCGCCAGGATGGCCCGATCCAACTGATTTCGGCTGCTCTGTTGGGGAATCAAACTACCGAGTAACGTGCCGTAACCCGTCAATAACAGCCCGGTATTAACCGGCGACCGGTAACCAACTCTGGTCAGTGCCCCAACGAACGCTCCTCCGCTAACAAGCAGCAAACCCGTTGAGAGCCTTCCCATCCAGCGGCTGCGGGCCAGCCGGTTCTGGACGAGCGGGTCTGGTGAACGCGTCAGAATGGCGGTTAACTGCGGTTGCGTTAGCTGTGTGGCCCCGTAATAGGTATAGCCGTACTGCTGCGACACGCCAATTGTATCGCTACGACTGAGTGAATCCGGCTGAGCAACCGAATGCAGAGCCATCAGGGTAAATGTTAAACAGAGCAGCAACCGAAACATGAGTGAACGAAAGGATGACCATCGCTAAAAATAAGCGGATATTGACATAAAAAAGCGGAATGCCAGCCTGACATTCCGCTTTTAATACTGATTTAACCGGCATCAGACCAGCATCCGCATTGGATCTTCGAGGAAGCCCTTGAACGTTTGCAGGAAGGCCGCGCCCGACGCACCATCAACAGCCCGGTGATCGCACGACAGCGTTACCTTCATGACGTTGGTTGGCTTGGCCGTACTCTCTTCAAATTTCACCGACTCTTTAATCGCGCCGATGGCCATGATGCAGGCATCGGGCGGGTTGATGATGGCCGTAAAGTCGTTGATACCAAACATACCGAGGTTCGAGATGGAGAACGTGCTGCCCTCCCAGTCTTTCGGCTGAAGCTTACGGTCTTTTGCTTTTCCAGCGAGGTCTTTTACTTCACCGGCAATGGTCGACAGTGTTTTCTGATCGGCATTGCGAACGACCGGCACCAGCAGTCCATCTTCGATGGCTACGGCCACGCCGATATTAACGTATTTGTAGCGACGGATTTTATCACCGAGCCACGACGCATTTACGGCTGGATGTTGTTTCAGGGCCAGCGCAGCCGCTTTGATTACAAAATCGTTGAACGAAATCTTGACCGGGGCCACGCCGTTCACCTGACCACGCAGCGCCATTGCCTTGTCCATGTTGATTTCCATGGTGAGGTAGAAGTGCGGAGCCGTAAACAGGCTTTCGCTCAACCGGCGGGCAATGGTCTTGCGCATCTGGCTCACCGGAATATCCTCAAACTCGCCTTGTGTCACAGCCGCTGGTTGGGCTTGTGGCGTAGCAGGAGCTTGAGCGGTTGGTGCAGGAGCGGGTTTTGGCTGCGTAGCAGGGGCAGCGGCCGGCGTTGGTTGTGGAGCAGCGGCTGGTTTGGCCGTTGGCGTAAACGTTTCGACGTCTTTTTTAATAATCCGTCCTTCGGGGCCGGAGCCATGCACCTGCGACAGATTGATTCCTTTTTGCTCAGCAATGGCTTTGGCTAACGGCGACGCCTTCACGCGGCCATTGGCACCTGCCTGACCATGTTCTTCGGAGACGTTATCCCCTTCGCCACCCGCATACGACAGGTCCGTAGCCGCATTGGCAGGTTCACCAGCCTGCGGATTCTGGTCAGCTGTGTTGTTACCACTCGACTGCCCGTTCGATGCAGTTCCAGCCGCCGGAGTGCCTGATCCGCCTTCGAGCAGTACTTTAAAGTTGGTACCTTTTTCGCCGATAACGGCAATGATATCGTCCACAGCCACGACCTGACCCTCTTTCACACCGATGTACAGCAACGTACCTTCTTCATAAGCCTCGAGGTCCATAGTGGCTTTGTCGGTTTCGACTTCGGCCAGCGCATCACCGGCTTTCACGGCATCACCTTCCTTTTTCAGCCAGGTCACGAGCGTACCTTCGGTCATGGTGTCGCTCATTTTAGGCATCCGAATGACGGTGGCATTTACGTTGGCAGCCGGAGCGGCAGCAGCAGCTTTCGCATCCGGCAATTCAGTGGTAGCGGGTTTTTCCGGGGCGGCTCCTTCAAGTTTAGCGGCAGCTTCGGCGGGGGCTGGTGCTGCCGGGGCTGCCTGTCCAGTTGAATCACCACTGCCGTCGAGCAGCGCCTTGAAATCTTCACCAGCGGCTCCAACTACGGCAATGATTGCGTCGATGGGTACGGACTGACCTTTTTCAACACCAATATAAAGAAGGGTTCCTTCGTCGTAGGCTTCAAGGTCCATGGTGGCTTTGTCGGTTTCGACTTCGGCCAGGACATCCCCCGATTTGACGGTATCACCCACTTTTTTATGCCATTCCGCGATGACACCTTCGGTCATGGTGTCGCTCATCTTGGGCATTCTGATTAATTCTGCCATGCCAGTGTGTTAGCGTTAGTAACGGTTCTTCAAACGGCCAAAATTAGCGGAAAGCCGGGAAAGTTGAGCAGTTTCAGGGTAAGTTTCAGTAGTTGCCTACGCCACCGCCCGGTCCAGCCCCCGAATCTGATCCAGATATTCGGTAGGAAGCAGTACCCGCTGCACCAGTGACCGCAGCCGAAGTCGGTTCAGCAAACCATATAACCAGATAGTTGACGCCAGCAGCGGCTTTTCGGGCAGCTTCAGCAACCGGTGCGCCTGATCGGGAACCAGCAGCGCCATTGCCTGCCGCAAGAGATCATACCGCCAGTCGCCCAGCACCTCCCGATAACGGGCGAATAATTTTTCGGTAAACTGACTATAAACCAGATCCTGATTCAGATGCTGCTCCCGGTCGGGGAGCCACTCTTTGTAGGTAGCCGGTAGATCGGGGATGTGCAGCCCCTCGCCTACCCGGCGAAATGTCTGAAACACCTCTTCACGTTCAAGATCGGTAAGTGGCCGGTGCAGCAACTCAAACGCTTTCACGGAGTAGGCAATCAACATATAGAGTACATCGCGGTAAGCCCAATCCGGAATCTGGTATCCTCTTTTCTGCTCGACCCCGCTGTGAATAGCGCCCATTCGGTTGATGGCTTTTACGGCTCTCTCCTCCTCCGCAAAGACGATTTCCTGCGCGTATTTTACCGTCGAGAACAATCGGCCAATCGGATCGGCGGGAAGTTTACCCGTGAAGAACAGCCAGTCTACGGCCCGGTTGAGCGCAAACTCAGCTGCGGAACCGGCAAATATCAGCAAAATAACATCGGCGTCGCCCCAGATCTGGCGCGTAATGGAGTTGGGTTTCACAAAGTAGCGCATACCCCTCTGTAACGTTCAGGAGGTGGTATTGCGTTTCTTTTAGTTGGCTAAAACGACAAACTCTACCCGACGATTTTTACGTTTATTGTCTTCAGAATCGTTGGGAGCCGCCGGGTGCGTATCGCCATACCCGGCATGACGCAGTCGGTTTTCGGCAATGCGTTTTGCAATCAGGTAATTGATAATGATTTTCGCCCGGTTCTCGGAGAGGGCCTGGTTCAGCCGCCGGTCGCCTACATTATCGGTATGCCCCGCAATTTCGATCTTCAGTTTGGGGTAAGTAGCCAGCGTTTTTACCAGCTTATCGAGTTGTGGAAACGATTCAGGCCGGAGCACGTAACTGCTCTGATCAAAATAGACCTTATCCAACTGAATGGCCTGGTTGAGTTTCAGGTCGGCAAATACACTGTCTTCTTTAGTCAGCAGGGCAATGTATTCGTAGTCGGCGCAGGTATCGCACTTGATCAGCATAACCTCCTCAATCGTGCTGTATCCTTTGGCGGTTGTCTTTACGACCAAGGTATCCGTCCGTTCCAGGGTAATGGTAAAGGGACGGGCAGGAACACCTTGTCCATTGTATTTCTTTTTGGCCAGTACCGCTTCAACCTCAAAACGGGCGGGTAAATCGGCGCGCGTTTTTTCATCCTTCGCCAGCAAGGTCATTACCGTTTTAACACGTGGTTTTGCACCGATAGGTATCTGCGCAAATGCAGTAAAGCCAATCAGGAAACTAACGATCAGGAATAAATAGCGCATACTCGTGGTGGGCAAATTTTGTACCGAAAGCCAAAATTAAGAACGCCGATACTACGTAGCATCGGCGTTCAGGTTCTCTTCATCAGCTAACGCTGACCTAATCGGTAAGCTGTTATCCAATCTTCAATACCGCCATAAAGGCTTCCTGCGGAATTTCGACGTTGCCAACCTGACGCATCCGTTTCTTACCTTTTTTCTGTTTCTCCAGCAGTTTACGTTTCCGCGAAATATCACCGCCGTAACACTTGGCTAATACGTCTTTACGAAGGGCTTTTACCGTCTCGCGGGCAATGATTTTCTGACCAATAGCGGCCTGAATCGCAATCTCGAACTGCTGCCGTGGCAGTAACTCGCGCAATTTCTCACAGAGTTTCTTGCCCCAGTCGTAGGCTTTATCACGGTGTACAATAGCTGATAACGCATCGACGCGGTCGCCGTTAAGCATGATATCCAGCTTCACCATTTCCGACTCTACATTGGCCCGGAATTCGTAATCCAGTGAGGCATAGCCGCGCGAGATAGTTTTGAGCTTATCGAAGAAGTCGAATACCACTTCGGCAAGCGGCAGATCGAACGTCATCTCGACACGCTCTGAGGTGAGATAGACCTGGTTTTTGAGCATGCCACGCTTGTCCATGCACAGGGTCATGATTGGGCCAACGTAGTCAGACTTGGTAATAATCTGCGCCTTAATAAACGGCTCTTCAATCCAGCTAATACTGCTTGGGTCGGGCATCTCGGCCGGGGCCGACACCTGTATATGATCGTCGTTGGTCAGGTACACCTCAAACCGCACCGATGGTACTGTTGTGATAACCGTCATGTCGAACTCGCGCTCCAGACGTTCCTGCACGATTTCCATATGCAGCATACCCAGAAATCCACAGCGGAAACCAAAGCCTAAGGCCGCCGATGTTTCAGGTTCCCAGACTAAAGCTGCGTCGTTTAGCTGCAACTTTTCCATAGCGTCGCGCAGATCTTCGAACTCGCTGGTCTCAACCGGATAGATCCCAGCGAATACCATTGGCTTCACTTCAGAGAATCCCTGGATGGCGGATTTTGCCGGGCGGTCGAGGGTAGTAATCGTATCACCAACTTTAACCTCTTTGGCCACTTTGATGCCCGAAATCAGGTAGCCTACGTCGCCACACTCAATCACGTCTTTGGGCACCTGAACCAAGCCCAGCGTACCTACTTCATCGGCTATATATTCTTTGCCGGTGTTCATAAACTTCACCCGGTCACCTTTACGGATGCGGCCGTTCTGAACCCGGAAAATAACTTCGATACCCCGGTAGGAGTTGAAATGAGAATCAAAAATCAGAGCCTGCAATTCACCATCAGGATTACCAACGGGGGCCGGAATCCGATTAACAATGGCATTCAGAATGTCTTCAATACCGATGCCTTCTTTGCCACTGGCGTGAATGATATCGTCGCGGTCACAGCCGATCAACTCCTCCATCTCGTCTTTCACTTCTTCGGGCTGGGCTCCGGGCAGATCGACTTTATTGAGCACCGGGATAATTACCAGGTCGTGCCCCATTGCTAAGTACAGGTTCGAGATGGTCTGGGCTTCGATTCCCTGCGACGCATCGACGAGCAACAGAGCACCTTCGCAGGCCGCAATGGAGCGCGACACCTCGTATGAAAAGTCGACGTGACCCGGTGTATCAATCAGGTTCAGGGTATATACCTCGCCCTGATAGGTATAATTCATCTGGATGGCGTGACTCTTGATGGTAATGCCCCGCTCACGCTCCAGATCCATATTGTCCAGCAACTGGGCCTGCATATCACGGGCACCAACGGTCTTGGTGAATTCGAGGAGTCGGTCGGCAAGGGTACTTTTACCGTGGTCAATGTGGGCAATAATGCAAAAATTACGTATATTCTTCACGTGCAGAAGACGGTTGTAGCTATCGTATGAACGACAAAATTACGCAAAAAAGTCCATAGCTACTGCCTGATAGCGGGTTGGAGACGGATTGACCGCGTAAATGAATATGGAGCTACTACAGGCCTAAAAATCAGCAAAAAGGCATGTCCACTCGAACAGGAATAAAAAACAAACGCCGGCCCCAGCTGGAGTCGGCGTGTAAGAATTACACTTCATCAACAAACTAAACTCGTTCGGCCGATACGATGGCCATCAGGCTGTAGGAGGGGGACTCGAACCACCCACGGTGCGGTTAGCCTTAGTACAACTCTGGTGGTCAACCCCAGTCGCTTTTGACGGCGGCATTATACTATGTTTGTTCCGTGATCACCACCCCCGAGACAGGAGGGCACGTCTGCCAATTTCGACACCCTACAATGTGCATTAAATTTGTTCAGTAAGTCTGCCGTGTGACCCCGTTCGACTTACTGAACAATACAAAGGTAGGGCTACAGGCTTATTCTTTGCAAATTTTTTATAAATGTTTCTTAAAATTTATCGTTCATTCAAAAAATAAGTATTTTTGTTGATACACTTCAAAAACAGACGGTTAGAAATGGAGAAAAATTTGGAAATTGATAATGTCGATCTGAAAATCCTGAGCCTGCTGATGCAGGATGCCAACATGGCTTATACCGAAATTGGCAAACGAATTTTTGTTTCAGGCGGTACGGTTCACGTACGGATGAAGAAAATGGAGCAGATGGGCATCGTACGCGGCTCCCAGTTGGTAATCGACCACACCAAACTTGGCTGGGATATCAGCGCCTTTCTGGGCATTTATCTGGATAAAAGCTCCTTATATGAGGAAGTGGCGCGGGAGTTAATGAAGATTCCCGAAGTGGTAAACATCCACTATACCACCGGCATCTATAGTATCTTCGCTAAAATCGTCTGCCGCGATACAACTCACCTGCGGGAAGTGCTACACGATAAAATCCAGAAAGTAGGCGGCATTCAGCGCACCGAAACCTTTATTTCGCTCGAAGAGAGCGTAAACCGCCCTATTCCATTTGGCGTTAGTGTCGAATTGGACCCTGCCTGAAACTTTCCCATATTTGTCAATTCGTGCCGGAACGTACCCACCGGGCGTATTGTTACCTTTCTACGAGCGCAAGTCAGTTAGTTGACTGCGCGCCCCAACCGACTATGAGCAAGGAAATAGAACTGTTAGAGAGCATTACCAACTCCGACTATAAATACGGGTTTGAAACAATTATCGAAGCCGACGAAGCCCCCAAAGGACTCGACGAAAGTACGGTACGGTTTATTTCGGCCAAGAAAAATGAACCCGAATGGTTGTTGGAGTGGCGTTTGAAGGCATTTCGGCTATGGCAGACGATGGAAGAGCCGCATTGGCCCAACGTCAAATATCCTAAGATCAATTATCAGGATATCATCTATTACTCGGCTCCGAAACAGCAGAAAACCGTGGGCAGTCTCGATGAGATTGACCCTGAACTGCGCCGGACGTTCGAGAAACTCGGCATTTCCCTCACGGAGCAAAAACGGCTGGCCGGTGTAGTCGATCTACCAACCGACCGACCCGGTATCGCCGTTGACGCGGTGATTGACTCCGTTTCGATTGCGACCACGTTCAAGAAAGATTTAGCCAAGCGGGGCATTATTTTCTCCTCTATCTCGGAAGCCGTTCACGAGCATCCTGAACTGATTCAGAAATACCTCGGTTCGGTGATTCCGGCCAAAGACAACTACTTCGCGGCCCTGAACGCGGCTGTTTTCTCCGATGGCTCGTTCTGTTATATTCCCAAGGGCGTTCGCTGCCCAATGGAATTGTCTACCTATTTTCGGATCAACGCAGCCGGAACGGGTCAGTTTGAGCGGACACTGATTGTAGCGGACGAAGGTTCGTACGTAAGCTATCTGGAGGGTTGTACAGCCCCCATGCGGGACGAGAATCAGTTACACGCAGCCTGCGTCGAGCTGATTGCTATGGCCGATGCCGAAATCAAATACTCGACGGTGCAGAACTGGTATCCGGGCGACAAAGAAGGTAAAGGGGGCGTTTACAATTTCGTGACCAAGCGCGGTATCTGCGACGGAGCGAACGCCAAAATCTCCTGGACACAGGTTGAAACAGGTTCGTCCATCACCTGGAAATACCCTTCGGTCATTCTGAAAGGCGATAACTCCATCGGCGAATTCTATTCAGTAGCTGTCACCAATAATTATCAGCAAGCTGATACAGGTACCAAAATGGTGCATATCGGTAAAAACACGAAGAGCCGGATCGTGTCGAAAGGCATCTCAGCGGGTAAAAGCCAGAACTCGTATCGGGGTTTAGTAGAGGTGATGAAACGGGCCGAAAACGCGCGTAACTTCTCGCAGTGCGACTCCCTCCTGCTCGGCGACAAATGCGGTGCGCATACGTTCCCATATATCGAGGTGAATAACCCTACAGCAACCGTTGAGCACGAAGCAACGACCTCAAAAATTGGCGAAGACCAGTTATTTTACTGTAATCAGCGCGGTATTCCAACTGAACAGGCTGTTGCCCTGATTATCAATGGCTACGCCAAGGAAGTGCTGAACCAGTTACCCATGGAGTTTGCTGTGGAAGCACAGAAATTACTGGAAATCAGCCTGGAAGGTTCGGTTGGATAAGTAGGTTCAACATAGATTTTATCTTACAAAAATGCCCCCGCTGTAGCGGGGGCATTTTTTATTGCCGGACTGTTCACTACGACACTTATCAGAGAGCGGCTTCATTGGGCGTCAGCCGTTCCAGCCAGCGCTCGCCCTGCGAATACCGGGCCTCCTGCACATCGGCGAGCGATTTACGGAAGTTGAGCAACACGCCCCACACATCCATTACAAACCGGTTTTCGCGCTGCATGGTGCGGAAGAACTCAACGGCTTGGGCATGAGACAAACCCCCAACGGTTTTGGCGATGTTCATGAGCACCTCAAATACATCATCAGCCATTTTGGCGTCACCACACACATAATAGTGGCAATCGGGTTGCGAAAGTACGGCCCAGAGGTCTTCACTATGCCGCCCGATAAGGTGCTGCACATACAGCGTTTCTTCGCCCAGCCGCGAAAACGCAACATCGAGATGCGTCAGTACACCGGCGTCGCGCCAGGATTCGAGTTCCTGCTGATACAGGTAGTCGTTCAGGTTACGGCAGCCGAAGTAGAGCCGGGCGTGGCCCAGTTCTACCGGAACATCGGTGATTCCCTGACCAGTTACCGTATGCGCATCGCGGAGGGCGCGGAGTTGTACTTCCCGATGCTGCAAAAACCCAACTAACGGCGAAAGCCCGGTGCCCGGTCCTACCATGAGCATGGGAGCTTTAGGATCGCGCGGTGGGCGAAAGTTGGATGTCCGCACGGCCAAGCGTACTGTAGCGCCATCGTCGGGATCGAGACCGGCGAGGTAATTGGAACATAAGCCCGGCCGGGTCTGTCCGGCATCGGTTGTGATCTGGATAACCCCCACCGTAGCATGAATCTGCCCCGGATGCACCAGCGAACAGGACGAAATAGAATAAAACCGGGGTTTCTGTTTAGGCAGTAAGTCGATTAGTTGGGCAAATGAGATGGTTGCCGATGGAAAAGCATCCAGCAGGTCAACAACCGTCAGAAAATTGTCGGCCATGTATTTTTTGAGCGCACGGCAGGACTCATCCTGATCTCCCCTATTGAATGTTGAGGCCCATACATCCAGCCGTTCCTTGTCTGACGGAGCATCAGCGGTCAGTAGTAAGCTGTTGATCAACTCATTGTATGGCTCTCGTAATGATAGATCCAGTTCTTCCGTCAGTACCTGCCAAACGCTTACCGGCTCAGGATAAGCCTTCGTTGCGGGCAGTTGAGTACCCGTATAATCGGTCAGCGAAGTAATGAACCAGGCGGAAGAATCAATATTCAACCGGTCGCACAGGCGCTGAACCAGCACCGACGGGTTGTGCGGATAGATGGCTACATGGTCGCCGGTTTCGTAGGTGAGACCCGTCTGACTAATATCAAAAGCCATAAAGCGAGTGGAGCGGCTGCCGACGATCACTTCTTTGAGTAGTTCCCGATTGGCAACGACGGGTACTTCCACACCGGGTCGGCGTAGCTGGCTCGCGGCTCTGGTCGCTTCAGTTACCTCACTGAGCGGTAAAAAGGATACCCGAAGTTCTGCCTCAGCAGAAGCGTTCGTACTGGTAGGGTCTTCGCCCAGTAACCGGGCTACGAGGTCGAGCCACTGCCGGAAGGTATCCGACTGTCCTTTAATTTCGTCACCCCGGTGCATCGCAACCACCCGCTTTCCACCAACCCGGGCCAGTTCGCGATCCAGTTCAGCACCGGCCGCGCAAAATTGCGGGTAAACAGTACTGCCCAGGGCCATAACTGAGAATCTAAGTTTATCAAACGCGTTCGTACCCAGTTCCAGAAGTCGGGCGTGGAATGCACGCGCATTGCCCGGCAGGCTCCCTTCGCCAAACGTAGAGGTAACCACCAGCACCAATGATTCCTTACCCAACTCGGCGGGGTCGAATTCATCCAGTGCCATAATCTGCGGACGATGGCGGCTGAGTCGGCGGGCTGCCTGACGGGCGTAGCCTTCGGCAGTTCCCGTCTCTGATCCGTACAAAATCAGCAGCCGGTCACCCCGTGTCTCTTCGGCGATTGCTTCTTCGCCCGCGATAACGACTTCGGCATCGATCACTGCCCATTTATCGGCTGCGTAATGGTAGCTGGGACTGAGCAGAAAGTCGCGCATTTCGTGATGCCAGACCGGCGTAGTACTCCCCCCGGCGGAGGGAACGACCCACGACCATTGGGCCGGGCACTCACGGCCAGCCCGTTTCTCGCGCAGGTCATGACTCAGAAACTGCCGGGAGGCCGTCTGATGGTCGACCAGCGTTACGCGGGAGCGGGAAAACGAGTGCAGCACTGCTACGTTCAGCTCCAGAAAAGCCCGGTCGCGCCAGAGGGTCTGCTCACTGGATGTATCCAGGCCCATAGCCCGGGCAATAGCTTCGGCCTGTCCGTACCGCCCGTCTTCCCACAGGTTTCGGGCAATTTCGGTTTCCATAAACCAGCCGTTAAACGGAATACAGCCGTACTGTATGCCACCAACTTCCATTCGAAAATTGGAAATGGCGGGAATGGCGCACCACCGTAGACCCATAGCGTCCAACTCAGGGTAAAGCGGGTGTTCAATGGCCACCGTCAGGATATCGTCGGGTGGGATCTCGTACATTTTGGGGGCGTGTCCCGGCACGTCAATCACCAGCGGCAGGTTATCAAAGGCGGTTTTTTCGGCGGGGGGTGTCCAGCCAAGGCGGAGCAGGGCCTGGGTTAACGCCAGATTTCCCCGATCACCCAGAATACTGCCATCGGCCTGTTCGTAGGCGGCATAACGCACGTACTGCGCGTTCCAGATGCGTGGTCCCCAACGTTCCATTGGCTTTTTGGGGCGAAACACGTTCATCACAATCTGCATGTTACCGCCGTTGGTACCCATGCGCAGGTGTTCGACACTTTCGCGAAACATCTCGTCGGGATCAGTCACGTGGCGCAGATCGCGGACAATCATGTTGCGCCAGGCAATGCGCCCGATGCACTTTCCGGAATTACGCCAGGCGACCTGAGCGCCATAAGCCAGTTCTTCGTACGTATGCGTGTAGGTGCCGGTCGCTTTGATCTCGCGCTGCACCTCATCCCGCCGACGCTCAAAGTCGGCGGGCTCCCATTCCAGTTCTTTAGCCACCAGTTCAATAAACTGATTTGCCTGCGCCAGTATCCGCTCCTGGTTGAGCATCGGCTGTTTAAGCACGTTGATCACCCGGTTCAGCAGTATACCCCAGGCATGTTCCAGTTCGAGTGTAAAGTCGGGAACTCGCTGCTTCATAACCGTGAGCATAGGGATGGCAATCTTCGGGTACGCATCCGGCGGAATATTGACGACCGCGTGAATCCGGCTCAACTCCCGTAGCTCCAGAATAACGTCGCGCCCGGCCTCCAGTGAGCGAACCAGAAAGGCTACCGTCTGCATGAGGTGACTGGCCAGACTATCCACATCAGTACGGCCAAAATAGGGCAGCACATCGGGGTGTTGCTGGAACAGAATACGGTAGAAATCGATACCGGCCGCCAGTGCGTCGGACGCCATAATCTCCCCGCAGCGTCGCATTTCGCGGATCATCTCCGGCGTCAGTGCTTCGGTGTATTGATTGGCCGCGTCGACGGCAGGGGCCAGGATGGACAGCGTAAAAAACCGATAGGTTGCCGAGTGAATGCCTTTATCGAGGTTTTCGCGATCATACTCTTCCAGATACGGAATCTGCGACAGTACCCAGACCCACACCCGGCGGGCGGTGAGCCAGTGATTGGGGCGCATACCAAGGTCGGCCAGCAGCCCGGCGTATTCGGGCACCGTTTTGTAACCGCCCAGCGGGGCCGGATAGATGCCCCGGTAACTCTCACGCAGGGTCTGTTCGGTTTGCGGTTTCAGGGCCCGCACACTCACGTCGAACATCTCGGCGAAATAGGCAGGCACCAGATCAACAGCGTCGCCGAAGCGGTTCAGCAATTCCGGTTCTTCGTGCAGCAGCCGCTCAAAGAACATCTCGACAAGCATGTCCTGAAAGGCCAGAAACTTGTTCCAGATATCCTTCACAATAACCTGCTCGGGAGCGGTAAGCTGCGGAAGTTCTTTCGGGTCACCGTCGCTAACGGTTCCTTCGTCAGCTACACGGGTAAGGTTACGGGCGGGTTTACCGGGATGAACCGGTGCCGTTTCCAGCTCACGCGGGCGGCCCATACCAGCGGGGCGGGGCGGCTCGGGCTGTTCGTCGGCCTGATCAACCGACAGGCGCACCCGTATCGACATTTGCGGCACTTCGTCCCAGCCCCGGAGTTGCAGATCAACTACGGCACTGCTCTGCCCGTTAAGGTGTGTTTGTGGGTGGAGCGTTACCCGGCCAATATCCTGCCAGGGCTGCGTATCGGAGCGCCGGGATTGCAGCGAAAAATGCACAAAGCCAGGGCCCTGATGTCGTACGTTGACTAACCATTCGGGTTTACGGCGCGTCTGAAGCGTTTGATCCAGCAACATGATGCCGGCGTGATTGTGCGACCGGATAAGGCCCCGGTACTCATGGCTGTCGGCGGGGTAATCTACTGCCGATACTTCGGTAATTCGGATAGCGAGAGGTTGGTGGGGTTCCCGGTCACTATCGTGGCGACTTGCTAATGCGGTCACAGCTACTTGGGTTAGGGGGCTGATCATGGGAAAGACGGCGGGATACGTAATTACCGATCCATTCGGTTTCACTAAGCTAAAAAGGAGCGTTATAAGCCTAAAAACTACCAGTTTGGTATACTAATAATCTCCTTGTGTCTGTACTTTATTAATTGTATTTCCCCAAATACCTGTGTACAAAAATAGAATATTTTCAACCAGCTGCAATAGACGACAAAAAAGGAACGCATTCGTAGTGATACGCGAAGAAACAGGGACGATAAGCCTTTTTACTATAGAGAGATCAACTTTAAAGCAGCATAATAAGCGGTTTTATCCCATTTACCTAATTGACATCTGAGTTTATGTAATTACGTATACTATAGCTGGACAGGCGGTATACTATCCGGCCATTTTTCCAAATTACTAACTCCGGTTACTATTACCTATTAGTACAACTACTTATGTATTTATGAAATAGTTTGACAAAATCAGAAAGTTTTCGGGTAGCAGTTTTTTATTGATGTGCTGCTACTATCCAGAGCCTGTTTGTGCCAAGCGCTTCAATACCGGACAATTCTATTCGTATTCATTACTTACAAACTGCCATTAAAATATTTATAGAATACACCAGAAAATTTAATTATTCACATATTTTTTACAACCATTTAGGGATTTTTCTTTCTTTGTTGACTATACTTAAAATCAGACTAACCCGCATCTCGGATGAACTACCAATTAGTCCCGGACGAGCAGTTGTTGAGCTTGCTGAGAGATGATGATACAAGCGCGTTTAAAGCGCTGTATGACCGCTATTGGTACAAGCTATTCAGCGTGGCGTATCATAAGATTGGTATGCGGGAGGAGGCCGAAGAACTTGTTCACGATGCGTTCGAGAGTTTATGGAACAAACGGCATCAGGCGGTAATTGCACACCTTGGCGCTTATTTAGTCGTGACGATAAAGCACCTGTCAACAAACTACATCAAGTCGCAGATTAACCAGCGCAAGCTACAGGCCCATTTGATTTTCAACCAGATGCAGCAATCGTTTGCCACCGAGGAGCTGGTTAATTTCTCCGATTTGTCAGACGCGTTAACGGAAGTGATGAAGAAACTACCCGAACGCAGCAGTGAAATCTTCAAACTCAGCCGGTTCGAAAATCAGTCCGTCAAAGATATTGCCAGCCTGTTCAATTTATCCGAAAAAGCAGTCGAATATCATATAACTAAATCGGTCAAACTGCTCAAGGAAAACCTTAAAGCCTACCACACGAATAACTGAGTCAGTCAGTGGCTGCGCCTAAGTGAGTAAGTCAGTAAGTGCTTCGCCCCCTACCAACTTACTGACTTACTGACTTACCAACTTACCACTTACTGACTGACCCCCGCAGATGTCACAATATGACTTTGATGAATTGCTTCAGAAGTACTTAGCCGGCAGCTGCGATCCGGCGGAGGAGAAGTATATTCTGGCCTGGTATCAAACCATGATTACTGACAGTGTGGAATCGGTCCCGGCTGGTGAGCAGGAAGCTATTCGGCAGCGGGTATGGCAGAAATTAGCCGCCAACACGACAAACCGGGTCAGAAAACGGTCGCGGGCGGTTCCCTATTTACTGGCCGCTGCTGCCTGCGTAGCCCTGCTCGTTGCCGCAGGTGTGTGGCAGTACAACACCAGAACCCCGCCGACCCAAACTACGGCGGAGCGGACGCAGCTACAGGGCAGTATTGAAACCAGAAACATCAGCCCTACCCCACAGGTGATCAAACTGGAAGATGGCACGACCATTACCCTTAAACCCGGCAGCCGACTTAGCTACCCGGAACATTTTGGGCAGCACGACCGAACGGTATTTCTGAAGGGAGAGGCCTTGTTCAGGGTAAAACGGAACACGTCCAAACCCTTTATTGTCCATACCGGCGAACTGATTACGGAGGTGCTCGGCACCAGTTTCACCATCAAGTCCTACGAGGGGGCCAAAGACATTGAAGTGGCCGTACTCACCGGGCGGGTCTCGGTTTATCAGGCGACCGACAGAGCCATCAGGAACCGAAAGGAAGTGATACTGAAGCCCAACGAGCAGTTGGCTTACAATACCAGCCGCAAACAGTTGATTCCCGGACTGGTGAAACAGCCGGTGCAGGTCATACCGGTGAATCAGCCGGTGAACTTCGTTTTCGACGCTGCTCCGCTACCCGATGTGCTGGCTCGCCTGCAGGCGGTGTATGGCATCGACATTTTTCTGGAAAGCGATGCCATGAGTACCTGTGTACTGAATGCCGACCTGAGTGAGCTGACACTATTCAGCCAGCTCGAACTGATTTGTAAGTCAATGAATGCGCGTTACGAAGTGCGGGGCACCAGCATTTTCATCAAAAGTCAGGGTAAGGGCTGCCAGTAGTGCTTATCCGCTTCGGTGACTTCGCTGCGGGGCCACCGCATCGGCGGACCGCCCAGACGCCCACGTCTGGTTCTACCCTTAACTACCGAACGTGGGCGTTCGGGCGGTCCGCCGATGCGGTACACCAAACCCCTTAAACCTATGAACAAATTTTCCGTAACAAGACACCTGCTGCATGCACTGCCCGTTGCGTTCCTGCCGTTGCTGATCGCTTTCTGCTTCAGCACCCCGCCCACCTATGCAGCCGGGGGGCAGGAAATACTGAACAAGCCCATCTCGATCACCCTCGAATCTGTCGATGTGAAAAGCGCGTTGACCCAGATCGAGAAATCGGCCAATGTTCGGTTCGTATATAATCTCCAGACGATTCAGACCTCACGTAAAGTGTCGTTAACGGCCGTTAACCGGAAGCTCTCGTCGGTACTGGATGAGGTGCTGACCCCACTCGGGATTGCCTATGAGGAGGTTAGCGCGCGGATTGTGCTGCGACGCATTGAAACCGAAACGGGGGCAAACCGCCCAAACGCCGACGCCCCCATGCCCCTGATTCCCATTACAGGGCGCGTTTCTGACGGGAAGGGGGCTCCTATTCCGGGCGTAACAATTCTGGTCAAGAACAGTCAGTTGGGTACCACCACCGATGCCGCCGGGAAATTCACCATCAATGCACCGGATGCCGCCGTTCTCGTCTTCAGTGCCATCGGCTTTGAAGGGCAGGAAGTGGCGGTGGGCAATCAGTCGCAGTTAACGATTACCCTCAAAGAGTCGTCCCAGAACCTCAATGAAGTAGTCGTGACGGCCCTAGGCATCAAAAAAGAGTCGAAGAAGCTGGGCTATGCCACGGCCACGGTCAACACCGAACAGATCACGACGAACCGCTCGGTCAATCTGGGCAATAGCTTACAGGGTAAAGTAGCCGGGGTAAACGTAACGGCGCCAACGGGCGGACCCGGTGGTACCGCCAAAATCCGGATTCGTGGTCAGTCGTCGTTTAGTGGCGATAACTCACCGTTGATTATCGTCAACGGGGTACCCGTTAACAACTCTAACTTTTCCAGCCGTCAGGGCGACGTAGATGGCACCTCAAACCGCAGTGGTTCGGCCTCCGACGCGGGCGATGGGCTGCAAAGTATCAATCAGGACGACATAGAGAACATCACCGTGCTGAAAGGTTCGACGGCAGCGGCCCTGTATGGTTTCCGTGCGAAAGACGGTGCCATAGTCATCACAACCAAAACCGGTCGGCAGGGGGCGGGCATCGGTGTTGAACTGAATACCAACTTCACCGCCGACCGGGCGCTGGATTACACGGATTTCCAGTACCAGTACGGTCAGGGGGAGAACGGAAAGCGTCCCACAACGGTGGGTGAAGCACAAAGCTCCGGGGTATACAGTTTTGGCGAAAAATTCGACGGTGCCCTCACTCCGCAGTTCGATGGTGTATCGCGGCCGTATCTGCCTAATAAAAACCGCATCAGTCAGTTTTACCGCACCGGTACCACCCTGACCAACACCGTAGCTGTATCGGGCCGGAGCGAAAAAGGCGGGTTCCGGCTGTCGTTTTCCAATACGGACGCGAACGCCATTATCCCCAACTCCGACTATCACAAAAAGATATTTAACCTTAGCCTGAATCACCAGTTCACGCCCCAGTTGTCGGTGCAGCTGAACGCGAACTATTCCAACGAATACAACCACAATCCACCGCAGGTTGGGATTCAGGACATGAACGCGAACACTACGGTTTATACGCTGGCCAATTCCATCGACATGAAAACGCTGGAAGATGGCCGCTACGATGCCAACGGGTACGAGCGGGCTATCTCACGCCTGACCAACCGCAACAATCCGTACTGGGTAGCCTACGACCGGTTTGAGCTGGTTCACCGCGACCGGCTGTTCGGCAATGCCACGCTGCGTTATCAGTTTAAACCCTGGCTATATGCACAGGGTCGGATCGGTCAGGATTACTACACCCGGCCTTACGAGTACGACCGCCCGACCGGTACGCGCTCGATTGCAGCAGCCGCCAGCGGTTTCAACGGCTATTATTATCAGGAAATCAGCACGTTTCGTGAGCTGAACATGGATTTTCTCCTGGGTGCCAATCACACGTTCGGGAATTTCGGCTTCGACCTGACGCTCGGCGGCAATCAGTTGCAGCAGACGTATACCAACAACAATGCGTCGGCAACTAATTTCTATATCCGGGGTCTGTACACAATCATGAACGGGCAGATCAAAGACCCGCAGTACGCCTATACCCGCAAGCAGGTCAACTCGCTGTACGGAGCCGCCGAGTTTTCGTTCAAGAACTTCGCCTTTGTGAACGTGACGGCTCGAAACGACTGGTTTTCAACACTTAACCCGCAATCGAACAGCTACCTCTACCCGTCTATCAGCGGTAGTTTAGTCCTGAGCGAAGCCATCAAGAGCCGGCCAACCTGGCTGAACTACGCCAAACTGCGCGGTGCGTACGCGGCCGTTGGGGGCGACACCGGCCCGTATCAGAACAACCTGTACTACGGCCTGAATGCCAACCCATTGCAGGGACAGGCGCTGGGGTACATTACCAGCAATATCAGCCCGAACGCCAACCTTAGACCATTGAAAGTAAAGGAACTGGAAGTAGGGCTGGAACTGCGGGCATTTAATAGCCGCGTGAGTCTGGACGTGGCCGTCTACCGCAAAAACACAGAAGACGAAATCCTGAACGTGAGTATTTCCAACGCATCGGGTTACGATCAGACGAAGGTAAACGTGGGTAAACTGCGGAATCAGGGCGTCGAGATGCTGCTGACGCTGGTACCCGTGAAGCTGAGCAAGTTTAACTGGGAGAGCACCTTTAATGTTACTTACAACGAAAGCAAAGTGCTCGCTTTAGCCAACGGACTATCTGGTGTTAAGGTGGGTCAGGGCGATTTCTTCGGTGAGGTCTGGCACGAGGTTGGTCAGCCCATGGCTTCGCTGCGCGGTTTCGATTATAAACGCGACGCACAGGGCCGGATCATCACCAATAACGGCAATTTCGCACAGGGTGATTTTAAGACCTACGGCAGTGCTATTCCGAAATGGACCGGTGGCTGGCTGAATACCTTTACGTATAGAGGGTTCCGTATCTTCACACAGATCGACTTTAAGGCGGGTAATAAAATCGTTTCCAACTCGAACCTGAACTTCCTTCGCCACGGCTTATCGCAGGCATCGCTGGTAGGCCGCGAGGGCGGTGTGGTCTTTCCGGGCGTGAATGCCGATGGCACACCTAACACCGTTGCCGTTCCGGCCGAGGTATTTTACACCAACTACCGCAGCACGAACCTGACGCAGCCTTTCGTTTACAGCGGCAGTTTTGTGCGGTGGCGGGCCCTCTCGGTCGGCTACGACCTGTCGCGCTTTGTGAACAAGACATTTATTAAGGGGCTGACCCTGTCGGCGGTTTGCAACAATGTGCTGCTGATTAAGAAGTACATCGACAATCTGGACCCGGAAGCCATCAATGGCGCGTCGGACAACATTCAGGGTATCGAAACCCACTCGCTGCCTACAACCCGCAGTTATGGCTTTAACCTAAATGTAAAACTCTGATCAACCACCGGAATGACCCGGGTAGAGCCATTTTCTCAGGTACTATGCTCGGGTTTGTATTCCTCAACTCCATACAGGCCATGAAAAAATACATAACCCTGTTGACGCTGACAGCCCTGATAACCGGCCTGAGCAGTTGCGATAAAGGCTTTGAAGACATCAATAAAAACCCGGTGGCCTCAACGACCATCGACCCGATTTACCTCTTTTCCAATGCCCAGTTACTGACGGCGTACAATGGTCTCTTGTACGAGGCCGCCATTGTGCAGCAGGTGGTCACGCCTTTCACGGGGGTGAACGAAGGCGGTAATCATAATATCGACGTTAAGGGAAACACTACGGCTAACTGGACGGCGTTTTATCCCGGTCCCGTCAAACTCCTGACCGACGTCCTGAATCAGACCAAAGGGGCACCCGACCGGAGCAACCTGTACAACATGGCGCGGATTCACCGGGCTTATGTATTTATGGTACTGGTGGACACCTACGGCGATGTACCTTACAGTCAGGCCGGGCTGGCCTACTTACAGGGCATTAACCTGCCGAAATATGATAATCAGCAGGATATTTACAACGACCTGATCAACGAACTGGATCAGGCCACAACAGCACTCGACGCTACCAAGCGAATCGAGGCTGGTGACCTGTTTTACAAGGGAAACATTGCCCAGTGGAAGAAGTTGGGCAACTCGCTGCTGTTGCGGATTGCGATGCGGCTGACCAAAGTAGATGCCCAGAAAGCCCAGACGCTGGCGGCCAAAGCCTTTCAGGCCGGGGTAATGCAGAGCAACGACGACAACGCCAAAATTCAGTACTCCAGCGTTTATAACAGTCCGCTCAACAACATCTGGAACGGCACCGAAAAGGCCAACTTCTATCTGGCGCAAACCTTCGTAAACTACCTGAAAACAACGGCAGACCCACGCCTGAAAGTAATTGCAACCAAATACGCGGAACCCTCAAAAACCCCGGACCAGACTACCGAAGACAACACCCCAGCCAACCAGATTGGGATGCCGCTGGGCTACAACGACGGTACTATTTCGTCCGCGCTGAACTATCCGGGCAACATCGGATCGGGCGGCTGGAAGTACTCGCAGGTGAACCGGCGTACGCTGGGCCGGGTCGATGCGCCCCAGTATTTTATCACCTATGGGCAAACGCAGTTGCTGCTGGCCGAAGCTGCACAACGCGGCTGGATTTCGGGAAAAGCCGCCGATTATTATACGGCGGGCGTTACTGGCAGCATGACTCAACTGAAGGATTACGACGCGTCGGCGACTATTGCCGCTGCTGACATTACGGCTTATCTGACGGCGAACCCCCTGGATGCCTCAAAAGCACTGGAGCAGATCAACACACAGTACTGGGTTTCGTCTTTTCTGAACGGGCCGGAAGCCTGGGCCAACTGGCGTCGAAGCGGCTATCCGGTGCTGCCGGTAAATCCTTACTCCAGCAAAACGATCAAGGGGGACTTTATCCGCCGGTTAACCTATCCGTCCGCCGAAAAATCGGTTAACGTCGAGAACTACAACGCTGCGGTTACCCGGCAGGGGGCCGATGATCTGGATACGCGGGTATTCTGGGATAAATAATCTGTTAGTGCCGGGTGGCGTGGTCCCGGCTCACGTCACCCGGTAAGGTATGGCAGGCTCGTGGTCTGCAATCTACTTTATCCTTATTTTTCTACCTGATCGATTCAGTAAAGGTGGACGTTGACCGTCTTTCCTTATCGTATGAAAAAACTGTATTTCTTCGCACTGATAGCGTCGGGGGTGCTGCTGGCTACAGCGATTGTCCTGTCCCTGATGGGGCTGGGAGCCTCCGCCGGATGGCTTGTTATTGGCGGCCTGCTGTTGCTGGCGCTGGGCGTACGACGCTTCCCCGCCTATGCGGGCCTGTCGTTCACCGTGCTTATCTCGGTAGCTGTATCGCTGGCGATGTATCACCCCAACTGGCTGCAAAACTGGGGTGGTTTTGAGCTGAAAAAACTCATTATTCCCTTACTCCAGATCATCATGTTCGGGATGGGGTCGCAGTCGAGCCTGGATGATTTTGCGGGTATCCTGAAGAACCCAAGGGGCGTGCTGGTCGGCGTGGGCAGTCATTACATCATTATGCCAACGATCGGTTATCTGCTGGCAACCCTGCTGCCTTTGCCGCCCACCGTTGCGATGGGTATCGTGCTGGTTGGCTGTTGCCCAAGCGGGCTGGCCTCCAACGTAATGGCGTTCATTGCCAAGGCCAACGTACCGCTGTCGATTACCGTTACGGCGTTCTCGACACTATTATCGCCGTTTGTGACGCCCGCGCTGCTGAAGTTGCTGGCGGGTCAGTTTGTGCCGGTCGATTTCTGGAAAATGGTCATGGAAATCCTCAACATCACCATCCTGCCCATTGTCGCCGGTCTGATCTTCAACGCTTTTGTTTATGGTAATCAGACCCGCCGGAGTATTAGCATTCAGTTGCTGGTTTACCTGTCCATTATTCTGCTGAAAAACTACCTCGGCTTCAAAACCGGCGGCAGCAATATGCTGGAAGGTACTGCCTGGAATGCCTTCTGGTTCCTGGGATTGCCCATCCTTGGGGGGCTGTTATTTAAGCAGCTGGCCGGTGGTCGGCGGGATGTGCTCGACCGGATTTTGTCGCTGCTGTCGATGATTGGCATTACCGTTATCGTCACCGTGATTACGGCGGCTGGCCAGAAAAGCCTGCTCGATGTGGGCCTGATTTTGCTCCTGGCCTGCTTTCTGCACAATACCCTCGGTTATCTGCTGGGCTACTGGACCTGCCGGGCGGTCGGCCTGAACGAACAGTCGTGCCGGTCGGTGGCCTTTGAGGTCGGTATGCAGAACGCGGGGATGGCCTCGGGCCTGGCCCTGCAACTGGGGCAATTAGCCACGACGGGGCTGGCTCCCGCCATTTTTGGTCCGCTGATGAACACCTCCGGGTCGATGCTGGCGAACTGGTGGCGCAACCGGCCTACCGATGAAGCCGTTGAGGTGCCTGCGCCCATACCGCAGGTGCTTAATTCGTAAGTAATACCTATTTCTATTCCCTGAATTTTAACCCTGTTACCGTATGAAATTTACTTTTTTGCTCGCGGCCTCGCTGACTTCTTTTGTCATGCAGGGACACGCCCAACAAATTGCCGCCACCAAGGAAGCCATCACGGCTTATTCGCAGGAGTGGAAAGGCGAACGCTACCCGGATGGACGCCCCAAAGTATCCGACGATCTGGTCAAACGCCTGAAAGACGTGTCCATCGAAGAAGCCTGGGGCATCATGAAAAACGAGGGCTACAACAATCAGTTCGAGGCTGGCTGGCAGGTGATTCACCCCGATAAAGTGCTGGCCGGCCGGGTGGTAACGGCGCAGTACATGCCCTCACGGCCCGATATGGAGAAGCCCATCAAGGAAAAGGGCAAAGCGGAGAAACGCTCGGGTGCCCCTAACTCCTGGCCCATCGACGTGTTGCAGGAAAACGACGTGTACGTGGCCGATGGGTTCGGTAAAATCGTCGATGGTACGCTGATTGGCGATAACCTGGGCAACTCGATTTACGCCAAATCCAAAACTGGGGTCGTGTTCGATGCCGGGGTGCGCGATCTGGAAGGTCTCGAAGAAATTGAGGGCTTTGTTGGGTTTGTGCGGGGGGTCGATCCGTCGTACATCAAGGAAGTGCTGATGACGGGCATCAACTACCCCATCCGCATTGGCCGGACCACCGTACTGCCCGGCGATCTGATTCTGGGTAAGAAGGAAGGGGTAATCTTTATCCCGGCTCACCTGGCCGAGAAGGTCATCACCAGTTCGGAATGGGTGTCGTTGCAGGACGATTTCGGGCATCAGATGTTGCGCGAAGGTAAATACACCCCCGGCGAAATCGACATGAAATGGAGCCCCGCTATCATTACCACTTTCCGGGCGTGGATGAAACAGCATCCCGAAAAAGTAAAGATGTCGCCCGCTGAACTTGAAAAACGTATTGCAACCCTATAGCCCGCAGATCATTATGATTTTTATGATATAAAGAGAGCATTGTTCATCATAAAAATCATAATGATCTGCGGTCCATCCATCCCCTTAACTACCATGAAAAATATCCTTGACCGATTCAAGTACAATGGGCCAAAAATCAGCCCGGACTCCAGTCAGTTCGAACAGACAGCCCGGCAGAATAAGGCGGCTGACCGCCGGGATTTTCTGAAGAAAACGACCCTTGGGGGTCTCTCGCTGGGAATGCTCTTCGACCAAGACGCGCAGGCCGAGACGGAGTTCATCAGCCAGAAAGTGAACCGGTCGTCCAAGCCATCCGACCTGAAAATTACTGATCTGCGCGTAGCCGTGCTAACGGGTGTGCCCTTCACCAGTCCCATCATTCGTATTGACACCAATCAGGGCATCGTGGGCTACGGCGAAGTACGCGACGGGGCCAGTGCCAAATACGCGCTGTTTCTGAAAAGCCGTCTGCTGGGCAAGAACCCCTGCAACGTGGAGCAGCTTTTTAAGCTCATTAAGGATTTCGGGCAGCATGGCCGGGCCGCTGGTGGTGTCTGTGGCGTCGAAATGGCCCTGTGGGATTTGGCCGGTAAAGCGTACGGTGTGCCGGTCTATCAAATGCTGGGCGGTAAATACCGCGATGAGGTACGGATGTACGCCGATACGCCCGAAGTGGCCGACCCGGCTGAGTTCGCCAAGAAAATGAAGGCTGAACGGATTGATAAAGGCTTCACCTTCCTGAAGATGGACTTTGGCATCGAACTCCTCGCCGATACGCCGGGCACGCTGGTGGGCGCGGGCGTGTGGGACGTGAAACGGCAGTTCGGCAATGCACCCCCAAGCCCCGGCAAGGTAGGTAGCTACAGCATGACCAAACACCCGTTTACCCGGGTACAGGTGACCGATAAAGGTCTGGATATGATGGCACAGTACGCCGAAACCGTCCGCAACGCCATTGGCTACGATATACCGCTGGCTGCGGATCATTTCGGGCACTTCGACGTCAATACGGCCATTCGGTTGGGGAAACGGGTGGAGAAATATCAGCTTGCCTGGCTCGAAGACCTCGTACCCTGGTTCTACACGGATCAGTGGCGGCAGATAACTGAAGGGATTGAAACGCCCACGCTAACGGGGGAGGACATCTACCTGAAAGAAGACTTCATTAAACTCATCGACGCGCGGGCTGTCGATATGATTCACCCCGATCTGGCTTCGTCGGGCGGTATCCTGGAAACCAAAAAGATTGGTGACTACGCCGAAGAACGGGGTATTCCGATGGCGATGCACTTTGCCGGATCGCCGATTTCGATGATGGCAAACGTACACTGTGCCGCAGCTACGCAGAATTTTGTGGCGCTGGAGCACCACGGCATTGACGTTCCTTTCTGGGAGGACCTGGTAACGGGCATCGAAAAACCGATTGTGAACAAAGGGTTTGTGCGCGTACCCGATAAGCCGGGCCTGGGCGTCGAGCTGAACGAAGCCGTTTGCAAACAGCACCTGCTGAAAGGCGAGCAGTATTTTGCCCCCAGCGACGACTGGAATAAGGTCGAATCGTGGGACCGCACCTGGAGCTGATTTAATGGTTCACCGAAAATCAGGTGTAATGCAAAAATTCAGGGGAGCCCGACCACCGGACTCCCCTGAATTTTTGTGTAGCAGAATAGGCAGGATGAATGCGGTGGTACCCGCGTGGGGTAATTTATATGGGTCGGAGGCCAATCATTTTGTGCAGCCAGGCTCCTTTACAAAACGTAGTAATCTGCTCCCATACCGAATAAGATTGTTTATACATGGGGTCGGCCATCAGGCTGTCTACTGTATTATGACCGGACTGGTGATAAATCGGCGAGCTATCCCAGACGCAGACAATAGCCATTGTATCCGTCGGTCGACTGAGTCGCGATTTCACCAAGCTAATTAAGTGCGTACGGGCTTCTTCGACTGATTCAGTGTACATGAAATTAGTCGAATAGTGCGTATGATGAACTGCTATAAAATTATTCATGATATATAGTACAAGTAAACGGTATGCAATAATAATAAATAAACGACACAATAAAAATTATATTTTTTATCAGAAAAATTTATTGAATAACTTAAGTACTTATCAAGCGGCATTTATAAGTTCATACAAGATACTGTTATTTTTAATTTGAATCTTAATTAGAAACTATCTCTTCACTTTTTGAGCGAATTAGACTCAGTACACAGTTTACCAAAAACCGGACCATATTTTCATCCATCAATTAAAATAACCCAATGCTGCTGGCAGCCGACAGTCACGTTACTCCGATTAGGGCAATACCGCCAGACCGCTAAAACTATTCAGTAACATGTATAGGCTAAGTAGTTGATTTTATAGTACTTTAGCGGTTGAAAAAACAACGTTTACTTGCACAGACCCGCCGGCTATTCTGACGGGTTTTGTCTTGTAAATGAATCGACTAAACGATAACCCGTTTACTCGCAGCTTCCCTCCTCTTTGTTTCCTGCTACTACTACCCGGCTCTGGTATATCTGCCGGACAGGGCATAAAAAAGCCCGGCTTTAGATAAAGCCGGGCTTTTTTATCAGTACGCAGGGGACTACACCTTTGTTAACTCCAATGTGATGGTAACAGTATCGTTTTTGCCATCGCCGTCGTAGTCTGTTGTCGAATCAGACTGCGACATTTTCAGGGTATTACCACTCAGAACTGTATCAAACACTTCCGGGCCGCTGCTATCGGTCAGCGTCAGTTTACTGCCGTCTAATTTCCAGGTGGCATTGGCAGGAACAACATCGACACCCGTTGAAGCCGTGCATTTTGACCCGGGAGTACCGGTTACCTTCCCCCCGGAATTGAAGGTGATTCTTGTTGTAGTCAGGCAAGTGATAACGTCGGCTGCCGCCGTGCCCGAGAAGTCGGCGTAATAAGCCAGTAAATCGTTGGTGGTTTGGCCACTTTTCAGTTTTAAAAGAGCCGGGTCTATTTTATACCCTGAGATTTGCCAGGTTCCTTCAATGGATGACGACGCGGGTGTGACGCTGTCGCTTTTTTTACTGCAGTTGCCAAACCAAAGGGGCATGGCCGCAACCAGTGCCCAGGTTAAAAGACGGGAGGAATTCTGTTTTTTCATGATGTCGATTGCTGTAAGTGATAAATACTGCACCAAAACTGCGGGCAACTCAAGTGATTTTTAGTAACTCACTGATTTACCGGCAATTCGGGTGAGTAAACGGTCGGCAAACGGGCACCGACCGCTCTCACAACTACCTCATCATTATCGACATAGCCTTCTACTTCTCACTCAACCGCACCAGCAGCACATCATGGCCGGGTACGACCGTTTTCAGGGGTTGACTGGTTTTGCCGCTTTCCTTCTTGGTCCACAGATTCCGCACCACATAGGGCGTTGCCTTCGCGTCCAGAGTCCGATTCGCAACGGGGTCCGCGATGGGTGTACTCCAGTCAACATCAACCGATTTAGGTGTCTTACTCCGATTCAGGAAACACACCGCCCAATCACCACCTTTGAGCGGCTTCACCCACGTTTCGACGCTGTCCTTTACCGCATACCGAAAGCCCTGTATCCCGGCAGCATCCTGATTCAGGGCTACGACGTCTTTATCCATCAGGATCGCTTTCGTTTGCGCCGACATGGTTCGGATGTCGTTACCGGCAATGAGGGGAGCCGCAATCATGGCCCACATTGTAAAATGCGCACGGTCTTCGTTTTCTTTCATGCCGTTGCCAACTTCCAGCATATCGGGGTCGTTCCAGTGGCCCGGTCCGGCGTACTGCCGCAGTCCGTCCTGCTTATCCAGAATCTGCATGACGCCCCACGATTTCCAGGAACCGTGGTCATTGATGCAGTCGAAGCAGTTGTAGATATCACCGGTTGTGCGCCACAGGTGCCCAACACCCGGTCCCCACGCCCAGGGCTTGTCGTTGCCCCACTCGCAGATGCTCAGCACAATGGGCCGACCCGCTTTTTGCAGGGCTGCCGTAATAGTTTTGTAGGCTCCTTCGGCCTTCAGCCCTTCGGTGTTGCACCAGTCGTATTTGAGGTAATCAACCCCCCATTTGGCGTAGGTCTGCGCGTCCTGAAACTCGTAGCCCCGGCTGCCCGGCCGACCACCGCAGGTTTGCGACCCGGCATCCGAATAAATACCAAGTTTCAGCCCTTTGGCATGAATGTAATCGGCTAACGCTTTCATACCGGAAGGAAAGCGTTTGGCATCGGGGTGGATAAAACCCAGGCTGTCCCGGTCGCCATGCCAGCAATCGTCGATATTGATGTACGTATAGCCCGCGTCTTTCATACCGGTCGATACCAGGGCATCGGCAACCTGCCGGATTAATTTCTCATCGACATTGCAGGCAAATTTGTTCCAGCTATTCCAACCCATTGGGGGCGTCATGGCCAGGTTCTCGAACTTGTGGTAGTTCTGTTTGTAATTATTTCCCTGGCCAAAAACAGCACCGGAAATGCAGAGAGTCAGGATGAAAATAAGGCAGTTTTTCATGAGTAAGAAGCTATGGGTTATACATGCAAACGTCCCCCCAATTTATGAATTGGGAGGACATTTAGCCACATTAAGGGGTAGGATTAGTTAATACAGGCCCAGGTCGTCGATGTAAATCGTCTCCGGCACATTACCGCTGAATTCCTGGAAGGTCACTTCGGTCAGCGTACCGGTCGCGCCGAGGTCGCTTAACGGAATAGAGAAGGTTTGCCAGGTACCCGCTTTCAGCACCAGTTGCTTGCCTTTATCGTAGTTGCCGTTCAGCACCATTTTAATGATCTTACCGTCGGTACCGGTGCCCCCGTAAAGGGCCAGCTTTATGCCTGTGTATTTAGACAGGTCGACGGGCGTGCCACCGAGGAAGTTCTGGAAACCACCGAAGCCGCCCGTGTAATCGTACTGCATGGAAGCCGTACCGCGTTTAACGACACCTTTGGAGGGAACAGTCGGTTTTCCGTTGTAGCCAGCGGCCGTCCAGCCCGGTATCAGGGCATCCTCGAACAGTGCGTATTTGAACCCGAACGGTATACCATACGCCACTTTCCCGCCCGGTGTCGTCACGGCAACCGTCGTAGAGGTTACCCCCGCCGGGACTTTCACCTTCAGTTCAGTCGTTGTTTTGGCCGTAATCTCAGCGTTGGCCGTTCCAAACGATACGGCTGACACATTATCAAACGTCGTTCCGGTGATGGTAATAATGTCACCCGCGTTCCCGGCCAGCTGGTCGATGTTGGTAATCACCGGGGCAGGCTGCTTGATGGAGAAGCCAAATTCGGTCTGCCCGCTGCTCGTTACCACCTTTACTTTATTGCTGCCGCTGAACGGCGTCGTGACCGGAATCGTAACGATGATACTGGTATTCGTTACGAACGCCGGGTTGAAATAGACACTGATGTCGTTGAAATAAATGGCCGTTGTCTTTTGCAGGTTTTCGCCGAGGATGGCATACATCCGTCCGGGTTGCCCCAGCGTCGTGGTCGAATCGAAGGCCACCGGTACCGTCCGGATGGCGGTGTAGCTGGTTGTCAGACTGGATTGCACGGTATAGGTATACATGGAATCCTTGCTGACCGTACGAACGCGGGTGATGACCGGCGCGGGAGCGACGTTATCGTCGTTTTTCTGGCAGGCGGAGAAACCGCCTACGAGTCCGGCCACCCAGCAAACCGCAAGAACACAGTTAAGTATGGTTTTCATTGGTAGACTGCTTGATTAGTTGAATTTGTAGGCTACGGGCGGCTGGTTTAACAGCGGGTTGATAGCCGTTTCGGTTGATGGATAGGGGAACAGAAACTTGTCATTACCGGGAGTAAACATCTCCGAGTAAATCTGCGTCTTGTCGTTGCTGAACGTACCCCGCTCCTGCTGACTGATAATAGCGGCTGCCTTGGGGTGCGCCGTAGCATTGAACCCGTCGAGCCGACCCAGATCAAACCAGTAGTCGCCCTCGATGGCGAACTCCAGCCGACGCTCGCGCAAAATATCAGCCTGCGTGATCGACGTTTTCGGCGACAGACCCGCCCGCGTCCGAATCATGTTGAAGGGCGTCAGGGCGGCTGCACTGTTGGTGCTCGCGGCTCCGGCCAGAACGGCTTCGGCTTCGATCAGCAGTACTTCCGAGTAGCGCATCAGGTAGGTGTTGTTACCCGCCGACTGTGCCGCACCCAGGCCACCGTTGTCAGCCCGGGTCCCAACTACGTACTTTTTAATCCCGGCTTTGGTGTTCTGCGCGTTTACATCGGCCGGCACGGTGAATCCGCCACCCGCTGCATTGAGTTCGGGATACACATCGCCCGCCAGCATGATAGTTGCTTTCCGGCGGACGTCACCGGGCTCTTTCGCGAATTCGTTCTGTAAGTCGATGGTTGGCCCGATTACACTGTAGCCATCGCCCGTACCGGTAATCTGCGAACTGATCGCAAACGACGCCTGCAGCGAATTACCATGTCCGTAGGCACTGCCACCTACCCACTGAAGCGCCACAATCGACTCTTCGTTGTTGTTGTTGGCGGTTTTGAACAGATCCGTGTAGGTCTTTCCAGCCACCTGCGTACCATACAGTTTGAATTCACCGCTGTTGATTACTTTTTCGGCGTACAGGCGGGCATTGGCGTAATCCTGCTTGTAGAGGTACACCTTCGCCAACATAGCCGATGCCGAACCGCTGGACACATGACCGTTGCTGCTCGAACTACCAACCCGAATCTTTTTGGTGCAATTAGCTTCTGCGAACGCCAGATCCTTGATAATAAAGGCGTACACATCCGTAACCGGGTTGGTGTTGATCTTGGGGGCATACACATAGTCGAGCGTGTTCTCGATAATAGGCACATTACCCCACAGCCGGACCAGGTAGAAATAAGCCATCGCCCGCATAAAATGCGCTTCGCCGAGGGCGTTGTTTACCACGGCCGGATCGACCGATGCCGGTACTTTAGCAGGCAGGTTATTGATGATGGCATCGGACTGCGCCACCACCGAAAACAGCGACCGCCAGGCATTGTTCAGTTCGTTGTTATCCGCCGTTACTGAGAAGTTGGCGAAGTTCACGACGTCGCCCGAGTACGTACGGGCATTGCCGCCCGACAGTTCGGTGATGGCCCAGAACGCCTTGTTGTTGAAGTTAAACCAGGGCGAATTATAGAGCGCACTGGTACTGGCCCGAACCTGATCGGCGGTCTGGTAATAGCTGTCTAAGGTCAGCGCATCTTCGGGGGCATGGTCGAAAAACTTATCCTTACAACTGGTAACCGTCAGGCAGAAAGCAGTCGTCAGCAGGACAAAATATGAAATGGGTGTCTTTTTCATGATAGCAGTTAACAATTAAAATTCAGCGTTTACGCCCAGCGTCAGGGTGCGGGGCAGCGGATAACGGCCGTTTTCGACGTTCATTTGCAGCGAGTTCTGGTTAAACGCCCCTACTTCGGGATCGTAGCCGGAGTACTTCGTGAACGTGTAGAGGTTCTGAACGCTGGCGTACACTTTCAGCCGGTTCAGTTTGGCATGGCGAATCAGCGAAGCGGGCAGGTTGTAGCTCACATTCACGTTTTGAATCCGGGCGTACGAACCGTCCTCAACAAAGCGATCCGAGATGAACAGGTTCGGGTTGTCGATACCGCTGCGGGGCGCCGGAATGTCGGTGTTCGTGTTGGTAGGCGTCCAGTAGTTGGACGCCGAAGCAAACTGATTGCTGTACAGGCTGGACAAACCGCCCACCGTGCGCTTGGTCAGGTTCAGGATCTTGGACCCATACGAGCCCTGCAGGAAAATGCTGACATCGAACGCCTTGTAGGTAAACGTGTTGGTGAAGCCAAAGGTGAATTTCGGGTTCGGATTACCGATCATGGTACGATCTTTTTCGTTGATCACCCCGTCGCCGTTTACGTCTACATACTGCACATCACCCAGCCAGGTACCCGTTCCCGAGTTGGTAACCGGACGGCCAAACTGAAGCGGTGCCGATGCGAGTTGCTCCGTTGTCTGGAACAGACCCTTTACTTTGTAGCCATAGAACTGACCGATGGGCTGACCTACTACCGTCCGCGTAACCGGTACATTCAGGAAGCCGGTGTATACGCTGTTGATAATCTCGGTGAAGTTCTCCGACAGTTCTTTAACCGAGTTTACGTACTTCGAGAAGATCAGCGTCGTGTTCCACTTGAAATCCGGTTTCACCACATTGTGCGACGTGACCGTAATATCAATACCCTTGTTCTGCATCTGACCCAGGTTCACGTAGGGCGACGAGATACCGCCGAGGTAGTTGGCATCACCCACGAGGTAAGCCGGCAGCGGCAACTGATACAGGAAGTTTTTCGATACCTTGTTATACACGTCGACGGTGGCGTTGATGCGGTTGTTCAGCAGGCTCAGATCGACCCCGGCGTTAAACTGCGTATTGCTTTCCCACTTCAGGTTCGGGTTGGCAATCCGGTCGATCAGGAAGCCCGTTCCCAGACCGGTAGCCGACGCCGACAGCGACGAACCATACAGATAATTGGAGATCTGCTGATTACCCACGGCTCCGTACCCAATGCGCAGTTTAATGTCTTCAACCACTTTCTTAACATTGGCCATGAAGGGTTCCTCCGTCAGGCGCCAAGAAGCGGCAAAGGAGGGAAAATACCCGACCTGCTGCCCCTGCGCAAACTTCGACGACCGGTCGGCCCGGATCGTAGCGGTCAGGCTATACTTGTCTTTGTAGGAGTAAATTGCCCGAGCGTAAGCCGACTCTAGTGACTGGCTGCCCTTAAATTCAGTGTTTGTCGCTGTAGCCGCTTCACCTAAGTTCAGCGTTTTGATATCGTTGCTGTAAAAACCCGACCGGCTCGCACCGATGCCATTCCAGCTTGACCCCTGTACTTCATGCCCCAGCAGGGCCGTTACGTTGTGCTTACCCGCGAAGGTGTGCGTATAAGTCAGGTAGTTTTTCAGGATGTAGAACGACCCCTTCTGCCAGCGCTGATTCAGGGTAGCCGTTGGGTTCACAAACCGGCCCCACGAATACGTTGGCGTGAAATAGATGTTATCCGAGTAGTTGAAATCACCACCGATTTCCGACCGCAGCGTCAGGTCTTTCGTAAACCGGATATCGTTGTAGATATTCGCGTTCAGGTTGTTCCGGTTCAGCTTGTTGGTAATGCTCAGCGCCTGAGCAACGGGGTTGATCACACTCGACACCGCCGTTGGATCGGCCGGTGGCCCCGCAAACGAACCATCGGCGTTGCGCACAACCACGTCCGGTGCCTGCAACAGCGACAGGTACACAATACCACCGACGTTATCATTCAGCGTTACGTTGTCGGATGTGTTGCTGCCGGTCAGCGTAAGACCGAGTTTGAACCAGTCTTTCACCTGCGCGTCGACGTTACTGCGGAACGTGAACCGGTTGAAGCTGGAGCCAATTACAGTTCCATCCTGCTTCAGGTAGCCGCCGGATACGTAATAGTTCACCCCGTCTTTACCGCCGGAAACAGACACCTGATGGTTCTGCATGACGGCCGACCGGAACACTTCGCGCTGCCAGTCTGTACCCGGGCCTAACAGTGTCGGATCGGCAAACTCAGCCCGGCGTTGTACACCATACGCATCGGCCAACGAATTCTGCAGCCGTGCATACTGCTTCAGATCCATCAGTTTCAGGTATTTCGACGGCGTCTGAACACCTACATACCCATCGTAGGCAATCCGGGCACTGCCGTTTTTACCCCGTTTGGTCGTGATGATGATGACCCCATTGGCCGCCCGGTTACCATAAATAGCCGTGGCCGATGCATCTTTCAACACGTCGATTGAGGCAATGTCATTGGGGTTAATGGCCGACAGCGGACTCACCGAACTCTGGCCCGACCCGTTAAAATTCTGCAACGGCGACTGCCCGCTCGTGCTCTGGTTGTTGGCATCGCCCGAAATGGGTACCCCATCAATCACGTACAGCGGCTCGCTGCTTCCCGTCAGCGAGGTAACCCCCCGAATACGGACCGAGGTAGAACTACCCGGCTGACCCGAGTTTTGCGTGATGGTCAGACCAGCAGCCCGCCCCTGTAGCAGTTGATCAACGCTGGTTTGGGGAACGTTGGCAATATCTTCCGCTTTTACGCTCGATACCGCACCGTTTACATCCTGTCGGCGCTGCGTACCGTAGCCGATTACGACCACGTCATTCAGGATATTATCGGCGTATTTCAGCCGGACATCAATGGTTTGGCGATTACCGACAGCCACTTCCTGCGTAACCATGCCGATAAACGAGACTACCAGCACCTTTGACCCATCGGGCACATTGATCGAAAAACGGCCATTCGCGTCGGTGGTTGTCCCGGTCTGCGTTCCCTTTACCGACACCGAAGCACCGGGCAGTGCAGTCCCTTTATCGTCGTATACCACGCCTTTGATCAGCGCTTTGGTATCGACTGGACTTAGCGCTATGGCGTCTGTATTTTTTACGTTGAGCAGCGCCAGTTTATTACTCTCCCTGACGGTTCTACTAACGATCTGGTCCTGGGCATAGACGCCTGCACAGCTGCCCAAGACGAAGAATCCCGAAAGCAAATGTTTAATCATAAAAAATAAGAAAAAAGTTTAATTGTGTAATAATAAATCAATAAGCAGCCGATCTATTGACAATGTTAAATACCGCTTAAAGAATGATAAAAAAATACCAACATTGTGAGGAAGTACTGAACTGTAATACGAAATAAAGAGGAGATACACAAAACTAAAACCAGTCTTCACAAAACGTAATCCGGTCTATGAATGAAGAATTTTACTAAGAATTTTCCGCTGAAATATGCCTGATGATTAGTGATGATACTGAGTAAAAAGCGAGGTAGCTGATCATTAACAATGGGCGTGAATAAACGGGTTTATGAAACAGCGACGGGCTCCTTACCTACTTTTTGCATAGGCAGCGAAATCATCACCGAGGTACCTCTGCCGGGCTTACTCTGCCACATCACCTGTCCGCCCAGATACGAGATTCGTGAATTTATATTGGCGATTCCATTTCCCTTCGTTGACATCGTCTCAAAATCGGCCCCTGTTCCGTCATCGTCGACGCTGATTAAGGTTGTTTCTTCATTTGTCATTAACTGCACTGTAATTTTGTGCGCATGGGCATGTTTCAAGGCATTATTCAGCAACTCCTGCACAACACGATAAATCATAACAGCAGCCTCATCGCCCAGTACCGGTACCGGTCCATAATGCTCCAATACCAATGCGGTTTGATTCACTAAATTAAGCTTCTGTACCAGATCATCCAGCGCCGGTATCAGCCCAAATGTTGATAATGTATAGGGGCGAAGATCGTTTGAAATTAGTCGCGTTTCTGTACAGGCCTCATCCAGAAACTGGTTCAGTGGATCTTTTACCGAAGCGGGCAATAACTCCTGATGGGCTTCGACAAATAATTTTATCCGCGATAACTGAATACCCAGACCATCGTGCAATTCACGCGCAATTCGGCTCCGTTCGCCCTCCTGCCCTTCAATCATCGCCCGCAGTGATTTAAGTTCAAGATCCCGAATCTGCTGCTGGGCAATAACGGTCTGCTGATGCGTAATCAATTTCTGCTGTCGTCTCAAATACACTAATGCTACCACACCTAAGACACTGATAATCAAAAACATGAATAACGTTGAATTCACAATGTGCTGACGACGACTTTGTTCTTCGGCTAATTGTTTTTCGACCGCCAACGTTTTTATCCGGCTATTCAGCTCCTGTAAACGAATACTTTTTGTCTGCTGCGAATAATAAAACTGATTCGTAAAATCCAGTGTCTTCAAGGCAGATAAATACGCATTTTTATAATCATTCATATACGCATAACTATCCGCCGAATGTTTGGACAACTCACGTAGGGTAGAGATATTATTTTCCGATTCAGCAATCTTATAGCTTTTCTGGTAATAGGCTATTGCTTTCTGATGCTGATCTTTAAACTGCTCGACAATACCCAGATAAAAATAATTCAGTGCAATCAGCCACTTACTGTTTTGCCGCTCCGCCATTACCAAACTCCGGGTGGCGAAATACTGAGCCGAGTCAGGCTTCTTCAAACGCAAATAGGTATCTGCCAATAAATTCAGGGCGTACGTCTGAAACAAAGGCTGTTTATACTGAATACACATCTGTTCGGTTTCCCGTAACTCTGTAATTAAGTTTTTCGGAATAGGCTCTTTCTTTTCATCCATATTCGCAAACCCCAACCGGCATTCGATCACTTTAGGATTATTATGCGTCCGCTGAAAGTAAAGCATTGCCCGTTTGAGATATTGTTCGGCATAAGACTGCATGAAATAATCCTGCGTGTAATAATTACCTATGGTAATATGGACGTTAAAATACCCCAGTGAATCGCCCGCTAAGTGGTAATATTTCATGCTGTTGAAATACGAATCAATGGTGTATTTATTATACCCATATTGCTGATGATAGAGACTACCCAGGTTTTCATAGGCGGCACCAGCCTGTTTCAATTTATTAGCGGCTACGAATTGTTTAATCTGCTGTTTTATACTATCAATTGCAGGCGTACCATCTACGGCTTTTACCTGATTAAACAATCCTGTTAGACCAATGAGCAAAATAGCCCCTGTGCACCCTTTTCGGAGCAGAAAAAAGATAGCACGTGGCTGCATTGGTTTCAGGGGCTGATTAATAAATATGTTTTCTATCTCAGTTAATCAATCAATTGCATTTCCATTGCCGTTTTTATCAGTAAAGCCGTGTTGGGAACACCAAATTTCATCAGCAGGCTGCTCCGGTGAAACTCGACCGCTTTGGCACTCACAAATAACTGGGTCGCCATTTGCTGCGTGGTCATTCCCTGCGCAATCCGGGTCAGCACTTCCGATTCCCGGGGCGTCAGGTTGGGTTTCAGCCCCGTCCCAGCGGCCGATTTCCGGGCTTTGGGTCCGTCGTGGAGCAGAATATCCATAATGGCGTCGTTGAAATACTGTTTTTCGTTATGCACCGTCTGGATGGCCTGCAACAACTCCGTTTTAGTGGTATTTTTCAGTAAGTACCCTTTTGCTCCCTTTTTGACCACCCGTTTGATCAGGCTGGCATCATCGTGCATGGTCAGCGCGATTACTTTTGTGGCCGGATAAACGCGGGTCACATGCTCACAAAGCCCAAGTCCATCCTCAATTTGCGGAAACGAGATATCTAATAAAACAACGTCGATTAGGGTCTGGGTCAACGCTTCCATTACGGCCTGGGCCGTATAACACCGCCGGGCCACTTCGATTTCGGGCGACCCGGAAATAAGCGATTCAATACCTTCAACAAATACATTATGGTCATCAGCAATCAACACCCGTATCATTCAATCCTGTTGTTTCGTATGCGTAAAAAGGGACTTTGCGCTAGGAACCGGCGAGTATGAACAGTCGGTTTGAGCAAGAAAAGTCAACATCTGCTTTCGTTAATGATTCGTAGTACGGTGGGTACGTGGCCCTGTATTTTGGCATTGGATGCTGAAGGAGCCATGCTCACAACGTTTACCCTGGCAGGCAATCAAGTCGGCCAGTATAGTTTGTCGGACACGTTGGCTATATCCCTATAAATAGACTTTTATTTAGCAAAAATAGGATTAAGTTATCCACCGATGGAATAGTGAAAACCCGATTACTGTTAAATATAGGGTTTACCCTAATACGGTTAGGCTGGCAGAAAATTGTCCCGAAAATTGGAATGCGCGTGAACTGAATTCAGTCAAAACGCCCTTATTTGCGGGCTTAACCCACTTAACTTTCCATTCCCGGCCTTATTTTTAGCAACTGCCTGCCAGGCGATCAGGGCTGGCTGCGTAAATGACCGCCTGCGGGCAGGTCAAAATTTCGTTGTTTCACTGTAACGCTCACCTATGTCTATTCTACCTGCCGATGTATTACTCCGGTTAGATGCCGTTACTATACGCCGGGCTGACGGGATTGTCCTGCACACGATCAACTGGCAGCTGCGGGCGGGCGAACAATGGGCCATTCTGGGTTCGACCGGGTCCGGCAAAACGTCGCTGCTGGATACCCTTGCCGGTCGGTTACCCGTTTGGCAGGGGCAGTTGCTTCACCAAACCGGTTTAGCGCGTGATGCGGTGGAGCGCGTAGCCAACGATTATCAGTTCGACCGGAATGTGGCGCAGTCGGCGCAGTTTTATCAGCAGCGCTTTAACGCCGATGCCGCGCAGACAGCACCCACTGTCTGGGAAGTGCTGCAGCAACAGGTCACTCCACCCGGCACCGTCGACCGGCAGTCGGTAACGCTGCCGCCCCTGCCTTACACAAACGAGTGGCTGACCGAAGTGGCCGACCGCGTGCAGATTACCCTGTTATTGAACCGGCCGCTGACCTCGCTCTCCAACGGCGAAACCCGCCGGGCGCTGCTGGCCCGTTCGCTGCTGCGCCGACCCCGTGTGCTGTTGCTCGACAATCCGTTTGGGGGACTGGACACCGATAGCCGACGTCGGCTGCATGGCATTCTGGACGATATTTCGGAGCAGGGCACGTCGCTTGTTCTGGTTACCTCGCCCCGCGAGCTACCGGCCTGCATAACGCACGTGCTTGAATTAAGTGATGGCCGGATCAGCTGGCAGGGCCAGAAGGCCGACCGACCCGTTGCAGCGGCCGAATCACCCGACGCGTTGACTGACCCTACCCTGCTCGCCGAGTGGCAAGCGGCTCCATCCCCTCACTTCGAGCGAGCTATTCGGATGCACCGGGTATCGGTTAGTTATGGCGATAAAGTAGTGCTGGACAGCATCGACTGGACGGTGCGCCGGGGTGAGAAATGGGCCGTGCTGGGACCTAACGGTTCGGGCAAATCGACCCTGCTCAGCCTCATAACGGCGGATCATCCGCAGAGTTACCGCAACCAGTACGAACTATTCGACCGGAAACGGGGCACGGGCGAAAGCATCTGGGACATCAAACGAAAAATTGGGTTCGTTTCGCCGGAGTTGCAACTGTACTTCGCCCGCGACCAGCCCGTCTGGAATGTGCTGGCCTCGGGGCTGTTCGATACGGCGGGGCTGTTCCGCAAGCTGACACCCGAGCAAGCCGGACAAACCGAGTTCATGCTGAATCTGCTGCGGATTCAGTCCTTGCGGACCAAACGGCTGCAACAACTCTCGACCGGCGAACAACGCTGGGTGCTGCTGGGTCGGGCACTGGTTAAAAACCCACCCCTGCTGGTGCTGGATGAACCCTGCCAGAACCTCGACCCGGCCCACATCAACCGGTTCCGGGATCTGATTGACGAGCTTTGCACCACCCCCGACCGCACCCTTTTGTACGTAACCCACTACGCCGAAGAAATTCCGCGTTGTGTCACTCAGGTGTTGCGCCTATCGAATGGACGAGGCTATGTGGAGCCTGCCTAAACTGGTTTTTCCGGGCAAAACGACTGTATAATCAGTAGGCCGGTCACTAACTGGCCTTCCACTTGCGGCAGGTTCAAGCAACCCGAATGCCAACAAGTTCATGACCCGTCAACCCAAGTTAACTACTATGTCAGTTCCAGCGTTCCGATTCACAACGTTCCTGTCTATTTTCAGCCTGCTGATTCTGTCCGTATGTGCCGCATGGCGGGTTCCTAAACCAGTTGATGAGCGAACGGCGATTGCCGCGCAAATGGAGAAATCCGTACAGACTGAAATGCTCAATAAATGGTATCCGCAGGCGGTTGATACTGTTTACGGTGGCTTTCTGAGTTCGTTTACCTACGATTTTAAACCCACCGGGCCACAGGACAAAATGATCGTTACCCAGGCGCGGCATATCTGGACGAATGCGCGGGCGAGTGAGCGCTACCCTAAAGCGGCCTACTACCTGAGCAGCGCCCGGCACGGCTTCGCGTTCCTGCGCGACGTGATGTGGGATAAAACCAATGGTGGCTTTTATACGCTGGTGGACCGGCAGGGCAAGCCGAAAGGGACAGGCATTAAAGAAGCGTACGGCAATGCATTCGCTATTTACGGGCTGGCGGCCTACTACAGGGCATCGGGCGATACGGCGGCTCTGAATCTGGCGAAGCAGACATTCGCCTGGCTGGAGAAAAACAGTCACGACCCCGTTCATAAAGGGTATTTTCAGCACCTCCATCCCGATGGAACGCACATTATCCGGGATAGCCAAACGCCCTCCCGCTCCGATCTGGGCTACAAGGATCAAAACAGTTCCATTCACCTGCTCGAAGCGTTTACCGACCTGTACGAGGTCTGGCCCGACCCGCTGCTGCGAACACGGCTGGACGAAATGCTTCGGCTCATCCGCGACACCATCACCACGCCCCGGGGTAATCTGGTGCTGTTTTTCCAACCCGACTGGACGCCCGTTTCCTTCCGGGACTCCTCGCAGGCTGCGGTGCTGAGCCATCGGTCGCTCGATCACGTCTCGTTCGGGCACGATGTCGAAACGGCTTATCTGATGCTGGAAGCGTCGCACGCGCTTGGGTTAAAAAACGATGTCAAAACCGCCACGGTGGGCAAGCGGATGGTTGATCACGCCCTGCGTAATGGCTGGGATAAAACCATCGGCGGTTTTTACGATGAGGGGTATTATTTCCGGGATAAACCGGGCATCACCATCATAAAAGACAGTAAAAACTGGTGGGCACAGGCCGAAGGGCTTAACACGTTGCTGATGCTGGCAGACCGCTACCCTAACGATTCCATGCAGTATTTTCAGCAGTACAAATTACTCTGGCAGTACTGTCAGACCTACCTGATCGACCATCAGTACGGCGACTGGTACGAAGAGGGCCTGGATAAAGAACCACAGCGCCGAACCGCCCTGAAAGGCCATATCTGGAAAGCCACCTACCACACGTATCGGGCGCTGACTAATTGCGTAGATCGCTCAAAAAAGACGGGGGCCGCTGCCCGGAGAGAATAACGAACAGAGTGGTGTAGTCGGGTGTATTGATATAAGAAGACAGCCACTTTAATTAAAGTTATGGGGCATCAATTGCGCTTCCAGTTTTCTGCGAAATAATTCTCACAACTTGTTATTTATTTATTTCCGATTCTTTATACATTTACAGCTAAACAGTTTGGGGCCATCTCTTCCTGTTTCTAAACCTTACCGTACCCGTTTAGCTGTACTTGTATGAAGTTGCATGAGTTTAATGAAGTAACCCTCGATCAGCGGGTATCGATTATTCAGGAGCAGGGGCGTTTTATTGCCCGGCGGCAAAGTACCGACCGGCAGATGATGCTTTATCAGTGGGGCAACTACTTTCTGGAGATTCACTACCGGCTAGAGACGTTTTATGGCGTTCCCACCGAATGGATGCCGTTTTTAGTGATCTCTTTCCGCAATGGTTCCAACTGCGCAGGCCGGTTGCTGCCCTATGTTGACCATACGAGCTTAGAGGCACTCAACATCTGAAACAAGCCCCTCGATTTACTGGATTTCCTGACTAAAACCCGAGCACCAGTTGCGCTGATGGGCAGTATTGACGCTCGTGATTCAGTAACCACTGTTTAACATTCAGTCCACCGCCGTAGCCGGTCAGCTTGCCGTTAGCGCCAATAACGCGGTGGCACGGCACAATAATGCTGATCGGGTTACTGCCATTGGTCGTTCCCACGGCCCGAATCGCTTTCAGATTGCCCAACCGCCGGGCCTGCTCGCCATAGGTAATAGTTTGCCCATATGGAATATGCAGTAACTGCTCCCAGACGGATAGTCGAAAGTCAGAACCAACCAGCCGATAAGGCACCGTAAACGTCCGGCGCGTACCGGCGAAATACTCCGTCAGCTCGTCAATGCATTGATGCACAACGGCTGGCAAGGTTTCGGAGGCCGGACGGCTACCTGCACTCCGCTTTGCCCCTTCCACAAACAGGACTTCCAGAATAGCCGTTTCGTCGGCATGAATTTCCAGCGGACCAACGGGAGACGAGTAATAGGCAGTATAGTTCATGGGTTTCGGCAACAATCTACTGAATCAATGGGTTGTATTATAAGCAGCGTCGACCAAACCGACGACTGAACTTACTCAACAAACCTATGAAAATTGCCGTAGAAAAAGGCCAGGACAAGGCCTTTCTGCCCGACGGTCGCCATGTGGTGACGATCACCAACATTGATGAAGGCACCAGTGAATACAAGGGCGTTCCTTTCTTTGCGGTACGCTTCGAGAACGAGGAAGGCTTTGTGAACCAGCGGTTCTATTTATCGCCGGGAGGCATGCCGATTATCATGGCCTTATGTCAGGCTGTGGGCATTGAGCCGAAAGACGGCGAAGATATCGATACCAAGCAGTTGATAAACAAAGAGGTATCAGTTGAGGTCGGTGATTATACATACAATAATCCCGAGGATGGGAACGAACGAACCTTGAAACAGGCCTCAAACTTCCAGCCACCAGTAGGCGCATAAATGATAATACATTGATTATGAGAAGGTAGCAGGCCACAGGTTTGCTACCTTTTTTACTTTGCGGCAGATTAAGTAATCGGATTAACGATTTAGTAATATGAAACGGCTGTTTTCAGTGTAGTTTTGTCTGCAAACTAACACTGAATTTATGCACCAACTACTACGCGTAACAAGCCGGTTATGGCTTTTATTTGCGGTCTTTTTGATGGCTCAGAGTGCTTCCTGGGCGCAGGTTGTTATCACACCTGCCAGTCTTACCTACACGCAGGATTTTAATACACTTCCCGCTTCGGGCACTGTAGCCTTTGCCAACAATACGACAATACCTGGCTGGTATGCATCTGTTAGTAATACGGCAACTCCCCCGGCGTCTATTTCTGCAAGCAGTGGTTCGTCTAATTCGGGGTATACTTACAGTTTCGGAACAGGCACCAACGCAGATAGAAGCCTTGGTGCCGTTATTTCAGGCGGAGTATATTTTGGCAGTCCGGCCACTGGAGCTATAGGGTTACGGTATGGCGTCCTTTTTCAGAACAACACGGGCAGCCCGATTACAGCTTTAGCCGTTTCTTACACGGGTGAACAATGGCGCAATGGGAGTAATGCCTCTACCCAACCGCTGACAGTTGATTTTGCAACAGGAACGGGTTTATTAGTTTCCTCGACGGTTACAAGTGGATACACAGCAGTACCGGCTTTGACCTTTACCAGTCCTATTGCCACTACAGCAACTGCTACCGCTCTGGACGGTAACTCAGCGGCTAACCGGACACTACTATCGGCCACGATCACCTTCGCTACCCCGTTAGCTGATGGTCAGCAGGTTTTACTACGCTGGACTGATCTTAATGATCCAGGTAATGACCACGGATTGGGTATTGACGATTTGACAGTAGTAGCAGTTTTACCCAGTACGACGCCAACGCTCGCTGCCAACCCAACCAGCTTAACCGGGTTTGTCGCTTCTCAGGGGGCAGTATCGAACGTTCAGACTTATACGGTGACGGGCAGCAACCTAAACACAACGCCAGTGTCGGTATCGGCAACAGCAAATATTGAACTAAGCACCGATAACAGCACCTTTACGTCTACCCTATCGCTGCCTACTACGGCGAGTGCAATCTCACAGGTGGTGTATGCCCGTTTGACGAATGCAACCCCAACGGGTACGTTCAGTGGTGCAATTACGAATACCGCTAATTCAACCCTGACAGCGTCGGTAACGGTGAGCGGACAGGTAAGTGCCCCCAACACACCGGCGCTAACCGTTGCGCCAACGGCATTATCAAGCTTCACGACACTCCAGGGAACCGCTTCGTCTGAGCAGTCCTATACACTGAGCGCTGCTTACTTGTCGAATGCGATCCAGGTATCGGCTCCGTCAGGCGTCGAAATTAGCCAGACATCAGGTAGCGGTTTCAGTTCATCGCTGACCCTGCCCTTATCGACTACATCGGCAGTTGTTTACGCCCGCCTAACGGGTAATGGTGGCCCCGCTACTATCACGGGTACAATCACGAACATATCGGGTAGCCTCACGGCCAACGTAGCCATTACCGGAACGGTCAGTTCGACATCTCCCTACACCTCCATCGCTACGGCGCGGGCGGGCGTTGGCAGTACCTTTACCATCGCTGGGCGCGTAACGGTGAGCAATCAACTGGGTGCCCGTCAGCTTTATATTCAGGATGCTACCGGCGGTATTGCCGTTTACAGCGGCTCAACAGGTCCCGACTTCTCCTCGCTGGTGCAGCTTGGTGACTCGGTACAGGTACGCGGCCCGGTTACGGTTTTCAACGGCTATCTGGAGCTGACCGGTACCAACAACTTCACGGTCGTTTCGGGTGCCGGTACCAGCATTCCCGCGCCAATTGCTGTCACGCCCGATCAGCTATCGAGTTATCAGGGGCGGTTGGTTAGCATCAGCAGCGCAACTATCACGCCGGTAGCAGCTACGTTTAGTGGTGGCACCAACTACACCATCACGGCCGGTGGTCAGTCGGCTACGCTGTACATCAGTGCCAACTCGCCCCTGTCGGGTGCGGGACAGCCCGCTAATCCGGTTAGCGTAACCGGTATTGCCGAACGTTTTGTATCGAAAGCTACCACGACGGGAACTGACGGCATGCAATTTCAGCCCCGTATTCTGGCCGATATTCCTGGTTCGACACCGGCAACGGATTTAACCTGCACCGTCGGCAGCGGCAGTACGCTCACCCGTGATCAGACGCTGGATATTGCCGCCTGGAACATGGAGTTTTTCGGAGCTGATGCGGGTACGATCACCTGCCCCGGTAATAAAACCCTCGTCTATAATGACATGGGCCCAACGAATGAAGACCTTCAGCAGACCAACGCCACAAAAGTGCTGACGAGCCTGAACGCGGATATTATTTCGACGGAGGAAGTCAGTGATATTGTTCGTTTCGATGCTGCTGTGAAAGCCATTCCGGGCAGCTACAGTTATGTCTGTTCCGATAAATTCTCCTATTTCTTTCAGGATGAATGTGATCAGGTTCCATCGCAGGGGACAGTTTTCGGGCCAACCAAGTTTGCCCAAAAAGTATGCGTAGTTTATAATACGGCCACTGTCACCCCGGTTCTGGCGGAGACTAAAGCCTTGTTGTTTCAAAAGTCAGCCGACTATACCTATCCGGGTGCGCTGGGCGGTAATGGCAATGGGAGTGGCTGGGCATCGGGTCGTCTGCCATTCCTGTTTGTGGCCAACGTAACCATCAACGGCGTCACAAAGAAGATTCACGTGGTGGCCGTACATGGTAAGTCGGGCAGTGCCAAAGCAGACTTCGAGCGTCGGGTGCAGGATTATAACGACCTCAAGACAGAACTTGACACGAATTACCCAACGGCTAACGTGGTCATCCTCGGCGATTATAATGACAAGTCGACCGCATCGATCTACACAACGTCGCCGATCTCCTCATTCAATAGTTTCGTAACGGACGTCACCAATTACAGTGTGGTTACGAAGCCGCTTGAACAGGGTGGCTGCTATACCTACAACCCATCGGGCGGTAGCTTCATCGACCATATCACGATCTCGAACGATCTGCAAAAAGGGTATTTGACCAACACCGCTTACGTACTGCAACCGTTCAGCATTCCGAACTATGGCAACACGACATCGGATCACAGCCCAATCGAAGCCCGTTTCGACATCAGCCTGTTAACGACTCCGGTAACAGCGCTGACACTGACCGCTTCCGCTACGCCAACGACGCTGTTAACCACCGGTACGACCACGCTGTCGGCAACGGTAGCGGGTGGTACTACACCCTACAGCTACAGCTTTAGTGGGCCCGGCACCATCGCGCCCAATGGCAACATCGCTACGGTGTCGAACCTGCCAGCGGGGGTGCAGACCTTTACTGTTACAGCTGTTGACAGCACCACCCCAGCCAGCCAGAGCCTCTCGGCTACCGTCAGTGTGACGGTGACGCAGGCGAACACCGCACCGGTAGCCACTACCATCGCGAACCAAACGGCTACGGTTGGTACCGCTTTTACCCTGACCATCCCTGCCTTCACCGATGCCGAAACGCCTGGCGCGCTGACCTACACAGCCAGCGGTTTACCGGCGGAGCTGAACTTTGATGCTGGTACGCGGGCAATCTCGGGTACGGTCAGCAGCACAACCGGTTCGCCCTTTACGGTGACCATCACGGCGACTGACCCCGGTTCACTCTCGGCCAGCACCGCCTTTACGCTCACGGTTAACCCGGCGGCAATACCCACGCTGACGGCGTCGCCAACGGCCTTATCGAGCTTTACGACCAATCAGGGGCTGCCCTCAGCGGCTCAAACCTATATCCTGCAACCAGCCAACCTGACAAGCCCGATCACCATTACGCCCCCAGACGGTGTGGAGGTCATGGTCACTTCAGAAGGGTGTGGCTATACAACCTCGCTGGTGATACCCGCTTCCAGCGATCCAGTGACGGTATACGTCCGATTAACGGGAGCCAGCACCGTAACGAACGGCGTCGTGACAAATGTGAGCGGTCCGGCTTCTGCCAGCGTTGTGATCAATGGCATGGTCAACACAGCCCCGGTTGCTACGGCCAATACCAATCAGACCGCTACCGTCGGGCTCGCCTTCTCCTACACGGTTAACGCCTTCACCGATACCGAAACACCCAACAGCCTGACGTATGCGGCCAGTGGTCTGCCAACGGGTCTAACCTTCGATGCTGCTACGCGGGTCGTCTCAGGAACAGCCACAACGACCGGCGAAAACAGCGTCACGGTGACGGCTACTGATTCAGGAAACCTCTCGGCCAGCACCAGCTTCACCATCACGGTGGTACCCGCACCGGTGGTGGTGACCTCCCTCTCGCTGACCGCTTCGGCTACGCCAACAGCGATTCTGACCACGGGCACAACGACGCTCTCGGCTACAGTAGGCGGTGGTACAACGCCTTACACCTACAGCTTCGCCGGGCCAGGTACTATCACGCCTGCTGGCAACACCGCTACGGTGTCGAACCTGCCAGCGGGCGTGCAAACCCTCACCGTCACAGCTACCGACAGCACTACACCAGTTAGCCAGAGCCTCTCGGCTAC
>CAXUKO010000019.1:0-114660 GCA_964251665.1 uncultured Cytophagales bacterium
GAGCTACAAGGGCTGGGTGGAACTGGTCCGACAGATTGGCATGAAGTAGTGGGTCAGTAAGTGGGTCAGTCGGTAAGTCAGTAAGTGCTTCGCTCTGGAACACTTACTGACTTACCGACTAACCCACTTACTGACTGATCCACTTACCGCATGTTATGATACACGATCTGAACGTCGTCGTCCTCCTCAATTCGCTCCAGTAGCTTATCAACATCGGCTGCTTCTTCTTCGGTAAGTTCTTTTGTATCGGTTGGGATGCGTTCGAATTCGGCCTGCTGCACATCGTAGCCTTTTTCTTCCAGAAACTTCTGCAAGGCACCAAAGGCCGTAAAGTCGCCGTAAATAACGATCTGATTAGCTTCCTCGTCCAGTTCAATTTCGTCGGCACCATAATCGATGGCTTCAAACTCCAGTTCTTCCATATCGACACCAGTAGCGGCAATCCGAAACACCGATTTACGGTCGAACATGAAGTCGAGCATGCCCTGTGTACCTAAGCTGCCGCCTAACTTGTTGAGGTACGACCGGATGTTGGCAACGGTACGGTTATGGTTATCGGTTGCCGTTTCGATCACGAGCGCAATGCCGTGCGGGGCGTAGGCTTCGTAAACGATTTCCTTATAATCTTCCTGCTCCTTCGAGGATGCTTTCTTAATAGCCCGCTCCACGTTCTCTTTGGGCATATTGGCGGACTTGGCATTCTGTATAATCGCACGAAGCCGCCCGTTGGTATCCGGGTCGGGACCACCGCCTTTGACGGCCATCACAATGTCTTTACCGATGCGGGTGAAGGTCTTGGCCATCTGACCCCACCGTTTCATTTTTCGGGCTTTACGGTATTCAAATGCTCTTCCCATTGCTGGTTAAAAGTTTGTGGTTTTATGGTGATGTCGATTTCTTAAAACAGACATCACAAACTATAGTTGGGTTACTATTTCCTGAAAATGGACGTCTATCTGCCCGCGTAACAGATCCTCAAAGGTGTCGCGCTCGCGAATGAGGTAGGCCTGTCCGTCGTACACCAGCACCTCGGCGGGCCGAAGCCGGGCGTTGTAAGTAGAGGCCATTGAGTAGCCATAAGCACCGGCATTTTTAAACGCCAGTACATCGCCGGGTCTCACTTCGGGCAGCGGCCGGTCGGTGGCAAACGTATCTGTTTCGCAAATATACCCCACTACGGTGTACGTCTGCTCGGGCCCGGTTGGGTTGGATAGGTTCACTATATCGTGCCAGGCGTCGTACATCATGGGCCGAATCAGGTGATTCAGACCCGAATCGACATGGACGAATGTACGCGTTGGGTTAGTCTTCACTACATTGGTCTGCACCAGTAGCAAGCCGCTCTCACTAACCAGAAACTTACCCGGCTCAAACCAAAGTTGAATCGACCGACCGTATTGCTGGCAAAAGCCCTGAAAAGCGGCTGATACCTTCGCGCCCAACTCGGCCATATCCGTAATGTGGTCGCCCTCACGATACGCGACCTTGAAGCCACTGCCAAAGTCGATAAACTGGAGATCGGGGTAATCACCGGCGAGGTCGAACAGCACCTCGGCAATTTTCAAAAATGTGTTCCCATCCTTGAAATCCGAACCGGTATGAATATGCAGCCCGATGACCGGAATGCCATATCGGGTGACGATGTCAAGGATTTCAGCTCGCTGTTCGCTGGCAATACCGAATTTGGAATCGGCATGACCCGTCTGAATCTTCAGGTTACCGCCTTCGGTAATGGCCGGGTTGATCCGAATACAAACCGGTTGCTCCGATCCATAGTGCTGCCCGATCTGCTCAAGCAGGGGCAGGCTGTCGACATTCAGTTTCAGACCGAGCGCAATAGCTTCCTGAATTTCAGACCACGCATTGCCGCTGGGGGTAAACATAATCTGGCGGGGCAGATAACCAGCCCGCATGGCCAGCCGGGCCTCATTTACCGATACCACATCCACATCGACGCCCTGCTGCCGCATCAACTTCAGAATAGAAATGTTGGTCAGTGCTTTGGCTGCGTATTTTATTTTTAGATTAACACCGTGGAAGGCAGCCCGAAACTGATCGATCTTTTCGACAATTTTGTCGGCGTCATAGACATACAACGGCAACCCAAACTGTTCCGCTATGGTCAGCGTATCAATGCCCTGAATCTGATGGGGAAAATTAGTGTCCTGCATATACCAAAAAAAGAAGCGCAAATATAATTGATTGCCGATGAATCACCTGCCTGCCAAGCACGACCAGTCCTATCAAAAAGCAACTCCTTTCCGCCCAATACTGCATCAGCTCTTCCTGCTGTTGGCGACATGCCTCTTTTCCGGCAGCGGTCAGGCGCAGCCCCCCGTTACCTCCCCGCTTCAGTCGGGTCCGATGCTGGGCTACACCGATTTCCGTGAGGTGATGCTGTGGGCGCAAACCAAACAGCCCGCCCGCGTCCAGGTTCGTTACAAAGAAGCGAACAGCCCGCAGACCTTCCTGACCAATGAAGTAGCAACTACCAAAGATCAGGGATACACGGCTAAGCTCCTGGCTGATCAGGTGCTGCCCGGCAAACAATACGAGTATGACCTGCTGATTGATGGCAAACGAGTAGCTCTCCCCTATCCAACAGCGTTTCGGACACCAGCGCTCTGGCAATACCGCACCGACCCACCGGCGTTTACCTTCGGGGTAGGCAGCTGCACCTACGTGAACGAACCTACCGACGACCGGCCGGGTACACCGTATGGCGGAGGGTATGAAATTTTTACGGCCATCACCGCGCAGAAACCGGATTTTATGCTCTGGACCGGCGACAATATTTACCTGCGCGAACCAGACTGGAATACAAGGACCGGCATTTTCCACCGCAATACCCACACCCGTTCCCTGCCTGCTATGCAGCCGTTGCTGGCCTCAACGCCTAATTATGCCATCTGGGATGATCACGATTACGGTCCAAATGACTCCGACCGCAGTTTCTGGAATAAAACCATCACCGACGAAGCCTTCAGGCTGTTCTGGGCGAATCCGAATTACGTGTTCAGTGAGGGCTGTACCAACACCTTTACCTGGAATGACTGCCAGTTTTTCCTCCTCGATGACCGGACGTACCGGGCGCCCAACGAAGCCCCCAATGATTCATCAAAATCCTATTTCGGTCCGAAACAACTCAACTGGCTGATTGACGCCCTTACATTCAGCAAAGCCACGTTTAAGTTTATCGTAACGGGCGGACAGATTATCAATCCAGCCGCCGTATTCGAGAATTATTCGGTGTATGGCCAGGAACGGGAGCGGCTGCTAAAGGCGATTACGGCCCGTAACATCCCTGGTATCCTGTTTATCACCGGCGACCGGCACCATTCCATCGTCCATCGGCTGGACCGGTCGGGGGCGTATCCACTCTACGATTTCACCATTTCTCCCCTGACGGCAGGACCGGCTAAACCCCGCGATGAAGAACTCAAACAACCCAGTTACGTAGATGGTACACTGGTAACAGACCGCAACTTCGCCACCATGAGCGTTAGCGGCCCGCTGACCGACCGGCGGCTGACCGTCCGCGTCTTTGACCAAAAAGGGGCTGAACGCTGGAATCGTACTATCCGGGCCACGGAGTTGAAGTAAACTTTTCGCGTCCGTTCGAGTTTGACAAAGTGGCCCGACTGGTCACTTTTTTACGTTCGGTGTAACCCCATCGGCCCTCACTCAACCCTATGAAAAATCTCACATTCTGTAGCCTGACCACACTGGGAGCGGTGTTGTTAGGCCTGTCTGCTCAGGCGCAGGTAACCGTCACGACGTCGACCAATGCCGTGCCCTCGCCGGTTAGCACCCCCGCAGTACAACCCGACACCCTTCGCCCCAATTCGGCGGGTATGGCCATGCCGCAGGGCGACGATAAAGAGACCCGGCAAAACCGGCGTGAGCGCCGGAAAAACAAGGCAAAATCGGGTGGTTCGACCGTTAACACCAACACCAATGATTACCGTCAGGGAACAATGAGTAACGGTACTACGGTCAACAACAGCAACACGACCAACTACAACAGTCAGAATGCCATAGCCCCGGCAACGGGCGTCAACGCTATGCCCCCAAGCCCCTCCTCATCCGGTACAGGCGGGACGACGAGCAGCGGTGCGGGAACAGCCAATGGCTCTATGTCGACCGGTTCTACGATGGGGGCTACCACTGCATCGGGCAGTTCAGCGGTAACAAATGCTCCCGGCACTATTACCGCAGCCAACCCCGACCGGACGCTTAACAGCGGAAATCGCTCAAAGACCCTCAGCGTTGGCGATTTCATTGCCGCATCGCCAAACCACACCACTTTGCAGAATGCCCTGCAAACGACTACGTTAGACAAAACGTTGATGGGCGGAGGGCCATTTACGGTATTTGCGCCATCCAATGAAGCGTTCAAAACCTTACCGGGCCAGACGCAGCGCGTCCTGCTGGAAGGGCAGAACCTCGACGCCCTCAAAAGTCTGCTCTCGAATCATGTCGTTGCCGGTGAGGTGGATGCCGCCGAACTGACGCGCCGTATCAAAGCGGGAAATGGCAAGACCACGTTAACAACACTGGCAGGCAAAACACTGACGGTACAGGAAGGGGCAGGTGGTCAGCTAAACATAACCGACGAACAGGGCGTTACGGCTTCGATCAACATGCCTGACCATTACGAAACAAACGGCGTAGTACACGGCATTACAAAGGTACTGACCCCAAAAGGTATGACTCCGTTTCGGTAAGGCAGTGACCGGCTTTCGTTGTTAACCGACCTGATAAATAGATTGATAACGATTCGGTACAAACTCCTGCACATACTAAACCCCACAAAGCCGCTTCTATCGGAAGGGGCTTTTTACATTGCTGACATCGGTTGGTAATTAGTGGGTATTTCTACTATATTTGGCCACCTATAAACCCTCTACAGTGAAGCGTTCACAGCCGTTAGTGTCGGAAGAAGTCTTGGTTGAAAAACTAAGTCAGCGCGACGAGCAGGCTTTCCAGTGGCTGTATGACCAGTATTCGCCCGCCCTCTACGGCGTTGTGCTGAAGATTGTCAAAGACGACGAGCACGCCAAAGATCTCCTGCAGGACATTTTTGTTAAGATCTGGAAAAACCTTGATTCGTATGATGCCCAGAAGGGCCGCTTATTTACGTGGCTGCTGAACGTAGCCCGCAATACGGCCATTGACTCGCTGCGCTCCAAACGGGCCACACAACAATCAAGTACAGTTGGCGCAATCCATCCTGAAGCCGATTCCGTACATATAATCGACCGCCAGCACAATACCTCGCAGCCGAACACGGATAGTATCGGCATGCGGGAGATTATTGAGCAGTTGCGACCCGAACGAAAGCAGTTAATCGACCTGGTTTATTTTGAGGGCTACACCCACGAAGAAGCCGCCGAGGCCCTTAACCTGCCCATCGGCACGGTGAAAACCCGTGTGCGCTCGGCTTTACAGGAACTTAAAAAGATTTTTTCGCGATGAACGTACCAGAGTATATAGCGTCAGGCATTCTTGAATCCTACGTACTGGGTGCCGTAAGCGAGCAGGAGCGTCGGGAAGTTAACTGTCTCTCGGCTATCTACCCAGAGGTCAAGGAAGAGCTCGACCAGTTAACGCTGGCTCTCGAGCAATATGCCCTTCTGAATAGTGTAGAACCGCCCGCCGAGTTGAAAAACTCAATTATGGCCCAGCTTGATTTTACCAAACCAGCCCCCGAGGCTATTGTCAGACCGATGCCGGTGTTCCGCAACGAGTCTGCCGAAGAGCCCGGCCCCTCCTACACGTATAAACTCTCGTGGATGGTAGCCGCTACCATTGGCTTGCTGGTGCTGGGCTTTTCATTTTATCTGTTTTCGCAACTCAGTACTGCCCAGCAAAGTGTGGCCGCCCTGCGTTCTAAAAACGAAAGCATGGAAACGGACCTGAATCAACTGCGCGTTCGGCAGCAGCACGATCAGGACTTGGTAGCCCTGCTCAGTCAGCCCGGCACACAGGTGATTAAACTGACGGGGAACGAGAAAGCGCCAACCGGCAACATGAACGTATACTGGAACGCCCGCTCTCAACAGGTGGCCGTTGACGTAGCAGCCATGCCCGACCTACCGGCCGATCAGCAGTACCAACTCTGGTCGCTGGTGGATGGTAAACCGATTGATGCCGGCGTTTTCGAAGCGGGTAAAGCCATTGGCAGTCTGCAGCGGCTTAACCGCGCCATTGGGCGAGCCGATGCGTTTGCCGTGACGATTGAGAAGCGCGGAGGCAGTCCAACGCCTAATTTGTCTAACCTTGTGGCAATGGTGAAGCTGACAGCCTGATAATTTGTAACTATTTATTACGTTAAAAAAAGGCCTCTATCATACGATAGAGGCCTTTTTTTACGTTTTATCAGGTAATTTTTAATCATGGGCAATCTACGCTCAAATCACTTGCGTAGATATTGATGTTAGAACGGTGGGAAATACCCAATCTCTATTTCACAAACCAATTCATTACAAATTTTATGAAAATCAACATGAAAGTTACCCTGTTAAGCGCCCTGATGATCGCCTTTACGTTTGTTGCTGCTCAGGCCCAGAAAACAGTTATGGTCGGTGGTGCTCCTATGTACTCGACTAAAAACATCATTGAAAATGCGGTGAACTCGAAAGATCACACCACGCTTGTTGCTGCCGTTAAAGCCGCTGGCCTGGTCGAAACCTTACAGGGTGCCGGTCCCTTCACGGTGTTTGCACCAACGAATGCTGCCTTCGACAAACTGCCAGCCGGTACGGTTGACAACTTAGTAAAGCCGGAAAACAAAGCGACGCTGACTAAAATTCTGACCTATCACGTTGTATCGGGTAAAATCGACTCGAAGATGCTCATCAAAATGATCAAGGATCGGGGTTCGTTTGCCATGAAGACCGTACAGGGTGGTACGCTTACCGCTAAACTGAACGGTAATAAAGTTGAAATAACGGACGAAAACGGTGGTGTTTCAACGGTACAGATCGCTGACATTTATCAGTCTAATGGCGTGATTCACTCCGTTGACACGGTGCTGATGCCCAAGTAATCCCTGATTGGGCAGGGAGCGAAAGCTGCCCCTCCGGCACGGTTCAAACCGGTCGGCGGGGCACTTTTGTTTTAGGGCAAACCACCGCAACTATCCTTCACTACGAAACGTTAACTGAACAGATAAGCCGCTATAAATCAATGAACCGCACCCTGGTTTTAGTCATCGTTTCGCTCCTGACTGTTGGCGGGTTAGCCGCCTGGAAACGCCATGTTGATCTGGCAGCTATTGCGGCCCGCCCGGTCGTTAAGGTAGTGCCACCCGGTGGCCGTCGGGTGGTCAAAAGCAATGCCGAATGGCAACAGCTACTGACCCCGGCGCAGTACAATGTCATGCGGGAAGAAGGGACTGAGTATCCCAATAGCAGCCCACTGCTGCATATCCACGACAAGGGCATCTTTTACTGTGCCGGTTGCCATAACCCGCTGTTCCGCTCAACCACCAAATTTGAATCAGGCACAGGTTGGCCCAGTTTTTATGCCCCGATTGCCAAAAACGCGATTAATACGAAAAGCGACGGTAGCATTGGGATGGTGCGTACAGAAGTTACGTGTTCGGTCTGCGATGCTCACCTCGGTCATGTCTTCGACGATGGCCCCGCCCCAACCGGACTGCGGTACTGCATGAATGGAGTAGCCCTGAAGTTTGAGAAAGACAAGTAACCGGTTGTTGATACGGCTTCACGGAACCTCATTTGCGTGTCTGAAGAAAAACGGCTTAGTCCACCTAGTAACACCACGCCCGTACGGGTCCGAAAACAGCCATCGGGAATGACCCGGTGGCTGTTTTCGTATTAAATCGGGTGATTTTGCGTTATATTTGCGGCCCGCCAACCGGCGGTTTATACCCCAAATACCGTCATTACCTACAGGATCGCATGAGTGAATTTTTGGAGCGGCCACGCGCCGTCTGGCGGGCAGCCGGACAGAGTGTCAGACGCTCGGTAAATAACGGACTGGCTGCTATAGTGGGTCGCGAACGGCTGACGAACTGGCAAGAACGCTATGGTCAGTTCCGCGCCGAACATCCCATTTTAACCGGCGTTGGCAAAGGGCTTCTTTCCTTCGTAGGTCTAATCGCCCTATACGTCTTTATCATTAATTATAACTTCCTGTGGCTTACCGGCGAAATGCCGAGTGTGACGGACCTGCGCAACCCTAAGCTGGCGCAATCGTCGGAAATTTATTCGCTGGATGGCGTACAGATTGGCAAATTCTACACCGAAAACCGAACCCCCATTCAGTTCAACGACATCCCCAAACACCTCATCGACGCGCTGATTGCTACTGAGGATGTTCGGTTCTACACCCACTCGGGTATCGACCCGCGGGCCCTGGGTGGCGTTTTGGTATCCATTGTCCGACGGGGCGACCGGGGGGGCGGCAGTACCATCACGCAGCAACTGGCCAAAAACCTGTTCAAGACCCGTCGAAAAACATCAACGGGACTGCTGACGCGTATTCCGGGCGTTCGAACGCTGATTTATAAGTCGAAAGAATGGCTGATGGCGATTAAGCTGGAAAGCAATTTCTCGAAACAGGAGATTCTGACGTACTACTTCAACACGGTTGATTTTGGCTCGAACTCATTTGGCCTGAAAACAGCCGCCCGCACGTACTTCAACAAAGCCCCCGACAGTCTGAGCATTCAGGAAGGTGCCGTGCTGGTAGGCCTGCAGAAAGCGACGACATCGTATAATCCCCTCAAAAATCCAGACCGGTCGCGCGACCGGCGGAATGTGGTGCTGGCGCAGATGGCCAAGTACAAGTACCTGACCAAGGCGCAGGCGGATTCCATTGCAGACCTCCCTCTGGTGACCCATTTCACCCCCGATAACCCATACGCCGGACCAGCCAATTACCTAAAAAATGTAGTGCTCGATTACGTGCGCAAGTGGGGCGATGAAAAAGGGTACGACCTGTACACCGATGGGTTGAAAATTTACACCACCATCGACTCGCGGATGCAGACCTACGCCGAAGATGCGGTTCATGAGAAGATGAAGCAGCTGCAGCGCACTTTTGAGAACCATTGGGGAAAACGTAATCCGTGGACGGACGAAGACGGTAATGAAATTCCGGGCTTCATCGACACGGTTGCCAAGCGCACCGATCGGTACAAGTCGCTCATACGCCGGTTTCCAACCAACCCCGATTCGGTGAACTACTACCTGAAGGTGCAGAAACACAGTATGAAGCTGTTCGACTGGAAGGGCGAGCGCGAACAGCAGATGACGACCTACGACTCCATTGCCTACTACAAGCGTTTTTTGCAGGCAGGCATGGTGGCAATGGACCCGCATACGGGCTACGTTCGGGCGTGGGTGGGTGGTTTGAATTACGATTTCTTTAAATACGACCACGTGAAGCAGGCCCGTAGGCAACCGGGCTCGACGTTTAAACCATTCGTGTACTGTACCGCCATCGACGATACGCTCCAGAATATGGCCCCCTGCGACCGCATCCGGGATCAGCCATTTTCCAAGGAGTACCGGGAGGATGGCGAAGATAAAGTCTGGTCACCGAAAAATTCGACAGGCTATTTTACCTATTCCAACATGACCCTTCGGCGGGCAATGGCCCGGTCGGTCAACTCCATCACGGCGCAGCTAACCGACCGCGTCGGGCCGGAAACGGTGGTTAAATACGCCCATAAACTGGGGATCAACAGTCCCCTGGCAGCCGTTCCGAGCATCGGGCTGGGCTCATCGGACGTGTCGCTGTATGAGATGGTAGCGGCCTACTGCACATTTGCGAATGAAGGCACCTACACCGAGCCCATCCTGATTAAACATATCGACGACCGGGACGGCAACGAAATTGAGTCGTTTGAGCCGAAGCGCCGACCCGCCATCCGACCCGAATCGGCGTTTCTGATGATTCACATGCTGCGGGGTGGTCTGGAAGAATCGGGCGGTACGTCGCAGAATCTGTGGTCGTACGACCTGTTCAAAAACCGGAACGAGATGGGTGGCAAAACCGGTACCACCTCCAATAACTCCGACGGCTGGTTCATTGGCGTTTCCAACCAACTGGTAGTGGGTGCTTGGGTGGGGGGCGACGACCGAAGTATTCACTTCCGTTCAACTGACCTCGGCGAGGGTGCTAAAACGGCTCTACCCCTCGTTGGGCGGTTTCTGGAAAAGGTGTACGCCGACCCTAAATTCAAATCCATGCAGGGACCTTTCCCCAAACCGACAGTACCCATTGAGAAAGAATACCTGAACTGTGGCTATTCGGACGATGAGCCTGCGGAGGAAAGCGATTCGACCGCCATTGAGGGAATTCCAACCGATTCAATCTTCATGCCAACGGCTCCACCTGCCGTTGTCGAACCCATTGATACCACCCGGGCGCAGCAACCTCGCTGATTAAATTTGGAAACAGGCGGTTCGTTATCCGGTTATATGGATACACGAACCGCCTGTTTTATGCAAACCCCAACCGATTTATCTGCGATTCCGTCGGGCATGGACAATGATCCTAAAGCCGATGAAGAGGTGATTAATCAACAGCAGGGCAACACTACCCGGCTTTCGCAGCCACCGACGGATGACGCAGACGAAGTAGATAATCTGACCCACTCCATTGCCTACGCCATTGATGGTTCAGGTAACTGTTTCCCGGGCAGTACGCCCGTTGTTGGCGCTCCCCAAACCGTCGTTACCGAGGGGACAACCGGCGCAGAGCTGGACGAGGAAGTGTAAGAGGATCAGTATCACTCCTACCCATCAAGCTATAGATTGGTACGGGAAAGGAGGAACTGCTAAATTAATTATCGAGGCTTTTAACGTAGCCTACGTACCGCAACAACTGAGCGGCTACTCGATTGCGTTTTTCACCCACTCCCCCATTGCCCGGCCCGATAGAAACGCCCCTTCTACATTACCCATCCCAAAGCCGTCGCCCCCGAAAACGAGTGGAGCGGACGTCTGAGCGGGGAGCAGTGGCTCCGGGTAACGCTCGTCGGCAAGGCTGTAGCGCCAGCGATGCACCTGAACCGAATCAACGGCTGACGGAGTCAGCCAACCGGGCAGTTCGCCAATTAATTCAGCTGCCAGCGCATCCGTATCGTTCGGTGTGTATGCCAACCGTGCCTGACTGAATGCCGCACCGGCCTGAATGGTCAGCGTGGGCAGCGTTGAGATGCCTTTTTGCTGGTTATCAGCTACCCAGGCCACAGGACCGGTCTCGAAGCGAATGCCACCCGGTGCCGGTATCCGGCTGGGTTCGTTCAGGGTTGCCAGAACGGTAATGCACGGCTGATAATGAATGGCCGACAGCGCCGAAACGCCGATGGTGACCGGGTCGAGTCCGCTGTCATTCAGCAAAGTAAGCGCCTGCGGGGCGGGTACTGTACAGAGCACAACATCCGCCGGGTAGCTTTTACCCGATTCGGTATGGACCTGCCAACCCCCGTTAACGGCCTGTAGCTGCGTGACACGCTCGTTTTGCTGAATAGCAAGACCAGTAGCGAGGGCTTTGGCAATGCCGCTCATACCATCGGTTCCCACGTAACGGGGATGGTTAAATTGGGTATCCCCGACCACAGCCGCTTCGGGATGCCATTCGCGCACGACACCGGCCGCGAGCCATTCGCTTACCTGTTGCTGAAATTCGGGCGTTTTAGCCGAAAAATACTGCGCACCGTGGTCCGCACGGCCCTCACCCAGCCGCCGGGTAGCCAACCGCCCGCCAACACCCCGGCCTTTGTCTAAAACCATTACCTGATGATTTTGAGCGGTGAGTGTACGGGCAGCGATTAAACCGGACAGGCCGGCACCAATAATGAGAACGGATGACATAGCGTAGTGAAGCGGCAAGACCGCTGCCGGGTGGAAAGTTTCGTTACTTTTACAACCTCCAAACCCTGTTGATTGTTGACCTGTTCATGCGTTGGCTCCTGCTTCGGTTCATACTCCCGCTCCTCATTGCCCTGCCCATTGGCTACACCCTGCTCTATCCTGAGGTGTTACGCTGTGAGCTGGTGAGCCGTTCTGCCGATTTTGTGCCTGTGAACACCCCCGAGGGCATGGCCTATATCAACCGCGTTACCCTGCGCGATCAGGGGCGTGATTTTCTGGCTAACCTGAAACAGGCCCGGCTTCGTATACGGCAGTTCTGGGGGAAGCAGCAGGGCGGGGCGGTGCTTATTTACTGCCCGCTTCAGGAACAGTACGAAACGTACTGCGCCGGGGGCGAAGGGGCCGGATGCAGTCTGGGCACACCCTGGGGCCATTCATTCCTGATCATTGGACCCGAAGGTAACAGTGCCGATGTAATTGCCCACGAACTTTGCCATGACGAACTCTACGCCCGGTTGGGCTGGTTCCGGGTAAAACGCGACATTCCTCAGTGGTTCAACGAGGGGCTGGCTATGATGCTGGATTACCGTTTCTCGACCCCCTTAACCGATAACCCTGGCGAAACGGCAGCTCAACGCCATCAGGGTTACCGCGACGAATGGCTGTATCGCACCGGGACGCCGGACCGCGGAACGCCGGGGGTGCGGCCTTCCGATCGCGGGACGCCGGGCCATTCTGACTCCACGCGGCCCGGTCGCCGGCATCCGGGAATCAGCCTGACAAATCTGGAAACCACCCGCGATTTTTTCGGGGGCGACTACGCTCATGTCATGCTGGCCTATACCACCGCCGGGCTGGAAGTATCGCGCTGGTTGGCCCGCACCGGTCAGTCTGCCGTGCTGAAGCTGACGAATGCCATTGCCAATGGTGCCGATTTTACCCAAACCTACCAGCAGTTGGAACACGACGCCGGGCGTCCGGCAGTTGGTAAACGGGTTGATCAGCCGTCGGGCGGACACAAAAACGAGTAAGGCGGTGCGATCCCTCACCGCCTTACTCGTAATAATTTATAAACCAAAACCTTAGTTCTTACTTTCGGCAACGGCAGCAGGGACTTGTTTTACGAACTCGGCGTTCGCGGTGATGGCAATCTCATCGCTTACCACGGCAACCGGAATGGTACCCACGGCGAAGTCCGAGCGTTTTACCAGTCCGGTAACTTTAAAGCCGACCGCTTCCTTCTTGTTCATCGGGTTAGTAACGGGGCCGTTCATGGTTACGTCGAGCGTGATGGGCTTCGTCACGCCGTGCATGGTCAGGTCGCCCGTGGCCTTGTACTTTTTGCCGTCCACTTTTTTGAACGACGTACTTTTGAACGTCAGTGCCGGGTATTTGGCCGCATCGAAGAAATCCGGGCCTTTCAGGTGGGTATCCCGGCGCTCATTATCCGTGCTGATGCTGTTTACATCGGCAGTCAGTTCAATAACCGCGTCCGAAAAATCGGGTTTGGCGGAAGTAATTTTGGCATCGAACGTCTTGAAGTTACCGTCTACATCCGACAGCATCATGTGCGTAGCCGTGAAACCGACTTTGGCGTGTGACTTATCAACGGCCCAGGTCTGGGCAAAAGACACCCCTGATACGAACAGGCAGGCTGCGAGTAATGTAATTCTTTTCATGAGATTAAGTTGGTTTAGATTGATGTGCAGGATACGAGTAACCGGTTATGGCGCAGCGGTTTACAGTCAAAATCCGCCTTGCCGGGTTGCACAAAACAACGCTTATTTGCCATCTCAAAAAAACAAAATCGCAGAAAAGTGGTTGAACGTCGTCAGTTCGCCGGTTTTCACCGATGAACGGGCGGGGAAACCGGTTCGGAATGGCCGCGTTGCCGAACTATGCGGGCAGATAAACGGTAAACGTAGCACCCTGCCCCGGCTCGCTCTCGGCGGTGATGTAGCCCCGGTGGTTTTCGACCACTTTTTTGGCAATAGCCAATCCGATACCTGTGCTAATCAGTTCGCCGTTACGGTACTCCCCCCGGCTGTGCAGCCGCTGAAACGTACCGAAGATGCGTTCCGCCTGTTTTTGTTCAAAGCCGATGCCATTGTCGCTCACCCGAATGACGCAGTATTCAGCCTGATTATCTTCGGATCGAAAACTGAGCGGTAGTTTATCCTGACTAATGGTATCACTGCTCACCCGGATGTGCGGTGGAATTGCGACGCCCGCCTGATCGGTTCTGGTGAATTTAAGCGCATTTGTCAGCAGGTTCTGGAGTAGCTGCGTGAGTTGCGTTTCATCCCCCTGCACCGTACAAAGGTCACCCACCTCCACCACCGCCCGCGTCTCCTGCACCATCAGTTCCAGGTCAGACAGCACGCGATACACAAGGTCGGTCAGCTGTTGCGGCTGCCTGACCTGTAGCCGGGTTGTCAGGCGCGAATACTCGAGCAGGTCTTTGATGAGTACCGACATGCGCAGGGCTGCCGATTCCATCCGGTTAACAATGTAGACACCATGTTCGTCGAGGCCCGACGCGTAATTATCCTTCAGGATGCTGCCAAACTGCTGAATTTTGCGCAAAGGCTCCTGCAAATCGTGGCTGGCGACGTAGGCAAACTGCAGCAGATTATCGTTGGAACGGCGCAGGTCATCCACTAACTGCCGGAGTTGCTGCTGCGCCTGTTTGGTCTCGGTGGTGTTGGTAAAGGTCAGCACCAGCCCCCCGCCCCGTTTAATGGCCGATACATCAAACCAGCCAGTCAGGTCGGGGTCTTCGTAGTAATATTCGCTGCGGCCGGGCCGTCCGGTTCGTACAGCGTTGACGTAGAGGGCAAAAAAGCCGCCTTTCCTGTAGCCGGGATACACCCCCTGCATGGTTTTACCCACCATTGTTTCGGGGTTGGCACCGGTCAGGGCTTTTACCGCCCGGTTGGCAGCCTCAATTCTGAAATCGGTAATCTCATGGCTGTCATCATATATCGGGTCGAGCAGAATAATGCCGTTCAGTGCGCCATCCAGCATGGTCTGCATGGTTTCAGCGGCCTGCTGTATGGCCTCTTTGGCCTGCTTCAGTTCCTCGGTGCGTTCAAGTACGCGCTGCTCCAGTTCGCCGGATGCCCGTTTCTGGGTGTGAATATCTGTTGCCGTACCAATCCACTGCGTGATGGCGCCCTGTTCGTTGCGGAGGGGAATAATGCGGTTCACGTGCCAGCGGTATTCCCCGTCACTGCCGCGCCTGTACCGGTTTTCGACCGTGAATGCGTCGCCGGTCAGTATAGCCTGTTCGCAGACTTTCCAGGTGCGGTCTATATCGCCGGGGTGCAGTACCTGCTGCCAGTCAAAGCCTTTGGTCTGCTCGAAACTCAGCCCCGTGTAGTCGTACCATCGCTGGTTGAAGTATTCGATTTCGCCAGTTGCGGCCTGCATCCAGGTCATGGGCGAAATGGCCTCCAGCAGGGTTTTAAAGATCAGTTCGCGCTGGGCTTCTTTGGCCTTCAGGCTGGCTTCGCGCTGTTTTTCGGCCGTAATATCAAGGGCTGTACCGGTAAAGTAATCGGCTTTGCCCTGCTCATTGAAGTAAGCCCGCCCGTTCAGGCGAATCCATTTCATGGGGGTATCAGGACGGGTCAGCCGGTATTCAATCACGGCCGCATCGCCCGACTGCCGGTCGGGTGTTTTAGTCAAGGCTTCGTAGATCGGGGCCTGATCGTCGGGGTGAATGTACGTCAGCAGGTCACTCAGCGCTACCTCGCGGCTCGGCCAGTGATACAGTTGCTGGCACTGCTCGTCCCAGCGAATTTTGTTTTCCAGCGGATACACACTCCAGATACCTAAACCAACGGCATTGAGGGCCAGTTGCATCTGTTGCCCGTTTTCCAGACTCGCGTGTCGGCGTTCGATGCGCCCGGTTATGTCCATCATTGCACTGATGAGCCGCACCGGCTGACCAGCGGCATAGATAATCCGCGCCCGGTCGAGGTAGTAGCCGTAGGTAGTATCGGCCCGACGGAACCGGTATTCGGCGGACCAGTGCGTGGCCCGCTCCTCGAAGGTAAATTGAAGCTGTTGCAGCAGCTGTGCCCGTTCGTCGGGGTGCAGACGGGTCGACCAGGACGCTGTACCCAACTCAACCGGTTCGGGCGAATAGCCAAGCAGCGCCGGGCTGTTTTCGCTCCACCAGAGTGTATCCTCCGTTAGGTTCCAGTCACGGATGACCTCCTGAATGGCGTCGAGCAGCAACCGAAAACGCTCATTTGCATCGCTGGACCCGGTAGCCATCAGCTTATTCTCATCCGTCATGAACGAAAGATCGCTTTATCCTATATAAATGAAAAAGCGAAAATACGACTTAATAGTATCTTCTTTCTGTCCCGTCGCCCTTATGTTTACCGTTAGTCTACTTTTTTAATACCTGCTCTGCGGTGTCTACACTATAAAATCCCTGCCAAAACAGCCATCTGAAAAGAAGTTTACGCCATTGATTAGTTGCATAAGAAACACCCGTTGTTAAACGACCGGGTAGCCATCCAGCACACTACACACCCGCACTACCTATGCCCCCAACGACTCAACATTTCGACGCCATCATCATCGGTGTCGGCCAGGCCGGTAAACCACTGGCGCTGGATCTGGCCAAACAGGGCCGCAACGTCGCCGTTATCGAACGAAAATACGTAGGTGGCACCTGTATCAATTACGGCTGTACGCCCACCAAAACGCTGGTTGCCTCGGCGCAGGCCGCACATCAGGCCCGCCGGGCGGGTGACTATGGGGTTGAAACCGGGCCGGTTCGGGTAGATTTCGAGGCCGTGAAACAGCGGAAGAACCAGACCGTTGAGGACTTTCGGGGCAGCATTGAAAAGAGCTTTGACCAGACCGAACACCTGACGCTGATTTACGGCGAAGCCCGGTTCACGGGCGTTAAACAAATCGAAATTACCCTCAACGCGGGTGGACGGCAGACCGTGACCGCCGACCTGATTTTTATCGACTGCGGTACCAGTGCCCTTAAACCCGATATTGAGGGATTGGATTCGGTTCCCTGGTTAGACTCGACGGCCCTTATGGACGTGGCCGAGCTACCCGAGCACCTGCTCATTCTGGGGGGCGGCTACATCAGCCTGGAGTTCGGTCAGATGTTTAAACGCTTCGGCAGCAACGTGACGCTGATTGAACGTGGTAAGCAGTTACTGGGTCGCGAAGACCCCGACGTAGCCGGTGACGTAGCGGACATTCTGCGGGACGAAGGCATCGACATTCGCCTGAACACCACCGTTCAGCGGGTAAGCCGGAGCGAATCGGGCGGTATTGACCTGCAACTTGTTTCGGGCAATCAGACCACGACGCTGAGCGGTTCACATTTGCTGGTGGCCATTGGCACGACGCCCAACACGGCCGCCCTGAACCTGCCTGCCACTAATGTGGAGCTGGCTGAGAAGGGATTTATCAAGACAAACGACCGGTTGGAAACCACTCAAGCCGGTATTTACGCGCTGGGCGACATCAAAGGTGGACCCGCTTTCACGCACATTTCGTACGACGACTACCGGATTATCCGGCAAAACTTGCTGGAAAACGGGCAGGCGACGATTCGGGACAGAATGGTCCCCTACACCGTGTTTATTGACCCGCAGTTAGGGCGCGTCGGTCTGTCCGAAACGCAGGCCCGCGAAAAAGGACTGAACATCAAAATTGCCACCATGCCTATGACTTCCGTCGCCCGCGCCATTGAAGTTAGTCAGACCAGAGGCCGTATGAAAGTGATCGTCGACGCCGATACGCAGCAGATTCTGGGCGCGGCTATTCTGGGCATGGAAGGGGGCGAAATCATGTCCATGCTCCAGATTGCGATGATGGGTAAGCTACCCTATACGCAGCTTAAAGAAGCTATTTTTGCGCACCCAACCCTGGCAGAGTCGCTCAATAACCTGTTCAGTAAGGTGGATTGATTGAGTGGTTGAATGAATGAGTGATTGAGTGATTGCCTTATCTTCCAGACATGTATTCTTACTACTTGCCGGAGGCTGTATCCCGGTGGTGCGGCCTAAACACAACACCTTGCTAACGAATTCCTTAACTAACCTTTTTAAAAACGTATGAAATCGCTTTCCCCTTACCTGATTGCCGTCTGTATGCTGTTCAGTACGGCAGCCTATGCTCAACCAAAATCAACGTGGACGTATCTGTTCGATGGCAAATCGGTCACACCTCTGCGTGGGTATAAAATGACCACCTTTCCGACCGAGGCCTGGAAAGTTGAAGATGGAGCGCTGGTGGCACAAACCGGTGTGCCGAATATTGATCTGGTGACGAAGGAGAGTTATAAAAATTTTGAACTGGCCTTCGACTGGAAAGTATCCGTAGCGGGGAATAGCGGGGTCTTTTACTACATAAACGAAGAGGCCGATAAGCAGTCCGGTAACGGAAACAGCCCCAACTGGCTGGATAATTTCGAGATGCAGTTGCTGGACGACATCAACTTCAACGACAAAGCGCCCATTCGTTCGGCCGGTTCGCTGTATGATCTGATTGCCCCTGTGAACAAGCAATTGAAGCCTGTAGGCGAATACAATGAATCCCGCCTGATTGTTAACAACAACCACGTTGAGCACTGGCTGAACGGTAACAAGGTCGTTGAGTACCAGATCAATTCGCCCGAACTCAACAAGCTGATCAGCCAAAGCAAATACAAGGACAATCCCAAATTTGCCAAATCGACCAACGGGCTGATCATGCTTCAACATCACGGCCAGAAAGTCTGGCTGAAGAACATTAAAGTCCGGCGGCTGTAGACCGGTTTTCGTAAAGGATTGTCGTTAGTTTGCGGCCTGCAAGCGGGCCTGTCCATCTTCGCTATGAATCGTCGTCGTTTTGTTTACCAGTCAGCTGGTGTCAGTGCGAGTATTTTACTGGGTGGATCTACCCTGCTGAAAGCAGCCGCGCCAACATTCCCGGTGGTGCGTGTGACCAAGCGCAATTTTACCAGTGCCGCCGTCGACCGTACGATTGAGCGGATGCACAGGACAATTCGCGACCCCGAACTGGCCTGGCTGTTTGAGAACTGCTTCCCGAACACACTCGATACCACCGTTCGGTTTTCGACCATCGATGGGCGGCCTGATACATTTGTCATCACGGGCGACATTGACGCCATGTGGCTCCGCGACAGTACCGCTCAGGTGTGGCCGTATTTACAACTGATTAAGGCTGATGAACCGCTTCGTCAACTCGTTGCGGGCCTGATTCGGCGGCAAACGCAGTGCATTCAGCGCGACCCGTACGCCAACGCGTTTTACGACGACCCGAAGCAGGAAGGCGAGTGGAAGAAAGACCGGACGGACATGAAACCGGGCTTGCATGAGCGTAAATGGGAACTCGATTCGGTATGTTATCCCATTCGGCTGGCCCACCGCTACTGGCAGCTAACCGGCGACAAAAGCCCGTTTGACGACACCTGGGCACAAACCATGCGGGTAGTGGTGCAGACGATGCGGGCGCAGCAGCGGAAAACGGATCGCGGGCCGTACCACTTTAGCCGCGATACGGCCTGGTCGACGGATACCGTGCCGGGCGATGGGTACGGCAACCCAACCCGCCCGGTTGGCCTGATTCATAGTATTTTCCGCCCCTCTGACGATGCAACAACGTTTCCGTTTTATGTGCCCTCGAACTGGTTTGCCGTCGTGTCGCTGCGTCAATTGGCAACCCTGACGGATGGTGTCCGGCCCGACGCGGCCTTTTCGGCCGCGTGCCGGGCATTGGCTGATGAAGTCGAAGCCGCCTTGAAGAAGTACGCGGTATATGACCACCCCAAGTACGGTAAGATGTACGCCCTGGAGGTCGACGGCTTCGGTAATCATTTGTTGCAGGACGATGCTAACGTACCTAACCTGCTGTCGCTCCCGTATTTAGGTGCCTGCACGGCTACCGATCCGGTCTACCGAAATACCCGACGATTCGTGCTGAGCGCAGACAATCCGTATTTTTTCGGGGGTAAAGCGGGCGAGGGTATCGGGAGTCCGCACACACTGGTCGACAACATCTGGCCCATTGGCGTTACGATGCGGGCTCTTACGGCCACCGACCCCGCCGAAATAAAGCATCAACTCTATATTCTGAAGCGCACCCACGCCGGAACGGGCTTCATGCACGAATCCTTCAACCGAAACGACCCGGCCAAATTCACGCGGAAGTGGTTCGCCTGGGCCAATACGCTCTTCGGCGAGCTGGTGCTGAAAGTAGCCGCTGAACATCCTGAAATACTTGATCAGGTGTTATGATGGTGAAGTGGCGTGATGGTGGGTTCGAATCCCGCTATCGTGCTTATGCGTAATCAACAGCCATTTGAGCAACTTCCACCAGTAGATCATCAACGGTTTCTTTGAGTTCCGGTCCCATACGCAGGCAAATAGTTACTACGCCACCAATTTAGCGCTTAAATGAATTTGGAAGTAGTAGCGGGCAGGCTGTATCCCGGCACCACCGGATACAGCCTGCCCGCTACTACTAAAATTTTAATTGGAAGAGTACTACCTGTGATTAATTGTCTTTGCTCGACGGCGAAATCAGGAACGGCGTCCGGCCATCGGTGATAATAACTTTGGAGTTAGGCGAAGCTGCCATCTGCCGAAAGGCTTCGATGGATTTATATTCGATGAGCTGTTTATTCAGGCCCTCGGAAATAATCTTTTGCGAATTAGCAATGCCCTGCGCTTCAATTACTTTCCGCTCGGCTTCCTTGCGTTCTTTTTGCAGCACAAAATCCATTTGCTGCGCCTGTTGCTCAGCTTCTAATTTCTGCTCAATCGACTCCGCTAATCCCTTGGGCAGTTGAATCGTCTTGAGTAATACGCTCTCCACAATAATACCCCGGGGCTCCAAAATCCGGTGCATTTCGGCACCAATTTCTTTCTCAATTTCCTCGCGCTGACCGGTGTACATATCCTTGGCAAAAAAACGGGCGCATACGTCAGCCGCTGCCGAACGGAATACGCTGAGAATGACCACACTTTCGTAACGTTCGCCAATTGTCGATAAAACCTGAGGAGCTTTTTCGGGTAATACCCGGTATAGAACAGCCATTTCTGCCGTAATATTCAAGCCTTCCTTGGAAGGAATATTTTCCAGTGCCAGTGGCAAATTAATAGTGCGGATTGGCACCCGGATGATGGTCGTCGTCAGCGGGTTATAGCCGTGAATACCAGACCCTTTCACATTAGGGTCCAGTTTACCAAACCGCCGTTTGACCCCAATTTCGCCCTGCCGTATGGTAGTACAACTCATCACCACTACAGCCAGCAGACTAATTTGAAGAATTCGTTTCATGATTGACCATTGTTTAGTTGGTCAAATGAAACGGGAGCACATTAAAACGACGACAAATCGAGGTTAAATAAGGCTTAATAAACGCCAGGTTTACTTAACGCAGCCTGTTTTATAGTACCACCGATTGAAGGTTTCTGAGGCTCACTCGCCATCACTCCGCGTCACTCCCGTAATTTCCAGAATCAGATCAGGACCATACAGGCCGGCCGGCGTCTGAAAACCAGCTTTCCGCTGACCATCGAGTACGTGGCGAACGATAGTCAGCGCGGTGAGGGCCGTAAGCGTGTAGCCTTCGGGGCAGTCGAGCCGGGCGGTAACGGTCTGACCGGCGCGGTTTCGCACCTGCCCCCACACCAGCGACCGCGCCGTTTGCCGCACCTGCTTATCGGGGCCGGTTATCGTTCGGCTGATGCGGTTACGAATGAACCGCTGTACCGGAGCCGTGCGAAGAAGCCAACCAAGGTAGTTTCCTAATTTAGCCAGCCGGATTTGCCCCGCCGGGGCCGACATAAATGTTTCGATGTTGGGAATACCGGTCGTGTGGTAGGCGGTCGAGACATCACCCCACGGAATAGACATACACACCAGCGTTGTGCCGGATTTGAACGGGACTGACAGCGTTTTGTGGGCGTTCGGTACGGGTTTTAGCTGCCCGTTTTCGCGGACGAGACCACTGGCACCGAGGTTCTCAACCGCTGTCTGGGCAGTGCCGTGCGAGATGGAACCACCCACATTGGCAAAAGCCAGCTGTAAATGTGTGGCGTCGGGCAGTTGGTTTTTGAGGTACAACGCTAAACAATCGGTCGGCACCACATCGAACCCCACGCCCGACATCAGCATGGTGCCGGATGCCTGAGCGGCCTTGTTTAACCGTGCCCCCTGCTCAAAAACGGCAATCTCGCCGGTAATATCTAAATAATCCACGCCCATCCGTATGCAGGCCTGCTGCATTGGCAAGGCGGTTTTCGAGAACGGTCCCGCGCAGTGAAGCAGCAACAGGTGACCACGCAGCATAGCGTCGAGGGCGGTGGCATCAGCCAGATCAGCAATGCGATAGGCCAGCCCATGCTGGTCAGCCAGCGTTTTAATGGCTGCTTCATTCCGCCCGGCCAGCACCGGCGTCAGGCCAAACAGACGGGCGTGCTCTATAATCAGGCCAGCCGTATAACCGGTAGCACCGTAAAGCAGAAATTCGCGGGGAGAGGTCATAGTACCGCTGATGTGTGCCGTAAGGACGGTTAGGCGGTTTAACGGTCACTTGCGGCTGAGCAGCCGGTACGCAGCCGCTGCCACTAACCCACCGGTCAGGTACCAGCCAACGGTCATGGCTACGGTAGCGGGAGTTCGGGTGGTTGGTGCCTGACCTAAGCCCATCGGACCGGGCAGCAACACCGCTCCGGCACCGGCAGCTATACCCAGTACGGTACCGGTGAGCAACGCGTTGTCCGGTTTACTGATACCTACTACGCTGTAATACAAGGCATTCGAGATAATATCACCGGCTAGGGCCAGTTGATGCAGGGGTTCATCGGCGGGGGGCTGTTCGTCGGCAGCTCTGAAGCCTTTGGCCAGGGCACGCATCCCCAGAATGTCGGCGCGGGGTGCGTTGGGCACGAACCGGCGAACCGATTCGTGCAGCAACGTCAACGCGCAGGCCCCGACTAAGCCACTGCCTAAAGCCCGCAGCGGGCGGTTGGTTTCGGTCATGGTATTAGCTGTAGGCGGGTTTATCCAGATCCGGTTTGTCCGTATTCCGGTTCGGGTGCCGTTGCCCGATATGTTCGGCGGGTTCGTCGCCATTCATGTATTCCTCTTCCAGCGCATCGGCCGGGAGCGGCTGCGGGTCAATTTCGCTACCCGGGCCGCTGTTGCCTTCTACCGACTGATCGCCCAGCCCAGCCGGGCTGATGGCCTGTTTCGCCCGTAAAATGTCGTCCTTATCTTCTGCTTCCATAACGTACTGTGTTTTGTTGAGTAAGTAGCTCCCAACGGAACCTGTTTACCCGTTAACCCGCCCCAGCCAACTTTGTTGCCAACCGGTTGCCGAACGGCCCGACAAACTTAGCCACCTGCCCTCCGGTGAACCGAGTACGCCCTTTTTCCAACAAAATCCACCGAAGTACTCTTTTATAAAGATAACACCTCACTTCAGGGCTTCAATCAGCCTCCCCGGGGAGGTAAGGGCGGTTGAGGACTATTCAGAACAGTTAACATTCACTGATTATGGCAACTAGTGGCACCGAATTAGACGACAACCTGCACTGGTATAAGGACGCAATTATTTATGAGTTGCACATTAAAGCGTTCCGCGATGGTAATGGCGACGGAATCGGTGATTTTCAGGGCTTACTCGAAAAGCTGGATTACCTCCAGGAACTGGGCGTTACGGCAATCTGGGTACTGCCTTTTTACCCGTCTCCCCTCCGCGATGATGGCTACGATATTGCCGATTATTACAGCATTAACCCTTCGTACGGTACGATAAAACAGTTCCGGCAGTTTCTGGATGAAGCGCATCAGCGTAACCTGAAAGTTATTACCGAACTGGTTATCAACCACTCGTCCGACCAGCACCCCTGGTTTCAGCGGGCACGGAAAGCTCCCAAAGGATCACCCGAACGGGACTATTACGTCTGGACGGACAACCCGGATCAGTACAAGGACGTACGGATTATTTTTCAGGATTTCGAGGCCTCTAACTGGACCTGGGATCACGAAGCCCAGCAATATTACTGGCACCGGTTTTTCCACCATCAGCCCGATCTCAACTACGATAGTCCATTGGTGCAGGATGAAGTAGTTAAACTGCTCGATTACTGGTGTGAGATGGGCGTCGATGGCTTCCGGCTGGACGCGGTGCCGTACCTGTTTGAGCGGGAAGGCACCAACGGTGAGAACCTGCCCGAGACGCATGCTTTCCTCAAAAAGCTGCGCAAACACGTCGACGACCATTTTCCCGGCGTGGTGTTTCTGGCCGAAGCCAATATGTGGCCCGAAGATTCGGCGTCGTACTTTGGCGATGGCGACGAGTGCCACATGAACTATCATTTTCCGGTTATGCCCCGGATGTTTATGGCCCTGCAAATGGAAAACCGGTATCCGATCACCGATATTTTTGATCAGACGCCCGCCATTCCCGACACCTGCCAGTGGGCGATTTTCCTGCGTAACCACGATGAGCTTACCCTCGAAATGGTCACCGATGAGGAGCGCGATTATATGTACAAAACGTACGCCCGCGACCCCAAAGCCCGCATTAACCTGGGTATCCGGCACCGGCTGGCTCCGCTCATGGACAACAACCGCCGGAAGATCGAGCTGCTGAACAGCCTGCTGTTTTCGCTGCCGGGCACGCCGGTGTTGTACTATGGCGATGAAATCGGCATGGGCGACAATTTCTACCTCGGCGACCGCGACGGTGTCCGCACGCCCATGCAGTGGTCGCCCGACCGCAACGCCGGTTTTTCGAGTACCAACCCACAGCAGCTTTATTTGCCGACTATTCTGGACCCGGAATACCATTACGAATCCGTGAACGTGGAAACGCAGCGACGCAATACGTCCTCGCTGTTCTGGTTCACGAAGCGGATGATCAACCTCCGCAAGAAGTTCAAAGCGTTCGGGCGGGGTGATCTGCGGTTTCTTAACGTCGAAAACCCGAAAGTGCTGGCTTTCACCCGCACCTACGAAGCTGAAACGCTGCTGATCGTCGTGAACCTGTCCAAATACGCGCAGCCTGCTGAGGTAGACCTGAGCGAGTTTGCGGGCTACGTACCGGTCGAAACCTTCAGCCAGAATTCGTTTCCGGCGGTGCCCGACAGTGGTGCCTATCCGTTTACGCTGGCACCGTACGATTATCAGTGGTTCGTGCTGGAGAAAACCCGGACCGAAGCGGCCAACTTAACTGAACTGCCCGCGCTGTCGGTGAACGACTGGGCGAAATTTATGCACAGTCGCACCCGCGAAGCTCTGGAAACGAAAGTCTTACCCGCTTACCTGGCCCGGATGGACTGGTTTGGCGGAAAAGGACAAACCCTGCATGGCATTTCCATCAGCGACCATAGTCCGATTCAGGTGGGTGCGGAACAGGGGTATCTGTTGCTGGTAGACATAACCTACGAGCGCGGCCTGCCCGAAACGTACCAGTTGATGGTGATGCACGTTACCGGCGAAATAGCCACTAAACTCACCGAAAACTGCCCGCAATCCGTGCTGGCCACCCTGAAAGTGGGTACCGATGACGGCGCAGGCATTCTGTGCGACGGGCTTTACACCGCCGACCTACAGCTCGCCCTGCTAAACCGGCTGGCGGGCAACGGTCCCTATTCGGAGTCCGACAGTCGTATTTCGTTTGCGGGCAGCCCGGAGCTATCGGCCTACGTTCAGGAACACAACGCGCCAAAACCGAAGTTGGTCACAGCCGGGCAGGCGTATACGGCCATCAGTTACGACAACCGGTACCTGCTGAAACTGTACCGTAAAGTAGACCGGTCCATCAACCCCGACAGCGAGATTACACGCTATCTGACGGAAACCGTACCGTTTACCTGCACACCCGCTTTTGCCGGATCTATCAACCTGCTCGGTGGCACTGAACCCGTTACGTTGGGAATGTTGCAGGTGATGCCCGAGCCCGCTGCCGATGCCCGTAGCTTTATGCTGGAGCGGATCAACAACTACATCGAGCGGATTCTGGCCCGGGACAAGGATACGCTGAATGCCCTGACGGGCAAACCGAAAGGCACGCTGACGACCCCGGTGAGCTTCGAGGCACTTTCAACCGAGTTACAGGAATTTGTTGGCGGGCAGGCCGCGCTGCAGGCCCGCCAACTGGGTAAGCGGATTGGTGAGATGCACCAGGCTCTGGCGACTGGTACAAACCTGAAAGAGTTTGCCCCGGAAGCGTTCTCCCTGCATTATCAGCGGTCGCTTTTTGCGGGGTTGCAGTCTCTTGTCCGGGAAAGTTATCAGGTGCAGAAACGCAGCCTGAAACAGCTTCCCGACGATCTAAAACCCGACGCTGAGGAGCTTCTGGGCCGGAAAGACGACGTATTAACTAAACTAAAGCGGATTTATGCCAGTAAGTTAGACGCGACTAAGATTCGGATTCACGGCAATCTGACCTTCGACACGATTCTGATCACCGGCAAGGACATTGTTATTCAGGATTTCGGCGGTGATCCAACCCGTAGTTACAGCGAACGTCGCCTGAAGCGCTCGCCCCTGCGGGATGTAGCGAGTGTGATCCGGGAGTTCTACTACGTCGCTTACGAAGGTTTTTTAAACACCAATCAGGTACAGCAGGACGAAGCAATCGGGCTTTTGCCCTTTGCGGGTCTGTGGGCGCAGTACATGAGCGGCTTCTTCATGAAGGCGTACTTAGAGACGGTTCAGGCAAGTTCGTTCATCCCGCACGAGCCGGAGGAACTGCAACTGATGCTCGAAACCTATCTGCTCGAAAAAGCCATCACCGACCTGACCGACGAATTGAACCACCGTCCAGACCGGGCACGGGTGCCGCTGCGGATGATCAGGTCAATTATTGGCTGATAGTCCCGTTCTGGCTCCTTCCTAATGCGAAGGAGCCAGAACGAATTTTTTGGGGAAATAAGGTTAGTGCGTACATTTAAGGCACCGGGTCGGTTAGTGGCAGCGTGTCAGTAAGCGGACGGAACTTCCTAAATCAGCTCCTTATTCGTCTCATGCCTGAACCCGTGTTCAATCGCCGTCAGACGCTGACGGCTCTAAGTGCCACCGTCGGCGCTACCCTCCTGCCCCAAGCTATGCATCCCGAAGCGGTGCCTTCCTTTACGCCCTGCCTGAATATGAGCACCATACGCGGGCAGAAACTTGGCTTCATCAAAGAACTGGAAACAGCTGCTGCTGCCGGGTTCCGCTCGGTCGAAATCTGGATCGATTCCCTGCAAACGTATCTCCAGCAGGGCGGCACCATTGCAGAAGCCCGCAAACGTATCGACGGGTTGGGTCTCCGTATCGAAAATGCCATTGGCTTTGCCCCCTGGATTGTCGACGACGAAGCAACCCGGGCTAAAGGATTCGATCAACTCAAAAACGAGATGACGCTGCTGGCTCAGTTGGGCTGCCACCGGGTTGCGGCTCCGCCGACGGGTGCCACCAATGAGCCTGTACTCGACCTGCACACGGTTGCCCAGCGCTACCGCACCATTCTTGACCTTGGTGCCCAAACGGGCGTTGTGCCGCAACTGGAGATGTGGGGATTTTCTAAAAACCTGAGCCGCTTAAGCGAAGTGATGTACGTAGCCATCGAGAGCGGTCATCCATCGGCGCGGGTGCTGGTGGATGTGTATCACCTCTTCCGGGGCGAATCCAGCCTGGATAGTCTGCCGCTGGTGGGTAAGGCAGCCATCGACGTTTTCCATGTGAATGACTATCCGGCAACGGCAAAATCCGCGACAGTTACCGATGCCGACCGTGTTTATCCCGGTGATGGTGTAGCCCCCATTCGCCGTATTCTGGACACGATCAAAACACCGGGAAAATCCATCGTCCTCTCTCTGGAAGTATTCAACAAAAACTACTACGCCCAGGACGCCCTCACCGTCGCCAAAACCGCATTCGCCAAAATGCAGGCGGTAATTAAGTGAGTGAATGGGTGATTGAGTGATTGAGTGAAAGTCCCCTAACTGGGTTATTCACTCAATCACTCATTCATTCAATCACTCATTAAAAGGAAAGTGGCTTGTTCTGGAAGTAGTCGAGGATTTTGATGCGGAATACGTAGTCGTACTTGGTTTGAACCAGGCTGGCCCGCGCCCGGTCGAGGTTTGTTTTGGCAATGCTGTACTCGAACGAACCCAGCGCCCCGGCGTTGAACCGGCTTTCGGCCACCCGAAACGCACTCGCCAACGATTCCACCTGCACCTGCGTCGCCCGGTAGCGGTTCGCACTGGCTTTCATATTGGTATATGCCGTTTCGACCTGTTGCCGGAGCTGCAACCGAATGTTCTGCGCGTTCAGATCGGCATTCTGCTGCTGAATCTTCGCCGTGGTAATGCGGTTACGCGACAGGTTTCCCTGGAAAATCGGTACCCGCAGAATGAAAGAGAGTGACCGGTTCAGGTTATTGCTCAACTGTTCAAAATAAGAAAACCGGGTTGTGGTCGTTCCCTGAACACTGCCATAAACGGGTTGCTGCGAGCCGTCTGGCCCTACGACAAAATAAGACGGAATCACCTGCTGCGAAAATTGTCCGTTACCCGTTGTCCGCTGGCTGGCCGCACTCGAATACAGACTGTTCAGGTTACCACTAACCGACAGCGTCGGGTACAAACCACCCCGCGCCACTTCTACCGCCATTTCGGCACTCTTCACCCGCAGGTCGGCCCCTTTGGCATCGGGCAGATTAACCAGTGCGGCATCATAGAGTTGTTGCACCGTTTCGGTATAGGGCGTCAGGCCGGGATCGGGTACGCTGATGGGCACAATATCGAAGCCCTGGCCTTCGCTGAGCGAATTGACCGGTACGTTCATGTTCTGCAACAGCGTTACCTTAGCCAGATCGAGGGTGTTTTGCGCCGTCACAATGTCCAGTTCGTTGCTGGCAAGGGTAGCCCGCAGATCGAACAGATTCGACTCAGGAGCCGAACCGGCATTGACAAGCCGCTGCGTCCGGTCGATCTGGGCGCGGGCAACGTCGGCCTGCCGCTGGGCAATCACCAGTTGTTCGGTGGCGGTGAGGGCATTGAGATACGCCTGAATCACATTCAGGGCGGCCGTATTGCGGGTGGCCAGCAACTCCTGCTCCGAGGCCTTCAGCGTCAGGTCATTTTGCCGGATCGTGTTCCGCAGTGTGAAGCCATTATACAGCGTCGCCGAGCCGTTCACCTGATAGTTGTTCGAGGAGATATTCTGCTGAACGAACTGGTTGGTAAACGGGTCGATGTTCCGGCCGCTGGTAAACGACTGGGTACCCTGAAAGTTGGCCACCGGCAACAGGTTCAGTTTAGACTGTTTAACCTGTAAGGTGTTGTTCTGCACCGTTAACTGACCCTGCCGGATCGAAATGTTGTTCTGATAAGCCAGGTCGATGCACTGTTGCAGGCTCAGCTGGGTTTTCGCTGATGTAGTGGTCTGGGCAGCCACAGGCCGACCGGCCAAACCAATCATAAGGGTGCCCAGCATGAACGCATACCGGGGCGTGATAAACAGGTTCTTCATGATTTTAAGAGGGGTGCTGTTTCTGGTTCGAGCCAGCCATCTTTCAGCCGGATAATGCGCTTCCCATATTCTGCATTCACTTCCGAATGGGTCACCTGCACAATGGTGATGCCATCCTTCTGATTCAGCTCGCGGAAAAGCTCCATAATATCGCGAGCCTGATCGGAATGGAGGTTTCCAGTGGGTTCATCGGCAAAAATAACACTCGGACCGGCAATTAACGCCCGGGCAATACCCACCAATTGCTGCTGCCCACCCGATAGCTGACTCGGAAACAAATCTTTTTTGGCTACCATATTAAACCGGTCCAGCAACTCGGCCACGCGGCTTTTGCGCTCGGCACCGGGCGTTCCTTTGTAGAGCAACGGTGTTTCGATGTTTTCATAAACCGTCAGCTCGTCAATCAGATGATACGCCTGAAACACGAACCCGATCTGATGGCGGTGCAGCTCGGTGCGCTGTTTCTCGGTGAGTTTCTGCACGGGCTCCTCCCGAAACCGGTACTCTCCCTCCGATGGCGATTCGAGCAGTCCCAGAATGTGCAGGAGCGTAGATTTACCGGAGCCGGATGGCCCCATAATCGAAACAAATTCGCCTTCGGCAATAGCGAGGTTGATGTTCCGCAGCACGTATGTCCGGCCGAAACCGGCGGGGTAGGATTTGGAGACGTTGGTTAGTGAAATCATAACTGGGTATAGTTGAAAAAGCTGTTTTGACTGGTATTCGTTGAGCGCAGGCTACACTAAATCAGCAGTTGCAGCGTAGTTGCGCAGTCGGGGCCTTTTGTTAAGTTTTTGTAAATCAACACTTCTTTATGTATTTCCCATCGTCAAATCCGCTCGCCCTCGTTGGCGAAGACTTCGGTGTCTGGGCACCCGCCGAGCATTAGCGTGTCATTGCCAAGCTCACTACAGGCTTTGGCGTACTTTTTTACCGCGAAAAGGCCATTGCCCTTGAGCCATTGCCCGAAACAATGCTCGACGAAGGTAAAGTCAGTCGGCACGCCGAACCGCAAGTCCCCGATATATCGCTGATTGACAATGAAACGAATCAGACACCGATCATTATTGACGTTTGCCATGCAAAGGGGTTGAAGGAAGACCTTCAGAAGGTTATTCAGTTAATTGATAATGACCTCTATAGTATTCGCGAAGGCTTTGTTTACAACTACAAAACCGGCGACTGGCTTCGGTATCGGTTCGGCGAAAATAGCGTCACTACAGAATCGTCGTTTTCCGAGATTTTAGATCTCGATCTGAACCAGTTTTTGTAGGGGCCGCGTCGGCCGCTGCCGGGCTGCTACTACTCGCTGCGCAAACTTTTCACCGGATTCGTCAGGGCCGCTTTCACGCTTTGGAAACTCACCGTCAGCAAGGCAACGGCCACCGTTGCCAGCAGCGATAGCAGAAAAATCTCGGGGCCAAGCGGAATCTTGTACTGAAAATCGTCCAACCAGCCGTTCATCACCCACCACGCCACAGGCGCAGCCAGTAAAAAGGCAATTCCGACCAGTTGTACGAACTCCCGGTTGAACAGCCACAGAATACTACTCACACTGGCCCCCAATACCTTGCGTACCCCGATCTCCTTCGTTCGTTGCACGACCATGAACAAGACCAGTCCGTACAATCCCATGCACCCGATGAACAAGGCAACCCCGGCAAAAAAGCTGACGAGCCTGCCCATCGTCTGCTCCTGCTGATAAGCGTTTTGAATCTGTTCATCCACAAACGCTGGTTCAAAAAAACTGTCGGCATAAACCTGGTTGTATGCCTTCTCTAACTGACTCAACGCCCGGCTATAATTGGTGGAACTCAATTGAATATTAGCCGAGTAGAAGTTACTGGCTAACGTCGTGAGAAACAGCGGTTCAATGCGCTCTTTAAGGTCCGATTGGTTATAATCTTTTAACACGCCGACAATCTCCAGTGGTGCCAAACCCCCTTTGTGAATGACCTTGCCCATTACATCTGCCGGTCGGCTAAACCCCAGCCGCTTCATGAATGTCTCGTTAATGAGTGTTTCGCGGGCTGTGTCGGATCGTTGCAGGTTGCGCCCGGCCACTAACTTCAGGCCATACAAGCCTACATAATCAGCATCAATCCAGGCCTGTTGTGGTCCATACGGCTCTTTTTCGGTACGGGTACCGAAACGGACCTCCGTTTGGCTGACCGAACCCGACTGCGGAGGGCCGCCTGAAGAGTAGCTAAACTGGCCAACGTCGGGCAGGGCCGTGGCAAGGTTGCGGAACGTACTCATTTTTTGTATGTCTTGCGCGGGGAAACCAGGCAGGCTTACGGTCAGGATAGCATCCTTTCGAAAACCCAGATCCTTATCACGAACGTAGTTGAGCTGATTAACCACCACGAGCAGCCCGATGATGAGCATCTGGGAAATGGCAAACTGCGCCACGACCAGTCCCCGCCTGACGGAGAAACCACCCGCCTGCCGCATCGTGAGCCGTTCCGCCAGTGCCACTACGGGCCGGAAACCCGCCAGTACCAGTGCCGGATGCAGGCCTGCCAGCAGGATAACCACTGTCACCAGTAGGGCCAGCCACGCCAGCACCGATGGTGAATAGTAAAACGTGAACCGAAACGGCCCGTGCATGTACGTGTGTGCCAGCGTCTGACCGTACTGAAATACACCGACTGCCAACGCCGTTGCCGTTAGTACAATGAGTGTCGTTTCACCCATAAATTGCCAGAATAGCTGCGTCTTTGTGCTACCCAATACTTTCCGAACGCCTACCTCGCGGGCCCGGTTGAGCGCCTGGGCCGTAGCGAGGTTCACAAAATTGATACTCGCCGTACCAATCAGCAACAGGCCAATCAACGCTAAAGACAGCAATAATCCCCGGCTTACTCCCCCATAATCGGGCGATAAGTGCATGACACTGAAGGGTACGGTCGGGTACGACGTTTCTTTGACTTTCTTCGGATTATATTTTTTGAGGAACGGCAACTGTTGCCGGTTCCAGTCAGTGGCAGTGAAGCGGGCATTGAACAGAGCGAAACAATGGGTGCTGCCATTGGTATTGTCGAACGGCTCGTCTTCGGGGCGGTTGCCACGCTGCTCTTTGAGCGAACTCCACGAGGCCATAATTGAGTAAGCCAGATCGGTATTATCCCGGTAGTCAGCGAACACGCCCACTACGCGGGCGGGAATGCGGGCATCAAGCCGCACCGTCCGGCCTACGACGCTGGTTATCGTACCGAAGCATTTACGGGCCATCTCTTCGCTCAACACTACTGTGCCGGGTTGCTGGAGGTCGTCGGGACCACCAGCCAGCCAGGTGTAATCGAAGATGCGGAAGTAGGCCGGTTCGACAAACGCCCCTTTGTAACCGTTGTCCTTAATTTTCTTATCGGCCCCGTTAGCAACAGGCACAGCCACCAGCGGTGCATACCATTCCTCCAGCATCGCAACACGTTCCATATCGGGGTGATCGTTGCGAACCGCCTGGCCGAATGGATACGGAATACCCCGTGTGGTAAACTCACCACCGGGCGACGTAAAGCGAGATGTAAATTGGTAAATTCGGTCGTAATTCCGATGGTGCCGGTCGGTTTGGTAGTGGTAGCGAACAAGCGCGAAAATCAGCAGCGCACAGCCCATACCGAGGGCCAGTCCTGTAACATTGATGAGGGCGTAGGTGCGGTTCTTTCGCAGGTTGCGCCAGGCGATTTTCAAATAGTTGCGGAGCATAGTTGTCGAGGAGTAAACCTGTAAGGTCTTCAATACCTTGCAGGTTTGGTTGGGGTTTACTCGCTTCTCAATGATTTGACCGGGTTCGTCAGGGCGGCTTTCACGCTTTGGAAACTCACCGTCAACAGCGCAATACTTAGTGCCAGCAACCCCGCCCCGGCGAACATCCACCACTCAATGTCTATTTTATAGGCGAAGTCCTGTAACCACCGGTGCATGGCGTACCAGGCAACCGGCGACGCTAAGAGGAGGGCAATCAGTACTAATTTCAAAAAGTCTTTGCTGAGCAGCGCCACGACACTCACTACCGACGCGCCGAGTACTTTACGAACGCCGATTTCTTTGGTCCGCTGCTCCGCCGTGAACGCGGCCAGCCCAAACAAACCCAGACAGGCAATCAGAATAGCCAGCGAGGCCGCTACGGTAAAGATGCGTCCGTATTGCTGCTCGGTCTGATACTGTTTGTTGTAATTCTCATCGGCGAAGTAATACTCGAACGGATTACCGGGAAAGTACTGCCGGTACAGGTCCGACAGTCGCGCCACGTTACCCTGAATCGGACCATTTTGGGTCGCCAGTTTCAGAGCGTAATAATGGTTGTTGTAAGCGGGCTGGAACACGATTGGCCCGATGGACTGTTGCAGCGACTGGTGATGATAATCTTTCATGACCCCAACGATTTCAGAACCTCCCTGCCAGTTAAGCTGCTGACCAACAGCAGCTTGGGCCGACGAAAAACCGAGCAGCTGAACGGCCGTTTCGTTGAGCATCACGCGGTGACTCTGCCAGCCCGACTGCGCTTCGGCCGGGGTCATATTGCGCCCGGCGGCTAACCGAATCCCAAATGTATCCATGTACTGATCGTCCACGATGGCGATGTTGTAGGTCTGCTTATCATCGTCGGGGCGGGCGTTACGTACCTTTGTGATGCCGCTGGTAGCGAAGCTGTAGTACTGCCCCGGCACGGTGCCGGTGAGCGAAACACGCTGCACGAACGACTGCCCGGCCAGTTCGTTGCGAAACGCCGACGACCGCTGTTTAAACGTAGAATCTTTGTTTGCTTCCGGCCCCCGGATCACCAGCACCTGCGCTGTGCTGACACCCAGATCCTGATTCTGCATAAACTGCAGTTGCCGGTATAAAATGACCGTAGCGACGATGAGCGCAATGGAAACGGCAAACTGGAACACCACCAGCGACTTTCGTAACGTGCCCGCCGACCAGCTAAGCCGATTTCGGCCCGTAACGGCCCGCCCGTTCCCTTTCAGTGTATTAATCGGCGACATGCCCGACAGCGCAAACGCCGTGTAGCCACCCGAAGCCAGTGCCCCAATGATTAGAAAAACCAGCCCGGACACCCACAGGCTGCCAGAAGCCAGTACGCTCAATGATAATTGCCTGCCCACCAACTCGTTGAATGGTTGCTGTACCACCATCAACAGCAGCAGACCCAGGCCAAATCCCACTATGTTGAGCAGCATCGACTCGCCGAGAAACTGCCCGATCAGTGCCTGGCGCGTTGCCCCGGCGACTTTGCGGATACCTACTTCTTTCGACCGTTTCAGTGAAGCCACCGTAGACAGATTCACGTAGTTGAACCAGGCAATCAGTAAAATCAGCAGGGCGATGCCGCTAATGAAGTACACGAAACTTAGTTTAGCCGACGTCGGGTACGTATCGGCCAGGCTGGCGGCTAAGTGAATCTGATCAACAGGCTGTAGTTTCAAACTCGCTTTGGAATCAGCAAAGCCAGGACTTTTCTGCCTGATTAACCGGGTTAGTTTACTTTCCAGCGACGATAGAGTAATGGTTTCGGGCAGTTGCAGGTATGTCTCTAAGTAATTGCTTTCCAGTCCTTTTGGGTCGGCCCAGCTATTGCCATTCAGATTAGCCGGGTTATTGAGTGTAGCCAGCGACAGAACCAGGTCAGCCCGAATATCGGAGTTGGCGGGCATATCGGCGTAGACGGCCACAACGGTGTAGGGCGTTTTGCCAAACTGATTGTTCATGGTCAGCACCTTGCCCAAAGCGGGCTGGTCGGCGAAGTACTTACGGGCCGCTGTTTCAGACATGGCTACCGTGTTTGGCTGCGTAAGCCGCGCGGGCTGACCCGCCGTTATTGGAAACGAAAACAGATCGAAGAAACTACCATCGACCTGCAAAACGTCTGTCTCCCGAAACGAACGTAGCCCTGCCCCGCCGTCAGTGATCGTGACAATACCCTGCCCAACACCCGATGCTACGCGGCAGAAACCGGCGATCTCCCCGAGGTCGGGTTTTACCGCCGGACCAATGCCGGGCATTACCGACTCGTCTGCCTTTCCCTCTTTGTCGGCAATGAGCACCCGGTACAGACTCGGCAGCTTCCGGTGAAACTGGTTATAGCTGCGCTCAAAGCTGACATACTCCAGAATGAGCAGAAAAGCCGCAATACCTACCGCCAGACCAGCAATATTAATAAAGCTGAAGGCCCGGTTGGTACGCAGATGGCGCAGGGCTATTTTAATATAATTTCGGAGCATACTGTTCGACGGTTACCTGATAAAGAATCAAAAAACGGCTTGATCTATTTAGCCTGATACCCGATTGATCAGTTAGTCACCGGCATATAGCCTGTATCTGTCAAGTCCCGTGCCACACTAAAAAAAGCCGTTTATTGAGCGATAAAAGCCATTTTCAGGTTTCGACTGTCCACTATCGGACAACCCATGTCCGCTGGCGAACAGCCCCGAACCGCTTTATTTCAGGATAAATTCCACCCGCCGATTCTTCGCCCGACCCGGCTCGGTGTTGTTTTCGGTGACAGGCCGTGAACCACCGTAGCCGGTAGCCGTGATCCGGTCTTCGGCAATACCATGCTGAATCAGGTAGCTCATCACCACCCGTGCCCGGTATTCGGACAGGGTCTGGTTTAGGCGGGGATCGCCCACATTGTCGGTATGACCGGCGAGTTCAATGAGCGCCGTCGGATGCTGACGCAGCAGCAGAACCAGGTTATCCAGCGCAGCAAACGACTCCGGTACGAGCACGCAGGTACTCCGCTCGAAGAAGACGTTTTCGAGCACCATTGTCTTCCCGGTTTCTGCGGGGGCAACGGTTTCGGGTGTGGATTTCTTTTCGGGCAGTGCCGGAGTAGACGGGGGACTAACCGCAGCCACCAGCACCGGTTTAGGTTTGGCAGGCACGATAACCGGTTTGGGCAGTGGTTTTGGCTCGGGTTTAACAACGGCAACGGGTTTAGCCACCGGCTCGGGCGTTGGTTTGAGGGGAATAACAGCTGGTTTCGGCGGAGGAGGTACGCGCTGATAGAGGTATTGCCCGCCAATGGGTGTTCCATTGCTGAACGGCAGTTTCGGCTCGTCGGGGCGCTGCCAGAATAACTCCAGCACGCCCCCCAGCAAATCATTGAAATAGTCGATGCGCAGGTCGTAATACTGCCCTGCCTCTAAGGTTACGCTGCCCGTGAACTGTTTGGAATCGTTCAGCCGCCACACATCCATCACCTTCCGGTTACCCACCCAGATTCGGATGCCATCGTCGACCTTGGCATTAAAGATGTATCGCCCGGATACCGGTGCCAGCAGTTTACCCGTCCAGCGAATGGAGTAATACGACTTGCCAACGCCGGGCACCGGACTACGCCCCGTCCAGTCGAATGCCAGTTGGGGGTCAATGCGGGTCAGGACCTTTTCTTCAAAATTTGTCCCGTTGTAGTAGTCTCCCGTCAGGCCCGCCTGCGCCAGCGATACGCCACTGATGAGTCCTAAAAGGAAGGTTAGGGGGATCAACACCGTTTTCATCGTCGGGCCGGTTTTAACGTTGGAGCAGAATTGAGTTGGTTCGGGGCTTCGTTTAGGCGTGATAAGATTAGCTTTTTTTGTCAGGTAACCGCATCCATTTGGTTAAGCGGCCCAGGGGCCTTATAAACGTAAAATCCCGAACCAATGGCTGATTCGGGATTTTGTTAGCATAATATCAGACGCACTTAGCGACGTCCACCGCCGTGGAAACCGCCACCGCCAAAGGAACGCATACCGCCGAAACTACCCCAGGACTGCGCATGGTAGCCCCCGGCATTCAGGTTGGAATAGCGACCCATTGGCGCCATTGTCCGGGCACCACTCCAGCCAGTTGGCCGGGCGTTGGTGGTCCAGCTGCCCCGACCGCCGGCAACGGGCGCAAAAGCCCGGTGAGCCGCCGTTATGAAACCCGCGTTGCCCGGTGTCCAGACCCGACGGGCGCCACCTGTGTAGGTGTAGTAGTGGTTGAAACGATTATACAGGTGCGGGTAATAGCCGTACCCATTGTTGAAGAACCAGTTGGAGAAGCCAAAAGAGGGCAACCCATACACGATCATATTGCCGCCCAATCCGTAGTAGAAACCGGTGCCAAACCCAAATGCGGATGGATACCACATTGGATAGCCATACCAGCCCGGATACCCAAACCAGAAGGAATATGGGTTGCCGGAATAAACGGGGTTATTCGGCCAGGCCGGATTTGGGTTAATACCATTGGCTTGCGCATACGCTTTACCGGCCTGCGCCAACTCCTGACGCGCCTGCGGGTCCTGATTCAGTTCACGCTGGTAATCGGCCAGTTCCTGCTGATTTTGAGCCGCCAGACTATCGTGCAGAGCGGTCAGGTTCTGCGCAACACCAGCCGGGTCAGCCTGGTAGGACTGGCCGAGTTTCGTTGTCTCGTCGAGCCGTTGCCTCAGCAGGGAAAGTACGTCGGGCATGGCGATGAGTTGACGGAAAGCCGTCTGCGTCGATGCGTCGAGCGGAGCAATCAGGTTGGTAAACGCCTGATCGGCCTGTTGATTCAGGTTGTCAACCTGCACCAGATCCGCATGATGATGGCGGTACAGTTTCCAGGCGGTTCCCTGCAAATCAGCAGGCAGTGTTTTCGTGATGCCCTGAACGGTCGACTGGTCGGCACCCGTGGGTAGAGCAGCCAGCGCGTGCAGCACGTCGGGGAAGCGGGCTATGTCGTAAAACCAGCCCTGCTTGGTTTGGCCATACGACTGAATCAGGTCATTAAAGGCCTGCTGACTGGCAGCCTGTTGCTGAGCCAGGTTCGTAAGTACCCGAGGCTGCTGACTGGCTAACAAAGCAGACTGGCGCACATCGTCGCGGTACTGGGCAACGGCTGACGTGAGGGGTTGACTGGAGTCCGACGGGATCGGTTGCTGACTAACTTCAGGAGCCTGGGCGAGCGTTGGTTGTGCCTGCCCGAACAGCAATCCCAGACCCAGCATAAGCGCGGTGGCCGTCGGAAAATTTATGAACGTTTTCATGGCTGAAACTATAGTTAACAAGTGATCCTGGGCGAACCCAGAGTACCGGAACGGGTGGTTTTTCAGGACCTGTTTCGGCACCCTGGGCGATCATATTGATAACAAAATGAGCCGTTGCAACGTGTATAAACCGGGTTAATCGTTGATTAAAAATTTGAGTAGAAATACCCGGACAGCACGCAGGCTGCACTGGTACATTCCGGCCAGTCAGAACGAACAGTACAGCTATTATTCGCCAGCTTGCCGGATCATTTCCCTTTCCGGCGTTTCTCCTTTACAGCCGTACTGCCCATGCCCAGATGAGTAAGGGCGGCTTCGAGCACGGTGTCCCGCCCCGCCTGCATATCCGCAACGGTTGGTTTCACCAGCACAGCCGGCTGAATCCCTTTCCCGTTCCATTCCGTGCCGTCGGGGTACATATCCCGTTTGGTACAGACGCGGGCCATTACACCACCCGGCAGGCTGAACGCCAACGGCTGACCGGTACTGCCACCCGTTGGTTCGCCGATGATGGTACCGCGTTTCATCGCATCGAATGCCACGGCAAAATCCTCAGCCGCCGAGAACGTCCGGCCGCTGGTGAGCACAACCACTGGCCGGGTGTACAGTTTTTGCCCATTAGCGGGCCAGGTGCTGCCAACGCCAACCGGTTCAAACACGACGCTTTCGCCCCGGGCCCGGCGCAGGGGGCTGTACAGCCGGGACAAATACGACCCAACCTCCATGGTTTTGTCGGTCAGGTAACCCAGAACGTTCCAGCCGTAACCGCTGTCTCCGCCCCCGTTCTGCCGCACATCAAGAATCAGGGCATTGGTAGCGGCAATAGAATCGAAGGCGGCTTTAAAACCATTCAGCGCCTGATCGTTTTCAAAGTTATTGAGCTGTACATACGCCACATTACCCGGCAGTAGTTGGAAGCGAAAAGCGGGCGACGATTTCAGGTTGGCGTAACCGGTTCGGGGTAGTGTACGGCTGAAGGTGGTGCCTGTTTTATCGCGAAAGACCAACGTAACCGGTTTGGTTTTGGGGCCCCTAAGCAGTTCATACACATACGTGTCAACCTCAATATTCTGGGAGGATGACCCGCTTACGTACGGGCGAATGGTGCAGTCGGCGTACTCCTTCACGGGAGAGCCATCGATGCTGACCAATTCGAGGCCGGGCCGGATACCGGTACGCTCCAGACTATCCTGCAGTACCTCCTGCACCAGCACCTTATCTTCCACCAGCATTGTTCGAATGGGAGGGCGTCGGGATACGGAATCGGCCAGTTTCGGGTCATTAGCCCACACGTTGGTATGCCCGTCATGCAGTTGCGCGCAGAACGATTTCAGCACGTTCAGGTACTCCACCGTAGAGTGCGTAGCCCGGATTTTGGGCAGGTAAGTCAGGTACAGTTTATCCCAGTCGAGGTCGGGAATATGATCGAAGTAGGCGAAGTTATATTTGGCTTCCGACCATAGCTTCGACAAACCAGCGACCTTCTCATCTTCGCTGATGTTGGGCTGATACGGCGTTTTGAGGGCGTCAGAATTAAATAAGCGCTTACCTGCCTGTACTTTAGCCAGCACGGGCGCGATAAGCGGGTGTTTTCTGATCGGCTCGAACACAGCTTCGTCATTGATATAGGGGGCGTAAAACGGAGCCGATTTATCCTGAAGATCATAAAGCAGCGACTGTACGGCGGCTTCGTTCTGGCCCAGTTTGAGTTGAATTATAGCCCGATCATACAAAATATCACCTTTGCGGGCCAGGAGCGGCACATTGGTTTTAGCCAGCGCCTGCACATCGGCCCGGTCGTAATACTGCAGGGCAGCCGCCAGAATCTGATCTGCTTTTTTCAGACTATCCACGGGCGGAGTAGCCGACTCGCCGACGACTTTATCGGCCCGATGACGTTCGTCCTGTAAGTATTCATAAGCTTGTGTCCCGGTCAGCGCCGTTTGGGCAATGGCCGTTGGGCAGTTGCTGCCGATTAACAGGATACCGGCGAAAAGAAGTTGTTTCATGCTGTGAAGGGGTTTCTACCAAAGATGCAAAAAACAACTTCCCGGTGGCAACCCAACCCGCATATTCTTATTGATCTCAGGATTCCGTGGTAATTACTCACTCCGCAGGCTCTTCGCCGGGTTCATCAAGGCGGCTTTCAGGGCTTTATAGCCCACTGTTAGGACCGTAAGCGTCACGGCCAGCGCGATTGTCAGGGCAAAGACCCACCAGCCGATGTTTATCCGGTAGACGTAACCCTGCAGCCAGCCATTCATCAGGAACCAGCCAAGGGGAGCCGCCAGCACAAAGCCGATGAGCACCAGCCGGGCAAACTCACGGCCGATCAGCCAGAGCAGTTGGCCGGGCGTAGCCCCCAGCACTTTCCGAACGCCGATTTCCTTCTGCTTCGCTTCGGTCATGAACGCTACCAGCCCGTACAGACCCAGACAGCCGATCAGCATCGCTATGACCGAAAACACCTCTGCCAGACTCAACAAAATGCGTTCGGTCAGGTAAAAATCATTCAGCAGTTCATCGACAAACCCAGCCTTGAACACGTATTGGGGAAATAGCCCATCCCAGGCGCGCTCGACCGCCTTCAGAGTAGCAGGCACATCCGCTGAACTGATGCGGAGGGCAGCCATCTTGTTCTCCCGATGCATGTTCAGCAAGGCCATTGGCAGGATACCCACTTTCAGCTCGTCCAGATGAAAATCACGCAGTACACCAACGATAACTTTGTCGCTTCCCCAGACCTTGAGTCGTTTGCCGAGCACCTGATCGGGCGCACCAAGGCCTAACTGCTTCACCATCGTTTCGTTGACCAGAGCCTCATTGGCAGTCGTGTCGTTCGTTCGGAAGTTTCGCCCCGCCACCAGTTTCAGATCAAACAGCGGGACATAGTCCATATCACCAACTTTTATACGGACGGGAAATTTTTCCGGTTGGGTATGGGTGTCGAAGGCGAACGGAACAGGTGTGCGCTGATACGCGGCAGGCGGCTCAACCCCCAGAGCGACCTGCTGCACACCGGGCACCTGACGCAGCCGCTCGCGGAGGGTCTGCTGCCGGAGCGGGTTATCCGTTGGCACGCCTACGGTGAGGATAGCGTCTTTCCGAAAACCAAGGTCGATGGTCTGTAAGTAGTGTACCTGCCCCATCATGACGATGACGCCGATGCAGAACAACTGCGTGATGAAAAACTGCCCGATGACCAACCCCCGGCGGACCGATACGCCACCCACCTGCTGAGTTGTGAGTCGCCCGCGCAGGGCCGCCACCGGATTAAACCGGGCCAGCACCAGCGATGGGTACAGCCCCGCCAGCACGATAACGCCCAGCACTAAGGCCACAAACCAGGTTAACGGGCCCGGACGGAACAGATTGGCAACGGACAAATCAGCGTGAATAACCGCCAGGGCCTGGTTCAGCGCTGGCAGGACCAGTTGCACCAGCAGCAACGCCAGCGACACGGCAGCCAGTGTAACAAGGGCCGTTTCGGTCATAAACTGCCCAATCAGTTGCAGGCGGGTGCTGCCTATCGCTTTCCGCACCCCCACTTCTTTGGACCGCTTGAGCGCATGGGCCGTTGCAACATTAACGAAGTTGATGCAGGCACCAGCTACGAGCAGTAAACCGACCAGGATAAGGGCATACAGGATGGGACGCGGAGCATGACCGCCGTACTGCGGATTATGGTTTAACTCACTCAGGGGCAACGCGTGAAAATCGAGTGTTTTGGCCTCCTGCGCGTTCAGGTATTTCCGACTGATTGCCGGAAACACAGCCGCTAACGCATCGGCGGGTACACCCGGACGTAAGGCTACGAAACACATCGTCGTGACGTCACCCCAGGCCTGCATGGCCTGACTACCGTTTTCACCCATCAGCACCGGCACAGTCGCGTACGAAATCAGGGCTTCGTAATGCAGCTTCGTGTTTGAGGGCGGGTTTTTAATCACGCCCGTAACGGTCAGATCAACTTGGTTATTAAAGCGCAGCACCCGGCCCATTGGATCTCCGTCATCGAAATATTTACGGGCATATCGCTCGGAAAGCACCACCGTATTGGGCGCATTCAGGGCCGTTTTGGGGTCTCCGCTTAGCCACTCCGTGTCGAAAACGTCGAAGTACTGCGGCTCGGTGAAGCAGACGGTGCGCGACTCCTCAAATTTCTTCAGGAACCCGCCCCGGCCGTTGGGCACACTAATGATACGCCCAAACGTGTTTTCGAGCCGGACCGCACTCTCAATAAACGGATAGTCGCGTCGCAGCACCTCCGCCAGCGGCCGGGGCGTCGCATCGGTAGGCATCGTATTTTCGTGACGCAGATCGGTCACGATCCAGTAGGTGCGGTCGGCCCGGGCATGATACCGATCAAAGCTGAACAGGTAGCTGACCAGCAGAAAGATAACAATACCGCACGCCAGCCCGGCGGCCAGTCCAACGATGTTAATGGCGTTCATCCGGCGATACCGCCAGAGATTGCGAAGGGCGATTTTGAGGTAGTTCTGTAGCATGGGGATGATAGCTATATAGTTTCTTTTCCAGGCGGGCGACTACGCGTCCCTGGGAAAGGGTCATTCACTTCTCAAACTCTTGACCGGATTCATCAGGGCGGCTTTGATGCTCTGAAAACTCACCGTTAGTAGCGCGATGACAATGGCTAGACCACCGGCCAGGGCAAACATCCACCATTCGATGTCAACTTTGTAGGCGAAATCTTCCAGCCACTTGGTCATGGCGTACCAGGCCAGGGGCGAGGCAATGAGGATGGCAATCAGCACTAACCGCATAAAGTCTTTCGAGAGCAAGCCAACAATATTGGTTACGCTGGCTCCCAGCACTTTGCGAACGCCAATTTCTTTGGTGCGGGCTTCTACATTGAACATCATTAAGCCCAGCAGACCCAAACTGGCGACGAGTAGTGTCAGGCCAGTGAAGGCATTGAACAGGCGGGCCAACCGGTCTTCTTTAACGTAAAGCTGATTATAAGCATCGTCCAGGAAGTAGGAATCAAAAGGTGACGCTGGTTTCTGCTGGTTATAAATTGCCTTTAACTGATCGAGGGCCTGAAGCATATCCGTGTGCGGATTCAGTTTCACCAGTAAATACCCTCCATTGGCAACAAAGGCGCGGCTTGTATCGCTGACTACTGTTAGCATCATGGGCGATACAGCGCCGTGCAGACTTCGTACGTGAAAATCGTTGACAATGCCACCAATGGGCTTTTCATTGAATGGGTCCAGTTGGGCCAGCGGGTTGCCTTTCAGATTCGTTTCACGCACAACGGTTTGGTTGTAAACCGTTAAGTCATTTATTATTGGTCGCTTACCCCAGTTCTCGGGCGCGTTCGCCCAACGGATGCCTAACGTCTGAAAAAAGTGTTCATCCACTGATAAAGCATTCACCATTAACTGCTTTTTGACCTTTTTAGCGGTCATAAAATAGGTCATGATGTTGTTAGTAAACAGCCGGGTGTTAGTAGCTGCTACGTTTTCTGATCCAGCCCACTGCCGGACGGCGTTACGAAAAGAAATGAACTGCCCGGCCATACCAGGGTCAATAGTGATCGCCACCACCTGCGCCCGGTTTAGACCTAAGCTTTTAGTCCGCAGAAACCGCATTTGGGTGAACAGCACAAAGCTGCAAATCAACAACCCCACCGAAGCCGTGAACTGTACCGTCGTGAAGACCCGGCGTATACCCGCTCCGCGCTGCGCCGAACTCATGGACCCCTTCAATACCTCCCATGGTCTGAATCCAGATAGCAGGAGCGCCGGATAGCTACTTGCCAGCAGGACGCAACTAACCCAAAGTGCCCCGATTAGCCCCCAATAACTGCTCTGATGCATTACCCGGGCATCCATGTGCAGATTAAGGGCTTGATTGGCCCACGGAAATAACGCCTGAAGCAGAATTATGGCCTGACCGAACGCCAATGTCGTCGTTAAAAGCGACTCGGTATAAAACTGCGTTATCAACTCGCTACGCAAGCCACCCACCGCTTTCCGAACGCCTACCTCACGAGCCCGCTGGGTAGCGCGGGCAGTAGTTAAACTGATATAGTTGATGATCGCAAGCGCCAAAATCGCAAGCGCAATAGCCAGGAAAATGTACAGCGTTTGCCGGGTGCCGGAAGAGGTTGAGCGACTGTTTAAATAAAGTGATGGCAACGGCTCCAGATACATTTTCGCCGAGAGGTCAACAAAATCAACGCTCGATTTGACCTTTTGTAGCTTTTGCGCCGTCAGAGGTACATTCGTGCCGGGGCGAAGCACCAGAAACGTTTCTAAGATCCCTACACGTTCATACAGTTCTCTCCGGCTGGGTCCTAATGTGGGCATAGAACTAAGTGAGATCAGGGCGTTGAACCCAATAACACTGTTTGTGGGCAGGTCATCGAGTACGCCCGATACAGTAAGCGGATATTGCCTGTCGTACATTACGGTTTCGCCAATAGGATTCTGATCGCCGAAGTACTTTTCGGCCAGTCCTCGGGTCAGCACAATTCGACCCGGTTCGGCTAAAGCGGTATGCGCATCGCCCTGTAATAAAGGAAAACCCATTACCGATAAAATGGATGCATCGGCGAAGCCAACCTCTTCCTCTTTGAAGCGATTCTGGCCAACCTGTAAAAGTGTGGGACCGAACCCTCCCGAAAAGCGCACAAACTGCTCTACTTCCGGCAACTGACGTTTAGCCATGCGACCAAGCGATTCGTGATGCCCAATCATATTTATATCACTATCGCCGTATTTTGCTGACGACAAGATGCGATAGGTTCGGTCGGCAAAGGGGTGGAACCGGTCGTAATGAAACTCGTGCCAGACGTAGAGCGCAATGAACGTACTAACGGCTAGCCCAACGGTCAGGCCCGTAATGTTCAACAGGCTAAACAGGCGGTTTCGCCATAATTGCCGAAAAGCGACTTTGAGGTAGTTCCTAAACATGGCTTCATAGATTTATTCAGAACGTAAACTCTTGACCGGATTCATCAGGGCGGCTTTGATACTCTGGTAACTCACCGTGAGCAGGGCAATACCAATGGCTAATAAACCCGCCCCGGCAAACATCCACCACTCGATGGTGATCCTGTAGGCAAAGCCCTGTAGCCACTTGGTCATGGCATACCAGGCAAGGGGCGAGGCAATGAGGATGGCAATCAGCACTAACCGCATAAAGTCTTTCGAGAGCAAGCCAACAATACTGGTTACGCTGGCTCCCAGCACTTTACGCACGCCGATTTCTTTGGTGCGTTGCTGCGCGGCAAAGGCTGCCAGCCCAAACAGACCCAGACACGAGATAAGAATAGAGATGATGGTGAAGTACGTGACAATACGCGAGGTGCGGGCATCGGCCTGGTAGTTGCGCTGAAAATCTTCGTCCAGAAAGCTGTATTCAAACGGCTCGTCGGGCCGGACAGCTTTCCACTTCTGCTCCAGAAACGTCAGCACATTGCCAACATGAGCGGTGTTGACATGAACGATAAGGTAGTTGAAAAACGGCTCATTGTTCAGCAGGAACGCATAGGGTTGAATGGCCTTGTGAAGGTCTTCGTAGTGAAAATCCTTAATGACGCCGATGATCTCGACCGACGAGGTTTTGCCCCGCTCATCGAAATTGAGCGTCTGGCCGATGGCCTTCTCAAGCGGAATGCTCAATTGCCGGAGGGTAGCCTCATTTACGATCATCCGGTTGGCCGTATCGCCCGGAAACGCTGATGTAAAGAGTCGGCCTTTGAGCAGTTGGAAACCCATTTGCTGCATAAATCCCTGATCGACCCAGTTCGTCTTTACCGTCTGGATTTGGCTGACGGTTTGGTCGGGTCGGTGCAAACTCACATCACTCGGGTTAATAATGCCCGGGTAATACATGGCCCCGGCTGCGCCCAGTACCTGGTTATTTTGGGTAATATCGTTCCGAAGGGCGGTGTAAACTTTGTGCGCTTCGTCGCTGCGGAGGGGAATAACGACCTGCTGATCTTTAGTGAAGCCCAGCGGCTGATTACGCAGGAACGCCATCTGCCGCTGAATGACCACCGTGGCCAGCACCAGCCCAATCGAAATAACGAACTGAAATACCACCAGCCCCCGGCGCAAAGCCACCGCCGACACCGCATTGGTAAACCGTCCGTTGGCACCACCCTTGAGCACGTCCACCGGGTTGAAGACCGACAGATAAAACGCCGGGTAGCTGCCCGCTACCAGCCCCGTGAGCAAAGCCAGCACCAGAAAGGCACCAATAATGGCCGGATCAACCAGCTCGGAGAAAGCCAATGTTTTCGCCGTCAGCTGGTTAAAGACCGGCAGCAGCACGGCAACCAGGCCAAACGCAAGCACCACCGCCAACAGGGTCAATACCATCGACTCCCCCAGAAACTGCCCGATTAAGGCGCTCCGCTCTGCGCCCATCACTTTGCGAATCCCCACTTCAGCGGCACGTTTGGCCGACCGGGCCGTGGCCAGATTCATGAAGTTAATGCAGGCAATCAGCAGCGTAAACAGGGCAATAGAAGCCAGAATGTACAGATAAGTAGTGCTGTTGGTTGGCGTTAGTACCTCACGCACCTGTCCGTATAAATGTATAGCGGGCACCGGCACCAGAAAAATACGTTTATCCTTGCCGTTGGCCGCCAGGTCTTTTCGCGCATATTTTTCGATGAAGGCGGGCAGCTTTCGCGTAAACTGCCGGGCATCGGCTGATTTGCCCATCCGGTCGGGCTGTAAGCGGAGGTAGGTGTAAAACATATTGTTCGTGTGGAAGTTCTGCGCCTGATCCCGCAGAAAACCACCGACCCAACCCGCCGTCATGGGCATGAAAAAGCGGGCGTCGATGTGGGACCGCGCACTTTCGTCGCGAAAAACACCGGTCACTTTGTAGGATTCGCCTTTTCCCATTTCCCCGTTGATGCGGATGAGCTTGTTCAGGGCCGGGGCATTGCCAAAGAGTTTGTGCGCTACAGCATCCGACAGAACAACGGAGTGCGCATCCAGCAGGGCCGTTCTGGCATTGCCTTCGGTGAACTGGTAGGTGAAAACATCGAAAAACGAGGAGTCGATCTGGTAGCCTTTAGTTTCGTAAAATGACTGTACCGGCTTGCCCGACTCCCGAACCTGAAACAGCGTTTTGCTCTCGAGGAAGTTAGCCCATATCCGCGTCACCTGTGCGACTTCCGGAAACTCCGCTTTCAGGGCAGCCGCGTATGGTGCCGATAAACGGGGAACCTCTTCGTAGCTGCCCGCCGAAAACATGGCGTCGCTGCTGACTAAGTACAGGTCATTGGCGTGCTGATGATGTTTATCGAACGAGAGTTCACTGCGGATGTAAAGCACCAGCAGCATGCAGCAGGTCATTCCTACCGACAGGCCCAGAATATTGATGGCCGAAAATGACTTACTCCGAAGCAGGTTCCGGACGGCGATTTTGAGGTAATTGCGGAGCATTTGGGTTCGGGTTTGGTTACCTTTGAAAAAAACACACTGGGTTATGGAATCTATCATTGACTCGCCCATCCGCATCGACGAATCACAGGACGAAAAAATGTCGAGTTACAATCACTCCGAGTTACAGACCCGGCTGGGCTTCTTGTTAATGCTGGCGTATCGCCATCAGTATAGCATCCTGACCGAACTCGATTTCGCTTTTGCTTCCGGCAAAACCCGCCCTGATCTTTGTATACTGCCCAAACGTAAGGCAAACTGGATGGAGGACGAGATTATCGTCAGCGATGTGCCCCTGACAACCATTGAGATCCTCTCGCCCGAGCAGAGTATGAACAGTTTACTCGACCGCATTTATAAAAAGCATTTCCCGGCGGGAGTCAAAACGGTCTGGCTGATTATTCCGGCCATTCAGATTATCACTATTCTGTTGCCTGACCAAAGCCGTATCAACGTGACTGAAGGTGTGCTGACGGACCCCGTTACCGGATTACAATTAACTATAAGCGAGGTATTTGAGGGTTAATCACTTCTCAATGATTTCACCGGATTCATCAGGGCTGCTTTGATACTCTGGTAACTCACCGTCAGCAGGGCGATACCCACCGCCAGCAGCCCCGACAGCGCGAAGACCCACCAGGAAATGTCTACCTTGTAGGCAAAGCCCTGTAGCCACTGGTTCATGGCGTACCAGGCCACCGGTGTGGCGACCAGAATGGCGATGACGACCAACTTCAGGAAGTCCTGAGACAGTAGCCTGACAATGCTGGCTACTGAGGCACCGAGCACTTTGCGGACACCGATTTCTTTGGTCCGCTGCTCGGCCGTGAACGCGGCCAGTCCAAACAGACCCAGGCAGGCAATAAAAATAGCCAGGCCCGCAAACAGCGTCGCCAGGGTCCCGACTACGGTTTCGCTTTTATACAGTTTCTGATAATCCGTATCTACGAACGAATACGTAAACGGGAGTTTAGGATTCAGTTTCCGCCACAGGGCCTCGATACTGACCAGAGCCTGCTTCGTCTGGCCGGGCTGGGTGCGGACCAAAATGTTGTTGGGCCACCAGGTCTCACCCAGACGAATAATAAGCGGCCGGATGGCTACGTGCAGGGAGTTGAAATGAAAGTCTTCGATCAGCCCGACGATCTTGCCGGGGTGCGTCCCGAACCTGAGCGGTTGCCCAACAGGTTCTTTATAACCTATCCGTTTGGCGGCAGCCTGGTTGATAAGGTAATTGGTAGTGTCGGTGCCAAAATCGGGTGAAAAATCGTGGCCCCGCAGTACCTTGATCTTCATGGTTTTAGTGTACTCGTACCCCACCACCGTGTTGTTGAACTGAATGGCAAGGCCAGGATCTTTACCCGGCCAAAATACGCCGTCGGTAGTACTGCCATTCTGCAACGGATCGCTTACGGAATGGGTAACCCCCTGAATTCCGGATAGCCGCAGCAGTTCCTGTTTAAACGTCCGGTAGTTTTTGGCGACCTCACCACTGCCGGGAATGTTAATCAGGTTCTCGCGGTCGTAGCCCAGGTTCTTGGTCTGAATGTAGTGCAGTTGCCGGTAAACGACCACCGTTTCCACAATCATTAGCATCGACAGCACAAACTGAAACACCACCAGTCCGCGCCGGACTAGCTGAGCACTCGCGCCAAACCGTAAGGTTCCCTTAAGCACGCGAACCGGACTGAGGGCGGATAAAAAGAGTGCCGGATAGCTACCCGCCAGCGCACTTGTTGTGATCAGGAGCCCAATCAATAAAGCCCAGAAAGCAGGCTGATTCAGCGGCAGGGTCAACTGCTTTTCGGTCAGTTCGTTGAATAGCGGCAGCAAACCGCCCACTACGACGAGCGCCAATACAAGGGCCAGCGTTGTCAGCAATAGGGCTTCGCCCATAAACTGCCCGATCAGCGATGCCCGTTCGGCACCAATCACTTTCCGTACGCCCACTTCCCGTGCCCGCTTTGCCGACCGGGCGGTGGCCAGGTTCATGAAGTTGATGCCCGCAATCAGGAGCAGAAACACCGCCACAAGGGTAAATAACCGCACGTATTCGATGCGGCCACCGTCGCGCTGTCCGTTTTTGAAGTTGGCGTATAAGTAAGCCTCTGTTTCAGGTTGCAGAAACAGCTGAATGTCGAACGTGGCACTGATGTCTTTATTCCGGCCTTTCAGAAATCGCTTCAGCCTGGCATTTACTTTAGCCGGGTCGCTGCCGGGACGGAGAGCCAGGCGCGTATCGGGTCCGCCATTTTCCCAGCCCGTCAGCCATGTATTTTGTTTCAGGAAGTTGTTCCAGTTCAGGAGAAAATCGTACTGCTCGAGCGAATGGACGGGCAGATTCTCAAATACGGCGGTCACCTGATAGTCCGTCTCATTGTCGAACCGGATTGATTTACCCAACGCCTTCTGCGCCGTACCAAAGTAGGCTTCGGCCACTTTTCGCGAGATGGCCAGGTTGTTGGGGGCGTTCAGGGCTGTAGCGGCTGTACCCGCCAGCAGGGGAATGCTGTAAATCCGAAACCAGTCGGCACCGGCGTAGCAACCTGTTTGTCTGGATACGTTATCCCCCACCATCAGCACATGACCCTGTTTCGCTGATAAACCGGCGGCATACTGCACCTCGGGGAACTGTCGCTTCAGTTCGTCGGCCAGTATGCCGGGGGTGTCCTCATCCGTGACAATCCGGCCGTCGGCAATCTCATTCTCCATAACGCGGTATAGATTGGCGCTGTTTTCGTACAGTTTTCCTACGCTCAACTCGTCCCGAATCCACAGAAAAATGAGCAGACTACTGGCCATACCCAACGCCAGCCCCAGGATGTTGATGGCCGAGAAGGTCTTGTTGCGAATCAGGTTCCGCCAGGCGATTTTGAGGTAGTTGCGGAGCATAATGCTTTTCGTTAAGTTTGACTTCCATTCCGGGACAAAAACAATCGACTATGTACTTTCCGGCAGCTACCGAATCGTCACTGATTCATGAAGATCAGGGGGTATGGGCACCTATCGATCATCAGCGGGTCATTTCATTATTAAACATCGGCCTGGGCGTCATGTATCATCGTGAGCAATCAATAACCCTGGAACCCCTGCCCGAAACAATGCTCGACGAAGGAAAAGCAAGCCCGGTTCCCGACATTTTACTGCGGGATAATCAAACGGCTCAAACCCCTATCATTATCGAGGTATGTCATACCAATGGGTTAAAAGGTGATCTGCGTAAAGTAATTCAACTCATTGACGAAGACCTGTATGGAATCCGGGAGGGATTTATCCATGACTACCGTACGGGTCATTGGCTTCGTTATGCGTTTGGTGACGGCAGTGTTACCAGCGAGTCGTCGTTTTCTGAAATTCTAAACCTCGATCTGAATCAGTTTCTGTAGAGCCGGTACCGGCTCTACTCACTGCGTAAACTCTTAATCGGGTTCATCAAGGCAGCACTAATCGCCCGGTAGCCAATGGTAATCATGGCGATCAGGAATGTACCGGCAATGGCCAGCACAAACACATCGATACTCAGGGGGATCTTGTATTCAAAGTTCTTCAGCCAGGCCGTCATGGCGTACCAGGCAATGGGCGCTGCTACCCCAAAGGCAATCAGGATCAGGCGCGAGAACTCTTTGGCGAAAATCCACACGATCTGACCGGTGCTGCTGCCCAGCACTTTACGGATGCCAATCTCTTTCGTTTTCTGCGTCGCCATAAACGACACCAGCCCGTATAATCCCAGACAACCAATGAAGATGGCAATGGCTGCAAACGCCTGAATCAGCTTCAGCATCAGGGCTTCTGTCTCGTAGAACTTCGCGATCTGTTCATCCAGAAACTGGTAGGCAAAAATCTGATCGGGATGCATCTCGCTCCATGTCTTCTCAATGGCCGCCAGCGTCGTTTTTGCAGTGGCCAGATCGATCTTAACGGCATAGTTACTGTACTGATCAGGTGCCGACGCAATGGCAACGGCTTGGATTTCTTCGTGGAACGATAGATTATGAAAGTCCCTAACAACGCCGACAATTGGCCCCTTCATCGTTCCATTCAAGCTCAGCATCTTCCCGAGCAGCTCCGAAGGTGATGTTAGGTTAAGCTTCCGGGCAAACATCTCATTCACAACAAATTCTCGCACGGTATCGGCCGCATACATATTCCGCCCGGCTACCAGCTGAAGGTCAAACATCGGGATGTAGTTGTCGTCGGCAGCCCGTACGTTAACGGCGAAGGTTTCATCTTCGGCCCGGTTATCGTACTGGGGCGATGTAGTCCAGTAGTCATTCGAAGCCGGAGCCGCCTGGCAAAGGGATACTTTCTTTACGCCCGCCAGTTTTGACAGGCGCTCCTGTAGTGTATGCTGGGTCTGAATTTTCGATTCCGATGCGATGGGCACCATCACGACCGCATCCTTATCGAAACCCAAGTTCGATTGCTGGGCAAACCGCATCTGACTGGCAATGATGATAACGCCAATAATGAGCATCTGCGAAATAGCAAACTGCGCCACAATAAGCGTCCGGCGCGTATTGAAGCCGCCAATGGCCTGCTGGGATAGCTTGCCTTTGAGGGCCAGAACCGGTTGAAAACGGGCCAGAATAAGGCCGGGATACGAGCCGGCAAAGAAGGTTACCGTGACCGTTAACAGGAGAATGAACGTGGTCAACGACCAATCAGAGAACAAACTAAGGCTCATTCTCGATTGAAACCAGTCATTAACTGACGGCAGGGCTGCCTGAGACAAAACCACAGCTACCCCCATAGCAGCAACGGTGATAAGGCCGGTTTCGGCGATGAATTGCCAGAAAAGCTGTCCCCGAACGCTGCCCAGCACCTTGCGTACCCCTACTTCTTTCGAGCGGTTGAGCGCCTGTGCCGTGGCCAGGTTGATGAAGTTGACGCAAGCCGTAATGATCAAAAACAGCCCAATCAGGGCCAGCACCCACAAATTAGTACTCGTCATCACCCCACCATACCGGGCGTTAAAATGAACATCCGAAAGGGGTTGCAGGTGGTAATGGTGTATGTTTTTACTGGTTGGCCGAAATTTCTTAACGTAAGCGGGCATCACTTTCTCGACCTGTGCCGCTGAGACACCCGGCCGAAGCCGGACAAAACATTGCAGGGTGCTGTGGATGCCACCCCAGGCGTCATCGCTGGCCATCCACTCATCGAATTGGCGCAGCGTGGCGTAGGAAACGAAGATTTCACTTCGGCGGTCCGTATTGTCCGGCAGGTCTTTCAGAACGCCGGTGATTCTAAAGGTAATCTTGTTATCGAGCCGGAACGTTTTATTGATCGGACTGCTGTTGCCGAAGTATTTCCGGGCCATTCGCTCGGTCAGAATCGCCGTATTCGGTTCGGTGAGTACGGTCGCTTTGCTACCCTGTAGGAGCGGGAAATTGAAAATAGCAAAGTAGTCAGGTTCGGCAAACGCAACCCCGTCCACTTCTTTAAACTTTCGGCTATCCTTGCCGTCCTGAATGGTAATTAACACATTATCGGCTGTGACAATCCGAGCGACCTTTTCGCCGAACGTGTAATCGTTCCGAAAGGCTTTACCCAATGGGCTGGGCACACTGGGCGAATAGGCGGTCGTCTCGCGGTGATACTCGGTCACGAAGCGATAAATCCGGTCCGAGTCAACGTGGAAATTATCGAAACTCAGGTGGTAGGTAACCAACGTGAAAATGAGTATGCCGCAGGTCATGCCCAGCGCCAGCCCCAGCACGTTGATGGTGGCGTAGGCGCGGTTACGGGTCAGATTCCGCCGGGCAATTTTGAGGTAGTTGCTGAGCATTTGCTGTTGCGTTTTGGTTATCTTTGAAAAAACCTCGTCTGTTTATGGAAGCCATTTTTGAAGACCCCAGCATCACCGACGAAACTCAGGATGAAAAAATATCAAGCCTAAACCACTCCGATTTACAAACCCGTTTAGGTTTCCTATTAATGTCAGCTTACAGGCACGAATACAGCATATATACCGAACTTGATTTTGATTTTGCTTCCGGCAAAACCCGTCCTGATCTCAGCATCATGCCTAAACGGAAAGCCAATTGGCTGGCCGACGAAATTGTGATGCAGGAGGTGCCTTTTACTACCATCGAAATCCTCTCGCCGGAGCAGAGTTTGAACTGCCTGACTGAACGCATTTACAAAAAACATTTTCCAGCGGGTGTAAAAACGGTTTGGTTAGTGGTGCCTACTGTACAAACTGTTTCCATTTTGTTACCCAACCGCAAGCAAGTCAACTTCTCTCAGGGTATCATCACTGATCCGGTGACTACCATTCAACTCAATCTGAATGATATTTTTGAGGAGTAAATCATTCGCTCCGTAAACTCTTCACCGGGTTCATCAGGGCGGCCCGGACTACCTGAACCGTCACTACAATGCCGGTGATGACAGCCAGCAGTATACCCACCAGTGCAAAGGAATCCCAGCTAATCCGGGTATGGTACGCGTAACCGGCCAGCCAGTCTGTCAGAACATAGTAAGCCAGTGGCCAGGCCACTGTGTTAGCCAGCAACAGCATCCAGGCGTATTCGGTCAGGAACAGGCCAATCACATGGGGTACCGACGCCCCCAGTACTTTCCGAACCCCTACCTCTTTGGTTCGGCGGGCTACACTCAATGATACCAGCCCGACTACGCCCAGCAGGACAATAAGCAAGGCCAGTGCCGTGGCCACATAACCGGCTTTCTCCAACTGCAACTCCGTCTGATATAGCTTCTGGAGCGTATCATCCATGAATGCATAGTCAAGCGGAGCATCCGGGAAACGTTCACGCCAGGCCTGATCGATGCCGCTGATGGTCCGGCGTGGATTACCCGGTGCCAGTCGGAACGAGAAAAATCGGTAAATCGGTAGTGCCTGAACCTGACCAATAGCCAGCGGGCGAATTACCTGATGCAGGGTGCCAACGTGAAAATCGTGGACGACCCCCTGAATATGATAGGTGCGCGGAAAACCCTGAAAGCGAACCTGACGGCCCACGGCGGCTTCCGGTGTTTTGTACCCCAGCGCCTTCGTAGCGGCTTCGTTCAGCACCAGACTTGTTGAGTCGTAGCTGCCCTGACCCGCATGAAAATACCGACCCGACCGGAGCGCGATCTGGTAGGTCTGCGCGTAGTGTTCGTCGGTCGTCATGACCGCCACACTAACTGCCTGGGTAGAATCTTTTCCCTCGGCGTAGATATTGCCGCTGTTGCCAACGTTGCCGTTGGGGATCTCGAACGATAAACTGGCCGACTGAATGCCGGGTAACCGGGCAAACTGATCGCGGGCCGCCTGCATTCGCGTTACGCCGCCGGCGCTCCAGTTGCGGGGCAGGGACGATATGGTCAGCACCGCGTCTTTTTTGAAGCCGAGGTCAGTCGTGAAGAAATAGGCGATTTGCCGCGACACGATGATGGCACCGATGAACACGAACACGGCAATGGCAAACTGCCCCGTGACTAACGCCCGCCGGAACAACTGACCTTCGCGAATGGAGCGGGTTTTGCCCCGGAGCGAATCAATAGTTGAATAAGCCGACAGATACAGGGCCGGATAGCTGCCCGCCAGAGTGCCAACCAGGAGCGTCAGCACCATCAGGCCACCAAAGAAAGATCCCGGCAAATCAGTCAGCGACGGAATGGCCTTGCCCACTACCGTACCAAACAGGGCCTGTAAGAGCGGGTATAAACCCATCGACAGAAGCACGGCAACACCGGTCAGTACCAGCGCTTCGACCAGAAACTGAACGGTCAACTGCTGCCGGACACCGCCCAATACTTTCCTGACGCCAATTTCGCGTAGCCGCGATGATGAACTACCCAGCGATAGATTAACGAAGTTGACGACCGCCATCAACAGAATGAACCCGGCAACGGCCAGCAAGGTAACAATCATCCGCCGGACTAATCCATTATTGCTTTGGAGATAATACGCCGGTAAAGGCGTTACATAGGCCGTCAGGTTTTTCGCAATCGCCGGGGGCGTATTGGTCGCCAGTAACCGGGCAAGCGGCTGTTGCAGCGCCTGCGCGCTTACGCCGGGCTGCAACTCTACATAGTTAACGATATACTGGTTTTGCCAGGAAAAAATGGCCTGTCCAAAATAATCGGCGCTTCGCAGCGACATAAATACTTCGGTGAATTCGGTCAATAAGTTCGTTACCGAGTTGGTAGGCAATGGTTTCAGCACCCCCGTTACCACAAACGTTTGTTTACCCGACTGCGGTGTTTCGACCGTCAGCGACTGGTTCAACACGTCGGTTCGGCCAAAATATTTCAGGGCTTTGGCTTCGGTAAGAACAATGGCATTGGGGCCGGTCAGGGCGGTACGCGGGTTGCCTTGCAACAGGGCAAAGCCGAACATTGTCAGCAGCGTAGAATCGCCGATCTGAATGGATTCCCGGAAATGGTTGGCCCCTTTCGACAGGGTAGCACTTGCCCCGTAGAACCGATAGTAATTGGCAACTAACGACGGGTATTGGGCTTTCAGGGCGGGCGCTACCGGTACCAGCGTGGTGATATCCATACCCATACCCGCCACCTTCCACCGGCTTTGAACGAGACACTGTTGCCCGGCATTACGGAGGGATCGATTTATTTGCCATTCGCCCCAGACGTAGCTGCCAATCAACAGGGCGAACGTAATGCCGCTGGCCAGCCCAACAATATTCAGGAGTGAATAAAAGCGCCGATTCAGCAGATTCCGCCAGGCGATTTTGAGGTAGTTTCGGAGCATGATTACTAAGGGTTTATTCGCTTCGTAACGACTTCACGGGGTTCATCAACGCGGCTTTCACACTCTGGTAACTCACCGTCAGCAGCGCAATGCACACCGCCAGCAGCCCCGCCCCGGCGAAGACCCACCAGGCAATGTCGATTTTATAGGCGAAATCCCGTAACCACTCATGCATGGCGTACCAGGCAATAGGCGACGCAATGACAATGGCAATCAACACCAGTTTCAGAAAGTCTTTGCTGAGCAGCGTCACGATGCTCAGGACTGACGCGCCCAGCACTTTGCGGACCCCAATCTCCTTGGTGCGCTGCTGAATCGAAATCAGGGCAATCGAGAACAAACCCAGACACGACAACAGAATGGCAATGCCAGCCGCCGACGAGAAAATGGTGGCCAGCCGCTGCTCTTTTTTATACCAGCGTTCGGTATTTTCGTCCAGAAACGACCCGATGAACTCCTGCTTTGGCGCAACCGATTTCCAGACGGTTTTAAGGGTTTCCATCGCGGCTGTCAGGTTTTGGGGATTCACCCGCACCAGAATATACTCAACCGGACTACTCGTTTCCATTTGCAGGGCAATGGGTTTGGCCGCCTGATGCAGCGAATACAGATTAAAGTCCGACACGACGCCCACCACCTGAAACAGTTTGTCGCCGGGCTTGATGAACTTACCCACCGGATTCGCTTCGCCCAGCGCCTTCGCCATGCTCTGCGTAATGAGCACCGCCGTACTCGAATCGGTGCTGAACGCCGGGCTAAAATCACGTCCCTGTACCAGCCGGATACCCATTGTTTTCAGGTAATCCAGGTCTACCCGCAGCCAGTCGCAGTTGATGTCGCGTTTGCCGTACAGGAAGCCGTACATACTCCGCGATGAACTACCGTCCAGTCCCGCCCCAATGTTAACGCCCGACCCCGATACAGCCACAATATTGGGTTGATTGGCTAGTCGGTCGCGCATGGTTTTCAGGGTGGCCACGCCGTTGAGTTCGTTGCCCACCGGAATACTAACCACCTGCTCCTTGTCCAGGCCCATCGGCCGCTGCTGCAAATACGTGATCTGCTGCCGCACAATAATGGTGCAGACAATGAGCAGACACGCAATGGTAAACTGCGTGATGATGAGCGAATTACGCAGCATACCCGGTCGGCTCACCTTAACCTTTCCTTTCAGCACATCCACCGCGTTAAACCGCGTGACGAACCAGGCCGGATACCCACCGGCTACCAAGGTGATGAGCAGGAAGCCCAGCCCCGTAACCAGCAGCACCCCGGGTTGCAGGAAGCTGGCTAACGACAGATGACTTTTGAACAAACGGTTAAACGTGGGCAGTACGCCGTAGGCCAGGGCGAGGCCAAGCAGCAGGGCGATCAGGCACAGCAACAGGGTTTCGCCCCAGATCTGACTGAACAGTTGCCCCCGCTGCGCCCCCAGCGACTTGCGAACACCCACCTCCCGCGCCCGGGAGAGTGATTGCGCAATGGTCAGGTTGATAAAATTGATGCAGGCAATGGCGAGAATAAACAGCCCGACAAGCAGCAGGGTGTAGATATACGCCCGGCTGATACCCTGTCCGTAGGTGGTGAGGGTGTCGAAGTGCACCTCCCGCATTGGTTGCAGCAGGAGGCTTTTCTGAAAGCCCAGCTCATTTTTGGGGTATCCCTGCGCCTGCTGCTCTTTGTTTTCTGTAGCGAAGTACTTGTCCATGAAGGCCTGCGTGCGCCGTTGCAGTGTCTGCGGGTCGGTACCGGCTTTCAGTTTGATGTACACATCGTGGCTGCCGTGATCCCAGCGGGTTTTGTTATCCTGATAATCACCCGCGTTTTCGCTGCGGACAAGGGCATCGAATGTCAGGGTGGAATTTTCGGGCGAATCACTGACGACGCCCGTTACCGTGAACGCCTGCCAGTGATCGTTCATGCGGAGTTGCAGCGGTTTCCCCAGCGGGTCTCCTTTACCAAACAGGTCTTTGGCCATTTTTTCGCTGATGACAATATCGCTCAGCCCATTGAGGGCCGTTTGGGTATTGCCTTTGCGAAGGGGAAACGTAAACATTTCCAGAAAATCGGCATCGACCAGCCGGACATCTTTGTCCAGTGCCTGCTCCGTACGGCGAACACTCGTACCCTTATTGAACAACCTCGAAACGCCTTCGATCTCCGGGAATTCGGCTTTGAGCGCGGCCGTAATCGGAAAGGGCATCGTCGAGCTTTGATCGGGCGTACCGTCGCGGTGAGATGAGAGAAAATTCAGCCGGAAAATGCGGTCGGCGTCGGCATGAAAGCGGTCGTAAGACAACTCAAAGGCAGCGGTCAGAAACAGCAGCACCCCTGTACCAAACGCTACGGCCAGGCCCAGCACGGTAATGAGCGAGTGCGTCCGGTGTTTCCAGAGGGTACGAAGGGCGATTTTGAGGTAATTGCGAAGCATAGGTAGCGCTTATTGATTCGTTGATTTAATGCCCAGTTCCTGCTCGGTGGCCCGGATGATGGCCTGCTTGGCCCGGTCACTTTTGCCCTGTGCGTTTACTGTCCGCTCGATCACCAGTTCGTCCCCGTCTTTGCGGAAGATGTACTGCATCCACAACCGCCCGGTCTCTTTATCGTCGCGGAACAACACCGACGCCGGGGCAATCTCACGGGGTGACAAGGCAGTAGCCGGATTCGCGGTTGACGCATAATCAGCGTCGTCGGCATCGTTTGTCTGATCGCTGCCCGGATGCTGCTCCCGGTTTGCCCGGTGATTGGCGCTAACCTGACTGAGCGAGTCGAGCACCCGGTTCTCCAGCGCATCAACGGCCTGACGGTCCAGTGCCGAAATGTCGAACGAGCGGTTGTAATGCATGGTACGCCCCGCCCGCTCAATATCGACGCGGATACGAAGTTGCCGCCCGTCATTCGTTACCTCACGGCTGGATGATGACTGGGCCATGGCGCTAAAACCAACGGACAGGCCAAAAAAGAGGAGCAGCGTTTTCATAGAAAAAAGGAAGATTGAATCGGACGATGAGCGTTCTGAAAGACCACCATCCAGATAGCCTGCTACGATCGTGCCACTCCTATAATCCATTGTCTATCAACGGTATTCAAATTGAGCATCAATAAAAAATGTCCGCTATCGGACAAAATTTTGTACGACAGCGGACAGGTTCAGCCGGGGATAAATTACTCGGATCGCAGGCTTTTGACCGGGTTCATCCGGGCGGCTTTGATACTCTGGTAACTCACCGTCAGCAGCGTGATCAGCAGGGCACCGCCGCCGGATAGGGCAAAAACCCACCACGACAGCTCTGTACGGTACGCGTATTGCCGGAGCCAGTTGTCGAGAAAATACCAGGTTAGGGGCGCAGCGATCAGAAAGGCAATCACAACCAGCATCACGAAATCTTTTGAGAGCAGGCCCCACAAGTTCAGTACCGATGCCCCCAGCACTTTCCGCACGCCAATTTCTTTCGTCCGCTGCTCGGCCACAAACGATGCCAACCCGAATAAGCCCAGGCAGGAAATAAAGATGGCCAATACGGCAAAGACAGTCGACAGCTTTTCAATTCGTTCTTCGTCGGAAAACTTACGGGCGTATTCGGCATCGACGAATTTATAGGTGAAGGGGCTGCCCGGATTATACGTTTTAAACACCGATTCAAGTTTAGCCAGTGCCTCGTGCATGGGCAGGTCCGGCTTTATACGAATCGTGATGAAGTTATCCCATCCATAGTCCAACAGGAAAAGGCAGGGCTGAACCGGCTTGTAGGGTGACTCCATGACTAAATCTTTGGCGACACCCACGATACGATGCGGCTTGCCATCCCACCGGATAATTTCGCCCACTGCCGAATGGTTAAAGCCCATGAGTTTCGCGGCTGTTTCGTTGAGGATAAACGAGCCGGAATCCGTTGGAAACTGTCTCGAAAAATCCCGGCCTGCTGTGATTTTCCACCCTATGGTTTTACCGTAGTCATGCGTTACCCCCACCGTTTGCAGCAAAATCGAGGCATTCGGGTCTTTTCCTTTCCAGTCAATGTTGGTGTTGCCAGCCGGCGTATCGGTAGACTGGGCGGACGAACAGGCCATATCTGCGACCACACCGGTTTGTAAAAGATCATTTCGGATAGCCGCGTAAGGGGTATTATAAAGCTCGGGGGTATTCTTCTGCACCGTAATCAGGCCATCCCGCGTGTACCCTACCGGACGGCTTTTAGCGTATTGCAGCTGTCGAAAAACGATTACGGTGCCGATAATCAGCGTGATCGACACCGTGAACTGGAGAACGACCAACACCTGCCGGGGCAGCGACGCCAGCCGACCGGCTCTGACATTTCCCTTCAGGACCTTTACGGCGGGGAACCGCGATAAATAGAAAGCCGGATAACTACCCGCGATAAGGCCCGTGAAGCCGGTAAATGCCAGGATAGACAGCCAGATTACCGGGTTCGACCAAGCAATCGAGATGGTTTTGTCGGCCAGCTCGTTGAAGAATGGAAGCGTTAGCTGCACTATGCCAATGGAGAGGATGAACGCCAGCGCGGCTACCAGCAGTGACTCGCTCAGAAACTGGGCAATGAGCTGCCCCCGCACCGACCCGACGGCCTTACGAATACCCACTTCTTTCGCGCGTTTCTCGCTCCGGGCGGTGCTCAGGTTCATGAAATTGATACAGGCCAGCAGCAGCACAAACGCCCCAATGCTACCGAACAGCCACACGAGCCGGATGCGGCCACCTACGGCTGTCCCATTCTCAAACTCACTGTACAAATGCCATTTGGCCATGGGGTGAACCTGTACTTCGGCCTGATCGGCGGACTTGTATCGCTTCAGGATGTCCTTAATACCAACGTTTACTTTAGCGAGGTCAACCCGGTCGTTTAATTCGACAAACAGCCGCCAGTGCTGCGTGTCCCATTGCGTCTGCGCTTCCTTCACCCAGGCCAAATCATTGACTACTTTAGCCCAGGGCAAAAAAAGTTTGGTGTCATAGAAGGTGGTGTTGCGGGGCAGATCGGCGAAAACACCCGCTACGGTCAGGTACGCTCGGTTATCTAATTTTATGGTTTTGCCCAGTGGATCGGCCTTCCCAAACAGGGCTTCGGCCAGCGATTGGGCGAGTAAGGCCGAAGACGGGTCGTTCAGCGCGTCCCGGCGTCCCTGTCGCATCGTCAATGTCAGTATCTCAGGTAAGTCGGGTTGCGCCCAAACTCCCGGCTGGGCAATTTTTTTATCACCTATAGCCAGGATATGCGGGAAGTTCGGAAACACCAAAGCCATCCGTTTGAATACGTTGCCGTATCGACTTCGCAGTTCGCTGGCCAGCGGAATGGCAACGGCCTCACTGGTAGCCCTTTCACCCGAAAAAGTCTGCGTCTCCATTATCTGGCCAACCCGGTGGTAGCGCTGATGGTAGGTGTCAAACGTAAGTTCGTCGTACACCCAGAGGCCAATCAGCGTTGCCACCGCCATACCCATCGCCAGGCCAACAATATTGATAACCGAATACACCTTATTGCGAACGAGGTTTCGGAAGGCGATTTTAAGGTAGTTTTGGAACATGCTTATGGATATTTATTCGCTTCTCAATGAGTTCACCGGGTTCATCAGGGCGGCTTTGATACTCTGGAAACTCACCGTTACCAACGCAATACCCAGCGCCAACAGACCAGCCCCGGCAAAGACCCACCACTCGATGGCGACATGATAAGCGAAGTTTTGCAGCCACTGCCCGGTGAGGTACCAGGCCAGCGGAAGTGCCATTCCAATAGCCACGAATACCAGCTTAACGAAGTCTTTGGCGAGCAGAGCCGCGATGTTACCAACCGAAGCGCCCAGCACTTTGCGGACGCCGATTTCTTTAATACGGGCTTCGGCGGCAAAAGCAGCCAGCCCGAACAGGCCCAGACAGGCAATCAGCACGGCCAGAATCGTGACTGAGAGCATAACCTGCCCCTGCTTTTGTTCGGCTTTGTACTGCTGCGAGAAATTCTCATCCAGAAAATGAACGGACAGTTCGCCGGCCGGGTCGAATTTATGGTACACCTGCGTGATGTAGGCCAGAGCCTCCTTCGTTTTCCGGGGACGAATGCGGACGTACAGATTGTCCTTGTCAGCGGGAGCGGGCATCTGCAGCACCAGCGGCTCAATTTTATGCTGGAGCGAATAGGTATGAAAATCCCCGACAACACCAACAACCCGCGCTTCGGCCGTTTGATCTTTACCAACAAAGTACTTCACCCGCTTGCCGATGGGCACCTGCCAGCCCATCTTTTTAACCAGGGCTTCGTTGACCAGCACCGCGCTGAGGGCATCACTGGGAAACGACTCGGAAAAATTGCGCCCCTTAATGAGCTTCAGTCCCAGCGTAGTCAGATAGTCCGAATCGACCGAGAATTTCTGAACAACCTGCGTGGTCGTTGGCATAAGGCCGTTCTGCTCAAAAAACAGCCCGTTCGTGCCGATGTTGTTGTTACCAATGGGGTTGGATGCGGCCGCTACCTGCTCGATGAACGGGCTTTTGCGAAGCTCTTCTTTCAGGGCCTGCACCTGTTGCCGCGATTCGTCATTGTTCAGGTGAAACGTCACTACCTGATCTTTGTTGAAGCCAAGGTCTTTGGTCAGCACATAATTCATCTGCCGGTAGATCATCGCCGAGCAGGCAATCAGCGCCACGGCGGCTACAAACTGAAACACCACCAGCGACTGTCGGAACTGAATCTTGCCGAACTGGTTGCCAATCTGTCCCCGCAACGCCGTAACCGGGCGGAAACCCGACAGAATCAGGGCGGGATACAGCCCGCTGCCCGCGCCCAGCCCAACAACGAACAACGTAATTACGACCCCGGTAGCCAGCGAGCCGTACTGCGTGATGGAAAGCGACCGGTCGGCCAGTTTGTTGAACCACGGTAGCAGGCCGTTCGCCAGTATCAGCCCTACCAGACCGGCCAGAACGGCCATCAGCAGCGACTCGGTCATGAACTGACCGATAAGCTGACCGCGCCGGGAGCCGATGGCTTTCCGAACACCGACCTCACGGGTGCGGGTAATAGACCGGGCGGTGTACAGATTTACGTAATTGATACCCGCGATAAACAGCACCAGACCAGCTATAATGGCAAAAATAGCAACCGTAGTGGCGTTTCCGTTCGCACTGATTTCGTAGTCCAGATGAGAATGCAGGTGAATCGACGTCAGCGGCTGGAGTTCCATCCGGTAGTTCAGCTCGCCCATCTCTCTGCGGAGGTATTTGGCATAAAAACCGGGCAGTCTGGCTTCCAGCGTTTTATAATCGCTTGCCTTTGTCAGTAACAGGTACGTGTAGAGGTTAAAGTTTTGCCAGCCATCGGTAAACGTAGCGGGCAGCGAACGCAGCGCACTGAACTGTAAGTGCGACGTGCCCGGCACATCGGCAATAACACCGGTTACCGTGTTCACGAAGTGATTACTGAATTCGACCGGCTGCCCCACAGCCTTCGCAGCATCGCCAAACAGTTTTTCGGCCAGCGTCTTAGTCAGTACAATGCTTGCCGGCTGGGCGAGGGCGGTGCTGGGGTTGCCGAACAGGAACGGAAAGGTAAAGACATCGAACACCGTCTTATCCGTAAAGAAGATATCGTCAGCCTGAATTTTTTTATCCCTGTAGGTGACAAGACCACCGCCTTCGGGCGATATGCGTACCGTTTTCTCGATCTCCGCATAGTCGTTTTTGAGCGCATCCGCGAAGGGTGCCGAGGTGGGTACCAGTTTAAGGTCACCACCGGCCCAGTTCGCGTAGTGCACCACCCGGACAATGCGATCAGCATTGGCGTGGAAGCGGTCGTAGCTGAGTTCGTTGGCGATATAGAGACTCATTAGTCCCACGGCCGCCATACCGACGCCCATACCAACGATGTTTAAGGCGCTGAACAGCCGGTTCCGGTGCAGGTTTCGCCAGGCGATTTTGAGGTAGTTTCGGAACATGAGCAGGCCAGGGGTTAATCGGCGGTAAAGATGCCATACGGATTTGTACCAAAAGCTGTACCACAAAAATTATTCATTGATTGTCAAAGCGTTATCTATTTAAAAACCGGCAACCTGTCCGAAAGTGGACAAGGTACCGTTCGGTGACGGACAGTCGCTTTACTCCGAATGTGTCGCGAATTTGGCCTTCCTGTTTAGCTTGCGCCCGCAATGAGGACCTAACCCAACCAACCCAATGAAGACTGAACTCGAAAATATGTTGTCAGGCGACTTATACGTTGCCAGTGATCCAACCCTGCTGGCAATGCGGGAAAAAGCCCGTGCGCTGTTTAGGACGTATAACCAGACGCCCTACGATGCCTCCGCAGAACCCACCCGGCGGCATATTCTCAATGAATTGCTGGGGCATGCCGGAGAAAACCTCAACATTCAGGCACCGTTCTACTGCGACTACGGCACGCACATCAGCATCGGTGCCAATGGGTTTATTAACTTCAACTGCATCTTTCTGGACTGCGCCCGCATCACCATCGGTATTAATTTTCAGTGCGCCCCAAACGTTCAGCTCTACGCGGCCTATCACCCGGTCGATGCCATTGAACGGAGCAAAGGGCCGGAACTGGCGTCGCCCATCACCATCGGCGATAACGTCTGGCTGGGTGGTGGTGTTATTGTTTGTCCCGGCGTCACCATCGGCGATAACACGACGATTGGGGCGGGCAGCGTCGTGACTAAAGACATCCCATCCAACGTGTTTGCTGCGGGCAACCCCTGCCGGGTCATTCGGGAGTTGGCCTGAACGAAGTCAGTCCTCTACTCGCTCCGCAAACCTTTCACCGGGTTCATCAGGGCGGCTTTGATGCTTTGGTAGCTGACCGTTACCAAGGCAATACTTACCGAGAGGACACCCGCCAGGGCAAACATCCACCAACTCAGGTCGATGCGATAGGCGAAGTCCTGTAGCCAGCGGCTCATGATCCACCCGGCTACGGGCGTGGCAAGGACGATAGCAATGGCGACTAATTTCAGAAAGTCTTTGGAGAGCAGGCCAACGATGCTGGTGACCGATGCACCGAGCACCTTCCGCACGCCGATCTCCTTGGTGCGTTGCTCGGCCATGAAAGTAGCCAGCCCGAACAAACCCAGACAGGCGACGAAAATGGTCAGGCCGGCAAAAATGCCCAGAATACTGCCAATCTTCTGCTCGGAGCGGTAGGTGTCGTTAAAGCGTTCGTCCAGGAAAGCGTACGTAAAGGGCGCATCCGTCGTCAGCTGATTCCACTGCGTTTTTAGGTTGGCCAGCAAGCCAGCGAGGTCTTTAGCCTTCACTTTGACAATGACCGTACCCGAATTATTGCCCAGCATCATCACGAGGGGCGAAATGCGCTCGTGTAGTGATCTAAAGTGAAAATCCTTCACCACGCCAATAACCCGGTATGTGCTTTTACGGCCTTCGTTGTTCAAGTTGGTAATCGTGTGTCCCAGCGCCTTGTCACCCCAACCCAAGGTCCGGGCGGCAGTTTCGTTCAGGATCACGCCCGTCGAATCGGTGCCGTAGGCTTTGGCGAAATTTCGGCCAGCGGCCAGTTCCATGCCCAGTGTGGGGATGTAATTGTAATCGACATCATAGCGCAGCGTCTTCACCAGTTGCGTGACCGGGTCGCCGTTGCGATTCGCTTCGGGCGAGATCGTGAAATTGTTGTTGTTGCTGGGGCCAGCGGGCAGGTAGCCCGAGGTGCTGACGTTCACGACGCCGGGGTTCTGCATCACCTGATTGCGGAAAACAGCCTCATTTTTACCCAGCAGCCACGTCTCCGGCAACACCAGCACCTGATCCTTATTGTAGCCCAGTTTCTTGTTCTGAATATAATTGAGCTGCCGGTAGACTACCGTAGCGCCAACCATCAGCGTGATGGAGATAAAGAATTGAAATACCACCAGACCACTCCGCAGGCCGATACGTTTACTACCTCCAGTGAATTTTGCCCCCTTTAGTACGCTGATGGGTTTGAACGAAGACAGGAAAAACGCGGGGTAGCTACCCGCCAGCAAACCGGCCACTAACCCAAAAAGAAGTAAACCCGGCAGTAGCCAGACATTCGCCATGAAGTCGAGCGATAACGTCTTTCCCGACAGCGCATTAAACACGGGCAAGGCCAGATACACCAGGCCAACCGCGAGCACTAACGCCAGGGCGCTCAGGAGAAGCGATTCGATTAGAAACTGATAGGTTAGACTCTGGCGCACCGACCCCAGTACTTTTCGAATACCCACTTCTTTGGCCCGTTTCGATGCGCCGGCCGTACTCAGGTTCATGAAGTTGATGCAGGCAATCAACAGCATAAACACGGCGATGGCCGCGAACATGTAGACATACCGGATATCACCGGATGGCGACAGGTCGTAGGCAAAATCAGAATGCAGGTGAATATCCGTCAAGGGTTGCAGAAACAGACCAATATCATTCCCTTTCTTACGGAATTGGTCCATGTTCATGCCAAACGCTACCTCCAGTTGCGGGGCCATGTATTTCTCCACGACCTGCGGCAGCTTGGCTTCCAGCTGTTTGTAATCGTAACCCTTTGGCAGTACCAGGTAGGTGTAAAATTCAGAGGTCATCCACGAGAGGGACTTCGCATCGGGGATGCTGGCCATCGACGCAAAAATGTCGATTGGAGCGCCGACGCGGTGGAAGTGCGAGTTGTCGGGTACTTTGCTAATCAGGCCGGTCACCTGCAATGTAATATTCCTGCCTTTAATGGTAAGTGCCTTACCAAGCGGGTCAGCATTGCCGAAGTATTTATGAGCTAAATCTTCCGTGATGACTACTGTATTGGGCTGGACTAAGGCTGTCTTAGGATCGCCTTGAAGCAGCGGCAGCGTAAAAACCTGAAAGAAATTAGCGTCAACGTAAGCAATCGACGCATCGCGAAAGGTTTTGTCGCCGTAGGTAATGACCGGAGAACCACCCAACCGCAGGCGGGTCGCTTCCTCTACTTCCGCATAGTCCGCTTTGAGCGTTTGGGCGGTCGGCGGCATCACGTGGGCCTCGTTCATTTTGCCGCCCTGTATGGACCCCCGAAAAATGACGCGTACGATTCGGTCGGCCTTCTCGTTAAAGCGGTCGTAACTCAGTTCGTCAAGGACAAACAGCCCGATAAGCAGACAGGTAGCCAGCCCAATAGCCAGCCCAACGATGTTGATAGCCGTGAAGGTTTTATTGCGGATCAGGTTCCGCCAGGCGATTTTGATGTAGTTTCGGAGCATAAGATGGAGGAGAGGAAAAAAGGTAGGAGAGGGAAGAAATGGAGGCTTGGTCTTATTATCCTTGCTCCCCTTCCTTCCCCTTCCTCCTTTTATTCTGTTTTAAGGCTTTTCACGGGATTCATCAGTGCGGCTTTTATACTTTGGAAACTGACTGTCAGCAGGGCAATACTTACCGCCACCGCACCGGCCAGGGCGAAGACCCACCACTCGATGTTGATCTTGTAGGCGAAGTCCTGTAGCCAGCGGTGCATGGTATACCAGGCAATGGGCGAGGCAATGACAATGGCGATCAGCACCAGTTTCAGAAAGTCGGAGGATAAGAGGCCTATGATGCTGAAAACCGAGGCACCCAGCACTTTTCGCACGCCAATTTCTTTTGTCCGCTGTTCGGCCATGAAGGCGGCCAGACCAAACAGGCCCAGACACGCAATCAGAATGGCGAGCACGGCAAAGGTCAGCGCGATGGTGCCAACCCGTTGTTCGGCGCGGTACATGTTGTCAAAACTGTCCTCGAGAAACTGATAGCTGAAGGGTTGTCCCGGAGCCATCTGCTTCCACTTGCTCTCAATCTGTGTCATCAAGGCGGGTAAGCCTGCGCTGCTTAAGCGGAAGGATGCTCCCCCCGAGTTGTTGTCCAGGATCATCGTTAGCGCACCGATGTTACGCCGGAGCGACTCGAAATGGAAGTTTTTGACGACACCCAGCACCGTATACGTCTTGAACGTCTTGCCCTGATTATCGTTAAAGCGGGAAATCCGCTTGCCAATAATATTGGTGCCACCGAAGAGCTTTGCGGCCGTTTCATTCAAGAGGATGCCCGACGAGTCGGCCCCGAACTCGCGCGAGAAATTACGTCCCGCCACAATCTGCATACCCAGCGTCTTTACATAATCGTGATCGACTCCCCACACCTGCGACGAAACGGCCTTGTTCTGATCAATCTCGCCCTCGGGGAAGAGTGATGTATCGTTGCGATAAGACGGCGTTGGCAGATAACCGGAGATACTACCGCTGACCACACCCGGTAGCCGAAGCACTTCCTGCTTGAACGTTTCTACCTGCTTACCCAGCGTGTACACGTCGTTGATCGTCAGTACATGTTCCCGGCTGAAGCCCAGGTTTTTGTTCTGGATGTACGTGATCTGTCGATACACAATGATGGTTCCGACCAGCAGCACTACCGACATCATAAACTGAAAAACGACCAGGCCACTACGCAGGCTGATCCGTTTAAAGCTGAAACTAAATCCCCGAGAGGCCGTACTCCTCAATGGCGTACTGCCCTTTAATACGCTGATGGGTTTGAACGACGAGAGGAAGAAGGCGGGATAGCTACCCGCCAGCAGCCCCACGACAATGGGCAGCATGATGAGTACGGGCAAGAAATAGGGCGAAAACAACCGGGAGACGCTTAGTTCTTTGGCCGCAATCTGGTTGAAAAGTGGTAATGCAATCGCCACGATTACCAACGCTACAACCATCGCCAATACCGTCATTAGTACGGATTCCGACATAAACTGTCCGATCAGTTGCTGCCGTTCGGACCCCAGCACCTTGCGGACGCCCACCTCTTTTGCCCGCTTTGCTGAACGGGCCGTAGCCAGATTCATGAAGTTGATACAGGCAATGAGCAGTATGAACAGTGCGACCGCCGAGAAGATATATACGTACTGACTGTCGCCACTGGGCGTTAGTTCGTGGAGTTGCTTGGATTGCAGGTGAATGTCGGTCAGGGGCATCAGCCATAATCCGTAGCGATTGCCTGCCTTCCGAAATTGGGCCATCGTTGAGCCCACCATCTGAAGTACCTGCGGCCCGGCATACTTCGTAACAACCGCATCTAAGTTCTTCTCGAACTGTTTGTAGTCGGTGCCCTCGCGCAGGACAATGTAGGTGTGGTGGTTGTTGCTGAGCCATTGCCCCCATTCATAGTCATCGTTGAGCATCGGCAGGAAGAAATCAGCGCGAATGTGCGAGTTGGCCGGTATGTCGCGCATAACGCCCGTCACCTTGTAGCTGCTCTTATTATCGAAGGTCAGCGTCTGACCCATCGGATCTTGGCCACCAAAATGTCGTTTAGCCGCCGATTCGCTGATGACCACCGTATTCGGGTCTCTCAGGGCTACCTTCGGATCACCCGCCACCAGCGGAAACGTGAACACATCGAACAGGGTCGAGTCGGCAAAGAGGACGTTTTCTTCGCGCAGATTATTGGTAGAGCCTGCCCGTTTAACCAGCCCCGTACCCCGCTGATGGAGCCGCACAAACTGCTCGACCTGCGGATAATCCTTTTTCAGGGTTGGCCCTACCGGATCGGGCGAAACGGCCATGTTCATCTCGTTGCCCCCAAACTTTACATTGGTATTAACGCGGTAAATTCGGTTGGCTTTCGCGTTAAAGCGGTCGTAGCTAAGCTCGTCTACCACATAAAGGGTAATGAGCAGGCAACACGCCAGCCCTACGGCCAGCCCGAAGATGTTGATGGCGGTAAACCCACCATGTTTGCGCAGGTTTCGCCAGGCGATTTTGAGGTAGTTACTGAGCATGGGTTTGGGGATGGGGTTTGTGAGGAAAGGTTTGGAGCCGTGAGCCCGGGGCTATACCCTAAGCCCGCTGCCCCAAACCCTTTGCACCGTTATTCGCTTCGTAAGGATTTCACCGGATTCATCAGCGCGGCTTTCACGCTTTGAAAGCTCACGGTCAGCAGCGCAATAGCAATTGCCAGAAAACCTGCCAACGCAAAAGCGCTCCAGCCAACATCAGTACTGTAAGCGAATGAGCTGAGCCATGTATCTACCGACCACCAGGCTAATGGACTGGCCAAAACAATTGCCACAAAGACCAGCTTCAGGAAATCCTGGGAGAGCAGGCTAACGATGCTGCCAACACTCGCGCCCAGTACCTTCCGCACGCCAATCTCTTTGGTCCGTTGCTCAGCCGTGAAAGCCGCCAGGCCAAACAATCCCAGGCAGGAAATCAGAATAGCCAGCAAGCCAAAGTAGTTCACCAGCGTATTGACCTGCTGCTCGCTCTGGTAAAGTTTCTCGTACTCCTCGTCTACAAAATGATAATCGAAAGGGTAGTTTGGATTAAACTGTTTCGTCAGGCGTTCCAGATCAGCAATGGCCTGCTGGGTTTGACCGGCGCGGGTCTTTATGAGCACGTAACTCGTATTACGGTTGTCGGCCCCAAAACAGAGAATCAACGGTTTGATTTCCTCATGCAGGGAGTTGATGTGAAAATCTTTCATCAGGCCAATTATCTGGCCCTTACCCGGCCAGAACTCCACCTCTTTACCGACCGGATTTCGCATACCCATCAGTTTGGCAGCCGCTTCGTTAATCAGATAATGCGTTGAATCGGCAGGCGTGTCAACGCGAAAATCGCGCCCGTCGAGCAGTTTGATGTTCATGGTTCGGGTGAGGTCGCCACCGACAAACATCATCGATACCTGAGCTTGTAAGTCAGGCGATTTGCCGGGCCACTTCAGATCGCCGGATGTACTCTGAATGTTCACAGGCAACATCATGCTGGTCGATGCAGAGACAACGTAGGGCTTTCGCATAACCTCCTGGCGGAAGGCTTCCACCTTTTTAGGCTGCGCAATGTCCCCTTCCAGCGGAATGTACAGTATATTCTCCCGGTCGAGCCCCAGGTTTTTGGTACGCAGGTAGTTCATCTGCTGCCCAACGATCAGCATACCAACAATCAGAAACATAGACAAGGCGAATTGAAAAACAACCAGTGTCCGCCGGAAGAGGGCGGGCCCGGCCCCTGCCTGTAAGCGCCCCTTCAGGATTTTGATGGGTTGCAGGCCCGACAGAAACAGGGCCGGATAGCTGCCCGATATAACGCCCGTTATCAGGATCAGACCCGCAAGGTAAACCCAGAAGGTGGCCTCTGTCAGCTTAAGCACCAGGTGTTTGTCAAAGATCTTGTTGAAGGTCGGCAGTGCGAACCACACCAGGCCAATGGCCAGCACCACGGCCAGGAGTGTCGTCAGGATTGATTCGCTCAGAAACTGCCACACCAGCGAGGAACGTAAGGCTCCCACCACTTTCCGAACCCCCACTTCTTTTGCCCGGATGGCCGACCGGGCCGTGGCCAGGTTCATGAAGTTGATGCAGGCAATCAACAGAATAAATAAGGCGACAATGGAGAAAATACGCACATACTCAATGCGCCCGCCAACGGCTTTGCCATGCTTATAGTCTCGGTACAGGCGTAAATCGGTGAGTGGTTGCAACGCAGGTCGCCCGGTTTCAAAGTTCTTGCCGGCCACACGGGGGTAAATGGTAGACATGGCGGCTTCGGCCTGAGCCAGAGTCGTATTTGGTTTTAACCGGACGAAGGTGTAGAAGGAGTTATTACCCCAGGTTTTCATCCAGTCCTGTTCCTGCACTTTCCAGTTCACTAACCAGTCGAATTTGAAGGAACTGTTTTGGGGTATATTGTCAATGACCGCCCCGACCACATAAAACTTGTCGTTGTCGAGTTGAAGCGTTTTGCCCAGGGCCTGCTGGTAGTTGCCGGTGCCATTCAGCAGGTATTTATCGGCCAGTTTCCGGGTAATAATGATCTGATTGGTTTGGGCCAGCGCGGCTTTAGGGTTACCAGCCAGCGCAGGCAAATAGAATACGCCAAAGAAGTCGGCGGTGGCAAAGTGTCCCGTTTCTTTGCCTGATTTTTCGTGCCCTGCTGGCTTTATCAGCAACTCGGGTCCGTAATTGATTTTGGTGACGGCGGCCACTTCGGGAATGTCCCGGGCAATCACTTCCTGCAAGGGGCCGGGCGTTACAAAATTGGTTACGATATCGCCATTAACTGGGAAATTTACCCGGACGTAATGGATTCGGTCGACATCAGGCAGGAAGCGGTCGTAACTCAGTTCGTCGCGTACCCACAGCCCGATGAGCAGGCTGCAGGCCATGCCCAGGGCCAGCCCGAACACGTTGATTCCCGAGTATAGCTTGTGCTTCAGCAGACTCCGAATGGCGATTTTGAGGTAGTTGCGGAACATAATGGTTTGGTTAGATTTGCGTACGTTTGGTATACACAACCGTTGATAAACAATCAGATGACGAACTACTCCGACCTCATTCCGCAGAAGTTTATGGTTTTGGAGGACGGCAGTAATGCGCCCCTCATACATCAGCGTACTATAGCCCGGCTAACCGCAAAACTGTATCCGTATTATGAGGCCGGTACCATTCGGTACGAGCCAATTCCCGAAATGATGGTTGGCGAATACAACAGCCGTTACGACGGACCGCCCACTCCCGACGTAATTCTTTATGATTATGCAACGGAGCAGGCCCACGTGATCATTGAAGTGACCCACACGAAAAGCCTGAAAGCTGACCTTAAAAAGGTAATCGATCTTATTGATGGTGATCTTTATGGCATCCTGGAGGGCTTTGTCTTCAACTATAAAACCCGGCAGTGGCTTCGCTATCGCCAGGGCGATGGTGGCGTAGCGACCGAATCATCGTTCTCGGACGTACTCCAGCTCGATCTGAACGCCCTCCTGTAACGCTTGCTACTTCACTGTTACCGTATTTTCCTGACCGGCCTTCACCGTAAACGGCAGCTTCATCTGCTCTACTTTATTCTGCCAGTAGGTATATTGGTAGTCACCGGGCGGCATTTCCAGCGTGAACGGAAAGCCGGATTTGCCTTTGTCGATCTCCAACTCGCGCTCCGCCGAAAAGCCATTTCCACTGACCGATAGTTTTGTTTTCCCAACGCATGTTGGGCAGACAAAGGTGACGTTTACCTTACCTGACGATACTGCGCTAACCGCCTGCTGCGGGGATGGTGGAGTCTCCCCCAAACCGAGCGAATCCAGCACCCGGGTCTTTAGCGCTTCCTTCTGCGCTTTACTCAACCCCGCAACGTTAAACGTCCGGTCGTAGTGGATCACTTTGCCGTTCCGGTCGCCGTCAATCCGAATTGAGTACGTTTTGTTGTCATCGTTAATGGACGTATTCAGATTAGAGTGTACGGAGGTCTGTGCCATAGCGGTTGCACCGGCTAACAGCAACAAGGTGGAAAGAAACGTTTTCATCATTACGTAAAAAAGTTAAGGTCTTTTGTACTCGACATGGCACCGGCTGCGCTATATCCGCACAGTTAGTCTGGCCACACTATACGTGGAAGTTTTCGGTTACGATCTTGCCATCGAACAGGTTCACAATCCGATGGGCAAAGCCTGCATCATAGGGTGAGTGCGTTACCATGATGATGGTCGTGCCCTCGTTGTTGAGTTCAGCCAGCAGCTTCATTACCTCTTCGCCATTGTTGGAGTCTAAGTTACCCGTCGGTTCATCGGCCAGAATCATCTTCGGTTTCGCCACAACGGCCCGCGCAATAGCCACCCGCTGCTGTTGACCACCCGATAGCTGCTGGGGGAAGTGGTTGCGCCGGTGCATAATGGCCATTCGGTTCAGGGCTTCCTCCACGCGTGTTTTCCGCTCGTCCGGGGGCGTTTTGAGGTACAACAGGGGCAGCTCGACGTTTTCGTATACGGTCAGCTCGTCGATCAGGTTAAAGCTCTGAAACACGAAGCCGATGGCACCTTTGCGCAGTTGTGCCCGTTGCCGCTCGGTCATTTTGGCAACCTCAGTACCGTAAAAATGATACTCGCCATCACTCGGGTTATCCAGCAGACCCAGAATGTTGAGCAACGTCGATTTGCCGCAGCCCGACGGCCCCATAATCGCGACAAATTCGCCGTCCTTAACATCCATCGAAATGCCGTTGAGGGCGGTGGTTTCTACTTCTTCAGTAGCGAAGAGTTTTTGCAGGTTAGTAGTTTGGATCATGGTTTATAAAGTTTTGCCACAGAGATGCGCCGAGACGCACGGAGGTACACAGAGAAAATTTCTCTCTTCTTCTCTGTGTACCTCCGTGACTCCTCCGTGTGTCTCTGTGCCATATTCTTTAAAATTCTAAAACTTCATTATCCCCGAAATTCTCGTAGCTGCTGGTAATCACCTGCTCACCGGGTTGCAGGCCATCCAGTACCTCAAAGAATTCAGGATTTTTACGGCCCAGGGTAATGTTGCGTTTAGCTGCCCGCTTGCCGGACTTGTCCACGACGTATACCCAGTTGCCGCCCGTATCGGAGAAGAAACCACCAACGGGGATCAGCGTGGCTTTGGCCGCTTTCCCCAACTCCAATTGAATAGGCGTCGACTGGCCGCGCTTGATCCCCGTTGGTGCCCCCTTGACAAAAATCATATCCACATCAAAACGACCGCTTTTTACTTCCGGATACACCCGTTTTATTTCCAGATCATACTTTTGCCCGTTGAACTCAAACGAGCCCTGTAAGCCCGGAAAAATGCGGTTCAGGTAGTGTTCATCCACCCCAACGCGCATTTTAAAGCCGTTCACATCATCAATCTGGCCAATGTTCTGACCCCGGTTGATGTTCGAGCCAACTTCGACGTCGATGCTCGATAGCTGCCCGGAAACCGGAGCCTTTACCACTAAGTTATCCAGCGTTTGCTGCCAAAGAGCCACATTTCGCTGCGTGCGTTGCAAGGTGCCTTCAAGTTGTTTGATCTGAAGCTTGGCATTATCGTCCTGGTATTTCTGCGACTCGATTTCGATTTTCCGCTGCCCGGCCAATCGTTCGTAGGTACGTTTTGCTTTCAGGTAATCCTCTTCCGATACCACTTTTTCTTTGTACAGCATAGCCTGCCGGTCGTAGGAATCTTTGGCCTGATCAATCTGCGCGTCCAGATCAGCCAGCGTTTTGCGGAGGGTAAACTGTTCGACCTGTAGCCGCTGACGGGTGTTTTGCAGGTCATTAACGAGCCGGTTCGCTTCCGTTTCGGATTGAAGAAAGCTCAGTTTAAGGTTCTGGTTTTCTAATTTCAACAGCACTTCGCCCTGCTTTACCATGCCACCGCCTTCCACTAATTTCTGCGTGACGTAACCGCCTTCAATGGCATCCAGCCGGATGGTTTTTAGGGGTTGTACGACGCCGGTTACAGCAATAAAATCCTCAAACGGTCCGGTTGTAACGGGCGAAACCGTAATTTTTTCTTTCTCAACATTCAGTTTCGACCGGTGATCGGCGAAGATAAAACTGTACGCCAGCAGCGACAGCAACAGTACGCCCCCGGCAATCATTGCAGAGCGTTGCGGTGTCCAGAAGCGTTTGGGTAAGGCGCGGTCCATGAGTAATGACTATAAGTTGGTAAGTTGCACTGTTGTAAGTGGACAGTAGCGGTATGCCAAGTAATGTGCCAAAAACCGGGTTGTTTGATTATCAACACGTTACAGCAAACCGGTATCGGCACCGTGTCCGTTTACGGACGATGCCTGTGCGATAGCGGACACCCATTCAATCCCCGATTAACCTAACTCACTGACAATGAACCGGCCCGTAAATCAGGTACGACGTTTGCAGATGACTGATTACTATGGCAAAACTTCTTATTGTCGACGATGACCCCGATGTGTTGATGGCAGCCAGATTGCTGCTGAAGCGGCACTTTCAGCAGGTCGATATTGAAAAAAATCCCGAACGACTGCCGTTTCTGGTTACTAACGGGCAGTACGATGTCATTTTGCTGGACATGAACTTCACCCGCGATGTTAACTCGGGGAAGGAAGGCTTCGACTGGCTCGACCGTATTCTGGACATTGACCCGGTAGCCGTTGTTGTACTCTTTACGGCGTATGGCGATGTCGAAATGGCCGTCCGCGCCATCAAAGTTGGTGCTACCGACTTCGTACTCAAACCCTGGGAGAACGATAAACTCATTGCCACGTTACAAAACGCGGTGACGATCCGGCAGCAGAAAATTGGTCAGGTCAAAGCTCCGGTGGCAGTTGGCAAAGCAACCGCCCGCCCTGAGTCGGCCACCTCCCTGCTGATTGGCTCCAGTCCGGCCATGCAGCATGTATTCGATACTATCGAGCGGGTAGCCGATACCGACGCGAATGTATTGATTCTGGGCGAAAACGGCACGGGTAAAGACCTCGTGGCGCGGGCCATTCACCAGCGGTCGGGCCGGCATAACAAGCCCTTTGTACCGGTCGATTTAGGCGCGTTGAGCGAAAGTCTGTTTGAGAGTGAGTTGTTTGGCCACGTCAAAGGGGCCTTCACCGATGCCCGCGACGACCGGGCGGGTCGATTTGAGGAAGCACAGAGCGGCACCATTTTTCTGGATGAAATCGGCAATGTTACCCTGCCGCAGCAGGCCCGGCTGCTCACGGTGCTGCAGCAGCGTATTGTTACGCGGGTCGGCAGCAATAAGGCCAAACCCGTTGATGTACGGCTGATCTGTGCCACCAATGCCCCGATTTATGAGCGTGTAGCCGAGCGTCTGTTCCGGCAGGATTTGCTCTACCGCATCAATACCATCGAACTCAACCTGCCTCCCCTGCGCGAGCGGCCAACCGACATTCAGCCGCTGGCTGAGCATTTTCTGACCCTGTATAGCCGACAGCATAACCGGCCTATCACGGGCATCAGTCCGGCGTTGATGAAACAGTGGCAGCAATACGCCTGGCCGGGTAACGTGCGGGAGTTGCAGCATACCATCGAGCGGGCGGTCATTCTGGCCCGAACCAACCTGCTGGAGCCGACTCAGGATCGACCTGGCCTCAACGGTTCGGGGCAGGCCGCATCGGCCACCTTGGGACCAGTCCGGGAAACGCTGCAACTCGAAGACATGGAAAAACGCCTGATTCAACAGGCCCTGCAACAGCATAACGGCAACATTACGGACGTAGCGCGGGTGCTGGGGTTGTCGCGGCAGGCGTTGTACCGACGGATGGAGAAATACAGCTTATGACGACTCGCCAAGGTCGATGGCATCGGGATTTCGGCTGTTGTGGTAAATCGTCAATACATCAATTTTATCTAATGATACTTTATAGATTATCCCGTACATACGCCTGAATGTAGCCCGGCGGTAAGCCTTATCAGGTGTCTTTAACCCCTCATAGGCTACGAACATATACGGATTAGGCGCGATACAATCCGTGATAAAGTTAACTATGTCAGTAGAAAGCTGACGAGCCTGCCTGGCCGAGTAAACACTGTTGTAGGATTGAATATCAGCAAGTTGATCAAAGAAGTGCTCGGTGAATACAATCTCGCGGCCATCAACGATCATAGTCCCAGACGAGCTTTGACTTCTTCAACGGAAAGCCGGGGACTTCGTTCTGCTTCCTCAATGCGGGCATTCAGCTGATCAACAGGTATACGGTTTCCCGGCATCAGAAAGGGATCTTTGGTAGCTACTTCAATTATCTGATTCGCTACCAATGCGTTCAGTAAGGTCATAACCGACTCTTCTTCCCGCTCGTCCAGAATTTTAAGGGTTATCGTACTCATATTCTTTTTTTAGTGAATATACTTATTCCATTTCTCAACCGCAAGGTATGAAACGCTTCGCCATTGGGCTTATTATCCGGGTAGTTGCCTTAACCATGACCGGCTGTCTGGTTGGTTATGCCTTAGCCAGCAGTCCGGCGAACCGCGTTGCCTGGATAAGTTTTGGCAGCATTGCGCTGACCTGGCAAACCATAAGCTTATACACCTACGTCACGAGCATAAACCGAAAGCTGACGCGCTTTCTGGAATCCGTGCGGTACTCCGACTTTGCCATCGCCTTTAAATCCGATAACGAGTTGGGCGAAAGCTTTAAAGACTTAAACGCCCAGATCAACGAAGTGCTGGACGCGTTCCGGCAGGCCCGGGCCGAGAAGGAAGCCAACCTGCAATACCTCAATACCATTGTGCAGCACGTAAGCGTGGGGCTGCTCTCGTTCGATACGGTCGGTAATGTCGAACTCGTTAATCAGGCCGCCCTGCGCCTGCTGGGCATTTATCGGCTGCGGCAACTGTCGGAACTACAGGCGGCTCATCCAGCGCTGGTGGCTTTATTTCAGGGCACGGGCCGGAGCGAGCCAACCGTTTACCAGACGCAGGAACGAACAGAATTATCGGTTCGCTGTACGGCCGTTCGCCTGCGCGGCCGTCAGGTTACGCTGGTATCGCTCCAGAACATCCACCCCGAACTACAGCGGAAAGAACTCGAAGCGTGGCAGAATCTTACCAATGTGCTGCGCCACGAAATCATGAACTCCGTTACGCCCATTGTGTCGCTGGTGGGTACCATGCAGCAAATTGTGGATAGCGAACTGACCGGGATGACCCAAACCGATTCGGTGACGGAATCCATTAGCGACCTGCGGATGGCCCTGTCTACCATCGAAAACCGGGGACGGGGCATTATGCGGTTCGTGGATGCCTACCGCCATTTCACCACCATTCCGCAACCCCGGCTGGCCGATGTGTCGGTGGAACACCTCCTTAAAACCGTGCTGGCCCTGGTTCAGCCGGATTTCCAGCGTCGGCAGATTACGGTTCCTCCTTTGGTAGTATCCCCTCCCCTAACCATTCTGGCGGATGCCGACCAGATCGAAATGGTGCTGCTAAACCTGATCCGCAATGCGATTGAAAGTATGATCGACTGGCCCGACCCGGCCATCTGGATCGACGCCCGCGCCAGTGACAACCGCGTAGGTATCCGGGTGCGCGACAATGGACCGGGCATCGAACCGGAAGCACTGGAGAAGATCTTTATTCCCTTTTTTACGACCAAAAAAACCGGCTCCGGTATCGGCCTGAGCCTGTCGCGGCAAATCATGCAGTTGCATGGTGGTCAGCTCACCGTCGAGTCCAGCCCCGGTCAGGGCAGCACGTTTACCCTCCTGTTCGGCTAAATTCCCTGCCAATCCCCCTGTTTGGTCGTTCACAAACGACTAATACTTTATTAGCTAAATTCATACTCACTGCGCTATAAGGCTCTGATTTAAAGCTTATTCAAAAACAAGCGCTGACTCACAACCGTTTATGGCTTCGCAGGAGCGGCTAAAAACCGTAGTTTGGTATCCACATTTACCGACTTATGAAACGATTCGTATGGGTACTGACCTGCTTAGGGTCATTTGTCAGCTTCGCTGCACCAGCGTTAGCCCAGCAATTAATTGATAAAAAAGCCACCAAAGAGACAGCAGCGCTCTACCGCAACCTGCAAAAATCAGCCAGAAAGCATATTCTGTTCGGCCATCAGCACGCGACTGAATACGGGCACGGCTGGTCGGGCGATGCAAACCGGTCCGACGTTAAATCGGTCAGTGGGTCGCACCCGGCCGTTGTCGGCGTCGATTTCAGTGGGTTATCGGGCCGGTCGCCGGAAAGTACCGAACGAACAAAGGCGTCGCTCCGCAAGCAAATCGCCGATACCTACGACCGGGGTGGTCTAACAACCGTAGCCTGGCATTTTACCAACCCAGTCACCCCGCAAACCGGGTTTTACTGGAAAGATTCAGTGTCGGCCCCGGCCGTGCCGTACCTCCTGCCGGGTGGGTCATACAATGAACAGTACAAAGCCATTCTGCGCACCGTGGGAGAACTGGCTAACTCGATAAAGGGGAAAGACGGTAAGCTGGTGCCCATGATCTTCCGGCCCTATCACGAGTTCGATGGGGGTTGGTTCTGGTGGGGCAAACCGCACTGCAAACGGGAAGATTTTACAGCCCTCTGGCAGTTCACGGTTGGCTACCTGCGCGACAGCTTACAGGTGCACAATTTCATCTACGCCTTCTCACCCGACTGTACCTTTAAAACCGAAGCGGCTTATGTGGAGCGCTACCCCGGCAACGAGTGGGTAGATATAGTCGGTATGGATGACTACGCCGATTTTGGACGCGATGGCCGGTATAATGTGGCAGCGGGGGTGCAGAAACTCAAAATCGTGGCCGACTTCGCCAGCAAATCCCACAAATTGGCGGCCTTCACAGAAACCGGCCTGGAATCAATTCCCGACACCACCTGGTGGACCAATACGCTGCTGAAATCGTTGAAAGCCGAGAAGATGAAGCTGGCCTACGTGCTGGTCTGGCGGAATGACGCCCGGAGTGCTACCCATTTCTACGCACCTTATCCGGGTCAGGCGAGTGTATCGGATTTCCTGAAGTTTTACAATGATCCCTACACCTGGTTTGAGACAGACCTGCCCAACCTCTACCGGCGTAAACGGCTGTTGATCTTTTAAAGCAAGCTTCTCACGACCGGCGCGAATCGGTCAGGAATAAGGCAAATGCGAACGTAAGCAGGTAGATCACCTGCGAACCCAGCGTAGCCCAGTCTTCGCGCAGGGCGGTACCAAACATAAGCAGACAGATGACAATGCCTCCGCCGAGGAGGCCGTGAATCAGAAAACGGCCACCCAGCAGGATCACTACCCCCACGCTGAACTCCAGCAAGGGGAGCAACAGGGCAAATGGCCGCACCAGAAAAGCTGGTAAAAGTGTGTTGGCGAAGTCGGCCACTACTTTATCGGCAAAACGGGTCAGTTTAGGCAGCCGGACCAATCCGTGCAGCAGCATGTTGATGCCCATTCCTAAGCGCAACAGCATCAGGGCAAGTTCACGACCATTGTTGTTTAGCATAACGTCCGAAATTTACTACGGAAACCATAACATCGCTCATGTTGATTTCTGAGGTGACTGAATGGCTATGCCCAATCACATAAATTCCTCTACATAGCGCAGTCAGGACCAAAATTTTTCATCAACCGGTTAAGGACGACTGGTACCAATCGCTCAAAATTTCAGGTTGAAAGCCAGCGCGTTATAAGATTGGCATGATTAAGAAATTGTTAAAAGTGTAGAAAAAACTTCCCATTTATTTGGCACTTCAGGTTAAGTGCAGTACTTTTAAGAACCTTCCTGCACTTAACCTCTGTTCGTTGATGAGAAAATTGCTGCTAACGGCGTTGTTTGCCCTGTCGTTTTTCACCAGTCAGGCTCAGGCCGTACCCACCGAAACCGCAACTGAATTCTACGAACAGATCCCCCTCGTCAGTAACGTCATCAACTTCGCCAGAGAGCATCTGAGCACCCGCTACCGCTCCGGTGGCACCACACCCAAAGGCTTTGACTGCTCCGGTTTCACCCGGTTTTGTTTCAATAAGTTTGGCATTAGCCTCCCCCACTCCAGTGCCGCTCAGGGTAATGTAGGCGTGGAAGTGGAGAAGGAAGCCGCCCAGCCCGGCGATCTTATTTTCTTCGGCGGGCACCGGGCCGGAGAATCCCGGATTGGCCATGTTGGCATGATTACCGAAGTAGTGGGTAACCGCATTAAGTTTATTCACTCCGCCTGGAACGGGGGCGTCCGCTACGACTACCTTCAGGCCGATTACTACGAGCGTCGCTTTAAAGGCATCCGGCGCGTAATAACCCTGCTGGCGCAGAAATAAGCCAGATCCAGACTAACATACGTCAAAAATAGTCAGCCGCACCTTATCCGGTTATGCCCTATCTTAAAGATATAGCATAACCGGCAATGAACTCTCGTTTACTCCTCTTTCAATACCGTTCCCGCTTTACCGGCAAGGGCCTGCTCTACTTCATCGGCATGGCAGATGATTACCCGCGCTACGCCCTTTTCAATGGCAGCAAAGGCATTGTCTAATTTGGGAATCATACCTTTATTGATACTTCCGGCCGCTTTATGACTAGCATACAGCGCGGGCGTTAACTCGCCTATCACGCTAGTATCTTCGTCAGGATTACTCAAAACGCCTTTCTTCTCGAAGCAGTACACCAGCGTCACGGTGTCGAGATGCACCATATCGACCGCAATAGCCGATGCCATCGTATCGGCGTTGGTATTGAGCAGATTCCCTTCTTCGTCGTAGGTCAGGGGCGCAAAAACGGGTGTCAGTTCCTGACGAAGAAAGAAGTTGATCTGTCCTGAATCGACGTCAACAATATCACCGGCAAACCCGTAGTCGATTGCACCTACGGCCCGTTTCTTCGCCAGTACCGTGCTGGCATCGGCACCGGTCAGGCCAATGGCGTTCACCTGCAACGCCTGTAGCTGCGCCACGATCTGCTTGTTAACCAAGCCGCCATACACCATCGTTACAACGTCGAGCATGGCGTGGTCAGTTATCCGTCGGCCATCGACCATCTGGGTTTCGATGCCCAACTTCTCAGCAACCTGCGTGGCTACTTTGCCCCCACCGTGAATCAGGATTTTGGCACCCGGCAGTTGAGCAAAACGGGTCAGAAAGCGTCGGAGCGCATCAGGATTATCGATTACATTCCCGCCGATCTTCAGAATTGTCAGGTTGCTCATAAACTCAGTAAAATGGCCTTCAAAACCGCCTGCGCCGACCATTCCCGGTTGGCTGCCTGTTCAATCACGAGCGACTGCGGGCTGTCCAGCACGGCATCCGACACTTTCAGGTTGCGCCGAACGGGTAAACAGTGCATAAACTTACCCCCGTTGGTCAGGCTCATTTTATCCATCGTCACGGCCCAGGCCGGGTCCTGCGTCAGAACCTGACCGTAGTTGGTGTACGACGACCAGTTCTTTCCATAAATAAAGTCCGCGCCCTCGAACGCTTTGGCCTGATCGTATTCGATGCGGGCATCGCCCACAAACTCGGGCGCCAGTTCGTAGCCCTGCGGGTGGGTGATAACCAGGTCGACATTCCGCTGATTCATCCACTCACTGAACGAGTTGGCGACAGCCTGCGGCAATGCTTTGAAGTGGGGAAGCCACGTTAGTACCACCTTCGGGCGGGTTGGCTTTGTCCAGGCTTCGTCGATGGTGATGCAGTCGGCGAGCGATTGCAGCGGGTGCCGCGTGGCCGATTCCAGGTTCACAATGGGGACGTCGGCATACAGTTTAAACTGATTCATTACCTGCTCGCGGTAGTCCGTGGCCCGGTCTTTCAGGTCGGCAAAGGCGCGGATGCCAATAATATCGCAGTACCGGCCAATTACAGCAGCGGCTTCGCGGACGTGCTCGGCTTTGTCGCCGTTCATCAGGACGCCTTCTTCCATTTCCAGCCCCCAGCTATCCTGCCCGACGTTCATGATCATAACGTTCAGGCCGAGATTCTGGGCGGCTTTTTGGGTGCTCAGGCGGGTGCGGAGGCTGGAGTTAAAGAAGATTAACCCGATGGTTTTGTTTTTGCCAAGCTGTTGATCGGCGAAGGGATTGGCTTTGGCCGCCCGGCCCGACTGAACCAGGGCGTCGAGGTCGGTGACGTCGGCGAGGGAGATGAAATTAGTCATTATTTTTACCGCAAAGGCGCAAAGGTTAACGCAAAGGGCGCAGAAGAAAGTTAAGAGAAGCGAATATAAAGGAGAAAAACTAAAGGTTATTTACCAGACGCTGAATGCCACTTTTAATCAAAGTGACATTGAAATTAATGAGGAGCCCCAATCGGCAGTTTGCCAGCTTCAGGTAGGTAATGACTTGTGCTCTGTGTACATCAGTAAGCGAATCGACGGCCTTTAATTCAATAATAACTTTATGATTCAGCAAGAGATCAACCCGGTAACCGATGTCCATTTTTATAGTGTCGTAGTACAAAGGAAGCCCTTTCTGACGCTCTACCAGTAAACCAGCATTTACCAGTTCATAAAACAGGCACTCTTCGTAAGCAGATTCGAGCAAACCCGGTCCGAGTGCCCGATGCACTTTTAACGCCCGATCTACGACAATACTGGCAATCTCGTTTTCCGTCATGTCAAGCACTTCTTTTGCGACCTCTAAAATCTTTTTATCTCTTTGTGTTCTTTGCGTTAATCCCTGCGCCTTTGCGGTTAAGAAAGAACAGCAACTTCCTTGTGTAACGCTTCCAGGAACAAGTCAGCCTCGTCAGTGCCAATGGCCAGTGAGGGCAGCAGACGGATGGTGTTTTTACCCGCCACACCCGTGAATAACTTATGCTCAAACAGGAGTTTATTACGCAGTACTTCCACCGGAAAATCGTATTCGATACCGATCATCAGTCCCCGCCCCCGGAGGTCTTTGTAGCCGCCAATCTGCCGAATGCCGTTCATCAAATACTCACCCATGCGCACCGCGTTCTCGATCAGCCCTTCCTCGTGCATAATATCCAGCACGGCAATGGCGGCCGTACATGCCAGGTGATTACCGCCGAAGGTAGTGCCCAGTAAGCCAAACGAAGCCTTGAATTTGGGCGAGATGAGGACACCGCCAATCGGAAAGCCATTACCCATGCCCTTGGCCATCGTAATCAGATCAGGAACGATGCCGCTGAACTGATGTGAGAAGAATTTACCCGACCGACCGTAACCGCACTGCACGCTGTCGAGAATCAGGACCGCGCCGGTTTCGTCGCACCGCTGCCGGAGTGTTTGCAGAAAATCGTCGCAGGCCACCTGAATACCACCCACCCCCTGAATACCTTCCACAATTACAGCACACACCTCAGGCGTTATGCCCGTTCTGGCGGCTTCGGCGTCGTTGAAAGGCAGGAAGGTAACGTGCTGGTTAAAATTGACCGGGGCCACAATGGCCGGATTATCAGTCACCGCCACAGCACCCGCCGTCCGGCCATGAAAGGCTTTGGTGAAGGCAACGACCTTTGTTCGATTGGTATGAAACGAGGCTAATTTCAGCGCGTTTTCGTTGGCTTCGGCCCCGGAGTTACAGAGGAAAAGCGCAAAGTCAGGATGTCCGCACAAAGCCCCTAATTTATCGGCCAGTTCCTGTTGCTGCGGAATGTGCACCGAGTTGGAGTAGAAGGCAATTTTACGGAGTTGATCCGCAATGGCCTGCACGTAGCGGGGATGCGTATGCCCGACCGAAATGACGGCATGGCCACCGTAGAGATCCACGTAACGGGTACCGGCGGCATCCCACAAATAGCTGCCCTCGGCCCGAACCGGTTCGATGTCGTAGAGCGGATAAACATTAAAAAGTTGTGACATGGGCAGAATGAACCGCCAGTGCGGCTTTGCAGGAAGAACTCCCGGGGTTAAACAAAGACTGCGAAATTACACATTCCCGATTTGTTTGGCCGCCGAAAACGAAAAAAGGGCCATACGGCCCTTAAAGTTTATGAACAGGAAGTTAGTCGCTACACCGGCTTACAGCACATCTAAGTAACCCAGCAGGATACCCAGCAGACCAATAACCAGCAACACGGCACCCAGGCCCGCGAAGAAGCCATTACCGATAATGACCAGCAGTAAACCGATTATACCAACAATAATACCTAACCGGACGGCACTTTGCGTCTGAGCGGCTTTAGGGGCCAGTTTCTTTTCAATCTGTTTATTAATCTTCTTCGTGACCATTTTGGCCATCAGGCTCATCTTCGTACTGACCTTAGCAGGAGCCATTGCTTCTTTTGTGCCATTGGCCGCAAGCAGATTCTGCACCCGGTTCATACGCTTCTCCAGCTTCTTGTCCGACGCCAGTGCCGTTTTGTTGGCCACCAGCATGTCGTTGACCTGCGTCTGCACAGTGGCCACAGTTGGTTGAACCGGTATTGCTTCAGTTACAGGCGTTTCAACGGCAACGGGGGCGTCGGCTACCACAACCGGCGCTTCAGCGGGGGCCGCCGTTGTTTTGGTATAGAAATGTTCCGGTGTTGTTTTCTGAAATGTAGCATACGGACGACTACAAGCCGATAGCAGAGAGGTAGCTACTAAGGCGTAAAAAGCATTTTTGGTCAATGTTTTCATGAGTTTTGTGAGTTAATTGATAGATGAAACTTTGAGTATTGACAACTCCATGAACCGGCAATGTCTGCGTTTGTTAGAAACAGCGCTGAAAACTGAGTAAAAAACAAACCCGACCCTTTCAAAGGGTCGGGTTTATGACTGGGGTTAATCAGGCAGGCTTATGCCAAGTCCTTATATTAAACTGGCAATGATGAGGATGATACCCACAATCAGCCCTACATAACCCAGGGAATACACCGTACCGGTACCGATCAATATTAGCAACAGACCAATCAGGGCGATAATGATACCAATTGACAACAGGCTGCGAGCCATTGTCTTCTTCGGTGCCATTTTGTTCTGAATTCTCTTGTCGATCGATTTAGCGACCATCCGTTGCACAAAATTCATTTTTTGGGGAGCCACCGATGGCGACTGTACACCCACCGTTGAGGCTGGAGCGGCTACTTTAGCGCGCACTTCCGTCACCATCTCTTTCACATGTGTCAAGTGACGAGTTAGCTTTTTGTTCGTTGACAAACCAGCTTTTGCCGACACCAAAGCATCCACTTTTTGTAATTCTGTGTCAACGCTTGCTGTTGGTACCAGAACGTCGGCAGCAAGTGCCTCGGCGGGTTGCGCCGGTGTCTCAGCAACTACAGCGGGGGTTTCGGCCGGAGTCGTTGCGGCTTTTGTGTAGAACCGCTCTGGTGTTGTCTTTTGAAATGTCGCATACGGACGGCTACAAGATGACAGAATGGCAACAAATGCCAGCGCGAAAAGTGATGGGTTGGTAAATGACTTCATTGTTAGTGAGTTTAATATGAACAAAAAGGATATCAATGTGTGGAACTTTAAACGCCGTGATTTGGCCGGAAAACTGAGGGAATGGAACGCAAAAGGCCTGTTACTTACCCGTAACAGGCCTTTTTAGCAAACAATGTAACATTAGGAAGACAGGCATTTATTAACCTGCCGTGACTATGATGACGGTTCAGCCGGAGCGTCAGGCAACCGACTTCAGTACGTGCAATGTCGATTTACCAAACTTTTCAATTGCGTACTGATGGGTAATGGTCAGTTCTTTCACGGTCGACTGCGACGGCATCTCGAACATAGCGTCGGTAATGATCGACTCACAAATCGAGCGCAGTCCACGGGCACCGAGGTTGTACTGCATTGCCTGATCGACGATGTAATTCAGAGCCGAATCGTCCCAGTGCAGTTTAATGTCTTCCATCTGAAACAGTTTATCGTACTGTTTCGTGATGGCATTTTTAGGTTCGGTCAGGATGCGGAACATGGCCTCACGGCTAAGCGGTTCCAAGTACGTCAGCACCGGCAACCGCCCGATCAACTCAGGGATCAACCCGAACGATTTTAGATCCAGCGCCGACACATAACGCATCATATTCCGACGCTCAAACACGTCGTTCAGCCGCCGTTCGCCCGAAAAGCCCATCGGCCGGGTGTTAATCCGTTTGCCGATATGCCGGTCGATCCCATCGAAAGCCCCTCCGCAGATGAACAGAATGTTTTCGGTATTCAGCGCAATGAGTTTCTGGTCCGGGTGTTTGCGGCCACCCTGGGGCGGCACATTCACCACTGACCCTTCAAGCAGTTTCAGTAACGCCTGCTGTACCCCTTCGCCCGAAACGTCGCGGGTGATGCTGGGATTATCCGACTTTCGGGCAATCTTATCAATCTCATCAATATACACGATACCCCGCTCGGCGGCTTCGACATTGTAGTCGGCCGCCAGCAGCAGACGCGTCAGAATCGTTTCAACGTCTTCACCTACATAACCGGCTTCGGTAATGACCGTTGCGTCGGCAATGCAGAAGGGCACTTCCAGTAATTTGGCAATGGTGCGGGCGAGGTAAGTTTTGCCAGTCCCCGTCTCCCCGACCATGATAATGTTTGATTTTTCAATAACAACATCGTCGTCCGTTTGCGGCTGCATCAGCCGTTTGTAGTGATTATACACGGCAACGGTCATCACCTTTTTGGCTTCATCCTGCCCGATTACGTACTGATCGAGATATTTCTTCATCTCGATGGGCTTAATCAGGTTAAAGTTAGGGGCTTCGGTAGGTTCGCTCGTTCGGGGGCGCATCTCATCGATGACCACCTGATGGCCCTGCTCAATGCAGTAATTACAGATGTGGGCGTCGATTCCCGAGAGCAGCAGAACAACTTCATTTTTGCGCCGTCCGCAAAACGAGCAACTAATTTGTGGCATATCTATTTGTTGTTGGAAACCGTTTCTGTCTGCACGAAAACGGGGCGTTCATGGGTGTAGTTTACCAAACTACGGTAAAAAAATACGACCCGAGCAGGCCCGGGTCGTAGCACATTCGCAAATTTATCATTCGGTGAGGAAGGAAGCAAGACGCCTGCCTCCTTCAATCGGGATTATCGTTGACTTTGATTTTATACCGACCAATGTTCACTCCTTATTTCGACGGATCGCGACGCAGTACTTCATCAATGAGGCCGTATTCTTTGGCTTCTTCAGCGCGGAACCAGTTGTCCCGGTCCGAATCTTTGTCGATCTGCTCCGGCGTTTTACCCGTGTGGTTGGCCAAAATCTGGTACAACTCCTCACGCAGTTTCACGATCTCGCGGGCGGTGATTTCAATATCGACCGACTGTCCCTGTGCGCCACCCGACGGCTGGTGAATCATCACCCGGGCGTGTGGCAGGGCCGAACGTTTGCCGGCAGCACCACCGGCCAGCAATACAGCGCCCATCGACGCGGCCAGACTGGTACAAACCGTTGCCACGTCGGGCCGGACATACTGCATCGTGTCATAAATGCCCAAACCGGCATACACCGAGCCACCGGGGCTGTTGATGTACATCAGAATGTCCTTCTTCGGATCGGCTGATTCGAGGAAAAGCAACTGGGCAACAACAATATTCGCGATGTTATCGTCGACACCGGTACCCATAAAGATAATCCGGTCGGCCATCAGCCGCGAGAAAACGTCTACCTCGCGGAAGTTCATCGGCCGCTCTTCAATTACGGCGCGGGTCATGTTTTCAATGGTGTGATTTACGTATCCGTCTACCGTCAGCCCGTTAAGGCCCATGTGGTGTACGGCAAACTTGCGGAATTCTTGTCCCTGATTCATGCGTGGTTCTCCTTTAGATTGGTAACGAAACTATATTTTTGTAAGTTCAGCTAAGGTAAACGCGACGTTAGTCCGATATACTGACGCAAAATTGTGTTTTCCCGTGGAAAAACAACGTCAGTCTGACTTGAGATTTTATCGAAACTACTTGATACATGAAGACAACCCCTGGTGAGCGGATTCGCCTACGGCGTCTGCAACAAAATTACTCGCAGGAAAACATGGCTGACCTGCTGAATCTATCAACCACCGCTTACGGCGACATTGAGCGTGGCAAGACCGACCTGACGCTGAATCGGTTAGCGCAAATCGCCACTGTGCTGAACTGCTCAACGCTGGATTTATTGACCGATGATATTCAACTGACGCCGACGGTTGAAGTAGCGGGCGTGCATGAACTGGAAACCCTCCGGCTTACGGTTGAGAAACAGCAAATTGAACTGGAAAAACTTAGACTCGAAGCTGAGTACTGGAAGCGTAAACACGATGAGCGTGTTATGCTTGAACTGGCCCGCGCTTTAGGAACCGAGAAATCGAGAGAACGGATTGGATTTTAAAATAAAAAAGCGGCCCTTTCTCAAGCAGACAACTTAAGTCATCCGCCTGAGAAAGGGCCGCTCAACTTTCCTACCGCTTTTCTACCAGGGCCTTGAACTCGTCTACCGACACAGGCTGCGTAGTAATCGTTAACTTCGTTTTAGCGAAGTCGATAATTTTATCATCGAATACCCGGTTGAACAGGCTCGTGTAGTTCTGACCGTTATTCTTCTCGTCCATCAGGTAATTTCGGGCGATCCGGTCGATGGTTTCGTCCATCTCGGGATTGTCAGTGCCGGTGAAGCCGAATTGCTCACGCACCATCTGCCGCGTCACTTCCATCACCTCAGCAAACTCGACTTTAATGTCGGCCTGCTCAGCCATCTTATTTTTGATGAGTTGCAGTTTAACCGTCTTCGTGAAGTCGTCATACTGCTCTTCAATCTGCTCACGGGTGAATTTGCCTTCGTTGGTTTCGACCAGCCAGTTTTTCAGGAACTCATCGGGCAACAGAATGGGCGTGTTTTCCAACAGCGACTTCTCAATATCAGCCTTCAGCAGTGAATCAGACTCCCGGACATAATTGCCCGTGATGATGTCTTTAACTTTCTCGCGAAACTGCTCTTCGTTCTCAACCGCGCCGATACCCAGCACTTTATCGAAAAACTCCTGATTGAGTTCGGCGGGCAGGTGACGGGTGATGCTTTCGAGTGTAAACGCAAATTCGCCCGTCAGGTCGCCCGCTTCTTCACGTTTCACACCGGTTACCAATGCCCGATCTTTCTCATCGGGGAAAGCGGCCTCCATATCGAACGTTACGGTTTCGCCCACGCGCTGACCCACAAACAGACCCCGAACGTCTTCGGCCATTTTCTTGAGTGGAACGGCCGTTTTGGTCGAGAACGCATCATCACCTTCGGCCACTTTTTTCAGTTCGCCATCCAGCGTATCGTCTTCAATGGCTACGTCGGCGTGTTCATGGGAGTGAAACTGCTGACGCAGGTTTGCAATCGTTTCGTCCACTTCGGCCTCACCCGCCTGAATTTCGTACTTCGTTACAGTGGGTAAGCCCGTCAGATCGAGTTCAAAGTCAGAAGCCAGACCCAGTTCGTAAGTGAACTCGAAATTTTCCTGCGTATCCCAGTCAATAGCGTCGCCCTGTTCCCGGTTCGGGATCGGATCACCGACTACCTGTAGTTTGTTTTCGCGGATGTAGCTGGTAACCGATTTACTCAGGAGATTATTGATCTCATCGATCAGAATCCCTTTTCCGTACATTTTCTGCACTAGCGAGGCTGGCACTTTACCGGGGCGAAACCCTTTCAGGGCTACGCGCTGCCCGGTTTCGCGCAGTTTTTTGGCTACTTCTGTTTTATAATCGGCCGGCGTGAGGGTAATCTTCAGCGACGCATTGGTTTCGCTGGCTTTTTCGAGTGCTATATCCACAATCCTATAGGTTTAAAATGATTGAATGATTGAATTGAAGAATTATTGAATGAGCGAATCGCCCTTTTTATTCAATCATTCAACAACTCAATCATCCAAACTCTGTACGGGCGGAGGGACTCGAACCCCCATGCCTTGCGGCACCAGATCCTAAGTCTGGCACGTCTACCAATTTCGCCACGCCCGCAGGTGACTCCCCGAAAATTTCGGAGTGCAAAGTTAAGAAGAACTTCACAGCGAGCAAGAGACTATTTAAACGTTTTTGTGTTTTTGCTGCTCAGCCGGGTAAAATGCTAAATTAATTAAGTACGAGAGCCGATTTTTGGCTGTTAACTGATTGAGTTCCGCTATTTATTTTGTTAACTTGTTAGTACGAGTACAACAACCGGGATACCAACCTATGAATGTAACAGAACCTCGGCCCGTAGCCGAACCCGTAATTGACCTGGAGCAGGAACGTCAGGAAATTCTCAGGCGTTACCGCCGGTTATTGCGCGCTGCCAAACCCCTGCTGAAAGACGACGATGCCAAACTGATCAAGAAAGCGTTTAACACCTCGGCCGAAGCGCATACGAACATGCGTCGGCGGTCGGGCGAACCGTATATCTATCACCCGCTGGCCGTAGCCCAGATTGCCGTTGAAGAAATCGGTTTAGGAACCACCGCTATCGTGTCTGCGCTGCTGCACGACGTAGTCGAAGATACCGATACCACCATCGCCGATATTGAGCGGCAGTTTGGCACCAAGATCGCCACCATTATCGATGGGCTGACCAAGATTTCGGGCATATTCGAGTACGGTACGTCGCAGCAGGCGGAGAACTTTCGAAAGATGCTGCTCACCCTCTCCGACGACGTGCGGGTGATTCTGGTCAAACTGGCCGACCGGTTGCATAACATGCGGACGCTGGACTCCATGCCCCGCGACAAACAGTTAAAAATTGCGTCGGAGACGATCTACATCTATGCGCCCCTCGCCCACCGGCTGGGTCTGTACGCGATCAAGTCCGAACTGGAAGACCTGTATTTAAAATACGTTGAGCCGGAAGCCTACAAGGATATTGCCCGGAAACTCCGTGAAACCAAGGCCTCCCGCGACAAATTTATTGCTACGTTCATTAAGCCAATTGAGGACGACTTGCAGGAAACGGGCATTCCATACGTAGTTAAAGGGCGGCCCAAATCCATTTATTCGATCTGGACGAAACTTAACAAGAGCAAGAAACCATTCGAGGAAATCTATGACCTGTTTGCCGTTCGGGTGATCCTGAACGTACCAACGGAGGATGAAAAAGCGGCCTGCTGGCGAGCCTATTCTATCGTAACAGACCACTACAAACCTAACCCCGACCGGCTGAAAGACTGGATTAGCACCCCCCGAACCAACGGCTACGAGTCGCTGCACACGACGGTGATGAGCAAAACCGGGCAGTGGGTAGAAGTACAGATTCGGACGCAGCGGATGAATGAGATTGCCGAGAAAGGCTATGCCGCGCACTGGAAGTACAAGGGTAACGACGTACAGACGGGCGCGGGTATTGAAACCTGGATCAGTCAGGTACGGGAGATGCTCGAAACGTCAGACAAGGGCGATAAAACAGCCGCCGTCGAATTTCTGGACGATTTTCGGAGTAACCTCTACAGTGAAGAGGTCTTTGTTTTTACGCCAAAAGGCGACCTGAAAGTGCTGCAGCGGGGTGCTACCGCCCTTGATTTTGCGTTCGAGATCCATACGCAGATTGGTGCCCGGTGCATGGCGGCCAAAGTGAATCAGGTGCTGGTCCCCTTGAGCCACGTGCTGCACAATGGCGATCAGGTTGAGGTGATTACGTCCAACAAACAGAAACCTAATGAAGACTGGCTGCGGTTTGTGGTGACGTCGAAGGCTAAAACCAAGATAAAAGACCTCATCAAAGAGGAGAATAAGCATTACATCACCGATGGCCGGGAGATGGTGGCAAAGAAGTTGAAAACCCTGCGCGTGGAGCTGACGAACGAGGTCATTAACCAGTTGCGGGCGTATTTTGGCTCTAAAACCACCAATGACTTCTTTTATCGCGTTAGTAAAGGCCACATCGACGTAGCAGAACTCAAGAAGTTTAAAGCCGAACGGGACGCCCGCGAAAACCAGCAGAGCAAGCTTAATACCGACACCATTCCCGATGGTAAAGCGTTCGAGAAAGAGCTTAAGAAGATTCACGGCGAACGAGCCGACGCCGATATGCTCCTCATCGGCGAGGACATGGACAAGATCGACTACACCCTGGCAAAGTGCTGTAATCCCATTTCGGGCGATGATGTATTTGGCTTCGTGTCGATCAACGAAGGCATCAAAATTCACCGGGTTAGTTGCCCGAACGCCGTCGAACTGATGTCGAAACATGGTAACCGGGTGATTAAGGCCAAGTGGACATCCCAAAAAGATCTGGCGTTTCTGGCAGGTCTTCGCATTATTGGTACTGACCGGGTTGGATTGATCAGCGACATGACGCGCATCATCAGCAATGAACTGCACATTAATATGCGCTCCGTTACCATCGATACGCAGGACGGTGTGTTTGAGGGCAATATCAAATTATACGTACACGACACGGGTCATCTCGAAACGCTGATGCGCAAACTGGAACGGATTCAGGGCGTATTTGAAGTGGTCCGGTTTGACTGAAAAAGTGTATTGTGAGCGGTGTCGGGTTCTCAAACCCGACACCGCTCACAATACACCTTCAACTACAAACTATTACCTTTGCTTTATGCAAGTTCCTCCACAAACCAATCTGGAATCGGCCCGGAGTATTTTCATGGCTTACCTTGAACGCAAGGGGCTGCGAAAAACACCGGAGCGATTTGCCATTCTGGAAGAGATATACAACCGCAAAGACCACTTCGACGTGGATGAGTTGTATATCTCGATGAAGAATAAAAAGTACCGGGTTAGCCGCGCCACAGTGTATAATACACTCGACGTGCTGGTCGATTGCGATTTAGTAACGAAGCATCAGTTTGGCCGTAACCTGGCGCAGTACGAAAAATCGTATGGCTACCGGCAGCATGACCACCTGATCTGCACGGACTGCCATCAGGTAATGGAGTTCTGCGACCCCCGCATTGGTACCATCCAAAACATGGTGGGTGAGATGCTGAAGTTCAACGTGGTGCACCACTCCCTGATTTTTTACGGCAGTTGTAACCGGCAACCCTGCGAAAACCGCGAACGCATGGCGCACGGACAGGATACAGTGCGAGGTGCAGACAGTCAGGTCGTGCAGAATCCGGTGTAAAATCCATCTGAATCTGATTCCTATGAAAGCCTACAGTGAATTTGTCGATTACATCGTTACAGGCCTGTCGCCCGCGCAGGTGCTGGCCTTCCGGCCTTCCGAAGAAACCCGGGAACGGGTACGCTATTTATTATCGGCTGAAAAAAACGGTGAAATTACAACCGAAGAAGAGGCTGAGCTTGACGATTTTGAACAGTTTGAACACCTAATGCGTATGGCCAAAGCTCGCGCCAGTCAATATGGCGCGTGAGAATAGCTACATTCAGGTTAAACTACGTAATGAGGTAGCGCAGCGTGCCAGCTACAGCTGCGAATACTGTCTCCTAGACGAAGTTAAAACGGGTTTGTTTTGTGAAGTCGACCATGTAATTGGTGTTAAACATGGCGGTCCAACAGAGATCAATAATTTAGCGTATGCCTGCTTTAACTGCAATCGAAACAAAGGCAGCGATTTGGCCTCAATCGATTGGGATACGGAAGAAATAGTACGTTTTTACAATCCGCGTTCGGATATTTGGGCAGAGCATTTCCGATTTGATCGATACGCAATTCTGCCAACTACTCAAATCGGCAAGGTAACCCAAACTATCCTTCGCTTCAACGATCCAAAGCGTTTGATGGAACGTGACCCAAATTCATTCATATAATGGTAGACGTATTATTAGGCCTCCAGTGGGGCGACGAAGGGAAAGGCAAAATTGTGGACGTGTTAGCCCCACAGTATCAGGTAGTAGCCCGGTTTCAGGGTGGCCCCAATGCTGGCCATACACTTGAATTCGACGGATTTAAACACGTACTGCACCAGATTCCGTCCGGTATTTTCCGGCCCGAGATTCTCAACATCATCGGTAATGGCGTGGTGCTGGACCCGATTGTGTTCCGTAAAGAGATTGACGGTCTGGCCAAGTACAAACTTGACCTGAACGGTAATTTGTTGATTTCCAAGAAGGCTTCCATCATTATCCCGACGCACCGTCTGCTGGATGCCGCCACAGAACAGGCCAAAGGAGAGTCAAAAATTGGCTCCACCCTGCGCGGTATCGGCCCGACGTATCAGGATAAAGTAGCCCGGCAGGGCCTGCGGGTGGGTGATATTCTGTCGCCTAATTTTAGGCAGAAGTATGACAAATTGGTGGCTATCCACAAAACGACACTCGACCACTACGGGTTTGATTATGCCTCGGCGTTACCACAGGCCGAAGCCGATTTCTTCTCGGCTGTGGAATTTATGAAAGGCTTTCAGCTCACTGACAGCGAATACGAAATGCAGGATGCTCTGGCCAGTAACAAACGCGTTCTGGCCGAAGGCGCACAGGGTTCACTGCTGGATATTGACTTCGGTTCTTACCCATTTGTAACCAGTTCGAGCACCATGACGGCGGGAGCCTCCACCGGTCTGGGCGTTTCACCCCGACAGATTGGCGAAGTGTATGGGATCTTTAAAGCCTATTGCACCCGTGTGGGTAGCGGCCCCTTCCCTACCGAACTGCTCGAAGAAACGGGTGAGCTGATGCGGAAAGAAGGCCGCGAATTCGGGGCTACTACGGGTCGGCCGCGCCGGTGCGGCTGGCTGGATTTACCCGCCCTGAAATACGCCATCATGCTGACAGGAGCTACGCAGCTGGTGATGATGAAGGTCGACGTACTGAATATTTTCGAGACAATCAATATCTGTACGCACTACCAACTGGCAGATGGATCGGTGTCAGACCGGTTACCTTATGACCTCTGCGATACGACCGTAACGCCGGTTTACAAAGTCTTTAAAGGCTGGCAGACCGACTTAGGCGCCTTCCATACCTACGACGAACTACCCGCCGAACTGGCCGCTTATATCTCATTTCTGGAAGAAGAGCTCAATCTGCCGATTAGCTTTATCTCGACCGGCCCCGACCGCGAAGCCATTATTCATCGGCAGGCAACGGGAGAACTGGCGTAAATTGGTAAGTAAGTTGGTAAGTCAGTAAGTGGTAGGGAGCAAGCAGCTTAACTTACCGCTTACTGACTTACCAACTTACTTACCTACCAGCTTATCAATGCATCGGCAGACTCTTCACCTTGCCGCCTTTTATGTTGTCTACGCCGTACTGAGCCACAAACGCGTATTCGTCGATCTCCTCGATCAGGTTCATGAGTCGGCTTAATTCGAGCCGGGTCACCACGACCCAGAGTACATTAGTGCCATCCTGCAAATGGCCCCGCTTACCATAGCCTTTTTCGCCCTTCAGAACCGTAACGCCCCAACCATTTTCCATAATTACATCCTTGAGCTGCGTGTGCAAGGGGGAAATGATCAGTACAGCCGTGTACTGTTCAATGCCATGAATGAGGAAGTCGACGGTTTTTGAGGCAGCAAAGTAGGTAATCATCGAATATAATGCGGATTCAATACTCAGGAAGAAAGCGGCTGCCCCGAAAATAACCACGTTGAGCAACATAATCACATCACCCACCTTGAGTAGTGGATTGCTGCGACTGATAAGCAGCGCGGCTACTTCAGTTCCATCCAGCACGGCTCCACCCCGCATAGCCAATCCAATGCCAGCACCGATGAAAAAACCGCCAAAAACAGCGGTTAACAATAAATCGGGGGTCACATCAGGATACGGAATAACGGCCAGTGCAATGGATAAACCAACAATAGACAGGATACTTTTAAGCGCAAACGACTGCCCAATCCGCCGATAGCCCAGCGCGACAAACGGCAGATTTATGACCAGAATTAAGATCGATAAGGGCCAGCCCGTTGTGTTGGCAATGAGCATGGAGATCCCCGTCACCCCGCCGTCGATGAAGTGGCTTGATAGCAGAAACCCCTTCAAGCCCAAACCGGCGCACAAAATACCAGCCAGGATGAAAGCGATATCTTTGGCGATACGCAAAGGCGGAGATAGTCGATTCGGCATTTTATAATGGTTTAACGAGTGAGTCCGGCGAATTTAGCAACTCCCCCGGGTATTGTTAACTTGCAGCCGACACCCTATTGTGTTACGAGCAAGCCGCCGGTGGGTTGTAGTTTATAACTTAGGAACGTATATGAAGCAGGAAAGAGGGATTCAGGTTGCGCTGATCGAAGGCGAAAAAACCATTCTGGAAACCGCCGTATTTGGCTGTCCATCCTATAAAGAAGGTGACGAAATTTCGCTGGTAACCGGCTACCGGCGCGGCATTCATCCCAGCAAGCTCCCTGTGACTAAATACCGGGTCGTCAGCCTGACGCACCTGATTCGGCGTGTAGAGCAGCCACATGAGGTAATGCGCTACGAAGTCTGTTTACAGGTGCAGGTCGAAACAATTTAGATGGTATGCTCGATTTCAGACTGCGCGTATTTCAGGCGGTAGCCCGTAAATTAAGCTTCACCAAAGCGGCTAATGAGTTGTATATCAGTCAACCCGCCATTACGCGCCACGTACGCGAACTGGAAGGCGAACTGGGCTTACGGTTATTCGAGCGCAAGGGAAACTCCATTGAACTGACACCGGCCGGCGCGTTACTGCTTCAGCACGCCGATGCTACGGAAAACCTCTGGCGCGATACGGCTTTTAAGCTTAGCACGCTTAAGAATCAGTTGGCGGGCACCCTGCGACTGGGTGCCAGTACGACCAACGCGCAATATGTGCTTCCCCCGGTGCTGGCCCGGTATCACCAGCAGTTTCCTGATGTAACGGTGAGTCTGCTGAACGGCAATACCGAACAGATTGAACAGTCGTTGCTGAATAAACAGATCGACCTGGGCCTGATTGAAGGGGCCGGCCGCCATCCCGAACTGACATACACCGAATTTTTACAGGACGAAATTGTAGCCGTAGCCAACACAAAAAGCGTTCTGGCGAAATACGATGAGTTGACATTGGCCGAACTAAAAACCATTCCCTTAGTGCTCCGCGAGCCGGGTTCGGGTACGCTGCAGATTATTCAGCGGGCTTTGCAGGAACAGCATATTCGGCTTAGCGATTTAACCGTAGCGATGCATCTTGGCAGCACCGAAGGAATCAAAACGTACCTCGACCATGCCGACTGTCTGGCGTTTATATCGCTCTCGGCGGTGTTGAAAGAGATTCAGGCGGGGTGGTTGAAAGTCATTGATCTGCCCGAGGTAGACATGAGCCGTGTCTTCTGTTTTATCCAGCCTGTAGGACCGGTCGATGAGCTATCGGCCTCATTCATGCGGTTTACCCAGCACTTTTATAACCGAAAGTTATGAGTAATTCACAAATATGATTGGCAGCTATCAGGCGTTACGGCTATGTTTGTAGTAGTCCTTGACGCTGGCTACTCTACTACACTTACCAGTTGCATGGCCGTATAAAAACCGGCATCTTTAACCTCTATTTGCTCACTATTCTATGCCTGCTCAACCAAACCGGAGTCCATTTGACCGACGGGGTTTCCTGAAAAAATCAACCCTGGCTTCCATGGCGGCCCTGCTGGGAACGGAAATTGTTTTTGCGAATCAATTGCCGAAAAACTACCTGCCACTGGCCTTTAGTGTGGAGCCGAATCCAATGGTCACCAAGCATAAAGACCTTGTTGTGCTGAATGACAAGCCCTGGAATGTAGAAACCCCCGCGCATCTGCTTGATGATGCCGTGACGCCCGCCGACAAGATGTTTATCCGCAACAATGGTCTCATCCCCGAAACAGTCGATCCGGCTTCGTGGACGTTAACCATCAACGGCGAGTCGGTAAAGGCACCAAAGACCTATAAACTGAGCGACCTGAAGACCAAATTCAAAACCTATACCTACCAGTTAGTACTCGAATGCGCTGGAAACGGGCGGGCGGGTTACTTCCCCAAAACGGCGGGTAACCAATGGACTGAAGGCGGTGTTAGCTGCGCCGAATGGACCGGTGTTCGGTTGAAAGACATTCTGGCTGATGTGGGGGTAAAAGACGACGCTGTCTATATCGGCTATTACGGCAAAGACCTGCACCTGAGTCAGGACCCAAAACTGTCGCCGATCTCGCGCGGTGTGCCGATGCGCAAAGCCCTCGAAGACGAAACACTGGTGGCCTGGGCTATGAACGGTCAGCCGATTCCGCTCACTAACGGAGCCCCATTGCGCTTAGTTATTGGCGGCTGGCCAGCCTCCGTATCGGGTAAATGGCTGCACACAATCTCAGTACGGAATAAGGTACACGACGGCGTAAAAATGACCGGCAAAAGCTATAAGCTACCGATCTACCCCGTTGAACCGGGTCAGGACCCGCCGGAAAGTGACTTCAAAATTATTGAGTCGATGCCCGTAAAGTCGTTGATAACGTTTCCTAAAACGGGATTGCAACTGCCAACGGGCCAATCGTTAACGCTGCGCGGTCACGCCTGGGCAGGTGATCGGTCTGTAAAAGTGGTACAGATTTCCCATGATTTCGGGGCAACCTGGCAATCGGCTGATCTTAAACCCGGCCGTAATCGACTGGCGTGGCAGCAGTGGTCGGCGCAGGTAAAGCTACCGCAGAAAGGCTACTACGAAATCTGGGCGCGGGCCACCGATGATGCAGGCATCTCCCAGCCAATGGTGATGCCACAATGGAATCCCGAAGGCTATTGCAACAATGCCTGCCATCGCATTGCGGTAAAACTGGTTTAGACAAGCAACATGAGAACGATACTGCTTTTACTGATGAGTGGCTGCTGCATGGCGCTTATCAATCACACAGATAACCCGGCTCCAAGGCTACTTACACTGGCTTCGTCGGTTCAGGATACATTGGATACTGAAACCGGCTTAGTAATCGACAACCAGTTAACGATGGTGAAAGCCCAATGCACGGGTTGTCATTCGAGTAAGTTAATTTTACAGAACCGCTTCACCCGCGATGGCTGGAAGGAAAAAATCCGCTGGATGCAGCGCACCCAGAAATTGTGGGATCTGGGTGAGGCAGAACCGGTTGTGCTCGATTACCTCACCAAACATTACGGTCCGCTACCCAGCCATTTCGATGGTCGCCGGATGCCGCTGACCGGTGTGAAATGGCATAGTAAATAAGTCGTTACGTTGTTCCTGTTATGTCGCTTACCAATTTTTATCAGACGCTCTACCAGACGGAGCAACTCTTTCGGCTCGACAATGATCCGTTTCCGGTGCTTACCCAACCGTCGGTTGTCGTAACGGAGACGTTGCTGGTTGATACCGAACCGACTGAACCGGCGTTAGGGGTACTAAGCGACCTTAATGACCTTGCCTTGCCTGAGACGGCAGTCGATGCACCCGCTCTGCCCGAAGCGATAGCCGATGAGCCCGTGAGCGAACCGGTTATTGACCCAGTAATTTCGCTTCCTGTCGAACCGGAGCAGCCGGTAATTCTGGAAGCCGTTCCAGCCCGGACGATGCCCTCGACGCACCGACCGAATGCACCGGCCCGCCCGCTGCTCAACCATAAGGTCCTGATTCTGGTTGATGAAGAGCTGTTACCGAGCGACGTGCTGTTTCTGGAAAAGATTCTCAATGCGATCAACCTGAACATCAATGGTGTCGATCTGCTTAATGTCCACGGCCTCGACGGCATTGATTTTGCGCCCATTCTCGCCGACAAGGTCATTCACCACTTCCTGACGTTTGGCGTACCGTTTCAGCGGCTGAACCTCGACATTCTCATGGACCGGTATCAGCCCGTACGTTTCCACGGCATTACGTTCATGCTGGCCGATCCGCTGGCGGCTATCGAAGGCGACAAGAATCTAAAAAAGCGACTTTGGGAAGCGCTGAAGCGTATTTTCCTGATGGGCTGAGTATCTTTACCCATGCCCGAACCGCCCGACACCGCCGTCCCTGCTCTCCGTAAAGTAATTTCCACCACCCAACTCTGGGCCATTGCCGTTGGTCTGGTCATATCCGGGGAGTACTTCGGCTGGAATTATGGCTGGGCCGTAGCGGGTACAGTTGGCTTTCTAATTGCCACGCTGCTTGTTACGGTGCTTTACATCACCTTTATTTTCAGTTATACCGAACTCACCACCGCCATTCCCGATGCGGGCGGACCGTTTGCCTATGCCCGTCGGGCGTTTGGGACGCTGGGCGGGTTTATCGCCGGTTTCGCCACCCTCGTCGATTTTCTGATGGCGCCCCCGGCCATTGCGGCTGCCCTGGGTGCGTACGCCCATTTTTTGAATCCTGCCCTTCCCGTACTGGCTGTGGCCTCGGCAGCATACGTCGTTTTTATTGGTATCAACATGCTCGGCATCCGCGACTCGGCCAATTTTTCGGTGGTTGTTACAGTGTTATCGGTAGGTGAACTGCTGGTGTTCATGGGTTTGGTTGCCCCAGCCTACCGAACCGAAAACCTGCTGGCGCATAACGAGTCGTTCGGGATTGGGGGCGTGTTTGCCGCGCTGCCGTTCGCCATCTGGTTCTACTTAGCCATCGAGGGCGTCGCGATGGTGGCAGAGGAGGTAAAAGACCCGCGCCGTACTATTCCTCGCGGGTATCTGCTCAGTATTGGCACGCTGGTCGTGCTGGCTATCGGGACGATGCTTGTCTGCGCCGGGGTAGGCGATTGGCGTACCCTGAGCACCCTCGATTATCCCCTGCCTGAAACGCTGGCACTGGTGCTGGGTCGTGATAGCGTCTGGTCTAAAGCATTCGCCAGTCTGGGACTATTTGGCCTGATTGCGTCGTTTCACTGCAACGTCATCGGTTATTCGCGACAACTGTATGCGCTGTCGCGGGCGGGCTACTTACCGAAGTGGCTGGGTCAGTTAAATACCCGGTTCCGAACGCCACACTGGTCATTGATAGCGGGTGGAGTTGTTGGCTACATCGCCCTGTTTTCGGGCACGACCAGCAACATCATCATTCTGTCGGCACTGGGCGCCATTGTCATGTACATCGTCAGTCTGCTCAGTCTATTCCGGCTCCGACGCACCGAACCCAATCTGGACCGACCGTTTCGGGTGCCGCTTTATCCGGTTGTGCCGTTGATCGCTATTGGGCTATCGCTGGTTTGTCTGGGTGCTATTGTCTACTACAATCCCGGCCTATCGCTCTTGTTTGTCGGGCTGCTGGCGGTTTCGCTGGCGGTATTTTACGGATTGGTGAGAACAACCACTCATATACCAATTACCCACGACTAAAGTCATGGGCTGATACAATCTTCCTGCACCGCTCTTAACAATAACCACGCATCAAATCCTGTTTTTTGCGTAATTACGCGTCCTGTTTTCGTGGAATCCCTGCTGTATGTCATTTGTGAGCCAACTTCGTTCGCTGTTTACAACCCCCAAAGCCCCGTTCCCTGAGTTGCCGGTTCCGGCCCCACTCCTCATGCCTGATTCAGTACAGCCACAGGCACAGCCGGTTATACAGCCAATAGCCCCGGCCGGTACGACTCGCGAAGTGCCGACCTGGCTCGATGATGAAGATCTGCTGCGCGATGAAGGCGTAATTTTTGGGCTATCCGACGCCCGACCCGATGAACGAATCGGGATGATCCGGCACGAATTTGCTCATCAGACCGCAACGCTGGCGCAAACCGCCGATGAATACAATGAGAAAATTGGTGAGTTGAACCTCTTTATCGAACAACACGAAAACCAGATAAGCGAACTACAGTATAAAGCCGATGAGTTGGCCCAACGCCCACCGGTCGACCATCAGCTTCTCCGTACGCTGACGGGCCTGAGTTTGTCCGCACTGATGTGCGTCGGTACGTTTTATCTGATCGATGAAACGCTGCGGCCCGCCTTTGCCGAAAGTCGCTGGATTGCCGTGGGTGTATTTCTGGCCGGCATGTTCAGCCTGTTCAACCGGACGTCGCTGTTTCACGAAGCCGGTTCGCCCACCACGGCCCGGCGGTTGCTGGAAGAGGTCGGATTGCCGCTGGCTGCGTCGCTGTTCGTGTTTGTTCAGGCGTTGCAAACGCAGTCTGCCGGTAAAGCCATCGCCCTGCTGGTGTTCGTCTTTTTTCTGTTCCTGCTGGCGGGGAAACTCCTGCTGGGAAACCTGACGTTATTCTGGACCGACCTGCGTGCCGTCAGCCAAAATCGCGAACTTGTTGAAGAACAACGAACGAAAATAACCGGCTGGGACGCTGATATGAACGAATTACGCGCCAAAATCGACGGGCTGCGGGTTCAGAAGTGGCAGATCATTTCGCAACAGAGCCGGACGCAGGCCGAACTGGACCGACTGAATGCCCGACGCGACGGTTTGATTAATCTGTTTCAGAGTGAATTTAACCTCGCCCGCTCGCTGCGTGACCGCCTGACGAGTGAACAGCGACAGGACATATTAACCCGATAGCCCTATGAACACGGACTTTCAACACGGCTATACCAGCGGCCTGGAGCAGGTCAAAGCCGACTCGTATGAAGGGTATTTGTCGAGTCAGATCAATTACGAATGGCTGACGGAGCGTATCGCCGAGAAGCGGGCAAATGTGCAGCGAATCGACGCGCAGGTAGCCGAAACGACCGGTAAACGCCAAACGACGTTTGAGGCATTACAGACGCATCTGCTCAGCATCAGCACCCTGGCCAAACAGGTCGAACGGCTGGAAAGCGACCGTCAGGCTATTGTTGAGGAGCAGACAGACCTGAAGCAACGCCGGACGAACGCAGCAACGGATTACTCACTGCTGGCGGGGCTGCTGTTTCTGGTGGCCGGAGTGTCGTTTCTTGCGGGTGACCTTATTATTTCGCACGAGATTGTCGCCTATGCCCTCAACATCCGCGACACCAACGAAGCCTGGGCGTTTGCGGTAGGCCTGGCAATGGTATCGATTCTGCTCAAACCCGTATACGACCGGCTTATAGAAGAGCCGTATCAGACTGATCCGGTGAAAAATCGGGGCCGTTATTATCGGTTTAAAATTGGGCTGGCTGTATTCTCCGTGCTGACCCTGATTGTGCTGGGCTGGTTTCGGTACGAAGCCTACCGGACGGATCAACTCAAGGCGGCCATCAACAAGTCCATCAAAAACCTGCAATTGAACGCCCCGCTCGATGCGTCGGGCAATCCCCTGCCGCTCACGCCCGCCGTGATGCGCCAGATCGAAACCCAGCTTCAGAATGCCGACACGCTGAATCTCGATCTGGTAAACAGCCCCTGGGCGCTGCTCTCATTTGTACTGAGTGGCGTGTTGTTCGCGCTGGCCGGAGCGGTTTGTCTGGGCATCGCCCTACCCGTGTTACAGGCCTTCTGGTTCCGGTGGTTACAGGTCGACATCCGACGCTGGAAACTGCGCCGACGCCTGAAGCGGCTCATGAAACAACTGCTGCCCGCCGAGCAGGCCCTGACGGAACAGGTAACCCGGAAAGCCGTACTGGAGCATGATCTGGCCCTGCTGCCCGAATTGGCAGCTTTGGAAAAAGAACGTCAGGCAGTATACGCTGAACTAGCCAGCCTCCTTCAGGAAAGCCGTTTAGCCCAGACCGACAGCCGGATTGCCAGTTACAACGACGGCTACGCAAAAGGCGAAGTTACCCGCGACGCGATGACCGATGCCGAGTTTCAGCAGACACAGTTAGATTTAATAGCCTCACCCGGCAAAACGCGGGCGGGCGGATCTGAACGAGCCGTTCGGGGACGGACCCTGCGCCCTTATCAGGCCATTCGGCAGGTCATTACGAATGGATTTGAGCAACAACCGGAGAACTGATAGACGATATGCCCTCCTGTGCCCCAATACAATAAGAAAGCCAGTTAACCGGCTAACGTTAACGGAATTACCAACCTTTGTAGATGTATCCTGCCGGAATGATCAAATCTGGTTCGTCCTATGCGATGGGCGAACGGTGATTATTCCTCTGTCATGGTCGCGACTAGTACAGGCAGCTACGCCTGCACAACGGAGTTATTTTACAATGAGCAGTTATAACATTTTCTGGGATGAGATTATAGGCGTGGAAAACGTCCTTTACGGTCGGCAGGGGCTATACCTGTAAACCTTTACACCAGCAGCCCCAGCCCTAACCCACCGAGAATGAGCAGATACGGGGGGATTTTGGTGAACTCCTGCAAACAAATCGTGCCGATAACGACCAGCAGCATCGACCACATACCCAGCATCGGTTCCAGCAGAATAACGGCCGCTGCCGCTGTCAGGCCTGTACTGGCCGCGTTGATACCCGCCAGTGAGGCCCGCACAACGCGGTACTGCTTCAACTGATTCCAGAATCGGTACACGAAGAAGATCAGGAAAGTACCGGGCAGGAAGATACCAGTCGTTGCCGCCAGACTGCCCAGCAGCTGATTATGTACGCCACCCTCCCGCATGGCCAGTGCCCCAATGTACGAGGCAAAGGCAAATACTGGTCCGGGAATGGCCTGCACCAGACCCAGTCCTGACAGAAACTCACCCCGGCTGAGGTAGTGCTTAAAATCGACAAATTCGTTGTAGAGCATGGGCGTTAATACCTGCCCTCCCCCAAAAACCAAACTCCCGTTGCGGTAGAAATTCTCGAACAGCCGCACCGGCAGCGACTGTGTTACCGCACCGAGAACAGCCGCCGTGATGAGCACGCCTAACCACAGCGCAAAATTGGCCCAGCGAATCTGAATCGGCGTTTTCGTACGAATTTCCTCATTCTTATACGTTAGGGCGGTGGTTAGTCCGCCCACCGCAATAACCACCGGCGTCAGGTAAGGCGACCGTAAGAAATAGGCAGTCAGCGCGGCCAGTATCGCCAGTGTCAGACTGGTTTTGTCATGAATCACCTTGCGGCCAATCCGGTACCCCGCCAGAATAAGAAAACCCACGGCCATTGGCTGAATGAAGCGGGTAAATGCCAGCGAAAAATGCCGGGCCTCCAGGTACGAAACCCCAACGGCTGCTGCCGTCATGATGGCAACCGCCGGGAACGCCCAAACAATCAGCGTTACATAGGCCAGGTTCGGCCCGCCAATTTTGAAGCCCAGCGCGGTTATGGTCTGCGTGGATGTGGGGCCGGGCAACACCTGGCACAGCGCCGTCAACTCCAGCAGGTCTTTTTCCGTGAGGTAACCCCGCTTTTTCACGAACAGCTCAAACATCATGGCCAGATGTACCTGCGGCCCACCAAAGGTCGTTAACGACAGAATCAGCACATCTTTCAGAAAGATGATGTACCGAATCCGCCGAACGGGCGCAATCGTGGGTATGTTGGGTAGATAGGAGGCCATAGGCAAACTATATAGTCAACCAAACTGACTATTGACGGCTAAAAGTAATCATCCGACGGCGGGCCACCATCGGATGATTTAAAAACTTAGTGTATAATTTATTTCTTTAAACCCAGTTCCCGCAGCCGCTCGTCCAGAAATTCACCGGCAGTCATATCGGCATAAATTTTCGGGTGTTCGGCATCAATGCAACTCTCAAGACTGGTGAGATTCATGTCGCCACGGGGATGCATAAAAAATGGAATCGAATAACGCGACTGACCCATTTTTTCGCGGGGTGGGTTCACCACGCGGTGAATGGTCGACTTCAATTTATGGTTGGTCAGCCGGTCGAGCATATCGCCGACGTTCACGATAATTTGATCGGGCAGGGCGGTAATGGCGATCCACTCCCCATCGCGCCGGAGCACTTCCAGCCCGTCGGCGCTGGCACCCATCAGAAGGGTAATCAGGTTGATGTCCCCGTGGGCAGCGGCCCGAACGGCACCTTCCGGCGTTTTGTCCGGGTCGAGGGGAAAGTAATGCAGCGCCCGCAGAATGCTGTCGCCGTTGGCTACTTTGTTTTCAAAATAAGTTTCGGGCAGGTGCAGGTAAAGCGCAATGGCCCGGAGCAGCGTCCGGCCGGCATTTTCCAGAACGCGGTACGTTTCGAGGGTATTGGCCGTAAACTCGGGGTACTCTTCGGGCAGTACATTGCCGGGCATCGTGCCCACCGGTTCGGGCTGTCCGATATGGTAAAATTCCTTCAGGTCGGCTACTTTAAACCCTTTGGCTGTCTCTTTTCCTTTCCCGATATACCCCCGCTGCCCGTTCAGGTCGGGCCGTTCGTATTTCTGCTTGATGGCATCGGGAGCGGAGAAAAACGCTTTGGCTGAGTCGTAGAGATTAGCTGTCAACTCGTTGGTCAGGCCGTGATTTTTGATGGCAACAAAACCGATGGTGTTGAAGGCTTCGCCCAGATTCTGGACAAAAGCAGCCCGTCGGTCGGTATCACCCGAGGTGAAATCAGCAAGATCAAGCGACGGGATTTCGTTATATAACCGGGGTTCGATTGTGGGTTGTTCAGTCATGTTGGTAAGGCAGGCAAATGGCCCGCGTTGGTGACGTGTCGAGGGCGAAAATACGAAAAATGAGCGAATGGCGTCTAATTTTCGGCTTAGCCGTTGGTTAGCTCGCCGGTTAGACAGAATTTCGCGGTTCACTGTTCTGCCCCGCTCTTACTTACCCGGACAAATCATTCACCGCTGTCAGTCAGGTGAGTTGGTTTTAGGCAGGTACGACCGTTTTACTTGACGCATGGAAAACCATTCCTCCACTCCCAATTCCCATCAACTGGACGTTTCGTTGTGGCAGGCCGCAATGGATCAGTCGGTTAGCGGGCTGCTTGTTTACGAAGCCGTCCGCAACGAAAAACAGAAGATCAGTACACTCCGTGTGCTGCTGGCAAACCGGAAAGCCGAGCAGATTCTGGGTATCACCAAACGTGATATGATTGGCCGGACAACGCAGGAGTTATTTCCGCCCAATCCGGCCACTACACTCTGGAAAGATATCGAAACCGTTATTGAAACGGGTCAGCCGCTTCACACCGAACTGTTTTACCGGGTCAGCCGAACGAAGCAGGACCATTGGTTCGATCTGGGCATTGAGCCACTCGGCGATGGACAGCGGGCGGTGGTTTCCTTCGCCGATATTACCCTGCTTAAAGACAGCCAGCAAAATCTGCTGGGCGAGTCTATTCTGTTCCAGGCTTTATCGTCGACAGTGCCGGATACGGCGGTGATTGTGGTTAATTTTTTCCAGAAAATCACCTTTGCCAACGGGCAGATACCGGGCCTTTTCATCAGCAATAAACCCGAAGATTTACTCGACCGGCGGCTGGACGATGTTGTTGTGCCGGAGTTCCGAACAGACTGGCAAGGCTACATCCGGGCGGCTCTGGCGGGCGAAGAGCATACATTCAGTGATCACTGGGGCGGCTGGCGATGCGAGGTGTTTGTGGGGCCGGTACGCAACCGGGCGGGCAATATCGTGATGGCCCTGGCGGTGTATAAGAACGTGACGGAGCAGTACCGGCAGCAGCAGGTATTACAGCAAATGAACCATGCGCTGCAGCAGTCCAACGAGAGTTTAGAGCAGTTTGCCTACGTAGCCAGTCACGATTTGCAGGAACCCCTGCGTAAGATAAGGTCGTTCAGCGGGATGCTGCAAAGCCGATACGCTGACCAGATGGACCCGTCGGGCGTGGATCTGTTTAATCGGATGGGCGTTGCGGCCGACCGGATGGGCGAACTGATCCGGTCGCTGCTGGACTACGCCCGGCTGAGTATGCAGCAGCACTCCTTCGATGAAATTAACCTGACGGAATTACTGAACGGCATTCTGGGAGATCTGGAAGTAGTTATTCAGGAGAAGAACGCCCGCATCGAGGTTAACCCGCTCCCACCGGTTCCGGGCGATGCCACGCAGTTGCGGCAGTTGTTTCAGAATTTGATTACGAATGCTATCAAGTTTACCAAACCCGATCAGCCTCCCCATGTGGTCATAGCGGGTCGACTGATGCTGGCGGCTGATGTTCCGGGTCAGCTTCTTGCCGAGCAGGATCAGCAGTTTGTGGAGATCAGCGTGAGCGACAACGGTATTGGCATCGAGCCGGAGTATTTCGAGCGCATCTTCGTACTCTTCAACCGACTGCACAGCCGCAAAAACTACGCCGGTACGGGCATTGGGCTGGCAACCTGCAAACGGGTAGCGGAGAATCACGGCGGCTCTATCGAGGTAGCCAGTGAGTTGGGCAAAGGCACCACCTTCCGGGTGTACCTGCCGATGAACATGCGGGTGTAGGAAAACAAGGGTAAGTAGTAAGGAATAAGTAGACCTGTCCGCGGTCCCTTATCCCTTACCACTTATTCCTTACCACTTACTTCGCGCTGGCGAATAGCTGTCCGGCCTTATTCCAGTCGAATACGTTGAACGCGGCCTGTACGTAGTCGGGACGTCGGTTCTGGTATTTCAGGTAATAGGCGTGTTCCCACACGTCAAGGCCCAGCACGGGTGTCCCTTTCTTCTCGGCCAGTGCCATCAGCGGATTATCCTGATTTGGGGTGGTAGTGATGTCTACGCCACTTCCGTCCTTGATGAGCCATACCCAGCCCGAACCAAAGCGGGAGGTAGCGGCTTTGCCCCATTCGGTTTTGAAGTTATCGAACGAGCCAAATTTTTTGGTGATTGCGTCGGCCAGCGCACCCGTTGGTGTACCGCCCCCTTTGGCCGACAGGATATTCCAGAAAAACGTGTGATTCCAGTGGCCACCGGCATTGTTACGTACGGCCGGTGGCGTGGTTGTGCTCACGCTGCGCACCAGTTCATCAATGTTCATCTTGGCCATATCCGTACCAGCTACGGCCTTGTTGAGGTTATCAACGTAGGCTTTGTGGTGTTTGTCGTGGTGGATTTCCATTGTCATTTTGTCGATATGCGGCTCCAGCGCGGCCACGTCGTAGGGCAGCGGAGCGAGCGTAAAGGGTCCGGTTACCTGCGTGGTGGGAAACCCAAACGAGCGGGTTGCCATCAGCCCGGCCGACACGCCAAAAACGGTTTTCAAAAAATCACTGCGTTGCATGAGTGAAAGGGGTTTGTGGTTAATTGACTCCCTGACCTAACGACCCTTTGGGGTCAATGTTTTGGGCAGGGCAAAGTACGACAGTTTCGGGTGAACGAAGCGACCCGGTCAGTTAGTTTCAGCCAGGGTAGTTTCCTCGGCGGTCGTACGCTCATCGTAGCGTCGGTTGGCCCGCCGGATTATGAAGGGAATGATAATCCAGGTTATGCCCAGCAGCCAGGTTACCCCAAATAGGGCGGCAATCATACCCAGACCAAACGCCGTTGGCACGGCCAGGCTGATGAGTGCAATTTTATCGATAAGATGCCGACTCACCGATGCGTCGATCAGGCGATGCTGCCGGGTGGCATACCGCCACATTTCCCACTGTACCAGGCCGACCAGCATCAGGCTGGCGCAATAAAACACGGCGGCCTGGTCCCAGATCACATATTCCGAAAACAGAGCAGTCGTAAACGGAATAAAGGCGACGCACATCAGCAGGACGATATTACGCCACAGTAACCCATTGTCGTAGCGACGGATGATACCGAAATTACGGTGATGATTCATCCAAAACCGCCCGACAATCAGGAAGCTGACAATAAACCCGAGGATTTTGGGGAGCAGGTGCAGTAGTTTGGTTGGGCCTTCGGTGTAGATTTCATAAACATTGTCGGCCCCGAACAGGCCTTCGTGTTCACCGGAAAAAACCGGCACTTTAATCTCGATTACCAGCAGGGTAATGGCAATGGCAAAAACGGCATCACTGAAAAAGACGATGCGCTCGAACTGGAGCGCACTTTGCTCGTGATGATTCATCGGGTCAGGTTGGTGCTGCGGCATTGCTTGGGCGTTTGGGGCCTGAAAATATACCGCCTGAGTGGAAATTTACCAAATGGAAGAAGTGAGCCTAATGGGCCGTAGGAGCTGGAAGAAGTGAGTTGAAGTTAGTAGTGGTTAAAAATAAGTCACCATTCCAACCGTACCAGCTTAAATAAGGTCTTAGTAATCAAACACTATACGTATGCGCCTTTTAACTACATTTTGCTTTCTGGCTGTGCTGGTCGGTTGCCATAACAAAGACGTTTCGCCAGCTTCGTCAACGGGCACGCTCAACAGCACCTCACAAAGTGGGTGGACGACCGAGCGCCTGAACAGTGACTATACCGTTCAGTTTCCGACCGGGTATACAGGAAACGGAGCGGTTGGGTTTGAAGGGCTTACGTTTTCGAAAACCCGCAAAGACGGTAAGGCACAGTTTCATTACTCTTTCTGTGGGCCTACGTTCTGCTCAGAATACGGACAACCATTACCAAATCCGGTTCCGGCCCGTGTTATCGCTGGTTCGTTAACATTGAATAAGTCAGTTGCATTAAACCGAAACGGACAGACTCAAGGCATCTTTTACTACGCTGAGCAGGACAAAACGTCCGGGCGGCTGTACCTGCTGAACGATGGACAACTTAAAGAATCGCTCACCATTCAGTACGAGTATAGTCTACAAAATGAAGTGCTGGCTATTCTGCAAACCATTCAGCCAAGATGAATGAAGGTGGTAAGCGGGCGAGGTAGCCATTTCCCAATTCCGTCAAGTATATCCCGCTCCGGCCGTTCTTTTTCGGATATGCCTAACACACTCTCCTGCGCGTACCAATCGACTCCCGGCGGGGAGCAGCATACGTTTGATGCCATCGTAATTGGCTCAGGAATCAGCGGGGGCTGGGCCGCCAAAGAGCTTTGTGAGCAGGGGCTTAAAACGCTGGTGCTCGAACGGGGCCGCCCCATCGAGCACATCAAAGACTACCCAACGGCCACCATGAATCCCTGGGAATTTGCACACCGGGGCACCCTGCCGCAGTCGTTTCTGGACGCAAACCCACTCATCAGCCGGGCGGCAGGGTTTGGCGAAGATACGGCTCACTTTTTCATAAAAGACAACGATCACCCCTACGTTCAGGAGAAGCCCTTCGACTGGATTCGGGGCTATCAGGTCGGTGGAAAGTCGATTATCTGGGGACGGGCCTGCCAGCGCTGGAGCGACTTTGAATTTACGGCTCCGGCCCGCTTCGGTTACGGCATCGACTGGCCCATCCGGTATGCCGATGTGGCACCCTGGTACGCTCATGTCGAGCGGTTTATCGGCGTTTGTGGCCATAAAGACGGACTGGAAGCTATGCCCGACGGCGAGTTCATGAAGCCTTTCGACCTGAACTGCGTGGAGGCTCACATTCAGCAAAAGCTCAGGCAGCACTATCAGGATCGCTTTGTGGTACAGGCCCGCTGGGCGCAACTCACCGAACCGCAGGCCATCCATCAACAGCAGGGTCGCGCCGGGTGTCAGGCCCGGAACCTGTGTATGCGGGGCTGCCCCTATGCGGGGTATTTCAGTTCGGTTTCCTCAACGCTGCCCTGGGCACAAAAAACCGGTAACCTCACCATCCGGCCCTTCTCGGTTGTTCATTCGATTATCTATGATGAAAAACAGAAAGCACCGGTCGGCTCATCGGCGAAGACCGGGAAGGCGGTAGGTGTGCGGGTGATTGACACCAATACCCATAAAACGACGGACTATTTTGCGCGGGTCATTTTCTTGAATGCCTCGGCGCTGAACAGTAATCTGATTCTGCTCAACTCCACCTCCAGCCGGTTCCCCAATGGGCTGGGCAACGACAACGGGCTACTGGGAAAATACATTGCGTTTCATAATTACCGGGCTTCAGTTAGCGCGGCCATCGACGGATTTGACGATCAGTATTATTACGGCCGCAACCCGACCGAGCCGATTCTGGTCAATTACCGAAACCTGCACCGGCAGGACACGGACTATGTGGGTGGATTCACTACATTTCTGGGTGCCTACCGGTCGCGCGGCCCGGGAGACGCGCAGGCCCCGTCGTTCGGACCGGTCTACAAAGAGGCCATGACCAAACCCGGCGGCTGGCGGGCGTACATGTACATGCAGGGTGAAACCATTCCGAAAGCCAGTAATCATGTCCGGCTGAGCAAAACCCAAACCGACCAATGGGGTATTCCACTGCTGGTTACGTCAGTCGGGTACGATGATAACGACGAAAAAATGGTGGCTGATTTTCTGGCGCAAAGCACCGAGATGCTGACTAAAGCAGGCTGTACCGATATCCGGCCGCATGACAGCAGGCAGGCTCCGGGGCTGGATATTCACGAGATGGGCGGTGTACGGATGGGCAACGATCCAAACACGTCGCTACTGAACAAGTGGAATCAGTTGCACGCCTGCCCCAACGTGTTCGTGACCGACGGTGCCTGCATGACCAGCACCGGCAATCAAAGCCCGTCTATCCTCTACATGGCCCTCACCGCCCGCGCGGCCACACACGCTGTGTCGGAAATGAAAAAGGGGAATTTGTAATGGTGGAAATTGGCGTAATGGTAATTTGGGAGATGGCTAAAGTGGCAGTTGAAAAGTAGCTCTTAAAATCTGACCAGATTTTTGTATCTTTTAAAGGGTCGCCTTATAACTCATGTTATGTTAGGTGGATAGGAAATAACTATTCGAAGCTAGTATAATTCCATTTGTAGCCTAATTTTAATCAATCATTTTAGCGAGAAATGATTGAAAGTCATTCTCAAGACGTACAGGTTTGTAAGGCTTACCATGCTCATCATACATTAGTAATACCCAAAATAATTCATCTATATTATACTGCTGAGTACCAACGCACAAAAACGTTTCCCCAACACCAGCATAAGCAATTGGTAACATAATATTGGTATAAAATTCGGCTTCTAATAATTCTTTTAATCCGTATATGTCTCCACTTTCTTCAATCAAAGCAATATGCTTATCTACTTCATCAAGGGAATTGAAATTTCCAATATATAAAGTATCGTAGCCTACCTGTGGAATATTATCCGGCAATTTATATCTATGTCTAATAGGAATACCACCGTTAAACTGCCTAAGAAAATCTTTGTATTTTGGTGGAATAATTACAGAACGAGAAGCTTCAAACTGATTTAAAATAGTTTGGTCTACAGAAGTGTAATTGTTGTTTTCTGTTAAGAAAGGCGTATAGTTTACAATCATTTACAGTTCAGCTTAAATTTACTCTAAATTCAAATAGATAATAAAATTATATCTATTTTTTTCTTAAAGGTTGGTATCGCTGCTGATAGTCATTGACAAATGACTTTAAACAGGTATATTTTCCTGTTGTATAAGTGGCAATATGTTAAGAGCGTGTTGGGGAATTAGATTCGGCATTAGGCCGGTATTCGCTGTAACATG
>CAXUKO010000020.1:0-7756 GCA_964251665.1 uncultured Cytophagales bacterium
GTGTCTGTCAACAAAAATGAGTTGTAAATTTGTCAAGCTATTTCAGGGATATACAGTCAAGCAGAGCCGTTCTCGTTTTGGATCAAACGAGAACGGCTCTGCTTTGAGGACGAAGATTTCTCATATTTAAAAAATAATCATCAAATAAACAAAAGCATGAAAAGGGTATTTCTTGGTATGTTGGCTTGTCTATCTCTCTTTACTATCGGCGCTAATGGACAAGTCAAGATATATACTGAAGATATTTCAAATTTTTATATCGCTTTTGATAGTATTCAAACCACTAATGATACAGTGACGCAGAAAAAATATTTAGATATTTACTATTTTGATAAAGCCAGTGACGGATTAAAGAAATTTATCGAAAAAGATATTGATATGAACAATGAAAAACTTAGCTCTACTACTCTATTAAGAAATATAATCAAAAACAAAGATTTGTATATAAAAAAACGCTATTGGATTACTAATACCATTGAGATTCAGAAAAACATTATAGAGGAAAAGCTTGGAAGGTATAAACGGTTTTATCCTGAATTTAGAGACGGCAATATAATCTTCGTAGTAGGAAGGGAGATCATTGGAGGAAATGTGAGCGGGAGTAGTTTACTTATCGGAGCAGAACTGATGGCCAGCGAGAATAAGCAGTGGGCCGTTCCGATCGTTTTACACGAATACACTCACCGACAGCAATGGTTGTTCAGAAACATAGATAGTATCTTCAGCAAACAACCCGTTCAGTTAACCCAAATTTTAGCCCAGTCTATTTGGGAGGGTAATGCTGACTTCATGGCAGAATTGGTTTATGGCAAACCGTTAGAGAAATTTTATCCAAATCACTACAATGAATTTGGTTATAAGCACGAAAAGGAAATTTGGGACAAATTCAAACAAGAAATGTTCTCGAAGCTAACAGATAAAAAGGGCTGGTTTGGGGGAGAGAAGGATTTTAATGGCAAGAAGGTTAAAGATATCGGATATTTCATGGGAAGCCAGATATGCAAATCTTATTACAAGAATGCCAAGGATAAGAAGAAGGCTATTTCTGACATGATAAATCTGAAATTAGATTCCGATGAAGCTGCGTTTCAATTCCTAACTGATTCTGGTTACGCTTCAAAGGAAGAAATAACTATACTCTCTGAAAAATTTAAAGAATCTAAAAAATAAGCAAGGCTATAATGCACAAAGCTTATCCGTTGTGTTTATAACTATTCATTGCGCTTTACTTGCTTTCAATTTGTACTATTCAGAGTCTATACCTTCCAAGTTGATAACGCCTTTTCTGATTTTAGTCACTATACATAATTCCTAGTTATGCAACTGCTCTGGGAAAAGTATAAGCGGCGGGTTATCTTTACCCATCTCACTTTATTGTTCTTTACATAATATCCCTTACCCTTTGATGAGCTTAGCAAGCCAATGAATACAAAATTACTAATGATTTTGAGCGCTTTAGTTATGGGTATAACAGGATTACTCTTGTCGTTTTTCCCCCAAGAACTAGCTTCCCACGAGGACTTGGGGGGAACCCCACCTGTAGTCTTACAAGTCTTAGGAGCGCTTTATTTCAGCTTTGCAATGGTCAACTGGACCGCTAAAGCAAACTTACTGGGTGGGATTTATAGTCGACCGATTTCAATTGGCAATTTCACGCATTTTCTGATCGGCGGCCTGGCTTTGGATAAAGTAGCGTTTCGTGATTTATCACAGCCAGTTCTAGTAGGAATAGCAATTATCTACTCCATTTTTGCTGTCTTGTTTGGTTACGTTTTTTTTTACTCATCCTGGTCGTGTCCGCGACCCTATCAAAACCCGAAGCCAAATTTGACCCATTTAAAGAGTACAATGCCTGGCTATTTCGATTAGTAGCCAGGCATTGTACTTTTTCTAGAGCAGTTGAATAACTCACTTTATGTTAGGTGAAATAAATGAGATTTTATAGATATAGCCAAAGGAGCTTTATCTATAAAATCTCATTTTACTTGTTCATAGTCATCTTCTTCCCGTAGTCACTTTGAGTAAATAGTACGCCATAATCGGACATCGTTAACATGTCTTGAATCGCTTGCTTTTTATCCGCTGCTTGCTCATAGTACGCCCTTACAATCTCATAGCCTTCGTAGTAGCCTAAGTCCGCAATCCGGTCAGAACGTTTGGGTAATTCTTGTAGCCAGCCTTTTGGATCAGCTTCATTCATATCTTGTTTAAACTCTTGCCAGAGAACTTTCTCTTGTGGTTTAGCCCACCGATAAATGTGGTCGCTCGGATTCTTGCCGGTGGCTAACTCAGTTAAAAAGTCAGCCATGCCTTCTCGAATGGCCATTTTTAACAACGTCCGTTCCCCACTGGGCCGGGCTTGGATGGTATGAATTAATTCATGAACCACTATATCCGGCAAATAGCTAGCTGGTTTGTAGGCCAACTGTTGCCAATCAACCAGTTCGTCAGTGGGAACAACGGCTGATTTACTGAGCATGTCGGCACTTAGTAAGAGACCGTTGTCCGAAACGGTTCCACCCGAATTCCAGCGGCCTACGACTAAGTAGACATCGGGGAAAGTAGCTTGAGGATACAACTCTTTGAGCTTTTGTAATCCTTTCCGAATAGCTGGCTTTTGCTGGCTAACCTGTTCTAGGGCGGGTACTATGGCCGCATAGAACTTAGGTTTCTCATCCTGATTTTTGACAAAGGCTTCAACGGATTGAATTCGGCGTTGATAGTAGTCTTTTAAGCCAATTGAGGCCTGATCAATATACTCATGTTGGTAGATTTGATTTCGTTGAGCTGGCTCTTTTTGAGCCATTTTATAGGCTTTTAGGTAGTGGTCAATATCACTAGTGACAATCTGAACACTATCTAGATTATTGTGAAAGCCAGTCGGTTTTTGAGCCGTAGCTAATTGAGCTGTTAAAACAAGTAAGATAAATAAAACTCGCATTGAAAGTTGTTGTATAAGTGGCATTATGTTATAAGAAATAAGATAAAAGAGAATACATTAACTATAAACTTAAAATCTTAAAATTATTTGATATCTTCTTGCAAAGTTAATCCTGAATCCTTTTTTAAAAGATAATGTCGGTAGGTTGGGTTATTAAGATAGATGTTAAGCCAGAATTCTTGTTCTGTCACTTCATTTACTGTAATAGGACTAAGGCTGTAATTGACTGGTTGCAAATAATTAGCGACAAGACGATAGTAATAAGTCTGTCCACGCTTAAAATGAATATATATCGTTTTGTTACTCCTAAGCCTAAGCCCTAAACTATCCGCATCAGTCTCAATTAAGACATAGCCCTCACCTCCACGTTTGCCAATTTCAATCGGATTATCTGGATTTAAGGTAGTTCTCAATGAATATCCGTCTCCAGTCGCTTTCAGTTGGTGAACGTAAATTTGAGTTAAGGCAGAATTTTGTGCATAAATTGGTTGCGCACTCAATAGTATGCCAGCCATGAGTAAGATGATGGATTTCATAGTAAAAAAACTGTTTTATAAGTGTTAATATGTTTATCGATCAGTAATTTAGTAATTATCATTATCCTCGTACCCACTTCTAAGATCATCAATCCGTTCAGCCAAAAATCGTTTGAAGTCAGAATCCTGCTCTTGCTCTAAAACTTGCTCAAAGAGTGGTTTGTAGGTCAAATCATAATGTCGGATCAAGCCTTGTAAAGCGTATAATCTGATATAGAAAGGAAGAGTTGAATCCTGAATCGAATCAATAAAAACTTGTTTAGAAACGTCATTTCTTGCCGTTTTCAGAACAATTTTTGAGGCTACTCCTGATTTACTACCTCGTTCTGGGCTTACGATCCAGTCTAAGAGCACGCCGGTCTGTTGTTGATTTAGCTGAAAGCCCTTGCCCACCCCATTGACCAATCCTTCCAACGTCAGCAAGTACTCATAAATCCACTCAGGTTCCTGGGGTAAGGTTTCTGTGATTAAGTCGAAAAGCGGTTGAATAAAGGGCTCCTGATTTAATTCTCGGAGCACAGCTGCAAACCGACTATGATTCTCCACGAGCAGAGGATGTTTAATCAAATAGACCAATCGTCGAATAAGTCTGTGGTCTTGCTTAACCAAGATTTCCCACAGCAAATCAACTCGTTGAGTAACTGAGTGCAGCTCATTGAAGTGATTATAAAAGTCATCAGTGGTCATATTTTTACTAAGCTAGCGATAACACAGTTGTTGTATAGTCAGACCTTATGGACTGTGAACTAACCCGGATCTAAGGACAATCGCAAAATCGACTGCTTCCCTAAGCGTATTGATCCGCGACCGAGTTTTAAATATAGCCATTTGCCAAGATACCTCCATTGTGGAGCGGTTTAGGTAGGCTTTGACAAACCAGTGAGGGTCGTTACTGAAAGGTCAAAACGTGATTTCACATTTTCTAAACGGGCGCGTTTGTTGACTGCAAAATCACCCCGTTTTCTGTATTTTGGGAAGTGGCCCAGCCATACTGACCAGCCGGCGGTGGCCGTCCGATCGTACGAATATTGATGGTCCGCCAGCGGCCACCCCAAGCTAGAGCAGAAGTCAGAAAATTTACTCGCTTCGTAATGATTTCACTGGATTCATCAGCCCCGCCTTGATGCTCTGAAAGGTGACGGTTAGTAGGGCAATGAGTATCGCCAATACAGCCGCTAAGGCAAACATCCACCACTCGATCGTGATCTTGTACGCGAAATCCTGCAACCAGCGGTTCATGACGTACCACGCAAGGGGTGATGCCACCACAATAGCAATCAATACCAATTTTAGAAACTCCCTGGAGAGCAGCGTTACTACGTTGGTTACACTGGCACCCAGTACTTTACGCACGCCAATTTCTTTGGTGCGCTGCTCGGCGGTGAAGGTGGCGAGGCCAAACAGACCCAGACAAGAAATCAGGATGGCCAGGCCACCAAATAAGTTGATGAGGGTGTTGACGAGTGTTTCACTCCGATAGAGCTTCTCGTAGGCTTCATCCAGAAAGTGGTAGGTAAACGGATAAGTCGGGTTAAGCTGACGGGCGGTTTGTTCAATAATCCGAAGGGCTTGAGCTGTTTCGCCGGGACTTACCTTTATCAAAAAATCATTGGTCCATTTAGGGTAGTAAGTCAGCAGCAGCGGACGAATTGGTTCATGAAAGGAACTCATATGAAAATCCTTCACTACGCCAATGATATGGCCTCTGTTGATCGCTGTGCCGACTGGCTTTTTTAAGTTCATCATTCGCACCGTCGACTCGTTGACGATGCAGTTCATGGTATCAGCCGGTCCAAAGTCATGTCCGTCGACAAAACGAATGGCGAGCGTTTTGGCGAAGTCGAGCCCCACTTTCATCGTAACAACGGAACCGTCCTCATGAGGATCTTTACCCGCCCAGTTCAAGCTGGTTGTGCTGCCAATACGAATGGGAAGTTCACCCGTTGTGGTCACAGACCGAATGGCGTTGGACCGGTACAACTCCTGTCGGAATAAGTCCATTTTAGTTCGCAACTCCCCCTCTGCTGGTAGGTAGATAATGTTCTGACGGTCGAGACCCAGTTGTTTGGTTCGAATATAATTCATCTGTCGGCCAATGATGAGCATGCCGATAATGAGGAACAGCGACAAGGAGAATTGAAAAATGACCAGTGACTTACGGAAGGTAGCTCCCGACACCGATTGGGCTAAAGTTCCTTTCAGCACCCGAACTGGCTGCATGGCTGACAAAACAAGAGCGGGATAAAACCCGGCTATCAGGCTTGTAATGCCCACAAGTAGGAACATATACAGCCAAATGGCCGGAGCAAAGAAGTCAATAGTCAGCTGTTTATCAACAAGCTGATTCACGAAGGGCAACAGACTCACCGTAAGCACGATGGCTACAATGGCCGAGACTACACTTAGGAGCGTTGATTCGCCCAGAAATTGACTTACCAGCGACCACCGACCTGCCCCAACCACCTTACGAACGCCTACTTCTTTGGCTCTTTTAGTCGAACGCGCCGTGGCCAGATTCATAAAGTTGACACAGGCTATAAATAGGATCAGCAGGGCTACCAGGGTAAACGTCTGTACGTAGCTGATGCGCCCACCGACTGGTTTGCCATTTACATAATTCCCGTATAGATAGGTATCTCCGATTGGTTGTAAAAGGGGAATCTCCTTCGAATCGGGCACGTAACGTTTCATCAGCCCCTTCATGCTGGCTTCAGCTTGTGCCTGCGTGCTGTTGGGTTTTAGTTTTATATAGGTAAGGAAAGAGCGGCTACCCCAGCCTTTCATCCAGTCTTCTTCCGAAACGCTGAAGTTGACAATCCAGTCAAATTGAACGGAGGAGTTTGGCGGAACATTTTCGATCACCGCCCCAACCCGATAATACTTGTCGCTGTTGAGCTGGAGGGTTCGTCCAACCGCATCAACCCGCCCAAAAAGGGCCTGAGCTGCCTTGCGGGTAAGGATTATTGCGTTTGGAGACTTGACCGCAAGGCCGGGATCGCCCTGTAAAACGGGGTATTGAAAAATGTCAAAAAAGTCTTCCGTCGCATAAATGCCTGTCTTCTTACTGATTTGCTGACCGGCTTTGAGCAGAAAATCGTTACTCCAAACGGTAAACTTAGTGGCCTTATCGATGGCCGCCACCTCTTTTTTCAAGGTGGCGGCTAAAGGACCTGGTACGATCTCACCGGTAGCGGCTCCATCGGTCAACCGGACGAAGTAAATGCGCTCGCCTTCTTTATAGCCTTTATTAAAGCTGAATTCGTCAATCACCCATAAACCAATAAGCAGGCCACAGGTCATGCCAATTGAGAGTCCAACAAGGTTGATAAATGAATAGGCCTTGTTCCTGGTCAGGTTTCTAAAAGCGATTTTAAGATAATTACGGAACATGTCAGGACTTAGGAAAAAAGGGGATGGATACGCTGAAAAGCAGGTATTACTCTGGTGGATAGGAGCAGTTACTTCCCGACGCCACAGTCTTGGATGAAGGAACAGGAAGACATCAAGCATGTACAACCAGCTGGCTTTTGAAGAGCCGTACCGTAGGACGCGCTTCTGGAAAAGTTCATCCAGATCACCTTGTATTTCTTCTCTTAGATGGGGAGCAGTGATTCGCATCAATAAATTGGTTACCCACCGGGGCGGCCGAGGCGGTGTCCGCTTCTTATTCATAGAGCACTTCCCCCAAAAGCGGCTTCAGGAATACTAGCCCACAGTTCGTTACGGATTTTGCGTGCTTGCTGCAAGGCCTGTTCGCCTAAGGCCGTTACGATAAACAGGCGTTTGCGTCGACCACCTCGCTCGGCAGTGGCTTGGCCAAATTGGGACTTAACCAGTCCCTTTTCTTCCAGCCGTTGCATCGACCGGTGAACGGCTCCCAAACTCATGGACCGCTCCAACCGCTGGCTAAGCTCCTCGACAACGGCTACGCTGTAGGCATCATCGTATAGCAAGGCGATAGTTAGTAACACTAATTCCTCAAATTCACCTAATTGAGTACCTTTCATGGATACATGTTAAGTTGACTAGTCTGCCGCAATTGCACACACACGGATATACTACTCATATGTATAGCAAATGAGATGCCAGTCTGATAAAATGCCCTTTCCGGTGAATGGTATGGGTTTATGAGAAACAAGTTACGAGTAGACCGTCCATAAACGGACAATTCCTGTACGATTCAGGACAGCCTTGAGGGGAGATAGGTAAGCCGAAAAGGTGTGGATCAGTCGAGTATCCAGTAATCGGGAACATTTCATCCGAATGTTGATGGTCCGCC
>CAXUKO010000020.1:7856-108374 GCA_964251665.1 uncultured Cytophagales bacterium
ACTGCGGTGGTCCGCCACTGCGGTGGTCCGCCACTGCGGTGGTCCGCCACTGCGGTGGTCCGCCACTGCGGCTACCCCCCGGGAGTGGCACGGTTGGCCAGCCGCATGACCTGGGTGGGTTGAAACTGGCCACCCCGGGCCGTTCGAAAACCCGCCCGGTTGAGTTCCCCGGCAATAGCCGTGTAGGTGCGGCCCGCCTGCCGCATCAAATTGATCATCGAGGAGGCCCGCCGATTGTTCTCATTGGCCGCCGCCCGGCGAACATTGCCCGCTACTCCTTTGACCTGGGCCGCTGCGGTCAGGTTTTCGGGTTTGCCGAGTCTGGCTCCCTGCGCGCGTTTAGCCGTCAGGGCGGCCTTCGTACGCTGACTGATGAGCTCCCGCTCGTGCTGAGCCAGGGTGGCGAAGATCCCCACCGTTAAGGTGTTCGCATCGGGCAGATCCACGCATTGGAAGTTAACCCCCGAATCCCGTAAGGCGAAGATGAAGGAGGCATTGCGGCTGAGTCGATCGAGTTTGGCAATGACCAGCACGGCATTCTGCTGCTTGGCCCGGGCAATGGCCAGGGCCAGTTGGTGGCGCTGGTCCTTTTTGCCCGACTCAACTTCGGTAAACTCGGCCACAAGGGTGCCCTTGACAAAGCCGGCGACGGCCGCCCGCTGGGCCTCCAGCCCCAGGCCCGATTCGCCCTGCTTTTTAGTCGATACGCGGTAGTAGGCCACGTAGGTAGCGGGGCCTGCGGTTGAGGGCATAGGAGATTGGCTGGTCATGGGTCTACCGGGTTGGGGTGGTAAAGTAGTCAAAGCGCCGGATGCGTTCATTGTAGGTGTCCAGGAGTTGGTCGCTCAGGTGGTCGCGGTAGCGCAGGCAGCTCAAGGCGGCCTCGGTGCGGTTACCCAGGGCGACTACATGGGCCTCGAAGCGCAGCTCGGCGGCGACCCAGTCCCAGGCCTCTTCTTTGGTCAGGGATTGAGCGACCAACTCCTCGAAGAGGGTCACGGTTAGGACAGGGTCATGGGTGAGGTCCTGCAGCCGGAACAAGGCAGCGATGCAGGCCTGTAGCTGGGACTGGGTGCAGGCCATGCCGTTGTCTGCATGTTCTTCTACCGCCCGTTCAACGATGTCACTAATCTGGTCAAAAGACATAAAAGATAAGAGGCTGGGACGATCAAGATCCGAAGATAGGCAATTATTACATACCTTGAATGTCCGTTCAACGAATGTAATAATACCCTGGAACACCATTTCTACAGTACAGAACTGTTGCTCGTGGTGCTGTAGCCAGAGAATGAGGTCAGGTCTGTAGAGAGCTTTGATTAAACCGACCAGGTAAGAATCAGGAATAATCCTGCCTCAACAAACTTACTGTAGTAAGTTTGTTGCTTGTTAACTCCATTAATTTCCTGCTAATGAAAGCCAATGAAATTCGATTTTTCTCCCCACAGGAAAATCAAGTAATCAAAAACGAAAAAGCTAAAGCCACCCAGCCCAGGAAAGTAATCCTGACGGGGTATATTTCGGCATCGGGCAAACTGGTATTTCCAGCCAAGACGGCAGCCGAATTAGGCATTGATGCCGAAAATAGCACCTTTAAAGTAGGGATGCCCCAGGGGAAGCGAAAAGCTAAATCGCTGTATCTGGTACCGGCAGAGGATGGTCAGGACGATACCTTCCAACTGGAAAAAGGGGCCAAAAGCTATACGCTGGCATTACCTTACATTCTCAAGAAGAGTGGGGTTGATTTTTCCGCTGGTAAGTACTCGTTTCTGATTGATCTCTTTAATTATGAAGGCAGTACCGCCTTTGAACTTCAGTTACAACAAGGGGAAGCGGCTCCTAAAGCCCCTTACATGGGCAAGCCCCGTGGTCGCAAACCCAAGGCAACAGCTGTAGCAGAGTAAACCAATTGGGTTTCGTGTGGCCATTCCTTTGGGTAGTTAGCCATGCAGTCTATCAGAGTTGGTAGACTGCATGATTGTTGACTGCTAGATCCGCTTACAATCGTCAAGGTAATTGAGCCTTTTCGTGAACGAAATCGTAGGATTCTAAAATTGCACTTATTGACGACTCAGCAATCAGCGCCACTTCAAATGTCGGAATAGATAAATAGTACGTTTCTAATAGGGTTAAAAGGTCGAATTGCGCTACTGCTAAAAAGATATGTAGCAATCAAATGGAGCAACTTGCTAGTTAACCTAGACTGTATGCATTGCTATAAACAAATCGTACACAGGAGTACAATTAGTACTCAATAAGTGGCACACAAACTCAACTCTCCCTGCGAAAATGATACCTTGATTCGTGAGATGGCAATTTGAGATAGCAGTGATTTTCTGCGACCACTATTATCAACTTTACCTTATTGTCTCGGAATAACGGGCGTTTAGCGAATCAACTTTTATCATACAATAAATGAACCGCTTCGTTCTCTTAAAAGGCGCTGGACTCAATCCGAGTTTGGAAGAATTGAGTCCGGCTGGTATCGTTCGATTGAGGGGCAAACAAAGCTCAGCGAATGGTAATCGCTACGCGACGGTTTTTGCTCCGTTCGCTTTCAGTCGTGTTGTCGCCAAGGGGCTGTTTACTGCCAAATCCTTCGGTGGTAATCCGTTCATCAGCGATCCCCCGCCGGGTCAGGTACGTAGCCACTACTTTCGCCCGATGCTCAGATAACGCCAGATTCAGTCGGGGATCACCGATATTGTCTGTGTGGCCAGCAACATGGATGTGCCACTGTAGATTGGCTTTCATAAATTGAATCAGTTTATTCAACTCAGTCGATGCCTCAGGCAGTAATACGTAGCTGCTCTGCTCAAACTGCACAGTACGTAAAATCAAGGTAACTCCAGGTGTGATCGCTATTTGCGGTTCAGCATCCGGTCGACGGATAGGCGTGGGCACGGCTGCTAACGGACCAGTAGCCGTTATTCTTCTCGGTGGTACTGGCGCAAGGATCGGTTTCGTTTTAGCGGTCTTCAGTTTTTTAGGTAGTACCGGTTTAGCAAACGTTGAAACAACGGCTGATCGCTTGGTAACGGGTGTATTTACCCGTTTAGGAACTACCGTAATTAATGGCGCTTTCTGAAAAAAATACTGCGCTGTTATTGGCTCCCCACTTTCGGTGAACGGATTCAAGACGGATTTGGGCGTTGGCGGTGGCTTCCAGTAGAGGTCAATTTCACCCCATGCGATGGCGTTAAAATAATCGACCCGCAGATCGTAATAGTGACCTGCCTCTAACACAATTCTGCCACTATAGTGTTTGTAGGAGTTCAGTTGCCAGGAATCCAGCACGAGCTTGTTGCCAATCCAAACCCGAATGCCGTCATTCACTTTGGCAAAAAAAAGATACTCCCCCTTAGTGGGAGCCAGCAGTTTACCCGTCCAGCGAATCGAATAGTATGAGCGGGAAAGTCCCTGACCCGGACTCCGGTTGTCCCAGTTGAAACTAATCGCTGGATCAATTCGGGAGAAAGCTTTTTGTTCAAAATTCGTTCCGACGTAGTACTCACCTCTCAAGCCAGACTGAGCCCAGCCCTGTTGCGCAAGTAGCCAAAGCACCATATACCCATGAATGACGATTAGCTTCATAAACGGATTTCTACAGCAATAGTGTCAGTGACTGTAACAGTGGAATGAGACTGTTGGCGTGCCACTGGATTTTGGCTCCCCACCTGGATAGGCCGATTCGGTTAATCCAAAGCCGGCTGGTCAGCGAGTCTGATTAGCCGGCTTTGGATGATTAAGGGTTTTAGTTAAGCCGTAGTGTTTCCTGTTTCTCCAGTTGCTTGCGTATCGCAGGCTTCTCGAGCAAGGCTTCCCGAAGGCGCTTTTCGGACATGCGCTTCCAGTTGTCCCCGTTGTGCGGATGACCCGGTTGGCTCGCGTTACCATAACTGAGTGACACCAGCGCCCGGGGCTTTTCGCCAAACTCGGTCACCGCAACGTAGGTATCACCCGCTACCGCGCGATTCAGCTGCGGTTGTTTGGGGTCAGGCATGAAATAAATCGTCCGGTAAATGCCGTACTGTTCAGAACCCCCGTTTCCTGGAAAGTCCGCTCCGGCTGGGCCGAATCGGTTCACCTCGCCCCAGGCAATGTCCAACCGACCATACCGCTGCCTGACCTGTTCAGCCGCTTTATGCAGCAGGTCAACCGCTTGTTTAGGATCTTTTAACCCATTGGGCGTACTGACCGGGTGGGCAGGGTCCCAGCTAACAGCGAACATGCCCCGATTCAACTGGTCTAACCAGGCGGTAAACAGGACGGCTCCTTTACTCGATCGGTCAGTTGTTTTATCCCATGCCTTCAGGATTAAAGCGGCTTGCTGGGCCAGCGAGTCGGGATACGCTTCGGCGGCCACCAGCAGATCGTCCAGAAAACGGTCAGCCGCTTCCAGTCCCGTATTCAATTTATAACCGGCCAGTTCCTCAAAACTAATCGATACGTCGTCCTTGATTAGATTGATCGACCGCTGAGGACGGAGCGTCAAGCGCATATCAACCGGGGCCATATACCTAGCAAACCGCTTAGGATCTAATACGGCCGGATACGTGCAGCTCCAGGGAGCATCATTGGCGTTCTGCACAAAACCCGTACCAGGATTGACCACCCGAGGTAAATCCTGGTACGGGTGGGTTTTGGTCCAGATGTACTTCGAGCGGGACCCGTCAATGGCGCCTTGCCAGAAGGCCCAGTCCCCTTCCGGGCGGAGGGGAACGTTGCCGTTAAACAGGTACATAATATTCCCCGCCTTGTCGGCATAAATGACATTAAACATAGGCAGTTGCATCCGCTTTAGGGCCTGCTCAAACTCGGACAGGTTTCGGGCGCTGGCCATCGCATGAAACTGGGCGGCAATGGCCGGATTGGTTAGTCCCGCAATCCGAAAGGCGTAGGTCTTGCCATCGACCGTTTGCAGCACCGGCCCGTGCTGGCTATAGCGGTAGACATGGGTCTGCGGCTTAAGCTGGCCATCGGGCTGGCGAACCTGAAGCGTAACGGTCTTTGTCTCGAAGGGCTTTTTGATCCCATCCAACAGATATCCCTCATCTTGCAAGGTGAGCGCATACCGATCAGCCGCATCAAGAGTATTGACCGTATGGGTCCAGCCCAGCTGATTTGTAAAGGCAATGTTGAGCACCGGTTGGCCCACCAGACAGGCCCCATACGCCATAAAATCCGGGCCATTCAGGTGGGCTTCAAAAAATAGAAAGTGATTAGCCCACTCCAGGTGTGGGTTGGCTACCAACATCGCTTTTTTCGACGCCGACTTGCTGGGCGCGATCGCGTAGGCATTCGAGCCAGGCGGTATTACCTGCGCGTAGCCCAGCTCCGCGAGGCCCATAAACTCCAGACAAATCACGCGGCTGATGTGAGCGAGTACGTCCTGGGGCATGATGGGAAGCACGGGCTTGAATTCGGCACCAATGGCCTCGGGGTGCGCTTTAGCGTAGGCGTTTAAACCGGTGACAAAGCTGTCCAGACACCCTATATAGTCCGCTGGCTGCTGCGCGTACTGCAGTTGGGCCTGCTGGGGAATGCCAAATAAGGTTACGATCTTGTCCGAATCGACGTAGGGTTGTCCCCAATACTGGGCCGCCCGACCTCGGGCCTGTCCATATAACCGAAGCAGCAGATTGGCGTGGTTTTCCATCTGGGCGTAGCCAAAGCCGTAATACATCGACTCCAGGGTCTGTCCGTAAATATGCGGCACCCCGGCGCTATCCCATAAAATCTCCGCGGTTGCCCCCCCCGAGCGGCGAGCGGCTACGGTTTGGTGGGTAGTGGGCTGAGCCGCACCGGCTAGGCTCAGCAGTAAAAGAAGGCAGGTCGTGATCCGTTTCATTCGTACGTAAAGGAGATAGGAATAAGTAAACTAGAGAACCAAATGCGAGGTAGGGCTGATCCCCGTTCGTAGCCATCAACGGGCTTACTCGCCCTGCAGGGCGAGAATGGGATTGGCGCGAACCGCTTTGAGGGCCTGACGTGCGATCGTCAGCGCGGTGATCAGGCTCGTCAGGATAAGCGTTGCAGCCAGCAGCCACCCGTTTACGGTGATTCGGTCCGCGTACTGTTGTAACCAGCCCGATAGTCCCCAAGCCCCCAGCGGTGCCGCCCCCAGAAAGCCCACTCCAAGCAGTTTGCCAAATTCACGGCCCAGTAGCCAAAGCAGCTGGCCGGTGCGGGCTCCCAGCACCCGGCGAACGCTCATCTCTTTGGCTTTAGCCTCACTTAAAAACGTCACCAGTCCGTACAAGCCCAAACTGCTCAGCCCAATGGCTACCCAGGCAAAGGCCTGGACTAATCCGGCCAGTAGCCGTTCGGTAGCTGTAAAGCTGGCCATCAGATCAACCAGATCTTGCGCATGATAGACCTGGTCGGGCAATACGGTATCCCAAACTTGCTGAATAGCCTGACGAGTCCGCCCGGAAGCGGTTGGACTCAGCCGTAGCATCGCTACCTGGCTGTGGGGTGGGTCATTAATTAGGGTGAGGGGTAGTACGGGGTGATGTAGATCGCCACTGCGAAAGTCTTTCACCACGCCGACGATCGTGCGGTCGTTTCCCTTCAACTGGATGCGTTTACCCAGGATGGCTGCGGATGTAGCAACCCCTAACCGCTTGACCATCGTTTCATTCACCAGCGCGTCGTGGCTCGTCGTATCTGAGATGGCTCGCACCGTTCGACCCGCTACCAAGTCGATGCCAAAAACCGACAGGTAATGCGCATCAATGGCTCGAACCCGCGTCTCGAAGGCTTCCGGCTGGGTGGTCGTGTGATACCTGAAGGGACTGGGCCGGTTATAAGCGGATGCGGGTGGGTCACTGCCGAAGGTAACTTGCTCGACGCCGGGAATTTGCTCCCACTTCTGGCGCAGGATCGAGCGGGTTAGAAGAGGAACAGGCCCCTGCTGGGGTAAGAAAATGGTTAGGATCGATTCGTACTGGAAACCCCAGGTGGCCCGCTGCATGTGCCGGAGCTGGGCACTGATCACCAGTACTGCCAGAATAAACCCTTGCATGAGCACGAACTGGCTCCCGATCAGGCCCTGTCGAAGGGTAAATTTTCCCGTTAATCGTTGGAACGATTGGCTGGAAAGCGCTTTAGTAGGCTTGAAACGAGCTAAGACGAACGCGGGATAAAGCCCCGAGAGGAGGGTGACTCCGACGAACAGGCTTATAAACCAGCCTACGGCCCGGGGCTGGACTACGTCCAAGATAGAAAGCGTAGGCTGAAGCATCTCGATGCTGGCCGCTAGGGTCCGATTGACCAGGGGCAAACTCAGTTGGGTAAGCAGCAAGGCCATGAGCATCGCCCCAATCACTAGTAAGGCCGTTTCGGCCATAAACTGACCGATAAGTTGTCCCTGGGTGCTGCCCATCACTTTGCGAACCCCCACTTCCCGCACTCGCTTCAGCGCCCGGGCGGTCGCCAGGTTAATAAAATTAATACAACCCGCCATCACCAGCAGCACCCCCACGCCAATCAGGGCATACAGGAAGGGCCGGGGGGCTTCCCCGCTGCGCTGGTGGTTTAGCTCCGAAAGTGGTAACTCGTGATACGCATAATGAGCTACTTCTTGGGTCGGCAGATACTGACGACGAATCCGGGGTAAAGCCCGCCGGAGATGGTCGGGGTCAGCGCCTGGTCGTAAGCGCACAAAACACATGGCTTGTAGGCCCTGCCAGTCCGAGTCGGCCAGAGTGTTTGATCCTTCCATGACAGGAATGGTGGTGTAAGAGACAAACGCATCAAAGCGCATCTGGGTGTTGGCCGGGGGGTCTTTAACGATACCCGTAACCGTTAGGTCCACTTTATTGTCTAACCGGAGCGTTCGTCCCAGGGCAGGGGCAGTAGCGAAATATTTACGGGCGTAGCGTTCACTGAGTACAATGGTGTTGGGAGCTGCCAGCGCCGTTTTGGGGTTACCACTAACCCATTCCACGCCGAAGATGTCAAAATACTCAGGTTCGGCAAAGCAGACGGTTCGTGCTTCGGCAAACTTTTTAAGCCAGCCGCCTTTTCCATTCGGTACGCTCAGGGTGCGGCCATAAAACGTCTCCAGCCGGGTGGCCGTTTCGACAAATGCGTAGTTGCGCCGGAGCACGTCAGCCAGCGGACGCGGGGCCGCGTCGGTAGGCATCGTCGTTTTTCCAATAACGTCGGTGACAACCCAGTAGGACCGCTCTCCGTGGGGATGGTAGCGGTCAAAGCTAAACATATAATCGACGACAAGGAAGATAATGAGTCCACTGGCCAAGCCCAGCGATAACCCTAGTAAGCTAATCAAATGGACATGCCGTTGCTGCCACAACTGGCGCTTGGCCACGATGAGGAAATGAATAACCATCCGAAGAGGAATCAGGCAAGAATAAGAAACAATCAGGAACCGCTACCGGTAGCCGCTCTTAGCCAATGATTTAGGTGATCGTCTCTTCAGTAGCCACCACTGGGTCAGCCCGACGGCTCCTAAAGCCGCCAGCGCAATGGCCCAAGTGGGATGAAATACCCCACTCGACAAGGCTAGGGGACGAGTGATCACTACCAAAAAGCCTCCCATCAGCAGTAACGTAAGCCCACTGGAGAAGAACATATAGTAGAAAGGCTTGGTGGCAGGTCGCCGTTTCAGGCGACGGTTGAATCGGCTAACGGGGGGCATAAACGTTCGATCATAATGTTGGCTCAACACGCGTAAAGCCTGAGGGGAAGTTTGCCCAGCAAGTTTGTCAAAAGCGGCCGCAAAGTCTTGCCCCTGGCTCATCTGCCGCTCAATCAAAGTGGCCATGTGGTCCACGAGTTCGGGCTCTAAGGCGGGATGGGGCCTAGCTTGCCGAATGTGCTGTATAACCCGGTGCAGTTGATCACGCGATAAGGTATGCATAACGAAAAGAGGTAAAGGGGGTAGGAAACCAAATGTATTATTGACCGAAGGCCACCTTTGGGGCGGAATCGATGAGTAGCCGTATTAGGTGAATAAAGCGCTCAAACTCGCCTGCTTTGCGAACCGCCGTCTCACTGCCGGTAGGTGTAAGTTGATAGTACTTGCGCAGTCGCCCATCAACTTCCTGGCTTTGAGTCATGAGTAGGCCTGCCTCCTCAAGTTTGTGCAACACCGGATATAGTGCCCCAAATGTGAGCGTTAACTCGCCCCCTGTACGTTCTTCGACGGCTTGGGTGATTTCGTAGCCATACATGCGTCCCTGTTGAGCCAGTAGGCGCAGGACAATCGTTTTGAGCGTTCCCCGTAAGAACTCCTGATTGGCTGAATCCATAAGTAATATAGATCGTCTAAGCTTAATTATGAATCAAATATATAAAGGAAAGTTATATATAAAAATAATTTAGTGAAAAATAGTTTATTCTCGACCAATCAGTATATAAAGACAAGCAGTATTGAATAGCCCATTACCAGCTATAGAATATTGGTGAAGCTAACATATATTACACTGAAAATCAGTTGTTTAAATCCACACTAGGGATATGCTAATTATATGTCATCATCTATCTGCTTATTCACACGAATCACTCTCAGCATAAGACAATTGGCTTTTACAATCGGCTGTACGTAATCAGATTGAGAGGTCAGTAGCTACAGACAAGTCGTGACGATTTTTGTAGCTTTTTGTATATACACCCGTACTTGTAATAATGCTACTCTCAATTTTGAAGTTAGAATCGTATGCAACTGATGGGGTTCGACAGATATTAAAAACAATCATCTCAACAAACCCTCCTTCTTTAGACGAATGGACTTTCATGGGTCTGCTTCTCAAATGGGGCATTTGGTGAGCCAATAAATTGAGTGATGGCTAAGATGTTTAGGGCTTACCATCAGCTCAATTTCTTTTTCATAGGTCTAAAATTGAGGACTTGTCATGAAATCTTAGGAAGAAGTACATCTTTTATGGTACGTTACAGCTGGTTCGTAACATACTATCATGAAAACGATTTCATTTACGCTGTTTTTCGTTTGGGCATATAGCTTATCAATGGCTCAGACTAAGAACGATTCCCTAGCCCTGATTGAAAAAATAGTTGAACTCTATAAACCAACCAATCCCGGTTGTCAACTGGCGATTAGCCGCAATGGGCAGCTTATTTTTTCGCAAGCATGGGGCCTCGCTGAGCTGGAGCATCAGGTGCCCTTAACCACCCAATCATTGATCGAAGCCGGTTCCGTCTCCAAGCAATTTACCGCTGCGGCTATTTTACTCCTGGAGCAACAAGGCAAACTATCCTTAGATGACCCGGTCAACCTCTATATTCCCCAGTTACCCACCTATCAGCGGCCTATTCGAATTAGACATCTAATCCATCACACCAGTGGTTTGCGGGAATGGGGCGATGTGGCAGAACTAGCCGGGTGGCCCAAGTACTTAAAAATACTTGATAATAAGCATGTACTAGCTATTATTTGCCGACAGAAAAGACTGAATAGTACTCCAGGGGAGCAATTTCGATACAGCAATTCCAACTATATTCTGCTGGCTATTTTAGTCGAAAAAGTAAGCGGGTCATCGTTGGCCGAGTTTACCCAGAAATTTATTTTTCAGCCCGCTGGGATGACCCACACCCAATGGCGTAACGATTATGACAAGGTGGTTCCCATGCGCAGCACTGCCTATGAAAGCAAGGATGGCCATTTCCGTAAGTTAATGCCCGAAAACAACATTTACGGATCAGGCGGCTTGCTAACGACCGCCGAAGATCTGCTCAAATGGAGTGAGTTTTACCTGAGTGCCCGGTTGGGCGGCACCGCACTACTAGAAAAACAAATTGGATTGGATTCAGCCAGCACTCCCCTTTTCAATAATTATGCAGCGGGGTTATATGTTGACGGAAGCCCAACAAAACGAGTTTTTCAACATGGTGGAGCGACGGCGGGGTATCGGTCCAAACTGATTTGTTTACCCGATACGGGACTCTGTGTGGCTTGGCTTAGTAACACCTCCATGCTGGATACAACCGGACGAGATCCCGCTCTGGAAGCAACCAGTATTGTGGTGGGGCCAAGCTATATTTCTCCCCTACGACGAAAAGAAACAAGTCAAAATACCACTATCGATATTAAAAAGCTGAACCGCTATGTGGGCCTCTACAAAAGCGGTCACAGTGCCCGCGATGTCGATATTTCACTAGGGCCACAGGGGCTGGTCTTGTCCGGCACGGTGTTGAAACCGATTACTGACAAGTTGTTCGGTTTTCACAATATCCTTTTGGGCTTTGATACGACCAATGAACTGGTCGTATATCCACCCTCTTCGGAGCCAATGCGCTATCATAAAACCGACAAATCCCTTCTGTTTCCGAATCATTCAGAAACCTATTTGGGTAACTACTACTCTGAAGAAGCAGGAGGGTGGGTAGAGATTAAGAAAAGGAACAAAAGTTTGATTGCCCGCTTCGGAGCGGGCAATGAGTGCGAGTTAATTAATTACTATATGGATGGCTTTCTAGCTCCGTGCGATCTAAAGGCCGACCTGTTCTTTAAGAGAGGGAGTAATCATGAAGTCACGTCCCTGGAGGTGAATACCCAGCGGGCTTATCATATAAATTTTGTCAAGATTAAAGATTCGAAAGCAATCTCAGTAAAGCCATAACTCTTCAACTCGCCCCAGTAATATGCATGACTGCACTAGCATCTTATAAGGCACCAAGTGCTTATATACATACAACAATCTCATAAAACGCTCCAATGTGAGACGAGGGACCTTCATGTATCCGCTCATTAATTCGCGCATTCACTGAAACGGATCGTATACAAATAGTTATCCTGAAGTTTCGTACATTGACTAGTGTATATGTGATTACATAGCAGGAGCTAGTTAAAAGCCAAAACTACTTGTCAGGATTATGATTCGACTCCTTCCCTTTCAGGTGACAGACTTTGAACAACTTATTTCTTGGATCGATAATGAAGAAGTATTAGCTCAATTCGCTGGCTCGATCTTCACCTTCCCTTTAACCCAACAACAGCTTAAGGTATATCTAGAAGATAAGGATAGACTCCCTTATAAAGTTGTTACTTTAACGGATATGGTTTCTATTGGACACGCGGAAATCTATTCAACCAATAAAACGACGGCGGCACTATGTCGAATCCTGATAGGTAATCCTACCTATCGTAGTAAAGGTTTATGCCAGCAGGTTGTCAGTAATCTACTGGCGGTTTGCTTTAATCAGCTTTTAGCAGAAGAGGTCGAACTTAACGTATTTGATTGGAATACGAGGGCCGTAAGTTGTTACCAGCGTGCTGGTTTTTCGATCAACCTGGCTAAGACCAAAACACGAGCCGTGAACGGGCAAACATGGACAGCATTAAACATGTCATTGAGTAAAAGCGCCTGGAATTACTTACGAGATCAGGGTGGTTGAGTTACCCATTTCATTCTCGATTAACGCTCCCAAATGAGACTAGAGGTATCTACAAATGGGGCGTTTTAAGATGCGGTAAATTGGGGGAAAGTGTCAGGTAAAGGTGTGATTGACACAATCTACTCCGTATTTTTAGGAATCTTAACATACCAGCATACCAAAAATAATGAAACGCATTTTAACGGTAGTAATTTTAGGATTGCTGATTTCGGGATGTTCCGATAAAAAGACAAATAATGAACCAAATATCAAATCATTACTTGTCCAACAATTGAAAAATGCTCATACGAATCAACAATGGTTTGCACCGACAAAAAAGGCAATTGATGGACTCACTTTGGAGCAGTCGAATTGGAAAGATAGTTCAGATAATCATTCAATTGGCGAACTGCTTTCACATCTGATTTTTTGGAATGAAATGAACCTAAAAGCCTTTAAAGGCGAAAAGGTGACTGATATCAATGATGAAGAAAAAAACAAAGAAACTTTCAAAATAAATAATGGAAAAGATTGGCAAAATGCTGTGAGTAGATTGGATAGTATTCAAACCGAATGGGAAAGGCTTACCGAAAATGCAACTGACGAGCAAATAGCCAAATGGAACGTTGAAATCGCAAATATGTCTGCTCATACCGCTTATCATACTGGACAAATTATATACATAAGAAAAATGAATGGCTGGTGGAAATAGCTCTTTTCTGGCTACGACGGTGTAGACAGTCTGGGACAATTTACCGCAAGTCGAGGGCGATTCCGGGACGCACCGTCAATCATCACTGCTTCGACATAGTTAATTAAGCATAAAAAGCCGGCTTGAATGAGCTGCCTTTCTTTAAAGTAACACCCGGCTTACTCATTACATGGTAGACGCTCGGAGACTACTGGCAATCAACTGGCTTTGGTTCTCCGGTTCAATTAACCCTCATTTATAATACAAAGGAACATTCATGTGTCTGTTTCAAAAACTGGGCGTTTTTTGAGCTATTTACAGATGGGTAACCAAATAAAATAATAAAAATATCAATAGTTGGAGAGCATTCAAGTACGACTCGTGTTTATCGCGATCGACCTATTACTTGAAACGCGTACAGTTCAATCGACCTTTCCGTAAAGATACCTGCTTACATTCCAACCAGGATTCGGCAGGTACAGTTAATGAAAGCTTGCAAATACACCGCCGACTCGTGAAGCCAATAGAGTATCGACTAAGGTTTAAACTTTAATCAGCACCACTCAGCGCACTAAACAGGGGCGGAATCAAACTTTTCATGAATCAATAACTCAAGCCAATAAAGTTGACTTTGTCAACTTTATTGGCTTGCTTTGTCTTGTCGAAAGTTTTCCTTTTAAGGGGCAAGTAGGATGACGGCTTCGATTATCGAAGCCATTTGCAATTGACAAGTATCTAAATCAAAGAATCAAATGTTTCCTTTTCTCATGCGCATCCAAGCGGCTTGGCTCTGCATCGCGCTCGTAGTTAGCACAACCTTAATTGGCGTCGCCCAATCTAGAAAAGACAGCATCGATGCCTTTATCATTCAACAAATGCGGGATGGACACATTCCTGGCCTTCAACTCGCCATTATTCGAAACGGCCATATTGATCAGTTGAGCGCCTATGGGTTGGCTAATATCGAGTACCAAATAAAGACCACGAATCAAAGTGTGTTCTCCATCAACTCCATGACTAAGGCCTTCGTTGGGGTGGCTATTCTGCAACTCGCCGAGCAAGAGAAACTGCGCATTAATGACCCGATCGCCCATTATGTGGATAGCCTGCCCACCGCTTGGCAGAGCATCACCATCCAGCAACTGCTCACCAACACATCGGGTTTGCCTAATATTATTGATCAATACGAACACGTACTAGGCCAAGGGCAGGAGCAGGCAGCTTGGGCCACCGTCAAGGCACTTCCAATCGAGTTCAAACCTGGTGAGCGCTTTAGCTACAACCAGACCGGCTATGTTATTTTAGGCAAAATCATTCATCGCTTGAGCGGTGTACCCTTCACCCAGTTCATTGAAAACAATCAATTTAAAGTGGTTGGGATGAACTTGACTCGATTTGGGGATTCAGGCGATGTCATTCCCAATAGTGCTGGTGGTTATACCCGAGTAAAAAATATAAATGGAAAATGGCTATCTCGCGACGAGAAAGATCCGCTTGGTATTTCAATTGCTGAATTCCCGGTCTTTTTTCGGACCGCTGCGGGTATTCTATCCACGGCTCAAGATATGGCTCATTGGCTGATTGCCTTACAGTCGGGTAAGCTGCTTAAAAAGAAAGAAAGCTTAGAAGCCCTCTGGACACCGGCTCGATTGGCAAATGGCCAAGTGGGTGGGTTCAATGAGCTGACTAATGGGTACGCGCTAGGGTGGCCAACAGTGACCAGAGAGGAACACCCTGCCGTTGCCCCCGTGGGTGGCTTTCGTTCCTCATTGTTTGTTTATCCCCAAGACGATTTGTCGATTGTGGTACTGACCAATCTTCAGGGGGCTAATCCAGAATGGTTTATTGATGAAATCGCGGGCTATTACATGCCCGATATGCATAAGGCCAACGGTTTTGGACTCTCATCCTCGCTGAAAACATTACGGACCGAATTACTCAAGAAGGGCTTTGCGAATGCAATTCCAATTGCGAAAGCTTTACAGCAGAAAAATGCGTCCTTTCACTTGAGGGAGGATCAACTGAACGGTTGGGCCTACTATTTAGCTAGTGAAAAGAAAACACAGGAGGCTTTAGAGATTTTCAAATTGACGGTGGCGCTGTATCCTCTAAGTGCTAACGCTCACGACAGCTTAGGCGAAGCGTACGCTACTGTTGGAAACAAAGCGGCTGCCATTCAAAATTATAAACGTTCTCTGGAACTGGATGCAACCAATCAGAATGCCGCTAACCAGATTACCCGGTTAAGTAGGACACCGTAGCGGTTGTTAGCTTTTCTGAGCTAACCAACTTGACTGGTAAGGAATCACAAAAATCAGGTTGGTACGAGATTCGCGTTGACTGCAGAAAGGCATGTCCAACACGAATCTTGGTATTGAGCCAACCACTTAACGCTTATCTACAAGAAGATGACGAACGAAGCGATTCAACAAATCAGGTCATTTAACCGCTTATATACCGATTTGCTAGGGCTGCTTGATAGCCATCTGCTTAGTAGCTCGTACTCGCTGGCCGAGGGCCGTATTCTGTTTGAAATTTCTGCCAGAGGCCAGTGCCAGGCTTCGGATATTATTGCTGTTCTAAGCATTGATAAAGGCTATTTGAGCCGCATTCTCAAAAAGTTTGAAAAAGACGGTCTAGTCCAGCGACAAGCCTCATCACTCGATGGCCGGGTCGCTTTGTTATCGCTAAGTACCAAAGGCAGAACTATTTTCCAGCAACTCGACATTGCCTCTAATCAACAAGTCGAAAGCCTAGTTGGGCATTTGCCTCAGCAGCAGTTGGAGGTACTTACCAACTGCATGCAGCAAATCATGGAAGTCCTGCGAAAAAGCTAGCCATTTAGTACTGATGCTCTCAAGGCTGGACGGGCACTGGTTACAAATTCTCATGAAATGCTCCTATCATGAATGTTTTAGAAGCTTAACTTATAAAGCCAATAGCGTTTCCCATACATGGGGGCTAACTCTTTCTCCTGTTGGAATCCCAACTCTTCATACATCTTCCGAGCAGCATTCATGAATTCACTGGTGTGCAGGGCCACCCCTATTTCGTTAGTGGCCTGAGCATGCTGAACACAAAGTTGGGTTAGTTTTCTGCCTATGCCCAAGCCTCGATACTTGGGATCTACACCTAGTAGACGGATATAACTCCAATTGGCGGGAAAAATAGTTGTCGGGTTGCCTTTAGGTACCAAGAAGATGACACCGGCTAGTTGGCTATCTATTTCACAAACAAAGACAGCGGCTTTTTCCAGTAATTCGACATATAAGTTCTCATTGGCTAAATTGGTTTGCATTCTAGTCCAATCAGCCGGTGCTAGAACCGCTTTATAATCGTGATAGGCGCTTACCGTTAGCCGAACGATATTAGGCGCGTCGGAAGCGTTTGCCTGACGGTACATCAAGTGATGATTGACCATCCTGTGTTGTATATAAAGAGCTACCTGATATTCAAAGTACGAAACTTCAGGCTAAATACTTATTCTTAATAAGTCTTTTCAAACGCTCAAAACGCGAGATGCTTCTATCCTAACTTCTATCCTAATAACTTACTGGTAGAATTGGCTACTCAGATAGTTGTAGCTCAAGGCGCAGTGTTCCACAATATGACCCGCTTGATCCAACACGACTAAAACCGTTTCCCCTTTCCCACCACCTTGACTCAGTTGAAGCCGAACGTATTTCTTCTCGCCTAAACTGATATGATGCGCAATCGTCAACCGCCGGGCATTCCGCCTGACAAAAGGCCAGTGCATCCGGGGCCGAATAGCCCCAGGAAGGTGGACGTAGAAACGGCGCTTGACATTTTGCTGATAGAAACTTGAATCTGCTTCCCCTTCTGCTCGGATGCGCTGCTGAACCCGATCCAGGTTGGTTACGCCCTGAAGCGAATAACATTTACGGGCAAAAGGAGCCAGCAAGGTCGCGTCTTCCTCAACCAGGCCCGTCGAATAGGCCGTTATATCACCATACGTCTTCGTCAATAGCAAACTGTCTGCATAATAATTTAAGGCGAGCTGCTCATAACAACGGGTTTGCTGGGCTAGCTCGTCTCGATGGGTATGCAGAAACGTGAAGGCTTTCGCCAAGCCGGGATCAGTGCCTTGCTGCATATCGCTGCGGTGGTGAGTAATGGCTATATCAACGGGTATGCCTTTGGCTTCATAATTCACTCGCTTGGCACTCACCGTCTGGCCATTCGACAAGGCTACTTGCCAGCCGTTGGGGAGCTGCTGGCCGAACATGGGGGAAAAGATACCATTGCTGTTCTCGCCGATCAGCTTCACGTAGGGCAGTTCTTTCAGATACAGCGCGCAATGATCACCGGCACTGATAGTGGCCCCACTGGTCAGCAGCACCGTCGGTTTGAGGAGTTGTTTTTCGCCTTTGGGCGCCACATAATAGGCCGTCCAGGGAGTGTACTCTTGCCTGGGTTTACTGATCCGGGTGCGGCCGAAGCCGACCAATTGCTTTACCTGGATCAATCGGCCTACCAGGGCCTCCAAATAAGCCGGGGAACCGCCCCCGTTGATGCGAATATCCAGAATCAACCCTTTTACATCCGCAAATGAGCGAACCATCTGGTCTAGTTGCTGGCTGAAGGTGGCTAAAGGCATGCCGCCAAAGCCATTAAGTTGCAGGTAACCGTAGTCCTTCGAGCGGCAATAGCCGCCAATCTGATAGGGCGCGCTCTGGAAGGCAACCAGCGGTCCAAATCCCTGCTCTCGGAGTTGGTCTAAGGTCACCTGGTGAAATTGGGCCTGTAGCGCCTTGGTAGGAAACTCTTGGTAGAAGGGGGCATATTGCGCACTGGCGGGTAAATCCCCGGTGGGGGAAATAACCACGTGCCCGTCCTGAAGGGGAGCGACCATCGCCTGAAAGATAGCCAGTAGCTGCGCATCGGTAGTGGCCGGGGTAACTTGTCTTTGAAAGCGTTGATATTGCTGCTGCCAATCGAGGTGGCGGGTCTCAAAATGGGCGTAGTGCTGATTGAAGAGTTGCCAGAAAGCCTCAAAGTTCCGTACCGGGCTAGCTTTGGGTAAGGGGTTATGCAGGGCAAGTGCTTGCCCTGCATAACTCAGGATGAGCAGGAGAAATACCTTCATAAAACGCGATTGGCTGTAGTTTGATAAGACGCGGGCCGGTGAATTGGTTTAAAAATAAGTAATTGCTGAGTAAGAACGCATACCCCTTACTTTGTAGCTGCGCGTTACTTGTTCTCACTAAATACCCCTCCTAGAGACATAATGTCCTTCATGTGTCTTTTGCTAAGATGGCGATGGGCGAGTAAATAATATTGAGTCAGACATCCTAATTTTGGGTATGATGAAAAAGTCTTTACTGGATTTTCAAGCTCAATGGGAAAGCCTGGTCAACAAGGCTTTTACCGATTATGGGTCACTGGCCAGAGACGAGCGGGTATGGATCAATACTCAATCCCTACTCGGTCAGATTGATAATGGAGGCCTGATCAGTCATTACTATAATTCAGGTGCTGATTATAATCAGGAAACGATCGAGGATCTCCAGTGGCTGGGCTTTCCGGAACTGGCTGCCCTTCTAATCCGCATTAATAAGCTATTCCCTGGTGGGCAGCCTTCGAACGATATTCAAGAACGAAACAAGGTGATCGATATTTGGCCGGTTGGGGAATATGAAGGCTTGTTGGAAGCCCTTGACCAGCAATTTTATCGAAAGGGGCTGACGCTTGAAAGCACCTTGATCCAGCACATCGAAACAAAGTTGAGTCTGATGTAAACGCTCCAAACGCGTGACGGTATCATAGACGCTTATACAAACGTTCGTCAACTGGTGAATAGAGTTGCTAACCACGAGCCAATAGTCAATATAAATCGGCCCTCAAAATGGTACTTTACCAATAAAATTGACGTAAGCGCATCTTCTCCTCCCCTTTCCAATGCTTTGCATTTTTCCTAGTCGTCGTTCAGGAAAGGTAACCATTCCGTGAACGATTACTGGCTTTTCGGGATAAGGTTCTGACTGCTGCCTGGAGTCATGACAACCGTTCACTTGGCCAAGCACTATTATAGCCCTGAAGAATTAGGTCAGCGTGTGGCTGAGTGGGTCGATTATTATAATCATCAGCGCTACCATGAATCATTAGATAATGTAACACCGGCTGATATGTACTGGGGCCGTTATGAGCAGATCTTAGCCCAACGACAAAAAATTAAGCGGCTCACGATGGCTCAACGACGGAAAAAGCGGTCCGCCGCCGCGGCATATTTACCAGAAATTACAAAGGGCTTAAAAACCTCTCTTCTCTTTTTACCCCTATCTGTCCACTTTTGGTTGACGATATACATCAATATGCTCAAAATACTATTTTTAACTCTACTTCTTCTTCGGCGGGGGTGGCGGTGGATTGCGCATCGTAGGCACACTTGCCTTTGCTTTACCCTCGTCGTGGCTGATGATTTTTACTTCACCTTTGGGTGAATCAGGTCTCTGTGGTTTACCCGATTCGTTGTTGTCACTGGACTGGCTCATGAGTAATTGAATGATAAAGTTGAATGTAATTGTTTGTGTCTTCCTCCGCCTTAACCCTTAAAGCAGCATACTCCTTAACGTCCAGTTTGTTTTCCTGTGCGTCAATATCCCGCCGTAAAATTCGTAGTGCGTGAAAACGTTCCGCAGCTTGCGTCTCCGACAATTCTTCGCGCTCGTAGTAGGCCATCCAGAATTGCTCAAGTTCCTGAAAATGCTGAATATATTTCAGCCGTAAATCGCCAATTTTGTCTGTCTCGCTTTCCGACACGACAAAACTATTCTCCAGTAGTGTTACCAATTGAATGATTGCCGTAAGCCCGGAAAAAATAAGAGGGAAAATATCCCAAAACTTCCAGCCCAAAATCCCGCCACCTGAAAAGACCAACGTGCCGATTTTCATCCATTTGCGAACAGTACGCTGTCTGTCTATCAAATAGCATAGATACAGTTCTCCGTGTTTAAAATGCAGCATTTCGTACCAGATTCTGTCGTGCATCGGGGAATATGGTTAAACGGTGGTTATGATACGGCTCATACGCGAGTCACGAGGATTATAGCCAGGTCGGAGTCGGGTAAAAACTTCATCATGCACCTCTAAACGGCTTATTTTATTAATATCAAATAATCGCCAGTCTGGAATACGGCCGGATTGTGACCGCCCTGTGATCTGGAAACCCGACAAGGCAAGCCTGCCGTTGTGGAGCCGTCCGAGCGTAAACGGCTCCACGCCCCGGTTTAATCCGTCGTATAGAAACGTGATGATTTGGCGGTTCTGAATAGCCTCCGCCAACTGATTACTTATGTCTGTTGTGAACATACTAATGGTGTAGGACGTACTGGTTAAATATACGAATTTTTGCCAAAATTTTCATGCAACAAACTCTGAAACAGGGCTTCACTGGTAGCCGGTTGATAGTTCATTTTCTGTATATGCTCTTCGATCTCTTGGACGACTTCGGCGTACTGACATTGCAATTTAACAGGCGGAATCTGGATTGAAATATTCTGCAATTCCTGTGCATTGATGTTAGCCATACCAATGATGCTTTTACACATATTTTGCAACACACCTTTACTATTCTTTGAGTTGAGGTAGGCTGCGATATATTCAGGAACAGCACGGGCGTTGGTTCCATAATTTCTTTGCTGCTCATTCGATATATTGCCTTCTTCTGAAACGTCAGCCATCGACAAGAAAGAAACAGGTTCAGTATCATCTATAACACCGCGAGTTTAACAGTTTTTACGGATTGCATATAGTGGGTTGATAAAGCAGTTAGGTAATTCATTATTACATACCCGCCAGCAAACTGGCTTTAAATGTCTTAACAGTCTGCTGCTCCCACGCGGGAAAGTCGGACGGGCTTTGCCAAAAAACGTCCCAGGCTTCGTTCAACATGGCAGCGATTGACCCTTTATTGGTGGGCGCAGCCAACCGGCAGGGTAATTTTTTTACGGCTTCGAGTGCCGACACGGCTATCTGCTCCAACAACACATCGGGTACAGCCAGGTCATACTCTGCCCGTTTATGGAGTTGCATAGTCATTTTGAATTCCGCCCATCGCTGTTTAATCAGCCTACAATCATCAGGGTAGCCCAGTAGGGTTAGGGCATGGAACAAAGCCTGCATCCGGGCCTCGTCTGGCGGGTGCGAGGTGACAGCGAAATGCGGTACTTCGTAGACGTCGGTGGATATTTTCAAGCACAGATGAAGGTTTGACCAGGCATAAGCCGGGCCAAGAGTATAAAGGCCAAACAAGTCGCAAAAAAACTCAACCGACCATTTTTCAATCCAGCAATCGCGCCAGATATAATGCATATCGACCATGCCTTTGCGCGACTTATTTAGCTCATAATGTTCAATCTGTTTGGCAAAATGCCGCTTTACAAACACATTGAATCTACCCAATTCCAATTGGAAGCGTTGCAGTTTCGGGTTGTCTATCTGTATCAGCGGATGGCATAACTCATGATAAATATCCGGGATATGCAGTAGAAAATCCGACTCCAGTAAGGGCATACACAACAAATTGTAGCCCGAATAAATGTGGTAGTAGCTCTGGGAAAGACACGAGGCCACCGGTTTCTGAATGGGGTAATTAATTTCGCGACAAATAGCCCGCACTAATCGGTTTACGTAGGCATCATCAACATGGCTGCGGGCAATGGCTGCCACAACCACGTTTTCCAGAATAGATAATCCACCAACAATCTGGCGATAAAGCGAGATTTTCTGTTTCAGGTTAACCGGGTCTTGATAATCCGGGTCTTCATGAAGCGCTTCCAATTGGCCGATGACCCCATCAATCTCACTCTCGGCACGGGTTGCCAGGGCTTCAAAATCAGACAAAATATGCGCTGACCCAGGAATCTTTGCTTTCAGTGTACGGGCTTTTATCAATGCTTCGGCAATGGCTCCGTCGAGGTAGTCCATCATACTTACTCGCCCTTGATTTTAGCCAACGCTTCAGAGTGTTTAGTATCTAAGGCATTGACAACTACTTCCAGTTCGTGCAGGGTTTCGTCGGCGTTGTCGCCCGTTGTCAGGTTGGTGACTAAGTTGCGGAAAAACTGTTTGGGCTGTTTCCGCTGCTCCCGAAGGTCGCGCTCAATGATAACCGATAGTAACTGAATGGGCGGTTCCATATTCTGGTCGTCGGCAATTCGGTTGAAAAGCGAGACGATGTCTTCCTGCTTTCGGGTGTCGACGGGAGCCGCCTGACTCCGGCGGCTGACAATGTACTCGTTAATGAGGCTCATGTACTTTCCCGTTACCTGAAAAATGTTTGTGTTCACGCCGATTTTGCTCATGCTTCGTCGAGGTTTAATTCTTTTAAGAGATTGAAATTTTCGTTGTCGTATTTACCCCCGTACTCATTGATCCGGCGGTCGGTCATTTTTATGGTCAACGGATCGCGCGAACAATCGTCGGGTTTCGTGTAAGCCAGCGTCGAGAGGTGATAGATGTCACGTAGCACTGTTTCTAATGGCATATCGCCATACGCTATTTTCACGTAGAGGGGTGAACTCGTGCCTTTGTGGCGAAACTCCCGGCCCGTGGTGCAAGTAAACCCCTCACGGTCGTTGAACGGCACCCATGAGCCCACCTCCGGGTTCAGCAAAGCCCGATTGTCGGCCTGCGTCTGAATCACGTCGTAAGGCTTTGTTTCCTCAAACAACCGGAAAGCAGTCGTTGATTGTTTGGGCAACTCGACCACTGTAAACGTTACGTCTGGGGGTAGATTCCCAGCACTTTTGAGTTCGACAATAGCCTGTTCAATACCTTCTAACTCCGACCGGAACAAGCGCCCATCTCGGTGGATGACGATGGTATGGATATCGCAGTGCTCGGTCAGTTTGCGAATTTGCTTAATCAGCTCGGTCTTGATTTGCCCACTCGAAAGCTGCTCTTTCCGCTTAGTCGATTTGCGAACCGGCTTAATATTGTCGGCGTATTTGGTTATGAACGTGAAACCAGCCAGTGAGTGCTTTACATCAATACCAACGTATAAATCTGCGCTGAGGGGTGTTTTCAGAATGAATGGCCACCGTTCGTTATTTAGAATAATCTTGTTCAGAGCTACACCCTGCACGTAGCCGAAATACAACCCTTTCTTATCATCCTTTAGAAAGTAATTGCCCTGTGGCCGGTAGGCAAAGCAGTCGTTGAGGGTATCGGTATGCATGATGGCTACCTCTAAGTTGAGCAGCGTTTCGCCCTCTACTACGCACATTGTCGCTAAATCATCTTGTGTGCGCTTTTTGCGGTTGAGGCTCGGAACCACAATCAAAGCATAACCACCAATTTGGGTGTCGATTGTTTTTTGTAATTGGGCTAAAATCTCAATGGCCAACTCCATACTTTTCTTCGTGTTCCGGTCATTGTAGGTAATGACTTCCGGTTGCCAGCCGCCTTTTGTCGGGTGTATTCGGTCAACTTCCCGTTTAAGGTCTTTCAAAAAATGCGTCTGGCCAAAGGAGTTGGCAATGCTTTCGGGAAGTACTACATATTGCCGTTCAAAAGGCCGGTTGACGTAACAGCCGCCTTCGTTGCTTCGGAGCAACGTTTTGCGCTGCCGTCCCACCTCCGTAATGGTAGCAGGCTGTGCGCCTGGTGTACCCGTCACTGACAGGATAGCCCCATTCCCAAACTCCTGGTCGGGAAAGTCGAATACCTGCTTTTTCACCTGAATCGGTGTGTCGGCAACCTCCAGTTTGACACCCCCGTAGCTGAGTTTGCTCAGATAGTTTCGGCGCACAATGTGCGCTTTACGCCGACGTTGAAATGGGGGAATGATCGACACCTCATGCAGTTTACCCACCAGCGGATCGTCCGTATCCAGCACCCGATAGCATAGCCCCGCCGGAATCCGTCGTTCTTCGTTCCGGTTATTGCTGTAGCTGAGCAGGGCCACATCATCCGGTAGCTGAAGGACTTCCGGGGGCATACTCCTACCCGATTGGCGGTGCAGATCGGCGATAACCGTTATCGGCTCGCTTGTCGGTTCTCGCCTAAACTTGTATAGAGAAGCATTCAGGTCGCACCATTCCTGAGGATGCACTTCGTACCACTGGTGACCGTAGTGATAGATATAATGACTGCCCCTTAGCTGATTGAATTCATCGCGGGTAATGTAAGCAGGCAAGGGCTTCTTCTGAACGTACTTATTGGTAATCTCGACCGAAATGCCCCAACCCCCACCTGGCAACTCGACCACACGAGGCAGAAAGCCGTTGTAGATAGCCACCTGCTGATTTCCCTCGAACGTATTCTTGCTAAAAAACGGCTGGCCGGCACGTGGTTGCCACAGGTCTTTGTGCTTCTGAATTTCTCCGTTCAAATCAAACTGTAAGAATCGACGACAAACTTCCCGCGTCGATTCGTCGTAATTCATAAAATCCAGCTTGAAGATCTCCTCTGTTGGCTGAAAGTAAACAGAATCTCGTTTTTTAACTTCAAACTCGACCGGGATCTTTGCTAACACCTCCGGGTCGTCCTTGACAACCAGAAACAGCTTCTTCTCAGATGGCTTACCTTTGGCGATCACCGTGATCGGTTGCCCAAGCTGATAGCTCAGGTGTTTAATAATGTACTGAATATTGCTATCATACTCCTCGTTGCTTTCGCTCAGGCCGAAGATGTTGAACATCCGATAGTGGGCCGTCAGCTTATCTAGATTCAGAATCGGGAAGATGTTGGTTGTGTAGTTCATGGTTCAGTGTTGTTTACAGAATTTGAAAAAGGGACAGGTGGAACAGATTTGAGGATCATCGGTGGTGTCATAGTCGCTGGCGCAGCTTTGACCGTAAGTACGATGAGTACCAGCTAAATACATCGACAGCATACTGTCAGAGATAAAGGACTCGGTGTCTTCTAACTTCGTGGTCGTAACGGTGTACTCTCGCTTATGCCCTCCTGTATGCGTGATAAGTTGAACCTCCGTCAGCCGCGTTGCTTCGGGTTCGTGATTTAGTAGGTATTGCTCAAAATCTGCGTGACTTTTACCATTGGTTAGCGTGAGGGCATACACCAAAAGTTGCTGCTCATGGCTGAGTGTGTCATAGAAATTCACCTTCCAGTCGTAAATAACGGGTGGTCGGCCGTTCCAGAAAGCAACGAGGTCAGGGATGCCCTTAACCTGCATATTACTCACCTTACACCACAATGACCGCTGATCCAGCAGGTAATCTGCGGACCGAAGCTCGGCCAGCAATTCCTCGTCGTTCATAAAGTTGGTCAAGGCTGTCACTATCTCGTTCCAGGCCCGTTCGAGAGCGTCTGGATCGACAAACCCTTTCGTCTCAATATCGAGCAGACCATACTGCAATTTCTGACCCGCTGGCAGGGGTTTAGAGGCCATCTCATACCACTTATCAAAAATCGAACGAGCAGATGATAGTACGCGCTCCAGCGTTGGTATCTGCTTTATCTTCAACTGCGGAATAAGGTAAGCCGTAATGACCTGGTCAACAACTAAGCCACGCCAGGCGGCCACTGTTTTTAGCTTAGACAACCGAGTAGCTTCGATTCGCTGGGGGTCTTTTTTTACCCGCCCGTCGGCCATTATGTTCTTGTAGAACCACTGTCGTTGGCAGCGTTTAAATTGCTTATGAGCGGATATAGACCACATTATTTCTTTCGATTTCGCATGAATTTCAAATACTCCAGCAATTCTACTTCTTCATCCTGACTGATTCGGCCCAGTCTCGCCGATAAGGCTGGCTGTGACTGGGCATGAACAGATTCGACTGCGGTTGGTACGGGATAGCCGACTTTTTCCATGAGCGTCTCATACGATACACCATAAAACTGGGCTAGTTTATGCAGGCTGATAGGCGACGGTTGCTTGATTTTACCCGACTCTAATTGGCTCAGATATGCATTCGATACGTCCGTAGCTCTTTCTACCTCCCTCAGCGTTAAGCCCTTCGCTTCCCTTAAGGCTTTGAAGTATCCATCATAATTATCCATAGTTAGTAGCGCTTGCTAAGTTTGTCAAGCAAAGATATAGTTATCTGCTAAGTTTGTCAAGCAAAACACGCAAAATAATTTAACGTCCTCCAAGAGGTCAAAAATTAGCTGGTTATGTCAGTATGGTATCAGGTAGATTCAGTAATGCCTTCAATCCTCGCAAATCGGCCTGTCGTTCGCGATCTAAGTTTTCAATTTTGACAATCAGATCGGCGGGGGTATCATATTGCTGCTGTTTATAGACCACCTCTTTGTAGCGATTGATGCCCAGATCGTAATTGTTGGCCCGGATGTCGGCTACTTGCACCATAAAACTCTACTCGCTACGGGTACGTTCAGTTTCGGACTTCCGACCGTGCCAGCGGGCTACAATGTCAGGAATATTGTTATCGGCTGTTGGCTGGCGCTTATCATCGAGCGTGAAGCCATCGGCCCGCATATCATAAAACCACACATCGCCTGTGCCACCAGAGTTGGTTTTTGTGAAAATGAGGATGGCCTTACTCACCCCCGCGTAGGGCTTAAACACACCGCCCGGCATTGACACCACGCCCTGCAATTGATGCCGATCAATGAGTACCTGCCGAATTTGCTGGTGCGTTTTGGAGGAGCCAAACAGCACACCGTCCGGCACGATCACAGCGGCCCTCCCTCCCATTTTTAGTCCGCGCAGCATTAGGACCAGAAACAGCAGCTCGTTTTTTTGGAGTTTACCGTTTGTTCAGAATAAGCAGAGAGTAGGTCATAATCGTGGACTACAAAACTGAACGAATTTATTGGACGCGAAAAAGCCTGTTTTCAGCATCCTACTTCCTTCCATCTCACTGTTCAATTAAACCTCAGTATATCTTCAGGACAAGACACATCGACCTAGCCAAAGCGTTTTGCCGGCCAAGACGGTTCGGCCACCTAAAGGCCTGCCAGTGGCAGCCGCTTTCTAACCAACGGCTTATCCGTTCGCCGGCTCACTTTAGTAAGCCGATGATCTCCTCGCACAGCTTATGGGTCAACAGGGCGTCATCCAGATCCAGGTAGGGCGTTGACCCCTGGACCACAGCCCCCAGAAAATCGTCGACCATGGCCACAAACCCGCGCTTTTGCAAGGTCGGCTCCCAATCGTTTGGACGGGCGTACGCGCTACCGGATTCGCCTTCTGTAATCAGTTGGGCGACATTGATGGCCACCCGTTTTTGCTGGGGGGACATGACTTCCAACCGCTCTTCCTGCATCACGGTGTTGCGGTTCATGAGGCCAATCGCTGTTTGGCCTCCCGAAGCGGTCAGTTGCAGAGTCACCTGCATCAATTGATCACCCTGGCGCATCGACGTGACGTGGCAATTAGTTACCGGAAAGGGCAACAGCCAGCGTAGGGTATCAACCACATGAATAAAATCATCCAGCACAAAGGACCGGATGTCGGCCGGTAAACAGGGCCGGTTCTTCTGCATCAGGATCATCGTGGGCTGACTAACCGCCTTGAGCTGGCGATAAACGGGGGCGTAGCGACGGTTAAAACCGATCATCAGCAGCGTGTTATTTTTCCGGGCTAGGGTGGCGAGCTGTTCGCTTTGGGCTACGTGCAAGGTAAGGGGCTTATCAACGAAAACGGCGATGCCTGCCTTCAATAGTTTTTCAACGATGGGGTAATGGGCCAGGGTGGCCGCATGCACAAAGGCGGCCTGGATACCGGCTTTGATCAGCGAGTCGAGTTGCGGATGCACGTTGACAATCCGGTACTGCTCCGCTAACCGCTGTCTGTTCTCGCGGTTGGCGGAGCAAAGATGAATCTCGAGCCCGGCTTTGGCACAGACCAGTGGCAGGTAGGCTTTCGTGGCAATGTCGCCGAGTCCGATAATTCCAATACGAAGCATAAGTGGGCCGGTGATGAAACGATAGTGAAGAAGTCTACCGGAAGCTGATCAGGGGTAGCTTCATTGTAAACGAAATCAATTCGTTTTTGGATAGCCCCAGAAAGGAACTCACGGGGGGACTTAGCCACGGGGCCAGGGATCCGTCAAGACCGAGATCAGGGGTTCTTATTCCAACGGGGCGGTTCCGTACGTTAGTGAACTGATCGCTTAGTTAATCCCTGTTTACCAGTATGGACGATCAACTGGTGGGCTTTATGCTCGTTTGCCCCGCCTAGGGAGCCATTAACCGAGATACGTAACCGTGCTTACCGTTTGACGACCTCAATCCGGGTATTAGACTGCCTTCCCACTTCAGTCTCGTTACTAACCAGGGGTTTACTATCACCCATGCCCGTAACCTCAACAGCCGTTGGCTTCACGCCCAACGACACCAGAACTTCTTTCAGGGCAACAGCCCGTTTTTGGGTTAAGTCCAGGATATAGGCTGATTTACCTACCGGAGCACTATGAATCTCCAGGCGTAGCTTCCAGTCCGGATGCGCTTGAAAAACACCAACCAGCGCCAACAGCTCATCGCTTGATTGAGTGAGCAACTCGGTCTTGTCGGCGACAAACTCTAAATAAGTGACGCCTTGAGCCGTTCGTTCTAACTCGGTCAGTAGTTCATTCACTTTATTGATGTTGCTCGACAACAGTTGGCTCTGTTTTTCAACCACCAGCAGCGTATAGAAATGAGAGGCGATGGAGGCGGCCACGACCTGAAGCCAAATTTCTTTCTGGGCCGTCTTGATCACATATTCCACCACCCCATAATGCGCACTGGGAGCCACCTGGTGGCGTGATCCTAATTCGACCAGGTCATGGCTGGTCATTTTCTTTAGGAGTTCATCGGGCAATTTACCTTCATAAAGTTTTTTACCCCCTAGCGTAGCCACCAGTTGATCAAAAGTTTGAATGAGTTGAAATTCAGAGGCAAATCGTTTGGTATCGTCTCGCACCTGGAGCACCTGTGAGGAGACCTGCCCATCAATGGTAATATACGTCTTGCCGTCAAAGAAGTAGGTTCGGTTCTGCTCAATGGTCACCGAATCAGTGGGGGTAAAGTTGGGCAAAGGTTTCACGTAAGGGAAGATGCCTAAATCGGCCTTGGTGAGGGGAACAGAGAGGGCTTGGGGCCCTGTTGCGGCCGCCTTTTGTGACTGAGCCCGTAGCATGGCCGGGGCGAGGAATAGCAGTAAGGGAATGAATAAACGGTTCTTTATCATGAGTTGGCTGAATGGGTTGGCCCCATGCGCAGGGCACTTGTGGCCATCTTTTTACGAAAGTAGCCTTTGAGTGGCTCACTCAAAGGCTACTTTCGTAAAAAGATGGAATGGCTATAGGTTGCTGTTGGCCTGTCGGGGTCGTAACTCGTCCATGAGCCTGTATCCGCAACGAGGTACAAGCGGCCGGTGATGGATTATAGTGTCTGCTCAGTCCGCTGTCATAGTATCACGGCCAGGGATGGCCAGACCTAGTGCTGGTTGGGTCTTTCTGGCACCAACTCTAATTTTTAGTGGTCCTTCAGAATGGGCGGATAAGCGTGAAGAGCAAACTGATCGGTCCAGCGGTCCTAAATCGCTTCCCCAGGTCAACCGCTACTGAGGTCAGTGTGCCGTTCAAGGGTTGATGTTCCTTCGTAAGCTGGGCTGCTGTGGGACAGCCATGTACCGAACTAATCACCCCACCAAAAAGCCGCGTTAGACGAATCTAAGTGCGGCTTTTTGGGGCCTTTTACTGTACCGCCTTAATCACCTCTCTTATTTTAATATCTGTCCAACTCAATCAGTCGCATACGCTGCTTACTTCAATTTATCGATCCAGCTTATTGCCCTCGACGTTTTGCCCGATTTTCTCCTACAGAGAGTAGGGGCAGCGGTCAGCTGAGTCCCGGTCACCCTAAAAGCCCAGGCCATTGGCGGCTGGTCCATCCACGGTGCTGTCCCTGGGCTTGTGTCCCAATGGGACAGACGTCCCGGACGGGTTTCAGCCTGGGCATAGGCGAATTAGGAGAAAACCCTTCTAGAACGTACGGAGCCACGAACCCCGGTTTTGGGACAGAGCGGGACACGGTAGTACACGCTACCAGGTGGCCTCCAGCCCTGTCCCCTTCACCTATGTCCCATAGACTCAGTACCAGGTTTGCGGGACCGGGCTTCACCAGTGTACTCGCGTCAGCCAGCAGTTGCCGCGCCGCTCCGTCCCGCCTAACCGGCCAATGAACAGTGGGCTCTGAGTGGCTCACCAACTGGATACCATTAGCTTGCGGCGGTCCGATAAGGTTCAACAACTTACGATAAGCCCCCGACAAGCGACGTTAAGCGGCAGAGGGCTCAGGTTAATCGCTTTACTTTGAGCCATTATTAACACTTTAACAAAACACACAATGACCCACTACGACGAGAGCGTTAAAAAGAGCGCCCTGGCGCTGCATCAACAGGGGCAATCGGTCCGCGCCATTGCCCATAGCATTAGCGTTGGCAAATCCACCATTGACCGATGGATCAAGGCGGTCCCAGTCACGCCCCCTGTCCAGCCACCCGCCCGCCCCGAACCAGCCCCCACCCAACTCGGCATCAGGCCAGCCTCACCCCAACCAGCTGCCCCGAGGGCGGCCCGATGGCCACCGCGTAATCCCCTACCCGTTGGCCAACCTAGCCTCGCTCAACCTACGCCGACGAACGCACGCCTGGAAAAAGAGCTGCGACAACGGCTCCAGCGCCTGGACCAGCACGAACAGCAGCTAGTGCAGCAGACTCGCCAGGCGGCCCGGCAGCTCAGCGCCCGCCAAAAGAAGCTCAATGCCTGGCAACAGGAGCTCGAAGAGCAAGCTCAGCGGATCCAACAAGTGGTGGTCCGCTACGGTCCGCTACTGAACGATTATGCTGCCATCAAGCTTCAGATCCGTCAGGATATGCTCATGGATCGCTACCATGACCTGCTTCAGGAGGTAATCGATCATTGCGACCATTCCTGGCGAAGGAGCACCCTGGCTGACTTTATCCAGCGGGGGAAAGCACTCGGTAAGGAGGTATCAGCTATGTGTGGTGAGGTAGGCTTGTGGCCTTATTCGCTCCGGTTAGGCGTGGGTTTACAGGAACTGGTCAATGAGATGGGGCAGGCTTATGAGAAAACCAGCGGCTTGCTGTCCCCCAACCAGGTGACGTTAGCCGACGGCGCGGCACTCATCGAGTTCTGGGAGTCTTACCGGGTCACGACCTTTACTCAGCCACAACCTTTTCCTCTGGCGAGATAGTTGTCTGAACCCCATCACGGGAGCCCGTGAGGAGTAGCGAAAAAACTTACCTGGCCCGGACTCCTGTTGAGGGGTTGAGGACTTGGTCCGATTCCAGGTAGTGTCAGGCCAGGATATTGATTGGTAGGCAACCTGACTGTCTGCCAACTGTACCGAAAGAATCACTGCATCAAAAAGCCGCGTCCAGCTTCTACTGGCGCGGCTTTTTGATGCAGATTAGTGTATGGCGAAAATCACCAGTATTTTCCAGCAAATAGGGTCAAATTATACCAGCTTTTCTGATGTCGCAATACGAACTATCATTCTTTAACGGTTTGAAGCACTTGAGACTTAATTATATCCAGTAACGTTGTTTGCTCATAAACCGCCAAATTAGCATCGCGCACTCGCAACATAATGGGTCGGAGCGTACAGGTTACCTCATCGGCGCAGTCATCGCAACGCACGTAGAAATTTAGCGACACACAGGGTGTAGGCGAAATAGGACCATCAATGACTCGGATCACCTGAGCCAGATTAATGCGTTCAGGCCCCAATCGGAGACTATATCCTCCTCTCTTACCCTTCTGACTCTGTAACAATCCATTGTTACGCAATTCCAATAGAATGCTTTCGAGAAACCTCTGGGGAGCATTCGCTTTTTCCGAAATAGAGCTAATCATAATTGGTCCCTTCCCGAATTCTTCTGCCAGTACAATTAGGGCTTTAATAGCATATTTAACTTTTCTTGATAGCACATTCAATAAAGTTGATCGTGAAGCGACAAGCTGACTGCGTTAATCTATCTCACACCTTAAAAAATAGATTCCCTAATTAACGTTTATAAACTACAGACAATGAGTTGCGGGCTAACTTGATCTACGAACCGGACGAGTCCCTCAGTATAAGTCGCGATATGATCACATAAGGTAACTCATGTTAGATCTATTAGACACAGTACCAATGCAGGACTAGCCGTACCGAAACTATCCTTGTTATCGGAAAAGTAGTAGAAGGTCTGGTTCTAGATTCAATTAAAGAAACCTATCTGGTTCAGGATTTACTGCCTTTTTGTGGGTGTGGTTGTTTGCAAAACCTTGGTCAAAAATGGTAGTTACCTGTTGACTAAACGGCCACCCGCATAACCTACTTCACAAACCGCTGCATTTCTTTCAATGGCGGGTAGCACTGAAGCAACAGAAAATTTATGCCCACACCCACAAATTCTGCTACCCGTTCGCCCATCTGATCGGGTAGTCCTGTCAGGCCCAACCGCAAAACCCTGCTCGAGATTATAAGTAATCGGACAGGGGTTTGCGATCAGACTATGCCTGGTTTTAGCTCAATCAGCATGACTCTTCAGTATGTTAAATTCCTGCCAATGCCGACTTAGATTGGTTTACCAAAGTAGGAACAGGCATTATCCTGTTTGACTTTTTAAAACGAATACCGTAGCGTGGCGCCGTAGGTGCGCGGATCGCCCAATACGGCACCATATTGCCCCGCGTTACCCGGTGCGGCCAGCAGCTGTTCAAAATAATTCTGATTCAACAGGTTGCGACTCCAAAGAAAAATAGATGTTCCATTGGAGGCCCGGAAACCAACACGGGCGTTCACCAGCGTATACCCGTCAATATTGAGGAATTGAGAAGGCGAGGGACTCGACGAAAACGACGAGCGGTAATAGCCATCGGCTGCGACAAAGAAACGCCCATCCTGCGCCAGAAATTTTCCGGCTCCACTCAATTCACCCCCCAGTGAACCCGCCCACTTGGAGACGCCCGGCAGAACGCCCCCCGAAATATCCTTGAATGCCTGAGCCGCACCCGTTTCTTCCAGCGGAACCGGCGCATTTTTGAATGACACATACTTCGCATCGGTATAAGCCAAGGCCCCGTAGAGCGAAAAGGCATTGCTAACCCGCAGGCTACCGTCGAGTTCTACGCCCCATACCCGCACTTTTTCGGCGTTGGCCAGGTAGCCCCGGTTCACCCCTGGTTCGGGTGTCTGCACCTGGGTCTGGTAGTCCTTGATATCGCTGTTATGCACCACCAGATTCAGTACCGTATTCGGTGTTGGTTTGGTTTTCAGCCCCACTTCGTAGTGCTTCACAAATTCGGGATTCACGCGGGCGAGGTCTGTCAACACCTGTCCGTTGGCGGTGGGCAACCCGCCGATATTGATTCCGATGGGTTTATAACTGGTCGAGTACGTGGCAAAGGCATTTACCTGCTGACTGGCCTTGTATTGCAGCGTCAACTGACCCGAAAAATTGGTTTCGTTTACGTCGGTATCGAAGGCCTGGTTGGTATACACGGCGTTTTTGAGCGCCAGCAGAGCAGCATCGGTTGTTTGTAGCCCGCCATAGGTCTCCCGTTTATAATTGGCATTCTTCCGGTCGTAGTTATAGCGAACACCAGGCAGGAAATGGAGTCGGTCGGTGATGGCCCAGTCGGCCTGCGCAAACAGGGCGGCACTGGTACTGCGGATTCGGTTGGTGGTTCGGATGCCAAAGTTATCGAGCAGGCCGGGGGTTTTCCAGAGGGCGCTCGTAGAGCTTTGAGCAAACCGCCACTGAGCCGAACCTGCTTCTTCGGTCTGCACGGGATCTGATTTTAAATCCTGGTAAAGATAAAAGGCTCCCACCACACCACTTATCCGCGAGGAGAGGTTACCCGCGTAGCGGATTTCCTGCGAATACTGATCGTGTTTGGAGTTACCTGATGAAATCGTGAACACCGGTAGCCCGATATAATCGCGGTCGCTCAGCGGATCCCATTTCCAGTAGCGCCAGGCTGTCGTCGATGTCAGGGTACCTCCTCCAATTTTAATATCGGCGTTCAGCGAAACCCCACCTAGATTGTTGTTCGCTTTTGATGGCGTGTCCTGATCCGTAATTCGGTCGAAGGGGTTGGTGGTGGGTAGTTTATAGCCCAGATCGGCAATGATGGCGTTGAACTGCCGATAGGCTGCCCGCTGGGTGGTCACCACTCCGGCATAGATGACGGCGTAGCCAACGGGTTTCTGGTCGGTCATGTCGCCCGCCAGGGTTATTCGGACGTTATCGCTTGGCGTGTACAACAACTGCCCCCGAACGCCGAGGTTATTGATGGTATTGATGGATTGCTGCGTGCGTACATTGTAGATCGTGCCATTGCGCTGAGTGCCGGAAAACGATACCCGGGTGGCCAGTTTCTTGCTCAACGCGCCGGTTACGGATGCTTTGGCCTGAATGTAATTATAGTTGCCATAACTAACCTCGAAAGTAGCACCCGGCTGGAAACTGGGGGCCCGGGTGGTAATGTTGAAGGCCCCGGCCGTGGTGTTCTTGCCAAAAAGAGTTCCCTGCGGCCCACGCAGCACTTCGATCTGTTCGATGTCTACAAAGTCGAGAGCAGTGGCCGCAGGCCGGGCGTAATAGACCCCGTCTACATAAAACCCCACACCCGGATCAATCCCATCGTTGGTCAGGCCAAAGGTGGAGCCTAAGCCCCGGATGTTGAGCGTCGTATTGCGGGCGTTGGAGGAATACAACTGCACCGACGGCACCAGTTCTTTTACCCGGTTGACGTTGAAGGCACCGGCATCTTCGACCAGCGCCCCGCGCAACACCGAAATCGGAATGGGGACATTCTGGGCCGATTCCTGCCGCCGACGCGAGGTGACCGTTACGTCGCCAAGCTGGCTTGTTCCTTCCTCCAGCTTGATCTCAACGTTGTTGTCGGTGATAACTACCTCTTTGGTCTGGTAGCCAACAAAGGATACAAGCACGGTGAAGGGAAGTTTCTGCCCCGTGATGAGCCGAAACTCTCCGTTTGCGTTGGTCGAATTTCCGTTGGTGGTGCCTTTGATGGATACGGTAGCACCGATGAGGGGTTTTTCGGTTCGGGCGTCAATAACCCGGCCCGATACGGTGGCATTGATAACAGGGGTATCCTGGGCATATGATAAAAAAGGAATGAGCAGCGTGGCTACCCAGAAAACGGAGGGTACTAGTTGTTTCATGGTACTCGTGTGCAGTGCCTGTATAGGCTGTTTTGGTGGTTATGACAACCGCCGGGTTCACAATCCAGCGATTAATCCTGTTGTTTGGTTTTTTCTAATAGTCCCGGTTGTAGATAGACTATTAGTACTTATAATCTATTGATTTTATAGATTTATTGCCAAAACAACACCCATCTTTTTAATCTTCCAAATTTTGTCTTAGAAAAAAGGCGTGCCTGATCCGCGGCTAAATTCCACTCAATATTAAAATGACAGCTAGTAACGGCTTTACAGATAGTGTATTTTAATGAGTATACTATTCACTATTAGTATTTTATATTGAATTCAAATTTTTTTTGGTCTGTATGCAGTCTGCTGGTGAAAATGGTTAATTCATAGCTTGTAGAAAGGAATTAGACAGAAAGTCGATTTTCAGGATCAACCAACGTCCTGCTGGCAGGCTTGGCAGGTAATGGTTGCGATCAACAGTTAGAACGCCACGCCAAATTGCAAACCCACCGTGAAGGAAGCCCCCCACTGTTGCCAAATCGGACGGGCAGCGGCACGGCCACGAAATAACTCACCGGTCCCGGTCGACGGAACGTTTTGTTTAACACGGGGGTGAACCCATACCTACCTGATGTCTCGAAGGCCAGCCGACTGGCCAGGGTATAGCCATTTCCCAGACCTAGTAGCAGTCCCGGATGGAACAGCACGTTACTCAGTTTGCTCACCCCGTTTTCGGCGCGGATGAACGGTACTACTTCCCGCGAGTAGCCTATTTTTGCCGTTTTCCAGATATTAACCCCCAAGGGGAAACCCACCAGGTAATAGCTGTTGAAATTATAGACCGGAGCTTTGTCGCTGAGGGTTACAACGGGGTGTAAAATACCCTGATACAAGACCATTCGGGGATACTCGTGTACGGGTGTTTGGCCATAAGCGGATGAAATAAACACTATTCCACCAAGCAGAGAAGCCAGAAACCGGCTAAAAAATTGACGTGAAAATCGAAAAGACATTGGAATGATTGCAGAGTTTCCGCAAGACTACACCGGGGTTGGTTGGCAACATAGAACAGAATCAACCATTGGCCGATTCTTTACCTTTTTGACTTTCTTTTCGATACGCGGAGGGGTTTTTACCCGTATATTTTTTGAAAATACGGGTAAAATGACTCTGGTCGGAGAAGCCGGTAAGATAAGCGATGTCGAGCAAAGAGTGATCAGCATCATCCAAAAGTTGAATTGCCTTTTCGATACGCAGTTTACGGATATATTCCCCAAATGTCAGGTTATCGAAATGGGCTCCGAACTCGCGCGACAGGTACGTCGGGTTCACCTGAACAGCCTCCGAAATGCTTTTCAAACTAATACTGAGATTGGTATCGATGTGGTCCTGAATCAGAGCCTCCAGTTCGGTGATCCAGCCCGGGGTTCGTCTGCGGCCCTTTTTTCGACCTTGTAGATAGGTAGCTACGACCTGAATCAAGCTATTTTCGACGGGGTTCTGGGTGTTTCTCGTGTTGCAGGTGTTTGGCCCAACTATAAAGCGCATCATACAAGTGCATTCCCATGGAGAGCAGTTCCTGATCGTCGGAGATGTTGTGGGCCAGTCCCGCCGAAATAGCCCAAAGCCCGGCGGCTTGTTTGGCCAGGGTATGGTTGTCGGTATCAGCCCCACGCACGATGGGTACCAGCGCCAGCAGCGCGGAGTCGGTAAGGACGTATTTTTTCAAAAAATAGTCGAATGTACAATCGGTACCGTAATGCGAAAACTCTACGCCCGGTACATCGAAAGGGGTCGCTCCCAACGCTGCAACTCGCGCCAGCACCTCACCGGCTGGCACGAACACGATCTGCGCGTCGGGGTCAATAAACCGGCGAATCAGCCAGGGGCAGGCAATGCGGTCAATTTTAGGGCGTTCGCAGGTGATCCAGATCATTTGTCCAGAGCAACGCCTGCCGTCTCTATGTCCCAGTGCGCAATCAGCAGCTCAAACCGGCGTTTTTCCTCGGCTTTCAGTTTGTCTAAATCGGGGTAAAGGGTTTTCTTGTATGGCTCGGTCAGGTTGGGATCGAAGGCGGACTGCATATTTTTGAACACCAGCGTGACGCGGTAATCCCAGCGGCTGTCCTCGGTAGCGTGGAAACGGGGCTTTTCGACCACAATTTTCAGCACGTCGCCCTTTTCCAGGGCCTTTTTCAGCAGCGGCAGGTGGTTCTTTTTATAGAGGTCAAGAAACTCTTCAGCGTAGCCCCACTTCACCTTATAATACCCCTCGACGGTGAACGACTGGTCGGCAGTGGCCGAAGCGGGGCGGGAAGTGGTCTGAGCCGGGGCAACGGTTCCAAAACCGGCCAGCAGCGTCAGTAACAGGGAAGCGATACGCAGCGTTTTCATGTGTTTTGACGGTTTATGATGGACTATCCGATTGACTCAATTTACTCCGCTTCCGGCCGTAAGTAAAATAAATGACCAAACCGATGGCCAGCCAGACCACGAGCCGCAGCCACGTGTCGCCGGGCAGCGACACCATCATCACCAGGCAGGTCAGGATACCCAGAATTGGCACCACCGGCACCCAGGGTGTACGGAAGGCTCGGGGCGCATCGGGTTGCTTTTTGCGTAAAATTAATACGCCGAGACAGACCATCACGAACGCCAGCAAGGTGCCGATGCTGGTCATTTCACCGACGACCCGAATCGGCACAAAGCCCGCAAACAGACCAATGAACGCACATAGCAACAAGTTCGATTTCCAGGGCGAGCGGAAACGCGGATGCACCTCCGAAAAAGCCGATGGTAACAGCCCGTCGCGACTCATGGTGAAAAATACCCGTGACTGACCCAGCAGATCGACCAGAATGACGGAGGTATAGCCAATCAGAATGGCCCCGATGATGAGTTGGCCCAGCCAGCGATAGGGCGTTTTTTCGATGGCAATGGCCACCGGAGCCGCGCTGTTTTTAAACTCGGTGTAGTTGGCCATGCCCGTCATGACGTAGCCGAACAGGATAAACAGAATGGTGCAGACCACCAGCGAGCCAAAAATGCCGATGGGCATATCACGCTGGGGATTTTTGGCCTCCTGCGCCATCGTTGCCACAATGTCGAAGCCGATAAAAACAAAAAAGACCACACCCGCCCCGCGCAGTACCCCGCTCCATCCGTATTCGCCGAAGGTGCCGGTGTTGGCCGGAATATACGGTTGGTAATTGGCCGGGTTGATGTACTGCCAGCCGAGGGCAATGAACACGATGACGACCAGCACCTTCAGCGACACGACAATAGCGTTGAACAGCGCCGACCCCGACGTACCCCGGATGATAATGCCCGTGATAAATACCACGATCAGCACGGCGGGCAGGTTTATGTAACCCGACACCACCGACCCATCCGCTCCGGTTGCCGTTTCGAAGGGCGACAGCATAAGCTGGGGCGGCAGGTGCAGGCCGTAGTTGCTCAGGAACCGGTTGAGGTACTGCGACCAGCTAATGGCCACCGTAGCCGCACCCACCGAGTACTCAAGCACCAGATCCCAGCCGATGATCCAGGCAAACAACTCGCCCAGCGTGGCGTACGCATAGGTATAGGCACTGCCCGACACGGGGACCATGGCGGCAAATTCGGCGTAGCAGAGCGCACTGAACGCGCAGCCCACCGCAGCCACCATAAACGAGAGCGTCACGGCGGGACCGGCATGGTTAGCCGCAGCAATGCCCGTGAGCGAAAACAGCCCGGCACCAATAATAACGCCAATCCCGATGGCGACTAAGTTGAACGCACCTAGGGAACGTTTCAGGGTATTTTCGCCACTCTCAGCGGCTTCCTGCCGCAGCAGGTCCAGGGATTTAATGCGCATACAGTCGAAAAATTAACGGGTATTTTGCTGCGCTGTGACGGGAGCAACTACCCCGCAGAGCGCAGCAAAATGGCAGACGATTTGCCGGGTCAACAACCGGGATCTCATCGAAACCTAGTTGGTTGTCTGGTTAGCCTATTGCTTATCACCAACAAGTAACTAGGAACGATAGTTAGGGGCTGTACCTTACTTTCCGCCCCCGGTTGCTGCCGGAGCGGGCTCCTTCTTCAACAGTTTGTCGATTGTCTGATTAAACTCGGCTACGTATTCGTCATAATACTTGCCGGTCGCGGGGCCGGTATAGCCGGTGTGAATCTGGGCCACGTTACCCTGCCGGTCAAGTATAATTGTCGTCGGGAAGGCCAGTACTTTGTTCAGGGCCGGTAGTGCGTCGGAGGCTACTTTTTTGTCGGCGATACCCGCAAACAAAAGATCGTACTGCACATCGTACCGGTTGATGAGCCTGGTCAGGGCTGTTTTAGCAAACGCGATATCATTTTTGCGCTCGAAGGCCAGACCAATGATTTCAACGCCACGCTCTTTGTTGGCTTTGTACCAGGGAGCCAGAAACGCCGTTTCGTCGATGCAGTTGGGGCACCAGCTTCCCAGAATAGTCACGATCACCACTTTGTCTTTATACTTTGCATCAGCCAGCGAGACAGGTTTGCCGTTGAGGTCAGGAAACGTAAAGTCCAGCTTTTTATAACCCGGTTTGAGGTATGTCAGACTATACAGATCGGGCAGTTTGGCGTTATCGTTCTTTTTGCCCGTCAGCGGAAACGCCCCCCGGATGTAGCGAAATTCACCCGTTAGCGTGCCATCGGGATTTACTTTGCCCTGCAACACCGCCGGGGCCGATCCGCTGAACGACGACAACCGAAACTCATTGCCTGTCACCTGCCCGTCCAGGTAGCGGTAGTCGCCGGTTGTGGTCAATACCGTACCCGTAACCCGGCTGCCTTTCTGCTCAAACACGCCGACCGTCTGGTTGATGTCGTCGGGTTTGGCAGGCGGTCCGTCGGTACGGTCACGCTGAATACCGATATCCCATTTACCGTTCAGGCTTGCGGTGGGAGCCGCCCCCTTATCATAGCGATCCGTACGGCCAAATTCAGCCGTGACGGGCAGGTCTTTCCCCCCGCCATTCGCCCGGTATACGCCGGTTAGTTTTCCGCCCGTACGCCGGAAGCGCAGCGAGGCATCGTAGAGGGGAATTGGAATGAATACCGAATCGCCGGATTGTTGAACGCCGGTCAGTTCTTCGCGTCCGCCCGCGTTGAGCAGGTACACCGTCGGGGCAGATGAGCCGGTGGCTTTTACCTCAAAATTGAACGGCATAACTCCGTTGGCCGTCTGAAACTGGCCCCGATACGGGCCGTTGGGCAGCGTGCTCTGCGCGAGGGCTGCGGTGCTGGTAAGTACTGTCAGGATTACTGATTTCGTGTTCATAGCCTGATTAATTGATTGTGAATGATTTGCTAATGAAAATCAATTGTGAATTCGCCGGGTAAAGCGGTGATAGAAAGGCGTTTTGCTGGTCGCCTGTTTGGGCTGGTAGGCACCCGTAATAATCGGAATATACATGACCCGTCGCCGACTGGCCGCACCGATGTAAGGCGACTGCTCGACGCGGTGCCACAAACTGCCGTTATGAATGGTCAGATCACCCGCTTCAATGTCAAAGCCAACTTCGCGGGGGTCGGGCCGGTGATCAACGAACTGCCGTTTGCGAAAAAGCATCAGCAGCGTACTTTGCCGGTGGGTGCCGGGCAAGACCCGCAAGCCCCCATTCGCCTGCGGACAGTCGTCCAGGTGCAGCCCTACGTTGAGCATCGGGCGGATGCGGTGTCCCATAAACAAATCGCGCGGGCTGTCGGTATGCCAGCCCATCCGGGAGAAATTAGAGTTGGGGGTGCGGACGTAATGATTCACGACCAGACCGTCTTTCTCTTCGGGACTGATGCGGCCTTCATACGGTGTCAGCAGTGTTGTCAGGGCCTGGAGCCGCTTGTCGGCTAAAAACTCCCGCAGCATCGGGCTGAACAGCGAGGTGAAAGCAAACCGCTGCACAATGCGCCGACCCGTTTCGTCGTGGCCGAACTTAATGGGGATTCCATTGATTTCATCGACGTTTTCGGCCAGCCAGTGCGTTTCTACCCGCTGAATCTCGGCCAGAAGCGTTTGGACGGTTGAGCGATCAACGAAGTTTTTGAGGTGAAGAAATCCATTCCGGTCAAAGAAGTTAAGTTCTTCAGTGGTAAGCAGGCCGTTAAGCCAGATAGTGGTGTCGTTCAGTTGTACCAGCATTATAAAAATAGAGTTAAGCGGCCTTTGGAAACAGGCGAATGAAATGAGTGTACACGTAACAACCTGCGCAGAAACCGACCAGGGATTCGAGCGCAGCAAAAACGATTAGCACCACCACCGGAATGCCGGTAGCAATACCCGCCAGATGAAGAAGGCTGATTGTCACGACAAACGCCAGTCCGATGCGGGCTGCAAACCGTTTAGGGGCCTGATCGGTGCCTTTGTAGGGCAACTTACCCCACTTCACTATCGCCCCGGCCAGATTCGCCAGCGGGCTGTATGGCCGTTTGTCGAAACTGCGCAGACCGAAGTCCGCCACCAGCAGCAGGGGCAGAATAACCCAGTGGGTAAGCAGGTAGGCTACTGCCGTAAGCAGCACCAGACCCGCCACCAGCCGGACTTTAGTTTCGTTGATCTGCACACCATCGGTGGGACAAATGAGGTTGTTGTTCATGTTTTTAGTTGGTTAATGATCGCCGTAGCGTTTCTCGCCCGCCGGGATGCGGACCGCTAACCGGTTTTGTTTCGGCGGCAGCGGACAGGTGGCAAACGGGGTAAACGCACAGGGCGGGTTAATACTCTGGTTAAAATCCAGCGTGGTCAGGCCATCAACCGGTTTGTCGGCGTACAGAAACCGGCCTGAACCGTAGGTCTCGTGCGTATTGGTCCCATCGCCAAAGAGAATAAACAATTTATCACTGCCCTCACCCACCGCATCAAGCCGGTAGGTTTTTCCGCCCAGGTCAAACACCAGCGTACCGGCCAGGGGCTGCTGCGAGGTTTGTCCGGTAATGTCCAGAATCGGAATCGTGCGCGGCTCCGTCGGTCGTTCCAGCTTTGCTTTTACCCGAAACGCATCATCGACCGGAAAGCGGTCAATCCCGCTGAAGTCACGCAGCAACGGACTGTCCAGGTCCCGCAGGCGCACAGCGTAGCGGTCGCCCCGCTTGATGACAAACCACCGCAGTGAGCCGTGCGCCAGGGTAACGGGTTTGGCCAGTTCGGGTGCAAACACGGTTTTCTCGCCCGGCACGGGCTGTCCGTCCGTCTGCACGACTACTTCGGGGGCAGCTTCAAATTGTACTACGCCGTTCGTCAACCGGATGACACCGAGTTGAGCCGGTGATTTGTCGCCCGGAAAGGTCAGGTCATTGCCCGGATCGGCTCCAACGGTATTACGGCCTTCTTTGAGCCAGAAAAGCCCCGCCAGATTCAGCCAGCCGTTCTCGCTCTTCAACGATTCGACCCGCTGCCTGTGCCACTGATCAAGTTGTTGGCGATAGATGGGGTCATCGGTCCGAAAACCGGCATTAGCCAGCAGGGTCAGTCCCCAGAGCCAGAAAAACAGGCGGGCGTAGGGGCTCAATGGTTTGGTGGAAGAAGATGTCGGTGTCAGATCGTCCATAATTGTATTATTTAGCCCTATCGGGCGGTTGGTTGTGTAGTTCCGTACAAAAAAGTGAAGTAATACCGCTGGATGAGTGACTGATAGGCCCACCAGCAAAGGCCACCGATATAGGCCAGTACAATGAGCATCTGAACGCCCGTGGCTGCGTAGAGAATGGCCCACAAGACGAGCAGCCGGGCCAGTTCCAGATGTAATACCCACCGGCGCTGTTCCAGCAGGGCACCGCAGTTGATGAGTGTCAGCAGGATAAACACCGCCACCAGCCCCTGCCCGAAACCGGGTACTTGCCGCTCGAACAGAATCAGGCCAACCAGGATCAGCAGCACACTAGCTATCTGCCCAACCACGTAGCCCCGAAATCGCCGGGTGGTGGCCCATCCCGTCGAGCGCGACAGAAATCGGCGTTCCAGTCCGTCGCGCAGGGCCGGGTCAATGCGGTCGGGACGACCGAAGATCAGCCGGATTTTAGCGCCTAGGCCAGGGGTGCGCCGGACGGCCGTAAGCAGTTCAAACAGAAAATGCAGGTGCTGCCAGAGGAAGCTGTAACTCCGCAGCGGGGTAGTCAGCCCATAAACCGGAGCCTCGGCTTCGGGGGTGAAGGTGCCGAACAGTTTATCCCAGATAATAAGTACGTCGCCGTAGTTTTTATCCAGATAAACGGGATTGCTGGCGTGGTGAACGCGGTGGTGAGAAGGGGTTACCAGTACATATTCCAGAATACCTAATTTGCCGATGGTACGGGTATGGATAAAGAACGGATACAGGCCGTGTATCAATAGTAGGGACGTAATCATGTCAGCCGGAAAGCCAATGATGGGCAATACTGACCAGAAGCCCGTTCGGATCAGTGCCTGAAACACCGTGATGCGGGCCGACACGGTATAGTTAAATTCTGCGCTCTGATGATGCACCACGTGAGCCGCCCAGAACAGGTTCACCTCGTGGGCCAGCCGGTGGTACCAGTACCAGACAAAGTCGGTTGCCCCGAAGAGGGTAACCCACGTCCAGACCGAGGGCCGGATCGAAAACAGCGCGTAATGATCGTGCAGGTAGGCATAGACGCTGTAGAACGCCCCGATGGTAAACAGGTCGAGCAGCCGCTCGGCAATGCCAATGCTGAGGTTAGCGATGGAATCGTTGAAGCGGAAATACGCTTTTTCGCGGACTGTCGCCACTGTGTATTCCACCCCCATCAGGAGCAAAAAAAACGGAATTGCAAAAGAAAGCCAGTATTGAGTCATAAATAGTGTTATACTATCAACTAAATAGAGTACTACCGAAAACAAAAACAGCGGATGTAAGGGATACGCTGGTTCTGCCCTGATTCGCCGGGTGTTGGGCTTCGGACAGCAAAGGTGAATTACAAAATACAGTTCTGCAAGTGAAATACACTCTTTTGACAATCAATTAGTTGCGTAATAGTCTATCGGTTTTTAGGACTACTGATTTCTACCGAAGGACCCCAACTAGTTCAGTACCGTTTCCGCCGTCATGCCAGCCGGTTGGCGAACATATAATCCGGTCAGGGTTTTAATCAGCGCATCCACCTCATCGAGGGTGTTGTCTTTGCCGACCGAAATCCGGACGTTTTCCCAACCTTGAATGCTACCAATGGCACTCAGCACGTGCGAGCCGCCACCCGTTAAATTCGAGCAGGCGCTCCCGCCCGATACCGCAATACTAACCGCATCCAGCGTCTTTACCAGCGACTCTCCCGTTGGCAGGGGTGGTAGACTGATACTGAGTACCGTCGCCATACTTTCATCAGGCAGGGCCGACGTGCCGTTGAACTGAATTTTTGGCAGAATAGCCCGAAGCCGGTTGATGAGTCGATCTTTCAGGGACTGGATATGTTCGTGATTCGTTAGCCGGTCGCGGTAGCTGATTTCCAGTGCCTTCGCCAGCCCGACAATACCCGCTACGTTTTCGGTGCCGGGCCGCAGTCCCCGCTCCTGATTGCCGCCGTGCGTCAGGGCGGGTAACTGATGCGGGCTGCGCACGTACAGAAACCCCACGCCCTGCGGACCGTGAAACTTGTGGGCCGACCCCAGGATGAAATCAACGGGCATCTCACGGAGATTATACCGGTAACGGCCCATCGTTTGTACCGTGTCGGAATGGAAGTAACAGCCAAACTGTCGGCACAGCCAGGCAACCCGCTCAATGTCAGTGAGGTTACCGACTTCGTTGTTGCCATGCATCAGGCTCACCAGTACGCCACCCGTCCGCCGGTTCGATAGGCCCAGGTTCCGGCGTCCGTCGAGTAATTGCTCTAAGTGGTCGTAGTCGACGCGACCGTGGGTGTCGAGCGCGGCCCAGTGCAGGCGAACCGCTTCCGTAGCGACGCCCCCGCTGTTTTTCAGCCGGGTGAGCGGCTGGAGTACGGCTTTGTGCTCAATCGGGCTGGTAATTACATCGTGAATACTGCCCGACCGGATGCTGCCGATCAGGGCCAGATTGTTAGATTCGGTTGCCCCGCTGGTGAAGAAAATTTCGTCCGGGGAGGCTCCCAGCAGGTCGGCTACGATCCGGCGGGCCTGTTCGATGGCTTCCCGTGCTGCCCGCCCTCGTTGGTGCGTGGCCGAGGCATTGCCCCAATGCGTGGTAAAGTACGGCAGCATGGCCTCAAGCACGTCCGGGTGCAGGGCTGTCGTGGCGGCATTGTCGAAATAGATGTTCATAGCGTTTCGGACTGCCGAAGCAGTGTAAATCAGAAAGTAGGAGGAGTATTTATTTCTTTTTGGGTCCATTGGCCAGGACGTAAGACGCTACCTGCGAGCCGATGCGTTGCCCGGTCGTGTTCTCGAACGAGAAGTGAATGCCGCCATAAATCCGGCTCAGCCCATTCTCGGCTTCCAGCGTACTCAGCGAAGCCACCGTTCTTGGTGCAACACCAGCGGTGGTTGTGTGGAGCGTCAGTGAGTTGGCATCCCCAAAAAAATGTGTCAACACATCAAACCCCGCGTTGACCGTGCCGCTATGTCCGCTCGGGTAGCTGGGGTGGGCTGGAGATATAATCAGGGGTATCCAGGCCGCGTAATTATTGGTCACGGCTCCGGTCGCGGTAGCATTCAGAGCGGTAACGGGTCGCCAGAAAAGGTAGGTGTACTTGGCATCCCAAACGGCAATCCGGGCGTCGGCTTCGGCAATATCCGTTAGCACAAATACCAGGGCGGCTTCCTGAATAGAGAGTTGTTTTTGGGCTGTCAGTAACCGGGCGGCTTCGTTGACGGCTAATTCGGCATCCTGCCGGTAGAACTGGGCAATCTGGGTTTGGTCGCCGGTGCGGACTGTACTACCCACGGCACCAAGGGTTTCTACTTCAGCCAGCGCGGTTTTGTAGGCATCGCTTCCCAGGGCGGGTGGGGCCGCCGGCCTGAACTGACTGGCAGCTGTCAGCACAAATGGCTTCACCGAGGCCCACTGCTGGTTGATGCCATTCGCAAAATCGGTTGGCGTGGGTCGCCATTGCCCAACCCCGGCAGCAGTACCTGGACCAGCATACCCCTGGTTGGGCGTTGACCCGTCCGCAGCCCTGAGGGTCACAATATCGGTAGCAGCCGCCGTACCCACGGCCTGTCCACCGGCCACATCGGTAGTGGCGGGAAGAGTAGCCAGACTGCGGGTCAGCGCCGAGTCGAGCGACGGTTTCTGGGTGGGAAAGTAAGTAGTCAGCACGTCGTGGGCAGCCTGGGCTGCGGCTGCTACTGCCGAGGGATTACCCGCTACGGCAGTCTTGTAATGATAGGGCGTACCAAACGGAAGCACACTGTTTACGGCATCATACACGGCAATCGACTCGATGGCAATGATGCGGGTAGCCAGATTACTGTTCAGGCCCGCCGTTTTCGTGGCCTGCACCGTGCGCAGGTTCCAGTCGGTTATTACCTGACTGGAAATAGGTTGTGATTGAGATACTTCATCCTGACAGGCGGTCTGCCAGGTAGTAGCAATTATTAACAGGCTTATTTTGAGATAATGGCGGCTGTTACGAAGCATTCTGATTATTGATTTAGTGAATTATCTGATTTTTCTGGTTGGACTGACCCGTACGGGTTCCGTTAAAAACTAAACGTGAATCGGCCATAGTAAAACGCGCCGTTGAACCCGAACTGCTGCCCGGCCGAGGTGCCCCAGGGTACCGTGCCCGTCTGGTTGTTCTCGACCCGCTGCTGATCGGGGTATACGTCGCCGATGTTATTTGACCCGACCGTGATGACGGCCGCTTTGGTCAGTTGATAATTCAGGGTTAGGTCGGTGATAACTCTGGGGCTGAAGGTCTGGTCACGGCCACCCGTCGGCGCGTCGATCTGGCTTTGCGTGTTGGCGTAGGTGTAGGGTCCGAACCGCGTCACGACGAGGTTTGGCGAAAAGCGGCCCCAACTGTAACCCACCAGCAGGATCTGCTTGTTCTGGGGCGTACCCCGTTCGTAGCGGGTGCGCTGAAGCCGGTCGAAGTAAATCCGGTCCTGCAAATACTGCCGTACCTCCGGCGTTCCCGATGCCGTCAGGCCGCTTGGCACGTGTACGTCGGTCACCTCGGTATGGGTGAAATTACCCGACAGCGATAGATTTAGCGTGCCCGGCCCGACGCGGTTGCGGTAGGCCAGCACCACATCAAGACCCTGCGTTTTGGTGTCGATGGCGTTGGCAAAAAACTGCGCGGCATTCACGTCAGGGTAGTTCACGAGTAATCCTTTTACAAGCTTTGCTGCTCCGGCCACCGTCGTATTGGTGCTGCTGAGCGACGCAAAATCGAAGGTGCCGGTGAGCGTCACCCGGTTTTTGATGGCAATCTGGTACGCATCGACCGTGGCCGTGAAGTGCCGGAACAGTCGCGACGTAATGCCCAGGCTGGCGTTGTTGGACGTTTCGGCGGTCAGGCTGGGAATGCCAAATGCTTTGGTGACGGCATTGTCGTTGTTGGCCACCAGTGAGAGAATCAAACTGCCATCACCCTGCGGAATCGACGTGGTGGCCGAATAATACCGCTGCTGCAGCGACGGTGCCCGAAAACCGGTGCTGACGGCTCCCCGCAGCGAGAGGCTTTCGAGGGCGTTGCCCGGCGTATCCACAAGCCGCAACAAACCCGAGGTTTTCCAAGTCAACTGATCGCCAAAATCAGAGTAACTTTCGTAGCGTAGGGCACCCGTCAGCAGGAGCCGTCGTCCGAATTCCAGTTCCACATCGCCGTAGGCTCCGATGCTATTGCGGGTCTGGTCCTGCGCGTCGGTGGGTTGATAACCCGGAAATGCCTGCGCCCCGGCGGGCCGGGTTCCTTTGCGGTTACTACCGACGGTGGTGATGTAGGTCGTGTCGCCGTAGTTTTTGTACGATTTTTCTTCGCCCGCGATGATCTGGTAGTTTTCCAGCCGGTACTCACCCCCGAAGGCCACGTTCACCGCCGACAGCGCTCCGTCTGTCTCGAACCGGCGCGTCAGGCCGAGGTTGGTCGTGTTCTGTTGAAAAGACAACGCCCCGCTGTTGAACTTCGTGGGGCTGGCCGTGCCGAGCGAAACGTTCAGCGAATTGTTGACGGTATATTGAATCCGGTTGGCCCCGAACGAATTGCTGAAGTCGATGTTCCAGTCGCCCTTCTTTCCTCGCAGCCCCACCGTCAGCGAGCGGTCGTTGATGCGGGCCGTGTTTTCGGGGAGGAATCCGTTGGGGAAAAGCTGCGGAATATAGCGGCTCGAAATATTGTTGATCGTGCCCGTTCCGTTCGGAAAGCGGTAGGCGTTGTTGGGGCTAACGCTCAACTTACTGGCCACACCCCCAAAGGCATACAGCTCGGTGCCGTTGCCCAGCGGCAGGGCTGCGTTCAGAAACAGACCCGCGTTGTTCTGACTACCGTTGCCGCTTTTGGCCGAGCTGTACCGATCCACCGAGTTTTCCTTGGTCTGAATAATGGAGGCTTCGGTGCCGGTTGCGTAGGGGAACCAGTACTGCGGGGCGCCCGTCAGGAGGTTATTGCTGGCGTAGAGACCGCCCCGGTCCGTACCCTGTCGGTTATTGATTTGACCCGTTAAGTTCACGTACCCCTTCTCGCCGATGCGAAAGCCGTAGTTGATGTCGCTCTGGAAGGTGAAGCCATCGCGCTTGCTCCGGTAAGCCGTGGCGTATTCACCCGATGTGACCGATACGCGCACCTTATCCACGTCCTGTTTCAGCACGACGTTGATGACCCCGGCAATGGCGTCGGAACCGTATTGCGCAGCCGCCCCGTCGCGCAGCACTTCGATCCGCTCGATGGCCGATGCCGGTATGGCGTTAAAATCCACCACGGCGGCTCCCTGCGAGGGGGTGCCCAACACATTGACTAAAGCACTGGTATGCCGCCGTTTGCCGTTGATGAGCACCAGCGTCTGATCGGGTGATACGCCCCGGAGCGATACGGGGTCGATGTGGGCCGCGCCATCGCCCCCCGGCTGGCGGTTGGAGACGAGCGAGGGGGCCACGAAGTTCAGAATCTGAGTCAGGTCTACCCGGCCTGTGGCTGTAATTTCTTTGGCCGTAATCACATCGACCGGCGCGGGTGTTTCAATGTTAGTCCGGGCCTGTCCCGATCGTGAGCCAATCACCACCACTTCGCCCAGTTCCTGCTGATTATCGGTCAGTGTAACCATCAGGGCAGTTTTATCGGCTTTTATTTCTTGCCGAACGAAGCCGATAAACGAAAACACGAGGACATCTGTTGGGTCGGCCTCAATACTGAATCGGCCTTCGCTGTCAGAAATAGCCCCCGTATTTGTGCCTTTGACCAGCACCGACACGCCCGCCAGCGCACTTTTGTCGCCCGTGGCCGTGACCCGGCCCGTTACCGTACGGGACTGTCCGTAGGTGGCTACGGAGCTAACTAAAAACAAGAGTAAAAATAGATTCTTCATAAATGGTCAGTTCAGTGGTTGTGCCTACCGCGCCGACCTCCAGTATGGAAGCCGGGCGCAGTCCGCTTTTGCGGTGGGGTAGGGCTTTGTCTTTAGAATGAGGGGGGAAGCGAGGTTTATCAAGACTCAGCCAGTCCGGTTTCCCTAATAAAAACCGGCTGACAGAGTCTTGATTACTCACTTATCATGGCAACGTGTTCATGGTTTTATAGAAGTAGTGTGGGTGAAGCGGTCGTCAGTTAGGGCGTGTAAAAACGCTTCAAGGTCATTTAGCTCACTATCACTCAGATTCAGGGGCATACTTAATGACAAATCGCGGTTATGCCCGCCTTTCACGACCGCGTCGGGCTGGTTGTAATAATCCAGCACCTCGCGCAACGTCCTGAACATACCGTTGTGCATGTAGGGCGCGGTAATGGCCACGTTTCGCAGTCCCGGCACTTTAAAATGACCCATCTGTGCGCTGTCGGCCGTCACCCGGAACCGGCCTGAATCCGATAGCTTCTTACCATCAAACAGACCAATGTTTTTTAAGCGGTCGGCCGTAAAATCTTCCCCCGCATGGCAGTTGGCGCAGTTTGCCCGGCCGATGAACAGCAGCCGCCCGCGCTGGGCGGCCGCCGTCATCGCGCCATCGTCGCCGTTGATGAAGCGGTCATAGGGGGTATTACCTGTTTCTAAGGTTCGTTCAAAAACGGCCAGCGCTTCCGCCAGGTGCTTTTCGGTGATGGCCGACCGCGACTCGGCCAGTCGAAAGACCCGACGGAAAGCTGACCGATAAGCCGGGTCGTTATTCAACCGGGCTACCGCTTCGGCAATGGGCAGGTTCATCTCGTTCGGGGCCGCAATGGGCTGGATGGCCTGCACCTCCAGCGACGTTGCCCGCCCGTCCCAAAACAAATGGATCCGTCCCGCCAGATTCATCGCCGAGGGAGTATTCCGGTCGGTCAACTGCCCGCCCACGCCCCGGCTAAACCGGGCCGTATCGGCGAAGGCATACTCGGGCTTATGACAGGAAGCACAACTGATCGTGCGATTGGACGACAGGATGGGGTCGAAAAACAGTTTCTCGCCCAACCTGGCTTTGGTGGTCGGCTCGTCGTCGGCGAAGGGCCGGACGGTAAAACTGAGCACGAACACCCCGGCACTCATCATAAGCCCTATGCTTTTTTTCATGATAACTCGTCAATCAGAACAGAAAAAGCCGCTCAAACGGGACGCAAACGCCGTTTTTCTCGCTGCATAACTGCCCCTTAATAACGCCCGTGATGTGATATTCCGGTTTCAGCAACCGGATATGCTGCCGGAATTCGGCCTTCTGGGTGAAGTAGGAAACATCCGTTTCCCACACCCGGTCTTTTTTGCGTTTGGGAGCCACGGGCGTTACCTCGCCAACGGTCTCAAAGGAATCGTCCGGCTCGAAATAGATAGCCGTCGGCTGCGGCCCCACATCACCCCGGAAATCGGACGAGTACAACAGCCACTCCTTATCCAGGCGGGCCGTAAAGACCAGATCGAGCTCATCGCCCGCTTCGAGTTTGTCGGACGGTACCGTCGGCGTGGTTGTAAACGTCCAGGCCGCGCCCGGTTCGTCGCCGGTGAAGGCGGTCGTAAGTATCGCCAGCAGGAGCAGAATACCGGTGGTTTTCATTTGGCCGAAAGCGTTTTGGTGGCCTGCAACTGCTTCGCGGTGACCTCCACCTGCCGGAACACCCGCAGGAAGTTGCCGCCCCAGAGCTTACGAATATCAGCTTCCGTATAGCCGCGTTTCAGCAGTTCCCGCGTGAGGTTGGGGGCTTCGCCGACATTTGCATAGCCGCGTACTCCACCCCCGTGGTTAAAATCAGAGGCCAGCCCGACGTGGTCGATACCGATGAGCCGAACGGCATAATCCACCGCATCGAGGTAATCGGGCAGCGACGCATACTTCCATCCGCTGGCGGAATAGGCTTTGTAAGCGGCCTGGTACTTTTTGTACGTCTCGGCATCGAGCCGCGATTTGGCATCATCGCCGGGTTTCAGTCCGAAGGGTTCCCAGACATTTTTGAGATAGTCGCTTTTCTGCTGCTCCGATTCGTGCAGGTAGGCCGGAAACGCCACGATACTCACCACCCCACCCCCAGCGGCAATCGCTTTCAGTTCGTCGTTGTTGAGGTTACGCGTTGCATCGACCCGCGCCCGCACCGCCGAGTGGGAGGCAATAACCGGTGCCTTACTCAGCTTGAGCGTCTGGAATACCCCCGCCGGGGTCAGTTGCGATACATCGACAATGATGCCCAGCCTATTCAGGTCCGTGACGGCCTGCTTGCCAAGTGTTGACAAGCCGCCGAGCGCGTCGGGTTTATCCCCGTAGCCCGCCACCGGTCGCGAGGAGTCGGCCCAGTCGTTGTTGCCCGCGTGGGTCAGGCCCAGCAGCCGAACGCCGTCTTTGTAAAGCAGCGGCAGTTGGGAAATGTCGGTGCCGAGGGCAAAGGCATTGAGGTAGCTGAGCAGGATCGCGTGTTTGCCCCCTGCCGGAATGCGTTCCAGGTCAGCGGCCGTTGTCGCAAACGCCAGCTTATCGGGGTGTGCACCCACAAATTGCCGGATGGCCGCTAATTTGGTGTCCACCTCTTTTCGGGCGGCTGCGATGTTTTCGGGCGTTTTCTTGGCCGTACCCGCAAACAGGGCTATAGTGGCTACGTCTAGGTCGCCCGCTTCGAGTTTGGCCAGATCGAACTGCCCGTCGCTGCCCGGATCGCCAGCCGCCGGCTTGCCAAAGTCAGCGGGAATATCGACGTGCGGGTCGATGGTCAGTGCGTTTTTGTGAACCCGGCGCACCACAGCATCGGATAACGAATCGGCCACAGGCGTGTTGGCAAGGGCGGTGCCGGATACGGGTAGCGGACCGGTTGGCAGGAGCGTCATGGCTTTCAAAGCCGCAGCGACCAGTGTGCTATATATGAGTATTTTCATGGCAATAGGGAGAAAGGTTATTAGCGGCCTGTTTTGGCACTCGCCACACCACCGGGGGTAGCCACAAGCGTGACGTTAAGCGTGAAATCGTTGTATATCGCTTTGTCGCCAAGATTCTCGAAGAAATTGGTCGAGCGAAACTTAATATCGTATTTGGTGCGGTCTACCGTTATGTTGGCCGTCGCCGTCAGTTTGCCCGGATCGGCTTTGACCTGCGTGGGAAACGTTACCTCGTTGGTGATGCCCTTTATGGTCAGTTTACCCGTTACGTTGTAGTTGCCGGGCGTAGTCGGCGTGGCCGACGTAATCACGAACTGGGCGGTCGGGTGTTTGGCCACGGCGAAGAAGTCATCACCTTTGAGGTGGCCAACCAACTTGGCGTTGCCATCGGCATCCGTAATGTCCGTTACGGTCAGGTCTTTCAGATTGATCTCGAACGAGCCGCCTTTCAGTTTGCTGCCGTCGGTCAGGAGCACCGTGCCGCCGGTGATGGGTGCCAGTCCTGTATGTTCGCCGGTTACTTTTTTGCCGGTCCAAACCAGTTTGCTCTGCTGGGCATCGACTTTATAGGTCGTTTCCTTCGCTTTTTTGGGGCTACCAGGCGAAGCGTCGCCCGGTTCTGTAAACGAAACCAATGAGAGGGCGGTCAGGCCGAGGAGAATGGAGAATGTAGTTTTCATCGTTTGATTGTTTTTAGTAAACCTTACAGGCCTTTAAGACCTGCAAGGTTTATGAAGGATGGTCTGCTTTATTCCAGTCAGTTATCCGCACTGGCGGCAATGGTTTCAGGAGTTTCCGGTGCGGGTTCGGCGATGTATTTGTCGAGGTCGCGGTTCCATTTCTTCACGTATTGCTTGTAGTATTTCCCCGTCACTTCGCCCGTGTAGCCGGTATGAATCTGCTTCACGGTCCCGTCGCGGCCAATGATGATTGTCGTCGGGAAGGCCATCATCCGGTTTAGGGACGGGAATTTTTCGGAGGCTAACTTTTTATCAGCCAGACCACCGAACAGAATATCGTACTCGATGCCGTACTTATCGCGGAGTTTGCCCAGCGTGTATTTAGCGTATTCGAGGTCGTCTTTCTGCTCGAAACCAACGGCAATGGCCTCTACGCCCCGGTGTTTATTGGCCCGGTACCAGGGCGCCAGAAACGCCGTCTGGTCGGTGCAGTTGGGGCACCACGTTCCCACGATGTCGATGATAACCACCTTGTCGCGGTACTTGGCATCGCTCAGCGATACGGGCTTGCCGGTCAGGTCGGGCAGGTTGAAATCGAACTTGTTCACGCCTTCTTTGAGGTACGTCAGGGCATAGGGATCGGGCAGTTGGGCCTTTTTGTCCTTCACACCCTCAAACTTCTGGTTGACGTAGATACCCAGCCCGATCTCCCCCGTCAGCGACTGATCGTCGTTCACCGTGCCGCGAATCAGGATCGGGCTTGGTCCGGTGAATCCCGACAGCGAAAACTCGTTACCCTGCACGGTACCTTCGAGTTCGCGGGTATCGCCCACCACCGACATGATAACCCCGGTCAGGCGGTTTCCTTTCTGCTCCAGCAGGGCTACCCGATGGGAACTGGGGTCTTTTGAGATGATGTTCAGTTTCCATTTGCCGCTCAGGCTGGTAGTTGGCGCGATGTCCTTACCCGGTTCCACAAAGCGGTAGGATTTCCCCCATTCGGCCACGAAGGGCAGCGCGTTACCCCGGAAATTCGGGACGAGACTCTTGTATGAACCCGTCAGGTGTCCGTCGTCCTCGATCTTGGCGACCAGGGCCGCATCGTAGGTATTCATTTTGATAAAGAGGGAATCGGGTGCGGTCTGTTTCACCACGAAGTAATCCCGGCGACTCCCGTTGACGAGTGCAAAGGATGCATTCTGGAGCGAGGTGGAGATGCCGCCGTTACGCACCTCAAAGTTGAACGGCACCTGCCGCTCGTTGACGGTAAACACCCCCCGCCAAGTGCCGTCTTTGATAATTTTGTTCTGCGCTTGGGCCGGGAGAACGGTTGTTAGCGCCAAACCGGCACTGCAAATTGAGATGAGAGCAAACGTTTTCATACGGATTGTTGGGATTATGATGAATGAATTACCTCTTATATTCTATCTATTCTACAGATTAAGTAGAATAATGTAGTCAATAAAAAGATGAATGAATGTGATAAACTGAACTGCTCCGGCGGCCCGGCGATGCGTCGAACCGCCGGTACTATGGCAGGCATTGATGCAGTTGGTCAGTAAGCGGGAAACACAATTGAGGTCAACAGCTCACCCGGCAACAGCAGCGGGTAGCGGACGGGGAAAGACTCCGGGCAGAGTCTGCGGGGCAACAGGAGAAGCGAGTGATAGACATGGGGTTGTTAATTTATAGTTCCTAATCAATAGGCAGGTTAGCACGGTTTCCAATCGGAACGTTGCTAAGGGATCATAAAGCCAGTCTCTCCCCCTTTCGGTATAAATCACAACTACGCGCAGGCTTCGTAATTGATGATGGCCTAAAGGTAAGTGCATAAATCCCTCTTTTCCAAACTACTATAGTACATATATCGAATAAAAATACTACTCCTGATACTCTACAGGAAGTACTCACTAACTAAAGTGATATACCATCTCTAAAAAGTAAAATGGATGTTGGTTTTTACAAGCCTTGTAGTTTAAATAGCTACCCGAATAGCACATAAGCAATGCCCAGCGTAACAAAAATATTAAATGTCTGAGCCAGTAAAAACGCGTAGAGTGCCGGACGATTATCAGCCCGCAACAGGTCGGCAAAGCGTGTTTCCAAGCCAATACTGGTAAACGCCAGCGCGAACCAAAGTCCCTGTAAACTTTTCAAACTACCCTTGACAGTATCAACGGATGCAGCCGACAAGATGAACGAAAACAGGAGCGAAGCCGCCAGAAAGCCCAGAATAAACTTGGGGAAACGTTCCCATATTACCCCCGCTGTTGGTTTGGCCGCCTTTACTTCACTGGACTGGTTTTTGGTATAAGTCCAGTACACACTGATGGCAAACGCAGCCACGCCCAGCAGCACATTTTGCGAAAACTTTACGATGGTACTGATCTTAAGGGCTGCTTCGCCCGCCAGTGTACCCGACGCGACAACGGCCCCGGTGGTGTCGATGGTGCCGCCCAGCCAGGCTCCCGTTACTTCCGGCGACAGGCCAAGGCCCTGAGCCGCCCAGGGCATCAGCAACATCATCGGGATAGCCGTAATCAGCACGAGCGAAATGACGTACGACAGCTTTTTGGAGTCGCCCTGAATGGCTCCGGAGGTGGCAATGGCTGCCGAAACCCCACAAATCGAAACGGCAGAAGCCAGCATCATCGTCAGTTCATCGTCGACCTTCAGGCGTTTGGCCAGCCAGTAGGCAAAGTACCAGACCGATAACACCACCAACAGGGCCTGCACTAGTCCCAGCGAACCGGCTTTGAGAATGTCGCCGAAGATGACGGTCGTTCCCAGCAGCACCAGTCCGATCTTCACCCAGAGTTCAGTGAATAATGCCGCCCGCAACCAGTCGGGTAGTTGGAGCAGGTTGCCCACCGCCAGCCCGATGCCGAGACTGAAAATAACGGCTTCGAGGTTGAGGTCTTTCAGGGTTTTGTTGCCCGCCAGCAGCAGGGCCAGCAGCGTCAGGCCAAACACGACCGGAAAGCCCGCCAGCGTCGCCTGAATCGACTTCCTCGATAGCCACGTACCCAGGAGCGCAATAGCGTAGGTGAATGCGAACTGCCCGGCAATGGCAGTCAGGTTAGGACCGGTAAAAACTTTGGTCAGGAGTTCGCCGGTGTTTTTCCAGCCAAAAGCGGGGGTTGGAATGAGTAGCCCCGTTAGAGAAACGACGATAATAAGCAGGCCGAGCACTACCACGACCCAGTCTTCGGTAAGCAACGGACGGGCTTGGGCAGTGATTACCTGAGGTTCAGGGTTGGTATCCATAGTATTTGTTCGGTTGGTCAGTGCAATTTATACAACCTGTGGTAGAGTTACCGGATTGGTCGAAAAATCGGGTACGCCTTTACCGAAGCCATCGTGCAGGGCGATTCGGGCTGCGTGGTAGCCGCACATGCCATGCACCCCGGTACCCGGTGGCGTGGCCAATGAGCAGATAAACAGGCCCGGAGCCGCCGTGCGGTAGGGGGTCAGGCTAAGGCTGGGACGGGTATAAAGCTGCTTGAGGTCGATGATGCCGCCGTTGATGTCGCCCCCCACGTAGTTGGGATTCCATGCCTCAATCTGTGCTGTGTTCATGGTATGCCTTGACAGAATCAAGTCCCGGAAACCCGGCGCAAACCGCTCGACCTGTCGCTCGATGCGTTCGGTCATATCCACCGTTGAGCCGTTCGGCACGTGGCAATAGGCCCAGGCCGTATGCTTACCTGCCGGGGCACGGCTGGAGTCGAACAGGCTTTGCTGGGCCAACAACACATGGGGCCGGTCAGGGTGTTGTCCCTGGCTGATTTGCTGCTCAATGTCCACGATTTCTTCCAGCGTTCCGCCCAGATGCAGCGTGCCCGCCTGCCGACAGACGCTAGCCTCGAACGGTATAGGGCCATCGAGTGCCCAGTCGATTTTGAAGATGCCGGGGCCATAGCGGTAACACGCTAATTGCTTTCGATAAAAGTAAGGAAACCGATCGCCGACAATACCCAGGAGTTGTTTAGGTGTAAGGTCGAACAGCACAACACGCGTTTTGGGTAAGTCCGCCAGCGACCGTACGGGCTGGTCCACCACTATCTCCCCACCTAGCGACTGGAAGAGAGAAGCCAGTGCGTTGGCAATAGTCTGCGAGCCACCTTTAGGTAAGGGCCAGCCCCGGTAATGGCCAGCCGCCATCATTGCCAGCGTAATGGCCGAGGTTGTTAGATTAGTTAGTGGCTGTATGGCATGGGTGGCCATACCAGCGAGTAGTCCTCTGGCTTCGGGGGTCTGAAATCGCCTGGCAAGTTGAGTAGCGGGCAGGATAGCATTCAAGCCAAAGCGGGCAAAGTCAATCGGGTGGTTCGGGAAGCGCAATGGCCCCAGCATGTCGGCGGCTAAAGTGGGCCAGTGCGCCACGAGCGGTTCCAGCAAGTCCCGGTAAGCCTGTTCATCCGGGCCCAGCGTCCGGGCGGTATCGGCTACCGAGCCAAACAGCGCGGCCGCCGTGCCACCCGCGTTGGCGGACCGATCGAACGGATGGGCCGCTGCTACCGGGGGGTAGATAAACTCCAGCCCGTGTTCGGCTAAGGGCAATTGGTTGAATAGGGGTGAACTGATGGCCATCGGGTGAATAGCCGACCCCAGATCGTGTACAAAACCGGGCAGGGTTAGCTCCGCCGAGCGGGTGCCGCCCCCGATGGTCGGTTTGGCTTCCAGGATTACTACCGAGAGACCCGCTTTCGCCAGCACAATAGCCGCACTCAGTCCGTTGGGGCCGGAGCCGACCACGACGGCATCGTATTGTTTTTCAAGTAGACTCATGGCTCTGTTTCAGACATAATCGGATTAATCAACTATCCATGAATAGGCTTCACTGAAGGCGACTAGCAGCAGAAAGCCCACCACTGCCAGTAACAATCCCGCTTTACCCATATCCTGAACAGTAACCTGCCCCGTCGTCAGCACAATGGCGTTGGGGGGCGTGGACATCGGCAGCACGAAGGCAAAACTGGCCGCAAACGTGACGGGTGCCGCCAGCAGAATCGGGTTGATACCAGTAGCGGCAGCAATGCCAAACACCATGGGCAGGGCCGCCGTAGCCAGGGGCGTGTTGGCAATGATAATTTTCAGAACCAGCGTAATACCCACCAAAAGCACCAGTAAAACCCGGTAATCGTGGGTACCCGACGCGGCTACTGCTTCGCCGATGAGCCGGATGACTCCCGAACTTTCGAGCGTTTTGGCCAGTGCCAGTCCCCCACCAATCATAAACAGAATGCCCCAGGGCAGTTTACTCATACCAGTCCAGTCGAAAAGAAAGCCTTGTTTACTCGCCGGATCAGGCAAAATAAACAGGCATAAGGCACCGGTCATGCCAATGATTGTATCGTTCAGGAAAGACAGGCCGAACCAGCTTACCAGCACCGAGCGAAAAATCCAGCCGGTAGCCGTCAGCAGAAACAGCGTGCTAACGGCATACTCACCGTAGCGCATTGGGCCGAGGGCGGTTAGCTTCTCGTGAATGATGACTGATGCATTGGGCAGTATCATACTGGACTTTACTGGAAACAGCCACCGTACCAGAATGAAATAGGCAGCGATGAGCATGAGAACGGCCAGCGGAAAGCCAACCACGAACCAGCCCATAAACGAAATGTCCGTATGGTATGAATCGCGCAGAAAACCCAGCAGCACCCCATTGGTGGGGGTGCCGATGGTGGTGGCAATACCCCCGATACTGGCCGAATATGCCAGGCCCAGCAACAGACTCACCGCAAACGGGCTGAACTGCTCCGATTGGCCCGCCTGCCGAAAATCAGCCTCCAGAAGGCTTAGCACCGATTGGGCAATGGGCAGCATCATCAGAGCGGCCGCTGTATTGTTTACCCACATACTGACAAAAGCCGTGGCCACCATGAAACCCAGCACCAGCCGGTGACTATCCGTGCCGATTAGCCGCACGATGTGAAGCGCAATGCGCGTATGCAGATTGTGCCGCTCCACGGCCAGGGCAAAGGTAAAGCCCGACAAAAACAGCAGAATGGTTGGGTTTGTATAGTTGGCGGCTGTAGTGGGGAGGTCCAGGATGCCGAGTGCGGGGAACAGCACCACCGGTAAAAAAGCCGTAACGGGCAGAGCCACGACCTCGCTGATCCACCAGACCATCATCCAGGCGGCTACGCCAAACACGAGTTGCATGGCTGGGGCCACGGGCAGAATCCCACCGTAGCCGAGGAGCACAAACAGCAGCGGCCCGGCTGCCAACAGGGCATATTTGGGCCAGAGAAGCGGTTGTGCAGCTCTCCGGGCGGTGCCATTCCGGGTTGTTTTTGGTGTCGTGGTCGTCTCCATCCGGGTTTATCGGGCGTTTTCGGGGCGGTTCAGGACGCGCCCGTCGGCTTTGATCTGCCAGGCTGTAATAGGGTTCATGTGGTAGCCACCCGTATCGGCACCCCGCGCGTCGATGAGCTGGGCAAACGTGGGCTGCACGTAGCCGGTTTCGTCGGTCACGCGGCTCATAATCTCGGTTTCGGCCCCGTTCCACTGCCAGAGGTGCCGGAAACGAACGTGCGCTTTGTCTAAAACCGGCTCCTGCAACTGCGCCTGTTGCCAGCTTTTGCCGGCATCCGTGCTGACCTCCACCCGCACTACCTTGCCTCGTCCGCTCCAGGCCAGCCCCCGAATCTCAATCCAACCGCGTTGCAACTGCGCCGGATAGGTTGGAAAGGTGATGATGCTCCGCGCGTCGATGTCGAAACTAAACTGCCGAACGCGGCCACCTTTGATACTTTCTGAGTATTTCGACGTTTCTTCACGGGTTTGCCAGGGGGCATCGCCTAGTTCGAGCCGACGTAGCCATTTCACGCTGGTGTTGCCCTCCCAGCCGGGCAAAAACAGCCGGACAGGATACCCCTGCTCAGGGCGGAGAGCCTCACCATTCTGCGCGTAGGCAATGATGGCATCGTTCCAGCCTTTGGCGGTTGGAATACTCCGGGTCATTAGCGCGGAGTCGCCCCCTTCGGCTAAGAACCAACTGGATTTAGACTTTACGCCCACTTCCCGGAACAGGGTCGAGAGCAACACGCCCGTCCATTCGCTCTGGCTGGTCAGTCCACAGATTTCCTGAGGGGTCATAGTTTCCTTGCCCGTCCGGAAGTTGCCCGAACACTCCAGAAAGGCAATCCGTGAAACCGACGGAAACCGTTTCAGATCGGCCAGCGAAAACACCGTGGGCCGCTCCACTAAGCCATGAATGAGTAGCTCGTAGGTGTTCGGATCAATCGTCGGCACGCCGTTGTGGTGCCGCTCGAAGTGCAGGTCCGACGGGGTAATGGTGCCGTATAAATCCTGCAATGGCGACCGCGACGAGATGTCGGACGTATGCTTGACGAGTTTCTCAAACGCCGACCGGGTACCCACCTTCCCCGGCGGAACGCCCATCTGCTTCGTCGGATCGTCAGGTATGGCGAGGGCATGCTCCGGCATACCAATCTGTAAACCCTTCGCAAACGAGGTTTGTACAACGGCTACAGCCGCCGTAGCCGCCCCACCTAACAGGGTACGGCGGGTGATTTTGTTGGGTTGTTTATCCGATTGATCGGCGTTGCTATCTTTCATCATCATTTCACTTCGCCCCCCCTTTCCGGTCGTCGGGTACAAAGAGGCTTTGGGCGGGCATCACCACGTTCGGTAAAGTTTTGGCATTCAGCACGGTTTTTCCGTCCAGAACTTTGTTGGTCGTCAGCAGGTAGGCCGTTAGCGCATAGACCTCTTCATTGGTCAGCGAACCGGGCGCGTTAAATGGCATAGCTCTCCGGATATAATCGAATACTGTAGTCGCGTAGGGCCAGTAGTTGCCAATCACTTTTTCGGTGCGTTTGCCGGGTTGAGGGGTGGTAACCACCAGCGAACCATTCGGCCCGCCGATGCCTCCCGCCCCGTGACAGGCTGCACATTTGGCTGCAAAGATCATCGCCCCCGCCGTTGCAGTTCCTGACCCGGCGGGTAGTCCCAACCCGTCGGGCCGCACGTCGATGTCTAGGGCTGTAATCTGAGTTTCGGTTGCCGGTCGGCCAAAGCCGAAGCGGGCAGGCAGCGAGTCTACGATTAACAAAGGTGATATTGCGCTGCTGACCGGCTTAGATATTGGGAAACGGTAGCTGCACAATCCGGTTACCAGCGCAAACCCTATAGGTAGCCAACCTGTCAACCTATTCATACGTACCGGCGTTGAGTGTACTCTTCGACAGGGCGTACTTACGGTCGTAGCGGTTGAGCACCACGTAGATTGAATCCTTTTGCTCATTGATACCCGTCAGAATAACCTGATTGCCCCCGTCCAGCGCCGTATAAACCAGAACCATGCGGTTGCGTTTGGTTGGCTTCGATTCAGCTTTAATGCCTTTTGTACGCCGGGTAGAGCGGGCGACCGGATGGATCTTCGGATCTTCAGGGCCAATAACGGCAAATGCCTCTTTGGGAATAAAGTTCACCGCATCGGTAGAATCCTGACGTACCTGTGCCAGGTCAGCCTTTTTTCGCTGACCTTCATTGCGCAATCGGCCCGGCGCCGTAGCGAAGGACCGCGTGATTTCGCTGTTGGCCGCGAACTCCCGGTTCTCGGCATTGCGGGCACCCCGGTTTTTATCCTGCAAATACAGCACATGATGCACCGTGTCGGCTTCGTAGTAAAATACCCGCTGCCCACCGGCTACGCCCGTCAGCTCGAATGTCCGGTTGATGTCGCGCATGGGTGCTCCTCCGCCGTTGGAGAGGTCCAACTCGACGGGTTTGGCCGTTTTGAAGGTCAGTGTGGTCCAGTTCTCGAAGGTGGCCTCCTGCCAGCGCACGGTATCGGTCGGCGAATACGGAAGCGGTTTGCCGTTCAGCCGAAACTCTGTTACAGCATAGTTTCCTCGGAGTTCCCGGATGCCCTTTTGCGCCGGTTGTTTATACGGGTCGTAGCGGAAATTGATGTATTGCAGCCAGAACAGCAGGCCCAAAAAGATGGCGATGGTGGCCGTTTTCAGCCCTATACGCGTGTATTGTTGCCAGCCCGTGAAGACCGGCGCGAAATAGTTCGGAGTGGTTGGCCGCTCCCGAATGAGCAGGGTGTAAAGGTCTTTCAGGTAGTAAAGGAGCAGAAACCCCGCCAGCAGCACGAAGTAGGAACTGTAGCCGTGAACGCCCCCGTCATAGGCGAAGTTGACGTACACAATGTCGGCTAAAGCTCCAAACAGTAGCACCGCCCCCCAGAAGGTAGTTGCCCGAAAAAACAATAATGCTCCGGCCAGCACCTCAACCACACCCGCAAAGACTTCGTACCAGGGTACAATCCCAATGGAGAGCCAATAAATTTTTTGCGCAGTGAGATCACCGAAGTTGGTATTCAACACCCCCAGCGAGGGGTAGGGCAACTGCGTCGGCAGGAGTTTGGTAAAGCCAAAACCAATGATGCCGATACCCGCCCGGTAGCGCACGACCACCCGCAGCCAGTAGTACAATAGCTCATAATTGCCGGGTTCTTTCCTGCGCAGCCGAACAATACTGGTCCACACCAGCCCGACGACCGTAGCAAATAGCAGGGTAGTAATCCAGGGAACGTACCCATTTAGTGCACTGCCAAACAGTTTATTGCCGAAAAGGGTCAGGCCCGATCCAAAGCGGGCCACGTCGTAGAGGTCGCGATAATGCAAATGCAGCCAGTCCAGCGCAACGACTTCTTTATACCACGCCACATTGTTGGGCAGCGACATGGCGATGAAAAATACGAACGCGATACGAAACAGAATCTTCTGGCCGTTGGTCCACCTTTTGGTCGGTTTGTTTACGTTTGAAAATACCCATTGTGGTTGAGGAGATCCAGCAGGCTTGGTCTGGGCGGCTTGCGTTTTGCCGGATTCTTCGGGCGAGACCAGCCTTGAATCGGTACGTTCGGGAGTGGTATTCGGAATTGCCATCGTTCAGAGGAAGTTATAGTTTGAGCGACCCGCGTCTACCCGCTTTTGCCGCTTCGTCGATCAGGTATTTTTTATCTACTTTATCTAACACCGCATAGATCGAGTTACGGGTTTGATCCACGCCCGACAGAATGAGTTTGCCGTTGCCTGCCTTTGTCACGGTCAGTTGCAGCGTCTCAAGGGCCTGATTCGGGTTGACGTTTTTGAGCGTAAGCCGTCGCCCGTCCGGGTCTGCGGTGTAGCGATAATACTGCCGCCCTTGCGATCCTGCCAGTTCATAATCGCGATCCAGATCATTGGCAGACAGCTGTTCGGTGTTGGTATTCACGAGCGTCACGGGCCGGTTCGATCGGATGCTAATGGTATTCCATTTCTCAAACACCACATCCTGCCAGCGAAGATTATCAGTTTTGGAATAGGGTATCGTCTGGTTATCAACCCGAAACTCACTGACGGTATACAGGCCCGCTACACCCGGCAAACCCGGCGTTTGCGGAAACCGTACCGGGCCTTTTTTATAGGCCGCATAGGTACTGTAGCCATACCCGACAACCGCAACCAGCACAAACACGCCCTTGAGCGCCAGTCGCCCATAGCGTTGCCATTGTTCGCGGAAAACGGGCTGGAAGCGATTCGGCAGGGCGGGTAGCTCGAGCGACAACAGTCGGAACAACCGAACGGCATCGTAGCCAAACAGCACCAGCGCAAACGAGATCAGCAGTCCGCTGTAAACGTATTCGCCCCCTTCGTAGGCCAGATTGGAGAAGAACACATTGCCCAGAAACGGCAGCAGTACCAGCGTCCCGATGGTGGCGGTTTTGCGGTTCAGCAGCAACAGCCCACCCAGCAGTTCGACCCCGCCCAGAAAGGACTGGTACGACGGCACGATGCCCAGCGAGAGCGAGAACAGTTTCCAGGCGGTAAAATCGCCGTAGGCCGTGTTCAGGTTGCTGAGGGAGGGGAGGGGTGCCTGTATCGGAAAGAGCTTGATAAACCCGTAGGCAATCACGCCGAGAGCCAGCCGGTAGCGCAGTACCACCCGGAGCCAGTACCATAAGGCCGGATAGTTGGTTGTTTCCTTATCCCGCACTGTCCAGACCACTGTGCCGATGCCGGCGATCAGGGCCACCACCAACCAGTTCCAGAAACTGTCGGTCGGCCCGGCGAAGCGGGGAGCGTAGTGCGACAGATTAAATAGATAACGGGTGTAGCTCCCATTAAAATCAACTACATTTTTAAAGAACTGACCGTCAATCGGCAGCACCTGAATCAGGAAATACAGGAAAATGAATCGGAAAATAACTTTCTCGGTCGTTGTCCAGTCCTCAGCCCGCTCGATAGTAGGCACCCTGCGGGCTTCCCAGACGGGGTGAACATCAGACGGATCGGCACCCCACTCGACACCGATCAGGTCATGCGTTTGTTTAGGCATAAAATTGGTTAGGTTAAGGCCTGCTTCAGAACCGTGAATGCAGGCAGGTTGGGAACCAGTGTTACTCGTCGCTGTCTAAGTCATCCAGTGCGCCCGAGTCGATGGTCTGACTGGCTTCGGCGGGCAGTACCGAGGCCAGGTGTTGGGCCGTGGCTTCGAGTTGGTCGCGAAGCCGGGTGGTGGTTTGTTTTAGAGTAGCCATCCGTTTGTGAGCTGGTTTTAGTCGTTCGTTTTAGGAATTAATAGCCGGGATTTTGCTCTAATGTGGGGTCCGACAGCCGCTGTTGCACCGGAATGGGCAGCAGATACCGGTTGGGGTCCGTTACGTTTAGCACGGCTGCGGCCCGCCCCGTCCGCACCAGATCAAACCAGCGGTGCGGCTCCAGCGCAAACTCTACCCGGCGTTCATTCTCGACCGCCAGCAGCACGGCGTCTTTTGTGGCCGTCGTCGTCGCGGTGAGGAGAGTCAGCCCCGCCCGGTCACGGACGGCGTTGAGGTCCGTCAACGCATCGGCGAGTTTGTCCTGTTGGGCGCGGGCTTCGGCCCGGATCAGGTAGGCCTCGGCCGTGCGGAAAATGTACGACGGGTCAGAAGCCGGGTTGCGGTAATACAGGTTGCCGTACCAGCGGTTCTGATTGTCTTTGGCAACGAGCGTACTCCGAGTGCCACCAATGGCGGTGTTGTTCAGCAGGGCAACCAGTGCGTCGTTGGGTGCCCACTGCCGGGTGCCGCCGGTGGTTTGCGGCTGCCACTGATTCCGGTGTGCGTTTACCTCGGTGGTGCCGTTGTAAAACAGCTCGAAAATTGATTCGGCCGTGCCCCGTGCATCGCTCTGGAAGAAAGTGCCGAAGGGCTTGACGAGCCTGTAGTTGGTTGCATCGCTGATAATCCGGTTGGCGTAATCCTCAGCTTTGGCGTAGTCTTTCTGGTAGAGGTAATAACGGGATTTGAGCGCGAACACCGTTTTCTGCGTTACCCGGTAACGATCCGTGGTGGCGGGCAGCAGGGGTTCGGCAGCTTCGAGATCCTTGAGGGCCTGCGCGTAGGTTTCGGCCTGACTGCTCCGTTTGATGCCTACATTATCGGTTGGTTTTACCGTAGGGCTGGTAATCAGCGGTACCCCGCCGAAGGTGCGGGCCAGATCAAAATAGGCCAGTGCCCGGATGGTGTATGCCTCGCCTAAGTACTGATTCTTCAGGGCGGTTGTCAGCGTTGGATCGGTCACCGTCGGTACCTTCGCCAGTACGTTGTTGGCCCGATTGATGGTCCGGTAAATAGCAATCCAGACGGCGGCAATGGTCGAGTTATCGGCGTTGACTTTGTGGTTGATAAATTCCTGCACCTGCGACTGCGAACCGGTCCACTGAATATTATCGCCCGACAGATAGCCGATGGATTGGAAACTGGTGCCGTAATAATCACCACTGGCTAAGGCACTGTATACACCCCGTAGGGCCGTCAAGGCTGAATTCTGATCGGTAATCGTCACGGCATCCGAAATAGACTCCAGCGGCTTCACGTCTAAAAAATTCTGGCAACTACTGACTGTTAGCAGCAGGAAAAGCGAAAAGATGATTGATTTGAGGTGCATCGTGTATGGTAATTTTAGACCGATACGGTTTCAAAACCGTACCGGTCAGTAGGTCTATACTATAAAGTCAGGCTAATGCCTCCCTGAAAACCAACCGGCTGCGGAGGAGTGCCTAGGTCAATACCCTGTGAATTGGGGTCGCTGCTTGCGCTCGATTCGGGGTCGAGACCCGTGTATTTGGTCAGCAGCCAGAGGTTCGTACCCACGGCGTAGACGCGCAGCCCCTGAATACCGACCCGCCGGGTCAACTCCTTCGGCAGTGTATAGCCGACGGTGAGCGATTTGAGCCGGAGAAACGAGCCATCCTCAAGCCAGCGGCTGCCCCCGTCGCGGTAGTTGTTGACGTTGATGCCATCGGGACGCGGTACATCAGTGATATCACCTGGCTTCTGCCAGCGGGCCAGATTAGACGCAAAAATCACGCGGGCGGCATCGCGTGCGCCCCCACCCTCGCCGAAGAACTTATTGTGATTGTAGATCTTGTTGCCGTACTGGTAGGCGAAAAACAGATTCACGTCGAAACCCTTATAGGTCAGGCTATTGGTCAGTCCCCCGAAGAATTTGGGCCAGATGCTACCCATAATCTGCCGGTCGTCTACCGTGATTTTTCCGTCTTTATTCACGTCTTCATAGATTACGTTTCCGGTCTGGGGGTCCACATAAAGCTGTTTATAGACCCAGAACGAATAGAGGGGAGTGCCCTGCTGTTGCAGAATCAGATCGCGGCTGCCGTACCGGAGCGGGGTAGCCAGTTTCTCAATCCGGTTGACATTCTGGGCTACGTTAAAACTGGTGCTCCAGGTTAAACCACCGCGTTGTATGTTAACCGTGTTCAATCCAAACTCGAAACCTTTGTTGCTGATTTCGGCCGCGTTGCTCCAGTAGCTGCTGAAACCGGTCGTACCGGGCAGGGCCAGTTGCAACAGTCCGTTCGTTGTGTATTTACTGTAGACATTGACCTCGACACTAACCCGGTCGTTGAACAGCGACACATCCAGTCCCGCGTTGAGTTGTCGGGTGCGTTCCCACTGCAAATCCGGATTGCCGAGTTGCTGGGGCGAAATGCCCGGACTACCTTGGTAGCCTGTTCCGCCCTGCCATAGCCCCTGGGCCGCGAAATTGCCGATGCCATTCTGGTTGCCCGTCACGCCCCAGCTTCCCCGCAGCTTCAGGTCACTGATAATCCGGTTGTCGCGCAGAAAATCTTCCTGCTTGATGCGCCAGGCTGCGCCTACCGACGGGAAATAACCCCACTTTTTTGACGAGCCGAACCGCGACGACCCATCGGCCCGCAGGCTGGCATCGACTAAGTACTTGCCGGAAAAATTGTAATCGACCTTACCAAAGAAGGAAGCAAGCGTACTTTTTGACCAGTTCTGCGTACTGGCGGTGGTCGATGCCGACGAAATCTGGGTAAAGGCATCGTTGGGAAAACCCCGGCCTTCGGCATAGGTCCGGGTCAGGTTATCGCTTTGCAGCGTATTACCCAGCAAAACCCCGAACGAGTGCGAGCCGAGCCGCTTGCGATAGGTCAGTGTTTGTTCGTTGAGCCAGGTCGTGTACTGACTGACGCTTGAGGTGGCGAATCCGTTTGGGCTACCCGCAATGAGCAGCGAATTCCAATACTCCGACTCATTGTAGTTGTTGTAGTCCAAACCGAAACTGGTGCGGAATTTCAGCCCCGGCAGCAGTTGGGCATCGGCGTACAGATTGCCTATGTAGCGCAGGCTGGTGGTGTTGACTTTGTAATTATTGAGTAATAGTGTCAGGTTATCGAAGCCTGCCCGGCCTACCAATACGCCCTGATCGTTGACTGGTGACAAGTACGTAGGCGTATGCAGCGCAGCCTGGAGCAAGCCCCCCGCCGGTCCATCGCCCGCCCGCGCCTGATTGCGGTACGTCCTGGTGAAGGTGTTACTGACCCCAACCTGTACTTTATCGTTTACCTGCTGATCGAGGTTGACCTTAAAGCTGGCCCGGTCAAACGTCACCGGCTTAATAATGGCTTCCTGCGTATTATAGCCCCCACCAATGTAGTATTTGGTGGTTTGGGTACCACCCGTCAGGGAGAGGTCGTAGTTGCGGAGCTGGGCCGTGCGGAAGAGTTCGCTCAGCCGATCATAGGTTTTTTGCTCTTCGGGCAGGCCGCGTCCTCCTTCGGCTACGGGCCGGAACGGGCGATTCTCAACTGTTCGTTTCAGGGTTGGGTCGTCTTTACCCGTGTTAATCCACCACTCGTTCACTAAGGTGGCGTGTTCGGGGCCGGTGGTCAGATCCCAGAGCTTAGCCGCTTTTGCAGCACCCGCCGATGCATTAAAACTGATGGTTGGTTTCTGACCGAACGTGCCGCGTTTGGTTGTAATGATAATCACGCCATTGGCACCCCGCGAGCCGTACAACGCCGTTGCTTCGGCATCCTTCAACACGTCAATCCGCTCGATGTCCGAAGGGTTGATGTCGGCAATGGGAGAGGTTGCTTTACCACCGGTACCGATGGTTTGCAGGCTGTTGTTGTTAATAAACACGCCATCCACCACATAGAGCGGGTCATTGCTGCCGTTAATGGATGTTGCACCCCGCACCCGGATGTTCACCCTTTCACCCGGAACCCCCGTTGCGCTCGAAATCTGAACCCCAACGACCTTGCCCTGTAACTGGGCATCGACACTGCCAACCGGTATTACCTTTGTGTCAGTAGGATCGATTTTAGTGAGTGATCCGATCAGGTTTTTGCGTTCGACCGTGCCGTAGCCAACCACAGCCACTTCGGAGAGTTGTTTGGCATCGGGTACCAGATCAATCGTGACAGTGGGGCGGTCGGCAACTACTTCTTTCGACTGGTAGCCGATGAAACTTACGACTAGTGTGAAGGGCAGTGTCTGACCGGTTTTGAGAAAAAACTGACCGTTCGCATCGGCCGTGCCTCCATTCGTGGTGCCTTTGATGAGTACCGTAGCTCCGATAAGCGGTTCACGGGTTCGACCATCGAGGATGCGGCCCGAAACCTGCGCGTTAATGGTTGGCGGGGTTTGCGCCAGGGCTAAAATTGGAAACAGTAGGGATAATCCCCACAGCAATAGAACTTTTGTCATTACTTTGTAATGGTTACGTGAGAAAATAAGGCAGACCGGCAGGTGTTGGAAGCACCTACTGGGCAGATAATCGTTTTGGCGGTTTCTGTCTTGTTGTGACTACCGGGATGGCGGCCAGCCGTCCCGGTTTTTTAGGCGCCGATGCCTTGGATTAAACGCTAACGTCAGCCAGTGTCGAGAATCATCATCATTCGTTTTTAGGCGGTTGCGCCTAGTTGTGGATCGGTTTCTATGCTGACCATCCCCCTCACGGCCCGCAGCCGCTCCTGTATCGTACCGGACTTTTGCCGTTGCTGCACCCGAATGGTCAATAAGCCCCGCGCCTGTAAGCCATCGCCGATAAAACTAAGTTGGGCAATCTGACAGGTATCATCCTGTGGAATGGCTTCCGTGATGTCGCTCACGAAGCTGGGGCGATCAAATCCGGCGATGGCATAGCTGATTTGATACCAGTCAATGAGGGGGTTACTAATGTGCATTTAGCAAATTATCTTTATATCCCATATACTAAGTAGAATAATGGTTTCCTGTTTATGTTAACTCAAGGTCGGGGTGCTTAGGCATCGCGTTGAAAAGGTTAGGTTTGATGAGCGGGAACCGCCGGGGCCGTTACAGAACAGGCGATTACTGGGTCAACTGGAATCAGCAACAACAGCCCATAATCAACGGGGTCGTTCTGTTTCTATAGAGAATCTGTAGCTTAGGATATAGGACAACACGGTTCACTACTTTCATCGTATTACCTGGCCGGTTTGATTGCCTGATCACCCATAGCTGACTCGGCTGGCAAAGGTGGAACGTGATTTTTATTTTTGCAAGTTTTTTCTAAAAAACTGATAAACAGTTAATTACCGAATAGTCTATCGGGATATACGGTTATTAGCCTACTTTGACTATAGGATTTGATTCTTTGTAGCCCACACTATAGCTTTACCCAAACGACGAATTCTCTCACCGGCAACAGTTTACGCCTATGATCTCCCGAAAAGCAAAATACGCGATTAAAGCGCTGAAGGTACTGGCCGAGGAATATGGGAAAGGACCCATTCTGATTGCCTATATCGCAGAGAAAGAGGCTATTCCACGGAAGTTTCTGGAGAGTATTCTGCTGGACCTGCGCAACCACGGGTTGCTGCAAAGTCAGAAGGGTAAAGGGGGCGGGTATAGTCTCCGGCTGGAGCCGGATCGTATCAATTTAGCCCAGGTTATTCGGGTGATCGACGGCCCGATTGCTCCGACGCCCTGTGTATCACTGAACTTTTACGTCCGCTGCGACGACTGCGTGGATGAGCAGACTTGTACCCTGCGACCCATTATGCTCCGGGTACGCGATGCCAATCTAGCTGTTTATGAGAAGACGAACCTGCGCATGCTGTTGGAGAACGAAGTGTTACTGGCTGTTTACTAAATCAGATTAGCCCTAATAGCACCAGATTGAATCAAATAATTTATTGAAACAAGTGATTATGGCCGTACAGTGCTGCTTAATTTCCTTTAGGCGGTAAACAGTTCAATAACCCCTTCGTAGGCTTCTGGTAGTGGTTTCATGACTTTCTCTTTATGCAGCTTACCTGTTTATATCAGCACGGGCTTGTCATCTATTTCACTGGTAGGTTTCGTTCAATAGAAGGGTAACAAATGCCTTTTACTGAACTTACTATGTTGCTATCGATGAATGGGTTGTGTTAGTATCAATTACCACTGGTAATCGTTCAGAAAAACGTCCGTTTATTTTCAGGACAAGACTCTCTTCAGATCAAGCATGAGTGCCTAAAGCGCTACAGCCCATCCCCGCCGTCAGAACCGACCCCCAATCAGCTGTCAGGCTCTGGCCTTCCAGTCAGACGCCTGATACCTGATTGGGGCACTAATCACCCTTCTTGACCCTACCGGGCAGGCCATTACTAATACGCTAAGTAATAGGTCATGGAACCTCAGCCATAAAAACCCGACCCATTGGCCCGAAACCCATAAAACAAGGGTTGAGCCATCGATTCCTGTAGGTGAAGGTAAACCGACGACTACTGGCAGGGTTGTCTGTACCGGGTTGACCTACTTTTTATAAGCGGAGTATGTCAACTACCCAGAGTCAGTCAAAGCTCTGCTTACCAGGGAATGCGCTGCCCTGACTAAGTCAGTCACCCGACGGGTACATCACCGGTAGAACACGAGCACCCAGGCGGGTGAGAAGATCAGGTTCGGCAAGGAGTGAGTACCGTGTGCCAGTCAACCGACAGCCCGGTCATGCCCATCGCTGGCACCGGCCACCAACACCCACCACTGGGCAGGAGTTGGGAAGCGGTTTGCCGGCCGGTGGGCTGCAGTTACCCAAGGGTATATGCCCAGCAATTGTCGGAGGATGTTGTCGCTGCTTTGGAGCGGTAAACCAGTTTACCCCCCGGCAGTAGTACACCCCCCCCCGGGTATATACGAATGTTGTCAACAACCTGGCCCACCTTTTTACCAATACGCCGGTAAATCTGGCCCTGATAGCGGATTTTTTCATCACCCTCTTCGAGGATGTCCTGGGCCACGATAATCAGGGTGCTCATGTATTGCTTGAGTCGGACCAGTTCGGTCCGCTCGGCGCTCGTGCCGGGGGCGCCGGCCTTGAATTGGGCGTAGCGCTGCTGGTGGATAGCGTTGTTGGCGTCAATGCGACAGTCGGCGTTGCAATATTTTTGATCGCTGCGGTTGGCGATGAACTCGTTTCCGCAGTGGACACAGCGCTTTTTTACTTCTCTTATCATGGTGTCTGACGGGGTTTAAATGGCTTTAAACCCACAATTATACGAGTTATTTAGATAAAACATTTTATATAGATTCTAAACGTATCAAATGGTTTACCTATTTACAAACGTGTTATACGTTTCATACGCTTTATAAGGCTTTTCAGGGTTTGCCCGCCAACGGAAGACGAACCAAAGGCGTACGGGCTGTTCGTTGACGCCCTCCGCCTGGCTTAACCCGGCCCTTTGCCAAGCGCTCGTTGGCCTTTGGGCCCAATCGGCAGAGTTGGGTAAACATCCGGGTTTCACTTGACGGAGGAACCTGGCAGCTAACAGCCGGTTACCTCCCTACAGTCAAGTTTTTATGAGGGTTTAACAATGACTTACTCAGTTGAGCAGGTCTCTTCCAGCTAGACAGAAAGATATGATGCCCGGCAACAGGGGAAAACACCGCTGGCCGAGTTTAGACCATCCTGCAACCGCTCTTTGACGGATGTGGGCTGGAAGGGGAAATTCATTTCGGGCTGGTAGGCGACAATAGTCTACTCCGATTTTCTTACTTATATACCATTTTTACCCAGAAATATCGGCAGGTGTTTTAACGGCTGCGCCCGACAAAGATTTGATTTTATCCGAACTTAAGATTTTAGTGGAAGCCGACAACCCTACAAAGTTCTTGTACAACCTACGATTCCAACCCAAAGCGGATGATCCAACCGATGAAAAGACGAAATCCATTCCCAACTCATGCTCAGTCAATTACAGACTTTTACAGGAAGGGTTTGGGGTCGATTTGGGCTAAAAATTCACTTTTTTCATTTTATTTTTTTTGTGTACGTCAAAAAAAATGAGGGCCCGTTTTTACCACACACCACGTTAACTATAAGTTACCAGCTAACTAGCTGATTAGTAATAATATAAAAAAAATATGTATCAAAAATCCTGTGGTAAACCTGTGGTAAACCTGTGGTAACCGTATTCTTGTGGTTGGCACTTTCAATTTTTACCACAGTTTTACCACAGAAATTCTGGCTTAAAATGTTGACTGACAGTGAGTTAAGTACTTTGTGGTATTGTGGTAGCATACAGGCCCCCTTTTCCGTGCCAAAAAATTTTTTTTTATAAAAAATGAATACGGAAAAATCCAATTTACAAAGTGCGAATGATGCTGTTGAAGTAGTCGCAAAAAAGGAGTTCACGAACCTGTAGCCCTAGTTTTGAACCGTTACCTGCCATTAGGCGAAGCAGCTGGATAAACACTTTCGAAAGTAAAGTTTGCCCACGTGCTTTTAGGCTGGAGACAAGGCGTTGTTGGCCGTAGTTCTTCCTGCATGCAGGGTAAGGGGCTTTTTTACCCACCCAGTGGTTAAGGGGTGGGGCCTGGTTGGTATGCTATTGGCAGAGTGGTTTATGGCCGATCCTGGTCATTGGTGGCCGGTAGCCAGACAGGGACATCTGATTAGGACCGTGGCGCACTGCCAAGTGGATGCCCCTCTCCCAGCGGTGCGCCACGGGTCAAGGCGCCGAACGTTGCTAAGGGTGAGTGGCTGGGTGGCGGGGCTTGGCGCGCTAGCCCTTAGCCCACCGGGCCAGGTCGTCATTGAAGTCCTTGCCTTTTGCTTTGGTGATGCGGACCCGGTTGCTGAGTTCCGTCAGAGCGAGCAGAGCGGCACTCAGGGCGCTAAGGGCTGGTTTGGTGGCGGGCACCTGAAGGATGAGGCCCTTCCCATCGAAGCGGTAGTCGATCCGCCTTTCGCTCGGTTGGGGCTCCCCCCCCGGTGCAGTGAACCGCTGGTCCGTGGCGTGATTGTGGCGGTCCAGTTGCTGGCAGAGTGCCTGCCGCCGGTCCTGGAACGCCGGTTCCGGGGGTAATCGGTAGTGGTAATGGCCCGGTCTGCCCGCGATGGGCGTGAGGGGAAAGCGCAGGGCAGTCAGTTGCTGAATAAAGAGCAGGTCATAGTAGTGGCCCTTGGCATCATTGTCAAAAGCCAGCTGCAGGGTCCAGTTTAGGTCTTTGGCGAACTCATCCAGGAAGCGGATGATGGTCTGTACCTGCTGGGGGGTGATCTGTCCGCCGGTGGCGAAGTACACGGTATCAAAAGCGTCATCGCCGTGGGTGCTTCGGAGCTGCTGATGAGAGAGGGCATCGATGACACTCTCGGTGACCACAAAGCGTTGGGTGACGGAAGGGGAATTGGAGACAAAGACGCTGCTCATGCGGTCACTGCCGGGGGCATGGAGCTTGATCGTATCATTGCGCAGTTCCAGTCCACTGGCCAGCGGACTGAGCCCGTTATGGTAGGGAAAGGCGACGTTGGTAAACTGGCGGTAGTGCTGATTGGGGTTGTCCTTAGCCACATTAACAGGGATGGCCTGTCTGGTGGCGGGATCAAAGTAGGTAATCTGGGTAAGGATCTTACCCCGAAACTCGGGCCGCCCGAGGGTGTCCCGGGTAATGAGACGGCGGGTGAGATAATTGTCTGGCTGGAGGGGCCGCAGATCGAAGGCGTCGGTGGTAAAGCCCTCGTCCGGGATGGGAGTCGTCTGGTTTAGCGGGGGCGTCAGGGTGTGGCCAGTGGGTCGCTGGTGGGGATCGATGCGGAGGTAGTCGTAGAGGACACTGGTGACACAGCGAAACTCGCTCTGGTCGGTGCGGTGAAAAAGGGCAAAGACGGTTGTCAGGCGATGGCGCACAAAGTCGATGAGGGTACCGGCATCGGCAAAGTTTCCTGCTCGCTGGTAGAGCTGAAGAGCCGCCTCTTGCGGATGCTTGATGATGATGGTATCCTGAAAGAGGGAATGGGTAAGGACGGGTCTACTTTTGCCCTTGCGTGGTTGGCGCACATAGCCGTAGTATTGGGCCAGTTCGAGGATGGAGACGGCAGCCCGCAGTTCATGTACAGGAATGAGGTTTGGATAACGGGCCTTTAACTCGTCAAATTTTGACATTTGATGAAGTATTTGCGGGTGATAACACAATTAGAGTTGGCTAGCTTTTGTGTTTAATCTAGAGGTATAGGCTTTACATGTATTCTTAGCGGCTTGTAAACGGAAACGGGTTTAATGGTTTTTTATGAATCGGAATACCCTAACTACGAGCAATGAGAATTTAGTGGAGCGGCTTGTACCATTCGATTCGGAATTGCTACCCAACAGTCAACCTACTTGCTCCTCATTATTCAAGACTGCTGGTTATAATAGCAGTTTCGTTTGACTCTGGCTACAGGTAAATTGCCTATTTCAAATTATGCCAGCACTGAAGTGATTGTTCTCTGACACATAGTTGGTAGGCAGTTAGATCAGCCCCTATTTTATAGTCCGTTCTTCTCCAAGTAAGTATACCCGCAGGGCATCAGTTACAATATCTTGCGCCGATGCATCTGCCTCCACAGCGAAGGCTTTTAACTTCTTCTTAAGTGTCTTTGGGATTCTTACATTAAGTTGTTCTGTCTCCTCCCCTACTCGAGCGGCTTGTGACTTAACTGGAATAACTTGCTGAATAACAGCGGCCACAGGTTCATTCTTTAAACGGTCACCGAATCCTTTCAACTTCTCATTAATACTATCTTTTGCCATCTTTTTAGATTGATAAGTTGCTAATATAATAGATTGTTAGCTTGCTATTTTTCTATAAACCTAGCGATTTCAGTATTTCTCCTGCCAGACTAATGATTTCTTCCTGAGCCTTTTCATCATCGCCGGTAAACACTCCACTTGTTAATGCTGAGCGCGTGTAGCTAACTCTATCAGATATAGTTGTTGTTAATAGTCTAGCCCCGTACTCTGTGAGTAGTTTCTGCACTTGGCCATTAAGAGCAGTTCTAGGCTTAACCATGTTGAGCACTACACCATATTTGAGAGATGCAACGGGCATGGCTTTTATAATTAAATCAATAGTCGCCCTTACGGCAATAACATCATAGAAGCCGACTTTAGATGGTACTAACACAAAATCCGATATCGCAAATAGGTCTGGAAGCTGACTTGTCAAATAAGGAGGTGTATCGATCAATAGTATGTCATAGGTCTGCGGGCGATTGGATAGTTCTATGAGTGCTGATTGTGAGAAGGGTAGGAAGCTGATGTTCTCTAGTTCGGCCGACGTGCTTGATAAGCTTCCCTGTACATCTGCGTCCATAACGCCTACATTCAATGAGTGCGCAAAGCACGCAGCTAAATTTAAGGTAAGTGTTGTTTTGCCCACTCCTCCTTTTTGATGAGCGACTGTTATTACTTTCATTGCTTGATAGATTGATAGCAAAGTAAAATTAATAATATTATAGCTTGTTAGCAAAATATCATGGTATTAAAACATATTGCTAGCTTGCTAGCAATAATACATGAGGTTTTAAGAGAATTATTAAAAATTGTAGTATTTAGCCGGATTTGCAACGAGACACTGTACCGAACAGCACAGACGGGATTTAATAGTTTATGAACTCTTTCAATCGGTTTACATTTGAAACTCACTTCAAGTAGATATTGGCTATTTGTTCATCATATTGCCAAAAATATCAGCAATGGATTGAGTTGTCCCTTTACGAGAAATGGGCCCAACTGTTAAAAGAGATGACGTTGATGGTTTTGGTACAGCAGCGTGCTGTCTCTTTGGCGCTTTGAGTTGATCGATGCCTAATGACTTAACCAGATAAGCCGTTTGATTTTTAACTTTAGGACGCAATCCATTAGTAAGTTCTGAATTGACTCGAAAGAAAATTTCTAAGAGGTTATGTTCTGAGATGATCATATCCTTCTGCCAACTTTTTAATTTATAACTGGCCATGAGTTGCCAAGCAACGGTAACGGCTTCGTTGATAGACATTTGGTTTACTGCCTGTTGATCCTGTTGGACTCCTTCACTAGCAAGTTGCTGAGCTGTTTTTATAAAAAAGTCAAGCGAGATAATACGCTTACCATCCTTTTTAGGCGTCCAATCTAGAATCAAATTAGCTTTTTCTCGTAGTTCTCTTTGTGCTACCACCAGCGCGTTCTTCCTGAAGTCATTGAAAGAATACCTCTCTGGGCAATTTAGTATCTCCATGAGCCTTTCCACCGTGTAGCTAAACTGATATTGTTTTCTACTTTGGTACATACTAACAATTTCAAACATCCGCTGCGAGTAAACTGATGATAAAGATAACATGACGTCGATATCATACTTAGTATATCTTTGGCCTAGTTCAGCAAAATATGGAACAACTGCCGAGAACATCGTTAGTTCAATTACCTTCTTCCCATCAATCACATCGAATCTAACTCGCGGAAAGGGAGTGATGATATCTAATTGTTGAGTTTTATCATTTCTATAAATCAAGCGTTTAGACTGTAGTGACTCGGCAGCATCGGCTATTTCTTTATAGTGTTTTTTTGTCAACTCAGCAAATGGAACACTGCAGACTACGCTAGCCCCCATTTTTAATTCATCCTTTAATGACAGGTGGCCAATTTGATTGACCACAAGTGTTACAATCTTTTTTTCAAGCTCATTAAACTCTTGCTTTGACTCAGTGAATACGTTGGGTTGATAATTTGTAGGGCGTTTTTTGAAGATCGGCGCCAATTGATCCTCGGGAACTGTCACAATTTCCATGAAGTATAAGCTTAGGACTACACATTAAAAGTAAATACTCGCCTAAATCTACAAATAGGAACTCGGTGAAACAAATTCCTATTTGTGGAATTTTTGAAATTCTCTTTCTAGTTTTTAGATTTCAATACATTTAAGATTGAACTCAAGTATAACTTACAGATTTATAGGAACTTACGATAAGTAATGTACTCGAAAACTGGACATATTCCTTTAATTTAGATCCTCTCAAACCTCCTATTTAGCATTAATAGGAGTACACAAAGACCCTTAAACCTCCTTTCAACTTCCCCTCAAACCTCCTATTTGCTTCTTTAACCTAATACATTTAAGCCACAATTTGCCCAATTGTAGTGATAATCCGCCTGTTTTTAGAGTTTTTGCGCATTCTGGAGCCAATTGCAAAGCGTATCCCCTTAAACCTCCTATTAAAATTAGTACACCCCTCAAACCTCCTAAATGTACCCCTCAAACCTCCTAATTACACCCCTCAAACCTCCTAATTGGTACACTCTTACACCCCTCAAACCTCCTAATTACACCCCTCAAACCTCTTATTTACTCTTATAATATACTAATTATCAATTAGTTATAGGCCTCTTAAATCAATCAAACAGATCTTGATAATTGGATAAAGGATCAACGCAAAAAATTTGATTATTGGAAAGGGGAAAGAAAGGCGCGCAGCGTACAAATACTTCATTTACTTTTGGAGTAAATAATAGCAACTCTACAGTATGGAAGACCAACCAGTACCTACGCCCAGGAAGAAACCCACCAAGCGCGAGCAATATGTGCCTCTCGATGCCCTGCGCCTTATGCTTCAAACTCACGCCATGCCTCTGGCACCTATATCCCATCAGGTAAAAGACCTGCCCATTGATTCCCAGCTGGAGTACTACTTCGTACCTATGCACCTCAGCCACCATTATAAACACTACTTCAGGCCCGGTAAACCCTTCCGCAACCTCAAGCTTGTCAACTTCGATAAACCCGCTATCTCCCTGTCCTTCTTCTTCAAGCACAAGTACGCCATCCAGCGCACACCCGACCCCAGCCTGGTCATCCACCACCTTGCCCAGCACCGCGCAGCCCTGCTCGACCGATCCATCACCAATCAGCTCAGTGCCGCCCAGCAACAGGACCTTCAGCAGACCGATCATATCCTGCGCACCCTGCGTGATGATCCCGAGGCCTACCAGGTCTGCTTTTCTAACTACTACCACTACTACAAGTACTGGTATTGCAGCTACCGCTACTTCGAGGACGACCAGCAAACCCTGACTGCTAATAGTAGTGAGCATCTCTTGAAGCATACCCAGCCCGCTGAGGACTTCTCCCATGAGCGGCTTAACATCATCTTCATTGACCCTGACTACATCAGTCGGCCCGTACCTAACGATAACAAGCGCATCGACCGGGAGCTGGAAACCTACCCTTTGCGCATTAAAGAAGGACTCACTACCCTGTTCCTGCGCAAAGCCCAGCCTTAATCAGGGGCCGGAAACAGGGCTGTATGGAGCTTACGCTGCCAGGTAGGGTAGGGGAGACGGCTAGGTTATCGAACTCGACGGGATCGTCTGGCCCCCTGGCAACCAAGTGGGGGTAACTATTCACCTTTAATCACCGTCTATTCAGAAAGTGGCCAATCTGATCACCCATAAATCACGATAAATCAGGACTAAATTAGTATCAATTAGCCCTGATTTGTGGGTGATTAGCTGTGATTTATTTTTAATTAGCCCTTATTAACGGGTAATTTGTAGGTAATCACCAAAAATCCCCCGATAATCAGGGGGAGGTACCCACCTCGGTTGGTCTACCAACCCGTAATCAGCTTTTAGTCACCATTATATGGGGCACCTATGGGCTACGAACAGCGAGCGGAGGTGGCTGAACGGTCTGCTAAGACTGTACCGATAAAATCATTCTTTTTGCGGGTAAAAGGCATGCCCATGCTGATCCGTCTGTCGATTATCCGGTAAAGCCACTGTACCAGCTTAAACACTAAATTGAATTTCATATACGGTTGCTCCCGCTCTGTTAAACTACACGCAAGAAGGATATTCCTGCGGTGAAATAATCAAGGACGGTAAAATGCTACCCCGACATTTATTGCTATTCTTAGGAGGCATCAACAGGCCCCACTAAACAGGCTGAAGCAATGAGCGTGCATTGAGTAACGTAAGTAGGTACGCAAAAAGCCCACGTTCTTCGTCTGCCCAACCAGGCAACATACTATTCCAGTAGCCTGGGGTGCTATGAATGTGTATCTTCGATCAGAAAGCCATGAATGACACCTGTTCATACCAGCAACTCAGCCTTAGTATAGGCTAATGACAATATATTTGTACCCTAACCGCTGATTTCAATTGTTTATACTGCTGAAAGGCGAACAAAACGCCTTACTGACCTTAGTTACCCTTTCCCTGCTGTATTAATGGCTACACCGGTACCTCCGCACCTCATACCACCTCACGAGGCCGAGCGCCTGGAAGAACTGGCCGCTTACCAAATCCTCTACACCCAGGCCGAAGAGGCCTTCGACAACCTGACCCGGATCATGGCCCAGGTCTTTGAGACCCCCATGGTCTTTATGTCGCTGGTCGATGCCCATACCGTCTTTTATAAATCCCAGGTAGGGCCCTTTGGCCGCACTCAGGTGAGTCGAAACCAGAGTCTGTGTTCATTATCCATCCTCAAGACCGAGCCTACTGTCTTTGAGGATACCTGGCAGGAAAGCGCCCTGACGACCAATCCGCTCACAAGGGGAGAAGGGGGCATTCGATTTTATGCCGGCGCTCCCCTCATTACGGCCCATGGCCTCCCCATTGGCTCGATCTGTGTGGTGGATACCAGCCCCCGGGTGTTTCCACAAGCCCGGCGCGAACTGCTCCAGCAGTTCGCCCGGGTGTTTATCCACGAGATGGATCTGCGGCTGACCGCCCTCAATCTGGCCCGGGCTCAGGCCGCCACGGCTGCCAGTGAAGCCAGGCTAAGCACGGTGATAGCCCACGTGCCGGCGTCTATGGTTTTATATCGGGGCCCAGCGCATGTCGTAGACATGCCCAATCAGAATTTTATTACCCTGATCGACCGGGGACCGGATGTGAGCGGCAAGCCCCTGGGTGAGTTGATGCCCGAACTGGAGGGCCAGGCGTACCTGGGCATTTTAGACGAGGTCTACACCACGGGGCAGCCTTACCGGTCCTTCGGCGCGCCCGTGGCTATCCGGCAACGGGATGGCGCGATGCAGCACCGGTTTATGGACTTGAACTACGCCCCCCTTCTCGATAGTGCCGGGCAGGTGGATGCCATTTTAAGCGTGGCCACCGATGTGACGGACGTGGTCGTGGCCCGCCGGGAACGCGACGAAAGCCAGCGCCAGTTGCTGGCCTTATTTGAGCAATCACCCGTAGCCTTAGCCACCTACAGCGTGGATGATGCGTTTGTGATTCAATGGGCTAATCCGTTTTTCGGGGAACTGGTTGCCCGCCCGCCCCAGGCTATTATGGGCAAGCCCTTACTGGAGGCCTTACCGGAGCTGAAAGGTCAGGGCTTTGAGGAAATCCTTAAAAAAGTCATTACGACGAATACGCCTTTTATTGCGAATGAAGTAGCCGTCAGTATCCTCCGCAATGGTCAGTTGACCACCATTTATGTGGATCTAACCTATCAACCCCAACGGGGCGCTCTGGATAAGGTCGAGGCGATCCTGGTCGTAGCCGTGGATGTCACCCAGCAGGTGCTGGCCCGCCAAAAGATAGAGGAGGCAGAAGGCCGACTTCGCGCCATCATCAGGCATCTTCCCTCGGCGACCGTTGTATTAAGAGGTCGCGAGCTAATGGTCGAAACGCCGAGTCAACACTTTATTAATATTCTTGATCGAGGGCCGGATGTCACGGGTAAACCGTTGAGGGAGCTAATGCCCGAGCTGGAAAATCAGTCGTTTCTGAAGATTTTGGACACGGTCTACACCTCTGGACAAACGTTCCGGGCCTATGGCACCCCGGTTGCTATTCAGCAGGGGGATGGCTCAACCACTCGTGACTTTTTTGATCTGATCTATACGCCCCTGCTGGATACCCAGGGGAAGCCCTACGCCATCCTCAGCGTCGCCACGAACGTAACCGATGTGATCATGGCGCATCAGCAATTGCAGGAAAGCGAAGAACGGTACCGCCTGTTGTCGGTGCATCTGGAAGAACAGGTGCAGCAGCGGACGGAGGAATTAGCCGCCACCAATGAAGAACTGGTAGCCACCAATGAGGAGCTTTCGGCCAACAATCAGGCCTATGCAGCCATCAACGAAGACTTGCAGGAAGCCAATTTCCTGCTGAACCGCTCCAACGACAACCTTCAGCAGTTTGCCTACGTGGCCAGCCATGACCTCCAGGAACCCCTGCGTAAGATTCAGCAGTTTGGCGATCTGCTGAAGATTCGTTATGCCGGGGCGAGCGGGGAAGAGTTGGGTTACCTGGAGCGCATACAAGTGGCGGCCCGTCGCATGTCGATGCTCATCAAGGACCTGCTGGACTTCTCGCGTCTCACCACCCGAAGCGCCACCAGCGCACCGGTGGTGCTCAACCAGGTGATCGATGACGTCTTAATTGACTTAGAGCTGGTCCTGACTGAAACGGGTGCCCGGGTTGAGGTAGACCCTTTACCGGTGGTGGCGGGAGATGCCGGGCAGCTGGGTCAATTATTTCAGAACCTGCTGAGCAACGCCCTCAAGTTTCGCCGTCCTGAGGTGGCTCCCCATATTCAAATCAAGTCGAACCGGATCGTGGCAGATCAACTACCGGCCGGCATTAAGCTGTCACGTGATGCGTTAGCCTATTACCAGATTGAGGTGATCGACAATGGTATTGGCTTTGATGAAAAGTACGTTGACCGCATCTTCGAGGTCTTTCAGCGGCTGCATGGCAGGAAAGAGTATGGCGGTACGGGCATTGGGCTGGCGATTTGCGAAAAGGTGATATCCCAGCATGGGGGTGCCATTACCGCGCGCAGTCAACCCGGTCAGGGAGCTACCTTCAGTGTCTACTTACCCGGTTGACACTACAAAGTAGAATAGATGGTGCGCTTGTCGGCGGACCGTTACAAAACGGCCAACACGCTCACTGAGATAAAGTGAAATAGTCTCCTAACTAAGGCACTAAAAATCAGTGTACGGCAATAAACACTACATTATTTCAGCACACCTGTCTTCGAGAATCACTCGTTTTTAGTCTATTTACTTATTCTGAAATTGCTGATGTAAAGACACGCTAACTTTTTATCCGTATTCAACTATAAAATTTCGCCATTTAATACTACTTTAACAGCAGAAAACTACTGCGACTCGTATCTTCGAAGCTATACGCATTATTACATGTTAAAAAAGCTGGCTATCCTTAGCTTATTCGCTCTTCTACTGAGTCATACGCTGGCCAGCGTATTGGTCTGGGGTATTGGGTGGTGGCAGGCCGAAGGAGACCTCTCGGAACGTTTACAGGTCTACCGGTCGGTCGATAGCATTGTGGAGTTTCAGATTCCGCTTAATGACCCGGCCGATGGCAACGCAATGGCGCACACCACCGAAGACGGGTTTCGCTACCGGGGCCACTATTACAGCGTCGTTAGCTTAGAGGTCATCAACGATACGCTGCACATTGCCGGACTCGAAACGCACAACCGCCAGTTCTGGTCCGACGATCTGCTGGCTTTTCTGAACGATCATCTGAACACGTCCGACAACGGCCACAAGGCGAACCAACTACTGAAATTTCTGCTTAAAGAGTACTCGCCCAACGCGCGTACAATGTTTAGTTTCCCCCAACGGCCTTGGCGCGAGTCGGTTCGGATTCCGCAGGCACCCGTTGTTTTTGCTACGCGCACCGCGCCCATTCATTCTCCCCCACCCAATCGGGTTGCCTGACCGTTGGTAATTAGTGCGCCCGTCATCGCCCAAAAGCGAGCGTCCGGCCTGTATGACTGCGGTTGTCTATTTCCCTTTTCTCCTGTTTTTCGCTGACTATCGCCTGAACACTGATCCATTCGGCGTGGGCTATGCCCGTATTGTTCTTCCATCAATCCGTCTAAGTACGACGAATCCGTGACCTAAAAACTCGCCTGGAATCGGCGTACCGTCCATTCTATGACCCATGAAGTTAGTTTATATATTCTTACTTTTCCTGCTATGTCTACTGGGTGTTCCCCAGTCTAGCCGGGCTCAAAACCGCCCTGTTACAGGTTCTGTTACCGATGCCCAAACGGGTAAGCCATTGGGCGGAGCAACTGTCCGGCTCAAAGGGATGGTGTTAGGCACGGTCACCAGCGAAGCGGGCCAGTTCACACTCACTGTGCCACCAACAGACAGCCGTATCCTGCTGGTATCGATGGTCGGTTATAGTCGGCAGGAAGTAACCCCTGTTGACGGGCAACCGGTACGGGTAGCCCTTACTCCCTCGTCAGAACTGCTCGATCAGGTCGTTGTAGCCGCATCCCGGGTGGAAGAAAGCCTGTTGCGTTCGCCCGTCAGTATCGAACAACTCGATGCCCGCGCCATCCGGCAGTCACCGTCAGCCAACTACTTCGAAGCCCTCAACAACGTGAAAGGAGTCGACATGGTCACCAGCGGCCTGACCTACCGGCAGATCAACACGCGGGGGTTTAACTCGACGGGTAACAGCCGATTTCTGCAACTCGTCGATGGGGTCGATAACCAGTCGCCGGGCCTGGGCTTTGCCGTGGGTAATCTGTTTGGTGTGTCCGATCTGGACGTCGAATCGGCGGAGTTGATCCCGGGATCAGCGTCGGCCCTCTATGGCCCAGTGGCCTTTAACGGGCTGCTCTATACCCGCACTAAAAGCCCCTTCGACTACCAGGGGTTGAGTGTGCAGCAGAAAACGGGCATCAATCACGTAGCCGATCCAACGGGCGGGGGTGTCAAACCGTTCACCGAAACATCCCTGCGTTACGCCAAAACGATTGGCAACCGGTTCGCGGTTAAACTCAACGCGTCATATTTGAAAGGCCGCGACTGGTATGCGGCTGACGGCACCGACATTGACCCTAACACGGCAGCCGACAAGCGGGGACCGACCAACCCCGGCCGCGACATGCTGAATAGCTATGGCGACGAAGTGGCCCAGACCCTGCCCGGCATCGGGCGAGTATCCCGAACGGGCTACGCCGAACGGGACCTGACCAACTACGACGTTTACAGCCTGAAGCTAAACGGCGCGGTGCATTACCGGATCACTAAACATATCGAAGCCATCTACGCCTTAAATTTTAGTCAGGGAACAGCGAATTACACGGGTAGCAGCCGGTTTATGCTTCAGGATTTTGGGCTCACCCAGCAACGGCTCGAACTCCGGGGAACCAACTTCTTTATCCGGGGATACTCGACGGCTGAAAACTCGAACCATTCCTACAACACCCGTTCGCTGGGGCAACTTATCAACCGGACCTGGGTTCGGGATTTGAGTGGAAACCTGGTTTCGCCCGATCAGGCCGATGCTGCCTGGTTTACCCGCTACGGAGCTGCCTACAATGGAACGGTCAATGGCGTGACGGCGCAGAATAACGACGCGGCCCGCGCTTTTGCCGATCAGGGCCGATACCTACCCGGTTCGGCTCAGTTTAACCAGCAGAAAGACCGCTACATCGGTATTGCGGGGCTACAGGGGGCGGGCGTGTTGAGCCAGAGCAAGCTGTACCACCTCGAAGGCCTGTACGATTTTGCCCCGATCATCAAGGTAGTCAGTCTTCAGGTGGGGGGTAATCTGCGGCATTATGCCATGGAAACCAATGGCACGCTCTTCGAGGACAAGGCGAATAAAGTGCGGGTCGATGAATACGGTGCGTTTGTGCAGGCGGCCAAGACGTTACTCAACGACCGGTTGAAACTGACCCTATCGGGCCGCTACGACAAGAACCAGAATTTCGCCGGTAACTTCACGCCCCGCGCATCAGCCGTCTATTCGGTCGGTGAGGCCCACCACTTCCGGGCCAGTTACCAGACGGGGTTTCGCAACCCGACCGTGCCTGATCAGTTTATTAAGCTCAACGTCGGTCCGATCATCATTCTGGGGGGCGCACCCAGTAACTCGGCGGGGCTGAATGCCTACGAGAATTCGTTTACGGCCGCTTCGGTGGGTGCATTCGGAGCCGCTTTTGGGCAGGCGGTGGGGGCAGGAACCCCGTTTCCGCAGGCCGTGGCGGCTAATAAAGACAAACTGGTCAAGTCGAATGTGGCCTACATCCGGCCCGAACAGTCGCAGTCGTTCGAGGTGGGTTATAAGGGCCTGCTGGGTAATCGTTTGCTGATCGACCTGAGTTATTACCACGGCCAGTACCGCAACTTTCTGATCAATCAGGTGGTCATCCGTCCCAACAGCCCGGTCTTACTAGCCGATGGTTCAGTGAATTCGGCTGCCGCCGCCGACGTGCTGACGGCCACCAGCCGGCAGGCGTTTCAACTCTACACCAATGCCGCCGACCGCGTATCGACCGATGGAGCCAGTGCCGGGCTGACCACATTTCTGAGCCGGGGCTACCGCCTGATGGCCAACCTAACCTGGGCACAGTTCAACATCCTGGACGCCAATCCGAACAACATTCCGGCTTTCAACACGCCCCGTTTCAAGAGCAATCTCGTGCTAAGCAACGACCGGCTGACCGAGCGCGTTGGTTTCAGCCTGGCCTGGCACTGGCAGGAAGCCTTCGACTGGTACGGCACCTTTACCCAGAATCAGCCGGGCCGCATTCCGGTCTATTCGCTGCTCGACGCGCAGGTCAGTTACCGGGTACCTGCGGTGAAAACCGTCGTGAAACTGGGGGCTAGTAATCTAGCCAATAATTACGTGGTGCAGGCGTATGGCTCCCCGGCTGTGGGTGGCCTGTATTACCTGACGCTGACCTTTGACGAGTTGATGCGGTAATAACGAGTCGATTGGGGTAGCGGTAAATGCCGTTGTCTCAATTGGCTAACACACAAACAGATATGGAACAGACAGCGATTAAAGTACCTGAAACCAGTACCAGCCGGGCCGACTGGCGGGCGTTCGGTCTTTGTTTTATGGCTTACCTGCTGGGGGGAACGGTGTCGACGCTGCTGTCGGTGTTTCTGCCCGTCATCCTTCCCGAGTTCAGGGCCGATGCGTCGTCGGGTGCCTTGCTCAATGCTGCTTTTATCTACGGCTGGGTGCTGGGTGGCTTGGGCTTTGGTCTGCTGGCCGACCGTCTGGGGCGGGTACGGGCCATCGCGCTGGCTACGGCGCTGGTGGGCCTGTTTACCGTGGCCAGCGTGTGGTCGGGTAGCTGGCCAATGCTGGCCGGGCTGCGGTTCATGGCTGGTATGGGCGTGGGCGGCGTGCTGGTCGTCACGACGATCTACCTGTCTGAAATCTGGCCGGAGCGGGGTCGTCCGGTGGTACTGGGTCTGCTGGCGATGGCATTTCCGGTGGGTATCGTGCTGGCCGGGAGCCTGAACCTGCTGGTAGCGCAGTGGCGGCAGGCGTTTTATCTGGGACTATTGCCCCTGGTGTTAACGTTCCTGATTGTCACGCTGCTGCCCGAATCGACCCACTGGCAAACAGCCCGCCGGACGGCCATTCCCGGTACACAGTCGATCTGGCAACCGGAGTACCGGACCTCAATTGTGCAGGGTGGCCTTATTTTCAGCGCGGTACTGATCGGTTTGTGGGCCATTTTTTCATGGACACCCTCGTGGGTACAAACCCTGTTTACCCACGAAGCCGACGCCCGGCAGGCGCGGGGCCTGACCATGATGCTCTTTGGGCTGGGCGGTATTGCCGGTGGGGCCGTGTCGGGCCTGCTGGTCAACCGGCTGGGTATGCGCCGGACGCTGCTGGGTACGTTTGCCGGTTGTCTGCTGGGGTGCTGGCTGTTGTTTGGCACGAACCGGGGGTTCTCCCCCGTCGTGTATGCCGAAACGGCCCTGCTGGCGCTTTGTTTTGGTGTCAGTCAGGGAACGCTGTCGAGTTTCGTGCCGCTGCTGTTTCCGGTAGCGATTCGGGCCACGGCCACGGGTTTCTGCTTCAACGTGGGGCGGGTGCTCACGGCAACGGGCGTGTTTTTCGTCGGTTCACTGGTTGCCGTGTTCGGTGGGCTGGGCAACGCACTGCTGTTCTTTTCGCTCACCTTCGCCCTGGCCTTTGTGGCTACCTGGTTCAGCCGCCGGACGCCATCAATGAACTAAATTTTAACTATAAAAGACATAGAAATGCCTCATATTCAACTTCCCGATGGTGTTCCCGGTATCCGGAGTCTGGTTATGTACCGTCCCGATACGGGCAAACCGCTGTATGATTTGGCGCAGGTGCTACTGCGGGGTGAGTCGCCCCTGAGCACGGCCGAGCGCGAACTGATTGCGACTTACGTGTCGGCCCGCAACCACTGCAATTTCTGTACGCAGAGCCACGCGGCTGCCGCCCGTGTCCTGTTCGGTGATGACCGCGACGTGGTCGACTTTGTGCTGGATGAATACGAAACTGCGCCTATTTCCGACAAGATGAAGGCGTTGCTTACCATTGCCGGTCGGGTGCAGGCCGATGCCCGAACGGTGATTGATGCCGATGTCGCCCGCGCCCGGGAACACGGCGCTACCGACCGGGATATTCACGATACCGTCCTGATTGCGGCCACGTTCTGTATGTTCAATCGCTACGTCGATGGCCTGGCTACGCTCTCACCCACCGATTCGGCCGTGTACGAGCCGATGGGAGAACGACTGGCGCAGCACGGTTATGCGCTGCCCAACCCGGCTCCACAGCTGTAAAGCGAAAACAGGACGACCGTTAAGTCGTCCTGTTTGAACAGTGTTTCATAGGTTATTTAAGCGTGTTCTCCGCCTGTGCCCGTACGGCGGGCGGAGACATTTTTTACTCACCATAAATATAGGCAATAAACCATACACACTTTCTTATGGCTCATATTCAATTACCCGAAGGATTACCCGGTATTCGGGGGCCGATGGCATTCAGTCCCGAAACCACGAAGCCGCTCAATTTACTGGTCGATCAACTGCTTTGGTCACCCGACAATACCCTCAGCCGGGGCGAACGCGAATTGATAGCCACTTATGTGTCCTCGGAAAACGACTGTCAATACTGCCAGACCATCCACGGAGCCATTGCCAGTCACTGCCTCGGCGATGACGACTGGAGTCTGGTCCGGCAGGTGAAAGACAATCCCGAAACCGCCCCGATCTCTGAAAAGATGAAGGCGTTGCTGGCCATTGCGGGCAGCGTGCAAAAAGGGGGGAAACACGTCTCGACCGACCAGGTCGAGCGGGCAAAAACGCTGGGAGCGACGGATAAGGAAATCCATGATACGGTACTGATTGCCGCTGCCTTCTGTATGTTCAACCGCTACGTAGACGGGCTGGCGACCTGGATGCCCGATGATCCCGCGATGTTTCGACAGCGGGCCGCGCTGGTGGCCGAGCACGGTTATTCGGCGGCTAATCCAATTTCTGTAACTATCCCCACCCCCGCATGAAAACGCGCTACTGGTTTCTGATCGGTGTCTTGCTGCTGAGCCTGCTCGAAGCAGCCCGCGTGTATTTCATCATGCCTTTTCCGGGCAGCCAGCTCGACGACGCGGCCAGTCTAAGCCGACTGGAAACAGCGTACTGGCTGCACCAGTATGCCTCCTGGCTCCAGGTGGCTGGCGGACTGGTCCTGCTGGTGCTGGCCTATCGACTGCTCCGTAAACCAGCCCGACCCTGGGCGCGCTGGCTCGTAGTGGGGGGGGCCGTGCTCTATGGTGTCGTGCTGTATATGGTCAACGGAGAGATGATGGCCGACCGAATGTTTCAGCAACCCATCCACAAGCAGGTTGTCGCGCTGAAACAGAACAAAATCCCCCTGACCAAGCTTGTGCTCGGTTTTGCCTCGGCGGGGCAGGCAACGGCCTATCCCATCCAATTAATCGGCTACCACCATCAGGTGCGCGATACCGTGGGCGGTCGATCCATCATGGTCACCTACTGCACCGTTTGCCGGACCGGGCGGGTGTTCAGTCCGGAGCCGGGTGGGCAAACCGATGACTTCCGATTGGTCGGTATGGACCATTTCAATGCTATGTTTGAGGATAAACGTACCGGTACGTGGTGGCGGCAGGCCACGGGTGAAGCCGTGGTGGGTCCCCTGCGCGGGCAGCAACTCCCTGAACTCGGTGCCCGGCAGATGACGCTCGGCGAATGGGTGGCCGAACACCCCAACACCCGCGTATTGCAGGCCGATCCGACGTTTGCGAAGGAGTTCGATCACATGAAAAATTACGAAAAAGGGCTCTCGAAAGGGGAACTGACCCGGCGCGATTCAGCCTCCTGGCAACCCAAATCGTGGGTCGTCGGTGTAGAGTGGGGGGGAGCCGCCACTGCCTTCGACTGGAATCAGTTGCAAATCAGCCGCGTCCTGAGTGGAACCGTAGGTACGGAGCCGGTGCTACTAACGATAGCACCCGATAGTGTCTCTTTTGGGGCCTGGAGCCGGCGGGTCAACGGGAAAACACGCACGTTTGCCTGCGCCAATCGCCAACTGACCGATCATGAGACTGGTTCAGTCTGGACCTGGCGGGGAACCTGCGTGGCCGGTGCGTTAAGGGGGTGTCAACTCGCCCTTATCCCGAAAGCCTACCAGGAGTTCTGGCATTCGTGGCGGTCGTTTCATCCCCAAACCCGGCAGGCACTTGAGGTGTCGAACCAGACCGCTAGCCAGCACACCATCCATTAATTTTCACACAACCGCTTACATACCTGTTAAACTTTTTCAATATGAAAACGAATAAGTGGAAACTCGCACTGCTGGTCTGGTCGGCCATGTTTCCGTTCAGCACCGTCATCAGCTACGGGCTGGCCTGGCTTTCCTTCCCGGCCCAGTGGCCCCTGGTAGCCCGGACCTTCTGCCTGACGGGTATGCTGGTACCTTTTATGGTGTTCGGAGCCTTGCCATTCCTGACTCGACGCTTTCAGCGCTGGCTACAGATGCCTGATCGTGACAACGGTAACTGGAAGGGCCAGACTACAGGAACAACCGCTGCCCAGCGAAATGACCCGGATCACCCGGAGAGGACTAGCCTGGACACTTTCAGCGCTTACCCGCGCCTGACAACAAACGGGGTTAAGGCCTAAGCCCCAACCCCATTTTATGGCCTTGATCAAACAGATTTGACAGCTGTCGACCAGCATTACTTTTTCAGCAGGTTCAGAATCGTCTCTTGGTTAGCCAGAATAGCGTCCAGGGTCTGCTGATTTTTAAGAATGTGATCCTGGTTTCCCAGAATTGACTCCTGATTTTTGATGATGGTATCCTGATTTTTCAGAATAGATTCCAGACTGTGCTGATTTTGCAGAATAGACTCCTGATTTTTGAGAATGTGTTCCTGATTGCTCAGAATGGACTCCTGGTTTTGGAGGACCTGATCGTCGGCAGCGGCCATAGCGAGAATGGGTTGATGGTTAAGAATTAATGAGAAAAGTCGGCCAGCAACCATGCTGGTCGGCGCGTAACAATAACTGCCGATATCTTTTTTTGTTTGCCCCGGTTCACTTATCTCGTATCCTGCCGATGACGACCAATCCTCCAGCACAACCCGCTCGCCGACAGCCGGTTCTGTATGTTGTTTTTCTGATTAGTGTGCTCAGCGCCTGGGGCTGGTATGTTTCGACGCTACCGGATATTAGCGTATTAACCCGCCGATGGGCGGCTGCCTTGACGATGGTGTTCGGCTCCTTTATTGCTGGCTCGAGTCCCGAGGGAAGTGCCGCTATTTCGTACCCGGTTTTTACCCTGCTGCTGAAGATTCCCCCGCCGGTAGCGCGCAATTTCTCGTTTGCCATTCAGAGCATCGGTATGACCTCGGCCTCGCTGCTGATTCTGGGACTGCGCGTCCGGGTTGACTGGAACTACATCCGCTATGTAACCCTGGGCGGGGTGTTTGGGCTGGTGCTGGGCACCTATTACGTTGTCCCGCTCATTTCGCCCGTGGCGGCTAAACTATTTTTTGTTTCGCTCTGGTTGAGTTTTGGTATTACCCTCTGGCGCGAAAACCGGAAAGCAACCCGGCGGGTGGGTGATGCCATCGACCCGTTTGGTCCCCCGGATCAGGTCCGGCTGGCGCTATTCGGGCTGGTCGGGGGCATTATCTCGTCTATTTTTGGGACAGGCATCAATATCTTCACCTTTTGTCTGGTCACGATTTATTACCGGCTCAACGAAAAAGTGGCTACTCCATCGTCGGTCATCATCATGACCATCGAAACCCTGCTGGGCTTTTTTCTGCACGCCGGCATACTGGGTGATTTTAGCCGGGAGTCGTTCGAGTTATGGCTGACCTGCATTCCGGTCGTTGTTTTCTTTGCGCCATTGGGGGCGTTTGTCATTACCAAACTACCCCGTCACCTGATAGCCCGGCTGCTCTACGGGATTTTGTTTGTCCAGTTTATCGGAGCCATCGTCGTTATCCGTCCCTCGGCTTCTCAGGGGCTTTTTTGCGCCCTGACGCTGGCAGCGGGCCTGGGGTTATTTGCCTACATCGCCCGCTTACGGCGCCGTGTTGCCGGTTAATCGCCTGCTACTTCAGGTGATTGTATCCCTGAGCGAGTCGGTTATAGCCGTTAGTCGTGATGCGCTCACCGAGTTTGGCGTAGAATGCCGGATCGGCGGGGGTTACGCTTGCCGTGCCATCGACGTATTTGTTGTAGAGACAAAACAGAGCCGCAATCAGAACCGTGTCGTGAATTTCGCGGTCGGTAGCCCCGGCGGCTTTCGCCCGCGCCACCGCTTCAGCGCTTACATCCCGGCCGCTCTTCTGCACTAAAGCCGCTAGGTGCAGGAGTGCTTTCAGCTTGTCGGATACCGGGGCCGACTCATAATCCTGCTTGACCAGTTCGCAGGTGTCGGTATCGCCGAGCAGGATATTAGCTGCGGCCGTATGGGCCGTAGTGCAAAACCGGCACTCATTGCGGTGCGATACCAGCGAGGCAATCAACTCGCGCTCCCCTTCAGTTAATGTGGATTCACCGCGCAGCAAGATTTGGGTGAGTTCGCGGATGGGCCCGGCAGAATCAGGGCGGTATTCGAGCAGGCCGGTAATGCCCGGCAGGTGGGCTTCGAGGGGTATGTGCGGCACAGGGCTTCAGGGATTAGTAGGACTATACGGGTAAAGATACTGCATAAATCAACGGGAGAGCCGCTGATTGGTTGGTAAATGATAGGTCCCTGGCATTCATGAAGGCAATACTTTTGCTCAGATTCTCGGTAGGTTACTTGTTGAAACTTTTGAACTGCAAACTTGGTATTCGTCGCTGATTTTGTGACTTATTACTGACATTGGCATTTACTTTGATTGAGTTATAGGTAGTTATGCTACACCGATCACTCATCCTTGGCTTGTTTATACTTCTCGTTTGTCATACCATGGCCTGGGTCCTGGTGAGTGTAGGCGGTTGGTGGCAGGCGGAGCATGACTTATCGGAGCAAATATTGGTTCATCACTCAGTAGATAATATAGTCGAGTTTCAGTTCTCACTCAGCCACACGACCGATGGACCCAATATAGCCCATACCACCGAAGATGGATTTAGCTACCGGGGCCACTATTACAACGTCGTTAGTCTGGTGATTCTGCAGGATACCCTGCACATCGCCGGCCTGGAATTAACCAGCCACTCTTTCTGGCAGAGCGACTTACTGGCCTTTCTTCATAACCACCTCAATGCTTCCTCCGACACCGACCATAAAGCCAGTCAACTCCTGAAATTGTTACTCAAGGAATACGTACCGAACCTACACCTTACCCTTCAGTTTTTGCGCTGGTTCTGGCGCGAATTAATTCAAATTCCAGATGGGCGGTTTGCCCTTTTTACCCGTTCCGTACCCATTCATTGTCCTCCGCCCCGACGGCTTGCTTGATAGGTGCCATATTCATCAGGCTCGGTACTTTATCCGCCCCATGCATTTCATATGCTTTTTTCGACGTCAAGGCGGCAGTGCCTTCTGCTCGTTGTTGACCAGCCGTACCTGAGTCTGTAAGGGGCAGGGCAAATTATACCTACTTACTTAGTTTCATTTTATACTGTAAACCGTACAAACATGAATCGTTTTACTCTTTCGAGACTCTATATAGTTCTTATAGTCAGCCTTATCGGTCGCATTGGCCGTATCGGGTTAGTTGCGCTGCTCTGGGTGGCTGCGGCCTGTCAGTCTACTAAGGACGGCGTCACCCCGACGCCCGGCGCAGCCATAACCGATGCGTCCGTGGCGACAAAGTGGATGGATGTTTTTCTGGATGTGGAGCGGTACGCGCCCGGCTACCGCCCACCGGTTGCCGCCCGCGCGCTGGGCTATGTTGGGCTGGCCGCTTATGAAACCGTTGCCCCGGGCTCGGCGAAATACCAGTCGATTGCCAATCGGTTCGCCGGGCTTACAGTACCGAAGGTTGAAACCGGGAAATCGTATCGCTGGGATGTGGCCGTCAACGAGACTTATTACGCGATGATGAAAGCCTTTTTTCCCCACGTTGTCGATACCGATAAAGCCAAAATCGAGGTTTTATACGCCCAATTGACCCCAACAACCGGCGCAGCCGATGAGTTGAACCGCTCTAAAAAGTTTGGTCAGGAGATGGCTGCGGCTGTGATTGCGTATGCTAAAACCGATGTGGCGGGCGATGCCGCTTACCTGCGCAACCAGCCAACTGATTATGTGCCCCCGACCGGCGCAGGTAAATGGCAACCTTCAGCCCCGGATTTTGGTCGGGCGCTGTTACCGTACTGGGGCAAGGTCAGAACCTTTGTGGCTAGCGAAAGCGATAAGCTGGCGAAATCTCCGCTTGCCTACAGTACGGGAACCACCTCGCCGTTGTTTGCCCAGGGGCTGGAGATTTATACGGCAACGGTTCCGATCAATAAAGACCAGCAATGGATAGCCGAGTTTTGGAGCGATGATATTTATAAACTGACCTTCGAGCCGGCCGGTCGCTGGTTAGCCATTGCCCAACAGGTGGTGCGTAAAGAGAATGTACCGCTGGACAAGGCTGCCTACACCTATGCCAAAGTAGGGATTGGCCTGAGTGACATTGGGGTAGCCTGCTGGAATACCAAGTACACCTATAATGTAGAGCGTCCGTTAGCCTATATCCGGCGTACCATCGACCCCACCTGGCGTACCCGGCTGAATAACCCCCTCACGGTTGTCGAGGGGGTCACTCCGCCCTTTCCGGCTTATCCGTCCGGGCATTCGTGTTTTGGGGCGGTAGCCGCCGAAGTGCTGACCAGCATCTACGGGCCGGATTATGCTATGACCGACCGCTGCCATGAAGGCCGCACCGAGTTTAATGGGACTCCCCGGAGCTTTAACAGTTTCTATGAGATGGCTCAGGAGAATGCTTACTCACGGATTCCGCTGGGGGTTCATTACCGGATGGACTGTGAAGAAGGGTTACGAATGGGATACGCTATTGGCCGCAAAGTGAATCAACTTGCCTGGGAGAAATGAAGCGGCTGACCGAACGAGGCCAATCTGTAGAGTGGTTCTTTAAAACGGGTGAATATCGTCGTACACCATGAAAACGGCCGTAAAGTGCTGCAGATTTTCGTAGCCAACCACGTAAGAAATCTCGGCAATTGACTGGTGACTCAACACCAGTAAATCGCGCGCACTAGCCAGCCTCTGGCCATTCAAATAGCCGAATACGGCCCTGTTCTGGTTATGCACGGGCCTTGCTGCGTTAGCCGCATTGATGCTCTTCAACGGAATCGAAACGGGGCCTTGTCCGGAAAATCGGTCGGGGCAGCTATTCCTATAATACCCAGCGAAGGAACTCTCAGCTAATATCTGGCATGATTTTCGTTTTAGGAGAGTAAGCTGCATTATTCGACTTATGCTTATTTTTGTGAAATATTATGTTGTACCCGGTTGAAAAAACTTGTCCCTATTGGTCTGGTTGCCTTATTACTTTATCACACGCTGGCTTATGTGCTGGTGTGCCTGAGTATGCGGTGGCAGGCCGAAAATGACCTGTCGGAAAAGCTGCTGGTTTACCGCTCAACCGATAGCCTGGTTGAGTTTCAGATTCCGCTCAACGATAAACCGGATGCCAAAGCCATCGCCTGTACCCCATCCGATGGTTTTGGCTATAACGGGCACTACTATGGAATAGTCAGTTTGGAGCTTCGTGGGGATACCCTGTTTGTGGCTGGTCTGGAAGTGAAGAGCCAATCATTCTGGCCCGCTAACCTGTTGTCATTTTTGACCGATCACCTGATTGACGGCGACAACTCACATCGAAAGGCTACTCAATTTCTAAAAGGACTACTGAAAGATTACTCTCCTCACTCCTCCGACATCTTTTGTTTTGGGTCGCTTTCCTGGCAGGAAACCAGTCGCATTTCTGACCGCCCATTCGGCTGGATTCAGACCATTTTACTAGTCGATTCACCCCCTCCCCAAGTATAAGCCGCATTTCCTATGGCCGGGCAACGCGTCCTGCCTATCCCATTATTTCCACAAGGGCAAGCTACGCCGTGCTTGTTGGGCTGTTCGGGTTTGCTCTTTACTGGTATAGTCAGCCAGGCATTTGGTGCTGACGTGTGCTCTTTTCATCACGACTGTTGACAATCATTCCTATTTTCCATGCAACCAAAGTTAAATTCTCCTAAAAAAGCTATGGCTGTTTCAGCGTTCACCGGCTGGCTGATCAGCCTATTCCTTGTCGGGTTAATACCACGAAGTATCGCTCAAAAGCAGCCAGCCACCGACTCATTGCGGACTCGTACCCTCAATGCCGTAACCGTCAAAGGCGTTCACCCAACCGTGGTTGAAACCCTGCCCGATGTGCATGGCACCTATCTGATGGGCGGCAAACGCAGCGAAGTCATCCGGCTTTCGGACATTGACGCCAACATCGCCGAGAAGACTCCCCGGCAGGTATTTGCCCGCATTCCAGGTGTATTTGTCTATGACATGGACGGTACGGGCAACCAGATCAACATCGCCACGCGGGGGCTGGATCCCCACCGCTCCTGGGAAAACAACATCCGCCAGAATGGAGTCATCACCAACTCGGATATGTACGGCTACCCGGCCAGCCACTACTCCCCGCCGATGGAAAGCATCGAGCGGGTCGAACTGGTGCGGGGTACGGCCTCCCTGCAATACGGGGCGCAATTCGGTGGAATGCTCAATTATGTCACTAGGCAGGCTGATACAACCCGCCGGTTTAGTTTTCAAACGGTGAATTCGGCAGGGTCTTACGGTTTGCTCAGCAGCTACAACGCCATTGGCGGCCGGGTAGGCAAATGGACCTACTACGCCTATTATTACCGGCGGCATTCGGATAGCTACCGGCAAAACAGCCGCTCCGACGCCCAGGCCCAGTTTGGCAGCCTGCACTACCAGGCGAGTCAGCGACTTGGCCTGACCGCCGAGTTGGGCCGTTCAACCTACACCTACCAGATTCCGGGGCCGCTGACTGATGCCATGTTTGCTCAGGACCCGCGTCAGTCGACCCGCAGCCGCAACTATTTCAATCCCGATATTTACATCCCGTCGCTAAAACTCGACTGGCAGCTCTCCGCCCGCACACGCCTGCTGTGGACTACGTCGGCCGTACTGGGTGCCCGCAACAGCGTGCAGCTCGATGCCTTTGCCACCGTGCCCGATACCATCAGCCGGGCCACGGGGCAATATCGGGCACGGCAGGTGGATATTGATAACTTCAACAGTTACACTACCGAAGTCCGCCTGCTGCACCGCTATCACCTGGCTGGGGTAAAGGCTATACTGGCCGCCGGGGTCCAGTTGATCAGCACCGACCTGCACCGCCGACAGTTAGGGGTGGGTACTACGGCCAGCGACTTCGACCTCACGCTGACGAGTCCGTTCAAGCGTGACCTGCACTTCCGCACGAAGAACCTGGCTGCTTTCGCCGAAAGCCAGATCTACCTGACTCCCCGCCTGACGGTGTCGCCTGGTATTCGCATCGAAGACGGCTCGACGCTGATGCGGGGTACGATCAGTTACTACGATCCGCTCAATCTGCCGACCGATATTAGTCACCGTTTTGCCTTGCTGGGCGTGAACGCGCAGTACCGGGTTAACGAATTGGTGAAGGTATATGGAGGCTGGTCGCAGGCCTACCGGCCAATCGTGTTCAAAGACATCATTCCCACCTCGGTTTACGAGCGGATCGATAAAAACCTGAAGGATGCCTACGGCTACAACGCCGAAATCGGACTGGATGGCCGCTGGAAGGGGCTGCACTTGAACATCACTGTTTTTGATCTGTTGTACCGCAACCGGCTGGGTACGTTACTATTAACAAATCCCGACGGGTCTAACTACATCTTCCGAACCAACATCGGTGACAGCCGAAGCACGGGTGTCGAAGCCCTGCTTGAGACCCAGCTACTTCGTACCAATACGTTTCTGCTGAGTGGCTTCACCTCGACAGCCTATAACAATGCCCGCTACATCGCGGGGCGGGTGTCGGCCGGCACCGAAAACCGGACGGTAACGGGTAACCAGGTGGAATCGGCCCCGCGCTGGACGAGCCGCAATGGGTTGACGGCCCGCTACCGGACGGCCAGTATGACGCTGCAATACAGCTACGTTGCCCAGACGTTTTCCGACGCGTTGAATACGCCCACTCCCTCGGCCAACGGGGCGGTTGGTCCGGTACCAGCTTACAGCCTGTGGGATTTAAGCGGGACCTGGCGCATTAACCGGAGCGTCACGGTGCGGGGCAATGTCAATAACTTATTGAATAAACAATACTTCACCAAGCGGCCCACGTTTTATCCGGGTCCGGGCGTGTGGCCCTCTGACGGGCGTAGTGGGGTGTTGACTGTTGGCCTGACGATTTGAGAATAGAGCTATCAGAGCCAAGTATGCTCCTTAATGATAGACTAAAAGGGTGATTTCTCCGGCACACTAAACGGCCCCAAAAGCGGCGGTTGGTCTCCGCAAGAGCAGCCTGATAGATACCTGATTTAATCGGTACTGGACTTGCAACAGTATAGTGGAGATTTTTTAAGCGGCCATTGAGGAAGTGTAAAAATAAGATTCCTGTTGACTGGGCGTCCGGTAATTCAATGCTGAATGTTTTCGCCGACGATTGTACCAACCCTCGATATATTCAAAAATTGCTAATCGTGCCGCTGCATGCGTCTCAAAATGAGTGTGGTTAACCAACTCGCTTTTGAGGGTCTTGAAAAAACTCTCGGCCACCGCGTTATCCCAACAATTGCCTTTCCGGCTCATGCTCTGCTCAACCGGCAAATCTTTCAGTTCATCCCTAAATTCAGTGCAGGCATATTGGACACCTCGATCTGAATGAAACAGAAGTCGACCACTTAATGGCCTGTTTTTTAGAGCCATATGCCAAGCTGCCACACTTGTATCCACCGCTTTGAGACGATCACTTAACGCCCAGCCAACCACTTTTCGGTCCGCTAGGTCCAAAATCACGGTTAAGTAAATCCAGCCCTGATAGGTGGCAACATAGGTAATATCTGACACCCATTTCTGCCCTGGTTTATCGGCTGTAAACTCTCTGCTTAGCAAGTTTTTAGCTACTGGATAGTCGTGATTCGATTCAGTAGTCTGCACCCGATACTTTTTGTACATAATGCTGCGAATCCCTGCTTTCCGCATGAGTCTGGCAATGCAGTTGCGAGATACTTTCACCCCCTGATCACGGAGTTCATCAGCAATCCGGGGACTACCGTAGCGACATTGACTTTGAGTGTACACTTGTCGGATGTGGTTCTCCAACTGGTTCTGACTCTGTTGTCTAGTGCTAATGGGGTGGTTATACCAATAATAATAGCCGCTGCTGCTCACATTCAGCACTTTACACATCCTCTCAACGGAAAACTCGCTGGCGTGTTCCTTTATAAATCGGAATATCTCCCGTCGCCCTTGGAGAAGATGCTGACCGCCTTTTTTAAGATATCGCGTTCCATCTGAGCTTCTCTAAGCTCGCGTTGCAACCTTCGGATCTGTTGCTGCTCGTCGGTGATTGTAGTAGTAGCCGACAGGATTTGATCGGTTTTTCTGTACTGTTGCCGCCATTTGCTAATTCTCCCCGGATCAACACCCAATTCGCGAGCGGCATCCTGAATCGATCCTTTTGCATAAGATAGCTCGACAGCCATCTCCTTAAATGCTTCGTCAAACACGCGTCGTTTAACCATGGTCAAATTGAAGTTTGTCCCTCAAATCTGCCCAAAAAAAGTCTCCAGTCAAATGTAGCAAGTCCAGTACAGTAACTCTGGGGAGAAAGGCTCCACCTGATGGTCAATGACCTATTTAGTTAGTGACCATTTCCCTGTATCCCTAGCTACCGCTCATTGGCTTGCCAACCGTCGGCCCAATTCGGCTGTTATCTTGCTGAAACGTTTCCAAAAACCGTTACACTAACGGTTGTGTAACGGATAAGAACGGTTAGTAAACCGTTTTTGTAACGGATACAACCGTTTGCAGAGACCATTTTAGCGAGCCGACATGTCTTTTCCTGCCAGCTTTTAGTAAACTAGAAGCTGATGCGCCACCTTTTTGAGTAGTTCAACAAACCGTTTTTCTAGACTGGATAGGCGGGAAGTGCCTGGAGACAGGCTTTCTTGCATCTAGTAAACCCGTTCACTTTACGAGTTCTGTACTTTCAACTAGACCAGGTTTCTATTGTACGTAACGGGCCTATTTACTGAGTCATGTTCACCATTTTCGAGGTGTAAGTCCGCTGTCATACACGGTGTATGACAGGTTCTGTTTTTGTCTTACCTTGTGTACTACTTATCATATAAGTGATTATACAACAGAATGCATCTCCCTGAAATAGCTTGACACTAATCGTGTAAAGCTATGACCCTAAGCAG
>CAXUKO010000021.1:0-101894 GCA_964251665.1 uncultured Cytophagales bacterium
AAAGTTTGATCAAAAAAAGGCCTTAGCCCTTGCTTCTTAACACAGTTCATGCTGAGGAACGAAGCATCTTAGAGAATTGACCGCTAAGATGCTTCGTTCCTCAGCATGACAAAAAAATAATCTAATGTACTTTTAATGAACTACTTATGAGATACACATCCACTTGCATCGCCCTCTTTTTTGCCCTGTTCGTTCATCACCTTCAGGCGCAGACAACGCCCAAATTCATTGGTCCCGAAAAAGGTACCGTCATTGTTGTTGGGGGCGGTAACGTAACGCCCGACATCTGGGGCCGCTTCATCGAACTCGCCGGTGGCCCTACCGCCCGCGTGGTCGTTGTGACAACGGCGGGCGACGATTCAACGCTCAACGCCAGTGGGCAGCGCACCCGGCAGCGGTTGCTGGACCTCGGTGTCGCAAACGTAACGTTACTCCATACCCGCGATCCGAAGGTGGCCAACCAGGAGTCATTTGTGGCGCCACTGCGCGGAGCAACGGCCGTCTGGTTCGAGGGTGGGCGGCACTGGCGGCTGGCCGATTCGTACCTGAATACACTGACCCACAAAGAGTTTAATGCCTTACTAAGCCGGGGCGGAGTCATTGCCGGCACCTCGGCGGGTGCTACCATTCTAGGGTCGTTCATGGTGCGGGGCGACACAAAAGGCAATACAATCATGGTAGGCGACCACACACAGGGACTGGATTTTATCCATAACATCACCTTCGACCAGCACGTGCTGCGCCGGAACCGGCAGTTCGATCTGGTGGAGGTAATCAAAGCACGGCCCGAATTACTCGGCGTGGGCCTGGATGAAAGCACGGCGATTGTGGTACAGAAAAACACCTTCGAGGTGTTGGGTAACTCCTACGCTATAATTCACGACGCCCGTGCCACCGCCGACGCCTTCCCCAAAGGCCAGAACAGCAGCCCGACTGGTCCGTTTTATTTCCTGAGCCGGGGCCAGAAATTCGATTTGCAAACCCGTCGGGTCATTAGTGCCACCCCACAGCGTCCCAACGAACCCGCCCGCTAAACTCCCCTTACGACGATGAGCATACTAGTAGACGACGTTCACCCGGTCTGGGAAGCCCGCACCGCCCCAGCCCGCGAACCGGCAGCCGACTGGACAACTGCCGAAAAAACCGGTTTCCGGCTCATTTTTCTTTACTTCCTGATTCAGGCCCTACCAATCGATGCCGAACGCGGCCCGGGCCAGTTCTTCAGTAATCTGGTTGATTTCAGGGGCGACTACACCCGCTATCTCTTCAACCTGTCGCACTATGCCCCCCGCTTTTTCGGGCGGGTTGACACCTTCGCCAACTGGGGCATTGTGTTGCTGCTGGCGGTTATTGGTACGGTAGTCTGGTCTGTGCGGAAAGACAGGAAAACGAACTATCCGGCCTTACAGTACTGGCTGCGGGTGGTGCTTCGCTACCGGCTGGCTCTTGGCGTAATTGCCTACGGATTCATCAAACTCTTTCCGTTACAGGCCCCGCTCCCGTCCATTAGCAACCTGAACACCGCCTATGGTGATTTTACGGCCTGGAAACTGTTTTCACTCTCGCTGGGGGTTGTGCCATCGTATCAGTCGTTTCTGGGTGGAGTGGAGTTGCTGGGCGGACTGTTGCTCCTGAATCGAAAAACGGCTACCATCGGCACGCTGATTCTCCTGCCGTTTCTGGGCAATGTATTCTTCTCGAATCTGGCCTACGAAGGGGGCGAATACGTGTATAGCGGGCTGCTGATTTCGTTTGCACTGACACTGTTTGCCTTCGACGCATGGCGGTTATTCCGGCTGGTATCGCTTGAGTTGCCCGCCCTGCCTAATCGTTTTCAGCCGGTTTTTCGGGAGACATGGCAGCGCTACGGGCGACTGGCGCTCAAAGGGGCGTTTATCGTATTGGCGGTCGTCGTGTATGGCTATAGTACGTATGCGGCTTACCTGAAGGGACCACTTCGGCTTCCTCAAACACCGGGAGTACCGGGTCTGGCAGGCTTGTATACGGTTAGTGAGTTCCAGCTGAATGGCAAAACACTCCCCTATTCCAAAACGGATCGGACCCGCTGGCAGGATGTTGTGTTTGAAGCCTGGAATACGGTTAGTATCCGGTCGAACCGGCCCGTAACGCTTCTCAATACCAACACGGAACAGCTTTCGGCCGTAGATGCCGACCGCGACTATGAACTGGCCGGTGCGCAGGGACGCCACTATTACCGCTACACCACCGACGCGGGTAACCATCGGCTGACGCTCAAAAATGCTAATCCGAACTACCCTGGCGAAACGTTGCAATTGACCTGGGTATTAGCCGACAATGGGCGAATTATCCTGTCGGGTGTGGATCAAAGCCACAATTCTATCCATGCGGTACTGGATAAAGTAGCTAAAAAATACCTGCTCAACGAAGCCGCCAAAGCGGGTCGGCGCGGTAGTCTCACCCTCTAACCTTGGTCACTATGTCATCCTCAACGCATATTCCTCAGGACGTAGAAACGAACCAGAATTCGGCGGGAGCAGGTTCTGAGAACACGCTGAATTTTGTCGGTTCACCCACGAACAGCACCACTGATAAACCTGCCCGGCAACCTGCCCAGCCAACAGATCAGCCCGTCTGGACGGAAAGTCAGCGGATTCTGTTTCGCATTGCCTTCGTGTTTTTTATCGCCATGTCGCTGCCCAACAATGTGGCCTGGTACAAGGAAGTGGTAAAATTAGACTGGCTGCATCCGGGCCGCGTTCGGCTGCACTACCGCGACCTCTACGACGTAGCTCGCTTTGGGTCCGGCCTGACGCTCTTCGGCAATAAGCTTTTTGGTAGTACGCTGAATGGCTATGCGCCCTGGCTAATCACGCTGTTTTTCGCCACAGTTGTTGGGCTGATCTGGACCGGCATCGTTCGGGCCGCGTTCGGTCGATTACGTCGCCAGGAAGTCCGCAATTACTCCCCGGACGCCGGACCGCTACTATATTACTGGCTGCGGGTGATCGTGCGCTACCGGGCAGGCATCGGCATTATCGGTTTTGGCTTCACTAAACTCCTGCCAACGCAGTTGCCGTACCCTTCGCTTGGGGTTCTAAACACCAATTTCGGCGACCTCACAGCGCAGAAAATCTATTGGCTCTCCATCGGTATTGTGCCGTGGTATGAGGTCTTCGCGGGGGTAGTTGAGGTGCTGGCGGGGGTGCTGCTGTTTTTCCGGGCCACTACCTTCTGGGGTGCGGTATTGCTGTTCGGTGCCCTGGCCGACATTGTGTACGTCAACTTTGCCTACGATGGGGGTGTTCACGGTTACAGTTCCTATTTCGTCCTGCTGGCGGGTTTTCTGCTGGTTTATTACGTCAAAGACCTCTATACCCTGCTTATCCAGGAGCGGCCGGCGGTTCCGAATTATTTCGCACCGGTCTTTTCAGGTTGGAAGCAATATCTACGGATTGGCCTGAAAACGGCCACTATCGGCGTGTTCGTAGTCCTGCTTTTCTGGCTGCAATACATCAATTTCCGCTACGATCCGTATAAACAACCGGCGCAAAAGGGCCTTAAAGACCTACGGGGTAACTATACGGTGGCGGAGTTCCGGCTGAATGGTAAACCGCTCCCGGAGTCACTGACCGATACCGTGCGCTGGCAGGAAGCGACCTTCGAGAACTGGACGACGCTGACATTTAAAACCGCCAAACCCGTAGAACTGGACCTCTCCAACGGGGGCGGGGCACCCATGCGCGACATCAACCGGACATTTGAGTTAACGGGTGTAGCTGGCGGACAGCGGGTATTTTATTACGAAGCCGATACTGTGCATCATGTGCTGTATTTACAGGATAAAAACCGGGGAGCGCGCAATGCCGAGAACGCCGATCGCGGCCCGCGGGAATTTGCCGCAAACAGCGAGATCACGCGGTCCTTTGGGTCCGGCGATCCGGCGCAGGACCGGCAACAGGATGGCCCTAAAAAAGCGGGTAAACGTGGTCCGGCCGAACCACCCCATTCTGATAACTGGATTCCCAAAGAAGCCTTAGCCATTATCGGTCCTGAAGACTCTAAGATCGACCCCATTGCCCGCTCAACCCGGCGGACTAAAGGCATCATCGCTGAATCGAAACCGGCCAAACGAAACCGGATGATTCTCAGCTATACAGCTCTCGACAAGGGTAATCAGGTCATTCTTCAGGGTATCAATGAGCATAAGGATTCGATTTACGTGGTGCTCAACCGCTACAACCGCCCCTACGCCATATCAAAAAGCACCCTCAACGCCGGTACGTATGAGTAGATTGACTGGTTGGCTACCGGTAGGGCTATTGCTGATAACCGGTCTGTGCAGCTACCGATTCGCCACCTCTGAGTCAGTCAGCGGCATAGCATATAAACCGGTAGCCATTGACTCGGTTCCCGCCCGATTCGGATTTGGCCAGCCTGCAACAGAAACCCAAATCGCGGCTCTCAACATCGACGTGCGGCCTGATGGCCTTGGCTTACCCGCCGGGTCAGGTACCGCAGCAGCCGGGGCGGTAATTTTTGCCAATAAATGTGCGATCTGTCACGGGGTGGGCGGGCCAAATGGCTCTTTGGTAACAACCCCGACCGCGCCTGGCAAACGTCCCGAAAAGGTCATTGGTAACTACTGGCCCTACGCAACAACCGTGTTCGATTATATCCGGCGGGCCATGCCCTTTAATGCACCCGGTTCGCTGACCAATGAAGACGTGTATGCGTTGACAGCTTACCTGCTGACGGCCAACAAAATTCTGGACGAGAACGCTGTATTAACTGCCAGAACATTACCGAAGGTGGTGATGCCCGCTCAGAAACTATTCGTACCCGACGACCGGAAAGGGGGTGATGCGGCATTCCGACCATACATTCGCTGACATGACCGAATCGGATAAACAGTCGAGTAAAATTACCCGCCGGACCTTATTGGGAGGTGCTGCTACCGCTGCCATAGCCGTTGTACAGACATCGTACGCCAAGTCAGTTCAGATCGGTATATCGGAGCAGGACTTCGCTAAACTTGATGATCCGACAAAGCAGATGGGCGCTCCGCCGGGGAAGGTTGGTACCCGGTCGGCGTTTGAGAAACTGGTCAAGCATACGTCCGACATCTCCTCGCGGTCGCCCCTGCAGGATTTACACGGCACCATCACCCCGTCCGATCTGCACTTCGAGCGGCACCACAACGGTATACCGACCATTGACCCGAATACCTACGAACTGCTCATTCATGGGTTGGTTGATAAGCCAACCGTTTTTTCGCTGGCCGATCTAAAACGGTTTCCGTCGGTATCGCGGATTGCCTTTCTGGAGTGTTCGGGAAACTTCCGAACAGGCAAAGAAACGATGACTCCGCAGGAAATTTGTGGCCTCACCAGTCAGAGCGAATGGACGGGCGTGTTGCTATCGACCCTATTTCGGGAAGTAGGCGTAAAACCATCGTCTTCATGGTTTCTGGCCGAAGGGGGTGATTCGGCTCTAATGACCCGCAGCATTCCGACCGCTAAGGGCTGGAACGATGCCATTATTGCCTACGCGCAGAATGGGGAGGCTCTTCGCCCTGAACAGGGTTATCCCGTCCGGCTGTTTCTACCCGGCTGGGAAGGCAATACCAGTGTGAAATGGCTGCGTCGGCTCGAACTCGGCGATGCCCCCTGGCAGACACGGGAAGAAACATCGAAGTACAGCGAAAACATCAAAGGCGATAAAATCCAGCCGGTCCGCATTCGCCAATTCAGTTTCGACATCGACGCACGCAGTATCATCACCTTCCCGACCTATCCGGCGCAGGTGGAGCGCGGCTGGATCGAAATCAGGGGACTGGCCTGGAGCGGACGCGGGAAAGTAGTGCGGGTGGAGGTTAGCACGGATGCCGGTAAAAGCTGGCAGGTGGCGCAGTTACAGGAGCCCGTTTTAGACAAAGCGCACGTTCGTTTCCGGCACCTCTGGCAATGGAATGGGGCTGAAACGGAAATCATGAGCCGCGTCACCGACGAAACCGGCTACGTACAGCCTACGTTTGCCCAACTCATCGACGCGCGGGGTGCCGACACGGGCGGCTACCATTTCAACCCCATTACGGCCTGGCAGGTCAAACCCGATGGGCGTGTGCTGAACCGTCCCGAAAACTTCCGACAGGGGTAACTGAAGCAGCTATGAATCTACGCGAAAAACAATACGATGCCGTCGTTGTCGGCTCCGGCCCCAACGGTCTGAGCGCAGCTATTGTACTGGCGAAGGCGGGCTTGTCGGTGGTGGTGCTGGAAGCACGGCCGACCATCGGGGGCGGCACCCGTTCGGCGGAGCTGACCCTGCCCGGTTTCGTGCATGATCTCGGGTCAGCCATTCATCCTATGGCAATCAGTTCACCCCTGTTTACCCAACTACCCCTGGCTGAGCATGGGCTGGAGTTTATCTACCCACCCGTAGCACTGGCCCACCCCTTCGACCGGTCCCTCGAGGGTACGGCCTTCCGGGCGGGGGGCACGGCAGCAGCACTGGCGGGCTCCGTGGCCGATACCGCCCGAACCCTTGGGCGCGACGAGCAGACCTACCGGGATTTACTGGAACCGATTGTTGCGCACTGGCCCACCTTAGCCGCTGATATACTGGGGCCGTTACGCTTCCCGGATCATCCGATTGACTTTGCCCGCTTTGGCCTGGATGCCATCCTGCCCGCGACCCAACTCGCCAAACGATTCAAGACGCCCGAAGCCAGAGGGTTACTGGCCGGTATGGCGACGCACGCCATTCAGCCGCTGACTAACCTGACCACTTCGGCAATTACGCTGGCACTCATGGCGGCCGGGCATTACCGGGGTTGGCCATTGCCTAAGGGCGGAGCGCAAAGTATCGCCAATGCGCTGGCTTCAATTTTTCGGTCGCTGGGCGGAGAGATTGTGGTGGACCGGCCCGTGCGGTCGCTGGCCGACCTGCCTAAAACGCGGGCGGCCGGCGGTCCGGTGGTGCTATTCGATTTAACGCCCAGACAACTCCTAAGTATCGTGGGCGACCGCTTCCCGTATTGGTATCGAAAGCAACTGGAACACTTCCGATACGGTCCCGGCATCTTCAAGATCGACTGGGCACTCGACGGCCCAATACCTTTCGCGGCTCCCGTCTGTCGGCAGGCGGGTACGGTACATCTGGGCGGTACGCTGGAAGAAATCATAGCTATTGAGCAGCAAATCAGCCAGGGGCAGCACCCCGACCGGCCGCATGTGCTGCTGGCTCAACAAAGCCTGTTCGACGATAGTCGTGCACCAGCCGGTAAACACACGGCCTATGCTTACTGTCATGTGCCGAATGGCTCAACGGTGGACATGACCGAGCGCATCGAACGGCAGGTCGAGCGGTTTGCGCCGGGTTTCCGCGACCTGATTCTGGGCCGACACACGATGAATGCGATGGCCCTCGAAACTTGGAATCCCAACTACGTAGGGGGCGATATAAATGGGGGTATCATCGACCTCGGCCAACTTTTTACCCGTCCAAGCCTTAGTCTGACGCCTTACCGAACGGCGGCTCCCGGCCTGTTCATCTGTTCGTCGGCTACGCCACCTGGTGGGGGCGTTCACGGGATGTGTGGGTATCACGCGGCTCGGATCGTCCTGGGCGATAGTTTCGGGAAAGGGGTTCCTGATCTATTAACATACCCGATAACCTTACCGCAAGGAGTATAATTTTTCACTGTTTTTGTCAGCTTCAGTATGAATTATGCCCTCTGGTAGGCTATAATTGGGGCCGCTTTTCGCCCAACATTGTCGTCACTCGCTTCGGACCGTACACCTACGCCAACACGCAAAGTCAGATCGACTCACCGACCGGTGGCCGCGATCAGACCTTCAGCCCCAAAGTCATCACGGATCTCACATTGAACTACCAGCTGACCAAAGCGGCTGTCATCACGGCTGGCTCGAACAACATCGGCGATGTGTATCCCGATCAGCAGCGGGTTGAGAATAACCAGACCGGTACAGTACCCTGGGGAACATCGGCCGGACAGCAGTTCGGTTTCAACGGCGCTTTTTATTACGACCGCCTGACCCTCAGTTTTTAGCGAAACAGATACGTACCCGTCCAACCAGGAAAATCAGACAATTCACCATATCATAATTCAGAATGCTTCCCAACAGCCGCCATTACCTCCGAATGAGCTTTCTACTAACCACTACAGTCTGGCTTTCTGCCTGTCAGGATGAAGTGTCTCAATCACAACCCATCTCCAGTCAGGTAATTACCGACTGGAACCTGCGCACGGTGCAGGCCACAAAAACGGCGGGACTGAACAGTAATCTGGCCACCCGCATTATTGCCATCGAGTCCATTGCGGTCTATGATGCCGTAAACAGTGTTCTCCAGTTTGGTACACCTTACCATTATAAAGCAACGCCAACGGGCAACCCGTCGGCAGTAGCGGCCGCAGCCCAGGCCGCTCACGACGTGCTGATTACTTACTTCCCTAACCAGACACCATCCCTGGATTCGGCCCTGACCCGTAGTCTGGCTACTCTTCCAGCTGGTACCAATGTAGCAGACGGACAGACGGTGGGTACGGCAGCCGCCACCGATATTGTAACGCTGCGGGCTGCGGATGGGGCAACGCCCAACCAGGGATATACTGGTCCGACAAGCCCGGCTGGGGTTGGACAATGGCGACCCACACCAACGGGTTTTGCGGATGGCATTAACCAGCAGTGGGCAGCAGTGAAGCCGTTTGTGCTGACAGCCGCCAATCAGTTCAGACCGGCGGCTCCGCCCGCTGTGGAAAGCGATGCCTACAAAACCGCACTGGCCGAAGTGGAAACCCTTGGCGCCGTGGGCAGTACGGTTCGCACCCCCGAACAGACCCAGATTGCGCAGTTCTACCGGCAGGATGCCGAGTTGGCGGTCAATGAAGCCGCCCGGTTGCTGACAATCCAGAAACACCTATCCATTCAGGATGCCGCACTGGTGTTTGTGCTGACGGATATTGCAGAAGCCGACGCCCGGATTGCCGTTTGGGATGCCAAGTTTACCTATCTGTTCTGGCGACCCGTTACCGCCCTGAATGCCACCCCGAGCGGAGCCGTGACCAATAGTTACACGGCCTGGACACCCCTGATTGTGACACCTGCCCACCCCAGTTACCCAAGCGGCCATAGCGGCACGATCAATGCGGGCTTCGATGTGCTGAAGCAGTCTTTTGGAGATGCAAATTCCCTGACGCTCAACACAACCACAACTGGTATTTCGCCGAGAACAGTGGCTTCGCTGAGTACGCTGGAGATCGAGAATGGGTTGAGCCGTATTTATGGCGGTATTCATTTCTCGTTCGAGAACACAGCCGGGCAAAGCATCGGTTCGCAGGTAGCGGCCTATGTACTGGCTAACGGACCTAAAAAGCGATGAGAATAGCTTACATAACCAACCTTACTTTCTGATTTTACCGCAACGCTATGAACATCTATTTTGACAATGCCGCCACGACAGCCCTCCACCCGGACGTGCTTGAGGCCATGCTGCCGTACTTTACAACGCATTGGGGCAATGCGTCGGCCACGCACCAACGCGGGCGTGAAGCACGGGAAACTATCGAAAAGGCCCGCCAGACCGTAGCCGACCTGCTGGGTGCTTCCCCGGATGAGATCTTCTTCACCAGCGGGGCTACCGAATCCGACAATCTCGCCCTTGTTGGCAGCATCCGGTCGGGCAGTATTCATGATGTGATTACCAGCCCGATTGAGCACAAGGCCGTGCTCCAGCCGCTCACCCGGCTCAAAAACAACCGGGCTATTGCTTCCGAGACTATTCGCCTGCACTGGGCTGAACTCGACCCACAAGGCCGGATTAACTATGACCATCTGGAGCAGTTACTGGACGGCCGTCGGAACCTGGGCCTGAACCGCCAAACGGGTGGCATGTTGGTAAGCCTGATGCATGGCAACAACGAAGTCGGTAACGTCACTGATATTGAGCGCGTTGCCTGGCTGTGTCGACAGTTCGGCTGCTATTTTCACTCGGATACCGTGCAAACCGTGGGACGCTATCGGTATAACCTCTCCGAATTACCTGTTGATTTTATTGTGGGGTCGGCCCACAAGTTCCACGGGCCGCAGGGGATTGGGTTTCTGTACGTACGAAATCCCCATCGGTTACCAGCCCTGATGCATGGCGGCAATCAGGAGCGGGGACAGCGGCCCGGCACTGAAAACGTAGCAGGTATTGTCGGACTGGCCAAAGCACTCGAAATCAGCTACCGCGACCGGCACCAGAATCAGGCTCATATTCAGTCTTTGAAAGAACGGCTCATCAACCGGCTCCAGGCCACTCTGCCACAGGTCCAGTTTAACGGCACGTCGGCCCTGCCCGATGAAAGTATGGCTACAGTACTGAGTATCAGCCTGCCACCATTGCCATCTGGGGCATCGCTGGTAAAGACCTTAGATGCGATCGGTATTGCCGTGTCGGGCGGGAGTGCCTGCTCGAATTTAGCGGGTGGCGGCTCGCACGTGCTGAGTGCCATTGGTAGCATTCCGGGATGGGAGACCGTCAGAATTTCGGCCGGTAAAGACAACACGAGGGCTGAAGTAGACACCTTAGTCAAAACGCTTGCCGGTCTTTACATCCCCCATCAGGTTGGGGTGGTAGCCTGAGCAAGGAAGTGACGGCGAGCCATCGGAATGGTAAAGAGTACTCCGATAAACCGATAGACTATTGCATAACTAATTGACTATCAATTTTTTGACTTTTTGTTGCAGAACTAAATTTCGCGATTCACCTTTGCTGACAAAAGTAAAGCGCCCAGCGTATCAGGTCAGAGCCAGCGTATCTTGTACATCCGCTGTTTTTGTTTTCGACAATACTCTATTTACTATATAGTATAAGAATATTTATGACTCAATACCGGCTCGCCCTTACCACATCCTTCTTACTGCCTGTCATGAGGCCAGAATCCGCAATGGCTACAAGCAGGCAAAAGAAGTATTTCCGCATCAACGATTTAATAGCCAGCCTAAGCGTTGGAATTGCCAGGTTTATACACAACGACTAACTGAAACAGCTAACTACCTGAATTATGGACAATTTAACGCCATCAACCGAACCATCCAGCCCCTACGCCCGGACATTTTTCTGGCTTTGGGGCCTAACTATGCTGGCCGTGGCTGGTTTCCGGTCCGAAGACCCGGCCTATCGCGAACAGCTTGATCAGTGGCACCGGCAACGGGTCGAATCACTCAAGAGCGAGAATGGCTGGCTGAATCTGGCCGGACTATTCTGGCTCAAGGAAGGACAGAACACGGTTGGAGCTGATCCGGGCAACGACCTGACTTTCCCGAGTGACAAAGCACCGGCTAAACTCGGTGTTATCCGGTTGAATAAAGGGGTTGTGCAGTTTGAGGCCGCTCCCGAAGTAGTTGTGCAGACGGACGGGCAACCCTTGCTGGGCGATAAAATCGTGTTTTCGCCCACGCTGGCCAAACCTGTTACCCTGGCGCACGGCTCGCTGCGGTGGTTCGTCATTAAGCGGGGCAACCGGTACGCCGTGCGTCTACGAGACCTGGAAAGCCCGCTGCTACGCGAATTCAGCGGGATTGACCGCTTTCCGATTGATGACTCCTATCGGGTAAAAGCCCGGCTGGAACGCCCCACCGAGCCGCGCACGATTCCGATTCTGGATGTTACTGGGCAAACATCGCAGCAGCCTTTAGCCGGGACGCTGGTCTTCGAACTGGGTGGGAAAACCTACCGACTCGACGCGGTGGGTGAAGGCAGTGACAAGCTGTTCATCCTCTTTGGCGATGGGACCAATACGCATGAAACCTACGGTTCCGGGCGGTTTCTGTACGCGGATAAACCGACCCAGTCCGACGCTTCGGGGAACGGACTAACTACGCTGGATTTTAACCAGAGCATTAACCCGCCCTGTGCCTTTACCCCCTTTGCCACCTGTCCGCTCCCCCCGAAACAGAATCGGCTGACAGTCCGCATTCCGGCGGGCGAAAAACGCTATGGTGATCATTAACCAGGCAGTTGGGTAGACACTGCCGACTGGTTAACGGCGAACGGTCGTCTACAGTAAATTGCGTTTATTGCAACTCGGATAAAGTAACGGACCAGAAACCCGGATTAGCCCACTTATAACTTCACGAAAAACGTATGAGGAATTTCCTGATCGCGCTGCGAACCGGTATAGGTTTACTGACCCTGGTGCTGTTCTCTAACTGCCAGCCGACGACTAAAACGACTACCGTATACCTGGTACGCCATGCCGAGAAAGATCTTTCCGACCCTGCGGCCAGGAATCCGTCCCTCACCCCTGCGGGCGAAGAACGGGCGCAGCACTTAGCGCAACGGTTGCAGAACGTTCCCCTTAGTGCCGTGTTCAGCACGTCATACGTGCGTACGCTCAACACGGTGACGCCGGTAGCCGGACAAAAAAACCTATCGATCACCCGCTACGAAGGGCATGATTACAAAGGCATTCAACGCCTGATCGAGCAGCAGCGGGGTAACACCATTCTGCTCTGCGGACATAGTGACAACCTGTTGCCGATCATCCGCAATGCCGGTGCCAAACCGCCACTCGACAGCATTGGTACCAACGAATACAATAATCTGTTCAAACTGGTTATTCTGCCGGACGGTACAGCTCAGGCTACTGTGGAGAAGTTTGAGTAATCGTATCTGTGCGCTATTGCGCCCGGTTTCGGATGAAAGTCGCTATTTTTAGGCCTTCTTGACCTGCAACGCTTTACCACTGCCTACTCAACTTGCCTACGTTACTGCGCGGCATCAGCCGGTTCGATTTTATCGCCCTCATCATTAACATTACCATTGGCGCGGGTATTCTGGGTCTGCCCGCCAAACTGTATGCCCTGATCGGTGCCTGGAGTTTGCTGGCTTACGGAGTCAGTGCAACCGTTGTTACGCTCATTATCCTGTGTTTTGCCGAAGTCAGCAGCCGGTTCAGCAGTACGGGTGGACCCTATCTGTATACCCGCGTGGCGTTTGGGCCACTCATCGGCTTTGAAGTAGGCTGGCTGTTCTGGCTGTCGCGGCTGGCTGCATTTGCCTCCATCTGCAACCTGTTCGTTTCCTACGCGGCCCTGTTCCGGCCCCAGCTGGCCAACGGATGGGAACGTGCCACGCTGATTACGGGGCTGGTGGCGGGTCTGGCCCTGATTAATTACCTCGGTGTACAGCGGTCGGCGCGGGTCAATACCGTATTTACCGTCAGTAAACTGCTGGCTATTGGTGGATTCGCTGTCGGCGGCTTATTTTTCGTGGACCCTGCCGCGTTCACCTTTCCGTCGCTGCCCGATTATGCTCCTTTTTCGCAGGCTGTGCTCCTGCTGATCTTTACCTTTTCGGGCTTCGATGTGGCGGCCATTCCGTCGGGCGAAGTGCAACAACCCCAGCGCACCGTCCCCCTTTCGCTGCTGGTTTCGATTGGCACGGTTGCCGTGCTGTTCATGGCCGTACAGGTGGTTTGCATTGGCACCCTGCCGAATCTGGGTCAGTCTGAACGGCCATTGGCCGATGCCGCCGGGCAGTTTATGGGCCCTGCCGGTGCCCGGTTTATCACCGTCGTTGCTCTGCTGACAGCTCTCGGTACGCTTCATGCCCTGATGCTGACTGGTCCCCGCCTGCTGTTTGCTATGGCCGAGCAGCGGCAGCTTCCGGGCTGGTTAGCCGCCCTGCATCCCCGTTTCCAGACGCCTTACCGGGCCATTTTACTAACTGCCGGTCTCCAACTATTACTGGCCCTGACAGGCACCTTCCTCTACGCCCTAACACTCAGTACCATTATTCGGCTGTCCTATTTTGCCCTGACCAGCGCGGCCCTGCCCCTGCTTCGCCGACGAGAGGCCCAGTCCGCCGATGCGGTTCCTCCGGCGCAGTTTCGGGTAGCCGGTGGGTGGCTTATTTCAGTACTGGCCGTGGGGTTATGCGCCTGGCTGCTGAGCAACAGTTCGGGTCGTGAAGCGCGTGATGCGGCCATTGCCGGTGCGGTCGGATTGCTCATCTACTGGCGCATGAAACGCGCTGGTACCTAACTTTGCCTTTATGCTTCATCAACCCATTGTTCCCGTTCCTGCCCGAACGAACCCACGCCTGTGCGAAGTGGCCTGGTTTTCGGACCTCTGCGGAGAAGATACCGAGTTTCTGAGTATCCGTGACCCCGCCCGCAGTACGTTCGCCCATTGCCGGGAAATTGCCTTGACGGCTGAACGGCTGGGGTTCAGTAACCTGCTGTTGCCTACCTCCTACATGCCGGGTCAGGAGGTGGTTCCCTTTGCGGCCGGTGTCGCGGCCGATCTGCACCGGATCAACCTGCTCACGGCCATCCGTTGCGGAGAAATGCACCCGCCGATGTTAGCCCGGACGCTGGCCTCGCTCGATCAGATGCTACAGGGGCGGCTGACGATCAACATCATCAACTCCGACCTGCCCGGCTACCGCGAGCCTGCCGACCTGCGGTATCAGCGCTGCGCCGAAACCATTCAGATCCTGAAACAGGCCTGGACACAAGACCGTATTGAGCATGACGGACCGGTATACGGAAAAATCAGTTTAGATACGACCCCGGTGAAACCTCACCAGCCCGGCGGACCACTGCTGTATTTCGGCGGCACGTCGGACGGAGCACGGGATGTATGCGCCCGCTACTGCGATGTGTTTCTGATGTGGCCCGAAACCGAGGAACTACTCTACGCTACCATGCAGGATGTAGCCACGCGGGCAGCTCAGTACGGCCGAACGGTTGATTTTGGCCTGCGCATCCACATGATTGTCCGGGAGACGGAGGCCGAAGCCCGCGCCTGGTCGAAGCACATCATGTCGAAGTTTGATCCGGTGCGGGGTCAGGCCCTTAAAAATGCGTCGCAAAGTTCGTGGTCGCTGGGTGTGAAACGGCAAAACGAGCTCCGTGAAGGCGCCGATACCGACGGCTTTGTAGAGCCGCTGCTGTGGACCGACATTGGTAAAGCCCGTTCGGGCGCGGGCGGTGCGCTGGTGGGCAGCGCCGATCAGATCGTCGACAAGATCAACCGGTATATGGACATGGGCATCCGCGCGTTCATTTTCTCGGGCTACCCACTCATTGAGGAAGCCGGCTGGTTCGCCCGGCTGGTGCTGCCCCGGTTGCCCAACGCCGTGTTGGCACAAGTCCAAGGCAGGAGATAGTGTGCTAACCGGGGCAGCACGCAGGTTTTACATGCTGACCCGCTGTCTGTTGGCTGGCCCGTTTCCGGGCTACAACCTTAGTTGTTGACCCGTCTGTATTTTTCCACAATTATATGGTCAACACCGAGCTTCTCGACTTTTTCAACGCCTTTTTGAATCAGCGTATCTCCCACTATTTTAACAACGAACTCGAACTTGTTATTCTCCCAGGCTTTGTCAGCAAAGTAATCCAGGTGTTCGGTGTACACACTGTCAGCTAACGTATAGGACCCACCGCCCGCCGTGAATGCAGCCGCAGTGGTGTCTTTACTGCGGTCTATGGCATGACTCAGAAAGGCGAAGTGCGTTGCGTTGATGATCTTAATCATCTTCTGGTTCGGGTTAAACGTCGAAGAAGTCGAGTCCTTCTCGGTGGACGTTGCCGAAATCAATTCCCAGGTTCCTATAAGTGGCAGGGCAGCTGGTTTTGTGCTACAGGCAAAGCAGGTAAACAGGAGACTAAGCAAAACGGGTACAGGTCTACATTTCATGCGCGTCGGTTTTCGATAACTTTGGCTTAAATGAACGATTTAGAACGTATAGATGCAACATATTCTGGCATCCTTGTTCTGTATCAGGACCTGTCAAGGCTTCAATGGCCTGAATTGCCTCACCGGGTACATACGCAGCAAAGGCCATGATCGGCATAAGCAGCCGCTCAGCCCGTACCTACTTTTCGAGCTGCTTCGTCTACTTTTTCGTGCCTTTCGCCTTCTATACCCTGTAGCCTACCTGCATTTTTCAATGTCAACTTATTGATCCGTGCGTCTTGGTACCGGAAGCCAACGTTGCGCTTTTCAGATCTGTTCGGCTCAGGCTATTCCGTTTTCAGCCGAAAGCGGTCTACCCGACGGCTGTCCAACTTTATCAGCAAGCAATAAGAGGATGGTGGCGAAAAAGCCAAAAAAGAAGGTGATAAAAAACCAAGAATTCTCTTTCCGTCCTTTCTCCCGCGCCAAATAAGCGTTTAGCGAAGGCAGGAATAAATGCGCTACCAACACAATAAGCAGTACTTCCTGTGACGTATCCATATGGTTACCAATTAAATCCCTAATACAACCCAATCTTCACCAGCATATGACGCACATTTGAATGCTTAACTACTAAATTCAAAATATTAAATATTAAAACTTTATCGAGCCAACAAAAATATCCTGCTAAGTAACAAACAAAGCTATATATGAACTCAATAGGCACCTAAAAACTTGTGCCCATTAAAATGAATGAGATGATCGGGATTATCAGCGATCCAGACCTCTGTTTCCCAAGCAATATTCATAACCCATTTACGAAAATCTCCTCTTGTCAAAAATGCGGTTATAAAAATCAGCTCTGCCTTACAATCTTTTAAAAGTTTTTTAAGTTCGTGTACTCTAACTTCAAACATAGGTCCTGAACTGTGCACTGCTTCAATCAGATAGAGCCAATTTTTCTTCTTGCTATATGCAACAATATCTGGCAGCTCGTCATGGGCCAACTTAAAGAAATTAAGTTTTATTAACTCCTCCTCTTCTACATGAAGCATTTTATTGGTTGTATCTCCGATATAAAGCACATAACAATCACTACCAAATCGAGGTAAGAACTGTTCAATGATAGCCTTTTGTAAAACATTATGCTCACCAAGAGAGAGATTTAGTGGCTTACCACCCGGAAGTTTAACGGGGATTTGTTCGATGGTACGTTTACGCTCAAACAATTCGGCAAGAGAGGGCCTCGTGCTATTAAAATTGGCTAAAGCTATATCCCAGTTTTCCGTTTTGTACTTTATTACAAGGTCCTTAAAGTCGGAATGAAGTGCGTAACCTCTCGTGGGGTCATTTGTTGCTGCGCTTAATTTATCACCACTATTTACAACTAAGTCCGCTATTACTAGTAGTTTAAGATCCTTCCGACGAATATCATCGTAAGAGCCAAATGAAATATTCTCTTCAAAATGTTTGTTGATAAATGCAATAATCTGTCTTGTTTGTAATTGTGTGGTATCTAAAGCAGTTTTCCAATCCTGAGTAACGTTAGCTACAGCTAAGAAAGCTTCTGCCATCCTCTCTAACCCTCGTTCACTTTTTGCATTCATTGAAATACCAACGCTTTCTAAAATATCAAGTGCTTCATGTATGAGATTTAGGACGGCAGAAGACTTAGTACTCTTAAAGATATAAGTTTTCATACAGGAAATAAAGTCAACAGGTTGTTAGGCAGAAAACCCTTTTCAACTATCTCTTCAGAAGAATACTGCTGATCCCTATTATAACATTCTTTTAAAGACAAAGCGAGTTTATATGCCAAAAGAGGGGGAACAGCGTTTCCAATTTGATTATACCGTTGTGTTTCATTACCTTCAAATTCGAACCAATCAGGAAAACTTTGTAACCTCGCAGCTTCCCGATGTATTAAACGCCGACGTCTTCCGTCTTTTAATTTTACACGCTGCATATCACCTGTAGCACCTGCCAGATTACGGCATGTTAAAGTTCTTGCAGGTCTGTCAGGATATAAATCTCTAGGATTAACACATGCGGATGCCTTCTCATAATTAGCTACATACCTATCCATTGACTCATTTAGGAACTTGCTTTCAGGAGGAACTGTGTACATGTAATCACCTATAGCTTCACCAACTGTAACTTTTGACTGTTCTGGTTTAGGAAAGTTAAATCTGCTTTTGTGGCCAACTACGAAAAGGCGCTCTCTATTTTGCGGAACTCCGAAGTTTACAGCATTCAAAAGTTTGTAATTAATGAAGTAACCCAGCCGTCTCAACTCTTTTACAACCAACTCAAAGTACCATCGATTAGCATAAAGTAAGCCTCTTACATTTTCAAACATAAAAATTTTAGGCTTTAATTTTTTTACCGCGTCAATGAAAATAGGAAAGCCATCCCTTGCATCTTCTATTCCTTTTTGATTACCCCCCACACTAAATGGCTGGCAAGGTGGACCACCAATAATTATCTGAGCTTCAGGATAGTCAAATCCAAGATCAAGTTTTAAGGCCTGGCATTTACCTTTCAAATTGCGCTTGTAGGTTTCAGTTGCGGCTTTGTCCATTTCATAGCCAATTGTATTATAACCTGCTGCTTCAAAGCCAAGTGATAACCCGCCACAACCCGCAAATAAGTCAAGCACAACAGCCTGCTCAGTAATATTTGGTTTGAGTATGCTGTTGATGTATTCTGTGTAGCTCATACGTTTTCAATGAATCCAAAAATACCGAAAATAGACGGACTACCAATCCGCACTAAAAGTATTCTCCGCGAACACCCCCGTACAGCAATCCGTGTTAAGATCTCTTACTAAGTAGATAACTTACCAAAAATCCCTGTTACTAAATACTATTCCTTTGCATTATTCTATTTATGGACCTATCCGGCTAATCTCCTGCCTTTCTACTGTGTGTATGTGTAATCCCCAGGCCCGACCGGGGCTAACCCTGTTAATAGGCCTTGTCCTCTTGCTTGAATCTGCCCTGAACCCAGTTTCGGGGCAGTCTGTTGTCTGGACGCCCGTGCAGCCCGGCGTTTGGAAAGGGGTGGTCGGTAGAGCGGAAGCCTATAACCTGCTTACTGCCAGTGGTCATGCACCAAATACAGCGGCCCTGTCTGCGCTCCCCAAAACCCCGTTTCCCCTCGCCCAGTCGGCCATTACCGCCCGTGTCGTGGGCGGCAAGACCTACCTGCGCTTTCCCCTCGACCGGACCGAACAACTCTACGGCTTTGGGCTGAACTTCCAGACGGTGCATCAACGGGGCCGTATTCTGAACCTGCACGTCGATCACTTCGGCGGCTCCGATAATGGCCGAACGCACGCGCCTACGCCCTTTTACGTGTCCTCCAACGGGTATGGCGTGTTCATCAATTCGGCCCGGTACCTGACGGTTTATGCCGGTACCGCCGTTCGCAAGGACAGCCCCGATCTGCCTATATCGCAGGACCGCAATACGGATAAAGCCTGGACCAGTCGTCCGTATTCCGATGCGGTGGAGGTGCTGGTACCGGCTGCGGGTGTAGAGATTTACGTATTCAGCGGGCCGAAGCCGCTCGATGTTGTCCGGCGGTATAACCTCTTCAACGGGGGCGGCTGCTTACCACCGCGCTGGGGGCTGGGATTCGCGCAGCGGGTGCAGAAACTCTACACGGCGGAGGAGGTGGAAGCCGAAGTCGGTGAGTTTGAGCAGAACGGATTTCCGCTCGATGTTGTCGGTCTGGAACCCGGCTGGCAAAGCAAATCGTATCCCTGTACCTTCGAGTGGGACAAAACCCGCTTTCCCGATCCCAAAGGCTTTGTGCAGCGTATGCGCAGTAAAGGCATTCGGGCTAATCTCTGGTTAAATCCCTACGTTGCGCCATCGGCCTCTATTTTCAGGTCGATCACTCCCTTTACGGCGTCGCATACCGTCTGGACGGGGCAGGTCCCTGATTTCACGTTGCCCCGGGCCCGGCAGATTTTCTTCGGTCAGCTGGCGAAAGACGGCGTGGCCATTGGTGTGAGCGGCTACAAGATTGACGAAGTAGACGGCTATGATTCGTGGCTCTGGCCCGACGTGGCCACGTTCCCCTCGGGGCACGCGGCCGAACAAATGCGGCAAACGTACGGGCTGCTGCTACAGCGGTACAGCACCGACCTCTACCGGCAGCAGAACAGCCGCACTTTTGGCCTGATACGGGCATCGAACGGGGGCGGCTCCTCGTTCCCCTACGTCATTTACAACGACTATTACAAACACGAGGATTTTATCACGGCCCTGATTACCAGCAGTTTCGCCGGGGTGCTGTGGACGCCCGAAGTACGCTCTTCCGACAGCAGCGAGGAGTGGCTGCGCCGGTTTCAGACGGTAGTGTTCTCGCCCATGGCGATGATTAACGCCTGGGATAGCGGCAGCAAGCCCTGGTCGTATGCCGACGTCAGCAAGGCGGTGCAGGATATGGCCCTGCTGCGGATGCGGATGATACCCTACTGGTACTGCGAGTTCGCCAAATACCACTTCGAGGGGACGCCACCGTTCCGGGCGATGACTCTCGAAGACGGCTTCACGTCGGAGGTCAAAAGCGAACTGGTCACGACCAGCCTGGCCAAAAACCCCTATGCCGAAGCCGTCCGCCGGGAGAGTAAAGACCAGTACATGGCGGGCGAATACCTGCTGGTGGCTCCGCTGTTTGCGGGCCAGAAAAGCCGCACGGTCACCCTGCCGACGGGGAACTGGTACGATTTCTACACCGGCGAACGGGTGGGCAACGGCCAGCAAATCACGGCGGCACCGGGCTTGGACCGCATTCCCGTTTACGTGAAAGATGGCGGCATAATCCCGCTGATGCCTGCCCGGCTTCATGCCCCCAAAGCAGACGAAACCGTGCCCATCGAAGTACGGTATTACGGCAGCAAACCGGGTATCTACCGGCTCTACGACGACGACGGGGAGACGTTTAATTACGAAAAAGGGCAGTATAGCTTCCGGGAGATTCGCGTGCAGAAACAGGCGAACGGGCAGCTTACCGGCACCATATCCGCCCCGGAACCGGGTAAACCGAACACGGTGGGTGCGGTCACGTTCACGCAGATGACCAAATAAACCCGTACTATCTATTTTTACTCAGGCGATTATGAAGCAGGTGCTTGTACTTCTCTTTCTTCTTGCGAGCGGCAGCACGGCAGCGCAGCCATCCCAGAAGTGGGGCGATCAGCGAAACGGCACCTACGCCAACCCGGTTATCCCCGGCGATTACAGCGACATTGATGCCATCCGGGTTGGGGATGACTACTACGCTATCTCCTCTACGTTTCAGTTCTCGCCGGGTATGGTCATTCTGCACTCGCGCGATCTGGTTAACTGGCAGCTTGCGGGCCATGTCATTACCGATCTGACCCAAATAGGACCGGCCCTGAACTGGGATACCATGAACCGTTACGGTAAGGGCGTGTGGGCGGGTTCCATTCGCTACTATCAGGGCAAATTTCGGGTTTATTTCTGCACCCCCGACGAAGGTTTTTTCATGAGTACAGCCCCAAATCCGGCGGGTCCGTGGGAGCCGCTGCACAAGCTATGGGGCGTGGCCGGTTGGGATGACTGCTGTCCCTACTGGGACGACGATGGACAGGGTTACTTAGTGGCTACCCACTTTGCCGACAACTACAAAATTCACCTGTTCAAACTTAGCCCCGACGGGCGGCAGTTGATGATGGAGTCCGATTCGGTCATTCATCAGTCAAAGGGCAGCGAGGCTAATAAACTGTATAAAATCAACGGGTTGTACTACCATTTCTATAGCGAAGTAAAGCCCGAGGGGCGCGTAACCATGATGCACCGCGCCAAATCTATCTATGGCCCTTACGAAACCAAACAACTGAATCATGTGGACAAAAAGAGGGATAAAGAGCCAAACCAGGGTGGGCTAATTCAGACTCCGTCGGGTAGCTGGTGGTTTTTTACACATCAGGGCACCGGCGATTGGGAAGGCCGGGCCGCGTGTCTGCTGCCCGTTACGTGGACAAATGGCTGGCCCCTTATCGGTCAGGTTGGGGCAGATACGATTGGCAGCATGGTGTGGTCCGCCCAAAAGCCCATCCCCGGCAAAACCGTTGCGATTCCGCAGACAAACGATGCGTTCAGTGAATCGACGTTGCCGGTGCAGTGGGAATGGAACTATCAGCCGCGCAGCGAAAAATGGTCGCTCACGGAACGACCCGGATTTTTACGCCTTCATGCCTTTCTGCCCGTAAAACCCCAACATGAGCACGACAACCGTTCGGTTTTTCACCGGGCGGGAAATACCCTGACCCAGCGGAGTATGCGGACGCAGCGGAGCGAGGTGATTGTCAAACTCGACATCAGCGGAATGGCAGACGGTCAATGGGCGGGTTTAGGCCATTTCTCCCAAACGTTCAGTCAGTTCGGCATCCGGCAACAGGCCGGTGTTCGCCGGTTATCATACGACAACAACGGTCGGCAAACCGAAGGCCCGGCCATCAGCCAGCCAACAATCTGGCTGCGCTCGATCTGGGGTCACGATGGACTTAGCCGCTACGCGTATAGCCTTGACGGACAGTCATTTGTCTACTTCGGCTCGCCGTATCAACTTAGCTGGGGTTTTTATCGGGGCGACCGGACTGGCCTTTACAGCTACAATACGCTGTCCGAAGCGGGTTACGTTGATATTGACTCGTTTCACTATGACTATGCTATTCCGTTACCATAATAATGCCGGATGAACACAGAAAAGTCGGCATTATTATGGGCGTACTCTTACTTCCGGTTCATGGGAACGAGCCGGGCTTTCCCCTTAAAATCATGGATCACTACCTTCCGGGTGTTGGCGGGAATTTGCAGCGTTCGCGACGATTGCGATAGATACGTTGAGCCATAATAGAACTCGTGCCGCGCCGTTCGGCCATCGGCGCCCGTAACCTCAGCGAAGGCATCGAGCGGCCGGGCCTGAAGACGGCTGGTTTTTGAACTACTTCGCTCCACGAAGGCTTTCAATACGTCATTATTCTGCGCGGCCAGCAGCAGGCTGCGTCCATCTGAAAGTGTCAGTCCGGCTAATCCTTTGGCGTCGCCAGCTACGAAAAAACCACTCGCCTGGGTCGAAATCGGGCGAAAATCACCGTTGCCGCTGCCTTTCAAGAACAAGCCGCTAAAGGCATCATACCGGCCCGTTATGGCTTCGGTGGCGTAGGAATTACCGGTCAGGAGCACGTCTAATTTACCGTCGTGATCATAATCGCCACTCGTCATGCCGAATACCGGAGCGAGTTGCGCCGGGGTTGGCAGGGCCCGCAGGCGGAACTGTCCACTGCCCCTATTTTCGAGGTAAACACTCGCAAACCTTTCGCTTTTGGCGATGTACGCCTGACGTTGCTGGTCAGCCGTAAAAATATCGGCTATCGTCGCGTTGGCGTAGTCGGCATAGCGCGGAAATTTCCGGCGCAGATAGTTCATCTGACTCGCCATTTCATCGCGCGGATGGACAGGGCATAAGGCGTCGCCTAAGTACTGGCAAATCACCGGATCAATGGTTCCGTTCGTATCGAAATCACTGGCAAACATCGTGACCGGCTTGTCGGGTGTGGTGTGCCATTCGTTATTAAGCCCCAGATTACCAGCTACATAATCCGTATCGCCATCTCCATCGAAATCCCCGGCGACCAAACTGTTCCACCAGCCGTGCGTCCGGGTCAGGCCGGTGGTGTTGGTTACGTCGATCAGTTTTCCGTGATTATTTTTCAGAAAGGTAATGGGCATCCACTCCCCCACGACGAGTAAATCCACCCAGCCATCCCGGTCAAAATCCGTCCAAAGGGCCGAGGTCACCATGCCGAGGTTATGGAGCGACGGACAAACGGTATGGGTTACGTCGGTAAATTTCGGGCCGTTTGTCCGGCTCCCGGCTGGCCCGACCGCGTCATTACGCAGCAGGTAACTGTCGGTCGGCATGGGGTACTGTCCGGGCGACAGCCGCCCACCCACGAACAAATCCAGATCACCGTCCCGGTCGAAATCGGCGGCATTGACCGTTGAACCGCTCGATGTGCTGTTCGGCAGCGCATCAGGAGACAGGCTAAACGCCGGGAATCCATCCCGGCCAGTGCCGGTGTTGATGTACAGCCGGTCCCGGTAGTAGTTGGACCCGGTAGCGAACTCGTTACTGCCACTGACGACGTATAAATCCAGATCACCGTCCTGGTCGGCGTCGAACAGCAGCGACCCCATGTCTTCCTCGTATTTCTGCCCCCTTGTTAGTGGGCTGCTTCTGAACGTGTTGTGTGGTCCCTGCACGAACAGCCTGCCCGACTGATTAAAGGCTCCGCCCACAAAAAAATCGTCGCGCCCGTCACTGTTCATATCGCCAACCGCCACGCCCGGCCCATTCTGTGACAATAAATGCGGGAGCAGGGGCTGAATTTTGAAGTCGATGTATAGCTCATCAGTATGTTTGTACCGAATGCCCATAGCGGCTGGGGCTTCTCTAAAAATTGGCTCAGCCGCTGTTGGCTTTACTGCCTGCGCCGGAACTGCATTTGTATAACTCACCGCCACAACCTGATTGGCTTTTACGCTGGTCAGCCGCTGGCTTTTGCCGTCCGGCCAGGTTATTCGTACGGAGTCTACTACGGTTATAGCTCCCAACCCAAAATGCAGCGTCGGCTCGACCGTCGATTCGTAGCCCCGAACCGGCGACTGTTCGCTGAACTGCTGCCTGCCACCGTAAAACAGGGCGACGGTAGCCCCAACGCCCGTTGGGTTCGTTTTCGGACCGTTCAGTTGGATTCGGAGGTAGTGATTTTTGCGGAGCTGATTCGCCCGGTTGCGATACACAAAGGCTTCCTGATCGATGTTGTTGATGACCAGGTCAAGGTCGCCGTCGTTATCTAAGTCGGCATAGGCGGCCCCGTTGGAAAACGCCGGTTTGGTAAATCCCCACGCGGCTGATTCGTTCGTAAAAGTCAGGTTACCGGCATTGTTGCGGAATAAATAACTCGTTACGCTGGCTGCGGGAACCTTGCTCAGTGCCTCCAGTAAATGCCCGTTATCGGCGCTTCCCTGCTGGTACTGCGCCATCCGATACGCCACAAAATCGCGGTTGGTGAGGTCTTTCGGGTAGCCGTTCGTCACGAGTAAATCCCGAAAACCGTCGTTATCATAATCGGCAAACAGCGCACTCCAGCTCCAGTCGGTACGGTGAATGCCCGCCAGCCGCCCGATTTCGCTGAAGGTTGGCTGACCGGTTTCGGGGTTGGGGCCATTATTGTGCTGGAGGGTGTTCCGCATGAACTGCGGAGAGTACCCGTACCGCAGTTCGGACAAATGCCGGTCGTAGTTCATCAGCCCGATCATGTTTTTTCGTCGTTCGTCGGCTTCGGGCAGCATGTCGAGCGTTACAAAATCGACCAGGCCGTCGTTGTCGATGTCGGCGGCATCGGTGCCCATTGCCGAGTAGCTCTGGTGCCGGAAGTAGCGGGTGAGCTGATCCGTAAACGTTCCGTTCTGCTGATTGATGTACAGGTGATCGTTGGAGAGGTAGTCGTTGGCGACGTACACATCCGGCCAGCCATCGCGGTTCACATCAACCACCGAAATACCCAGTCCATAGCCTTCTGCCAGAATTCCGGCCTCTTTAGAAACATCCGTGAACGTGTTGTTGCCGTTGTTTCGATACAGCCGGTCCGTACTTTCTGCCGATCCGTCGTTGCGCTTGGGCCGGATAATGTTCGGTCCTGTTTTTTCCATAACGTTGGTCACTACATAAACGTCGAGGTCGCCATCGCGGTCGTAATCGAAGAAATCAGCCTGCGTCGTGTGCCCCGCGTCGGCCAGGCCATACGGTCGGGCCTGCTCCAAAAATGTGCCGTTTTTTTGGTTGATATACAGCTGATTAGTGCGTTTTTCCGGTCCATACGGTCCCGCCCGGCAAACGTAAATATCCAGAAAACCATCCGCATTGATGTCTGCCAGCGCAATGCCGGTTGCCCAGCCGTCGCCGGTGCGGATGCCCGCTTTATCGGTAATATCCTCGAAGGTGAAATTACCCCGGTTGAGATACAGGCGGCTGTTGGTCATGTTGCCCCCCAGAAACACATCGACTAAGCCGTCGTTATTGATATCGCCGAGTCCAACGCCCCCGCCGTTGTAGAAATACTCGAACGTGATGATATTCAAGCTGTCGCTTTCCCGGAGTGTATTGGCGAAGTGAATCCCGGTTTGATCGGCGGGCACCCGTTCAAATAACGCATCGTCCGCAGCGGTCCCGTCCTGCCCGCCCCGACAGGCGACGAACAGGGCACTGAGGAGCAGGAAGCCGGTAAGTTTAGCAAGCATTTCACTCACGGATCGGTTGATACAGGTGAGAACTGACGTATTTCGTAGACCTCCTGATTCGGGCCGGGAAACAGGGGGTATTGTTTTTTCTTAAGGATTAATTTGTTGCGGCTGAGCGACAAAATGCGGTAGCCCACCAGGAATCCGCCCGTTGTACTTCGATAAATTAATGAATCACCGGCTATGATTTCGTACTGAATGCTGCGCTGTTCCCCTTCTTTTTTCATCGTCAGCCGACCGGTGCTGTCGTAGTCGTACACGATGTTTTCCTCGGGGTCAAGTACGGCTTTCCGTTCGACAAAGCCGTTGGTATACTGAAAAATCGAATCCGCTTTCCAGGCCCCAACGATGTCGTTTTGGGTAAAGCCGGGCCTGGATTGACAGGATAGCGTGAGCCACAACAAGACGCAAAGGGGCATGAAAATACACAGCACCCGCAGGTCGGGTGAAGCTAAAACCGCCGGGCGTTGCTGCGTTGCTGTAGGTCTCGGTGTGGCCAAACCTTTACTGATAATTTGGATTCTGTTTCAATATGCCATTACTCAAATCAATCTCCCGCTGCGGCAGGGGGAAATAATAGTGTTTCGGCTTGAGGAACGTGCGGCCCGGCTTGAACGGCCCCCGATCCTTTTTGTAGTGCGCCACAATGTCGATCAGCCCGGCTTTGTCCCAGCGCATCAGGTCCTGATGGCGTTCGTTCTCACCCGACAGTTCGACCCGGCGCTCGTGCATGATGTCGGCCATTGTCGCACTGGTTTTCGCTTTCAGTTTGGCCCGGCTCCGTACCGCATTCAGTTCGGCATCGCCATTTTTGCCCGACCGTATTTTTGCTTCCGACACCAGCAGATACACATCGGCCGACCGGAGTTGGGGCGTGTTCAGGCCCTGATCCATGTCGCCGGCGTCGCTGAAGCTGGTGTCTTACGAAAAGCATGGCCCGTTATCCGCGTCATATCGGCCTTAAACGCCGATTTACCATTGGCTTTGCGGTCTACCGTATCCCCTTCAACCAGCACTGAGTAGGCCCGCCGGGGATCGTTCGGCTCAAATTCCTTCACCAGATCTTCAATCGGTTCGTGGAAACCCCAGCCGCCCCAGGCACCAACCGTGTGGTAAAAGGCCGGTGAGTTATCGGTGGTCCAGCCCTGCTTGTACTGGAGCGCGAACAACGCTTCGGACCCGTTTTCGGCAGTTAACGAAAAGTTCTAATCGTAGCTGTCGGCTAATTTATAAGCGGGATTGGTGGTTACTTTGGTTCCCGCTTCAATGGCCTTGTCCCATTTGCCCTGATAGACGTACAGCTTTGTCAGAAAACCGTATGCTGCCCCCTTAGTAACCCGCCCGGCATTGTCGCCCCCGTAGGTAACGTCCAGCAGGTCAGCCGCTTTCAGCCAGTCGGATTCAGCCTGCGCCTGCACCTCGGCCAGACTCGCTTTGGCTTTGTTGAATGTATTGGCCAGGGCGTCGGCTTCGAGAATAATCGGTACTTCGCCGTAAATGAGCGATAGCCGCCAGTAAACAAAGCCCCGCAGAAAGTAGGCTTCGCCCAGCGACCGTTTCCGCACGGTTTCGTCCATCGTCACTCTGGGCGCGTTGATGAGCACCGTATTGGCGCGGGAAATCACCTCGTATTTGGTCGACCAGGTAGCCCCGATGTGTGAGTTGGTCGCGTCGAAGGTGAACAGCTCCAGAGCGGTTTCGTCGGGGTGGTCGCCCGCCCGGTTCATGTCGTCCGAACAGTTATCGAACGTGTATTCGGTATGGGCATAGCCGTCTTCGTTGAGCAGGGGCGCGTAAATGGCGTTGGTGGCCGCTACTACGTCATCGCCGTTCCGCCAGAAATTATTGGAAGCGGTCTGCCCGTAGGGAGTCGATTCGAGCAGGTCTTTCTGACAGCCGGCAACGGCCACAAAAACGAGCAGGCTGGTTATGGTTATCGTGTTTTTCATCGGAATAAAGGGGTTTGGGTTCGTCATTCGGGGTTTGTCGTTCCGGTCAGAAACCACGAACCATGAACTGTTTCAGAACGCAACGGTGGCACCAACGGTAAACGTCCGCGATTGAGGATACTGTGCGTAATCGACATTTTGCTGGGGGTACTGGCCGGGTCCATAGCCTAATTCGGGGTTCAGACCGCTGTATTTAGTGAGGGTAAACACGTTTTGCCCCGTCACATACACGCGGGCTTGCGCCAGATGCAGCGCATTGGTTGCCGCTGCGGGCAGTGTGTAGCCCAGCGACAGATTCTTCAACCGCAGGAAGTCGCCTTTTTCCACGAACAGATCGGACGTTCTGAAATTCTTGTTCGGGTTGTTCGCACTCACCCGCGGAATGGTCGTACTCGTTCCCGGCCCGGTCCAGCGGCCCGCATTTTCGGCGTACATATTGAACGAATAACTGGCATCCAGGCCCTGCATCCGGTCGGCATTATAAATATCGACGCCCCCTACGCCTAAGAAAAACACGGTCAGATCGAAGCCTTTGTAAGCCAGATTGGCATTAATCCCATACGTTACTTTAGGCTGTGGATTGCCGATAATCGTGCGGTCTTTGTTGTCGATGATGCCGTCGTTGTTGAGGTCGGCAAAGCGCACATCACCGGGGTGAATGAGTCCTTCGGTTCGTCGCGGATCGTTTTTCAGACCGGCATCCTGGTCAATTTCGCCCTGACTCTGATAAAGGCCATTCGTGCGCCAGCCATAAAACGTACCGTAGGGACTGCCTTCGTAGGTGCGGTTAATCTCCTGATCGGTACGACCGTAGAGCGGCCCGGCCAGAAAACCACCCGGTGTCTGTAATTGGGTGATCCGGTTTTTGATGAACGTAGCATTGCCGCTTACCGTAACGGCCAGCGCACCCACTTTTTGCTGGTAGGTCAGTTCGAGTTCCAGTCCCTGGTTGCGGAGTTGCCCGATGTTCTGGTCAGGAATCGAGGCCGTCCCCAGCGTACCAATGGCCGGGGGGGCCAGCAGCATCCCTTTCGTGTTTTTGATGAAATAATTAACCGTGGCGAGTACCCGATTCTGCAAAAAGCCCATATCCAGCCCGAAATTGGTCATTTCGGCCGTTTCCCAGCCAATGTTGAGGTTCGGCAGGCGACCCTGCGCCGAGCCTAAGGTGTTCTGATCGCCGAATGAATAGCGGTAGTTGGAGTTAATCAGGGCCAGATACTGAAGTGAACTCACGTTCTGATTCCCCAGCTGACCCCAGCCGCCGGTCAGTTTCAGGTTGCTCATGAACGGAAGGGCGGTTTTGAAAAACGGCTCGTCGGACACGCGCCAGCCGAGCGAAAAAGCCGGGAAATACCCCCATCGGTTGCCGGGCGCAAATCGGGAAGAGCCATCGGTCCGAAACGTAGCCGTCAGCAGATAGCGGTCTTTGAGACTGTAATTGACCCGGCCAAAAACCGATTGCAGCGCGTCGTAACTCCGGCCCGCGTTATCCAGCCCGATTGTGGCCGCCGAAACAATGGTGCCGGCATAATTCAGGTAGCGTAAGTCCGGGTCTTGGCTGGGAAAATCGCGCCCTACGTTATTGGAGAAGATGGTATTGAAGGTCTGCGACGTGTACCCGCCCACCAGCCCGAGCGAGTGCGTACCGAACCGTTTATCATAGGAAAGAAAATATTCCTGCAAAAACGACCATGATTTACTGGTACTCAGCACCAGCTGGTTAAATTGGTTCGAGCGGAACTGATCGTCTATTTTAACGGCAAATGACTGTCCGTTGCCAAACGTGGCGTCCATGGCCAGATTGGCCCGCACCTTCAGCCCTTTCAGGATTTCATATTCTCCCGTTACGTTGCCCAGTATCCGGTTTCGGGCGTTCTGCTGATCCTGCGTATCGACGGTATAGATCGGGTTGTTGATGTCGCCGAACGCGCCTTTGTCTTTGGTTGTGCTGTAGCTGCCATCCGCATTTCTGACGGGCAGGCCGGGATGGAAACGAATGGCGGTCCAGAGCAGTCCGTCCTGTGCCGAGAGCGTGTTGGGGGCATTTTCGCTGGCGTTGGTAAACTGGAGATTCTGCCCGATTTTGAGTCGTTCACCGATTTTGTGGTCCGAATTAATGCGGAACGTATACCGGTTATAGAACGATTTGCCGATGATGCCCTGTTCGTTGTAATTACCGGCCGAAATGGCGAAAGACGAATACTTGCCCCCGCCCCGCAGCGAGATATCTAAATTTTTGATGGTCCCCTGCCGAAACAATTCATCCTGCCAGTTGGTCCGCTGCGTCTGGTATTGCGGGTCTTTCCAGATGGCCGGCACATCCGACCCGTCGTTGGTATAGGCTTCCTGTTTCAGTTTGGCCAGCGTGGGCGCGTCGAGCACGGCGAGGGTTTTGATGCGGTTCGATACCCCGTAATAGCCGTTTACGGTCAGTTTCAGCTTATCGTCGAACCGGCCCCGTTTGGTGGTTATCAGCACGACACCATTGGCCGCCCGGGTTCCGTAAATTGCTGACGCCGAGGCATCTTTCAGAATATCCATCGACTCGATGTCGTTCGGGTTTACGTCGTTCATGCTCCCCGCCGGTACGCCGTCGATGACGATGAGCGGGTCGGCATTATTGACCGTTCCCAGGCCCCGAATCCGGATCGAACCGGCGTTGCCCGGCGCACCACCATTGCGAATGACGTTGACCCCGGCCGCCCGGCCCTGCAACGCCTGCTGCGCCCCGCCCGTTGGCAGGTTTTGAATGTCGGTTCCTTTCACGGCAGAAATGGCCCCCGTCACGTCCTTCTTTTCCTGGGTGCCATAGCCCACTACCACCACTTCGCCCAATTGCTGAATATCCGTTTTCAGGACAATGTCGATGATGGAGCGGTTGCTGACCGCCACCTCCTGCGGGACGTAGCCGATATACGAAAACACCAGCGTACCGGCGGCATCGGGCAGGTTAAGCGAATAGCCGCCGTTCACATCGGTAACGGTGCCCATGCCTGAGCCTTTCAGAACAATACTTACACCCGGCACCGACTCGCCGTTATCGCCTGTGACGCGCCCTTTAATTGGAAAAGCCACCGGGAGCGATCCGGTTTCCGGCACAGGCGCACCCGTCAGCGACGGGTTGGCGAGGGGTGCATTCATCTCCGGTGAGGTACCACCAGTTGACGCTGTTTTGGTGGGTTTAATGATGAACACGCCTTTTTTCACCTGCCGATAGGTGAGGTTAAGCGGAGTCAGCAGTGCCGTTAGCGCGGTTTTCAGATCACTCGCCTGGGTCCATGCGGTAGAGGTGACGTACAGATTCGACAGCGCATCGGGTGCGTAGCCGAACGTCACGTTGTATTTCTGTTCCAGTTCGCGCAGGGCATCGGTTGCGGGAAGAGCCGCTTTCGGTTGGCGGGTTGCCTGCGTCACCCGGTTAGCAGCCACCAACTGGGCCGACAGCGGGCGGGACGTTAACAGGCACAGCAGTGCCAGAGATACTGTCAGTTGGGATACCCGGTACTTTGGTAGCGTTGCGTTCATCTGTTTTTCGGGTTTAGGCCGTTTCGATACAGGCAGTTCAGATTTATTCAGGCTTTGCCGCCGGGATGCCGGAGACCAGAATCCGGTTTGGCTGGCGGTCAATGGTCAGGTCGTGAATTTCGGCCAGCGACGTGAGTAACAGGTCGAGGTCCCGGCCGGGAAGGTGAAGCGTTACGCGCCGGTCTTTCAGTGAGTTGTCGGAGAACTGAACCGGATAGCCAAAATCGGTTTCAATAATGGCCGCAATTTCACCCAGCGACGTGTTCTCAAACACAAATTGATTGGCTGTCCAGGCGCTGTAAACCTCCGGCACCACCGTCCGCCGAATAACCGGCTGCTGGCGGGTTTTGGGTACTTCGACCAGTTCGCCGGGCTTCATGAACAGGGGCCGGGCCTCGCGGTTCAGGTACAGCGCCACCTTCCCGGAGTTCAGCACAACCTGCGTATTTGTGGCCCGCTCGGTCACGGTAAACGTCGTTCCCAATACCTCCACGCGCAGATTATCGGGGGTGTTTACGATGAATTTCTGCTGGTTTTTCTGATGCGTTACCGAGAAGAACGCTTCGCCTTTTAACAACAGTTCGCGGGGGTGTTCCGGCGTCCAGTTGCCAGCTACGGCAATGGACGAATTAGCGGCCAGAATCACGGAGGAGCCATCGGACAGGGTGATGGTCTTTGTTTCGCCTTTGCCAGTGCTGTAGTACGTTTCGTTCCATCGGCCACTCATCCAGACCGTTGCAGCCGCCAGTACCAGCAGACCCAGCACTACGGCGGCATAGCGCATACTGGGCAGACGCCCCCAGACTGGCCGGGTTAAGGAAATGGCCGGCCGTTCCGGCGCAGGATTCAGCCCGGACTGAATTTTCATCCAGACATCGACCGCGCTGCCCTCCGGTGGCATGGGGGCGTTTAGCTGCCAGCCAGCCACCAGTTGCCGGGCTTCCGCAACAACCCCGGCCCGGTCGGGATGCTGCGCCAGATAGCCTTCCCAAAAGGCCGCACTGGCCGCGTCCGGGCGTTGCACCCAACGGATAAACACCGGATCAGTCGCCAGGTCGACTGCCGAAAATTGCCTGTAATCCATACGCTGCGGTTATGCTGGCAGTATACTTACCAGCGTACAGGAGCAATGGCGGGGGTTGCCGATTTTTACCGGCTCTTTGCGAAAAAAAACTGAAAAAGTTGAAAAGCAGTCCTTTTTACACCAGCATGAAAGCTGCCCTGCCAGCACTTAAACAGCGATCAGGGCCACCAGCACCGCCCAAAGCCCCGGCTGATTCAACTGTTTCCGCAGGCTTTCCAGGGCGGTATGTACTAAGTTGTAAACAGTGCGGATCTTAACCGACATCATCTCCGAGATTTCGGGGTACGAAAGACCTTCGATGTATAGCAGCGTAATGGCCTCCTTCTGCCGGTTTGACAACTGATTGATCGCCTGTTGCAGCGCTTGCTGTTGATGTAAGGTCGTTTGGGCGGTAATCAGGTCAAGTTCCGGCGAAAAGGCCACATCGGCAGGGTCCGTTTCGGGCGGGTAGGTCGTGTACTGATCTTCTTTGCGAATGGTCCGGTACACCTGCCGACGCATGGCCTTGAGCAGATAAAATTTGATGGAGGTCGTAGCAGCCAGGTTCCGGCGACTTTTCCAGAGTTCGATAAATAACGTCTGAATGCAATCGTTTACCAGTTCTTTGTCGCGGGCAATGTGGTACCCATAATGGTATAAAACGGGAAAGTAAGCGGTGTAAATCGTGGCCAATGCCGCCTGATCCCCATTCTGAAAATGGCTCCATAGTGCTTCATCTTCAGAATGATTCATCAGTCAGCGTCGGTTTAGTCAGGAAAAAGTGGCAGCAATCGGGTCAAATTAACGCTAATTTCTCGAAATCATAGTGCTCACAATCAGGCAATTGATACGCTGGCCGTCTTCCCGCAGGCGGTACCATTTGGCCACCGGAGCCGGGCAAACCCACGACGGTCTTAAGCACCCGGTTATGGCTGAACAAGACGTTTTGACTCATCTATAGACGACCCCGCCTGATTTGATGTCCTGCTTTTCCGGTACTGCGACGGGGATAACTCACACTTCTGTTTAAAGATCTTCGAGAAGTGAAAATCCGACTCGAAGCCGAGTTGGGCAGCAATCTGGCCAACGGGCAAGTCGGTCTCCCGGAGCAGTTGCCCGGCCCGTTTTAGTCGCAGATTTAAGTGATACTGACCCGGCGACGTGCCTACGATGCGCTTAAATTCCTTCCGAAACCAGACGTAGCCCACGTTCATTTCTTCCGCCAGCTGCTGAAGATCCAGTTCACGCTCCTCATACTCATGAATCTTAAACCGGGCCTGATGAATGAGTTGATGCCGCCGACTCTGCTCTGGATTTGCCATGACCGCCGATGCATATACCAGGGCCAGCACCTGAATCGTCAGGCAGGAAGACAACGGCCCGGCCGACGCCCCCCCAAACCGGATGGTATCGACTAAGTGCGTCATTATGTGCAGCAGTTCGCTGTTGAAGCCAATCCGAATCAGTGGACTGTCGGGCTGGAAACAGGCCTGCTGCATCAGATAATCGGCATACGACCCCTTAAAACCTACCCAGAACTCCTCCCAGCCGGTTTGTTCGGCGGGCCGGTAGCGATGCCAGATCCCCGGGAAAAGCAAAAAAGCGGTACCGGCTTCGATCAGCGTGGGTTTCATGCCATCGGCCTCAAAAATGCCCTGCCCCCGCGAGATGTACACTAACTGAAATTCGTCCAGCGTCCGGCCCTTCTCCCAGTCGAAAACGTAGTCGCCGGGGTGCTGATAGTCCGGGTAGCGTACCCCGGCCGGATGGACATTATGACCGACGTTCAGCACCGTAACGCCCCAATTCGGCTTGTGCTGCGCTTCGTCAACAACGACGTTCTGATAGTATTTACGGAAGAGCGCCATAGCGTATCAAATATGATAGGTAAAAAATCAAAAATGACGCGTGAAGATAGCCCTCCTTTCCATTGTTTTGCACTATTCAATTTAAATAATTAAAAATTAAAAGTTGATCAGTCCTAAACGTAGTTATTAGGCGCACAACTGGTTCGTCGCAGGTGGTTTAATCGACTAATTGATTTGTCTTTTTTGATACAAAATTGCTTTTTTTGATACGTCTCATGTCCTTATTTCATCCACTTTCAACTCGGTCGACCGGTAATCCGGGTCAGCCTGATCAGTCGCATCCGTTCACGGTTGGCCTGTTCGGGGTCGGGCTTGCTGCCTACTGGCCGCAGTTCGAGGGGCTGGAGACCCGGCTGCTGGGGTATCTGCAGCAGGTTGAACAGCGGCTGCAGCGGCCATCCGCGCAGGTCGTCAATCTGGGGCTGATCGATACCCCGCAGAAAGCGGCAGCGGCTGGTCATGCGTTTCGGCAGGCCGACGTCGACATCCTGTTTATCTACGTCACAACCTACGCTCTCTCGGCTACCGTGCTGCCCGTGGTGCAGCGGGCTAAGGTGCCCGTTATTCTGCTGAATCTGTCGCCCGAACCCGCCATCGACTACGCCCGGTTTAACCGGCTCAGCGACCGTACCCGCATGACCGGCGATTGGCTGGCCTTCTGTGGGGCCTGCCCCGTGCCCGAACTGGCCAACGTGTTCCTGCGGGCGGGCATTGCCGTGCATCAGGTGACGGGTATGCTGCATGACGACCCCGTTGTGGAGCAGCAGATCGACGACTGGCTGGACGCGGCTCAGGTAGCCCACACGATGGCTCACAACACCCTCGGGCTGCTGGGCAACTACTACGGCGGTATGCTGGACATCTACACCGATCCCACCCTGCAGCTTATCACCTTTGGCGGGCATATCGCCATGCTGGAAGTAGATGAACTGTCGGCCCTCAGAGAAACCGTCAGCGAGATGGCCATTGCCGACCGGATTGCCCTGTTTCAGGCCCATTTCGAGGTGCAGCCCGACTGCTCCGTTCAGGAGCTGGAGCGGGCGGCCCGCACCTCCGTCGCGCTGGATGCACTGGCCGAACGGCATGGGCTGGGGTCGCTGGCTTACTACCATAAAGGCACCGGCAACCCGGCCAACGAAGACACCATGAGTTCGATAATCCTGGGCACGTCGTTGCTGACGGCACGCGGCATTCCGGTGGCCGGGGAGTACGAGATCAAGAACGCGCAGGCCATGAAAATCATGGACAGTTTCGGGGTGGGCGGCTCCTTTACGGAGGTCTACGCTATGGATTATGCGGCCGATGTGGTGCTGATGGGACATGACGGACCCGGACATATTCAAATTGCCGAAGGCAAACCCAAAGTCCGTCCTCTTCAGGTGTATCACGGCAAAGTCGGGGCGGGGCTGTCGGTGGAAATGTCGGTGCAAACCGGACCGGTAACGCTGCTGGCGGTGGCAGAAACGGGCACCGGCAAACTGCGGCTGCTGGTGGCCGAGGGGGAGTCGGTAGCGGGGCCGATGCTGGAGATTGGCAATACCAACAGCCGGTACCGCTTTCCGCCGGGGGCGCGGGCCTTCGTTGAAAGCTGGAACCGGCACGGCCCGGCGCATCACTGCGCGGTTGGGATTGGGCACATCGGGGCCAAACTCAAAAAGCTGGGCGAACTGCTGGGCATCGACTGCATTCAGGTGTGCTGAGTTGGGGCCAATGCGATGATTTTACCTGTAAACTACTGATTACTAACTAACCTGTGTAAAAAATGGAACAGATATCCAAATTAAGTAGAGCGGCACAACGGCTACTGAATGGCCTGCTACTCCCGCTCTGGGTGCTGACGGTATTCAGCGCAACGGCCCTGGCACAAACCGGAACCGGTGGTCGGGTCAGCGGCCGGGTAATTGCTTCGGATAACAACGCGGGCTTGCCAGGCGTAAACGTATCGGTAAAAGGAACGTCTACCGGTACCGTTACCGATGCCGAGGGCGCGTATAGCCTGACGGTGCCCGATGAGCAGGCTACGCTGGTATATTCGTTCATCGGCTATCTGACGCAGGAAGTAGCCGTCAGCCGCCGGACCAGCATCGACATTTCGCTGGCCCCGGATACGAAGTCGCTGAACGAAGTGGTAGTCGTGGCGTATGGTACGCAGAAACGGGCCGACGTTACCGGCGCGGTCGCTACGATCAGTGCCGCCGAGATCAAAGACATTCCCGTGACGCAGTTTACCCAGAAGCTACAGGGCAAAACGCCGGGCGTACAGATTCTGCAAACCACCGGAACGCCCGGCGCGGGGCTGTCTATCCGGATTCGGGGAGCGGCTTCAATCAGCGGCAGCAGTCAGCCGCTTTACGTGGTCGATGGGTTTCCGATTGTGGGTGACATCAGCAACATCAACCCCGACGAGATCGAAGCGTTTTCAATCCTGAAAGATGCCTCTGCTACGGCTCTGTACGGCTCGCGGGCCTCGAACGGCGTGGTGCTGATTACGACCAGACGGGCGGCTAATGGCCGGTCAAGCATCAGTTTCAATGCGTATTATGGTGTGCAGCAGGTGCCCAAACGCGGCCGACCCGACATGATGAACGCCCAGGAGTTTGCGCAGTATGAGAATGAGGTGTATCAGGAGAAAATCCGGCTCGGGCAGGAAAAAACCATTCCTGTCGAGTACCAGAACCCGGCGCAGTACGCGGGCAAAGGCACCGACTGGTACGGCTTGCTGCTCCGCGATGCCCCCATTCAGAACTACAGCTTGTCGCTGACCAGCAGCAAGGATAAACTCAGTACGGCCGCAACGGTGGGGTATCTGAGCCAGGATGGGGTGTTGCTGAACTCGAACTACAAGCGGTATTCGGTGCGGCTGAATTCGGACTATAAGGTGAACGACCGGGTAACGATTGGCGTCAATGTAGCGCCCAGCTACGCCACCAATAACACGCCCAATGCCGACGGAAATATTTTTGGCGGGGGGATTATTCAGAGCGCCATTGCTACCTCGCCCCTGGCCCCGGCCATCAACCCGGACGGGTCGCTGCCCCTTACGGCTACCTCACCCGGTTTGTTTCCGAATCCAAACTGGTATAACGTCGCTCAGATCGTTAAAAACAACACCCGCACCGGGCGTATTCTGTCCAATGCCTACGGAACGCTGGAACTGTTGAAAGGCCTGAGTTTCAAGTCGTCGATCAACATCGACTACACCAATCAGCAGTATAACAACTTCACGCCGTCCACCTCAGGCAGTCTGTTTTCGGCCCCGCCGATTCAGACTGGCGCTACGCAGCAAAACAACGTTTTTTATTCCTGGCTAACGGAGAATACGCTGGCATACAAACGCAGTTTCGGCGCCCATAACCTGGACCTGCTGGCGGGGTATACGGCTCAGAAATACCACCAGGATTACAGCACTATTTACGGCTATGGGTTTGCGAACGATAAAGTACAGACGCTGAATGCGGCTACGCAGTTCTCGCCCGGCTTCGACGTGCAGGAGTGGTCACTGGTGTCGTTTGTGTCGCGGCTGAACTACAATTACAAGGGAAAATACCTGCTGTCGGCGTCGTTCCGGCGCGATGGCTCGTCGCGGTTTGCGCCCAACACCAAGTACGGTAACTTCCCGGCGGTATCGGTCGGATGGAACGTATCGGATGAGCCGTTTCTGGCCCGGATACCCCTTATTTCCAATCTGAAACTACGGGCGGGCTACGGACTGAACGGTAATTTCAACATTGGCAACTACGGCTACTTAGCCCGGACCGGCGCGACCAATTACCCCTTCAACAACGCACTGGCGAACGGAACCACCGTATCGAACATCGGCAATAATAACCTGAGCTGGGAAAAGTCGAATCAACTGGACATTGGGGCCGACCTGAGTATCCTCAAGGGCCGAATTGGCTTTACCTACGACTATTTCTACAAGACCACCTCGAATATGCTGCTGAACGTGGGCGTTCCGTACGAATCGGGTTTTGGCAGCATCACCGATAACGTCGGGAAATTTGAATTCCGGGGCCATGAATTTGCCATCAGTACCCAGAATCTGACTGGTAAACTGCGGTGGAGTACCGACGCCAACATCACCTTCATTCGCAACAACGTGCTTAACCTGGGTCCGTATAGCCCGGCCCTGCCCCGGAGCGATGCCAACGGCCCCAACATCACGCAGATTGGCAGCCCGATTGGGTCATTCTATGGCTATAAATTCCTGGGTGTCTATAAAAATCAGGCCGATTTCGATGCCTCGCCGAAGTACCTGGGGAGTGATGCCCCGTCGATGGTGGGCACGGTAAAATACGCCGATCTGAACGGCGACGGCGTGATTACGGTAGCCGACAAAACGATTATCGGCAATCCTAACCCCAAGTTTATGTTCGGGATGACGAATAACCTGTCGTACGGCAATGTCGATTTCAGCGTGGTCATTGCCGGGCAATACGGCAACGACATCATGAACCGGACGCTGGAGTACATTCAGAACTTAGACGGCGTGTTCAACGTGACCAAAGACGTGGCCCACCGCTGGAAATCGGAGCAGGACCCCGGCGACGGCATTCACCCGCGGGCGGTGGTCAGCACCGGACTGGCCCGGACCACCAACTCGCGCTGGGTAACGAGTGGCAGCTACCTGACCATCAAAAACATCACGCTGGGGTATACTGTGCCGCTGCCCGCCAACAACTACATCCGCAGCATTCGGGCCTATGGCAGTGTGCAGCAGGCCTACGTATTCACGAAATACAAAGGAGCCAACCCGGAAGTGAATGACAATGGGACCAACAATGGGATGAATGCGCTGGTGCAGGGTATCGACTACACCTCCTATCCGGTACCGCGCACCCTTAGTTTTGGGGTTAACATGAATCTGAAATGAACCTTCGCCCGGTTAATTCATAACGCTTTACTACCATGAACACAAAATTATTCATAGCGGTGCTGGTGCTTTTTGCGGCCAGTTCATGCAGCAAATCCTTTCTGGAACTGACACCCCAGACCAGCGTTTCGGAAGCCAGTTTCTTTATCACGGAAGATGATTACACCAAAGCCGTCACGGGCGCCTACCGGCCCCTCCAGGCGTTGTATTCAGACGCGTATGTGATGGGCGAAATGCGGTCCGACAACACCTACTATCTGTTTAACACCAGCAACCGGGGCGGGCAGATTGTGGAGAAGGAGAACATCAATACGTTCACTGATGTCGCCACCAATCGCTATCCGTATAACAAATACGTCAACGACTACTCGGGCATTGCCAAAACCAATGCCGTGCTCCAGCGTATCGACGCAGCCACGATCAGCGCTGCCGCTAAAAGCAATTTAAAGGGGCAGGCGGAGTTTCTGCGAGCGTTCTATTATTTCGATCTGGTGCAGTATTTCGGGGCGGTGCCGCTGCATCTGAAAGAAGTCGCGACGGTGGGCGACGCGGCTTTGCCCCGTTCGTCGGTGGCCGATGTCTATAAACAGATTATTGCCGATGCCACCGATGCCGCTGCGTTGCTGCCTGCTGCTCAGACCGTAAAAGGGCAGGCCACGCAGGGTGCCGCCAAAATGTTGCTGGGCTACGTCTACATGACGCTGAAACAGTATCCCGATGCCGAAAAAGTCTTGAAAGACGTAACCGGCCTGGGCTACAGCCTGCTGCCCAACTACGCGGATGTGTTCGATCCGGCTAACAAAAACAGCGTTGAGTCGGTCTTCGAGGTGCAGTATCTTCAGGGAACGCAGGGCCTGCAAAGTAACTTCGCGTATCAGTTTGCGCCGGGGGTGACTGATACCAAAACCATTACCGGCGTGTCGGGCAACAGCCAGAATCTGGGCGACTGGAATATTCCCACCGCCGATTTGATTGCGGCCTACGAACCCGGTGATAAACGCAAAGCAGCTTCTATTGCCACGGGCTACACCACGCCGACGGGTGTGTTTGTGGCGCAGCCCTTCGTAATCAAATACCTGCATCCACACGCCCAGTTCAATAACACAAACGATGACTGGCCCGTGTATCGCTACGCCGATGCGCTGTTGCTGCTGGCCGAATGCCTGAACGAAGAGGCCAAATCGGGTGAGGCCATTCCGCTGCTGAATCAGGTGCGGACGCGGGCCGGGCTGGCCGCGACAACGGCAACCACACAAACGGCCCTGCGCGATGCCCTCGCCAAAGAGCGCCGGGTCGAACTGGCCTTCGAGAATCACCGCTGGCTCGATCTGGTCCGCACCGGTCAGGCCATTCCGGTGCTGACCGCCTACGGAGCGAAGCAGCAGGCCATCCGGCCCTATCTGACCCCGGGTGTGTATACCATAACGGAAAACCGGCTAATCTTTCCTATTCCACAGAATGAGCTGTTAATCAATAAATTACTGACGCAAAATCCGGGATATTGATAAAGCAGCCATGCACTGGTTATGGGGTATCATCACGATTAACGATGATTGACAACCCATGACCAGTGCCTAACCGCTCTTAAAGTTCACACACAGCATGACCCACAGACGTACGCCCTGCATTGCCCTTATCCTGCTGAGTACGGTAGCGTATCCCTTGGTAGCGCAGCCGGTGCCTGAACCGCCCCGCGATCTGTCGCTGGAGGCTGTGTTTCGCCATCCGCCCGAAGCGGCCAAACCGGGCGTATTGTGGATGTGGATGGGCGCAAACATGAGCAAGGCAGGCATTACAAAGGATCTGGAAGCCCTGAAAAAAGAGGGCTTCAACCGCACGACGATGTTCAGTCTGGCCGATGTGACAACGCCCTGGGCCTGCGACATTGGCAAAAGCCCCACGCCCGACCTTATCGCCTGGACCGAACCCTGGTGGCAACTGGTGCGCCATGCCGCCGAAGAGTCGAAGCGGCTGGGTATGGATTTCGGGATGTTTAACGGGCCCGGTTACGAATCCAGTGGTGGTGTCTGGATTACGCCGTAACTGTCCATGCAGGAAATTTGCTGGTCGCAGACGAAGGTTACGGGTCCTTCAAAAACACCCCTTGCGCTGGCCCGGCCAACGGTAAACCCCCGGGGCCACACGCCCTATCCGGTCTACAACCCGAACACCGGCCTGGTGGAGAAACCCGAAATTGCAGCCCGGAAAACGTATTATAAAGACATTGCCGTACTGGCCCTGCCCGCTGCCGGGCCGGTTACTACGGCTGATGCCATTGACCTGACGGGCCGGATGCAGCCCAATGGACAACTGGATTGGGATGCTCCCGCTGGTGACTGGATCATTTATCGCTTTGGCCACACCACCACCGGAACGCTGATTCAGCCCGCCCAGTGGAAAGCGGCCGGGCTGGAGTGCGATAAAATGAGTCAGCAGGCCGTCGATTTTCACATCGATCACGTCATCGGCGAAATCCAGAAACACCTCGGCGACCTGATTGGTACCGGTTTTACGCATGTCCATTTCGACAGCTACGAAGCGGGCACGCCAAGCTGGACCCCAACCATGCGCGACGAATTCAGGGGCCGCCGGGGCTATGACCCCCTGCCCTGGCTGGTGTCGTTTGCCGGTCGGCGGATGGGTAGTCAGGCCGATTCAGGTAAATTCAGGCAGGATTTTGAGGCCACTATCAAAGACCTCCACCGGGATATTTATTTCACGACGCTTTCCAAAAAGCTGAAGGCGGCTCACCTGACGTTTTTGAGTGAACCCTACGGTGGCCCCTGGCGGCAGGATGAGGTCATGCCGCTGGTGCATAACGTGATGACCGAGTTCTGGACGCATGGCGGCCGGTACGACCCCTACGAACTGGACCCAACGGTGGCCGCTCTGCGAAAATCGGGTCAGAATATTGTGGAAGCCGAGGCCTTTACGGGCGATGCCAAAGACAGTCAGTGGAGCGAAACTCCAGCCTGGCTCAAACCCATCGGCGATGCGGCTTTCTGCGCCGGGGTCAACCGGATGGTCCTCCACCGGTTTGTGCAGCAACCCTGGGATGACCGGTACAAACCCGGCGCCACCATGGGCCGGTGGGGCACCCATTTCGACCGTACCCAAACCTGGTGGGAGCCCGGCAAAGCACTGGTCGCGTACTGGCAGCGCTGTCAGGCCCTGCTGCAATGGGGGCGCATTGCCGAACCCGCAGCCAACGATTTCAGCGTGGCTGCGACCAGCGGTAAGGTGGTGATCAGGCAGATTCACCGCCACAAGGACACAACCGATCTGTATTTCGTGGCCAATACGGCCCGTACGGCCGGCTCAGCCACCTGTCTGTTTAAAGTAACGGGCAGGCAGCCCGAACTATGGGACCCGGTCACGGGAAGCAGGCGGCCATTGACGCGGTATGAGCAGGCAAATGGCGTGACCGCGATCCCGCTTGAGTTCGCCGAAGCGCAGAGTTTCTTTGTCATCTTCCGAAATCCGATAACAACATCAGCCGCACCCAAAGCCAATTTCGCGGGCCTCAGGGAAGTCACCCAGCTTACCGGTGCCTGGCAGGTTCAATTTGATCCTCTCTGGGGTGGCCCGGCGAAACCGGTACCGTTTGCTACTCTTGAGGACTGGACAACCCGTTCCGAAGCGGGCATCAAATATTTCAGCGGCACGGCCATCTACCGGCAATCGTTTGCTATGACCCCGGCGCAACTCGCTGCTAAGGGCGGGGATACCTACCTCGATTTAGGGGTTGTCAACCACATCGCCCGGGTAAGGCTTAACAACAAAGATCTCGGCGTTGTCTGGACGGCCCCGTGGCGCGTCCTGATTCCGAAGGGCCTGCTCAGGGCAACAGGCAATCAGATCGTTGTAGACGTCACGAACGTCTGGGCAAATCGGTTGATTGGCGACGAACAGGAACCCGCCGATCAGGAATGGCTGCCGGGCCATCTGGACAAGAACAGTGGTTATCTGAAAGAATTTCCGGACTGGTTTCTGACCCGGCAGCCCCGCCCATCTAAGGGGCGGTACTGCTTCACCACCTGGAATTACTTCACGAAGGACTCTCCACTGGTACCGTCCGGCCTGTTAGGCCCGGTGCGGATTATGAGCGAATGATGAGATGAAATGCATGGACGTTGTTTCGCTGTGTAACAACGCCAATAAACTATAAACCTGTCACTATGCGATTCTTATTCACCCTGTTAATCGTAACAGGATTTGCTTCCGCGACTATCGCTCAATCGGTAACGCCTGTTGTCCTGCGCTGCGAATACGTCGAGAACCCGCTGGGCATCGAATCGCCCCGCCCCCGGCTGAGCTGGCAACTGCAATCGAAGCAGCGCAGCCAGCGGCAAACGGCTTACCGGGTGCTGGTTGCCGACTCGCCGGAAAAACTTCAGAACGAGCAGGGTACTTGCTGGGACTCGGGTAAACAAACCACCGACCAGTCTCTGCTGGTGCCGTATGGCGGCAACCCCCTGACAGCAGCCAGGCAGTATTTCTGGAAAGTAAAGGTTTGGGACAACGCCGGTCGGGCATCGGCCTGGAGCCCGGTGGCCTACTGGCGGATGGGCCTGCCAACCGCTGCCGACTGGGGACAGGCGCAGTGGATTGCCCTGGAAAGAATGGACACCGCAAAACGGATTGTTCCCGCCGTTGAGTTTGGCAACACCCTGGCCGATCAGCACAGTCGGCCTGATCTGGTGACGGCTAAAAATGCCTTGCCCCAGTTCAGAAAAGAAGTCAGGGTGCAGAAACCGGTGAAGCGGGCAACGGCATTTATTTCGGGCCTGGGTCAGTTCGAACTATTTCTGAATGGGGAGAAAGTCGGCGATCATGTTCTCGACCCCGGCTGGACCCAATACGATCAGGTAGCGCAGTACGTCACCTTCGATATGACCGGCCAGCTAAAAAACGGGGTCAATACAATTGGGGTCATGCTGGGCAACGGGTTTTATAACATTCCCAACGAGCGCTACAAAAAGATGGTACTGACTTACGGCTACCCTATGTTCATCGCCAGCATTCGGCTTGAGTACACCGACGGCAGCGCGGAAACTGTATCCAGCGATCAGACCTGGAAAGTGACCCAAAGCCCGATTACGTTCAGCAGCGTGTACGGCGGGGAAGACTACGACGCCATGCAGGAACAGACCGGCTGGATGAAGACTGGTTTCGACGACCGCCCGTGGAAATCACCGCTGGTGGTGCAGAACACCCTTCGCCTGTCGGCGCAGGAGCAGGAACCGATTAAAGTACACGAGACATTCACGGCGAAACAGGCAATAAGCCCCAAAAAGGGCGTTTGGGTCTATGATCTGGGCCAGAACTTTTCGGGTCTTCCGCAGCTGACCGTGATGGGGAAACGCGGAGCAAGCGTAAAACTCACTCCCGCTGAACTCCTCACCGACAGCAGTTTAGCCGATCAGCGAGCGGTGGGGCCGGTTGTTTTCTTCACCTACACGCTACGCGGCACCGGCCTGCGCGGCACCGGCCCGGAAACATGGCATCCGCAATTCACCTACTACGGTTTCCGCTACGTGCAGGTAGAGGGAGCCGTACCCGCTGGCGAGCCCAACCCCGACAACCTGCCCGTTATTCAGGAAATCAACGGGTTGCACACGCGCAATGCGGCCCGCCGGGTGGGATCGTTTACCAGTTCCAGCCCGCTTTTTAACCGCATTGATACGCTCATCGACTGGGGGATAAGAAGCAACATGGCCAGCGTTTTAACGGACTGCCCGCATCGCGAAAAACTGGGCTGGCTTGAACAGACACACCTGATGGGCGGCTCGATGCGCTACAACTACGACATCGCCCGTTTCTACGCCAAAACAGTCCACGATATGCAGACGGCTCAGACACCGGAGGGCCTGATTCCCAGCATCGCACCCGAATATCCCCGGTTCCGGGGCGGTTTCCGCGATTCGCCCGAGTGGGGCAGCGCGGCCGTCATTCTGCCCTGGCACCTCTACCACTGGTATGGCGACCGGCAACTGCTCACGGAGAGCTACCCGATGATGCAGAAGTATGTTGCCTACCTCGGCAGCAAAGCCAAAGACAACATCCTCACGCACGGCCTCGGCGACTGGTACGACCTCGGCCCCAAACCGCTCGGCGTGTCGCAGCTAACCCCCAAAGGCATTACCGCCACGGCTACCTACTATTACGACCTGACCATTATGGCCCAAACCGCCCGGCTCCTTGGCCAAACCGCCGAAGCGAAGCAATACGACCAACTCGCGGCTACGGTAAAACAGGCTTTTAACGCCAGATATTACGATCCAAAAACGGCGCAGTACGGTACCGGTAGTCAGACGGCCAATGCAATGGCCCTGTACATGAACCTGGTAGAACCGCAGAACCGGGCGGCCGTATCGGCGAACCTGGTGGCAGACATCAAAGCCCGCAACAACAGCCTGACCGCAGGCGATGTCGGGTATCGTTACCTGCTGCTGGCACTGGGGCAGGCGGGTGCGTCGGAGGTGATTTTCGACATGAACAGCCGGACCGACGTACCCGGCTACGGCTATCAGCTGGCTAAGGGCGCTACCGCCCTGACCGAATCGTGGCAGGCCAACCCCGACGCGTCCAATAACCACCTGATGCTGGGGCATCTGATGGAGTGGTTCTACTCTGAACTGGCTGGTATTCAGGAAGCGGCTTCGTCGGTAGCGGGTAAAGAAATGGTCATTTATCCCAAATTAGTGGGCGATATTACGACCGTCGACGCCAGTTATGAATCACCGTATGGCCTGGTTGGCAGCCACTGGAAACGCGACGGTTCCCACACCGAACTAACCGTGACGATACCGGTCAATACAACCGCGACGGTGTATGTTCCCGCCAATGATCCGGCTTCGGTAACGGAAAGCGGCACACCGGTCAGTCAGCAGAAAGGCCTTCAGTTCGTTCGCCGGGAGAAAGGCTATGCTGTTTTCAACGTGGGCTCAGGAACATACCAGTTCAGTTCGCCGTCGGCACCACGCTGAAATCGCCAACGGGTCCGGTTTCCAGCCGCAGCACTACCCTATGCCCTGCATTTTTTGTTAACCGGTGGCTGGCTCCGCTCGATCACCTGGCGCACGGCCCGCGCAAAAGCGGCTTTATCAGAACTCCGGTACTGGTCGGCCTGCCGGGCTTTAGAGGGCGGACTGAAGGTGAGACTGGTCCGTTGGCAGGCACCCCAAAGTTCGGGGTTAAGCTTGATCCGGTGTCGGCGCAGGGGCGTATCGACACCAAACCACAGACTGATAATATTACTGACAGTAGGCTTTATGGACGTACTCATGACTGAACTGGTTATGAGGTGGGAAACTATTCAGGGCGGAGAATTTAGTTGACAGCAACCAGGCGGCTGCTCTCGACGGGTTGCTGAGTGGCCAGCGTCAGGGCATGGGTAGTGGTCTCGGCCCCGTTGGTGATCACTACCTGATAAGCACCGTCGGGCAAACCACTCAGGTCGAGCCGCAGCCGGGCTGCCTGTTGATCTTTGCCGATCCGTTGGGCAAAGCACTCTTTACCCGCACTGTTAGTCAGCCGGATCACGACGGCCCCGCCGGTTTCTTTGTCTAAAGCGATGTTGAGTTTACCCCCGGCGGTTGTGTAGATGCTGGTCTTGTAGGCGGCTGTCACCGCCGGGCGGGTTGGCCGGTCAGTCGACGGAGTGGCAGCCAGTGAGGTAGTGACGGTAACTAAGCTGAACGAAAGGGCAACGAGCAGGGGTTGAATGAGCGTTTTCATGATCTATAAGGTGTTAGAAAGTTTGTAGTTGGTTATCCGGTTTGGATAGGTCAAAGGTCGGGCACGCAGCCGGGCCGGGCTATCACAAATGGGTCAATGACTACCACTTTTGGGACTATGACGAACCCCGTACTGTTCCGACCCGGCAGCCCCGCTCTAATCGGACAGGTACACAGAGGCTGCCCGCGCCAGCTAATTGACTGGGTACGGTCATAGACCACTCGTTCCGGTTGGTGTAAAAACCGCCCCGGAAGCGTCCCCGAAAGACTCCTCTGCGCGGAACTGGATCGTCCAGCCACCCACTGCCGCCGGTACTTCCGAGAACAGCCATGGCCGACCCGTTTGAGCCAGAATCAGCAGGCCGTAGTCGTCACCAACGGCATTGAAACCAGCCTGCGGGCTGCATTTGGCAAACTGCGGCAGTCCGTACTGCCCTTTCAGCCAGGCCGTTGTAGCCGTAACATTATCGGTCGCGATGCCAACTTCGCTGATTCCCTGGATGTAGCCGCCGACCGACTCGGCATAGCCCGCATCCCGGCGTTCGATGAACTCCACGATATTGCCGTCGGGATCGCGGAAGTAGCTGGCCAGGGCTTTCCAGTTCGGAAAATGAGCAATTCGCTGTCCCGACAAACCGGTATCGAGGTAAGGCACGTCGAACCAAAGCTGGTACTGTTCCAGGGTATAGAGCGGCACATTGAAAGCAAAATGGCCGGGGGCCGTTGGTTCGTCCGTTTGCCGGAGTACCAGTTCCGTCCACCCCGCCTGAAAGGCAGCGTTTCGGTCTGTGCTGGTCAGCAGCGCCAGCCCCAGTTTACGGGCATAAAACGCTTGTAAAGCGGGCAGGTTATTGGTCGGGAGTTCGAGTCGGGTAATACGCATGGCTAAGGGAGTAGGCTACAGGGCTAAGGAACGGGACTTACTCATGTCCCCACCAGGCTTGCCGGCGCCTGGGCGGGCGGCTGAACTTGGCGGGTCGGAGTTTGACCAGACGTTTCACAGGGTTAAGCGCGTTTCCAGGTTATAATAACATCCATTGAGGGGTTTTCGGCGCCCGAGCGAACACGCACGGTGAAACCACTTTCCGAGGAGTCGATCACCTCCCATTCACGCACGCGCCGGGTGTCACCCTCCACAAGCCGGAGAGTTCTGGTCTGGTCGGCATAGAGCCAGGTACCCGCCTTTCTGGTGGCCTGACTACGTCCGTTGCACTGGAGTTTACCCGAATCGGTTGTCAACTGCCCGCTCGACTCAAAGGCAAGGGTATTATCCAGCTCGCAGGGCTGTAGAAATGGGATAAGGTCGGAGTCAGGTTTCCCATCGCCATCGTAATCAACGGGCCGGGCGAGTTTAAAACTAACCATCTGCCAGCGGGTACCCCCAAAGGAAATCATGCGCTTTTCGGGGTGCAGGGATGGTCCGTTGTTGGGAACCATCGTCCAGGAAGTGGCAAAGAACAACAGGCCGAGCAGAGCCGCCCCGAGTGGAAATTTGGAGTTGATTGTGCGTTTCATTGGTTGATTGGTTTAAAAGAGAGTTGTGTGTCACTTGACTCGACAAAAGTGGGTTGTTGCGTCGCTGATTCCCTGTCAAATCGGTATGAACTGGCAGAACCAACGCCTGAACGGGTTTTACCCCGCGTCTGACTGTACGCCTGTTCCGTGGGCATAGAAACCCGTCGGGCGCATACCGCGTATCACCGGATGGAGCGAAAATACTGGTACAGCGAAGCCAACTCTTTATTGCTGTATTGTGCGGTCATTTTCCAGGGCATGTGCTCGTTATTGATCTGGTGGCCAGTCGGCGTTTTACCGGTACGCAGCGTATGAACAAACTGCGTCAGGGTCCAGCGGCCCGTCGCGCCGGTGCGGGTCAGGTCGGGAGTGGGCGGAAAACCGGGCGCTACGGGGTCACCGCCCTTCAGGCTGGGCGTGTGGCAGCCGCTGCACGTGATGGACAGGTACTTACCCTGCCCGATACCCAGCGTTGTGTCGGCGCGGGCAACCATTGGCTGTTGATGGTCGATCAGTTCGACCGGCAGCAAAGGCATTTTGCCTGCGTACGTCATCACCTTGGCCACTGGCCCGACGTCGTGAGCGGGCAGTTCGTTATCGACGGGAGGCACCTGCCGACAGTACGCAATCAGGGCCTGGAGGTCGGGTTCGGCCAGCACCGTGCTTTCGTGGGCGGGCATAAACAGCAGCGGCCGACCCGTGCGGTCAACGCCGTGGCGCAGGGCCATCAGCCAGTCGGCGGTGCTATAATCGGCGGGCCGGCCGCCCTTACCGCGCGTCAGGTTCGTGGCGACCAGCCTGCCGACGGCCGGGTCATTCATAAATACTTTCCCCGCCAGGTTCCTGCCGTGGCAATCCATGCAGCCTTTAATCGTGGCTAAGTGTTGACCCCGCAGCAGGGTAGTCTGGTCGTTGGGGATAGGCAGGGTCTCGGCAGTAAACGAATACCGCTTTTGAATGCGCTGATTGATGTTGTGGGAGACGGCAAAATAGCCGAACAGCAGTAAGACGATCAGGGCCAGAAAGAGGCCGCCGATCCATTTCCCAAGGGTACATAGTGTGTTCATGCCAGGCTTGTTTTTATCAGATACACCCAAAATTGACCGGGCCATGACCAGGAAGACAGAAGGAGATTCCCGAAATGAGAAAAGCGCTGGGTGGATTGGTATAAACCCTGACCGAATTGACCCCGCCGAACCCGTATACTTGGATAGCGTCGGCCCGTGTGTTAATTTGCTTTTACAACATGCATCATCTATCGAACAGCATTGAAATCTTCCATCGACACCAGATTACACCTGTTCGGGCCGTTCCTGCTGTTTATTTGTGGGACGCTCTTTTTTCGCTTAAATACCCTAACCGATTTTAATTACGCTGACTTATACCGCTACGATCTGGTCGGCATACTTGCTGGTTATGTAAACTGGCATATTGGGCGCTGGGTCCTGCTGAGTCTGCAACGACGTTACCCGGGTATTGATCACACCCGTCTTCGGTTCATCATTTATGGATTATTGTTACCGGTACTGGTCGCCAATGGTACTATTCTCCGAACGGAACCACTGGGCTGGCTTGGACTGGAGCCAGCCGGAAATACAGGCTTCGGCTGGTTTGAACTCGATTCCGCAGGCAGCACATCCTTTCGCCAGTACATACTTACGGCTGGCATTCAGTTATTTCACCACTGCGTCTATCTGGGTGTATACGAAGGCCTCTACCTGTTTCGGGAGTGGCAACAGCTCTACCGGGAAAAAGAGCGTTTATTGAAAGCCGAATGGCAAGCGCGTTTTGATGCGCTGAAAAGCGAGGTAAATCCTCATTTTTTGTTTAATGCGCTGAATGCGCTGTCTACTCTGATTGACGAGTCGCCCGCCCGGGCCGGAACGTACGTCGATGAACTCTCGAAAGTGTATCGCTACCTGCTCCAATCCAACCGTGGCGACCGGTTGGACGGCCGCATCCCCGCTGGTGCGGGACCGGAACGGAATTTAACAACGGTCGAATCAGAGCTGGTCTTCATTGAGTCGTATGGGCATCTTCTCCAAACGCGCTACGGAACCGGTTTTTCTATGTGTGTTCAGGTAGAGCCTGCCTACCGCACTTATTTGCTACCGCCCTTGACCCTTCAACTGCTGGTCGAAAATGCCGTAAAGCACAATATAGTGCAGCCCAAACGCCCGCTGCTGGTCGAGATTGATACGACCCCGGCCGGACAGTTGCGGGTTCGTAATAATCTACAGCGTAAAACCGCGCGCGTGCTCAGTAATGGTGTCGGCTTAAATAGCATTGCTACCCGATACAAGATGATGGAGCAGGCAGAAATTGGTATCGAGGAAGATCAGCGTTACTTCACCGTCCTGATTCCCTTACTCGAACCGTAGTCTTTACCGACCTATACACTCGAAAGACGAAACGAAATACTCTGTTGACAGTCAGCAATAACCCATCAAATTGCTGACTGTCAACAGAGTATGTCATTAGCTAAGCAGAATCAGGACCTGGACAATCACAAATCAGCCACATCGATCACTAATTGATACCGGTCGGAGTTCGTGAGAACGGGCTCGAAAACGCCTATTGTCGATGCCTGGTACGCTTTGTCGTAGAAGTAGTTCTTAACCGCCAGCGGCTGATTGGTCGCCACGTCGCGCGCCGTGATTTTATACTGACCAACGGGTACGTTGTAGGAATACAGCCAATCGGGCCGGGCTACCTGCGTTTCGCCCGTGCTGCCATCCACCAGCGGGCCCACCGGCGTCAGCGTTACTTCAATATTGGGAAAGTGGGCATTACGGGTATGATTATCCACTTCAATCGTGCCGCCATACCAGCCACTGTCGCCGAAATTCGACCGTGGGCCGGCAATCATCAGTTTGAGGTTTTTTACCGCGCCGTCTTCCGGCGAAAACGCGCTGTCATCTTCAACGAACAACGCCAGCTTAAAGGGGTAGTTCAGGTAGTTGAGGGTAACATGGCCCCGCACGTAGTACGATCCAATCAGCGGTCCTCCGCCCGTACTGAGCTTGATTTTGTAGTTTCCGTTGGCGTCGGAATACCCAATCAGGTTATTGACGACCCCACCGGTATTGTTGATTGTGATCTCAGCCCCTTTAATGGGCCGGTTTTGGGCATCAACCACTCTGCCGGATACATAACCGGCCTGGGGTGCCGTCGAATCAGGCGTGATTGACTCGCCGGTTGGTTTGGAGCAGGCTACCAGGCTAATCAGGCTGGCTGCCAGCAGTACTTGTGTTAGCGGTTTCATAAGAGGACGATTTATCTGTATGGTCTGGTCAATATTGAGGGTATCCGGCGACGGCCGGACACTGGAACTGATTTGTGTTGGGTGAGGACAGTTCAACAGTACCGTCGCTCGGGGCCGATTATAACTTCCTGGCCGTCGCCGATGCGCCATTGCCAAACCGGAGTTCGACCTGCACCACCTGACCGGCAGCGTCTTTCTTGAAAAGCAGGTGAGCGGTTTCGCCAACTACGTCAAATTCCGTTTCGCTGATTTGTTTCAGTTCGGTCTTTGTGTCTTCGCCCGGCGGTAAAATGTACAGTTTCTCCCCGGCCAGGCTAATCGTCAGTCGCTGCGCGGGGGCTGTCTCATAGGTTCCCACATATACCTGTAAGGAATCGGGCGACTGCTGCGTCCGGGCGACTGACACCATCGTTTGGGGGTTTGTGGTCGTAAGCGTTTTGGGTTGGGCCAGCGTGATTGCGGAGGGGCCAGCCACGAAAAGAGTGAGCAGAAGCAAGCGGGTTGTGTTCATGCGTGTGTGATTGTTTGTGAATGGGACAAAGGTGACCGATGCGGTATCCGTAAGCGATGCTCTTCTGCATGAGTTGCCGGATTGGACGAATGAGCCTGCCCGAAATCGGGTTGAACTGCGCACATCCTGGTTTCGGCGGTTCGTTCATAGTAGGCCTATCGGCGGGGCCAGTGTGCATATTCGTTGGGTCTGCTGTATCTTCGTTCCGTAGGGCATTTCCCTTCTGGTTCACCATGATTCATGCTTATTATCTGGGGGCGGTTAGTGCAATTTTCCTCCTGAACGCCGTTCAATGGAGCTTCTCGCGCGACTGGATACATGGTCTGTTCACCTTCCATCCGTTTGTCTGGCTTTTGCTCGCGCTGGCCCAGGACCTGCCCTTTACCGAGCCTTGTTTTCTGGCCGTGCACACAGGCGGGGATGGCCTGATCTTAATCAGCTACGTAGAGCTGGTTCGTCGCCTGTTCGGCAATGAGCACGCCCGCTACCCATTCAGTCAATGGGCTCGTCCGGTTCAACTGGGCATACTGGCCTATGCCCTGGCTGAGGTTGGTTTGCTGCTAATTATGCCTGACCACTGGCTGCCGACACCGATCTACCCGTATGCGTCGCTCGTTTACTGGAGCACGTTAACCGCCTGTTGCGCCGTGGGCATGGGCATTGCGGTCCGGCGCGGAAATGCCGTCGGGTGGTTCTTTGCGGTTGGCAGTTTGCTGCTGATGCTCAACGAAGCCCAGAGCGTATATTACTTCTTCACGCGTCTGTTCATGAACGGGCCTGTCGCTCCGTCCGAAGCGACGATGCACGTGATTCAGCAAATCATCATCGGCGGATTCATCGTCAAGCTGCTTTGCTTTTCGCTCTGTCTGGTCTTCTGGCAGCGGAAAACGGCCGTAGCGCGGGCCGTGGCCCTGACCCGCACCGAGGAGCAGTTGGTGCAGGAACGTTTAGCGGCCGAGCTGATTCAGCAGCGGCTCGAACAGGAAAAAGCCCGGGTGCAACTGCGCGCGCTACAGGCTCAGGTAAATCCGCATTTTCTGTTCAACAGCCTCAATTCCCTGTCGGCGCTGATTGACGATGACCCGGAGCGGGCCGGGCAGTTTGTCAACGAACTAAGCGTTGTTTACCGGTATCTGCTGCGGGCCAACCATGCGCCGGAGCAGGATCGGGATCAATCCCTGACAACACTGGCGAATGAACTTGCCTTTATTGAATCGTACTACCACCTGCTCCAGACCCGTTACGGCACCGGCCTGAACCTGCACGTTTCGATAAGCAGCCAGCATCAACATCTGTTGCTGCCACCGCTGACGTTGCAACTGCTGGTCGAAAACGCCGTTAAGCACAACGTTACTTCACCGAAGCGCCCCCTGACGGTCGAAATTTTCGTCGACCCGGGTGGCTACCTGACTGTCCGCAACAATCTGCAACGCAAACAGGTGCGTGTTTTATCGAATGGCGTCGGCTTATCGACGATTGCGGCTCAGTACCTCAACCTGCATCAACCCGCCCCGGAGGTTCGCGCGGATAACGATCAGTTTACCATCCGGCTGCCCCTGATTGCGCCGTCTCCCGGCGTGATTGCTCCGGCCGAATCCAAGGGTTGACGAAAGCGGCCAGTCGCTCAGGACGCAGTGGTCAACCCACATCCAGGTTCGACCGGATGCGCCTACTCCCGGGCCAGTATCGTTAGCCTTGCACTGACCGGCATGGTTTTATGTTCGGTAACGGTGCAGGTCTCTGCCTTGTAGCTATGTTTTGTCACGACCCGGCCGCTGATTTGTATGATTAGCTTTACCGTTCCATTCGCCCGTTCAGCCTTCACGACCTGAATGGCTCCCGATTCGGTTTTAGCAACTAAGCAGGTCGAGTAAGAAGACGACCCACCGACGTTGTCGCCTTTGCCGGCCGCATCCAGAACACTGATTGAGGTGGTTTCCGAATCGTCAATACCGTCTGTAAACGGGTGTGCGCCAACCGAAAGGCTGTTCAGGAACAGCGAAATCTGGCCAGTTTTACCCGTCGAATCAGCCCCTGCCGCCGTTGCGATGAGATGACCATTCAACAGGCTCCCGTTCGCGGTTACATTATCGAACGAATGGCCGTTAATGATCAGGCTGTTTTCACCCAGAATTATAAGTTCACTGGATAGCAAAAATTTAGCGTTCGACCCGGGATTTTTGATCTCAACGGTAACCATAACATGGTTATTCTTCGGCTTTCGGCCGGGTGCTACGTAGAGAATCTGCGATGTCTGGGGGTTATATCCTACCCCGCCCCAACTCTGGTCTTTGGGCGTTGACGTTGTCCAATCGACGTTGTTGATGTACAGTTTAGCGACGTCACTGTTGGCAACCACCGGGTTGACCAACGGAGCAACAAGGTCCGCTTCAGAATCACCCGAAGTCCAGTCCGGGAAATGCCCGCCATTCGGGTAGCGCATGAGTTTCATTTCACGGGAGTCGCCGACCAGTACGGAGTCTTTCTCTGGTGTTAACAGGTACTCCGTTACCAGCGCCCACCAGTTTCCTTTCCCAACTTTTGTCGTTACGGTCTTTTTAACCTTATCAACTTTAGCCACATGGTTTAATTGCCAGGCCTGCCGCCCGTCCTGACGGGCGATCCCCAAAGCGTCCACGGCGGCACCATCCATCTCGTCGTCCCGATAATAATAAATGAGTGTAACCCCCTTTTCAAAGGCGATATTCGGACTGATGGTAAAGGCTTCGCCAACCCCATTGGGGGCTTTATTTTCGCCGGGCTGCACCGTAATGGCCGTTTCCTGCTTCACCGCTCCGGCCGGAAAGACAAGCGAAATCCGGCCGTCGGCCGTCGTCAGGGTACCACCCGCCGGACCGATGGTTTTGGTGGTGAGTGCCCCAATTGGCTGCCCAACGGGCGTAGGGGTGGCGGTCAGGCTGTCGCCCGGCGTGGGCGAACCGCCGGGGCTAACGGCATCGGTTGGTTTCTGGCAGGCCAGCAGGCCGCCAAGCAGCAGAAGCGGAAGGTAGTTGAGACGTTTCATGATCGAAAAAGGGGCTGATTGATTTAGTGTCTGTTGGTGAAGCCTATACCCATCTGATTAAAGCGCGTGGCCGACTCGTTGCCGACAAAATCCAGGGTGACGGCGGGTTGGTAATCGACGTTTTCCCCAGCCCAGGCGTTGCAGACCAGCAGTTGTTCGCCGTGGGTTTATAGACCGCCGTAATTTTGTAGCGGCCCATAGGCGCGTCTTTGATGATGCCGTAACTGCCTTTTTTTGCCCGAATGGTCAGCACCTTGCCCGCCGAGCCGTCGATGAGTGGGCCAACCGGCGTCAGGGTAAGCTGGACGTTTTCGTCATCCCACAGTCCGTCCGCGTTCAGATCGCGATACAGTTCCACGCTGCCACCGTAGTAGAGGTCTACGCTCAGATCGGGCATATGTCCGGTCAGCTTCCACTGAAAATTGCGAACCGGTTTTTCGTTACCCGTGAAGGGCGCGTCGTTTTCGGGATCGAGCCAGAGCTTGTAAATGCGGTCGTTGTACTGTTTGAGCAGGTAGCTCTTGGCAATCCACTCCCCGGCAATGTCGGTCATCTGTACCTTGTAGGTGCCGTCGGCCGCTGTTTTTACTTCGGGGCCATCGCCCGAAAAAACGGTGTGATCAACAAAGACGGTAGCGCGGGGAAGTGGTTTGCCCTGCGGGTCGGTTACCTTGCCGGTCAGGTAGCCCGCCTGTCCGGTTGGCGTACCGGAACCGGGGTCCGTTGTTGCAGGCGTATTCGGGTCAACCGCTTTCTTATCGCAGGCGGTCAGGGCCAAAATGCTGCTCAGCAGGATCAGAGTGGTACCGGCTAAGGCACGAAAAGAATATTGGGTTTTCATGGCGTTTGGTTGTTTCTGTGCCACAAAGGTGTTCGATCAGGCAGCCGGGTTTCAAGGATTAGCAGCGTCGACTGGCCAATGGGCTGCATCAATTGCGCAGAAGCCGGACTGATTTGAACGAACCCTGTGCTGGCCCCTTTAGAAGATGAAGCCTTAGCTGATCGCTGTGAAACCGCGCATCAATCAAGGGGATAACCCTAAACAGAAATACCCCGGACCGTTCACCTGACGAGCGAACGGTCCAGCGTATACGTTACCAAGAACTACTGCCTACACGAAGTGAACGCCATACCGCTCATCCAGCAACTTCACCCACGTAGCCAGTATATCAGCCGGTGGCGGTCCCTGCGGAATTTCTATAGTAACTGGTTCTTCGTTGACAGGAGTACTCCAGTCCAGGAAGTAGTTGATGAAATCGCCCGGTGTCAGCATGGTCAGTACTTTGGCCCGCTCACCGAGGATGTTGAACTGATGGGGTATGTTTCGGGGAGCGAAGACTGTCTGACCTGGTCCGGCAACAAGGACTTCATCGCCAATCTGGAAGCGAACTTCACCTTCGACCACGTGAAAGACTTCGTCCTCACGGGTATGCACGTGGCGGGGTGGTTCGGCACCCGGGCCGGTTGTCATCTCAAAAACCGCCAGGCTTCCCTCGGTTTGTTCGGGCGAGACGAGTACGTTGATAAAACCGCCTGGATAAGCGCGGAGATTGGTTGATTGGGTAGATACTACGGATTCGGCTACCATGTGTTTGGTTAGTTAAAGAGGTTGATTGAAAAAGAGTAGTTGGCGAACCGGTCAGTGCAGCAGTCCCCGCCAATAAAGCAGGCTGGTTGCCGTAACTGCCCGTCCGGTGATGCAAAAGTGGCAGCTGATGCCGCGCGGATGAAGAACCGAGCGCATGAACTGGCAAACCGGTAGCCTCAAGCGGGACTACCAGCGGCTGAATTGTGTAAGGCGTCCGTAGCGGCAAAGGTGATCAGTCCTTACCATAACGCTCCAAAAACTGGCCAGGTAGTATAACTTGACCTTTAAGCGTTCAGCTACAACATGTCTAACAGCGAACGATCCGGCGTCCCGATGGAAGCAGCAGCAAGCCCTCGATGGGCTGCGTTCCCTTTTCGAGTCAACGGTGGCCAAACCAACGCTGTCCGAACAACAGCGCGAACAGATCGAAAGTACTCTTTTTCAGCCAACCTGTGTGTTCCGGGCAAAACACGGCTTGTCCGGGATTCCAGAAAACGAGTGTTCCAACTGCGGCAAAGCAGTTTTTGATACCGACACCGGTGTTGGCAGTAGTCATTTGAAAAACAAGCGTCCGGCAATCCAGGACGGCCCAATCCAGTGTTGCTTTACTAAGGGCAATGCCGATGTAGTGGTGAATGTCCATAAAAGCGGTTAGTTTTGGTTGTCAGCCAACTAACTGGCCTTTGCTCAACCGGCCGACCGCCTTGTAATGGGCTGTGAAGCCGATTTTTAATTGGCGCCATTGCAAGTTTAACCGAGTGAGGTTGTGACCGCGACGGCGGACCGTTCGGAACATAGCCGGGCGGCCGGTGCCGTCTTTCTCCCTGGCAACCCGTTAGATTGCCCCGTTCCGGTTGACTGATGGCAAGCTACTTAATCTAAGAATCTTACCACCCTACAAACCTCAGGGGCGAAGCCGGTTTAGATAAAGCCGTACCAGGATTTTACCGGCGCGGCCTTTTGAGGAGAAAGTGTGCTTACAACAACACTCCTATATGGGAGGCCCAACACACGCCAGGAGCCGGGTTTGCCTGGGCCTGTTGTCTTAAAATATGTCCGCTGAAAACACGCTAATTAATCCATGAACAAGGGCAGAAGTGTAGAGCGGCAGGATTTTCTACTCCTCCAACTGGAAGACATCAACGCATCCTTCCCGAAGGGAAAGATGCGGCCCTATTACCAGTCGTTCCACATTAACCGGATTGAAGACTTCCGACCGCACGTGCAGGGGAAGCAGTTTCCCTACCGCAAAACGGTTACGGAGTTTATGTTTATTACGCAGGGCAGCACCGTCCGGGCAAAAGGCATTGACTGGCATAAGATTACAGCCAACAGTTTCTTCTTCGTGCCGGCCTATCAAATCCGAACGGCTGAGAGCATGAGCGACGATATTCGGGGTTTCTTCTGCCACTTCGACACCGACATTTTCAAGAAATGCTACCTGCAAAATGATGTGCTGAGCGAGTTCCCATTTCTACAGTATATCGGCAATCCCTATATCCGCGTACCGGAGGAGGCTAAACTACGCATTGTGTACCTGGTGGAACGTCTGGAAGCCGAATACCAACGCGACAATCCGAACGAGTTTAAACTTTTTGCTACCTATTTGCTCACCCTGTTTTTTGAATTGAACCGATTTGTGAATTTAGAAGCCAAAACCAAAGATGCGGCTTCGCTGCTCACCCAGCAATACAAAAATGCGCTGATGCAGCATATCTACGACATCCATACCGTAGCGGAGTATGCGGCCCATCTGTCGGTTTCGCAGACCTACCTGAACCGCTGCCTGCAAACGACAACGGGAAAAACGGCCCACGATATTCTTAACGAAATGATTTTGCTTGAAGCCAAAACGCTGCTCAAACAAACCCCCTTGAGCATCAGCGAGATTGCTTACAAAATCGGTAAACAGGACCATAGCGATTTCAGCCGTTTCTTCAAACACCACACCGGTGCTACCCCAGGAGAGTTCCGAAAAGAGTAAATGGCTTCCGACCAGGCGTGAAAGGTTAGTAAAAGTCAAAATTCCCTCCTAAAAATCCTCTTGTTTGATTTTTGCATAGTAAGTGTTGAATTTGCCTAACTCTCTTTTTTTCAGGGCAGTAGTTTTGTGACGTCTTCTTCGTACGGTATTAATTCTTGAATTAATGCTACAAGCCAGACCCTAACAAAACCGCTTACTATGAAAAAAAATACGGCAACTATGCTAAGGCGCATCATTATTCCGGTGGCGTTGCTGCTGCTGAATACGACGTATCTGTTAGCGCAAAGCACTCAAATTTCCGGCATTGTGAAAAGGGCTGTCGGTGAGGTAATGCCCGGTGTTACGGTGGTGCTTAAAGGAACAGCCAAAGGAACAAATACGGATCAGAACGGTGCATACAGCCTCGACGCTCCGCCGGACGGTATGCTGGTGTTTTCGTTCATTGGTTACCAGACGCAGCAGCTAGCTATCCACGGCAAAACAATCATCAATGTAACGATGGCAGAATCGGCCGCCAGTCTGGATGAGGTGGTTGTGACGGGGGTGTTTGATCAGCGAACGGCTCTGGAGTCGTCGATTGCGATCAGTACCCTGAACAGCAAAGCCATTGCCCGGCTGGCCCCCAACAGTGCGGCTGATTTATTGAGTTACACGCCCGGCGTTTACGTAAACTCCTCGGTGGGTGAAATCAACAACACCGTTTTTTCACGGGGCGTAAACGCCAAGCAGTTTTCCGTGGCGGGTGGCAATGGCTATTACTACGTATCACTGATGGAAGACGGCCTGCCGACGTCGGAGCAACCTATGCCCGTATCCTTTCCGAAAAAAAACCGGATGCCCGGATGCTGATGATTGATCTGGGACCAAAGATTTCGGATAGAATCGGGCAGCACACCAAGAACATCACCGATCCCCGGGCCCTTGAAAAAGCCCAGGTTTTATCGCAGGGACCTCACCGGGAACCGTACCCCCTGATTTCGGTGGCCGAACGGGCCGCAGCTGCGCAGCGGGGCGAACGGGACCCCAAGTTTTTAGCCCGCGCCAGTACCCATCTGGTGACGGAATCGGAGGCTGAACTACAAGCGAACGAGATGCCGGCGGCTTCCATATCGAGCAATATCGGCGGCATGGGCGTTCACTGGACCTGCGCCTGCCCGCGACCCGGCAATGAAGAGCGTATTCCGTTTATTCCGGCGAAGGAGATGGACGAAGCACTGGACAAAGCCGAGCAGCTACTCCACGTATCGCAGGACGTCTTTCCGATGAATACCGAGGGCGAAACTATTCTGAAAACCCTCAACGAAGCCTTAGGCACCAGTCATTCACCCCGGCGACAGGCGCAGCCTATGCCTTTAGCCTGCCAGCGCGACGAAGCTGGAAACCTGTACTGGACAGCCTCTGACGTCGTACTGAGTGACACACTGAACAACCCCAGCTTCGAACTAAGAAGCGAAACCATCGCCCGCCGACTGATTTATAAGGATGGGAAAGTAACGAAGGTACTGATCGAACATCTGCCAACGCAGCAGCAGGAAGAGATTGAGGCTACCATCGTTATTGTAGCCGCCGATGCGCTCCGTACGCCACAACTGCTGTGGGCATCGGGAATTCGACCTAGGGCCCTGGGTCATTACCTCAACGAGCATCCGTTTATCTTCACCTTCGTCGAAGTCGTTCCTGCTGCCCCTGCTGCGGAAGCACTGGCGGCTGCCGGGAAGAAGGGGGGCGATCCGCTGGTGGGTGTCTTCTGGTTACCTTTCGATGCACCCAACCATCCCTTTCATGGCCAGATCATGCACATGGATTTGTCGCCCATGAAAACCACGGTCGATGATCCGGGCAAACACATTATCGGTCTGGGCTGGGGCTGCGTGAAAGAGCTGAGCTACGATGACCAGATCGTTTTCTCCGAATCGGAAAGAGACTATCTTGGTATGCCCAGGATGACATTCAGGTACATGTTTTCAGAAAAAGACCACGCATCTATCGCTAAGGCCAGGGCATTCCAGAAAAAAGTGGCAGGCCTGTTTGGTAAGGAAATCAAGGACGGTCAACAGACGCTGATGCCCGCTGGTTCATCGCTGCACTACGAAGGAACAACCCGTATGGGTGAAGCTAACGATGGTACGTCGGTTTGTGATACGTACTCGAAAGTGTGGGGCTTCGGGAACCTGTTCCTTGGCGGAAACGGGGTGATACCGATGGCCACCACCTCAAACCCAACCCTGACGAGTGTAGCGCTGGCGGTACGTTCGTGCGAAAAAATTATGGAGATGATCGAATGCTGAGTCACTGCCTGACTGAGCTTACTGTGAAACGTAGTGGCGTATCCGTTGAGCAAATCTCGGAAGACTTAGGACATAGTAATCTGCTCACTACGCAATGGTATTCGGACAGCCTCGATGATACGGTATAGCGTAGTTTAGCCAATGCCCTGTTATCGAGACGAATTTGTATATAAGGGAGCGATAGCGGCCCTTTTTAGGTGTTCTCTACTCCTAAACAACTTCTTTAGCGACTATAAACCGTTTCAAAACGGTTTATAGTCGGTTTCTCGATTCGGTTTAATAAGTTTACGATTCAGTTCAATCAGCATTGTACACAAGAAGCCATCCAATAAAGTAGGCATTATATTACCGGTTAAGCTGTTACTCGTTTTCAAGCAAAACATGCGACTAACGGCTCGTTAGTATTTAATCATAAACTCACTCAGGTTCGCATCGGCATCCAGGTCAAGCTTCCGCCGAAGTCGGTAGCGTTTCAGTTCAACGCTTCGGTGCGTTATATTGAGCAATTGAGCAATCTCTTTGGTAGACAGATTCATGCGCAGGTACGCGGCCAGTTTTAAGTCGCCCTGACTTAGGTCGGGGTATTTGTCGACTAAGTGTTTCAGAAACTGCTCGTGTACCTTATTGAAATTAGCCTCGAACAGCTTCCAATCCTGTTCAGTCGAGATGTTCGTGTCAATCAGCGAACCAATCCGCTGAAACCCCTCCGTAGCCGACCGGTAGCCCGACTGGTCTTTCATCCGGTTAAGCTCCGACTTTAGCTGAATCAGCAGTTCATTCTTGCGGATAAGCAGCATCGTCGAGTTGGCTAATTCTTCTGATTTTTGAATCAGCCCCCGCTCCAGTTGTTCTTTCTGTAACATCACAATTTCCCGTTGGCTATGCTCTTCCTGAAACCGGAGTTGTTCCTCTAGCTTCTCCCGCACCTGGTTCTGCTGACTGGCTACCCGCCGTAAGTGCATTCGGTAGAGCAAGCGTATTAACCCAGCCAGTAGCACCAAATAAACGACTTTGCTCCAGACAGCCCAGTACCAGGGGGGCAGGATGTCGATAGTCAGTGTGCTCTCAACTGGGTGAAGGTTTGATTTCAGGTGGAAAATATACTGACCAGGCGGAAGACTGCTAAACTCCTTTTGGTGAATAGCTTCATAAGCTGACCAAGCTGGCATACTGTTTTCGAGCCAGTAGCTATAACGTACCGGCCGGGTATAGACAGGTGTACTAAAGTCGATAGCTACTGTATGCTGCCGGTGCGAAAAAGGCAAGTCTGGCAGCGGTTTCATTCCGTAGAAAACCTGGCTGAAGGCAGCCCCGCCAATACTGGCTACCCGGCGAATAACAGGCGGAACCACCGTCCCAGCGACAAACTGAGACAGTGCCCTCCGGGGAATCAATTCAAAGCCATTTTCGCGGCACAACGCCAGATAAGCCGTATCCAGCGGCAGTACATTTTCAAAGTTCTCTACCCACTGGTCCGTTCTGACTGGTATTTCTTTTGGGTTGTGTGCCGGTCGTTCCCAGCTTACGGTCCCATCCTGCCGCAGGGCAATGGCGCTCGAATCAGAGAGGGGAAACTGTTTCCGGGCATCTTTATCCAACCAGGCAAACCGGGCCGGAACGGGGACGAAACGGTCAGCAGTCGGGACGTACACTTGTGACCCTCTGACTGACGTCACCACAATCTGCTGCTGAAGGCGGCACAAACTTGTTCCTGACTCCTTAAACTGACGCTCGTTATACGCTTTGGCTACGACTACGCTCCGCAGGTCAGGTGACAATACCAGCCGCTGTACTCCCTGATTACTGGCTTTATTGATCCAGATGGCACCCGTTTCGTCTTCTTCTAACTGTCGGACAGGCCCGGAAAAATTCTTAATTGTATCAACAAATACCCAGCGCCCCGCCTTATTTTTTCGATAAAGGCACAGTTGGGTGTAGGTCCCCTGAACCAGATAGTCAGGGTGACGATTCAGGCGACGCATTACCCACCCACCCGTGACACCACAGACCAGCCGGGCCTGCATGCCCACAATCTCAAATGTTCCACGATTATGGCCGCATAGTAACTGATTGTCGACCACCGTAAGGTCCCAAACCTGCCCCTGCGTGCCGGGCACCAATAGAAAAGGGGAGTCAGGCTGATCTAACAATTTAGCATACACCCCTTGGTTGGTACCCACATATAGGCTGTTACCGAACCGGGCCATGTCGTACAGCGTCCCCAGTTCACCCTCAGCATCGACGAAGTAACGAATGGGCGAATTGAGGTTAATCAGGTCAATGCCTTTATCCAGTCCCACCCAGAGATTCCGATCAGCATCTTCACAGAGCGAGAGAACGGTACTGTTTTGCAGCCCATTTTTGGGGCTGATGTGGTATACAATCCGGCCATTGGCGTGGGTAATGACCACACCATTTCGCAGCGTACCAAACGCGTACAGTCCCGACCGGAGCCGTAGCCCCCGGTTGAGCCGATTCTGCTGAATAAATCGGTTGAGGACGGCATTAAATAAGCGAAAGTGAATACCGTCGTACAGATATATAGCCTGTTCGGTACCAATAAGCAGTCCGGTCCGGTCAATGGGTAATAAGGTGTTCACGGTTTCCCGACCTAAAAACTCGCTTCCCTTCACCAGCAAAAATTGATCACCCCGCACCTCATACAGCCCTTTATCCAAAACCCCCAGCAATAATCGGTCGCGAACCTGATGGACGAAAAGGATATTACCCGGTGGCTGCAACTGCTGCACCTGGCCCTGCCAATAACGATACAGGTATGCAAACGACTGGAATAGTACACCCTGGCTGGTAACCTGAATGTTCCAGATTTCCTCGGTTAAAAACGCTGGATCTTTAATGAGTGCCCGTAAGGAGTGGTAGGTCAGTACACCGGCACTGTTAGGTCGCCAATAGCCAAATTCGCCCAGTGCTCCTGTAAAAACGTCACCATTCGCAGCCACAGCAACAGACCGCACCAACTGCTTCTGGGGTAATTCATACGTTTTCCAGCGGCTGCCATCAAATTCAAGCAACCCTTTTGAATTCGCTATGTACATCAGCCGGGTCTGGCCATGCTGAACGACGCTCCAGTTCTGGTTATTGGCCCCATACATCTGACGCGTATACCGAATCACCTCCGGCCGACAGAAACTATAAGGGGTTTGCGCTCTACTCCATGAGCAGTCCAGATATAGCCACAGCAGACCACACAAAAACCACCTGATGCTGGTAATCTTCCGGTGTAGTTTGAAAATCGCTGTGAAATGCTGCCAAAAACAGCTTGATGTACCGAAAATCATTGAAATCAGCCTAAAAATAGGGGTATGATGTAGTAATGATGTATCTCAATGTTAGGGAATAAACGGTAACCTACCTTCTTTTGTGCAAAAAAATAAAGGAAAATTCTACAAGATTGGTTTTACTTACCCTCTCTTACTCAAAGGTAGCAGCCCATACAGCACAGAATTGTTAATCCGTTTACTCACACGTTTATGAGACATACTTTACGTCAAACGACTCGTAATTACTTAACTGGCTTCCTGCTTCTGCTCATATTTAGCCTTCTTCCCGGGGCTACTCAGGCCAGGCGTCCCCCAATAAAAGTATCGGGAAAAGTAACAGACCGGGCCAACGCCGGGCTACCCGGCGTAACGGTGCAGGTGAAAGGCAGTAACACGGGTACTGTAACTGATGCAAATGGTCAGTACACGCTTCAGGCGGAGGAAACTGGTACACTGGTTTTTTCAAGCATAGGTTTTACTCGGCAAGAGATTACCATTGGTAGCCGTTCGGTTATCGATGTGATCCTGCTGGATGATAGTAAATCGCTGGATGAAGTCGTTGTCGTCGGCTATGGTACACAGCGCAAATCCGATGTAACGGGTGCCACAGTGACGATTAAGGGCGATGAACTGGTGAAACAACCGGTGTTAACGGCAACACAGGCCCTTCAGGGTAAAGCCGCTGGTGTACAGATTATCAGTAGCGGGCAACCCGGCAGTGCGCCCGTTATTCGGGTACGCGGCACGGGAACGGCCTTAGCGGGAACAGCCGCCCTATTCGTTGTAGATGGTGTGTTGACTGACGACATTACCAACATTAATACCGCTGATATTGTCAATGTCGATGTACTGAAAGATGCTTCGGCCACGGCCATTTATGGCGCACGGGGAGCCAATGGGGTCGTTATCATCACGACCAAGCGCGGCACGGCAGGCAAGATGACAGTGAGCTATTCGGGAAACGCGGGCTTCCGGGCACCGACTAACTTAGTGCAGATGGCTAACGCCACCGAATATGCCAACTACGTTAGTGCAGCCAGTGGGAATATTATCACTCCGGGTACTACATCGACCGACTGGTACAAACAGATACTGCGTAACGGTTTTCAGCAGAATCACGGCGTATCCATCAATGGTGGTACGGATAAATCCACTTATTTTCTGAGTGCTGGCTACTTTACGGATCAGGGCGTAGTGATCGACAACGTCTACAAACGGCTCTCTATTCGGGCCAACAACGACTTCACCTTCAATAAGGTTGTTAAAGCGGGCATCTCGGCCTCGTATGCCAATGGCAGCAATCAGATTGCCAACCTGGGTACGGCTTACAACAATGCCTACCGAGCCTCACCGATTATCCCTGGTAAAGTAAACGGCAAATATGGCAACACATCCGTTTATCAGAACGTGGGAAATTCTCTACTGGACATTGAGAAGAACGACAACCTGGCCGTAGATAACCGGTTGCTGGGGTCGGCTTATCTGGATATTAAACCAATTGAATGGCTCACCCTCCGTTCTGAATTTGGCGGGGACTGGATTAACCAAAACAGTCGGGTCTACAATTACCAGTTCAACAATGATACCTCGACGTTTATTGCCCCCGGTGGCAATCAGCGTAATCCGAACAGCAACCTGTCCGTCGGCAATACCCGGACGTTTCACTGGACCTGGAACAACCTGGCTACATTTAACCGGACGTTTGGTAAACACGCCCTGACAGTTTTAGCCGGAACTACCGCCGAACAGTACACGCTGACCAGCTTTACGGCTTTTCGGAAAGATGTGCCCGCCGTACGCGACCTGTGGTATATCGGCACGGGTAACGCCAATACCTCCACCAACGATGGTACCGGCGACAAATACACCCGCAACTCCTACCTCGGCCGGTTGAACTACAATTACAACGATAAATACCTCCTCACGGCCACCATCCGGGCTGATGGTTCCTCCCGCTTTCCATCGGGGAACCGCTGGGGCTATTTCCCATCGGTAGGTGCGGGCTGGCTGATCTCAAATGAGTCGTTCATGGCCAATCAGCACCTGTTCGACCTGCTGAAACTACGGGGTAGCTGGGGTCGGGTCGGCAATGACCGGATTCCGTCGGACTCCTACACGGTGACGGTACAGCCTAACCTGGCTTATCCATTCGGGGGTGGGGTAGCCACGCCCGGTAGCGCCATCACCCAGATCAAAGACCCGAATCTGAAGTGGGAAACTACGGAAGAATATGACCTCGGTATCGAATTTACGGCGGTGAACGGTCGGCTGTCGGGTGAACTCAACTACTATAACAAAACCTCCCGCGATTTGCTCATCAACGTGAAAGTACCTTCCGTAACGGGCGATGCTGACGGGGTGGTCCTTACCAATGCGGCTTCAATCAAGAACAAGGGCCTGGAGTTTTCGCTCAACTGGCGGGGTAAAATCACCAATAATCTTACCTATCGCGTAAGTGGCAACGTTACGTTGAACCAGAATACGGTAGTGGGGCTGAACGGTGGGCAACCTATTCTGGATGGTGGCATTGGGGCTAATCAGCAGTACACCACCCGGACCGATAACGGACAGCCCGTCGGTAGTTTCTCTGTTTTGCAGGTGCTTGGCGTTTTTCAGACATCAGATGAAGTAGGAAGCTATAAAAATGCGGCCGGACAGGTTATTCAGCCCTCGGCTAATCCCGGCGACTTTAAGTATCAGGACACCAACGGGGATGGTAAGATTGACGACAACGACCGGGTGTTTGCGGGTTCTTACCAGCCTAAAGCCTATTTCGGGTTGAATACGGGCCTGACCTACGGAAATTTTGATTTTAGTGTCGACTTCTACGGAAACGTGGGCAATCAGGTCTATAACGGCAAACGGGCGTTCCGACAGAACGTACTCGACAACGTAGAGCGCTCACTGGCTTATAACCGCTGGACGCCCTCGAATCACTCGCAGACCGAGCCGGGTGCCAATAGCGGCAACCTGCCCCCGTCAACCTACTTTGTAGAGTCAGGTTCGTTTGTCCGAATTAACAACGTGACGTTGGGATACAAACTACCAATAGCCTTACTCCAGAAAGCGACCATCAGCAACCTGCGGGTATTCGTAACCGCTCAGAACGTGCTGACACTGAAAAAATTCAGCGGCTTTACACCCGAACTGCCCGGTAACCCAACGAGTCAGGGAATTGAACTGAATGCGTATCCAACCACCAAAACGTTCGCACTGGGCCTGAACGCAAGTTTTTAACCCATTCTCAACGATACTATTATGAACCGCAATACACGTTTTTTGACCGGTCTGACCACCCTCCTACTGACGGTATCCTGCCAGAAAAGCTTTCTGGACGTACCGGTGCAGGGTCAGGCCACAACGGCAACTGACCCTAATCTGGCCGTTAATCTGGTAACGGGGGTTTACAATAGCCTCTATAACAGCGAGGCCTTTGGCGGAGCCGGGGGCGATATTCACGGTATCAGTTTTATTGCGGCCACTAACATCATTTCCGACGATGCCGACAAGGGCAGCAGCCCTACCGATCAGCCCAACATCGGTGCCATCGATGATTTTACCGTAACCCCCACCAACAACTTTGTGGCGGCTCTGTGGAATGGCTATTATAGCGGTATCGCCCGGACCAATCAGGCACTGGCCGCCCTATCAACCGCATCGCTGGATGCATCCACCAAAAATCAGCTTATCGGCGAAGTCCGGTTTGTCCGGGGCTATTACTATTTCAACCTCGTCCGTTTCTTCGGCAAGGTGCCTAAAGTAGTTCGGGTACCAAAGGACGCGCAGGATGCCAATACCGACCCGGCTTTTCAGACGCGGGCCCCGGTCGATACGATCTACAATGTTATCACGCAGGATTTGCAGTTCGCCATCGCCAACCTGCCCCTCCGGGCGCAGGCGGCAGTGGGTCATGCCAACCGGGGAGCCGCCCAATCACTCCTGGCCAAGACGTATTTGTACCGCAAAAACTGGCAGCAGGTGCAGGCATTGACACAGGCGGTTATCACATCGGGACAGTACGCGCTGGTGCCTGACTACACAACAATCTGGCGGAAAGTGGGCGACAACAGCGTCGAGTCCATTTTTGAAACCCAGAGCGGGACCTTCAACAATGGTGACCTCGCCGTTGGTCAGTATTCCACCTGGCAGGGACCGCGTGTAGGCGGCAAAGGCGGCTGGACCGACCTCGGGTTTGGGTTCGATACGCCTTCGACCAGTTTAGTTAGTGCTTATGAACCAGGTGACAAACGCCGGGCATCAACCATTATCACCATCGATACCAGTCCGCAGCACGTTGGTACGGTGCTATACGATGGGTTTCGGATTCCCAGCGCCGATTCGGTACAGAACCTCTATTACAATTATAAAGCCTACGCCAGCGAGAACAAGAACATAGAGCCGTTTCTGGGCAACCGCGATCAGAAACAGAAGAACGTGCATTTGCTCCGCTACGCCGAGGTGCTGCTCATGAACGCCGAAGCCGCTAACGAACTGGGTCAGTCATCAGCGTCTGTCACCTACCTGAACATGGTCCGCATGCGCGCCGGTTTACCCGCCACGACTGCGGCTTCGGAGGCCGACGTACGGCTGGCCATCTGGAAGGAACGACGGGTAGAATTAGCGATGGAGCATGACCGGTTTTTCGACCTCGTTCGAACAGGTCGGGCGGCTCAGGTGATGCAGGCCGCCGGGAAGAATTTTGTGGCCGGCAAAAACGAATTACTGCCCGTACCGAGCCTGCAGATACAGCTAAGTGGTGGTAAGCTGGATCAAAACAACGGGTACTAAACACTAATCTTAACGAATAACACAGTGCAAATCCAAACTAAATCAACCCCAAAAATCAATCACTTATGAAAACGAGACAACACAGTGTATGGGTAAGCGCAGTTCTGCTGGCAGGCGCGACAATCATAACCTCATGTAGTAAAAGTGACAACAATACGGCTTCCCTGCCTGCCGTTGGTGGCTACAACAGTTCAAATGACGTAGCTTCAGCCAATCTCATTGCGTATTGGCCATTTGAGGGAAATTACACGGAGACTAAGCAAAATCTGACAGGTACCAACAATGGTGCAGGGTTCACAATCGGCGTCAATGGACAAGGTCAGGCGTATCAGGGTAAGGGGGCGAGTTATATCCTGTTTTCCAATCCAGGCAGTGCTTTTAGCCAGCTTAAAAGCTATTCGGTAGCTGTTTGGGTCGCAGAATCTACGCAACCTGTTAATAACACAACAACCTCTTATTCAGCCGGACAGGGCGCACAGGGAATCTTCTTCGTATACGATCAGGCTGGAACTGCCTGGAACCTGATTCATCTGGATGCTGAGCCGTTCCGCAATGATACATTGAGGCTTCACGCTGGTTTCAATAATACCGGCGCACCTGAATATCAAGGTATTGTCCCTGAAGGATTATTGCCTGCTTCAGTGAAGGCAAGTACCTGGGTTCATGTAGTAATGACTTACGATGGTGGTTCCTCTACCTATTCACTTTACCGGAATGGAGTAGCGGTCCCGGTTGCTTCTGCATGGGGTACTTCTGCTTTAACGCAAATCTGGACGAATGGAAATAAGACGACGGCAATGGGTAATATCACTTTCAAAAGTCCTCCGGGAGGTATAGTTATCGGCGCATTCCCTCAAGCAGTTACTCCTACGATTAATTCAGGTATAGGTGGACCACAACCTTGGTCGGGCAACTTCCAGGGTGCAATTGATAACTTACGGGTTTATAATAAGGCTCTAACGCAAAATGAAGTCGGCGGCCTGTATGGGCTTGAAGCACAAAGCCGGTAAGACCCAACCGGCTGATCAAGGGTCGTCTCAGCTACGTGAGACGACCCTTATTTATCTCGTTATGAACTACTTTCATGAAAACACCAACCTTTATTACACTACTGTTGCTATTGGCGGGTCTGTCCTGCAAGACGAAGCAGGACGTTGAACCACCAGAGTCGTTTTATTATAAGTCAGTGCTGATAAACGGACAACCGTCGGCCAGCCTGACAGCCCGCGATCTGACAGCGAAACCCACCATCACCATCACCTTTTCGGCTCCCGTACAGGAAAGCCTGGTGCCGACCAACATCAAACTGACGCCCAAAGCCAGCACCCAGTCCATACCCCTGACCTACGCCTTCGGCACTAACGACACGACCGTTACGCTGACGCCCCAGAGTCCACTGACCGCGCTGACTGCCTATGAAGTTACGGTGTTGCCGACGCTTGCGTCACAGCGCAATACCGCCCTGAATACTACCCTAAGCATTAACCTGACCACCGCCCTTGACAGTACCGATAAATTTTCGCGCATCAGCGACGATGCCCTGCTCGATCTGGTGCAGAAACAGACATTCAAATACTTTTATGATTTTGGCCACCCGGTATCCGGTATGTCCCGCGAGCGTAATTCATCGGGCGACGTTGTTACAACGGGCGGTACCGGGTTCGGCATTATGGCTATCGTAGTGGCCGTAAACCGTCAGTTTATCAGTCGGCAGGATGGACTGAACCGCCTGCTGAAAATTACCAATTTCCTTACCACCAACGCCACCCGTTACCACGGAGCCTTTCCGCACTGGCTCAATGGCGCAACGGGTGCGACAATCCCGTTTAGTCCAAAAGACGACGGCGCCGATCTGGTCGAGACCTCATACCTGATGCAGGGCTTACTAACCGCCCGGCAATATTTCAGCAGCATGACCGATGCGAATGAAATTGCGCTTCGCAAGGGCATCAATGATTTATGGAACGGCGTCGAGTGGACATGGTTCACCAAAGACGGTACCGAAACGAACCTGTACTGGCACTGGTCACCCAACTATGCCTGGGCTATGAACTTTCCCATTCGGGGCTGGAACGAAGCCCTGATTACGTACGCGCTGGCGGCCTCATCGAACACGTTTCCCATAGCCAAAACCATTTATGACGTTAGCTGGGCACAGAACGGCAAAATAGCCAACGGTGCAAGCTATTACGGCATCAAACTTCCCCTTGGTCCGGCTTACGGTGGCCCATTGTTTTTTTCGCAGTATTCGTTCCTAGGCATCAGTCCGCATAACCTGACGGACGCCTATGCGGATTACTGGCAGCAGAATACGGCGCATACCCTTATCAATTACACCTACTGCAAAACCAATCCCAAACAGTTCAGCGGCTACAGCCAGAACTGCTGGGGACTAACAGCCAGCGACGAACAGAATGGCTATTCGGCCCACGAACCGAATAACGACAACGGTACCATCTCCCCCACAGCCGCTTTATCGGCCATGCCCTACACGCCCACAGAGTCAATGCAAGCCTTACGGTTTTTTTATTACAAACTGGGGGATAAGGTCTGGAAAGACTACGGCTTTGTCGACGCTTTTAATCTGAACAACCGCTGGTTTTCGGACCAATTCCTAGCTATTGACCAGGGACCTATCATCGTCATGATCGAGAACCAGCGGTCGGGCCTGCCTTGGCAGTTATTTATGAGTTGCCCCGAGGTAAAAAAAGGCCTGAAGAATTTAGGGTTTCAGAGCCCAAATTTGAACTAAGCATTCTAACTGCAAGGGCGCATAAGAACTTCGCAAAGAACGCGGAAGTTTCTTTGTGCCCTTAACGAAACACTCTCCGACATTGCGGTCGACTTATGAAAACCTTACTCCTTTTCCTGCTCACTCTAACTACCGTTCAGGCGCAATACAAACTAACGCCCAAAGACAACGCTTTTCTTGACAGCCTGGAACGCGATACCTTTGGTTTTTTCTGGGAAACGGCTAACCCGCAAAACGGCCTGATTCCTGACCGGGCACCAACCCCCTCCTTCTCCAGTGTCGCGTCCGTTGGTTTCGGGCTAACGGCCTATCTCGTGGGTGTCGAGCGCGGCTACATCACCCGTAAGCAGGCCACTGACAGGGTGCTGAAAACGCTTCGCTTTTTTGCCGGTGCTCCCCAGTCAGCCAATGCAACCGGCGTAGCAGGTTACAAGGGGTTTTTCTACCATTTTCTGGACATGAAAACGGGCGAACGCTTTAAACAGGTTGAACTGTCTACCATAGACACGGCCCTGCTACTCGGTGGTATCCTGAGTTGCCAAACCTACTTCGACCGAAACACTACGGCCGAAGCGGAGATCCGGCAGTTAGCCGAGCAGATTTACTGCCGCGCCGACTGGACCTGGTTTCAAAAGCACAACGGTTTGCCAAGACAGCCCTTCGTATCGATGGGCTGGCACCCCGAAACGGGTTTCATTAAGAACGACTGGACGGGCTACAATGAAGGTATGCTTTTATACGTGTTGGCACTTGGTTCGCCCACGCATCCGGTTGGTCAGGACGTTTGGCCCGCCTGGACTAAAACTTACGAATGGAAGTCGTTCTATGGGCAAACACACGTCAATTTTGATCCCCTGTTCGGCCATCAATATTCACACGTCTGGATTGACTTTCGGGGTATTCAGGACCCATACATGCGGACAAAGGGCATTAATTACGCCGAAAATTCGCGCCGGGCGACCTACGCCAACCGGGCCTACTGCCTCGCCAACCCGGCTAAATGGCAGGACTACAGCGCCACTGTTTGGGGGCTGACAGCTTGCGATGGTCCGAAAGATACGACCGTTAATGGGCGGGCATTTTTCTCATACAGGGCGCGGGGGGCAGCCAGTCAGCAGATCGTTGATGATGGTACCATTGCCCCTACGGCAGCTGGCGGGTCTATCGCCTTCGCCCCGGAAATATGCTTGCCCGCTCTGCAGGCTATGAAAGCCCGCTATGGCAGTAAACTTTACGGCAAATACGGCTTTCGCGATGCGTTTAACCCAACCTACCGATACCCTTCTAATTTTGCAAACGGCTCAACGGCTACCGGCTGGTTCGATATAGATTACCTCGGAATTGACCAGGGGCCGATCCTGCTAATGGCCGAAAATGCCCGCACCCAGTTTGTCTGGAACCTCATGAAACGTAACCCTAATATCCGACGGGGGCTAAAGCGGGCGGGCTTTATGGGTGGGTGGTTACAGTGACCTAGATTTTTATGTTCCCGACTGATTGAAACGGTTGTAAAACCGTTTCAATCATTTTTTTACACACAATCTGGTTGGTAATATCGATAAAAAACCGGCATTGGACGCTTCAGTGCTATCACACATCAAAAAGCATCCCTTGAGCAAAATTAGGTGAAGCCATTACTTGTATCCCGCTCCATTGCGATTGGCCTAAAGAAACGGGTGCGGTGACCCAGGTGTTGCCGATTTAGTGAAGCTTCACACAGGAAATGCCCGCATGAGAACCGAGATTGGCCGTGAACTTCAAGACTGCAAGCGGCTTGTTGGCGCCATCAGGGAAGACGAAGACGGTGTGTTCATGGTAACAGTCAGGATGTAGTAGCCCCGATTTTCCAAGTTGGATGGTCAGTACCTGGTCGAGGTTGATAGAAATCAATCAGGCTTCGATACTCCAACCGATGTATTCGGCCCGTTCAATACGCTGGATGAAGCCCTAAGTACTGCTAGGGCCTTCAGATAAATAATGAAGTGGGACTAAATGCCCCAGCGCGTTTGTAGTGATCGCCCATAACTACCACCCCGAATACCCCGAATTTAGCATAGGGTTCGTAGGTTACGGTCGCTTCAAGCATATTTGTATATAAGTGCGAAAATACGGCTAAGAATTTGCAATGTTTTACTGTTGTATTGGGTCGTTCAATTAATCCAAGTATAGACATTTAGATTCGAGTATTCTATTTGCGCAGAAACCGACAATAAACCGTTTTAAAACGGTTTATTGTCGGTTTCTGTTTCGGTTTAATCAGTTTAACGTCAGGTATTAAACCGTTACAAGACTGGTTACCTATCAGTTTTGTAACGGTCTTTTTAACCTCAGCCGAGTAGTAATCCATCTAAACCGGTGCCTGGCTTGTATTTTTTCGGCGTTTGAATTTGAGGATCGCTCAACTTGACCTCAGAGTTCCCATTTAAGAACTTGTAGACTAGTACACCTATAAATCCAGTCGCAATCAGCCCCCAACCTATTCCACTTGATTGCTCGTCTGCTGATTCGGTAGAATCTTCCTCTGGTTCCGGCTTCAATTTGGTAGTAGATTCTATCTCATTTGCTTTTATTTCATCCTGCAACGCCTGATAATTGGCCTTCCGTTGCTGCTCTATCAACTCTAGTTGTTGATGGTGGAGCCGATCCTGTTTTTCCAACTCGTGCTGGCGTTCCCGTTCTCTGTCTTCATAATCCAGTCGGCGCATGGCTTCGTCACCTTGTAGCCTAATTTTTTGAAGTTCAATTTCAGTTTTAGAGACCGAAGTCGATCGGATAGATGGTGACTTAATGTATGTAACGGACTGTTTTGATTCGTTGGTAGTGGGGAGTTCTTCCCTTAGGTTCGTCTTGCCCTGTTGAAAGGCTTGCTGTTTGCAGGCGGAATTACAATAAAGTTGATTGCTACGGCCGATAAAGTTGTGCCCACATTGACGACAGGTCTTTTGAGTTATCATTAGTTTATTTATTTAAAAAAGAGTAAAAGCTAGCGCCATTTTGCTGTTCTTGGGGCAGGGCTTGGTAAACCTTAGCTGAAAATACGGGTGGATTAACGAACGACAGTATTGACTGAAGAACCTAGTACCGGCGTCGTTGTAAGCGGTGAGCTTTGGGAAAATGAATCCGAGTTGTGAAAGCGAGGGCGGAGTATCGGCTTAGTCACTAAGATCATCATATAAATTGTGTGTCAAACGGAATTAGCTGTTTAGGCGGAGTCATCGATCATGACGCTTGCAACGAATGCTTGTTTAGCTTTATCGCTCCGGGCATTCTGTTCATCGTCTTCGTGCAGTGATTCATAAATGGTATCGAGACCGCCAAAAATTGGTGGAGGTGATTCTAATCTCATCGCTTTTTACCCCCTTTACGCCGGGGACTTTCGACAAGCTGATGCGCATTAGCTACGGTTTCTTCTTTGGTGGGCAGGTAATTCCCTGTCATCCATTCACGAAGTGCAATCTCGGAAAAGTAACGTTTACCACCCTGTTTGTAACTTGGCATTTCGCCCCTACTTACCTTATTAGCAATGGTTTGGCGTTTAAAGCCAGTTACCTCTTCGGCCAGTTCGAGACCACCAATCCGATTGGATGGTCCCTGGAGCCTATTATGGCCCAGTTCCTGAAGTTCCGCCCGGACAACTCGTCGGAAAATACTTTCCAGGTAAGCCTCGGCTTCCTGAATGAAATCTAATTGTGCCATCTGGCCTATATTTTAGTCATCAGCATTGTTGCTGTTAGTTCAAAGATTGGCGCTGTTTGCTAAAGGCAGTTTGGAAAACAGGGAAGCTATGTGAAATAAAGGATAATAGTGTATTTTCAGGGAAATCAGGGCCGTGTATGCCCTGAAGACACATACGATTTCAGAAATTGATCAGTTATTTCATTTAAGCCGAGCGACAGTATACCGGTACTTAGCTTAGCAGAAGGAAAATAACGGCTGATTCACGAAGACCATTGCTTTATTAAATGGGCGTTACTAAAGACGAGAATTTGCCCTGTTTTACTGCCCTTCTATTTAGCCAGTAGCTAGTCTGATTCGGAGTAAATCGATCGATTGATTAGGGTCAGGTCATATTGTCTTCCCATAGCCAGCAAAATCAACAATATAAGTGTAGCCAATCTGCTTGGCGTGTTCCTGCCACTTCTCGGCAAATGTTGTCCCGTTTTTCTGATCGGATAAGGCCGTGTCTTCATAGTAGCGAACGAGTACATTTGTTACTGAGAAACCACGAATTTCGCTTCCTAAGAATCCTTTCATTCCTCCTGCTTTGGTACGTGCTACTATTCGACCGTTAACCCAGATATTCCATTTATCATAATAGGAAGTCAGTACGACTTCGTCGCCAACCCGAACATTATGTTGTATAAATTCGAAGGTTTGTGGGGATTGAGTAGCTACCCAATCAATGTAGAACTTATCTAAACCGGCGCGAGCTGGTCGCCCCATTTTGCTACGCTGACTTTCTAATAATGACCAGGCCTCGCCGGTCACCAATGCCTTCTCACGGTTCCAAGGAAAGTCAATCAGGCGTAGTTTAGCACGGGAAAGCGCGACAAACCGTAGCCGACGCTCTTCTTCAATACTATCCTCGAAACCGGGATCGCTGGGCAGTGAAGGCGATTCACGTGACAACACATACGGTAGTGAAACATACGAGGGTGGTATAAGTACGGCGTCGAATTCAAGTCCTTTCACCTTGTGCATAGTAGTGAGGACGATAGTTGTCTGGTTGCTGTAACCACTCAACCGGTTAGCGTTTTGATGATAAAATTTACCCAGTTGTCCATCGTCTTTACGGGCTATATCTTGCAGGAATTCCAGTAGATCGCGATATGTCGCTTCATCGCTCTTATCCTTCTCAAACTCGATCAGACAGGCCTCCAGCGTATCGAGTAAGTACCTGTCCCACGATACCGGCGTTGCTGAGGAAGCCAGATAGTCTTTGTATTCCGCATGCAACTGATTGGCAACGGGTTGCTCCAACTTTGGCTTAATAAAACCATCAATAACAAATGCTATCTCACGGATTCGTAAGAAGTCGTCGGTTTCACCCTGAATGCGAACGCGGGTAGTAACAGGTAGTTGGCTTTTTAGTTTATTGAAACCCCGGTAAAGTTCGTCGTTGGACCGGTACATAATAGCCAGTTCTCGGTACGGGTGGCCGTCGGGGGTGCTTTCATTCAATAATTGCTGCGTAGTCGTGATCCAGTTATCGTTACTGGGTTGTATTTCCTGACAATACTCTTTCGTCGCCCAGGTTGTAGGCACCTCATTGTTAGCGGTCAGAGGAGGAATATTAAATGTTTCTACATTCAGGTTCAAAAACTGTTGAGCCTGATCGATAATCTGGGGTAGAGAACGATAGTTTGTAGTGAGTTGAAGTTCTTCCGGCTTAAAAAAGTCGTTGAATCTACTGTAAAAGGGTTTGGGAGAAATTGGATCACCTTCGGCTTTCCGGTCGAAGCCGTATATACTCTGATTGGGATCGCCAATAACGGTAATGTACCGTTGCTGTGCTGGATTCGCTATGATTTCCAACACATTAAGCCGACTACTGGTGATATCCTGAAATTCGTCTACAAACACGTACCTTATTGGCCCCATACGGGCGTTGATCAGGCCCGGCTCGGTTTGCCATTTATTGATGAATCGTGCTGGATAGTCTTTGAAGTCGACGCCTTCTAATTCATCCTGTAAACAGTATTTGATGAAGCCATGAAAGGTAAATACTTTAAGTGATGACGTTAGTTTATTGTACCCCAACTGCCGGAATAGCTTTCGTAGCCGCTCCTTCAATTCTACAACAACGGCCCGGTTGTAAGCCAGTACCAGGATTTGTGAAGGCTGTATGTGTTCTTTATGAATGAGTCGGGCGACGCGCAACGTTAGCGTGTGCGTTTTACCACTTCCTGGACCAGCAACGACATTCAGATTGTTATGAATATTGAAATCATATACGGCTCGCTGCTGCGGGTTAAGATCTTCTTCAGCCTTGTTCAATGCTTCGTCGCGAAACTCGCTGAGAAGCTGACTATTAGCGGGTAGAAACTTATCTAAAAGCTGCACGATCTTATCGTAGTTCTCGCACTGGAAATACTCGTTAATGTAAGCGTTATAATCATCAGGAGGTATTTCGGCAAAACCAGCCAGCACAGCTAAGCGGACACGACGCAGCTTTTGAGCGGTGAAAAAATTACTTTGGATTCGTTGATCGTCCCGGTCCCCGTTCGGGTCGATGTCCCGATTGTTTTTTAATTTAAGCTCAATGGCCATCGGTAATAGTGTACCTTCAACCTGAATGAGTCGGGTGCGCTGCAATAAATTGAGGATTGTTTCAAAATACCGGATATCTGGCTGCGTGAGTTTATTCAGGACCTCTACTATTTGTATACTGAAGTGTGTAGTGTTTCGATTACCCTCATAAACATAATTAAGTAGCCAATAGCAGTCCTTCCTTAAATCCCGTAGGTATTCATCAATTTCTTTGTCTGTTTTTTTAGAGTAGCGTTGAATGATTTGGCTAATGCTCTGGTCCTTAAAAATAATGCGCTGCTTTACACCCGGCACCGAACGGATAACCTGAAAGACCCCGTTTAGTCCTTTAGCATATCCTCCACGTCCTTTTTTTGCGAATGCTTCACGTACTTTCTTCACTTTTTTTTCCCACTCCCGTTTTTGCTCCTGTTGATTTGCAATCGCTATGGGCCTCAGCCAGGGGAAATTTTCAGCCGTAAACAATTCTTCCAACCCTACTTTAACGGCTTGGTTTGTATATTCTCCGTCAAGTTCAAGTTCCTGGCCCAAGGCTACCTGTTTTAAAAATTGTTCAGCTAACCTGAATAGAATATCAAGATTGGGATGAGTATTTATTGGGATCTTAGCCGCGTATTTAGTTTCATCCTGCCGGTGGTTAGGAACAGAAATTTTGACGTTATGATTAAGTTTAATGCATCCATTTTTTTGACCTAATGCAATGACTTTGAATAAGCTGATAGTTGTTTTAATAGCGATTCTTGACTTTAGGGTCGTCAAGCTAAGAATTGTAAAGGGTTGTTCCAGATCGGCCTTTTCCAACAACAGGCCAAAAAGACTCTTTAAGTTTGGATCAGAAATAGTTTCCTGATAATTGTCTTTGTGCTTTGCGATGGGTATATTATCAAACTCCAGATGGGCCGGTAAGAAGAAACCTAACTCGATCCGTTTTAACCTTTCGAGCCAATGAAGTGCTAAACGAAAGTTTGTTTCGGCACCACCCGATTTACTATCCTCCTCAAAAGCTTCCACCTGTGTGTAGTAAGAAAGTGGGAGAGGTAGTATTGTATCAGTTGCTAGTCGATGTTCCTCGAACAAACGTTTTAGTGCACCAAACAGATCCTGAACCTGCGACCAACTCAGTTGTGTACGCTGGAGTAGGTCCTTGAGTTTGGGGAAATCCTGATTGGTTAACAGGCAGATGGTCTGTATGGGGTTCTGCTCAGATAGGCCTGCCTTATCAAGTGCGTCACGGTTACGCCCGGCCCGGCCTATTTCTTGTAGAAAATCTTCAAAAGTGGAAGAGGGTCCCAAGTGAAAAACGAAATGAATATTAGGTATGTCCATTCCCATACCAAAGGCTTTTGTTGTGAACAAGATCACCTTGCGCCCTTCACGAAAATCCCTAACAGCTCCGTCCCGTTCGTCAGCCCCCAAACCAGCGTGGAAGTAGCCTACCTTATTTTTAAGAGATTTTGGCAAAAGCTTAACTAACTCACCGGATGCATTTTCTGCCTGCCTGCGGGTTCTGACAAACACTAGCACCCGACTCAAGTCAGGATCGAATCGTTTTTGAGGCAAGTGGTCAGCAATGTATTCAAGACACTCGACTTCACTTTTACACCGCTCAAAATGAATATTTATATGAGGTCGAATCGGGTTATACGCTTCCCGGTTCAGGTTATCTATCTGTTTGATCACTGAAGATTTCTGTTAAATCGTTGTAAATCTGATCGGAAATGGTAGCGGAGAAGAATAGGACAGGGAAGTTACCATTCGTCTTTTTTAATAGGCTGATAAGCGTGGCAACCCATAGGTAATCAGGACGAAACTCGCTACCCCATTGTGATATACAATGCGCTTCGTCGAAGACGCAATATTCCAGACCGTGATCCCGCTGCATTCGCATCTTCAGTGCTTGGTCGAAACTGCGCGATCTAAACCGCTCAGGCGTGACGTAGACTAATGTGATCTCGCCACCAGCAATTCGTCGGTAAATATCCTGTATGTTATCGGATTGCTGGTTAATAAATTCGACGCAACCGAAGAAGCCTAACTCTTCCAGCTTTGCTACCTGATCTTCCATCAAGGCCCGAAGTGGGGTAACGACAATAGTGAGTCGGTTAGATAAACTACCCCTATATAAAGCAGGTCCTTGGAAGAGTACTGACTTACCGCCCCCCGTAGGCAAGCTTACAATTAAATCGTCAGTTGGCTGAATGATACTGTCAAAATAGGGTTGTTGATTTTCTCGTAATGTCAACCAATCCCCTTGTTCATTCTGTCCCAGGAAAACTCTTTCAATGGTTCGTTGAATGGTGGCCAAATCCGAAAGGTTGAGGGTGATCTGTTTAGGTGATGGGATGTATTTGGTTACCTGACCGTACAAGGCTTCATATTCAGTTTCTTTTTGCCATAACAAAATAGTCTGTTTTTTTGCGGACCATCGTCTAGCTAAACCTACCTGGTCGGATAGACGTGGGTCTATCAGAATAAGGTGGCTAGCCGAGTTATTTTGGAATAGCATCCGGCGGTAGTAGTCAATCAGGGGCGCAATTAATCTAAATGATCCATCTGGATTAACGCGCTGTATTTTTTGAGGCCGCACCTCGGTTGGTCTACCATCGTTTTCGTCAATTGGCTGTTCATCGGCCTTATCTTCTTCTTTGACCTCATCTGTCACGGATGTGTCTGGCTCAGGTTGTGACACAGCTTCCTGGTTTACCATCATGGTTACTTCTGTAAGCGGCAAGCTGTCGATAATAAGGGTTAATGGTCCCCAGTAATTTATTTGGGTGAGCTTCGGCAGAATAGATAACGTTGCAATCAGCACCCGACGACGATGACTTGACTAGTGTAGCATTTCCAGACGTCGAACCAATGAGCGTTCGGTAGGCGGACACCAGTAACCCATTGATTCCACCATTGCCTGCAAATGCGGCAGTTCGTGGTCGTGCTGAATCAGCCAAACAATTGGCTGTTGAGTTTCTAACTGCTGAAGCAGATAAAACTGCCCCGTCCAGTACACATCGCGATAAGGTGTTTCGGGATTTAGACGATAAAAGAGTCCCGCCTGCTCTTTAGCATACACCAGCGTGAGCGGAGATAATTCAGCAGTGCTGGATTGTGACGGCTCATCGTTGTCCTGGTCGGCCGCAAAAGAAGAGTATACCTGCGGACGGGTGATATTGCCCCAAACTGTAAATTCGGTAGGGGTCTGTTTCTCCAGCCAGAAGTTATTTAGTTGTGGGTGCGGAATCATTACTCCCGGCCGATTTGCTAACCACTCCCGTGATATTGGTGCAAACCGGTTCCCTCCGACCATCCGAGTCCAAAGGCTGGTTTGGTTAAAGATGTCGCTAATGTCCTGTAGACGGATTTGCCCCAGTCGATGCTTGAAAGTGATGGACGACAAACTCTCGTTGGTATGATGAAGCGTCCAGCAAGCCCCCTGCGCTGTCGTTAATAGAAGTACACCCAAGTCGTCGGTGATATAAAAAATATGCGGGTCGGCCTGCTCAGGTAGCGATGTTGGATCATGGCAAACTGCTTGTAGATGAGTCAGTTCTGTTTGCAACCGTAATTTGGTCCAGAGGGGCAAGTTGGCAACCGTTGGTGCAATATGAGCTTTTTGGCAGGCTGCTACATAAGCCAGCAGTGCTTTTTGAAGGTATTGGTGCTGAACGACGGCCTGAATTTTATCGATGTCAAAGCGGGTCGTGAATGGGTCCAGTTCCTCGAACGGGTCGTCTTCCACATCGGAAGTATTGGTAGCAACTGTGACAAACTCTACGGCCGGCAGGCTAACAAACTGTGGCCACGTTAAGCGGGGTGCTACCAGTAAAGTTGGTTCACCGAATGTAAAATGGGAGAAATTGATAGGCGGTTCGTTGGTCTCCTCGTGAAAGAATAGCTTACGATCGTCGTCTGCCGAAAACGAAAGAGAATCCTGAAACGTGACGACAAACTTTTGAAGGCCTTGAAATACTTCGGACGGAATAAACGGCTGAACCAAGGGCCTGTACTGAGTCCATCCAAGTAAAATACGTTGAAGCTGATTACGAAAAAGGGCAACGGTTTTTTGGGTATCCGATCTGGCATCATGCGTCGTGACCAAGGCGAAACTGCGTGAAAGAGGGCTAAGCAGGGCTTCCATCTCTAACGTATCCCAGATGGGTAATTGTCCAAAGTCCGCGTTGTGTTTAGCCAGAATAGGTATATCAAATTCACGGATATTGTGACCAACCAGCAACTTAGCCTGGTCAATCGCTTTCTGAAAGGCACTTATACAAATAGGTAATGTTTTTTGATTAATCGAACGGTAAACTTCGAATGAATTTCCAAGAGTAAAGCAAACCTCCCTAATGGTTTCACTTGTGTCAGTCTCGATATCAAACGTAACACTACCTAACGACTGAATTTGTTTGTCGAAAAGCCAGCTAACTACGTATATCTGTGATGCGGTTGCTGTAAGCAACGGGTAAGCGGCTGTAACCTGGTCGACAGATAGATAAGTCAATGCATCTGGCAGCCGGTCAGCCGGTACTTGTTTGAGTAGAGTGACTATTTCATCAGTCGTTTGAGGCAATGGGAAAGCAAAATTATCTGGTTGTTTCAACCATTTTTTCAGTTGATAAACAGATGTGTAGCGAAATAACTGCTCGAACGGAACAGGATCGATCTTTAGCCACCCTGCTATAACCTGAACGCGCGCTCTCGTCTGCATTTCGAGTAACTCGTCGTCTAACTGAATGGTAGCGCACCACTGATCAAGATTGGCTCGCAGTTCGTCAAGGCACCAAGTCGGTACCGCATTTAGTGGCCATAGGCCGTTTACAGTTTGATTGGTATAGACAATGTAATCAAGAAACTGACTGGCGGCCAGTTTACCGGAGCAGTACTGGACAGGTCGCCAAAAACACTGTTCGAATAAGTACTGCCGATGATCAACCTCAACAAACCAAGTAGGCACGCGCTGCTGAAGAGTTTTGACCACCGAAACGATTGGGTTAATGGTGATGTCAAAGTTTTGCGTTCCAGTAATTTTGTCTCCAATTGCGAAAACTAACTCCTCCCACTCTGGAATACGAATTATCAGTGATGCTTGTTGATTTACGATCGACAGCGAATAACTCAGCGATAATCGGTACCGGATAAGTGCTTCGAGCGTTTTAGGTGAAACAGGCGTACGTTTCAGCGAGGCAGGTGCCAGACTAAATTGCTCAAAAAGAAAGTAACTAATCGTAGCAACAGATTCCAGCTTATCCTCATGATCATCGAATGATGGTATAGTCGTGCACTTTTTAGCGTTACTTCTATTTTTTACTGCATCTAAATGCTCTTCAAACCGGACCGTATCTCCCTGAGTCAAGGTGAGTGAAGGATTGTTGTTTTTGTGCACGAAGGCTTCACCAAACCGGCTTTTGATTACTCCGTATTCCCCGTTAAACCAAGCTACAACCCCTAAACGGGTATTTTTAGGCATTACTGACTTTGATTCTACGGGGGGGCTACGCATCAGCACTTTACGTTCCGGATTAACCAGATCATCCAATTGGCGATGTATTATTGGTTCTGTTGGTGTAGTTTTACTATGCGCTGTAGGCAGATCGACAGGTGTCGATAAGGGTAAATGACTGACCATATCTGCGTTATCTAATGCAGATTCAGGTATTTTTATCGTCTTGTATTTTCGCTTCAGAGTATGCTGGATGATGACGCCCTGCTGTCGGTTAACGCCTTGTAAATCATTTATATCAGCCACCAGATCTGGCAAGTGGAGAGCGTTCGCTAACTGTGTTAGTTCAGTAGTATTGATGTGGCGCTGGGAAGCAGACTCGCCTAATAAGGCTAAAAGTGTCTTGTTGGGAACAGTAAGGATCTGGCTGATTAGAATCAGATCATGTTTGGTGTTGGACATGGTAAAATACTTGATGGGAGTATCTGGTATAATCTCGCTTTAATGCTAGTTTGTACCCTTTTAAAATCAGTAAATAGAATAAACTGCAATAGTTTATTCTATTTACTGATTTTAAAAGTCTCTGATATACATCGGGCAGATAAAGTCAATTTAGACTACCTAAAATTAAAACCCTCTCAAGCCGGAATACATTCAGCTCAATGTATGAGGTCTAAATGAGGGAAGTACAATTGAATTTATAAGAAACATCTCACCAGTTGATTCTTATAAATTCAATGTTCGTTAATATTCTATTTCTTTCTGACGAAAACGTATGTTGGCTCTGGCAGCCCATTTCTTATACAGAATTTAGTAAGATTGCTATCCACCCATACTAACTGATCTTCTAAATTATCGGAAAAGGGAAATGTGGGATGCGGATTGGTATCATTGTTCCAGTATCCCAAGCCCTGGTCGAGTCGTAAAATGAGTTGGCTGCCGTTACCGAATGTAAGTTTAAGATTGCGGGAATGACTTACTTCTTTCACACGGTCATACGTCGAAATGGTGCAATCCTTGGTTACATCCCAAAGCATAGACCCCATAAATGATTTCCGCTCGTTCTCTTCCTTCGGATACCAGTTGCTATAAATTCTTCGGACATTTTGCGACGACTTCTCCGGTTGGGCAGTTAGCACGTGTAAGTTTATGGAAGGGTCATGAGAAAGTTTAAAAGGCATGGATTTCAGAAGCTCGGCAAATAAAATTACGGTCAATGGTGACGCCAAATACCGGTCTGAGTAGGTGAGAGAACAAACTGTTTCCTGCTCAAAATCGGTTAGTAGATCAGCAGCCTCATGCCTTACCAGTTTCCAGAACTTCTTTCCAAAATCGGCGAGTGTGCCATTCAACTCGGTCGTGATCATTACCTCCGCTACATTCGGATTAGTAGTAGGCAACAATGTATTTTTATCCACCGTATTACCGATCAGCACTCTATCAAAGGCCGATGACCGGACCAGTAACTCCCCCTGGGTATCCCCCCAGTTTTCGCTGAAGTCGAGAGCTTCGGCATTTGTTGTGGCGAAGGCCATTTTAGAGATTCCCGCATTGGTAATGATACTCACCAGCGATCCAATTGTCAGGGTGATCGGTTGATTCCAGGTCATTAACTGAATACGGCTGTCAATGGCCAGCAGGCTGTATAAATCCCGTTTACTATCGGCATCCAACTGATCGATTTTGTGCGGATCAATCCAGATTTCGACTCTCAAAAACTTGGATAGATACTCACTAATTCGTCTGCGAATGGCGGAGTCGCCAATGGTCCAGTCCGTCACGTTGCCATCGACCAGTAGCTGTAACACATCGTTTGGCTCGGCACGGTAATAAGTCAACGCCTGCCGAAGATCATACACGCAGTACTGCGATGCCGCCCCCAGCAACTGATTCTCAGGTCGCAGACCCAATTGATTCAAATAGTCATCATTAAGAAAATCGAGGGCTTTGTGTCGGTCGAGTTTACCGGATACTTTTTGGGTATCGTACTGTAACAGGCAACTCTCGCAGGCATTGCGGCAATTTGCCGGACATTGAAGCAGTGCTTTAGCCTTAATAAACATCTCCGGTAAAAAATGAGGAGCCTGCGAGGTGAAGCCCGAACCACCCCCGTTGGTATCGTAGAGACAGATGGCATAAATGGGCTGCACGTCGAGTTGGTGGTTCCTAACCTGCTTCACCTGCACCCCGATTTCCTCCACGTTGATACCCAGCGATTGGGCTAAACCATGCCGCAACGCAACGCCCACCGACCAGCATACATCTTGATTTTGAGGAACATCTGTCCGCAAGAAGTGATTGTTGGGATCTTTCAGATACAGTTCAAACACATCGGTGTGATGTACGTGGCCCAGATGCAGATTCTGTTTGATACTACCCGGATTGGGATTACAGTTAATTTCACCCTCGGTGCGACCCGCTTTTTTCCCTCTTAATTTTTTATGACTGTTAAAGTTGGCCGGTAATACATCTTTTTCTTTCATCGACTCGGCGTAGCCGCACTCCAGACAAACGGCAAAACCTTCGCCCCATTCGCCCGAATTCCGATAGAAAACCTCGCCCCGCTGATCACTTTTGTAATAGCCTAGAGCCGGGTTTGGAAAAGGCTGTACTGACGTTTTTGTATTGATCCAGGGCATCTGAGCCGGCAGATACTTCTGCTGCGACACGTTGTTGGTCACTTTATCGTAAAAGCCGGTAGCAAAGCCTGTTGGCTCGATAAACTCCAGGCTGTTATCTGGAGTGATAGGCTTATCGCAGCTTGTACATTGGTTGGTAAAACCGGTTTTGGCCACGCCTGAGGCCCCGCACCGATGGCATCGCCAGGCCGTTTGCAGCAACTGCTCTTCCCGCACACCATCGTCGGGGTTATGCCAGTTCAGGGTAATACCACTGGATGTGTACACTTTGCCGTCCAGCACAATTTCGGCTCCCGGAGCGTACTCGCTGAGGGCAACGGCCATATCCCGCGAGGGCTTGTCTTTGATGCGAGACCGGTTGTCTTCGCGCTGTTTCTTTTCGCCTTCAGCCGCCCGGTTCTGGGTATAGCTGTCAATGGTGAAGGGGTTGAACGTGGCAATGTTGGTCGGAAAACCGTAGCCAGGCAGGTAGCCGCCCGTAATCAGTTCCGACAGCAGATACTCGTCTTTGTGCCGCCTGATGTCAAACAGAATGCGTTTGCCATAGGGCGTTTTGTCTTCGCCGGCAGCCGCCTGTAGCTCGGCTTCCAGTTCCTGTAATTCGCGGGTCCAGGTGTGGTTGATCGTATCTAAACACGCAATAGATTCCTCGACGAGTGATTTAATCGGTTTCGTAGCCAGAATGCTGTCGTGACCGATCGCATCCAAAGCCACCCGGACAGGCGCATCTATCCCATTAACATTCAATTCGTTGAGCCACGATTTCAACTGCTGACATACCGACGGATTGACCCCGGTATGGTTAAAAAACCAGTCCGATTTCAGTGTGATCGCATTACCGGCTACGCTGAGTATATGGTTGATAAAGTAGCCAAACAGCCAGGCGTTCAGGTGCCGCTGCACAATACGCTCGCTCGTGAGGGTGATGTTGGGTTGTTTCATTTTTGCCTTGAACGGCCACAGCGGATTTCGAAATACCTGCTGATCGAGGGGTGTGTTTTTGCACAACGTCAGCGATAACGACCGTGATTCGCTCCGCCGCCCGGCCCGCCCCGCCCGTTGTAAATAATTGGCAGGATGGGGTGGTACGTTGTTGTTGCAGACAATAGTCAGGCCACCAATATCGACCCCCATTTCCATCGTAGTCGAGCAACTAAGCACGTTAATTTTGCCTTCTTTAAACCAGCCCTCATACTTCTGAAGTTTATCGGCTGACTGCTGGGCGGAGTGTTCGGCAGCCCGGTAAAAGTAGCCGCCCTCGGCAATCCGGTCGCTCAGGTTGGTCCATACTCCCCGATCCCGCATCGTTGCTACGGCAGCATCGGTCAGCAGCCACTGCCGCACTTCGTCCAGAATCTGCTGGTAGGATTGCGCCTGAACAGCCGGTTTTTCGGGCATCAGTATCGGCAGGCATTCATAATCATGGGATTTCAGAACAGCTTCGATGGGCAGGTAAGGCGTAAAACCGCACAGCGTGGTATCGAGTACCCGCATCGTGACGGGGCATTGCCAAGCTTTGTGAATAATACTGAACTGCATTTTGTTGAGCGGCAACTGATAGCGGCCATTGGCATCACCCTCCAGAATCCGGGCGTGTACCAACGCCTGCCAGGCCTGCTCCATCAGCGAATCCAGTACGTCAATCTCCTGCCGGGTGATAACGGCAGCGGTGAGGTCGATCTGAAAAACGTGGGCCAGCAACCGAACCAACCGATGCTGCCGCATTTTGCGGTTTTTCTGATAAGCCGGCCATTTTCGGTTAAGCCCCTGATTGCCATCGGGGTTAGTGGGTCCCAACAAATACTTGGGCGTAAATTTGTTGCCCAGCCAGTTCAGCCAGTCGATGTCGATACTGATGAAGCCCCCGTCGCGAACGTGGTGATCGAGGCATATTTTCAGGAAATCGCGCCAGTCGGCCAGGGTAAACCGCCGATCGGCCCACTCGGCGGGCAGGGTGTCGATAGTGTTCAGCCCCTGATACCCCACGGCCGTTAGCCCCAGGGTTTCCGGGGAGTTGCCCCGGTGGGGCCGACGACCAAAATCGCGTACCAGCAGCACTTGTACGAGCGTCTTGACTTCCCGGAACACGCCCGGCACCAGGTCTTTATAGTAACTGAAAATGTGCTGAATATCAGGATCCTGACTTAGCTTTTCGGCCAGATCGGCCCAACCAATGGTGTTCTGATTTAGGTCGGCAGCATCATTCCGAAGTTTCTCAATAAGTGTTACTATGTGAGAACTTGGTTTTGGGAGAGCCAGTAGTTCACTGATTTGTTGGTTGAGTTCGTCAACCTCTTCCCTTTTGCTGTTTTGCTGAACGGTTCGGTACACCAGCCCTCTGGCCTTGACCCGTTCGGCATCCTGCTGCATTTTTACCGCGATACGGGCCGTTCCCTGCCGACTATCCGTAAAGGTGAGCAACGTGCGGCCCCGCATGGGTTTACTCATCGGCTCCGACCCGTCGGGTATGTGTTCGAGCAGGGTAGGCACGATAGCACTGGTATAGAACGGCATTCCCAAATACGCGGGCCGGAAGGCATCCTGACGACCTTTACCCTTTCCGCAAACGGCGCAGAAACCATCCTGCTGATTCCAATTGATAGCGACGGTTCTGTCGGCCTTCGGGTTATCGAGAATGCCAGTCAGATCAAGCCGTGACTCGCAGTACTCCGCATGGTACTGCTGGCTCAATAGAGTTAGTGTCGAATTTTGCTGGCCGTCCTGCTGTTTGTCATCAGTCTCGGCATCTTCACTGGATTCGAGATCGAACTGAAAATCATCCGTTTCGTGCTGCCCTGTCTGAACGAGTTGCCGGTCGCCATTTTTGGTTTCTACTTTGGCCCGCAGATGCCCGGCGTTGCACTCATTGCAAAAAACGAGTTCATAAACCGGTGCTCCGCAGTCGCAGGTAAGCCGCTGCTGGGTGTACACATAGCCGAAACCCCAGGTAGGGTCTGTCAGTGGGGTGCCAATTTTTTTGACGCAGCTTTTATCGGTACAGGCCCAGAAACCATGCAGCACTTTATGGAAAAAGTGGCCGCGCACGGGCAGAAAATGCACGCCGTCGGGCTTCAGATCGGGCTGGGAAATCAGGTCGAGCCAGCCCAATGCTTCTTGCTGCCGGTCGGGCGGCGTGGGGAGCAGAGGAAACAGAGATTCCGCAATGTCGGTCAGTTTTTTAGGTCCGTTTAGTAGCTGCGCCCGGATTTTTCGGGCGGTTTCATTGCTATAAATAGCCGTTTTCTGGGTATCATCCGGCAAGGCCGACAACCCTGCAAGATCCATCTGATTGGGTGTTTCACGGGCAGACAAGTCGGGAATATATCGCAGCCCGTCAATTACGTCGATGTTGTCTTCGGCGATACCTGCCAATGTGGCTAAATATTTTTTCAGGCTTTTTTTGGCCTGTTCGTCGCTACCAATTGTGGCCGAGGTGGCAATAAACCGCACGTCTTTGGCCGCTACGCCAAAGCCAATCAACGCCCGCCGAATCAGCAGCGACAGTTCGGCTGCCTGGGAGCCAATGTAGGTGTGAGCCTCGTCGAGCACGATGTATTTGAGCATCCCCCGCGATTTTTCGAGAATAGGTCGGTCCTGCTTACGGATCAGCATATACTCCAGCATTGTGGGATTTGTAATCAGAATCGGCGGGGGCGACTGCCACAACGAAGTCCGGTCGTGAACTTCGCTTTCGGGCCGACCTTTCAGGGTAGTGGCATTAAGAGTCACGGGCGTGTTGCCGTTGTAGAGGCAGAACCTCAGCTTGCTCTTATACGGCAATGTCCAGGCCAGTAATCGCTCGCGCTGGCTGTTAATCAGGGCGTTGAGCGGATAAATAAACAGAGCCTGTACTCCTTCCAGCCGGGTGGGTGCGGGCTGCTCCGATTGCCCGACCAAGTCGTTCAGTATCGGCACCATAAAGCATTCTGTCTTACCCGACCCCGTGCCACTCGTGACCACAATGGACCGGGGCGATGGCTGCGACAGAGCCTTCCAGGCCTGAATTTGATGCGTGTAGGGCTTGTAGTGTGGCTTCAGGGCCTGCTCCGATAGGTTGAGCACCTTGTCATCGAAATCGACCTTCCGGCCGGTACTGTCCAGTGCCTGTACCAACGTAGCCCGAAGCGTAGCATTATCGGCCAGTTCCTGAAACGTATAGTGGTCGGCAGTCCAAGGAAATACGTGCTCGAAAACCGGGTCGCCGATGATGCGGTTGCCCGTATCGAGTTCGTTGGCTAACTGGTTACGAACATGATTCCGCAACGGGTCCGATTTGATAGCCAGTGTACCAAGTGTTGACTCGACCGAGCGGTTACGGATTTCGTTGAACAGCGGTTTGAAGTACTGTTTAGTGTTCATGTGTAGTAGGGTTGTTGGGGGAATATTAATGATGAATGACTCAGTTGCACAGCGACTGGCTATTTATAAATAGATCGCCGAACAAGCTTGTGGTCCAGTAGCGATCAAACATCTGAATCAATTCTTCGTCAGCCAGCAAAAGGCCTGAATCAGATTATAAACCAGGTTGAAATAGGCCTCGTCGAAGTCGATGAGTTGCGTGATCTGATGCCGATTCAGCCCGCTGAAGTTGATAGCATCCGGATAAACGGACTGATAGGCTAGCAAAACGGGCAGGTAAACAACCGACTTTATATGTTGAAAACGGGGCTGAATGTCCGCGAATAGTTCAGTGACTGATGCTGGCAGTCGGTTGAAACGACCAATCAGTTCCTGTCTGAGATAAGTTGGAAATGGCTGGCCATCGTGCCGCTGAATCAAGCCCGGCCTACCCAGCTCTCCCATGATTTCCTGATTGATTACGGGTTGAATAAAGAATGGGTGCTGACAAAGCTGAAATTCCTGATTGCCTGTCCCACCCCACAGCGTAGTCTGGATTATCTGGGCCACACTACCGAGGGAAAAGCCCTGCTCCAGTTCCTGCACTTTGGGTCTCAGGATCAGATCGGCCACCGAATTGGGCAACGATGTTTGGTAGGCCCGAAACCCGGCAAGCCAGTCGGCAACGGCAATGCGATGCCAGTTTACCGAGAATTCCCGGCTTACTTTACCAATCGTCACCGGATCGAAAAGCAGAAAGAATCCTACCAGTCCCCTATCTGATTTGACTAAGGCTTTCCAGACATCCAGTGCATTCAGCGGCAGGTGGGGCGTTGCCGCGTGCAGGTGTTGCAGGGTATCCCAGTTTACATTCTCAAATTCGCAGCCAATTCGGTCGAACAGACCGGTCAGTACAGCCTGACGGTTACTGAATGAATGGTAACTGGCTTCGTGCAGTTCAGCAACCGTCTCGACGGTGTTATCTTCCATTTCACCGTACCGTTTCGCTATCGACGGGCGTAGACTTACGGCAGAATCCCGGCGGGAAAAGTAGAACCACTTACCAGCAACCTCACCCCCGGCGGGGAAAGTCCAGCCCATTTCGGTGGCGTCCAGGTCGATCATTAAATCAGGGTGGAAACGCGCATCCAGCGGAAACGCCTGCAACGGTACAGGGGGCAGTGTCACCTCGCTTTGTTTCAGAGTGATCAACTGGTCGGGATGACGGTAAGCGGTATGGTGCAAAAACTGAACTACCTGCACACTGCTTCCTCCCTCCGGCTGAATCCTGACGGTTGCGTCGATGGTGTCCGTAAAGGACAGGAGCCGCTCGATGTCGCCTTTATACTTGATGAGCGAAATGTCGGCGTTGCTGAATGGGCCCAACTTTACCGATTTTGTCCGAAAAAGTCCCGAAACGGCGGCATTGTGGTGGTCGATCAGCGTGAGCACTACCCGGCGGGTTTGCTCCTGCGCCGACACGTTGTTCAGCACCAGACGTGACCCATAAAGCCCCTGAAAGTCGACCATCTGATTGTGGCCAATCAGGTCACCGGCCGAGTTCGTAAAGTAACTCGCCGTCGTCAGCGATGGCACAAACAGATCGATGGGTTTGGTCGCGGGACCAGACAGCCTGATTTTCAGCGTATTGTTCGGGTAACCCGCGGGTATGCCCACCCGATAGCCGGTGCCTTCACGCTCGATATGCAGCCCTGCCCCAAACCCGTCATCAAACGCACTCACCCGAAGTGGAGCGGTATTTGTGAGCAAAATGCGTTGCGTGGCTATGTTGAATGTGATGTCGAACGCAGCGGGTAAAACGGCAATTTCCTGACTAAACAAAACCTCCCCATCGGTACTCATCAACCGAACCCGAAACCGGCCTACCAGCGAATCGGGAGCCGTTACGGTTTGCCAGGTGGGGGTCAACGCGGTTTTATAAGCCAGCACATCGGTGCATTTTACCAGCCATTCGCCTGCCTTATGAATTTTACAAAGCAAGGGGAAACCCACAAAAATACCGGCATTTTGTTGGCAACACACCCGGATTGTATTTGTGTTGTGCCGGGGACGGAGGGCGAAATAATAGTCGTCTTCGTGCGCTGCCGACAGCCGAATACGAAACGTCTGATCATCGTCTATATCCCGCAGCAAAGCCGTTGAGTCCAATTTATACACGGTTTGGGTAGCCGAAAATTCACTCCGTTCGGTTGGCAAGCTAGCCTGACAATCAGCGGTGAACGACGTTGGGCAAACGACCCAGGCCTGCGTTACCGACAGCCGGACACTACCCATGCCTTTCAGCAGGGCAGTCGTTTCGGTTTGCGGGGCAAATACCCACGGCAGCGCGTTATCAAGCCCGTCGCTATAGGGCAAACTCACCGGAATTTGCCCTTCGGTCTGACTATCCGTGAAGACGACCGTCCAGTTTTTAGTATGAATGACTGGATCGAGGTCCGATATGATGCATTTAGACAACCCTTTGATAGAGAGCTGGTTTGTGCCGGTTTTAAATCCGTAGCCCAGTAGCCGTTCGGTACCGTCGTATAGGATACCGATGCGCACCTTACCCGAAAAACCCCTGACCACTTCGGGGTCGAGTTGCAGTGATTCGGGTGAGTGATTACCATCGGGGATGGTTAGGGTGGTAGCAATCTTCCAGTTCTGAGGTTCCTGCACCAGGGTATAGGCCACGCTGATTTTTGATGATTCCTGCCGTACCATCCGGGCTACATCGAGCAATAGTTCATCCACAAAAGCCCCACCGTTGGGGCCATCATCGAGCCGGACCGGCAACGTTTCGCGCCAGTTTGGAACGTGCTCATTCAAAAAAAGCAGCGGCTGCTCCTGCCCCCCGAGTGCGTGCTCTTTTTTCAGAGTCAACAGCACCGTTACAACCTCATAGATCAAGCTGAAAAACGGATCAACCTTCAGTACTTCCGGTAACTGAAGCGAGCGGGCCTGCTCCTGCACCAGTTCGAGGGTATCGTCGCGGCTAATGCGGTTTTTTTCAAAGAAGGCAAACGCTTTAATCAGCAAGGCCCGCACGTAGCCCTGGTTGGTGAGGAGTTGTACGGGTAATCCTGACTCAAAAAAAAGGGTACCTAAATACGTTTTCGGGCCGTCGTCGTGCCGAAATATATCCCGTCGCCAGTAGGTACAGCCCTGCGTAACGAACTGACTCCTTCGTTGGATGGTAATTTGGTTCTTCTGACCGATGGCCTCAAAAATCGGTTCCCACCTCCAATCGCCACCGGCATAATTCCGTCGCCACCACTCGGCCGCGAACAGTACGAAACAGGCTGAGGTGCTATCGGAGGGTTGTGCTATGGATAGCAGCATTTTCAGAGCTTCGTATTCGGCCCGGCTGGTTTTGTAGGCGTATAGGGGTTGGCCGGTGGAACGGGTGAGGCTGCGGGCCGCGAGAAACTTATTCAGAAATTCAGAACAGGGGTGCGGAATGAGCATGAAGGGTCAAAAAGGCTTTAGGTATGGCAGATATAGTGCAAGAGCAGTGCCAAGTCCAAAAGGAGTCTTTTGGCTACTTTTAGGCAATTGACATTATGATTTTTGAGTTTTTATAGTAAGATTTAATACAAATAATTTGAGGAAAATGCAGTCTATTGTTCTCTACTCTTCATCTACCTGCAACCCCAGCTGTCGGGCACCTTCGATGATGACCTTGTACTCAGCGGAGGTTTCAGTGAGCGGTTTGGCCGACGTGGACTTGCCTTTGATCCGGATTTCGATTTCGACACCGTTCTGGGCCAGCGGCATAATGAACGTCTGAAACACCTGACTGTAATTGGCAATATCGACCTTGCCATGAACGGTTAGAGACTCGACGGCGCGTGGCCCATCGGCGGGTTTTGGGCCGGGGGTAGATTGACCCTTTTCGCCAACGGTAGGTGATATCGGTAATGTCGGATTTTCGTCATCATCGTCGGTTGGCGTGGGCGCGGCCGGTTTGGGTTGGTACAAACTTTTATCGACCAACCAATACGTGCTATCCTGCACATCGAAATGGGGAACGGCTTCCTGGTAAAAGATACGTCGGAAGTCTTTACCGTCACCAGCGCCAATGGCGTACTCACCCGTTGAGCAGTAGCGCAACAAACTTTCTTGCAACGCCTGAGGGCCAATAATCATGTCCTTGTCGTCGTAGCGTAAAAAGGCTTCGTAAATTTGGTTGGTCTGCACCGGCTGATTCACCGTTGGTAAAAGCTGGGCTTTCTGAAGGGTGTTATAGCTCACTTTGTCTAACAGGCAAATGTCCTGGCTTCCTTCTTTGAGCAAGGGCACCAGTACGGCGTTGACCTGGGCATCGAATGACTCCCGAAACTGAGTGGCTTCTACTTTGGTAATACCATTTTTAGCTGAATACTTTACCAGCACCGAATACGTAGCGGCCAGCGCTTTCTCAATATCCTGCCCGGCCGTATCGATGCGTTTTTTGAGGTCGGTGCGCTGTTCAGCATCTAACTGACTTCCGTAGTCGGAACTAACCCGCTGACTAGCTAAGTAAGCCGTTACGCACTCGGTTAGCTTACCCAATCCCGCCGGAGCAGGTAACAGAAAGAGCAGGGTGTTCCGATATAACCGTTCGTTGTTACCCCGCTTGGTGGCCAGGCGCTCAATCCGTTCCTGCGCTTTGCTGGAGACGCCATCCGGCGTGGCTGGTTTGTCGGGACCTAATACGATCAGCGTGGGTTTCTGCTGCTCCGGAATATCATCGGCCGGGTCGATTAGCGTCGTAAACGTCTGGATAGTGCTTTTTCGCTCATTCAATCGTTTTATGATTTCCTGCTGAATGCCAGGTTGATTGATTTCGTGCCGGGCGTGACTGACCAGAATGTTCAGACTGGGCTTGGTGAAAAACCAGTACCGGCGCGGGTTACTGCTGTAATAGAGGTAATAGGCATTGGCTTCCAGCGCATCGAGTACGGCGTTGATGTCGTTGTGATTGAATGACTCCGGCTTCATGACGGCCAGCTTCAATTCATCGACACCAATGCCCTGCCGGGAACCGGTTGAGCCGAAGCTATTCAGCAAAATGGTGGTAGCAATGCCCTGGGTGAGATTATAGCGGCCAAAATCCGCTCTTTCGCTGTCTAATCGACCGGCATTTGAGCCTAACCCGACTACATCGGCGGGCAAAACGGCATCGTAGCCATTACCATACAGCTTTTTCATCTGTCCGGTCAGAGCATCCAGATTAGCGAAATTAACGTCTGACGGATGGATCAGCCCGTTTGTGCCGGGCAATGACCGCTGCCGACTCCATAAATCAGAAACGATGGAGCCGAGCAGGCGCAAGACGCCCCTGGTTCGCTGAAAATCGCTGTGGCTGGCCCATCGCTTGTGAAAAACATCCATCAACGACGGATGGAATGGGTATGATTTCCGCAGCAAATCGCGATAGCTGGCCTGCGTAGCTTCGGGCGGCAACTCCGATTTCATCTTTCGATATTGCTCCACATAGGCCGAAACAACGGCTTCGCGGCTGGCCTCATCACCCATGTCTTCAAACAGCCTTCGACGCACCACCTCATAAATTTCATCGTCGGCTACGGGTTTGGTGTCCGCTCCCACCCGGGCCATCCGCGCCTGAAGGTTCCCCAGAATCTGGGCTGCATTGAGTGATGAGGCTACTTCGGCCACGCTGGCGGGTAACGTGGCTACCAGCACACAGCGCTCTGAGGCCGCAACAGATTCAGTCAGTTCCTGCAAAAAACTGGTCGTCTGATCGGCTAACGTCAGGCCTCCAACAGCAACGCCCGACGCTGAAATGCAATAATCAGCCAACTCATCGACCAGCAACAGGGCTGGTTGTACCCTGGCCAGCACTTGCTTAAACAAGCCTTTGGGTGCCACCCTGGTTTCGTCGTTGATCCGGATGATCTCGTAAGCATCCCGACCACCCAGTTGGTACGCTAATTCACCCCAAAGGGTACGAAGGGTTATACCTGGTTCGACGTTGCGCCCCTGTGACGGATCATTCGTGGTGTTGGTGAAGACGGCAATGTTAGCCTTCTCGAAGGTAGGTTCGCCGATCTGGGCCAACAAGGCTTGAGTAGCCTGATACTGTGTGGCCTGACGGCCCATTTTGGCCAGGTGATACAGACTGATGAGCGTGTGCGTTTTGCCGCCCCCGAAGCCAGTCTGCAGTGAAATAACCCGGTTGTCGCTATCCTGACCACCATTAAGCCCCTTGATAACCCGGCCCGCTACGGTTCGCAGACCGGCGGTAGGGTATGTTTTCTCGAAAAACAGCGGAGCATTCCGATACACTTCCGGCCCCAGGTCCTGCGCTACATCGGCCAGATTAGCGGCAAAAACCGATTCGTCTAGGTGGCCTTGTCGGATGTCCTGATGCGGCCGCACAACGCCAAACCAGGGCATGGGTCCCGCCGTTGGACGTAGTGACGAAACCGGCGTTGTTGTGTGGGCAGGAATAGGGACCGTATTGGCCTGAACTTTCGGGGCGGGTGGCGTGGGTAGCGAGTCCACGCTGGGCGAATCTACCGGTCCGTCGCTACGGCTGGTCGGAGCCGCGGTTGTTACCGGGGCCTCGTTTGGCTGCTGTAGCCGCTTCAGGCTGTCTTTAAGCTCAGTCATGCCGGTTTTGTCGGCAATGCGGGTCATGTTGTAAAACGCATTTGTTATGTCGTCAGGCGAAAGCTCAGTATTGAAATGGGCTAGTTTGTTGCGGACTGTCGTGATGTCTTCGAGCCAGGCAGTCAGATTCTTCACATCCCGGCCAAAATCGGGTCTCAGCAGGTCTTTAAAGCCGTTGGCAAAACTGGCGATGTTGCCAAAATCAATGAGCCGTTCCGGCGATGTACCATTGCGGATACCTTTGTTCCAGTTTTCAAGTTGGGCTGTGCTTAATGTTCTGGCGTACTCGGCGGGCCATTTGTCGCCTTCGGTTTTGGTTAGTACCGAAACGGTGTAAAGGCGGAACGCGTCAATAAACAGTCCGAGGGCTTTGAATAGAGTTTCGTTATGCGATGTCATGGAGAGGTTGAGGTCTTCTTGAGTAAATAGGCGATTTAATCAAAAGGTGAGTGGCGTATCCCGGATTTAAAACTCCAGCCCCAACTGCGTTGTCTGGCGCGTAGCCGCTGCCTGACCCAGGGCGCGGGCCTCGCGCAGCAGGCTGTCTTTGCCGGACAGTAACCCCTCGGCGGCCCGGTGGTCGGCGGTGCCGCGTGGTAACAACTCGAAGAGGGAGGCCAGCACCCGCCAGAACGGATCTTCGGGCGTGGGGGCCGTTTGGCCGATGTACTGCACCAGCGACCGACGGTCGTCGCCGGCCCAGCGGAACATAGCCTGATGAAGTTTGTCGATCATGGGGCTGTCGTCCTGCTGCCCGATGGCGCGGCCCGTAAACGTACGGTCGCTGCCGGTGGCGAGGGTTTGGCGATTGCCGTTCTGGATGAGGAGTTTGTGGCCTTCGATGTCGGCGACGTTAACGCTCAGGCTCATCTGCACCAACCGGCGTACATCGTCGTGGTCGGCTTCGGCAAAGCCGTTGAGTTGCAGCCAGGCCAGGTAGAAGCGGGTGTATTCGTCGGTGTTGATGTCGCTGACGATGGCGTTGAAAGCCGACTCGCGGGCCAGCTCCAGCAGTTCGGCTACGGTAACCTCATCGCCGTTGGGTTTCTCGACAAGCCGGTATTGCCCGAACACCGAGACGGTTTGCCCGAAACAGGCGGTGAGCAAATCGGCGCCCCGGAAGCCTAAGGCCGTGAGGGTGCGGACTTCCTCTCGCACGGCGCGTTCGATGTCGCGTTTGACCTCCCGAAACTCACCAATACCCGCCTGCGCCGTGGGCCGGCAGGAAACCGTTACCGACGATTCGAGGGCGGCATTACCAATGCCCACCATGCGGTTCCCCAGTTCGGTATCAATAGCCCAACTGCCCGTAATATTCATCCGGCTACCCAGGATTGAGTTGCAGAGCGTAGTCCAAGCGGCAGTGCTTTGGTGAGCAAACATGATGCTGACAACGCCCGATGTTTGCTGCTCGATAGCGTTAAAAATCTGTTGGAGTTTGTCTTCAAAGTGCTGTTTAGCATTGGCCGCATTGCCTTTGTGATGGTGCTTGAGAGCCGTACATTCTTCGGCCTTTGGCGTTTGTGGTAAGGCGAACGTCATTGGATACACGTTGCCTAATGTCCGTTTGAGCCACCCATAGAAAAAGTCTGATAAATCAGCGTATGGTATGGCATCGTAATAGGGCGGATCGGTAACAACGGCATTAATGTATTTATGTGCGAATTGATGCACATCCCCGCTAGAAGCGTTTTGACAGTGAACAGTAAACAGAGTTTCACTTTCATCTAGAATATACCGGGTTAGCCATTCTAATTGATTGGCCGCACTTCCTGTAACGCCACTAAAAGGGTTTGCTTCAGGATAATCAAAAGTCATTGCAATTGCCTGCCGAGAAAATGGATGTTCTAACTTCTCTCCTGAAATATGCCAACGCCCAAATGAATTGTTAATCATACTTATTCGATCAATCCAAAGAGCGAGATATGCTAAAACGGCTTTCTGGTAATCGGTCAGGTTCAGAATTGGCCTGGTGCCACCCCATTCCTGTTTAAGTTTGCCTAATTGTTCCACCAACGTCTGCAGGGAAAGCAGTTGGCGGTTAGAGAACATGTCACCCACGGCGGTAAAACCCCATGGGCATAGGTCAAACTGTTTGGTATTACCAACGGCTAATTGTTCGGGCAGTGTTATCGTTGGTGTTGGCAGATTGTTGACCAATGCTTTTTCAGCCTCGGTAGGGAGTCGATACGCTTTCCCCTCATCGCTGCCTTCAATAACAGCCAATAATCGTTCTGTATAGGTTTTGGACAAAAACTGACGTTTTAATTCGGCATTGGTGGTGGTGTTGCCGCAAACCGGGCATTTCAGGCTTTTCCGGCTTACTACGTAGCCTTCGCCGGCATAACTGCCCTCCCGCACAACAAAATCAATCTGATTGCCAGTGATAATGGGTTTCAAATAAACCTGCTTGCCCGGTTTGTTGCAGAGGTAAAACTGTTTCAACAACGGTACTTCAGCGCGGCAGGAGGGGTTAGCGCAGGTGCCTACCCGCGTCCAATAGTAAGCAATGGGTTTGCGGCCGTTTACGGTGGGGTAATATTGGCCAACGGCGGCTTCGGCCTCGCGCAATAGCCGTTTGGCGTAAAAGGCAACATCGTGGCTGAGCCGGTTAGTAAGTTCTACGGCCGTGCCGTCGAGGGTTTGGCCGCTCAGCACCCGTTTTTGGTAGGCATCGGCACCGTAGAGCCGTTCAAATTCGGCTTTGGTATAGGTAATGGGTTTGCCATACCGTTGCGGAAACTCCAGGCTCCCCCGCTGAATGATGTGCGCCACGGGGTTGATGTCGTTGCCAAAGGTGCGGCACCCCAGCCGGGCGGCTTCGAGCGGGATAGCGCCCCCACCCGCAAACGGATCGAACACACGCGGCATCCGGTCCAGAAACGCGTCGATGGCCGTTTTCAGGGCGGCTTCTTTGGCCGCGTTGGCGGGCGTGTCGAGGTGCCGGTCGGTGGTTTGGTAAAGGTCGCGTTCGGCGGTTTTGATGGCCTGATAATGCCGGTCGTAGTCAGTGAGTAATTCAGTTGCCGATCCCTTACCTGCGTTATGCGTTACCCAGATCAGTCGGCGGGCGATGCCGAGGATTTTTTCGTTGTTCTTATTATCCCATTTAATCAGGCTGTGTTCGCTGATTTGCTGGCCCGAGGGCGTGGCTTTACCCGCTTTTTCGTTGGCAATAAACGTATCCGAATACTTCCCAATAAAGGTCAGCAGCCGGTTTCGGCGCGTATCCGGAATGCCATCCACGGCAGAGGTGTACGGAATATCTATGTAAGGCAGGTACCGATCCGTTGACGTAGCTTCATCCGGGCCAAGGAGACTATCGACCGCGTGCTGAAATATAGCGGGGCAATTTGGATCGTCGGGGTCGGGTACCAAGCTGGCAAACACCACGGCGCGGCAAACGGGCAATGGCCGACGCGCCCACCACAGGTGCAGCGTGCTGATGTGGCCGTGCCGGATGGATTTGTCGCGTACGCTTTCGGCCGAGACTTCGCGCACAGGCATGGCTACTTCAATCAGGTATTTGTAGGAATGGGACATGGTCTGGTTGGGGAGGGCACAAGCTGCTGGTTTTACTTTAGTAGGGTGGCCAGCAAGTTGAATTCAACAATAAATGTAAATATTTATTGGCTTTGTGTTACCAAGTCATGGCTTCAGGAGCCAGATTTAGTAGCTGATTTGTTCTGCGTAGGTTAGTACGCTGGCGTTTTAGTTCATACCAGACTGTGGGATGCGCGTAGGTGCGAACGGCATCGATAATTTGTTGGCAAATCCGTTGCTTCTCCTGGTCGAGCGGGAGATTCTGGTCAATCCAATCCGGGTCTTGTACGGATTCCTCCAGTGCATCGAAGCTGGCTGCATCGCGGGCCTTTACATAGTGTTCGAGTAGGTATAGGTAATATTTGGCTGCAGTTTTTCGGGCAGCAACCAGCGTATCCCGTTCATTCAAACCGAGAAGTTTTAGCGTGTAGGTTGCTCTGTTTTTATCACGTGGATTGAGTGAAAGGCTAGGGTCGAGAACAAATGTTTTATTCTGAATATCCAGCCAGAAAAATTGCGTTGGGTCTTCCGTACGTGGGTCAATTAATAAACCATCATTTGTAGCCGGTTGAGTATTACGAGCTATGTCAACTGATGTATCTGAGCCTATTGGATCAAATACAGCGAACTTATCAAGCTTATGTCCCGTATTACACGTCTTGCACGCCAGTAAGTAGTTTTCCCAACGAAAGGCTCGTTCTGGAAACAGGCTTTTGGGGTAAATATGCTCGACATCGGTAGCCTCGTTGTTTTCGCAGTAGTTACAAATCTCCACCCCAACGCACATGTCTATGAGGGTTTTCTTTATCTCACTGAAGGCCGATCTCTTTTCGTTGGAACTGGTTTTACTATTCCATTCGGTGTCGGCTCGGGCTGCTTTTGTTGGAAAGACAATTTCATCATCGATGCGCTTCTGAACAGTGGCCAGGTGATAGACAGTCGATTTGGTCAACAGTTTAGAACTTAAGGCGTGTTTGGGAATTGAAAAAGACTGGTAGTCGTGTCACCTTTGTGGTCG
>CAXUKO010000022.1:0-94787 GCA_964251665.1 uncultured Cytophagales bacterium
AAGCTACTAAGGCCGGGCAACCCATCCAACCTTTCTTCTGCAAAAAATGCAGAAACACAATCCGTCCCAGCATTTTCTTGGCAAAATCCCGGATTGGCTTGGCCTTCTTATCCTTCTCTTTCGGCTCAGTGGGTACCGGCTCATCCCCCAGAAAAGCGGCCCAATGATGCTCGGCTAAGTACATCCAGATTTGCCTGAAATGAACCTCTTTAAACTGCTTAAAAAACTCCCGGTTGAGCGGTTCCACGGCAAAGGCATCGGTCAAAGCGCGTAGATCGACGCTGTTTTTTTCGACCAACTGCATCAGTCGGCGCGAGGCCGTAGTGCAGGGTTCATTGGGGCCAAGCACGAAGGCGAATCGTTTGGGAGCCGTTTCGTTGCGAATCAGTTCGAGCGAATCCAGATCGAAAGCCGAATAGCGGGCAATGAACGTTAGCCGGTAATCGGGTTGGGTGGGACTATGAAAAAACACCAATGCCCCGTGAATGATATTCTGATCAATGTATTTGGCAGCTACATCGCGCAGACCTTTGCGGTTGCGGGCAATCTGAACTGCATCCGTCACAGCCACATCCATAATGGCCAGGTTGCGCCCGTCAGACAAGGCTACAGAGCCAACTTGTTGCGCCAACTGAACGGTATCAGTCGCTTCAATTAATGTTTGCGGTTTGGTGAAAACCGTTAGTGAGTCGCCGAATAGGTACGTCAGCAGCGTTTTTTGATTGGCTGCCGAAAAGGGTTGGCGTAGGAAGATTTTAAGGTCAGATTCAGTCATGGATAGTGGTGGTGTCAGTCGAGTAGTTTTTTGAGTGCTTCGGGGCCGGGTAAGACGTTGCGCAGGTGCTCGGGCAGGTCCGAACTGAGCTGATACGTAGCGACGCCCATTGGTGTTTTGTAGCCCTGGAAAGCGTATTCAACAATCGCGTTCGATTTCTCTTTGCAAAGCAGGATGCCCACGCTTGAATTTTCGTGTGGTAGTTTTACGAGATCATTCAGGACGTTGACATAAAAATTGAGTTGTCCCAGGTACTCGGGCTTGAATTCACCCCGCTTCAACTCCACAGCCACCAGACACTGCAATTGACGGTTGAAGAAAAGCAGATCTACGAAAAATTCGTGCTCATCAACAACCAGCCGATACTGATTTCCGACGAATGAGAAGCCCGTACCCATCTTCAGAATGAACTCCCGAATATTCTGCACGATGCCTTTCTCAACTACCCGCTCATCGTCGGCTTCGACGTTGATAAAGTCGAGCAGGTATTCGTCTTTGAACGCTTGCAGAGCCGTATCGAAGATGGTTTCGGGCAGTGTAGTAGCGAAATTATTAGGGAGTGTTTGATCGCGTTTCTGGTAAGTCCGTGCCTTAATCTGCCAATCGAGCATCTCATGGGTCCACTGGTTGGCAACCGCTCTCTGAATGTAGAATATACGTTCCTCCAAATTGGAGCAACGGTTGAGTAGCAGGATGTGATGCGAAAATCCTAAACTTACGAAAACGCTAAAATCCTGTTCGTTCAATTTGGCAGACAACGTCTGCCAAATTGAATCAGCTTGATTATCAGAGCTTTGCATTTTGGCAGTTGATGACTGCCCGATTAGATCACTGTATTCATCGGCAAACTGACGCATGTTTCTCAAATTACGATATGAGAATCCCCGCAGTCCTGGTAACTGCTTTTGCAAATCGGTGGATAGCTGTTCCAACACGCCCGTCCCCCATTTCTCGACAGCAATTTTCTCGGACAACCGCTTACCGACAGTAAAATACAGTAACAGCAGTTCGCGGTTGACCATCCGGGCGGCCCGGTAACGGCTTTGCAGAATCTGCTTACTAACTTCCTGTAAAAAATCAAGATAGTTGGTGTTCATGGTTGGTGGGCTTAATTTCTCTCATCGCTGCCGAGCGTTTTGCAGGTTACGCACTAAAACTCTCCGAAATGATAATGGCCGGTTCAGTTGGCGCAACCACTACGGGCGCAACTGGCATTGATGTTACGTCTTCGTCTGGCTGACTCAACGGATAGCTGTTTAGAATTTTCAGTAAACTGTCGAGCAGCACAGCCGCCTGCACCTTTACCTTCGATTGAGATTTTTGGAGCTTATTCACATCGCGTTGCAGGTTCTGGAACCGCCCACGTCGGATGGCGTCTTTGGCAACGTTGATAGTCACCTTCTCCTCATCGGCAATGAAAGGCAGTGACAAAAAGGCATCAAGAAATATCAGCGCTTTCTTCTCGTTTGGCCCTTGTGATACGTCTACTTTCTTATCCTGCGCCTTTTCAGCTTCCACCTGCGCCTGGAAGCGCTGTACGGCAATCTGCACCTGCTCGTGGTGCTCATTGTGAAGCTTAACGGCCCGCTCGTGGACCATGCACTGAAACCGCTTGGCTGTTTCCAGAAAGGTTAGTTCTTCAACCCGGCCATCGGCGTGAGCAAACAAAAAGGCGTCCCGTTTCTGGTCACGAATAAAGGCGATGGTCGTATCAGGTTGCATCCGATCTTTCCGGCCTACCCGCGCCCGCAACGGCATGGTTTTGATGCGCTTAAACAAATCGGGATCTTTTTCTTTCAGGTCCCGAATCTGCATCAGGTAATCCAGTTTTTCGTCGCGTTCTTCGTCTACGTCTTTATCGAATAGCCCGAACGATTCCGTTACCTCATCAGGGCTATAAATCTGACTGTCTTCGCCGAGAGCTGCATGAAACGCCTGTAGTTTCATCATGGCTTTCTTCTGTAACTCAATGTCAGAATCGACCTGTGCCGTTGGAAAGAAGTTGTAGATATAAACGGCTTTTGCCTTTGTGCCAATGCGGTTCACGCGGCCAATGCGCTGCATCAGACGGGTGGCATTCCAGGGCGTATCATAATTGACGATGACGTTGGCGCGGTGCAGGTTTACGCCCTCCGCCAGCACCTCAGTAGACAAAATAATGTCATAATCGTTCCGTTGCAGTTCAGTAGGCAAGTTGGCGTCGAAGTTGGTCCGAATAGTGGGCATCCGATCTTTGCGGGTATGACTGTCTACAGTCAGAATGCGGTATGGAAGGCCACTTTCTCCAACTGCGTTTTTTAGCCGCCGGGCCACGTATTCGGTGGTTTCTTTGCTTTCGGAAAATACCACTAATTTCTTCTCCCGGTTTTCGGGACCGAACAGCGTATTCTGAATGTACTCGACGAATGTATCGATTTTAGGGTCTTCGTCGCCGAGGTCGTTCCAGGCGTTGTGCAAATCGTTTAGGATGCGTTGATCACGAACCAGACCGTCGTAAAAACCTGGTTCAAAATCATCGGCGGTACAAATGTCGATGGTCGGGTCAATGTCCATCTGACTCGTCACCAGATCGAGCAGTTCATCCTCTTTTCCGTCGTTAATCATATCCGATACGGGTAGGTTAGGCGCAATAAATACCCGGTCGTTATCGAACATTTTCACCATCGCGTCGGTGGCCTCGCAGAACCGCCGAATCGACTGTTGGAAGGCGTAGAAGCTACTGTCAATGCGCTTCACCAGCATGGTTTTCATGATCTTGGCCAACTGGGTCGCAATCATGTCGGCCTTCTTATACTTCTGTTTTTTGTATGGTTTTAAAAAACCGATAGCTCGGTAACGGTTATACGTCAGCCCATCGGTAGGGTGGGTCAGGCAGCGGATGGTATGGTCGTAGAGGGCTTCGAGGTGCGGAGCAAGCTGGTATAATATTTTTTCGGGCTTGCGTACATCTGGAAACTCAATTTTTTGGGCGATCAAATCGTCCTTATAAAGATGATGAATCTTCAGGTCCGTGCGGGTCCGCCGAACGGTTAACGGCTCAATCACTTTCACCCGTATCTGTTCGTAAATCCGCCGAACCCCTTCTGTTACTTTTGCTATGTCTGGCTCATGCTTCAGCTTTCGATACGCGTCGATCTGTTGCCGAAAAAAGTGTTGGAGATTGCCAATTTCGAGTGTCGAGTCCTTACTATCCTGAAATAAATAAATCTGGTTGGCAATATCCTCCGGGTAATTATTGAGGGGCGTCGCCGATACCAGCATTACCCGTTTGGGGTAGCGTGATCCGTCGGTTTTCCGACGACGGGTAGGGGTTTTACAGATTTTCTGAAGGTCGTTGTAGGCCTCTGCCGTGTCAGAGCGAAATTTGTGCGCTTCGTCCACAATCACCAGATCGTACTTCTCGGGGCTGCGGACTTTATGTAAGCTTCCATTCGTGACAATATCCACCCCGTCGAGGCTGAATTTCTCGATAGTTTCTTCCCAGTTCAGTTTTAATGCGGGCGGCACCACAATGAGCGTTCGGGAACGGTGTTCCGGGAAGCCATTTTTGAAGTAAAACTTCTTGGCAATACGCGTGGCAATAATGGTCTTACCCAACCCAACCACATCGGACAGGAAAAATCCGCCGTGTTTGGCCATTTTGTTGTAGCCATCATTTACGGCGTCGGCCTGATACACCAACGGAATAAATCCTTTCGGTAAGTCGGTTTCCGAATTTGGGTCATAGTCGATGCTCTTGCCGAAATATTCAATCAGGAATTTCAGATACACCTCGTAAGGCGTAAATTGATCGTTGAGGAATGTTTCTGTTTTAAGCCGGGCTATAAACTCTTCCGACACTGGGACCGACTCGACCCAGAGTTTTTCAAATGTCTCATTCGCAAAATGAATATCCGCATCGTCGCGGAGTTCGACGTTAAATTCGAAATTACATTCTAAACCTAGCTCCGTTAGATTACTGGAACCGGTAATAACGGCCCCATACCCATGCGGGTGGTACGTTTCTTCCCGGAAAATGTAGATTTTGGCATGGATGTTTTGCTTGGGATGGACCCGTATCTGTAGCTTACCGGATACGATGTCATCAATCATGCCCAGCATACCATCCTCTACGGTTTTGCTGTATTTTGCCTGTTGAATATTCTGCTTGACAGCAACAAAGAAGTCCTCCTGCGATTTATAGGCATCTGCCGTAAACAAGACTCCCTGTTGAGAAGCCTCGTGTACCATCCGATCTACATTGATGCCCACCAGCACCCGCACCTCACCAACTTGCTTAATGAAAGGGCGTACCCGAAAATAGCCAGAAGCATAGAAGTAGCCTACCAGCGCATCAAAAAAATGGATCTGCCGGTGTTTGAAGATACCTTCTATTTTGCTGAGAAGGGTGTTCTCTTCGTGGTTAGTAAAAAACTTAGTAGACGAATGCGTTGCGACCATATTGCAGGGTAAAACCGAACAATTGTAAAAGTACGCAATGCCTATGCTGACACCGTCCTTGTTTGCCGATTATTTACTTCCCGATACAGAAAGTGATATTAATACTTAAACATTTGGTTGTCAGTAATTTATAAGGTAAAATATTTTTTAAGGTACAAATAAGGTGCAAAAATAACGAGTTCACTGCTTTTGGTGTATAAGCAGATGAGGTCTCCCCACAGCAATAAACTTAATTTAACGGGCAAGCATGGCGTCTGCTGGAGCAGTATTGCCGGACACTGGTTAGCCAGGGTAATGAGCTATACATTACTGCCGGACCACAGGTAAGGGGGGGAAGGAGACAATGGCAAGATGAGTAATATCGCTGGTGGTAAACTAATTGTCCATTTAATTATACCCACCAAGTAGGCCAGCTAAAAGATGGTCAGCGTTAATTCATCGTTTATACTCCACCTGCTTTAGCAAGTGCTACCCACATCAGCCAACAATCTACTTCGCCTAAGGGTTACTAAGCTCTACCAGTAGTAAACGACGAGCAGCATGAGTAAAGGAGCCCCACAGCCCACCGTCCGAGAAACGGCCGATGAGACCAAGAAATAAGAGTTAAGCGATAACCTGACCGATGAAGCCCAAGGCAAAAGGCCCGAGGTAAACATAAAAGCAAACAAAGTACTGATAGATGAGCATGATGCTGCAGGCTCCGTAGACAACTCCAGTAAAGGCGGTCATGGCCATTCAGGCCATAGTGGTAGCCGCAGTGGCACGGAGTCTAACTCATTGCATAAAGAATAGATCGTTGTTGCCCTTGGCTACAGGTTGGCTCCAAAGAGGAGGGACGTCAGTATATAGGAGGTATTTAAGGGCAGGTGTACCGAAATAATCACTTTATTTAGCCATCATTTTTTTCCAGTCATATTGATCTTTTGATGCCGTGTTCCGCTTGGCCAGCCCAGCCAGCATCGCCCTTAATTGGGCCTTTGCTAACCAGTGGCCGTTGACAAAGACTCCCGCAATGGTTCTCGTGTTCTTGACATCCTCCAGCGGATTGGCATCCAGCAAAACCAGGTCTGCCAATTTACCCGCTTCAATGGTACCTACTTGGCCATCCATCCCCAGCCAACTGGCGGGCAACCGGGACGCAGAAAGCAGCACTTCCCCGGGGGTTAATCCTGCTCTTTGCAAAAGCTCCAATTCATCATGCAGGGAGAAGCCTGCCACAACCCCTGAAATCCCGGCGTCCGTTCCGGCAACCAGCGGCACACCCGCTTCCTTAAACGCCCGCACCAATTGGCGCTGGAAGTTGACCAGTTGATCCACATAAGCAACCCGTTCCAGGCTCGTGTTCTGGTTGTAATTATTGGCCGTCAGCCATTTACTCTGGAGCAGCGGATGCACATAGACAAGCGTGGGTAAGCGTTTAAGACTATCTAAGGAACGGACCTGATCGGCAATCCGCACCATGGCCGTTAACGTAGGGGACAGCCAGGTGCCGTTTTCTTTGGCCAGCCCGGCAAACCGCCGGGCCTCCAGGTCACTGAACGCCTGAGCGTGTTTTGACAACTCCTCGGCATGGGCCACCATGCCGAAATGGGGGACAAAAGCCTGGTCCAGTTTGCCTTGAAACGCATTGGGTATGTGCCCCACCGTCTTTAAGCCGAGTTTATAGGCTTCATCCACGATGGCGATAAACGTTTCGGTACTTAATTGGGAATAGAGCTTAATAAGCTCGTAACCTTCCGCTTTGGCATCACGAACAGCCTGACGACCCTCATCCGCCGTATTGGCTGTTCTGCCAGGCCCGACACCCCCATTGATGAGTGCGGCCAGGGCCATGCGCGGGCCGATCACCTGGCCTTTTTGTAGTTCCTTTCGTTGACAAAAGGATTCCATAGTCGCATTCAGGTTAACGATCGTGGTCACCCCATTGGCAATGTACGGAGTCATCACATCCTGGGTGTCAAACGTAATGTCAGGGGGCTGGGTGGGAACGCCCGGACGCAGGGAAAAATCGGCAGGTGGATGAACGTGCATATCGATCAGGCCGGGAATCAGCCATTTGCCTGTTCCATCAATGATCACAGCCTCTTGAGTAACCGCTCCGTTAATGGATTCGATGTGGCCGTTTTTGATAACTACCATAGCCTGATACAGAACGGTATCGGGTAAGGTCATGGGAATGAGAGTCACGTTTCTGATCACGAAATAGTTCTGTTGGGGGGCTGGTTTGGGTGGATAACCCCTACGTGACAGAACAGTCGCAGCAGGTTTACATGCCCCGAAAACAGTAGCCAGAAAGAAAACAGCGAGCCCGTTACGTTTCATGGTTAGGAAGTTGATTGTTGTTGGTTCTATACTGAGCCGCCGTCGATTAAGCCCAACGATTAGGGAGGTATTTCTTTAACTTTCTGCGGGCTTAAGATTTTGCCAATGAGCCAAGAATCTCCTATCCTTGGTGGCTTCATAAGTTATAGCTTCATGAATCCCGAAAGATCTATGAGCCATCCTGATTAATTGAATAATCAACAACCTACTGCGTGTTTATGACGCACTAACTGTATGCTCATTCAAGCAGAGGTGTACGCCGACAATTGCTTAATTTGACTACTTTTAACAGCTACTGAATATAGCATCAAAATTGGCCTGGCAACCAATACTCCCATTCTTGCATATGAAACATATTCACCTGCTCAGGTGTAGTGCTACTATGAGTTTGTACTGAACTTGGTTTAAACACTCCCTTTTGTCATATTCTGGACCGATTATCTGCATTGAAGATGACGACGATGATCAGCATTTAATTCGGGTGGCCATTCAGGATTTACAGGTCGCTAATGAACTATGCTTTTTTAGCCAGGGAGAAACAGCGCTTCAATTTCTGGAAACTACGCTGTTAAAGCCTTTTTTGATCCTGTGTGATATAAACCTGCCGGGCATGAGTGGCATTGAGTTCAGGAAGTGTCTCAACGAAAACGAATACCTGCGCCAGAAATCTATTCCCTTCCTGTTTATCACGACGGCCGCCAGCCCTGACTTGGTTAACATAGCCTATGACCAAACAGTCCAGGGTTTCTTCAGGAAAGCGAATTCGTACGCTGAACTCAAAGAGCAGCTTACCTTAATCCTGACTTACTGGACGAGATGCCTGCACCCCAGCAGCGAAGTTTAACGCTTGAATAGAAAAAAACTTCGGCCTGCCAGCCGCTCAAACAAAGTCAGTACTATCCCAATTACCACTGGTTAGCGGGCTGAGCAAACCTGTTTGTCAATTTAGTAGTAGCCTGTGGGGAGATAATAATCAGCAACAAGGGCTTAATGCTTCATCCGGTTTAGTCGATCGATGTCGAGCAAGCTGATCTGGCTGGCATTAATACCGATGAGCCCTTCAGCCCTGAAGTCGCTTAGGATACGGATGACCGTTTCCGTAGAAGCGCCAACCAGGTGCGACCAGTTATCGCGCGAGAGGGTCATGGCCGGGGAGGTATTGGCCGTCGGCGCGCCCGGTACACGATCCGCTTGAGGCAGATCGCTGGTTGCTTCATCCGGCCACGGATGAAACTTACGCTGGAACATCAAAAGGGCCTCGGCTACCCGCTTACGTACGGATTGGTAGGCCAGTTTCAATAGTCGTTCCTGCTGTTCAACTAAGGTGCCGGTCAGTAGCCGGATAAACTGGTTGGCCACATCCTGATGGTGATAGATTAGCTCCAGAAAGTCTGCCTGGGGAATGCTGATAATACTAGCATCGTCTAAGACTTCGGCTGTTTCGGCATAGGCACCTACTTCCAATAAGGCGACATACCCCATAAAATCACCCGGTCCCAGCAGGGCTGTAATGTACTCATTACCGGCCTGGTCGGTCTGGAAGAGTTTCACTTTGCCCTGCTCAATAAAGAACAGAGACATAGGCACACCACCCACCGAAAAGAGCCGCTGCTTTTTGGTGTAGTGGGTCATTGGATAGTTCTCGCGGAGGCACTGATGCGCATCGCCTTCGTTCATGATGGCCCGCGTCAGTTTTTCCAGTCCTGCTGAACCTGTGGGCGAACCCACTCCTTGCCCTCGCTCACCCTTTCTGAGCCGCAACTCAACGGCATTGAGCAGCGTGAGGTCATCAAAGGGTTTGGTCAGGTAATCATCGGCACCCAGATTCATTCCGAAGCGAAAATCAGCGGCTTCAGCTTTTGCCGACAGGAACAAAAAAGGGGTTTCGGCCATCATGGGGTCGTTACCCAGAATGTGCAATACGCCGTAGCCATCGAGTTCAGGCATCATAATATCGCACAAAATCAGATCAGGACGGGTTTTGCGGGCCAGCGCAATGCCTTGTTTACCGTTCATGGCCTGTACAACATGATACGGGGCCAGTTCAAGAATTTCGGCGATGTTACCCCGCATTTCGGCGTTGTCTTCGATAACTAAAATGGTTCTCATGCCAGCGGGGGAAGAGGAGACAGCGGGAGCGTGATGATGAAGATAGTACCCGAATCCAGCTCACTGGTAAAGCGAATCGTGCCGCCCAGCAGGTCTACATAGCGTTTAACGATGTAAAGGCCCAATCCCGTGCCCTGCACATGAATGGCGTTACGCGCCCGAAAGAAGCTGATAAACAAATTATCTTTATCAATATCGGGTATGCCAATGCCCCGATCTTTAACCGTGATCAACAGCTGACCCTCCCGGACGGCGGTGGTTAATTCGATTTCCTTTTCTTCGGCCGAATACTTGCTGGCATTGACCAATAGATTAATCAGAATATTCTTAAGCATCTGTCCGTCCAGCGAAACCGCCGTTGGCCCCTCTAGATGATGATAGACCACGCGCTGACCGGGCTTGATCACCGCATGCATATCCTCGATGACTTCGTGGCAAAAGGGGAGTATGTCGAGTGGGTACGGACGGCCATACAGGGTTTCCTGTTCCATTTGACTAAGCGACAGAAAGTCATTGAGCAGACCCGTCAGGCTATTTACCGCAGACTTGATGCGCTGGACGTGCCGCTCCCGCTTTTCACCGTCGCCGGGGCCGTTGTAGCGGCCAATCAGCGAGGCCGAGGAAAGAATGGTGCCCATGGGTGTACGAAACTCGTGGGAAGCCAGGGTGACAAAGTTTGACTTCAACTCATTCAGTTCCCGTTCGCGGGTCAGTAATTGAGAGCGCTCCAGGTCATTTTGCTGGCTTTGAACCTTTACCTGTTCGCAGACATTCAGAGCCTGCTGGACCCGGGCCAGGTCGGCGGTTCGGTCGGCTAACTGCCGAGTCAGGGCACGGTTGGCTACCTGGAGTTGGCCCAAAGGGCTGGGAGGACCCTCCTCGTTGGGTAAACCGGGTAGCGTATCGCTCATGGCTAATCAGGTAATGGGTCTGGCAATGCCCGACAAGTAATTACTTGGTTGAGAAAAATAAGAAATTAGTCGATCATTTCCATCCACTAAATACTTGATAGGTGATCATTATTGTTGAGTCGGCTCAACAGCACCAGGTAACAGGTTACCCGATTGGCGAAACCCGCCGTCATTGGTTACGCTACGGCTGCATTTAAAAAGCAGATTCTGATCGCCTGCGCAATCTGAGCCATATGCGAATGCAGAACCGGCTTCTGAATATAGCCATTGATGCCATGTTCATAAGCCGCCGTAACCTGAGCAGGTTCGGCGGAGGTTGAGATCATCACAGCAGGAATATGACGCAGTACCGGATTTGCTTTGATTGCTATCAGGGCCTCCAGCCCGTTGACCTTTGGCATATTCATATCGAGTAGAATCAAATGCACAGGCAGGGCCGCTGGTTCCTGGCTCCAGGCATCCAGCATGGCCAGCAAATCGCCCCCATTTTCCGCTTCGATAATGGTGACTGATGGATCGGTCGCCTGTAGGGCCTGCTGCATGATATACCGGTCGTCGGCATCATCGTCAGCCATGTAAATTAATACCTTGGACAAATTCATGAAGTGATTGGTGGGTTAACAAGTGTATTGTCTTAGACAAAGTTGAGCAGGAGAAAAATGTCTGGCAATGATGGATGTCAACAATAGATATGATTGTTTACCGAACAAGGACAGTCCATGCTGATGCCGTAATAATCATACGATTACCTGATGACCGTCATAGCGATGGGCAACCAGCCGAACTACTTTTGAACATAAAACCTGAAACCGGGCTTTTAGCCAGCTAACGGTTTAGACTAAGTCAATACAGCCAGCAGCGCGATGGGTAAATACTATAGGTGTAGCTTCGGCGAAACGTCTTCAGCGTCCTTTATGCGCCCGCGAATGGCCCATGAGCCAGTAGTCGAATTAGCTACCTGATTGTGTTTGTGCAAACCGGCATTACGGGCCGCTTTCTCAACCATTCACCCACCTGTTACTCTGTTTCATTTGTACCGCAACCCATGACACAGCTACAAACCGTTACTGGTTTTTTTGATAACATTGCCGAAGCCCAGCAGGCTGTTCAAGGTCTGCTGGGTTGTGGTTTCAGGGTTGACCAGATTGTTTTTTCTACGCGGAAAGGCGCGGGAGTGACGGGGGATCGGCAAGCTACTACTCCGCAAGAGCGGAACTCCGGCCGGTTTCTAAGCTCACTTTTTGGCAATACAAATGACGGTGACTCAGCCCCATCTGCAGCAGATGGGGCCGACGAAGGGCCATCCCGAGGCAGAACTACGGTAGTGACCATACAGGTGCAGTCTTCTTCGGAAGCTGATCAGGCGGTTGATTTATTGAAGGAAGCCCGGGCGGTACACATCAGTAAACCGGGGGAATAATGCCTTACCGGCTACTGTTGCGCTGCAATCGGCCTGAAATCTCGGTGGCGAACGTATCGGAGTGTTTGATTGCTCAGGAGTGCCTGTTGCCAGATCAGGCCATTTTCCAGATGATCGCGGTTGAACCAGATCGTTTCGCCCCGTGGGATTAATCCTTTATCCGAATTGGTACGATCGGTGGGGTCAGTACACCATTCCGTCTCCCGAAGGGCCAGATAAGCCCGGTTAAAATCTTCGGTGATTGATGCGTAGGTCAAGATCTGTTAGTCGAGATGGTGGGTAATTATATTTCTGAAAACTATACCTTTTTCGACCGGGCTTTCCGAAGCTGCTTCCGGTCCTGCTTTTCCGTTCGGATCAGTTTATGAGCCAGCTTTCTGGCTGATTTCTCCACCGCTTTTATGACGCTGCGGGGTTGCTCCCAGGCGGGTTTGATGATTGATTCAATGGCGCTGGTAATGTCCGTAATCAGTACTTTCTCTTTGACTTTCATTGGGATAATGGTTTATCGGGTGAATTCAGTTAGCACGACCAAAGTCCAGCACCACCCGTCCGGTGATTTGACCCGCTTTCAGGTTGGTGAAGACCTGATTGATGTTTTCGAGCCGCTCAGTCTGGTAATGTACCCGGACCTTTCCGTCAGCGGCAAAGGCTAAACTCTCGGCCAGATCCTGACGAGTTCCCACAATAGAGCCGCGAATGGTTTTACGATTTAGGGCAACATCAAAAATGCTGACGGGAAATTCGCCGGGGGGTAACCCCACGACAGCCAGCGTACCGTGCCGCCGTAACATGCCAATGCCCTGCGCAAAAGCCATCTGGGAAACCGCTGTCACCAGTACGCCCTGCGCCCCGCCGATTTTGGTCTGTACAGCCTGAGCGGGGTCTTCCTGAGTGGCATCAATGACCAGATCGGCGCCGACTTGGGTTGCTAACCGGAGTTTATCAGGGCTGATATCGACAGCTATCACGCGCATCCCCATTGCTTTAGCGTACTGCACAGCCAGGTGCCCCAGGCCACCAATGCCGGAGATCACCACCCATTCGCCGGGTTTGGTCTCGGTTTCTTTCAGACCTTTATACACCGTAACCCCCGCGCACAGAATCGGAGCCGCATCGGCAAACGGCAGTGAGTCGGGAATAAGGCCTACGTAATTCGGGTCGGCCAGGACATACTCAGCAAAGCCCCCCTGTACCGAATAACCGGTATTGTGCTGGGCGTGGCATAGGGTTTCCCATCCCGTGTAACAATACTCACAGTGCCCGCAGGCCGAATACAGCCAGGGTACGCCTACGCGGTCCCCTTCATGGACGTGGGTAACACCCACACCAACGGCTACCACCGTACCTACGCCCTCATGACCGGGAATAAGCGGCAGCATGGCTTTAACTGGCCAGTCACCGTTGATGGCGTGCAGATCGGTGTGGCACACCCCGCAGGCCGCCACCTGCACCAGAATCTGGCCGGGGCCTGTGGCCGGGACCGGAACCTCTTCAATCTGTAGCGGTTGACCATAGCCATGTAGCACGGCGGCCTTCATTGTTGACGGTATCATAGAGGAATATTGCTATAAAAAAGACTCCGCAAACGTAGCGGTTAACCGGCCCAACCGGTATGATGACAATCAGGTCGGGAGCAGATATAGATCATGATGAAGCAACGGGTTGGTGTTATCAACCAACCATTGGACATTGTGCAGCAGTTGCTGTCATTTCCCGTACGTCCGGTAGAACCACTGTTTCAGCCCTTCGGCCGCTGCTACGTAACCCGTGACAATCCCGATAATCGCTCCGTATAGCAACGGGGGCATGGGGGTGAAGCCAAATACCCGCGCCAGCGGGCTAACGGGCAGCAACAATACGACCACCACAATTAAGGCAGTGGCCAGTAACAGCCATTTGCCCGGTTGACTTTTGTAGAAGACTTGCCGAGTGCGGACCACCAGAACAATGGTCGACGCCGACATGACCGATTCGACAAACCAGCCCGTCTGAAACAGGCTTTCATTGGCCTTGAAAACCCACAGCAATACGCCGAAACTCAGGTAATCAAAAACCGAACTCAGCAGTCCGAAGGTGAGCATGAACCGCCGGATGAAGGGCAGGTTCCAATTGGCTGGCTTTTCAACGGCGGTCGGGTCCACATTGTCCGAGGCAATCGTCATCGCCGGAAGATCGGTGAGAAGGTTGGTAAGCAGGATCTGCACGGGCAGCAGCGGCAGAAAAGGCAGAAAAATCGATGCCCCGGCCATACTGAACATATTGCCGAAGTTGGCACTGGTGGCCATGAAGATATATTTCATGGTGTTGGTAAAGGTCCGGCGACCCTCTCGAACGCCGTCGATGAGTACGTTCAAATCCTGTTTCAGCAGGACAATATCGGCGGATTCTTTGGCTACGTTCACGGCCGAATCAACGGATATACCCACGTCGGCCGCGTGCAGCGCACTCGCATCATTAATGCCGTCGCCCATGTAGCCTACCACGTAACCCGCTTTTTTCAGGGCCAGAATAATGAGTTCTTTCTGGATCGGCTCAATTTCGGCGAAGACATGGGTGGTCGTCACTTTGTGGCGCAGGGCCTCCACGTTCAGGTTTCGCAAGCTGTTACCCGTAAGGACCTCCGGCGAGTCGATGCCGATGGACCGTGCGACGGCCGTTGCCACCAGGACATTGTCGCCGGTTATCATCTTGATCTGAATGCCCAGTTTTTGCAGCATTTCCAGGGTGTCATGGATGCCTGCTTTGGGCGAATCGAACAGGCTGATAAAGCCCAGAAACGTCATCCCGGCTTCGTCCGTTTTGTCGATGATTCGCTTACCATTCGTATTCTTTGTCGCCAGTCCCAGCGTGCGAAACCCCTTCGTGCTCTGCTCCTGAAAGATCTGCTGAATGGCCGTCAGGTGCCCGGTTATTGCTTCAGGAGCCGACCCGCCGGTGTCCACAAATTCGCAGACATCTAAGATTGTTTGCAAAGCACCTTTGGTTATCATAAGCGTCTGTCCGCCCTCCTCGGTTAAGATCGTCAGCCGTTTGCGGATAAAGTCGTAGGGCGTTTCATCAACTCGTGGATACGCCGACACATCATCGGGCACAGCCCCGATGATGGCCACATCGATGGGGTTACGAAATCCCTGCTGTAACTGCGCGTTGATCCTGGCCAACAGGCCAATGCGGGGAGATACCTGCCCGTTGACGTCCATGATGCAGTCAATGGTAACAACACCGTCGGTGAGGGTACCGGTTTTATCGGAGCACAGCACGTTCATGCTGCCTAAATTTTCAATCGAAGATAACCGCTTGACAATCACCTGCTGTTTGGCCATCCGGCTGGCTCCTTTGGCTAAATTTATGCTGATAATAGCGGGTAATAACTGGGGAGTTAAGCCCACCGCGATGGCCAGCGAGAACAGGAAGGCATCCAGCACCGGCTTGTGCAGAAAAACGTTGATGGCAAAAATCAGGAATACCAATACCAGGGTTATTTCCATGAGCAGGTAGCCAAAACGACGGATGCCGTGCTCGAAATTGGTTTCGGGCGGGGCCGAGTTGATCCGCTCGGCAATGTGGCCCAATTCTGTGTTAAGTCCGGTGTAAACAATTACGGCCGTGCCGCTGCCGCTGACCACGCTCGCTCCCATAAATAACACGTTCCGGCGTTGGGCAAGAGAAGTATCCGCATCGACGGGGCCAGGCATCTTATCGACGGGAAAGGTTTCGCCGGTTAGGGTGGCTTCGTTGACAAACAGTTCGTTCGCCGTTAACAAATAGCAATCGGCGGGTACCAGATCGCCCGAACGGAGCGTAAGCACATCGCCCGGCACGAGCTGTCTATCGGGCAAATCTTGTTCCTTCCCATCGCGCAGCACGGTTGTTTTAGCCACCACGACACCCTGTAGTTGCTCTATGGCCTTCGATGCGGTGCGCTCCTGCCAGAAACTGAGTAACCCACTAATGAGAATAATAGTCAGGATGATAATACCATCAGTCACGTCACGCAGAAAAAACGACAGCACAGCCGCCCCAATCAGCATAAGCGAAATTGGACTTTTAAACTGACTGGCAAACAGACCCACCACCGATGACCCATCCTTCGGTTTAATCAGATTTAGCCCGACTTTTTGCCCAATTTTTTGGGCTTCGTTCTGACTTAATCCTGTGTTGCGGGTGTTGAGCCGGGTCAGGATTTCGGCAGCCGGCAAGGCCCAGAAGGTTGCCAGGACCGTATCGGCCGCCCCCGGCTCTTGAACTGGAGTTGTGGCGCGGGGTGCCTGCTGTACGCCGGGTGTCTCGGTTAGCGTTGCCATGCTGGTTTACGTTAGTGATTTGCGCAAAAAATGGGGCATTCAAGGCAAAAATGACCTGAAGACCAGCAGCTGCGGTCAGACCGCTTTTCTGGACGTAACTGACAGCTCGGCTTCCCGCTTGAGGCTTTCCAGCCACGACCGGAGCGACTTATCCAAGGCTTGCTGCATCACAGCTACCTGCCGGGTAATCGGTTCGCCGTCCCATGATTCCTCCGTCTGTATTAGTGCCCCCTCGCCAACGGGCGTGAAGTGCCAGACGTGTACGCCCATGATCCCGTGTGACGGACCGGACCAGGCAATGCGCCGTTGGGGAATCACTTCGCCAATTGTCGAATCAATACCGGCCAGTCCGGCGGTATCCCAGTGAAAGACCGACCCGACTGCTACCGCTGATCCGAAATGAGCATTGGTGATGTCTTTGTTCCAGCGAGGCCAGGATTCAATGTTGGTTAGTAGATTCCAGACGGTGCCAACGGGGGCTTTAATGACCATTTCGTCGCGGGTAATGACCGGCGCATTGGGGTTGATGTCCATTTTTTGTTTTTTGAGTGGCAGAAACTGTCAGTATGCACGGGATGATTTAAAGTGTCCGGTGGGCTAACCTGTTTTTCTGTTAGCTTTGCTGATTGGACATACGGTGTTTTTATCGAATCAGGCATTCCAGGTCCAGTTACGAATTTCGGGCATATCCTCACCGTTCTGGGTGATGTACAACTTGTGTTCAACGAGTTTATCTTTCAGCCATTGCTTTAAATAAGCCCCCGTATTTCCCAGTTGGGGCAGGCGGTCAATCACATCCATAGCCAGGTGAAAGCGGTCCATCTCGTTCAGCACCGTCATGTCGAAAGCAGTCGTGATGGTGCCTTCTTCCTTATAGCCCCGCACATGGATACTGGTGTTGTTGGCCCGGTTGTAGGTTAGCCGGTGGACCAGCCAAGGGTAGCCATGAAACGCAAAAATGACTGGCTTATTCCGGGTGAACAGGGCATCGTAATCGGCATCAGATAAGCCGTGGGGGTGTTCGGTATGGCGTTCCAGTTTCAGGAGATCAACGACGTTTACAACCCGGATTTTCACAGCGGGCAGGTGTTCACCGAGGAGTTGAACGGCCGCCAGGGTTTCGAGCGTTGGTACATCGCCACAACAGGCCATCACCGCGTCCGGCTCAACGCCTGCGTCACTGCTCGCCCAGGCCCAGATGCCAATACCCTCCGTGCAATGTTTTTGAGCGGCATCCATCGTCAGCCACTGCGGGGCCGGGTGTTTGCCCGCTACCATCACGTTGACATAATGCCGCGAGCGCAGGCAATGGTCCATCACTGACAGCAAACAGTTGGCATCAGGTGGCAGATACACCCGCACGATGTCCGCCTTTTTATTGATGACGTGATCCATGAAGCCGGGGTCCTGATGGGTGAACCCATTATGGTCCTGCCGCCAGACAGTGGATGTTAACAGGTAATTCAGCGACGCAATTTTTCTTCGCCAGGGAATTTCCAGCGTCATCTTCAGCCACTTGGCGTGCTGGTTAACCATCGAATCAACAATGTGAACGAAGGCTTCGTAAGAGTTGAACAGGCTATGCCGACCGGTGAGCAGGTAGCCTTCCAGCCAGCCTTCGCACTGGTGTTCGCTGAGCATTTCCATTACGCTGCCCGACGGAGCCAAAAACTCGTCATTTACCGCCGTGTCGGCTTCCCACTGCCGGTCGGTGGCGTCAAAGATGGCTTCCAGCCGGTTGGACATCGTCTCGTCAGGACCGAAGATCCGGAAGTTGCGCGGGGCTTGATTCAGGTTGATGACATCGCGCAGAAACGTCCCGACCACATAGGTATCACTGGCCAGCGTCGCGCCCGGCGCGGGCACATCGACCGCATAGTCACAGAAAGCGGGCAGGTGCAGGGCTTGCATTAACTGCCCGCCGTTGGTATGCAGACTGGCTCCCATACGCCGGTCACCCCGGGGAGCCAGGGCCGCCAGTTCGGGCAGTAGCCGCCCCTGCGTGTCAAAGAGTTCGTCGGGTTTGTAGCTGCGCAGCCAGTCCTCCAACTGGGTCAGGTGCTCCGGGGGCGTGGTGTCCGATATGGACAGCGGCACCTGGTGCGCCCGGAAAGTGCCTTCATTGGCATGGCCATCAATAACTTTTGGACCGGTCCAGCCTTTAGGCGATTTCAGCACAAGCACTGGCCAGCGGGGGCGGGTCGTGTGCGTCTGACCACGGGCATTTTGCTTTATTTGCCGGATTTGCTCAACGATCATATCCATAGTGGCAGCCATTGCCTGATGCATCGTTTCCGGGTCGTCGCCGGCTACAAAATAGGGCGTCCAGCCGTAGCCGCGCAGCAACTGATCCAATTCTTCGTGGGTAATGCGGGCCAGCACCGTAGGATTAGAGATCTTATAGCCGTTCAGGTGAAGGATGGGTAATACCACCCCGTCGGTGAGGGGGTTGAGAAACTTGTTAGAGTGCCAGGCCGTCGCCAGCGGGCCGGTTTCGGCTTCTCCGTCGCCTATCACACAGGCAGCAATCAGGTCCGGGTTATCAAAGACGGCCCCAAACGCGTGGCTGAGCGAATAGCCCAACTCGCCCCCTTCGTGCATCGAACCGGGTGTTTGCGGTGATGCGTGACTCGAAATGCCGCCCGGAAATGAGAATTGGGTGAATAGTTTTCTCAGCCCGGCCTCGTCGGCACTGATGTTGGGGTACACCTCGCTGTAGCTGCCTTCGAGGTAGGTATTGGCCACCACTGCCGGACCACCGTGGCCGGGGCCGGAAATGTAGAGCATGTCGAGGTCGAACTTTTTGATGACCCGGTTCAGGTGGGCGTAGATAAAATTCTGCCCCGGCGTTGTACCCCAGTGTCCCAGCAACATGTGTTTGACATGCGCTAACGTCAGGGGGTCACGCAGCAATGGATTATCGCGGAGGTAAATCTGACCGACCGACAGGTAGTTTGCTGCCCGCCAGTAGGCGTTTATTAGCCGAGCCTCCTGCGCTGATAAGGGCGTATTGGTTCGGTACGTTACTGGCTGTTCTGAGCTGACGGTAGTTTCCATAAATTGGGTGATTGATTAAGCTGGCTCCGGGCAAATGGCCGGGGCATACGCAGAACCGCGTGAAGAAATAGAATACGTTCAGGTTGCTACTTATTTAGGGGCTTTCGATTGTTTCCAGATCGTGAATAAGCCGAATTTTGTTCGTTCTGGATGTATTCAGGTACTTTGTGTATACCAGCCGCTTTAGCGGACTTAGTCGCTGCTTACGTACCTGTTTTGGGGTTGTTTGCTATGTCGAGTGGAGGACAGACGTAGTGATGTTGCTGATTCTATACGTTTGTAAAACGATGCAACGGAACGTTGGCCTTGCTTGTCCGCTCGCTGGTACTCAATTGTAAGCTGTCATATCGCCTGGTCAGCATTCGATAAATCTTCGATTAGCTGAGGCAGGTCATTGCTGTCGTCATCGTAAATCGTTAACAGGGGGATGGCTGGCGTGTAGGTCCGCGAGCGGTTTACGGAATTTCCAGCCATACTATTAGCCCCTTCCCTGTACTGGGGAATTATTGCCAGCAATTCAACCGGATGGCCGGCCAGGTAGGAGTCAATACCCTGCCGAACGTTTGGAGCGGCTAACCGGGCAATTGTGGGTTCAATAGGCTGTAAAAATTTACGGATATGGATTTCCTGCTCAACAGGGATAGCAACTTTACCAGGGGTGTCAATAGTAAGTAAGGTCAGCTTCGCTCCTTTGAGCGTCACTAACTCCTTGATCGGTAAGAGTAGTTTGCTGTTTTTCAGGTTGGCGAAATCGGCTGCCAGTGCCAGCCCACGCAGCGGCCCGACGAGGGCACCAACCGGCACCACCAGTACGTTGGCTTTTAACTGGCGGGTCAGCGCGATGGTACTGTTGCCAAACAACTCGTTCGTACCGTCTTTTTTAGCTCCTATAATTACAAAGTCATAGAATTCAACGGCAAGCGACTTCTGAACTACCTCAATCACATGCCCGGAACACGCCGATGAGCGGAACGTATGCCAGTCGGTGGTGGCCTTCCGGTGTAGCTCCCTGATAATGTCATTCAGCCGTTCAGCGTAGGCAGAACGAGCTGTTTCGGCACCGTATATGGGGCTGTAAAATCCATCAGATTCCTGCGGATAAACGCAAAGGAGATGAAAGTCAGCAACAGTATCGCCGAAGAATGATCGGGCATAGTCAAAGGCGTAATTGGAGGCTTCCGAAAAGTCAGTCAAGAGCAATATCTTTCTCATGTGAAGTAGAGGGAGGGTTTAGTGTGCCCTTGTACACGCCGGGTTAACACCAGACGCTGAACTGTTTCTTAGGTGGCAGGAGCAACCACGTACCTGATCGCTCCACGTCTACTGCCATCAGCATTAATTTAGCCGGATACGGCCGTGAAATACCGATGGACCCTACAAGCCAGCACCGCAGCCGTTCGCTGAATCAGGTGATTTCCTCGTCCGACATCGCAATTTCGGGGATAAGCCGACCGGAACCACTGCCTAATCATGGCGCGGCAGACAACAGGCTAAAACAGCCCGACAAAGATGGCTGGAAACCATGCGCTAATGCCTGACAGTGGTCAGGTCAGATACTGATAAAATACAGGTCGCTTAGTAGAACGAAACCAGTCGTTAGGCTACTCACCTGATCGACACCATTCCCAGCCGCGTTTTTGCTTTTGAGCGAAGAAGTCGAGTTGAAAACCCAGCACTAAAGTTATAGTACAGCCCCGGCATATTAGTTATGTCCAGCTATGTACGCAATAGGAGCCAGCAAACGCAGGCTATATAGCTATATAGAGATGTAAATAGCTTGTGACAGATGGGTTTTAGACTATGTCAAAATGCCTATGTCCTCTACTAACTGCTTGAGGAGCGCCAGGTAGTACGCTCATAGCTCATTAAGCTCAGCACAGATTGACGCTTCGAGATCAGCCTCTTCCTGCTGATGGCGACTTTTCATACACTGTCGCCTGAGGGAATAGTGCATTGCTAAGTGGGTATGCTCCTCCACCCGGAGAACTATCACCTGAATGTTCGCTAATTTTGTATAATTTCTTAGTTCTAATTGCCGGTATTTCTCCGTGAGGTCATCATAAGTTTGTCGCTCCTCATGGATCAGCATCTTCCATTCCTGCAAATGACGTTTTAACAAGTTAATTCGAGAGCTGAGCCATTGTATGTGCGGATCTACTTTCATTGTCCTGTTAAGTAACAGTTTCGCTGGCTTAACCGGATTGTATCAGATAAGAGTTGATCAGCGCATAAGTAATGAGGAAAAGGCCGTACCACGGTGTATTCATTGCCGGTTAAAAATCCGCGCTCTTAACCAACATGGTACCGATATTCCTATAACTAGCGGGCTTGATGAACAGATGCTCATGAAAGGCGTGCAACTCTTACTGTGCACCTTGCCATTCTGGCAGTTCATCCCGTTTCGCTTACCACTTTCTTAAAATCGCTCAGGTGAACATAGCGAAGGGTTTCGTTCCGTAAACGGGCTTGCTGCCAGGTCGGACCGCTCCCGCAATGATCGGGATGAAACCAGATAATGTCTCCTTTCCGAATAATCCCTTTCATTAAGTTAACGGGATTGGCAGGCTCGGCAAGCCATTCGGTATCCTGTATGGCTGTGTGGGCTACTGTATAATCGGCGGGGGTAAAAACAGTTTGATTAATCATGTCCTACTTGTTTAGGGGTATAAATCAACAGAGTTAAATCGGTTGTAAGTCGTTGTTGCGCTACCCGGCAGATCTCAGCCCAGGCAGGTGTATCTGGGGGTGGTGAAAGACGAATCTCCATGGAGAGAAAGCCACCCCGCAGGCCTAAGGCTACTTATAGCGTGATTGGATGCGTTGACTGCCCGAAGGTCTGCAACCGAGGTCGAAATCAGACTGACGGTTGTCAGCCATCCAGATGATAGGTATCAGCTTTCGGATGCGGAGTTGATGGTAATCAGCCGCTGGAGTGACCACCATCATGGAGAAACCGTGACGAAGCCAATACCTTGCCGCCCGGCTCAAGCAGCCACCTAATCAGCTTAGACAGTCATGAATTACAAACCCTGTTTTCTGGTCTTTTCGGCCCTGGCGGTCCCAATGGTTGCATTGGTCGCCGGTAGGTGGCTGGCCGACCGCCAGATACGCAAAGAAATTGCCCGTTTGTTTTCGCTGGCAATAACAGGTCCGGTGCAAACCTACGACCCGGCCCAACTGACCAGCCTGCCCGCACCCGTACAGCGGTACTTCCGGCACGTGCTGAAACCCGGCCAACCCTACCTGCGGTCTGTCCGGCTCCGACACGACGGGCAATTTAAAACCGACCTGAAAAAGGACTGGATGCCCATTACCGGTGAAGAATATTTCGTAGCCAACACGCCGGGTTATATCTGGATCGGCACAACCACTTGGTTCAGTGCCTGCGATCAGTATGTAGCCGGGCAGGGCAGCCTCACCGTGCGGCTGCTGGATATGCTGCCGATTCAGCGGGGAAGCGGCCCCAGTTACGATCAGGGCGAACTGCTGCGCTGGCTGGCCGAAACCCCCTGGTTTCCGACCAGTCTACTACCCGGCGGGCCGATAAACTGGTCGCCGGTCGATGACCACTCGGCTAGGCTCACCCTTACCGACCACGGCCAAACCGTCTCCTGCCTGATAGACTTTAACGAACAGAACGAACTTGTGCGGTGTCAGGCGCAACGGTACAGCGACGAGACGCACATTGGGAGTTGGGTGTGCCATCTGTCCGACTACCGCCACTGGCACGGTCTGCGGGTGCCTACGCAGGGTGGAGCCGCCTGGTTGATAGCAGGCGAAGAAAAACCGTATGCCCGTTTTACCCTGCGCGACATTGAGTATGACCAGTCGTATGCATACGCCGATCGGTAGCATTTACTCAGGCAGCGGCCGACCGTTGATTGACAGTTTGAACAATTCAGTAGAGATGGATTCAACGAGGTCGAAAAATTCTCTGGTCGGACAACAGACCGTTACAAATCGCTTAAATTTCATTAAACACGACTATAAATAACATGGAAATTAACCAGCTACTGTGCGATGAAAATGCACATCTTGAGAAATTGCACCGGATCGTCAAGGATACGCTGGAGGCTGAGGAACTCATTTTACATAACCTGGTAAATCCTCCGCTGGAGGTACTGACGGAGGGACAAAAATTATCCGACAAGGTCGCGCAATTTGGCGGAAGCTGGCGATTTATCATTCTGTTCGGCATCATCCTGACGGCCTGGATTATTTTCAACGGCTTGGCGATTAAGGCCTACAAATTTGATCCGTACCCCTTTATCCTCATGAACCTGATCCTGTCCTGCATTGCCGCCCTACAGGCACCTATTATCATGATGAGCCAGAACCGGCAGGAGGAAAAAGATCGTATGCGAAGCGAAAACGATTACATGATTAACCTGAAGGCAGAAATGCAGATCCGCAGTATCAATCAGAAGATAGATTTACTGCTGGAGGAGCAGATCAAAACACTGTTCGACACGCAGGAGAAACAGTTCGCTCTGCTTCAGGAGATAAATGACAGGCTCAGGAACAGCCCCCTTAAATCGCAGGCCATAGAGCCGTCACTAACCCGCAACAGCGCATGAACAACCAGACCAAATTACTTGTCATAAGACTGTCCCACAGTCGTATGGCTGTTTTTTGTCTCTATAATTGGTTACATCTTGTACGGAGGACCGGCCGACAAGATTAGCAGGTACACCTGGATTGCCACAGGTATGGTTATCCTGGAAGGACTGATTTTACTTTTGTTTCGCCTGTCCTGTCCGCTGACCAGCCTGGCCCGGCGCTATTCCGATTCCGACAGGGCCAATTTCGCTATTTTTCTACCCAACTGGCTGGCCCGTTACAATAAGCGGCTATTTGCCCCCCTGTACACCGTGGATTTGCTGGTGATTTCTTTCCGGCAAACTCACTGATTTTAAACGGCTTCCGTTCTCAACCGCTTCCGTATGAAGTTGCATAATCAGCACTGGCGGAGTGGCATGGTTCAACACATCCTCGGCCACGCTGCCCTGCAACAAATGACGAAGCCCCGTGTGGCCGTGGGTATAGAGCACAATCAGGTCGGCCCCTCGTTCGTGGGCGTAATTCAGGATGCCGGTTTCCGCGTCGCGGGCTTGGCGGATGTGCAGTTCGTAGTCGGTAATGCCGTTTTCTGCCGCCAGTTCACACATCCAGTCATGTACGCCTTCGGGTGCCAGATTATCGCTCGGCGTGGTGACGTAGACAAACTGCTTCAGGCCGTGGTGCGTTGCGTCGAACGGATAGGTGGGCCAGTGCTGTTTCAACGCATCATCGACGTCGATGGCGGCAATGGCGTTGATCGGATCGAAGGAAATCATTCCCTGTTTCAGGACCAGCACCGGGCAGTGCGCGTAACGGACAATGTGTTCGGCGTTGGAGCCAAAAAGCCACTCGTCCCAGCCTGAGGTGCCGTGCGTAGCCAGCACAATCAAGTCGGCATGATGCCCGGTCATGGCTTCGCGCACACTCCCCTCGTCCCGGCAGGTAACCGGAATAATGGTGATGTCTTTATAGATCGGATTGTCGACCAGTTCCTGTAGGGTAGCCACGGCGGTATCATCCTGCTCGTCGAGGTAGCGGGTCATCGCCATTGCCCCTTCGATGGTGATGCCGCGAGCAATCGAGAACGGTATGTAATGCACCAGCAGAATCTCCGCTTTGTACGTACGGGCCAGGTCGGCGGCAACCCGGAGCGCATCATCGGCGAGTGGGCTAAAATCGGTCGGAACAAGAATGGTTTTCATACTTTACGAATTTATTTACCCGTGAAGATGGCGGTATTAGTTTCTGTCGACTATGACGCTGGTTAGGGAACTGGTTGATTTACATCAGCTTAAACGGATGTAGGGTATGAACCGGTTTATCCTGAGACTACCGCATCGGCGGGTAAGTGCTCCTGCGGCAGGCATCCCTGTTCCAGATAGGTCAGGTTGTTGAGCGTCGTGTGGGCGATCTGCTCCATAGCCTCCCGGGTGAAGAAACCCTGATGCGCCGTAACCAGCACGTTGGGTAGGTGCGTGAGGGCGTTCAGGTCCGCATCAGGCAGGGGCTTGTCGGACCAGTCAGCAAAAAAGAAATCGTCTTCCCCTTCGTACACGTCGATACCCAGGGCACCCAGATGACCATTGAAACACCTTTTAAGCACAGTTGGCGGGCAATTACGGCAACGACAGAAGGATGAGGTATAGACTTATAAATCCATCCCCGCTCCGTTGACCCGTAGCCAGGCTTTACGTTCGCGGTAGTCAGGCATAACCTTGTCCAGTTCATTCCAGAAGGCTTCAGAGTGGTTGTCAAATTTCAGGTGTGCCATTTCGTGAACGATGACGTAATCCAGGATCGACAGCGGAGCCATCAGGCATTTCCAGTGAAAATTCAGATCACCCGTTGCTACAGAGCAGGAAGCCCACCGATGTTGTAAATCCATCACCCGTATCTGTCCAGTCTCCACACCCATCTGTTCCTGCAATTGCCGCACCCGTTTTGTGATTCGAGGTACGCCCTTAGTTCGGTAGAATTCCTTGAAAATGTCGGGTGCTTTGGCCTTATCTTCTCGTTTCAGGCAGAAGTAGCCTTCTTTCAACAACAATGGTACTGGCTGTGTATCGACCAATTGCAACCGGTAGTTTCGGCCCAGATACGGGAATGTCTCCCCACTGACAATCTCGCGCAGACTTCGCGTGGCGTTCAATTCGTCGCGTTCGGCGAGGTGTTTGTACAACTGGAAACTCTTGCGGGTAACGATTGCGTGGATTTCGTCATCGGTAAAACTTTCCGGGGATAACACACTGATGGTACCATCCCGCTCCAGATAGATGCTGAGCGTTTTGCGTCGGCTGCGCTTTATGGTGTAGGCGGGTACCTCGCTCATACGTCCGGGTGACCAATTAATTGATTATGCCGCCGTTTGGCTAAGGCCATAATTTCGCTGGAAATCAGTTCCCGCGTATCAATCAACGGTGTAATTTTACTAAACAGCAGCACGTCGCTGATTTCGCTCCGCATTCGCTCGATTTCGTAGGCCCGGTTCCAAAAGTCGATGAAGCCAATCGTTGATTCCAGTTTCTCGATCACCTCGGCATTAATTACTTTACACCGTTCGCGCGTTGATTTTTCCGGCGCGTTAGCCCCGAAGGCCAGATCAACCATCAAATCGAAGAACGGTGCTTCTACCTCGGATACGCCTTCTTCGGTTTGTTTGCGGCCCGCCAGGGTTTCATCCCGGAGTGCCTTTAAGTCCTGCACCAACTTCTCCCAATCCAGCTGGTGCTGTTGCAGCAGGGCTTCCAACTTCTCGTAAAGCTTTTTGTAGAGGGAGGGGTCATCCTCAAAACTGACCTTAATGTGCTTCCGAATGGCGTGTTCCATTTCGGAGGCTACTGCCTTCGGATTCGTGTTCTTGCTGATTTGCTCCTCGAATTGGTCAGAGAACAACTCGATGGGTGGAATCCTGGGGTCGATACCCAAATTAATCAGGTGGGCGTTGATGAGTTGTTTGATCTTCTCACCCACGTCATCCAGGCTGATCGTGGTGTCTTTGTAGCGTTGCCGAATCGTGAACAGCAGGTGAGCAAATTGCTGAGCCGGGACTTTATAAGGGTTCGCAGCTGCGTGAGGCAAGACGATATCCATGCTTTCGGCAAACCGCTTGTAGTACACCTCAACGTCAGCCCGGAACTTCACATCTTCTGCCAGTTCAACGCAACGTTCCAACAGAGTAGCCCGAATGTGTGGGTCCGTTACTGTCTGCTGTACGTAGGCGTCAATCTGACTAATGCCCTGCTCGTTGAATAACTGAATAAGCCGGTTATAGCGCTGCTCCAAAATGGGTATCTCCGATGTAATATTTCGGAAGGAGTCCAGAATGTCGTTTACCTCGTCGGCGCTATAAATTTTCAGGGCTTCCCGCAGGTTGTTGGTGTTGCCGATGTAATCGACCACGTAGCCCCGCGTTTTTCCTTTGTACGTCCGGTTTACGCGCGCGATGGCCTGCAACAGATTGTGCTCTTTCATCTTCTTGTCCAGATACATGATCTGTTCAATGGGGGCATCAAAGCCGGTTAGCAGCATGTCGCACACCACCAGCAGGGCAATGCCCGTCAGTGGTTTGGTGTAATCGAACCGTTCTTTGAAGTTGTCAATCGCTTTATTGGCTAATGACGACTTGCGGGCTTCGGTGATGATAGCGTCTTCGTTGGTGCCCTGCGACGACACGACGGTTTCGACCCTCAGGAACGCGATTCGCTTAATCAGTTCAGCGTCTGGTTTCGCTCTGCCCGTTTCGGTTTCCAGCCGGGATTTGATGGCCTGCTCGATGGCTCGTTTGTAACGTACTGCCGCCAGTACGCTGCTGGCCACAACCTGCGCTTTGAAACCATTAACCAGAATGTTGTCTATGTAATGATCGACTAAGTCGGTAGCGATAGCTTCAATTCGCTTTTCGGCTTCCAGAATGTCGCCGTAGGTACCGTACTTCTTTTTGATGCGTTCGATCTCTTCCGGGGAATGTTCACTGACTAAATCCTCGAATTTAGTCTCGAACTGGCTCTTGTTGCGAATAGCATCGTCGGAGGTTTTTCCTTCGTAGAGAATCTGGAGCGTGGCACCATCGCGAACGGCATCGGTTAGCTTGTACTGATCGATGTAAGAACCGAAGCGTTCGTAGGTTTTCTTTTTGTGTTTGTCAGTGATAAGGGGCGTACCAGTAAACGCGATCTTGGTCGAGTTGGGAAAGGCTTCAAAGATATTATTGCCCATGTCGCTGCCCTGCGACCGGTGGGCCTCATCGATCAGAATCAGAATCTTTTCGGAACGATTCACCTCCCCGAATTGGCCGTACAGCGGAATAACGGGTTCAGCAGCCATCCGCAGGGCCTGCCCAACCAGCGAATGATCGGTACGGACCCGTTCCTGAAATTTGTGGATCATCACCATCACTACGTTGGAACTGGGCGTGGCCAGCTTGGCCTTGAGCTGGGCCGTGGTTTCCACAAAGTCGATCTTCTCACCGGTCAGCGTGGCGGTTTCGCCCAACTGATCTTCAAGGTCGATGCGGTCGTTTACCAGTAACACTTTGTAATCCTGCAAGTCGGGTGTGGAGCGTAGCTTACGGACCAGCATCACCATCGTCAGGCTTTTGCCGCTGCCCTGCGTGTGCCAGACTACACCCGACCGTTCAAACGGTGTCTTCCCTTCCAGCAGCCGACGGATGGTTTTACCCACGGCCCGAAACTGCTGGTACCGACCCACTATTTTGATTTCCCGCCCTTCTCCAGCGGGCATGAACAGCGTGAAGTGCTGCACGATGTCGAGTAGCGTTTCGGGCGGCAGCATACCCTGAATTAGCATCTCCTGCGAACGGGCTTTACCCGATAATGGTGGCGTAAAGGTCTTGTACCGCTCGGGGTAAATGTCTTTCCACTCGAAATAATGGCTTTTGCTGGCTGAGATGGTGCCGTAGTACGCTTTCTCGCCGTAGGTGGCAATGGTAAACTGATTAAACCAGAACAGGCTTTCTTCCCCTTCTTTCAGGCCGTCGCGCTGGGTGGTTTCGCGCTGATTGCTGTAGCGGAGCAACTGCTTCACGGCCTCATCGAGCGGATTGGCCGTAAATTCGTTCTGGACTTTACACTCTACCACGACCAGCGGCAGACCATTCACAAACAGCACAATGTCAGGAATGATAAACCCTTTGCCCATACCGGGCGTGTCGATGCGAAACTGGTTGATGGCGTGGAAGCTGTTTCGCGTCGGGTTGGTAAAATCAATCAGTTTTACGGGCACAGCCTGCTCGCCCGTCAATTCGTTCTGATCGATAATGATTTTGCGGGTACCCAGCAGCATTTCCCAAACCAGTTTGTTGGCTTCGATCAGGGGCTTGCGGGTATGGGTAGTCACCTCGTCATAAACCGCTTCCAGTTGGGCATCGGTTAGCCAGAATTGCCCGCTCTCGGTGGTATTGATGGTGTAGACCGCCTGCTTGAAAATGGTCTTTAACGTGACCTCCTTAAAGCTGCTGCGTTCACTTTTGGCGGGATCGGTGGGAATACCCGCCGGTTGGTCGGTGACGGTCCAGCCGAGCGTTTGCAGTTGAGTCAGAAATGGTTTTTCGGTGTTGAGGTATTCGGACATGTGGAACGGGTATAACCTAACGGCAAGGTAATGATTACACGCTATTCTTTTTGCCAACCCACAGAACTGATTCTGCGGGTGATACGTATCTTTATCAGAAAATATAAAAATGCACGTATATGGGCAAAGTAAAGTTAACCCTAACGGTTGACGAGCGGGTGGTGGCAAACGCCAAACTGATGGCCAAAAAGCAGCGAAAATCACTATCCGAAATTGTTGAACAACTGCTGTCACCCGCCGACATCAGCCTCGCCGAAATGGCCCCGGCAATTCCCAGCGCCCTAACGCTACGGGGCATTGCCAAAGGAACGCTAAGCCGCAAAACGGACAAACAGATTCGGGAAATGATGTACAAAGACCGCTACGGCTTATGACCATCTTTCTGGATACCAATGTAGTACTCGACTGGTTGCTGGACCGGGTCGATACGTACGCCGACGAAGCCACCAGTCTGTTTCTGGCGGCTGAAGAAAAGCGGGTGACCATTTATATCTCTGCCGGTTCGGTTTATACGGTAGCCTACGTACTGCACCGGGCCGGGAAGAGAGGCCAGAAACTGCGTGATGCGCTGCTGAGTTTCCTGAATCTGGTTGAGGTAGCGGGTGCTGATAAAAACACTTTCGTAGCAGCCAGCCAACTGATGACGATTACGGATCTGGAAGACGGATTCCAGTACCAAACTGCCCTGGGCAACCGTGCTATTCAGTATTTCGTCACCGGCAATATCAAGGACTTTCGACTGGCCGACCAAACCCGATTACCGGTGGTAACACCCGCCGAAATGGTGGTGCTATTGTCTTAGTAAACCGCTTGGGTATCACCTGCCCGGCTCATAGATTCAACTGATTCCGCCTTGTGTTGTAATCCAATTGATACGCCCGCTTCCCGGCTTCGTTCAGGAAGGAATGACTAATCAGCACATCCACGTTGGCCTGTCTTTCCCGAAAGGGCAGCAGCAGCTTCTCCACCCGCTTTTTGGGTATACCGATCCGGTTACCAAATTCGATAAAATCAACCGCGCCGGGGTGCGCTGTTCGTTTGGCTACTTCTGACCGGAATCCGTCGGCGAACAGGCCCTTGTCCAGGGCAAAATCGGTGTCGTCTACGTGCAGCCGGGTGTTGAGCAGGTCATAGGCCGGGCTTAACAGGTAGTCACCGTTTACGGATTCCATCAGCGAGAAATTCTTCAGGTGGGCGTCGCCGTTGGCGAACAGGAAGTTGAACACGACGAGGGCAAAGTACCGCTCGATCTCCACCCGCCAGGCCGGTACGTAGTACTGAATTAACAGGCCCAATTCTTCGTAGCTGTAGGCGTACTTAAAGTTAGGTCCGGCATTTTGATTAGTCTTACCGGCCAGCGACGCAAAGTCTTCTACTCCCCATTTGGTACCGTCGGGTTTTATGTCAAAACGCCTGGTCAGGTAAGCGGGCGAACCATCGCTGAAAAAAACCAGGGCGTTGGCTGCGGTAAGAATACCATACACCTGCCGGGCTATCTGCATGGTCAGGTGTTCGTTGGCGGGTACCTGATCGACCTTTTTTACATCGCGCGGGATGGGTTTCAGGATGTACGTACCCTGTTCGCCGACATGGGTGAGTCGTAAATGATTCTTGTCCAGCACCAGACTTTCTTTCTCCTGCACACCCGAAATGGATATACGTTTGCGGTTCTCCATAAACAGTTCAGCCACGGTCTCGCTTTGCTGCGGTAACGTGTAGGGCAGGATGTGGCTAACTTTTTTCCCGTTGAACATCGTACGCAGACAGCCGGGACTGTACGTTGTGAACCCCTCGGCCAGGGTGCCCGGACAAGTATGTATAGCGGGCAGGCTCATGGTGCAGGGAGAGGGCGTACGGTGACGGCTCCAATGGTGTCGTATTGGGCCGTGGCCAGCAGTAAGCCGAAGCTGTCGGCCTCGTCGATGTGCAACTGAGTGCTTTGTAAACGCCGGTTTACGCCCTCACTCAGCAGATTGGCAAAAAATGGAAACAGGTAATCGCTCTGGTAGGCTAACTGACTTTTGGGCAACGTCAGGCTGATGGCTGGTTTGCTGGAATCGGCAAACCAGTGTTCATCGTAGCGGAAGACGTACTGCTGACGGCTCTCTTCGGTGAGGTAGCCTGCCAGTTGGGTATTGTGGTAAACGGCGATTTGACGCATAAGCTTAGCGGTTTGGTTGCTTTACCGTCAGCCGCAGTTCCAGGCCCAGCACATCGGCCAGCTTCATAAGGGTAGATACCGTTGGGTTGCTCTTGCCGGACTCAATCGCTTTTACAGTACGTAGCCCTACCCCCGCCAACTCGGCGAGGTGTTCCTGCGTGATTCGCAACACATCTCTACGATCTGCCAGGTTCTTTGTTAAATCTGTTTGGTGCATTATATAGCCCTTTTGTGCTGATAAAGAGCAAATATAAAGACTCCACTCTTAAAAAGGGCTATATAATGCACTTTTTGGTCATTTTATTTGGATCGTGCGAATCGTTCGTGCGTCTTGCAGGCGGTCACTCCAGGCAAAAATCATGTCAAGTTGTTGACCATCGCTTACGAATGGGTTGTAAGCTGTATTACCGTCTGTAAGGAGTTTAGCAACTATCTTACCCGGTTTAATTGTGCCTGTATGGGCAATACCCATACCGCCCGCAGTAAAAAGACTGCTAAGATCACGCTCATCAAATTTTATGGCGTAAACGACACCGTACTGATACTGCTCGAACCATGCATCGACAAATTGCTTTATGGGTTGCAATGCAATCAATTCATCGTTGAGCCAGTCCAGCTCATGGACCGATAGCGGAGTATCGGCGTATATAACTTCGCCGTATCCATTGACCGTCTCGTTGATCGGCTTCGTCAGGGCATCGTATCGTACCTGTTCGTCGTTCAGGTACGCCCATAAATCGTTGAGGGCTTTGCGCAGGCTCCGGCAACCCTCACCACCAGCAAAGTCTCTTGTGGCGTATAGCAGCGAACGCCGACAGGACTCGCCCAGAAAGATGGGTTTTCCTGCCTGGTAACTATGGTCGTGTTGTGCTGTAAACGGGTCAAGCACACAATACCCGCCAGCATCATCACCATACCAGTTTAATCGCTTAAAGCAGGCCACCACCCGTTGCACAACCTCTTTCGTGATGGGGCTGGCTTGGTTCGACCGGAGTCCGTTGGTTTCTATGTCGCTTTCGTAACTGTTCGATGTACCATGGTAAAGAACCCATTCGTCGGCTAAAATTTCGGGAGGTAGCAGGGGAATTGCATCATTATGCCAGGCTTCGGTTGGCATCGTGTGTATCAGCATAAAACGTACTCGGTGTGGTAGATTTTGTAATTATTGCAACCTGCTGAGCAATAGCGTTGTCAGTTCTTCTTTTCGTCGTTCGATGAACTGCCTGAAGTTCTTGAAATTTAGATCAATGTCGGACGGGATGTGCGAAGCCGTCAGAAAATCCTTATTCTGTCTGGCCGACCAGTCAATAAGGTCATTATCGCTTTTCGAGATGTTGACCGAACTGTTCAGCAAATGCAGGTTTGCCATAGAGTCAGCGTTCTGATTGTAAAATTGCTTATCCTCTTCCGTTAAATCCAACTCGGTATATACGGCTTCCTTGAATTTACTTCGTGGAAAGATGTGATCCTGATGGCACTCCTCCCAGTAGCGGGTTTCGGTTATCATCATCAATAAGAGATGAGACAGCTTGGTCCGATACCGCTCGCGATTTAGCCACTTTTCGACGTCGTCGCGGTCTATCTTCCGGCCGAGATTAATCTCTTCAAAACTTTTACCCTCGTTGATGGCCGTACGAATAGTTTTCAACGTTGCATCGGACGAACTACCGAAGGCACCGGTTAACTGTGCCTTGGTAAACCACTTTATAATTTCGGTCTTGATCGCTACGTGGTCATTCGCCTGCGAAGCGATGAACGTGTCGGAGTAGTTGTTGCGCTGTAAATAGTAGGCAATCGGAATCAGGGCGTACTGCGAAACGATATTGTGGGGCATAAAGCCATACTGGGCAATCAGCCTGACGGTCAGATTCAGGTACTTTTTAACCTGATTCCAGTTGCCCGAAATAATGGCCAGGTTTTCGGAATTGAAGTTCTTGATCTTGTACTGTACCTCCAGATCCGACATGACCAGACAGGCTTTCAGCACATCATCTTTGCCAAATCCGTAGTCCGGTTTGTGCAGTTCTTCTTTGTTAAGCTGATCGACAAAATCAAAAATCTCCTGCCGCGCTCCCTTTGGTTGGAAAAGTGCCCGGTTCGACTCCATGTAGGAAAGCAGTAAATCGGCCTTTTCCAGTTTTACACCACCGTCATTGGTGCGGACGAAGATATTCAGCACCTTCTCGTCGTCGTTGGTCAGCACAATTTTTTCCTGAAGCACATCGTCCGAACAAATCACTTTGTGAAGTTGCCCCAATGTTGATTTTGCCCGTTTGATGAGGTCTTTATTGGACGCACTATCCCGAATAAAATCGTCATAGGCTTCTTTGAAATCTTCGGTGCCCTCGTCGCGGTAGTCCAGCACTTTACCGACTTCAAACCATAATTCGCCCGCTTCGCCCGCCGGATTGTCTTTAAACTCAAACTGGTACTTGGCACCATAGGTATTATCCGGATCGTTTTCCAGATCGGCGAACAGGTTGAGGTACAGCCGGAACTCCCGCTTGCGTTTGTACCGGGTGAAGGCGTATTTGCCCCGAAGCCCGATGTTCATGGCCGTAATGCGTTGCTGACCATCCAGCAGCAGGAATAGTTTGTTGTAGCCGTTGGTGCTGGCGAGTTCGTTGTGCGGATTGTCCTTATCGTAGTCCTGAACGAACTTATACAACTCCCACTTGATAAACTCGGCACTGGGGTCTTTGTCAATGCCCCAGGTCAGGATGGTACCGATTGGGTACTCCTGCATGATGGAATCAAACAGTTTCTCGATCTTTTTCTCCTGAGCATTTTTGAGCCAGACAAACTCGCGTTGAATGGATGGTAACAGGTAATCGCGATTAACTCGATTTAGAATAACGTCTGCAATTTTCATTCGTCTTGGATAGGAATTAAATGGTGTATGTTACGCCGTTACCTCAACCTTGCCGTTCAGCAAATCCTGCATTAACCCCTGTTTGAGCAGTTTAAGTTTGGATAAGGACTTTGTCTCAATATTAATCCTGTCGACGTGATTTGATATTGATTTGGCAATCAGACGTTGCTCTTCATATTCTAAGGGGAAAACAGTCTTCAGCGGGTGTACATTATTTCGATTCAGAGTAGGATTTGCAGTTGCTTCATCGTGTTTACTCAAATTCATATCTTGTAAGAAATAATAAATGAACTTGGCATTATTACCCTTAAAATCTTTAACCCATAATGTAGTGTCATGTGGCCAGTAGGGCATATCTATGTAATATACTTTCCCTAAAGTCCCTTTACGTCCAGTAATTACCCCAGGGCCATTAGCAATTGATTTATTATGATACCCTTGTAAACCTGAGGATGAAAATACAGGTACATTTCCTTTTACAAAATCTTTACTTGTAATGTCAACCCCTCTTTGTAAAGTGAGAATACCACCAATTGTAGTGAAAGTCCATTCCTTCGGGATCATGCCCAGCGGGGAATCCTGATACAAATCGGGGGCGTCTTCGTAGCGGGGGCGTAGCTGACCGGTTTGGATATCGATACCGCGCGTAAATAAATCCTGCAACATCCCCTGCTTCACGGCCTGATATTTGGCAATGATGGCCTCCGTCTTTTCAATCTGCCCGTCAATCGTTGAGAGGATGCGAGCTATTTTTCGCTGGATATTCAGCTCAACAGGAACTCGTAAGATTAACTTTCGTAAGATTTCAATACCAAGTGATGATCTTGTTGAACCCGTCAGTAGCTTTTCAATTTGCGTTACAAGAGACTGACTTTTGAGACTATACAATAGAAAATCCCTATCAATATCATTTGGCTCAATTAGGGCGAGTGTAGGTGATACAGTAAATGGGAAATGGTAATTTTTAAAATTAATTACTTTCCCAATTGATGCGACTCTCCCAAATCCAATGGTATTACCGGTAATTATGTATCTTTTTCTGTGGTCATCATATATAGTCGCACTCACAATCCTAACCCCATTTCTTTTCACAGTTCCATTTTCACTTAAGTCTCCAATGCCAGCAAAAGGAATGCCTTCTATTACCTCATCAGGAGCACGATGACTAGGGTGAGGGTCTATTATATCAGCTACCTTATACAGAGCAAGCTCCTCCCATTCATATCTATTCATATCCCAACTCCATCAAAAACTGATTCAATACTTGATTTTCGGCTTCTCGCTCGGCCAGCAGGCTTTTCAGCGTGACGCTGTATTTGCTGTGCAGGTTTTCTACGGCTGCTACAAAGCTCTGGCGGTACTGCTTCAAATAGCCGTCGAAGGTGCCGTATAGGGTGCGTTCCCAGCGGGCCAGAATCAGTTGCTCGGCCTGGGCGGGCGTAATGGTTAGCCGAGCTGCGTCCACCAGTTCCTGCGTGCGCTTCTCCATCGCTTTGGCTTCAAACTTCAGGTCTTTCAATTCCTTCACCAATTTCTCGTGCCGGGCCACGCGCTCGGCGGGCGCCATCACCAGCACGTCTTCGTCGGTATCAAACAGGGAGGTGGGTTGTCTGACCCGTTTGCCGGTTTTCATATCCGCTTTCAGTGTTTTCAGGGCTTCTTTGGAGAGAATACCGCTGTCGCTTTCGTCGGGGTCGTAATCCTCGCCCTCCGCTTCATCGAACAACGCCTGCAACTCCGCCATGCGGGCCTGATTCCGTTCGTTTTTATCGAGCAGGTCGCCAAACTGCGAGCGCAGGATTTCCTCATCGGGGATAAGCGCGGCACCCCAGCCGCTGGCCGCTACCGATTTCAGGTCGCTCAGAATGATCTCATTGTTCCAGAAAGCCGCAAACGCCCCCCGGATGTTGAACCGGTCGAGGATGCCGAAGGGCTGCAACGCATCGGTGATGTCGGGCAGCAACCGCCGGTAGAGGTCAAATACGGCCCGCTGGCTGTCGATGGCGCGGATGGCCGGGAGGTGCCGCTGCCACCAGGCTTGCAGGGCCTGTTGATAAGCCGCGTGGGTTTGCCGCACCCCCGCACTGGTTTCGATCAGGTCCTTGATGGCTTCCTTCGCCGGTACCGCATCGGTAAATTGCCCATAGTCGGGCTTATAATCCGTAAACAGCAGGGTCCGGCAACCGGGATAGGTACTAAAAAATGGCTGTAGCGCATCGATCTCCGTCAGCGGAATGCCGCCGTTGAGGTGCGCCTTCACATCCTGCGGTTCGGGCGCGGGCGCATTGTCTACATATCGCCGGATGTTGAGGTTGTAGTCTTCGGCGGCCAGTTCGGCCAGTGGCACCAGTCGGGAATATTTCGGCTCTTCGATCTGGTTGCGGTACACGTTGGCAATCTTCTCGATGTCTTCGGGCCGCAGCTTGTTCTGGTTCTTACCTTCTTTAAACTCCCGGTCGGCGTTGATAAACAGCACGTCCCGTCGTTTGTCGGCTCCCTGTTTGTTAATAACCAGCACACTCGCCGGAATACCCGTACCGTAGAACAGTCCGGCGGGCAGGCCAATCACGGCTTCGAGCAGGCCATTGTTCAGCATCCACTCGCGGGCCATCTTCTCGGCCCCACCCCGAAACAGGACGCCATGCGGCATAATCACCGCCATTTTACCGTCCGATTTGAGCACACTGATCATGTGCTGCACAAACATGAAGTCGCCCTTCTTCCCCGATTCCGGCATAAACACCTGAAAGCGGTCTTTGTGGGCCATGCCGTTGGTGGTGTAATTCTGCGAAAACGGCGGGTTGGCAATCACCCGGTCGAAGCGTTTCAACTCGCCGTTGGTATCGAGGTGTTCCGGCGACCGGATCGTGTCTTCATTCCGAATGTCAGCCGTGTAAATGCCATGCAGCAGCATGTTCATCCGGCACAGCGACCAGGTAGTACCGTTGCTCTCCTGCCCGTACAGGGCCAGGTTGCGCGTATTGCCCCCCGACTGTGCCACATAGCCCTGCGACTGAATCAGCATCCCGCCCGACCCCACCGTCGGGTCGTAGATCGACATACCTTCCTGCGGTTCGATGAGGTTCGTCAGCAACCGTACCACTTCGGCCGGGGTGTAGAATTCTCCGCCTTTTTTACCGGCGCTGTCGGCAAAGTACTTGATCAGGTACTCGTAGGCCGCGCCCATCAGGTCAGGAAACTCAAAGTCCTCGTCCCGCAGCGGAATCAACTCAAAGTGCTCGATAAACTCGACTAATTTGGCGTCTTCCAGTGCTTTCTGGCCGACCTTCTTGTTGTAGTTAATGCTCTTCAGCACGTCCTGAAGCGTGTTGGGGTTGGCTTCTTCCAGTTCGGCCAGGGCCTTATTCAGCGAGGAACCCACGTCGCGTTTCAGGTGTCGGATATTTTCCCACCGAGACCGCTCAGGCACGTAGAAATCGTACTTGGAAGCCGTTTCCAACTGGATTTGAATCAGCTCGTCCGGTAAGTCTCTCGTTTTGTATTCCCGTTCCAGCCGGGTACGGTCTGCGTGGAATTTGTCGCTCAGCCGTTTCAGGAACAGCATCCCGAAGATGTGCTCTTTATACTCGGATGCATCCATGTTGCCGCGTAGAATATCACAGGCTTTCAGCAGTAGTTGTTCGAGTTTAGAAAGGGAAAGTTTTTGGCTCATATAGTGGTAAGGGCTGAGAATGAAAGGCGTAGGGCCAAGGGCGCTTTTCGATTAAAAGAAATGACCGGTTATGGGTTGCCGGTCAATCCGGCGATAAAGGGCAATTTACGATGCTGAACCGTTTGGCAGGCTATTTTTTTGTAGCTGGTGAGCCTTAAAAACAAACAACGCGCCTGACCATCCATTGAGGTGACCTGGCGCGTTATATAAGAAGTGCTACACCACTTTACTGCGGAGTAAACCGGCACATCGCTCGTAGCAAATCTCGTTCGAGGGATAATTCTATGCTTGGTTCACTCCACATGGACCTTTTATACTTCAGCTTAGAAATATGCGACCGAAGGGCAGTCTCTATTTTCTGTAGCAATTCGTGTTCAGGTAAGTCATTCATTTTTACTCGTGGATTCGTTGATTGCCAGGCTGTTATTTGTTTTAGTACATCACATACGTCCTTAACGGCCTCCGTAAGTTGACCTGTGGTCCATTCGTCGGTGTCATCATCGGTAAACATGTCGAATACATCCTTTGCCTCCTGTTGGATACTAATTGGCAGCTTAGGTATGGGGGCGATATTTTGAGGTATCTGGTTCGCCAACTTATGAATGTCGTCCAGGCTGTTGATTTTGCTGGCGTCTGGTATGTCACGCAACGGTAGCCCTGTCGCTTGCTGACACTGGCGTTGTAACGCAATCATCAGTTCGGCCATTGTACGGCGTTCCTGCTGTAACTGACGTCGTAACTGATGCACCTCATGATTACGGTCACGTTCAGCTTCGGCGTACTCTATCTGCTTAAGCCGTTCTTTGTGCTCGAATTCCAATTTCAGGAGATCGACATCACGCTTCGATACCGCAGGAGCCGCAGCCCGTTTGGTTGGTCTCACCGGCAGGCGGTCAGATAAAACAGACTGGAATGTCGTCGAGGGCTGCACGTCACTGGCGTTAAAAGCAGCTGATTTGCACCGTAGTGAACAGTAAATTTTATCGCTGCGACCTGTAAACGGGCTACTACACTGGGGGCATTGCTTTGTATTATTCATGAAATTTTAAGTTAAAAAGAGGGGGAAACGGTTAGTTAACGGTTAAACAACCGTTATGATCGGATAAAAAACGGTTAAACAGCGGTTAGCTAACCGCTATGATCGGGTACGTACCGGTTACCGATCGGTTTGGTAACCGATACCGGCGTCTTGGCAGTACTTAAAAAAGGTGCCAATGCGGTACGAGTAGCCGCGTATCAGGCATTGGTTGAACTGCCGGTCGGTTTTAGCCGGATCATAGTCGGTGTAGTACTGGCTTATGTGGTGAAAGTAGATTCGGCCAGCCTCACCAAATTCATTCGCTAAACTACAGCCAATCTGAAACCACTGGTGGTAGCTACCCGTGATGTCCAACTGCCGCGCGATAATTACCCGAATGACGTGCTCTACCCGCTGTTGAGTTTGCCCTGCGGGTGCCGTTGTAGGGCGGTCTAAAATCGGTGGTGATCTGGGCCTTTTTTCAACCAGCCTTGTGTACGTTACGGGTTGGTGATTGATGTAAGCGTCTGGATCATAGCTGTAGCCACGCAGGCGGCATACATCACCGCAACTGGCGTCGAGTTTTATGCCGTAACGGCCAAAATCTTCTTTTAAAGCCTCGAAATGGATTTTATGCTGCTGCTGGTGCAACAATGGAATGAGCAGGAAATAACCGGCCCCTGATACCGATAAGCCGCAGTAGGCCACGTTGACGATTTTGCACAGTTCAGCTTTCAACTGGGCGAAATTGCCGATGTACTGATTGTCTTTTCCGTCAATGTCTAAGCAGATCAGGCCACTATGCCGGATTAACGCGGAACTGGATCTGCGCGAAAACGTCCCACTGGGTGTGATGCAGGGCAGGCGCGATTTTAAGGCATCTCGTCGGGTTTTGTCCGTCGTGGCCCGGATCTGTTCAACAGACGTTTTATGGCAGTCAGATCGAAGCCAGTCCAGCAGGTTTACAGGCCGTGGAGAGTCAGGGGCGTGGTAATGCTCAAATAAGCTAACGTCTACATTTAGAGTGCTTTGCATGATTGTAGTGGGAAATCAGAAGGGCAGAAAGTAGTATTAAATTACTGGGGGGTGTATAGGTACGCTTTGCCATACACCCCTTGGCCGGCAATTGTTACTTTCTTTCTTGCTGTGCAGTGAATTTGAAGTAGGTAATACCGTTGCTGGCGCGGGTGGTCCAGCCCCATGATTGGCTGCCCGCGAACTTATGGAGTTGGCGCGTGAACGATACTTGCTTGTAGTGTTCACCTACCCCTGTGGCCAGTTTAAAAGCTTCAAAATGGGGTTTCGTTTCATATTCCCTGCCTACCTCGAATGCCTGTGCCATAACCCAGGTGTAAAATTCCTCAGAGGTTGTTTGGCGCAGCCGATTTATGCCGACATTTTTGAGCGCGTAGGGTTGCAGGCCACGTTCCAGATATTGCCCAACACAATACACCATAAACGTGTCAAAGCGTTGCCATTCTGCCGCATCCCAGCCTTCGAAGAACAGCGCGCCATGCTCCGCTAAAATGGGTTGCTCAACGCCGTCCAGGATGCGCGATGAGTAGTGATCAGAAAATTCCAGAATAAACTGCCGCCGTTTACGCGTGGTACCTTCGCAGTCCAGAACAGAGTTGCTGGCAATGAGTAATTTAGGGCTATCTTGGGGGGATAGTCGCAGACTGGGCCTGAATTTTTGCTCCACTTCCAGTCCATCGGTCAATAAACTGTTGAAACGGTCGAACGGTAGATCAGCCTTAACATCGTCCAGGAAAATTACCTGGGTTTGGGGGGTGACGCCTTGGAAAGCGAACTTGTCTTTATCGGAGAACTTCTTGCCATCAAGTTTTACAACTGGCTTCACATGGCCAACTGCGCTGCCCAACAATCCTTTGCCTGTACCACCTGAAGGGTTTTTAAGATCGGCAATAACCTCGTCATAAATCAACACCGCTTGCCCCATACTGGCATGGTTGAAAGCATGTAAGAGATACCCAATGGCCGTTATAAAGGCGCAGATTCGGTCTATATTTTGTCCAGCAACATTGCGTATGAAACGGTCGAAATGACATCCGTTGAAATCTACAGCATAGTCGAAGTCGCGGTCGATTACCTGACTGCGCCAAATACACAAATCAGCTAAACTGGTATAGGAGATTGTTTCCGGGCTATGACCGGTGATGCGCACGACCGTGTTACGATAGGGCAGATAGGCGATGTCGGCGGTGTCACGTAGTAACGGGATTGTATGGTTAGCCAGGTTTTCGAGAAAGGGCGCGTTCAAGCACAGGTGATGTTGCTTAAGATACGTCTCGCGCATTTTCTCTTTGGAAACGCATACTACTTCTTTGTCAACCTGCACGGTCAGCGGACCCTCATTTTGTACATACGACCAAAGGAAATCTTTCAAATGACACACTTCAACAGGCTCCAGGAGATGGTCTTTCTCGCGGATAAAGCAGTAGGATCGCTCGTCCAAGTACCGCTTGTAAAAACCATTAGCCTGTAATGTGTCGATGATTCCCTGGCGATAAAGACCTCGTAAGCGTGGACCATGCGGAGTGGTTTCAAAATGCCAAATGCTGTAGATATATTCAGACTGAGCCAAGTTAGTTGCTTTCACTACCACCGGTCCAGATCCGGTGGTAGTGGTGTCATCATTCAGATCAAGGCCAACTGGTAAATGGACATCGTACTTATTTTCCACGATGACCTCCTTTCCTGCCTGGGCGAGTGATAGTTTGTGCTGCTTTGATCGCCAATTCATCGCCGGTAAGGCGTCGACCGTTTTTTATCCAGTCAATAATTTCGTTTTCAAAGAAAAGCAGCCGCTTTTCTAACTTGTGGTGCGGAATAAGCCGCTTCTTGACCCACCCCCGTACTGTTGTTTCGGCAGAGTGAGTGAATTCCGCAACTTCATTAATCGTCATTGGACGCCTGGAAGCGTCCGGTAAATCAGTTGGCAGCCTACCGTCCGAAAGGAGGGTAAGGATCTGCCCGTTCAGCGACTCAAGCTGTGTCAGCCGCTGAGAAATGGACTCAAATGGATTTTCCATTGGGATCGAATTTAAAAGTTCGACCACAAAGAGATGAGATGAAGTATACGTGAAAAAGAGGTTACGTCATTTCATTAACTTCATTTTTTGATTTTTTTACGTCTTTATCATAGCTACCCGGCTTGTGTGAGAAATTCGCCTTGATAGAGGTGAATGCTGGTTTTTTCTCGAATTCTTGAAAAACGGCAATTAAGAAGTAAATGAAGACGTCCTTGACCCGGTTGGTACCATACAGGCTTTTATGAATTAGATAATACGTGTACTTAATGTGGTCTTTCGATATCATTGTCGGTTTGATCCGACTTACACCTTTAGGGACCTCTTCAAATTGTATTAAATAATCAGTGTATTCTAAAAGATTTTCATATTCTTTTGGTGACATTATTGATTCATTTTTTAGATTAACGCCACCCAGAAATTGAATATAATCACGGGCGATATCCTGTTTTTCTTTTAACGTCTTCTTTGCTTTCACTTCCACTACTCCTTGTAACTTCAGAGGGCTTCGGCTACCGATTGAATGATGATTATGTTCTTCTAATAAATTTTGTGTCTTTATTATTTCAATATCAAGGTTGTCCAAAGTAGATTCATGAACTACGTCCATAATCATTAATTTTTCTTGAAATTGCTGTAATTCATCTAAAAGGCATTGGTAAAACATAGCTTGTTGCTCATGACCAAGGTCAACGAGCAATTCCTTAATACTCAATCGTTGTAAATCCTTTATATGTTGACTTTCTATTGTTAAACTAGGTCCAAAAGTCGCGGCATATTCAGAAGCTCTTTTAATAATAATACGTGGAATATTCATGTCAATTGGGTGATCTGCTGTGGTATGTATATAGAACTAATGAAATGAAATAATTAAAAAATTTGGTAGATTTCTACAGTATTAATTTGATTCGTCCGGTTGTATCCCGCTTTGACTGGTTTACAATTTTAGCGTAGATCTGTGTCGTTTTTAAATCGCGGTGGCCAAGCATCTTGGATACTGTGTAAATATCAGTCCCAAGAGATAATTGCAGTGTAGCATAGGTGTGGCGAAAACTATGGAAAGTGATGTGCTTACCTGTAATTCCAGCCTCCGCTACCCAATGACCTATCACTTTAGTAGTTTGAGAAGAATACTTTAAATCCGGTAATACGAGTTGATCGTCACTTAACCGATCACCTAAAAGGCGAACGGCGAGTTCAGAAATTGGCATTACTTCAACCCCTTTTGTCTTCTGTTGCTTAAAGTGGATTACAGGCCCGGTACTTACGTCATGCCGTATATGCCCCCATGTTAGGGCTGCAATATCACAGTATCTGAAGCCGGTCAGCGCTGAAAACAGAGCCGCTTGCTTAAGCGACGGCATTCCAGGACAATCTGTCTGGGCGAGGGCTTGTAGTTCTTCCAGAGTCAAATATTCGCGGTGAGTTTCTTCGGGTTTAATGGTTTCTACTTTTACGTTTAGGTCAACAGCGAGCAACTCATCTTTATACGCCTGTTTAAGGGCCGCTTTAAATTTAGCGAAGTAGGCGACGGATGAATTGGTAGCTAATAAATTTCCGTTACGCTGGTTGGGTGCTGTCAGCAAGTAATCCCGAAAGTCCCTGCATTTACGTTCGGTGAGGTCACTGAATTTTAGCATTCCTCCCGTAAAATCCTGTAGGTAAAGGAGGGCGCTTGTCCAGTTGTCTGCGTTACTTCCTTTACGTTTTGCGGCTAACTGTCCAAAATATTCCACAAAGCAAGCCATTCTGCCACGCTTGGATAAGAACCCATAGGAGTTGGCTTGTACTTCGATCTGACGTTGCGCCCGAATGTTCTCTGCCAATGCCATTGTCTCGCTATTCTGTTTCTTATCGGCGGGTGTTTTCGGCCTGTTAAAGAGATACAGACCCAAAAATTCACGACGGGTGGGCTTGCTGGTATCCGGGTGTGGAATGGCTGGATAGAAATCTAAATATAAGCTGGTGCGTCCGTTACTAATGGGCTTTTTACGGACTTTGACTTTTATCATAGTTATGCAGATGTGGTGGTTAATAATGCATCAATTCGGCTTTTGGGTACATAAGCATTCGCACCACTATACTGCTTTGGAATATCATTGCGCTTGATTAAATCGTACAGGGCTGCACTGGACACCCCGTATCTCTGTCGCACTTCAGCAAGGCTATAGCAGTCTTCCAGTGCAACCGGCGACGGGGTAACTTTTTGTGATGGCGTAGCTGGCTCAAAAAGCCGGTCGATATCTGTACGGCGTATGAGCGTACGCCTGCCCAGTTTCACCGCACGTAGACTGCCCGAACCAATCGCCCGCCATAGTGTCCAGCGACTAACCCCCAAAAGCCTACTGGCGTCGGCGATGTTCATAACCTCTTTGGCGCGAATCTCCTCCAAAGGTTTTACGATCACCTGCCGGGTTTGCTCGTCACTTGTCTTAACCTTGGTTTGTCGTTGCCGAGCTTTATAGGCTCTTTTAGCGCAGGTGTCACTACACGTTTTAGTCACGGTTGTTCGTGCTTCAAACTCTCTACCGCACAACTCACAAATTCGCTTTACCCTTATGTTGGAACTCATGTCGTTACTTTGACTTTATATAGATGGTGTAGTAAGTAGTCTCTTGTTGCAACACGTTTCTATATGTTGCTGTATGTAGCATAATTTCTCCCAAAAATGAAATATTAACTGTGATTTGTGTTTGAGGTACAACAAAGGTACAAATAGCTACTTCAAAAGCTAATATTAAAGTATGAACAAACTAACTAAAGAACTGTAAAAAGCCCTACAAATGAGCTTTTTAGGCCGATTTGTAGAGTTTTTGAAATTGCTTGCTGAGTAATGTTACTTTCCGATACAGAACCGACTGAAGATCGAATCCAGCAGGTCTTCGCTGGTGATTTCGCCGGTTAGCTCACCCAGGTGGCGGAGGGCAGCCCGGAGGTCCATCGCGAGCCAGTCGGCAGTGACACCCGCGTCGAGGTTGGCGATGGCGTGGGCCAGGGCATCGTCGGTGGCGGTGAGGTGTTCGTAGTGCCGGGCGTTGGTCACAACAGCACCATCGGCTGCGGTGGTGCCCTGCTTCACAAACTGGGTCAGGCGCGTGGTGAGGTCATCCAGACCGGTGCCTGTGTTAGCCTGAATTGGAACAAGGGCTGCTCCGAACGTTTCCTGAAAGTAGTCAAGAGCGGTGGCAGTCAGCTTGTCTATCTTGTTCGCGACCAGCAGATATGGCACTGCCCGTTGCTTCAAATCGGTTTCAATTACCTGTACTTCCGCAACGGACATTTCAGCGGCATCGAACAGATATAGCACCACCGCAGCTTTGTCTAGTTGCTGATGCGTACGGGCGATACCGATAGCTTCAATGGCATCAGTGGCTTCGCGCAGGCCCGCCGTGTCGATGAGCCGGAAGCGGATACCGTCGATAAACAGTTCATCTTCGATCACGTCGCGCGTGGTGCCGGGAATATCCGAGACAATAGCCTTTTCTTCGTTTAGCAGGGCATTCAGCAGGGTCGATTTTCCGGCGTTTGGTTTTCCGGCAATCACTGTCGCCACGCCGTTTTTAATGACATTTCCTGCCGAGAAGGACGCAATCAGGGGTTGCACTACGCGTCGGATGTCCTGCATTAGCTGGCGCAACTGATCGCGTTTGGCGAACTCGACGTCTTCCTCGCCAAAATCGAGTTCCAGTTCAACCAGGGCCACAAAATCAATCAGTTGCTGGCGCAGGAGACTAAGCTGTTTCGAGAAACCACCCCGCAACTGGGTCAGCGCTGCCCGGTGACTGGCGGCTGAGTCGGCGGCAATCAGGTCGGCCACGGCTTCGGCCTGGACCAGATCGAACTGCCCGTTCAAAAAAGCGCGCTGGGTAAATTCGCCCGGTTTGGCCAGCCGGATACCCTCCTGCGTGAGCCGACGCAGTATCTGCCGCACAATGAAGTCCGAGCCGTGGCACGAAATCTCCACCGAATCTTCTTTTGTGAAACTGTGCGGAGCCCGAAAGACGGTGACTAACACCTCGTCGATAATGGCACCGGTGCCTTGCGACGCGCCCGCCCGTTCGCGCAGGGTGCCGAAATGCACGGTGTTGCCAGGTTGCCGGGTAAGGTCTTTCCCGCGAAAAACACGGTTGGTAAGGTCAATGGCTCCATCGCCTGAGACGCGGATAATGGATAATGCTCCGATGCCCGGAGCGGTGGCGAGGGCGGCAATGGGTTCTAACTGAATAGGGGTTGATGTCATTGGAAGTAGCCTGCCGAAGCAGGTCTATGCATTGATATAGCCTACCCCGGTTTATCGGGCGGTTTGGAACGGGGTGTTGGGAAAAATGGGCAACCGGTTTACCAACCCTACCAGCCGCTTTTCGAGGGGAGCGGGTGGTACACCGAGCATGTCGGCGTAGGTGTCGCCCATAAAGAAACGCATTTCGCCCGCTGCGAGGTTCCGGGCCGTGTCCACATCAACTCCACCTCCCTGACCCGCCTGCTGCCCGATCGCATTCAGCAAGGCTTTGGTAAGGCCCTGTCCGGCTTCCGAAACGCCAAACTGACGTTTACTGATGATCCGATCAAGGTGATAGGCTTCGCGCAGATTCTGCGGCAACAGGTGTGCTGCTACGCCGTTGATAGCTCCTGCTACATTAACATGATGCAGGTAGGCTTCTTCGTCGGCTTCGCTGGTACTGATACCGGCCTGCCGCAGTCCACGAATGACGATGTACGAAAAGGCACCGTTCGTACCTGCCATATCTTCCTGATTCACAGGAAAGCCCCAGTCCATGTTCCAGCGGCCGGACTGTAGGGTAAACCACCGGACAGCTGCGTGAATCAGACGAACTTTCAGGGTATGCGAAACAGCCTGGCCGGAAGCCCAGGCTTTGGGGTTCATGATGGCAAACACCCATTCGCCGGTTTCCTGCAAGCGACGGGCCGTATCATTTTTGATTCGCTCCGTTTGCCAGAGCACCTGCGCGCCGTCAGCCGCTAAGTAGCAGTAAGGAAGCGAAAAAGTGCCGAGAATAAGGCCAATCGTACCGGCATGTTTCTGGAAAAAGGCCATCCCCTGCGCCATTTTTGCCGGGTCGGCCCAATTGGGTAGCTGACTGTTGGTGGCGAAAAACGCCTGAACTTCCGAGGGTTGATTGGTTGTATCAAAATCGCTGGTATCACCCAGCCACCGCATCAGCATTCCGACCACTGCACTCGGCCGCGCGTCTGCTACCGGCGAGGCCGCCACGGCCGCGATAACCGCATCAGCCGCCGGGTCGCCCTGCTGTCGAAAGCGGGTCATAAGGTCATTGGAAAACGTACGCGTCAATTTAATTGCCGTTGCCATGAGTGCTGAAGTTACCGGTAAGGTAACGGCCCGGTGAAGAAATTGGTTTAGACGGTGATTCGTAGTCCGTCGTACCCCAGCCGAACGTGAAAGGGTAGTTCGCTCAACTCCCGGTCTACATCGCGGTGCAGACCGATCCGGTGGCTCATGTGGGTAAAGTAGGTGCGTTCGGGACGGAGCCGGTCAACGAGCGCAATGGCCTGATCGAGCGTAAAGTGGGAGAGGTGTTCAGTACGCTGAAGCGCGTCGAGGATCAGTACTTTGGTGCCGCGTACTTTCTCCAGTTCGGCGTCGCTGATGTGGTTCAGATCGGTCAGGTACGTAAAGTCGCCGATGCGGAACCCAAAAACGGGCAGCTGGTGGTGCATAACTTCAATCGGTGTAATGGAAATACCCGTTACGGTAAACGGCTCATTCTGAATCTCATGGGCCTGCACCCGTGGGACGCCGGGGTATTTTTTAGCGGCAAAAATATAAGAAAACTCACGCTGCAACTGGGCCAGTACGGTGGCACGGGCATAGATGGGCATTTCCTGACCCGAGCGGAAATTAAACGCCCGTACCTCATCCAGACCGGCGGTATGGTCTTTATGTTCGTGGGTGAACACAACCGCGTCTAACTGTTTCAGATTCAGCCGGAGCACCTGCTGCCGGAAGTCAGGGCCGGTGTCGATCACGATACGCTGTCCGTCCACTTCGATCAGCGCCGATGTTCGCAGGCGTTTATCCCGGAAATCCATCGACTGGCACACTTCACAGTCGCAGCCAATCAGGGGCACACCCGAGGAGGTACCGGTTCCGAGGAGGGTTACAATCATAATGATTGAATGATTGAGTTGTTGAATGATCGAATGGCTGATTTTTCAATTCAATCATTCAACAACTCAACCATTCAATCACTACTTATTTATCCGTGAGTTGATTGACGACTTCAACCAGCCGGTCGAAGTTGAGGGGCTTAACCAGAACATCGTTGAAGCCCGCCGTTTTAAACTCTTCTTCGGTATAGTTTTTGGCGTTACCGGTGATGGCTACAATGGGTACACCTGCTTTAGCACGGTCGGGTAGGGCGCGGATCTGCCGAACGCACTCCATCCCGTCCATAATGGGCATATTGATGTCCAACAGCAGGATATTGAAGTCTTCCTGAGCCAGGATATGCAGCACCTGCTCGCCGTTTTTGACGGCGGTAATGTTATAATTCTGAAACTCTAAAATCTTACGGGCCAGATTCTGGATGACGGAACTGTCTTCGGCAATCAGGACGCGTTTGGACGCTGACATAAGGCGTTGGGGTTTGGTAAGCACTCGTTTGGGCAGGTGAAATTAGCGATAAAAACGAAAAGCCAAAACAGGATTTACCCGGTTACAGTCCGTTCGCTGACTTATGTCCAGATACTCATCACTTCGCTGGCTGACCTTTTTTTGGTTTCAGACAGAAATTGATTACCCGCTGCTCATGTCTGTTTCATGAAAAAGCCCTGCTAACGGAAGTGAGCAGAGCTTATCGTAACCAGTACCTATTGGCAGCTATATTGCCGAATCAGCCGGTGCGGCCTGGGGTGTGGCCTGCGGTTGTGGCACGGGGGCCATCTGCTGATTGCCGGGATTGCCCGGGTACATAGACCCATTGCCGTACGGACGTGGCTGATCGACAACCTCGACGCTGGTGATGTAGTATTTGGTTTCGCCGTTCCAGGGCAGTTTCAGAATTTTTTCTTCATAGTGAAGGGTAACCCGCTGACCCGTTTTCACGGCATCCGTAATTTGTTGAGCTACAGCATCATCCTTCACTGAAAAGTCGAAAAACTGTGGCGTTAGCGAGCCGGTTTCGCCCGAGAATCCGCCTACGTTCAGAACCCCTTCGTAGGTTTTGAAGACAAAGCCCCGGCGGCTGAATTTAGAGATGGTGCCCGCCCGTTCGCCATCACTGTAGCTCCAGCCGGTCAAGACGAATAAAATACCAAAAACAATGAGGAGAAAGATGCCCAGATAAAGAATGCCTTTCATGAAAAAGTCGGTTTAAGTAGGTGCGTGTTCCGCACAAATGAACAAAAATTTAGGGATATCCCCGATTTGAAACGGTTGCTACCCAGAATTGTTCCCTGAGACGGCGACTTAAGTCGCCGTCTCAGGGAACAATTCTCTATTCTACTTCGCCCGGATCGCAATAACCGGGTCGAGCCGGGCCGCAATAACAGCGGGGATAATTCCCGAAATAATACCGATGGCACTCGATACACCGACGCCCAGCAGCACATTTCCCGCCGAAAGCTGCACATCCAGACTCCCCAGCTGCACAAGCGAGAGCAGGGCAACGAGCAGGATACCCGCCAGCCCGCCGACCAGACTCAGCAGGACAGCCTCGAACAGAAACTGGCAGAGGATGAAGTAATTTTTGGCTCCCAGCGATTTCTGAATACCAATCAGGTTGGTTCGTTCGCGCACGGAAACGAACATGATGTTGGCAATGCCAAAACCACCAATGAGGATCGAAAAACCGCCGATAATCCAGCCCGCCAGCGTTAGCACCGTAAAAATGCCGCCAATGGCTTTAACAATGGCTTCGGGTCGGTTTATGGCGAAATTATCCTCCTGCGTGGGTTTCAGGCTCCGTCGCGCGCGCATGACGCCCCGGATTTCGCCTTCGAGCTGCTGGAGTCCTTCGTCGTAGTCGTACCCTTTCACGGCAATCACCATTGCCGGATTCATGGACTGAAACAGCTTGGCAAAGGTGCCGTAGGGGATCATGCATCGGCGGTCGGGGTTGCTGCCCACGTCGAGCACGCTGCTGCCTTTCTTCTCCTGAACGCCAATCACGACGAAGTTCAGGCCCCCGATTTTAATCGTTCTGCCAACCGGGTACTGACCCGGAAACAGGGTTTGGGCCACTTCATCACCGATGATGGTGACGTTACGCGATGCATCCATTTCCTGCGGGATAAAGTAGCGTCCCTGACTGATCGGAATTTCGGTAATCTTGTTGTAATCGAGTGTGACGCCCTGCACCCGAATGGGCATGCTGCTGTTGCCATTTTTAACGATAACGTTGTTTTTGCCGCTCAGAGCTACGACCGCGCTGGCATCTTCCAGGCGGGTTGTCAACAGTTTATATTCGGCGTAATTAGCTTCGGGCCGCTGGAAATAAAGCCACCATTTGTACTCGCCACCGAAGCCAAAGGGCCATTTCTGTACGTAGAGTACTTTGTCGCCAATAAAATTGAGGCTGTCTTTGATGTTGCGCTCCAGCGAATCGACAAGCGTGAACACGGCGATGATGGCAAAGATGCCCACCGTAACGCCCAGCAGCGAGAGGGTAGTGCGGAGAATATTGGACCGCAGCGCCTGCCAGGCAAAACGGAAACTCTCGAAGATCTGACGGATTGTTTTCATACGGTAGGGATGGGCCGGTGGGGCTGCCCCGACACGTACCATCTTTAAAACTACGCATTCTCTGCTCAGTCCCCAACTCTTTCCGGTTCAGGACGCTGCATAAGCGGATATTTGGTTTGTTTTCGTAGTTTAGTGGTTTCTGTTTTCTGCTTTTTCAATAGCTATGCAGCCTGTTCTCCGCCGATTTTTTCCGTTTGCTTTTCTGGGCCTGAGCGTACTTTCCGGGGCCTTTGCACAGACGCCAGCCCCCAGACCCGCCGTCCGTGCGAGTCAGGGCGTCTACCAGTACACCGAGGAAGACCCTTCTGTAAAACCGTTTTTCTCCGACCGGGTGGGCGTTACGGGGCGCAATGGCATGGTGGCAACAGCGCACCCGGCTGCCTCACAGGTGGGGCTTAACATCCTGAAAGCAGGGGGCAATGCGGTCGATGCGGCTGTGGCCGTTCATTTTGCCCTTGCCGTTTGCTACCCGTTTGCGGGTAATCTGGGCGGTGGTGGATTTATGGTCTACCGCGACAAGGCTGGTAAATCCTACACGGTCGATTACCGGGAAAAAGCACCCGCAGCGGCCACCAAAGATATGTACCTCGACTCGGCCGGTAACGTGCGGGCGGGACTGAGCATGTCGGGCCATCTGGCCAGCGGAGTCCCCGGATCGGTCGATGGGATGGTTGAAGCGCACAAACGATTTGGTAAACTAACGTGGGAACAGGTTCTGCAACCGGCTATCGACCTGGCTGAGAAAGGATTTCTGCTCACCGAACGTGATGCCACCGGGCTGAACCGCGTCAAAGCGGATCTGGTAAAACAAAATCCCGGCAAAACGTATTTTTTCAGGAGCACTGCGCCGGGGGATACCAGCTCCTGGCACCGGGGCGAAACACTGGTGCAGGCTGATCTGGGTAAGGCACTTCGCCGGATTCAGAAAAAAGGGCGTGACGGTTTTTACGCCGGGAAAACCGCAAAACTGCTGGCGGCTGAAATGAAGCAGGGGGGCGGACTCATTACCAAAAAAGATCTGGCCGATTACCATGCCGTCTGGCGGGAGCCTATTCTGGCTGACTACAAAAACTACCGGATCATTACCATGCCACCCACTTCCAGTGGGGGCGTGGCCCTGGTGCAACTGCTGCGGTATGTTGAACCGTATCCCCTCCAGCAGTGGGGCTGGAACCGCGATTCGACGGTGCAGGTGATGATCGAAGCGGAACGGCGCGTGTATGCGGATCGCGCTAAGTTTCTCGGCGACCCCGACTTTGTTAAAGTACCCGTGAACGAACTGGTGGGTCCTGCTTTTCTGAAATCCCGCTGGCAAAACTTCGATTTTGCGAAGGCCACCGATAGCAAAGCTATTAGCGGGGGCACCATTCCCGGCTACGAAAGTCTGGAAACCACGCACTTCTCCGTTATTGACCACGATGGCAATGCCGTATCGATCACAACAACGCTCAATGGTGGCTACGGCAGCCGTGTCGTCGTGGGTGGGGCCGGGTTTTTCATGAATAACGAGATGGATGACTTTAGCATCAAACCGGGCGTTCCGAACATGTTCGGCCTGGTGGGGAGCGCAGCCAATGCCATTGCACCGGGGAAACGGATGCTGTCGAGCATGACGCCGACGATTGTGGAAAAAGATGGGAAGCTCCTTATGGTGGTTGGTACGCCCGGCGGCTCCACCATTATCACGTCGGTTTTTCAGACTATCCTGAACGTCATCGAACACGGTATGACCATGCAGCAGTCGGTCAACGCTCTGAAATTTCACCATCAGTGGTTGCCGGACAAAACCATTTTCGAGACTAACGCTTTCTCCGACGCTACAGTGGAAAAACTCCAGAGCCGGGGTTATATTCTGGAACGCCTGACGAACACACTCGGCCGAATGGACTGTGTACTGGTCCGGCCCGATGGTACCCTGGAAGGGGCATCCGACCCCCGCGCCGACAACACCTCAATGGGGTATTGACAAGTATCCCGGACGCCCACGTCCGGTCGTTTAGCGATTGGTCAAAAGCCGGACGTGGGCGTCCGGGATACCGCTATCCATGAACCCGCTTTTGCTCTCGCGCCGAAATTATCTCCAAACCCTGTCGGTAGCTGCCGGCGGGTTATTGCTTGACCCTACCACCCTGTTAGCCGGGCAGGTGAGTAAGAGCGGGTCACCCAAAAAACTGGGCGTGGCACTGGTGGGTCTGGGTAACTATAGTACCCTGCAACTGGGTCCTGCGTTGCAGCAAACGCAGTTGTGCAACCTGACCGGTATTGTGACCGGTTCGCCGGACAAGGCTAAAGTGTGGGCGAACAAGTATAATATACCCGCTAAGAATGTCTACAATTACCAGACGTTCGATCAGATTCGTGACAATCCCGACATTGACATTATCTACGTCGTGCTTCCGAATTTCCTGCACGCCGAATACACCATCAAAGCGGCTCAAGCCGGTAAGCACGTCATCTGTGAGAAGCCGATGGCTATGAATGCTGCCGAAGCGGAGCAGATGATTGCCGCCTGCAAAAAAGCGGGGGTGAGCTTATCGGTTGGCTATCGGCTCTACTTTGAACCGCACCATCTCGAAATGCGCCGACTCGCGGCCGAACAGGTGATGGGTAAAGTTAAAGTGATCGAATCGGGATTGGGGTTTACCGTCCCGGGCCCCAATTCGTGGCGGCTGGACAAGAAAATTGGTGGGGGCGGGGCCATCATGGATTTGGGTGTATATGCCATTCAGGGTTCCCGACGCACCCTGAACGAAGAGCCAATCAGTGTAACCGCGCAGGCATTTACCTTCGACAAAGTTCATTTTAAAGGCATTTATGAGACGGTATTCTGGCAGTTCGAGTTTCCGAGCGGAGCCATAGCCCATTCTTCAACCACGTATTCATCGTATGTAGACCGGCTTTACGCCACCTGCGAACATGGCTGGTTTAAACTCGAACCGGCGTTCAACGCAACTGGTGCTCAAGGCATTACCAGCGCCGGGCCGATGGTTAGTGCCTCGCCCGCTTTTCAGCAAATCGCGCAGTTGGACGATTTCGCGCGGTCAGTGCTGGCCAGGGAGCGGCCCGTTGCGTCCGGCGAGGAAGGGCTCAAGGACATGAAACTCATCGGTGCCATTCTGCAAGCCGCCGATACAGGCCGGAAGGTTAAAATCGGTTGACAGCGCGTTAGGTAGTAAACAGCCGCAAATCATCTGTAGAACCGCAAAATTTTGCGTCTCTTAACCGGTTTTACCGCATGGTTGGGGTTATTGACAAAGGGTGAACGGTACTCTGTTGCCGGTTAGTTGATGCGCTGATACCGAAGTGCCAGCCTACCCTGGATGGGTGAAACATACAGCTCAAGATACGTCCCATTCAACCCGCCAACTGATGCCTTTTGCGGGAATGTGCACGTTGGGCTGGAACACTGTACCCAGTCCGTATAAGTAATGATCCCAAGACTACTACAGGACGCATTGATGGGGCAATCGACCGGTTGATAGGTGTAGCGGGTCGGTTGGCAGCAGGCACGTTGAACCTTTCCGTTTGACCCAAAGTAATTAAGTAATCCATCCTGTCTAAACTCTATGGCAGGTGGCCTAGATTCAAGCGGAAAAAGCAGGGGTTGCCAGTTGCCCGCCGAATCCAGTAACGCTACCAGTGACCATCGGCCCACAATAGCGGTGTCTACAGAAAGATCTTTTCCACAGGTAGCCAGCAGCAGGGGCAATGCTAAAAGTAGGAGGTAGCGTTTCATCAGAGTCGGCTTTCAGGCAATGACCCGGTTTGTGACAGAAGCGTTGGAGATGATGCCATAACCGACCGTTTTTTTCTTTTCCCGCTTACTTTGGCGAGGTGATTTCAAGCTTGGTTAATTGTATTTTAATCAGATATTATAGTGTATTTAATCAGTGGCTTTTGGTCGACGTGTACCTTTCATACAAAAACGATGAGTTATGAAAGCACTGGTTCTACTCCTGTTTGTTGTACCGCTCAGCGTGTTGGCACAGACCGATACAACACTCCTGCCGCCCTTAGCCACGTTTCGCGCCGATACGCTCAAACCAATTGACATTCGGGAGATCCCCTATCATTATACTGTTAAAGGAAGCTTTCGTACTGGTATTATTCGTATCTACAGCTACGACGGTATAGACGTGAGCAAGCCGGACGAAACGCTGGCTCCAACCATTCTGGCCATCCACAATCCTGACGCTGATCAGGAGATTGCGACTATTCGGTTGGGTACGCGAAAGCAAAAAACGGCGAATGCCTGGCTGATAGCCTTGGAATCGGCTGGTGTCACCGCAATTATCGTGTCGGCTATGCAGGCATCAGCCTATAAACAGGCAATGAACACTAAAATCAGTAATAACTACACTATGCCGGGTAAGATAACGACTGTCGATCGGCCTACTGGTATTGGTTTCGGGATCACCGGCTTGGGGTTAATGGGATCTGGCTTAATTGTCTTTCTTTCGAGTCTGAATTATACCAATCAGGGAGACCATTTTCACCGCGCGGTGCAGTTTTATAACCGCGCCCTGAGCCGTAAAATCTCGTGGCGGCTCGAGCCATACTCCTTATTTGGGCAGTCAGGGCTGACGTTGCGCGGGCGGTTTTGAGCAGGTTATAGTCCATACAGTCGGGTTGTTTCGACCGTTCGGCATTTTGCGTACTTTTACCGGCTAATTCAAGTAGTCCGTTCCAATCTTATTTCATAATCCCAGTCCAATGGAAAAAATTAAAGTAGCTAACCCGGTTGTCGAACTGGATGGCGACGAAATGACCCGAATCATCTGGAAGTTCATTAAGGACAAGCTGATTCTTCCTTACGTTGAGGTAGACATTAAATATTATGATCTCGGCATCGAATACCGCGATGAAACCAACGATCAGGTAACCATCGACGCGGCCAATGCCATCCGCGAATACGGTGTCGGCATTAAATGCGCTACCATCACACCCGACGAAGACCGGGTGAAGGAGTTTAACCTGAAGCAAATGTGGAAGTCGCCCAACGGCACGATCCGCAATATTCTGGATGGTACCGTTTTCCGCGAGCCTATCGTGATGCAGAACGTACCGCGCTTAGTAACGAACTGGACAGCCCCGATCATCATCGGCCGCCATGCCTTTGGCGATCAGTACCGCGCTACGGATTTCGTGGTACCCGGTCCCGGTAAACTGACGATGAAGTTTGAAGGTGAAGACGGTTCCGTGCAGGAGTTCGATGTTTATCAGTTCAAAGGCGGTGGCGTGGCGATGGGCATGTACAACGTCGATGAGTCGATCCGTGGTTTTGCGCGGGCCTGCTTCAACGTAGCGATGGATAAAAACTGGCCGCTGTATTTATCGACCAAGAATACTATCCTGAAAAAATACGACGGTCGGTTCAAGGATATCTTCCAGGAGATTTACGACGCCGAATACGCCGGTAAAGTGGCCTACGAACACCGCCTGATCGACGACATGGTGGCCTCCGCCCTGAAATGGAACGGTAACTTCGTCTGGGCCTGTAAAAACTACGATGGCGACGTTCAGTCGGATACCGTAGCGCAGGGCTTTGGTTCGCTGGGTCTGATGACGTCGGTGCTGGTGACGCCTGATGGCAAAACGATGGAAGCCGAAGCGGCTCACGGCACGGTAACGCGTCACTACCGCGAGTATCAGAAAGGCAACAAAACCAGCACGAACCCAATCGCGTCAATCTACGCCTGGACGCGTGGTCTGGCGTTCCGTGGTAAACTGGACGACAACCAGCCCCTGATCGACTTCGTCAATGCGCTGGAAGCCGTGTGCGTTGAAACCGTCGAAAGCGGTAAAATGACCAAAGACCTGGCTTTGTCTGTCTATCCTCAGGGCACGAAACTGACGGCTGGTGAGCACTACATGAACACCGAAGACTTCCTGGACGCCTTGGATCAGAACCTACAGGCCAAGTTGTCCGCTTGAGGAGCTATTTAAACTGACGAAGCCCCGTGAGGACTGATAAATCCTTACGGGGCTTTTTTGTAAACTCGCATCGTCTTTATCCTAAATTCTTCTCTGATGAAAATCCTGCTCACAACCCTGTGCCTGACGCTGGCTTTGGCCGCTGCATCACCCTATGCCAGTGCCCGGCCTCCCGGTAAAAAGATGAAATCGACTATGGTACAACACATTGTCCTGTTTAAATTTAAGCCTGAAACAACGCCGGAGAAAGTGGCCGAAATTGTGGCCGCCTTTGAAGCCTTACCATCAAAAATCAAGGAGATCAAAGATTTCAAGTGGGGCACTAACAACAGCCCAGAAAATCTGAACAAAGGCCTGACGCACGCCTTCATTCTAACCTTTGATAATGAGAAAGACCGCGATGCTTACCTGCCGCACCCGGCTCACAAAGCGTTTGGCGGAATCGTTGGCGCGTGGCTCGCAGATGTGACAGTGGTTGATTTTACAAACCAGGCGAAATAACTATAGAGGAGGGTACAAGGTCCTGCACTAAAAGAGATTTTGCGTTGCAAATCTTTCGTCAACGAAAAGTCTATACGTATGGGCGGGGCATAAAGCACAAACCCCGGCTTGCGAAGGCCGGGGTTTGAGAAGCAAACAAATGAAACTAAATTGTCGGGTCGATCATCTGCTTCCAACAGATGATCGACCCGTTGTCGTGCTGCGGAGCGCACGGATTTGATCACACTCAAAACATATATAGCTATGTCGAGAGGACCAAAAGGGAGTTTAGAACAGCGAATTCTAAAAGCCCTTAAAAAATACCAGCCAGCCATCTCTACGATTGGTACGCTGGTACGGACTTTCTTTTCAGTTCTGATGTCTCACCATCAGGGCGACAAGTAGTCCTCGCAAACGATAACCCTCTGTCTCGTTGACAGGGGGTTATTTGATCTCATTTGAAATCATTTGCAAACATAGTACAACTACATGACAATTATATAACCATTATAAGTCCGGTAAAAAATAAATTTGACGAATTGTTTGCTTATTAAAGATAGACTAAAATCCGACAAACAAGCCCTCTAATCAAGATGTAACGCTTCCTACGCTATAGCTGATTTTGTCTGAAATGAACTGTTTGTATTTCTGTTTTCTAACAGCGCATTAATTAACTTTGATCAAGTTGATCTTAAAAACAAAGATTGATTTGGCCGTAACCATTGACAGATTAAATAGGTATACGAAACCATAAATGTTCATAGCTGGTTGTCAACAGACTTAAATTTCCAGCACCTCGGCCACATTCATCTCAAAACCGATCAGCACGTCTTCGCCGGAGAGCGTTTCAGTGAAGGGTTTGGTTTCCGGTTCGCGGTCTGGGTAGTAAATAGTAGTTGTCTGGGTTTGTGGATCAACTAACCAGCCCAGCCGAACGCCGTTTTTGAGCCATTTTTCCATTTTCTCCTGTAATTCCCTTAGGCTGTCAGATTCTGATCTAAGTTCAATGACAAAATCGGGACAGACATGGGCAAATTTCTTTCGGTCTTCGGGCGTAACCGTTGCCAGTCGCTCGTTGCTAACCCACCCCACATCCGGTGCCCGCATTGACGTGTCGGGCAGTATATAGCCGCCGTTGGAGTCGGAGACACGACCCGTTTTAGTCTGTCGGTTCCAAGTCCAGACGAGGCCGAACAAATCACCATTTCTATAACTTCCTGCAAATCCGGTGGGTGGTGCTATTAATAGCTGTCCGTTTTCGTCGCGTTCGATGTTCAGCTCGGGATTGGCCACGCAGAACGCGTACAACTCATCGTCGGAGAAGGCATCGAAATGCCGGGGTATTTTGAGAATCAGTGACATGGCGCATTAAGTTGTTGAGTTCAATATACGACTTCCCGACAGATTAAACGAAACCGGCCAGCAACGGTTTTCCGGCCAGCGCCTGCACCAGCAACGCAACGGCGAGCAGCAGGTACGCGACGCCAAGACTAATGACGTAGGCCGGTTGCCAACCCACAAAGTAGCCAAACAGGGGCAAGACCTGCAACGCGTGCATCCCCACAAAATGGGCTACCCGCAGGTCGCCGTTACGGGTCGACCAGTTGGTGCCTAACAGGCCCGGTCCGCCATCGGCCGCGCCGACAGTATGGCTCAGCCGACCCGCCATCAGTCCGCCCTCAAACGCGAAGATTACGAAAAGTAAAATACCCAGCCGGATGCCCCAGAGATACGACACCGGAACAGCCAGCGTTGGCGCGGTGAAAAACAACACACCGATGTAGCCTGTCCAGAGGGTCAGGACCGTAATGGCTACGCCCATCAGGGAGAACAGGAGCGCATCGGTGGGCGCCGTCACGTTAAAGTGTGATAGTTTCCCCTGCGACGCCTGACCGATGATGACCGCCAGTTCAAAACCCATCACGATCACGACCATCCAGGCATAGGCGGCTTGGGTGGCAGGTCGATTCAGAAGGGGCAGGAAACAGGCCATTGTCCAGACGAAAAGCCAGATGGAGACGCAGAACTTGGCGGGTTTGATAAAAGCGTTGATACCCATCACCTGCCGCGCCGTGGTGAGCGATAACCCCAGGCACAGCGCGCCACCGACCAGACACGCCAGCCCGAACCAAAAAAGAACCGCATCCTGGTTTTTGAGAAAAATGAGCAGCGCCTTCATGGGGTTAGTTGGTAGTTACCTTCGCCTGACCCAATACCCGAAGCAAATTACCACCCCAAATTTTAGCCAGATCCGCTTCCGAATAACCCCGGCGCAGGAGTTCAACCGTCAGGTTTTCGATCTGACTCACATCTTCCAGTCCGTTGACACCACCGCCCCCGTCGAAATCAGAGCCGATGCCTACGTGATCGATGCCGACGAGTTTAACGATGTAATCGATATGGTTGGCTATGTCTGCCAGACTGGCCCGTTCCGGCGCGTAGACCTTTGCCAGCGAGTCGCTTTCGGCGGTGAGTTTGGCTTCCATTTCCGGCGTCACTACTTTACCTACGCGCGCCATGCGAACTTTAGTTTTAGCAGCCCGGAAAGCATCTGAGGGCTTCTTGAGGTAGTCGCTCACAAAGTTTACCTGCACCACGCCCCCCTTGGCGGCAATGGCTTTGATCATGTCGTCGGTCATATTACGTGGAAAATCGCAGAGTGCGCGGGCGTTGGAATGCGACGCAATAACGGGCGCTTTCGACAGGGCGAGTGCATCGTAAAACGTTTTGTCAGCTACGTGCGACACGTCGATCAGGATACCCAGCCGGTTCATTTCGGGTACGACTTTCTTACCGAAATCACTCAGTCCGCCATACAATGGACCGTCGGGATCGGTAGACGAGTCGCCGATGAGGTTGTTGGCGAAGTGGGTCAGGGTGATGTAGCGTGCACCCAGATCGTAGTACGTTTTTAGCAATGACAGATCATCACCGACCGGGTAGCCGTTTTCCATGCCAATAAAAACGGCTCGTTTGCCCGCTTTCTGGATGCGGTAGGCATCGGCCGGCGTCGTAGCCAGTTCGGCCTGATCGGGATATTTTTTTAATGCCTGATGAATCAGATCAAACTGGTTCAGGGCATTGCGTTTGGCTTCGGCATGGCCTTCGGGCGTGCGGGGTCCCTGCGAGGTATAGACCGCAAAAAACATGGCATCCATACCGCCCTGTTTCATACGGGGAAAGTCGATCTGCGACGCATCACGTTTGGTATCATGTGCCACACCGACGTCGAAACCGGGTTTCTGCATCATGATCGGCGCGTCGGCATGGGTATCGAGACAGAGAATACGCTGGTGAATCTTGTGGGCTTTCTTAGCCAGTTTATCGTCGTCGACAGGCGGGTGGCTAACGACGGAACTAAGCGAAAGCAACGCTGGAAAGAGGAGATGGAGCATAACGGATCAGGTTGTTGGCAAAACGACATTGATTTGAAAACTACGCATTGCCCGCCGGAAAGCCAAACTTTCGCGCCAAACGTGCTGTTGTGCTGTCATTGAGCGAATTGGTGAATGAGTGATTGAGTGAATCCATCGGAACCAATCCATTCACTCAATCACTCATTCACCCAATCACTCATTCACCAATGCCCGTCGTTCCTTACAAAGATAAAGATACCTCCAAGCGCGAGCAGGTTGCCGAAATGTTCGACAATATCTCGCCTAAATATGACCTGCTCAACCACGTGCTCAGTGGCGGTATCGACATTCTCTGGCGCAAAAAAGCCATCCGGCAACTCCGGCCTTTTGCCCCTAAAACTATCCTTGATATTGCCACCGGTACCGGTGACTTTGCCATTGAAGCCCTCGCCCTGAAGCCCGAAAAGGTGATTGGCGTGGATATTTCCGAAGGGATGCTCAGCTTCGGGCGGCAGAAGATGAAGGAACGCAAACTGGACCACATCATCGAATTACGGTCGGGGGATTCGGAGCGATTACCGTTTAAAGACAATGATTTCGATGCTGTCATCGTTTCGTTTGGTGTGCGCAACTTCGAGAATCTGCTGGCCGGTCTGACCGACATGCACCGCGTTACCCGGTCCGGCGGGGCCTGTGTTGTGCTGGAATTCTCGAATCCGCGCCAATTTCCCTTTAAACAACTCTACGGCTTCTATTCCAAAGCAATTCTGCCCTTGATTGGCCGGATGGTCAGCAAAGACGCATCGGCGTATACGTACCTGCCCGAATCGGTGCAGGCGTTCCCGGATGGGCCGGATTTTCTGAAGATTTTTGAAGCGGCTGGTTTTACCAACACCAAATGGATACCGTTAACCTTCGGCGTGGCGTCGATTTACATCGGGCAAAAGCGATAGTTGTGCTCATAGGCCTCTGGCTAATGACTTGTTATCAGGCGCAGGCCCAGAAAGACTACAAATACATCCGCAAGTTTCAGGAGCGGTACGACGATAAACCGATTCACTACGGGTTTTTCTTTGCTGCGCCGGTTACTCATTTCAACATCACCCACAGCGAAGCCTTTCAGGTAGCCGATTCAGCCTACCGGATTTCGTCACCCAACAGCACGGGGTTTCGGGTGGGTTTTATCTTTAATGCCTTTATGAACGACCGGTTCGATTTCCGGTCCAACCCGTCCGTGTCGCTCTACAGCCGGGCCGTTAACTTCGATTACCCCGGCGGGGCACAGCGCGTCGAAACACGCGAATCGACCTGGCTTAACGTACCAATTCTGTTCAAATACAAGTCAGAACGGCGCAACAACTCCCGGATGTACATGATTGCCGGAGCATCGTTTGCCATTGAAACCAACGTGCGTAAGAATGAATCGCAGGGTTCAGGGCGGCTCAACACGGGCACAACCGACCTGACGCTGGAGTATGGCGTCGGTTTCGAGCAGTTCTTTCAGTTCTTCAAATTCGCGCCCGAACTGCGCTTTTCGCAAGGCATTCCGAATCTCTACCGGGCCAATGCGCTCAACCCCACCAGTTCCGGTATTCAACGCCTGACGACGAGTACATTTACGCTGTACCTGAACTTCGAGTAGTTTTTAACACAGAGGAAGAGGAGGAAGACACAAAGGCCACAGAGAAAAGGGAAAATAGGTGCCCGAGTTTTTCTCTGTGATCTCCGTGCCTTCCTCCTCTTTCTCTGTGTTACGTTTTAATCCACATTCCGTGGAAGCCCAGCGGAATGTTGTGCGGCAGCCGGAGCCTGGTTAGTGTCTGCAAATCGTCAGCTTGAGCTACCACCAGATCCGTCGTTTGCGACGGGGCGTCGAAGCGCAAGTAGACCAGATAACCATCATCTTCGCGTGTGCTGCCCGACCGGGGTACGACTACCGGTTCGCTCACCAGCGTGTCGGGCACGTAGGCATGACGAACCTCCCCGGTTTGTACGTCGAGTTTCACGAGGTGGTCGAGCAGGGGTAACGGATGGGTTGGCGGTCGACCAATAGTCCAGGTGTAGCGATACGGCTGCCCCACCCGACCCGGATGAATTTCGGGTAGTTCACCCTCATAATCTGATAGCGCCTGCCGGGTAACCTGCCTGGTTGTCAGGTCAAGCCGGAAGCGGACAAAGCGGGCCATCGGCTGATCGTCGGGCAGGTTGCCTTCCAGATAGGCCTTAATACTCAGCGTGTCGGGGTAGTTGTCCAGCAGCAGGGCGTCGGCAACCAGTGTCCCATCGGTATCCTGATAGCCATTCACAAAATGGAATACAAAGCCAAAATCGGTTTGCAGGCGGTGTAGATCGCCATCCGGTCCGACAACAACTATCTGCGTCGGGTTAGTTGGATTAACCCGGATGGATGCAGCCGGTGAGGTCAGGCCCGAAAACGCTCGGAACACATCGAAGGCTACCGGTACCAGGAAAAAGATGCGATGTCCGCTTTGGGTGAGCAAAAAATCGTGGGCGAAGGTAGCGTCGGCCATGGGAACGACCTGCGCCAGCCGGGCTTCTCCAGCCGGACTGACCTCATATAGAGCGAGCCGGTGCTGCGTACCGGCTACCGTACCAAAATTGTGGAGTACGCCCGTTTCGGGATGTACCTTGGGGTGCGCCGAAAAGGGAAGTTCGGGCGTGATGCGTTTGTCGAGCCAGGAGAATGGGTTCTGCAACACGCCGGTGTAATCAAAGCGGTCGATGGTGTCCAGCGTTTCGGGGTCGATACGGTGGGGGAGTCCCCCTTCCCACAGGGCAAGCATAGCACCACCGTGCTGAATCAGGCTGGTGTTGGCCGTGTTCTTGAACTGCACCTTCAGGAAATTCGTCCGAATACCACCGGGCAGGTTGGTGCCGAAACTCCGGTAGAGCATCTTGCCCGCTTTTTCTTCAGCAACAAACTCCGCCGTTCGCACGTACCGATTGCGGTAGTGAACGGTGCTGCCGTCGAAGCGAAACCGGGCGATCATTCCGTCGCCATCGAAGAGGTGTTCGTACTTGATGCCCTGATGCTCAAAGCGACCGTTCCCGTTCCGAAACAGCGTGCCGACCAGATCAGGCGGTAAACTGCCCTCAACGATATTCAGCAAGACGTCGTCGTATTCGTCGGTCACGCAGCGGTTGGCCGCGATGTACGTGGACAGGGTTGGATAATGACGGACGGGCATTGACGGGTCGGTTTACCGGATAACCGGAATCGTGCGGCTTTGGTGTCTGTAAACGGCTGAACCGCTGAATTTACCTTTTTAACGGGTAGCCCAGCGGTTCAGATGCGTGCACTGTATGCGAGAAAAACTACTCCACTACGCTCAGTTTAACAGTGTTGGTTTTGCGCTGCTGCGAGAGCGGCATACTCAGGGTATTGATGAAAATGTCGCCCGATGCCAGTTTTTTCTGGCCGATCAGCACCTGCTTAACAGTCTCAACGGTCTGATCAACGGTCTGATCCTCGATGGGCTCGTATGGAATCACCTCTACGCCCCAGTACAATCCCAGGGTGTTGCTCAGCCGGGCATCGTTCGAGAAGATATAGATGTCGGCTTTCGGGCGGTGATGCGACAACCGCACGGCCGTATAACCCGATGTTGTAATACCAATTACGGCTTTCGCGTGGGTATCGCGGGCCAGTCGGCAGGCACTCATCACCACGTTGTCGTTCAGGACGTTCTCCGTTGGTGTTTCATTCACCTGTGCGTGGTAGCGGTAGTAAATTTTGTCGGTATGCTGCTCCACCTGCCGGATCGTGGCCGACATACTCTCTACTGCCAGCACCGGGTATTTACCGGACGCGGTTTCAGCGCTGAGCATCACGGCATCGGCACCGTCCATGACGGAGTTGGCAATGTCGTTCACCTCGGCGCGGGTAGGGCGGGGCGAGTCGATCATGCTTTCGAGCATCTGCGTGGCCACGATAACTGGTTTCGCAGCCCGGTTACACTTCTCAACCAGCATTTTCTGGATCATCGGCACCTCTTCGGCGGGCAGTTCAACGCCCAGATCACCACGCGCCACCATCAGTCCGTCGGTAGCCGCAATGATTTCGTCGATGTTAACGATGGCTTCGGGCTTCTCGATTTTAGCAATGACGCGGGTTGTCTTACCCTTCGACCGGATGTATTCTTTAATCTCCAAAATTTCTGAGGCCTCCCGAACAAACGACAGAGCGATCCACTCGGCGTTGTTTTCCAACCCAAAATCCAGATCGGCCCAGTCTTTTTCGGTGACGGCTGGCATGGAAACCTTCGTGTTAGGCAGGTTAACGCCTTTTTTGGACTTCATCGAGCCGCCATACACCACTTCCGTCACGATGTCGGTACCTTCCAGCCCAACGACGCGCACTTCCAGTTTACCGTCATCCATCAGCACCCGTTCGCCGATTTGTACATCCTGGTACATACCTTTGTAGGGCGTACTGACGCGCTCAGTTGAACCCAGAATATCGTCGTTGGTAAACACTAAACGCTGACCGGCTACAATATCAACACCGTTATTTTCAACGTTACCGATGCGGATTTTAGGGCCCTGTAAATCCTGTAAGATGCAAAGATTAAGGCCGTGTTCTTCGTTAATTTCCCGGATGCGCTGAAAGCGGGTCAGGTGGTCTGCGTGGGTGCCGTGGGAAAAATTGAGCCGAAACACGTTGACGCCAGCGTTGGCTAAGGCGAGCAGTTGCTCTTTTGTTTCAGATGCCGGGCCAACGGTGGCCACAATCTTGGTTTTTTTGAACATGAGGATTCAGACGATTCCGTAAAGTTTACCAGAAGCAAGGGCAAAAATAACCCGCTGGCTGAAATTATGCGCGAATTTTTTGCGATTAACCCACGCTGCCGAACCAATAAACGGCTGGCAGCGTGGAGAATTAACCACGTTAACCCTTGGGCTTTCCGAATAAATTACCTATTATCGTTGTCAATCAAAGTACTATGTCTTCATTAATGAGCTGGTTTGTGCTTCCGGCGCTGGCAGTTGTCCTGGTGGCGTGTGGCGGTAACCAGCAAGCAAGTAACACGCCGGCACTGGCCGTCCAACCCAGTAACCTGACCGGTGCCCAGTTAGCCCGTACCTATTGCGGAAACTGCCATCAGTATCCCGAACCGGCCCTGCTCGAAAAAGAAATCTGGAAACGCGGTGTTCTCCCAAAAATGGCCCTGCGCTTTGGGCTTCGCGCCGAAACCGTTTCGCTGGCCAAACAGATGCAGGAGCAGGACGACCTGATGGAAGGGATTCAACTGGGTGTTTTTCCGGCAAGCCCCACCCTGGCCGAAGCGGACTGGCAGAAAATAACGGCTTTTTACGAGGCTGCGGCTCCCGCTCACGCTTTACCTGCCGCGCCCAAAAAGCCCGTTTCCGTTGGCTTACCGCTTTTTCGGTTAAAATCATCCGCGCGCCCAATTGAACCGATGGTGATGCTGCTGCAATACGATTCGGTAACTCACGCTGTGTTTGTGGGAAGCCGCCGGGGAAGCTTGGTTCGGCTGGATGGTAAGCTGAACCGGCTGGATTCGACATTCGTAAAAACGCCACCATCCGATGTGCATGGCTACCCGGACGGCCGTGTTGCTATGCTGACGATGGGCATCATGGACCCCAACGATAGTACGGCCGGTTCGCTGAATCGACAGCAGAGTGGTACGATTACGCCGTTGATTCCCAGGCTGAAGCGGCCGGTTCAGGCATCGTATGCTGATCTGAATGGCGATGGCCGGGAGGACGTAGTAATCTGTCAGTTTGGTAATTACACCGGTCAACTGACCTGGTTTGAGCAGGGCAGCGGGACGTATCAGGCTCACGTACTCGATCCTGTGCCCGGTGCCCGCAACACGATCATTCGGGATGTGAATGGTGATGGGCGACCCGATATTATTGCGTTACTGTCGCAGGGCGATGAGCAGGTGGCCGTGTATTACAACAATGGCGGAAAAACCCCTGCCTTTCGCAAGGAAACGGTTATCCGGTTCCCGCCGGTGTACGGCTCCAGCTACATCGACATGAGCGATGTGAACGGCGATGGCTTCCCCGACCTGATTTATACCAACGGCGACAATGCCGATTATTCGTATTCACTCAAGGCGTATCATGGGGTGCGGGTATTCCTGAACGATGGGCATTTTCACTTCAAACTGGCCTGGTTCTACCCCATGAATGGGGCCAGTAAGGTGCTGGCCCGCGATTTCGACGGCGATGGCGACGTGGATCTGGCTGCCATTGCCTACTTTCCCGACTACACAAAATCACCCATTGAGAGCTTCATTTACTTTGAGAATCAGGGTAAGCTTACGTTTCAGCCGCGTACGTTCCCCCGACCTGAGCGTGGTCACTGGCTGACGATGGACGCGGGCGATGTGGACCAGGACGGCGATGAGGACTTGTTATTGGGCTCGTTTCAGCTGTCGTCTACACCCGTGCCGATGGAATTGCGACTGCGGTGGCGGAAAGAGCAACAGGGGGTGCTACTGCTGGAGAATCAGCGGATTACCAAAGCACATTGACGATGTTCTGATAGAGCGGAAAGTTTTGGTCGGACGAAACAACGGTGAGGTTATCCGCCAGTGCAATCGCCAGAATCATCCGGTCGAAAGGGTCACGGTGTTGCTCAAAGAACGGCAACTGAGTATAAGCTTCGATGTGGCTGAAGGCTAACGGAAGCCAGATAAAACCTGTAAGTAAAGCTTCGTTTATGAATCTATTGACTGATTTGGCCGGTTCAGGGGCTTTACCAATAGTGATCTTTATAGCTATCTCGTAGAAACTAATGGGACTTACGTAAACAGTGTCAGCTTCGTAAAATAGCTTTCTGTGCCTTGATTGGTAGATTATCAGGATTCGTTAATGCCCAGATCAATGATTGGGTATCCAGAAGGACATTCATTACATATAGTCTTTTAAATCATCAAGAGGATCATTGAATTCTGCCGATGACCAGTATGGATCCGTGAATATACCCTTAAGGCGACCCAACTGACGCTTTGGCTTCTCTTCATTGATTTCCTCCACCAGGGTGACAAAGACCTTAGCCTTCTTGCCTTTTTCAAGTAACTGCTTCTCCAGATGCAGCTGCCCTTCTTCGTCGATAATTCCGGGTACGGTTAGCATAGCTATTCTGTTTTCTCAAAAATAGCGAATTACAAACAATCCACGTCTACCACTACCGATACTGCCCGTAAGCTCTTGTCGACCAGGATGTCAGTGATCTTTTCCTGAATAAATGCCTTTACGGCTTTTGTGTTGATTTTGTCGCGCTCCAGCTTGATGAGGATACTGTAGAGAAACTGGTTGCGAATACGCTCGACCAGCGGTGGTTGCGGTCCCAGCACCCGGTACTCGCCCAGGGCCGCAGCCAGCGTTCCGCACAATTGCTGAGCCGCTTTCTGGCTCACGCCCTGATCGACATGCTTGACCGTCAGCTTGATCAGCCGCGAATAGGGAGGGTAGTTAAACGCTTCCCGCTCCACCAGTTCCTCGTCGTAAAGGCCCTTGTAATCGTTCTCGACGATACGCTGTAAAATCGGCTGGGTCGGATTGCTGGTCTGAATCAGCACGCGCCCCGTATGGCCCGCCCGCCGACCCGCCCGGCCGCTGACCTGCGTGATCATCTGAAAGGAACGCTCCGTGGCCCGGAAATCGGGGAAGTGAATCAGCCGGTCCGCGTCGAAAATGCCGACCATGCTCACGTTATCAAAATCAAGTCCTTTCGAGATCATCTGCGTCCCGACCAGAATATCGACCTGCCCTTTTTCAAACTCCTGAATAATCTGCTGATAGGCGTTTTTGGCCCGCGTCGTATCCAGGTCCATGCGCAGAATCCGGGCGTCGGGAAAGAAAATCTGAAGCTGATCTTCCAGCTTTTCGGTGCCGAAACCAATGGTACGCACTTTGGTTGAGCCACAGACCGGGCAAATTTTGGGCACCTCTTCCTTATGGCCGCAGTAGTGGCAGCGGAGTTCGGCGGCTCGCATGTGATACGTCAGGCTGACGGCGCAGTTCGGGCATTCGCTGGTCCAGTCGCAGTCTTCGCATTGCAGATAGGGTGAGTAGCCGCGCCGGTTCTGAAACAGAATGCTTTGCTCCTTGCGGCCCATGTTTTGCTCCAGACCGTCTAGTAGGGCCGACGAGAACTCCTGTTTCATGGTTTTCTGCCGCTTTTCCTTTTTGGTGTCGATCAACACAATTTCGGGCAGACTGGCATCGCCATATCGCTGAAACAGTTCGACCAGCCCGTAGCGGCCCTGTTTGGCCTGGAAGTATGTCTCAATAGCGGGCGTGGCCGAACCCAGCAACACCTTCGCTTTTTGCCAGGTTGCCAGCATAATGGCCACGTCGCGGGCGTGATAGCGGGGCGCGGGGTCGTGCTGTTTGTAGGAGGTTTCGTGCTCCTCATCCACGATGATCAGGCCGAGGTTATCGAAGGGGAGAAACACTGCCGACCGCACCCCAATTACGAACTGGTATTGCCCCGAAACAATGCCTTTCCAAACTTCGACCCGCTCGTTATCGGAGAATTTGGAATGGTAGATTCCCATTTTGTCGCCGAATACTTTCTGCAGCCGCACCACAATCTGGGTTGTCAGGGCGATCTCCGGCAGCAGGTACAGCACCTGCGAGCCACTGTCCAGCGCCTGCTGGATGATGTTGATATACACCTCCGTTTTACCGCTGCCCGTGATGCCATGCAGCAGGACAATATCGCGCTCGCCAAACTGCGCCATAATGTCGTCGGAGGCCCGTTGCTGGTGTTCGGTCAGGTTGATGATGGCCGGATTCGTTGGATCGTTATCGGTGAAGCGCGGCTCGATGATCTCGAAGGTCTCAAAAACCCCGTTTTTAACGAGTGTCGTCAGCGATGATTGCGAGAGTTCATCGTCCTGATTCAGGATTCCTTTATCCAGCCCTTTCTGGTTCAGGGCCGGGTTGTTGTGCAGCGGTACATGACGCAGATACCGCATCACGACTTCCTGCTGTTTGGGTAGTTTTTCGAGCCGGTTGATGAGGGCCAGCAACTGCTCACGTTCTTCGTAAGTGGCGTGCAGCCGGACTTTTCGAATCATCTTCGGAACGTATTTTTCCCGCACTTCCTCAAACACGATTACCGCCCGTTTCCCCACCAGCGACTTAATCAGCGCGGGTACGGCTACTTCGCCGACCAACCGCCCTAACTCTTCGTAGGACAGCGCTGATTGCTTTTTTAACTCTTCTACCAATTTTACTTCGGCGTCGGTGAGCAGTTCAGGGTAGTCGAAATCCGGGTTGTACTGCACCTTCGACTGGCTCGTGATCTTCAGGCCCGATGGCAGCGCCACGTTCATCACCTCGCCAATGCAGCACATATAATAATCCGCCATCCAGCGGAACAACTCCAGTTGATAACCCGTTACGAGCGGGTACTCATCCAGCAATTCCAGCACGTAGCGGGCCTGGTATTTGGCCGGTGGCTGGTTATGTAGCTTCGCAATTACCGCCGTTACCACCCGACTTTTGCCGAAGGGCACAATCACCCGCGCCCCGACCTTTACCAGGCCGACCATTTCCCGTGGCACCCGGTAGGTGAACAGTTTGGGTACGGGGATAGGTAAAATCAGGTCAACAAAAAAGGTGACTTCCTCAGTGGTGGTCTGGGCGAATAACGGAGCGATCAATGATTTAGGGGGATTTAAACGGCTGATGGGTTCTACCCCCGACCCCCTGAAGGGGGCTTTTACCTGGTCTCTAAGACGCGATAAGCCCCCTTCAGGGGGTTGGGGGTAACTTGTTTGGCTAACACAAATTTACCCCATTCCGCCCAAACCTTTCGGGGATTCTTCCGTGTTTATCTGACATGGCACTACCCAATGATCAACCTGTGTACGATGTAATTATTGTCGGTGGAGGACCGTGCGGACTGGCGGCCGGTATCGAGGCTACCAGGGCTGGACTGAGTCATCTCATTCTGGAAAAAGGCAGCATTACCGAGTCTATCCGTCAGTATCCCAAGCTGATGCGGTTTTTCTCGACGGCCGAAAATATTGAAATCGGGGGTATTCCCTTTCCGGTTTCCAGCGTAAAAGCGAACCGGAATGAGGCTCTTCAGTATTACCGGAAAGTGGCTGCTTACTATAAACTGAACACGAAAGTTTTTCAGGAAGTGGAGCGGGTGCAGAAGCTCGGCGACCTGTTCACGGTTGTGACAACAGCGGGCGACGAGTACCAGGCCCGCAGGGTAATTATGGCAACCGGCTACTTTACCCAGCCCCGTGAGTTGGGTGTACCGGGCGAGGACCTGCCCCACGTGTCGCATTATTACGACGAACCATTCAAGTACTCGTTTACTAAAGTCGTCATCATCGGCGCATCGAACTCGGCGGTCGAAGCGGCTTTGGAACTGTACCGGCACGATGTCGACGTAACGGTGGTGCACCGGGGCGAAGACTTCCGGGGAACGGTGAAGTACTGGCTCATCCCCGACGTGAAAAACCGGGTGAAAGAAGGTAAAATCAAAACGCAGTTCAATAGTCAGGTGCTGGAAATTACACCGGACTATGTATGGACCCGGAATATGGCAACGGGCGTGGAAACCATGCTTCTCGCCGATTTTGTACTGGTTCTAACGGGCTACATTCCTGATGCGAGTCTGCTCCGTCGTTGTGGGATCGAACTGGACCCCGTGACGCAGGTGCCGGTATACGACAAAACAACGTTTGAAACCAACGTGCCGGGTTTGTACGTCTGTGGTACGGTACTGGCCGGTATTTACACCGAAAAAGTCTTTATCGAAAATGGCCGCGAACATGCGCAGGCTATCATCGACCACATCATGGGCCGCGAAATCCACAAAGTAAACGAGCTGATTCAGCGGATTTGACTTTAGTCTTACTACTATAACACCGCCCGGTTTATTGATATAAGCCGGGCTTTTTGTGTGCATGACAAAACGACCTTGATGTTGAAAAGTAAAGATATTTTCGACATCAAGGTCGTTTTGTGTCGAAGCGACCAACATGAAAATCTTATATTGTCGAAAATTCGCTGAATAGTCGACAATATAATCAGTTTGACATGGCCCATGACCGGCTTCAACCCTACAACGATTTGCCTGATCTACCACCCCGGGTGGACTTTTACCAACCTGTTATTGTCCGGGCGTTGGCCACTGCAGCCCGCTATTTAGGCGAATTGAACGGCCTCTGTGCTACGTTACCCGATTCGTTGCTGCTACTCAATACACTCGTATTGCAGGAAAGTCGTGACAGTTCGGCCATCGAAAATATTGTCACGACGCAGGACGAGTTATACCGGGCCTCGCTGAATGAGATACCCGGCAATTCGTCGGCGAAAGAAGTGTTGAGTTATCGGGAAGCGACTTATGTTGGCTTAGCCCGTATGAAGGCGCAGCATAACCTTATCGTGACGAACACGCTGATTGACGTTGTCCAGACAATCAAACATAACCAGGCGACTATTCGGCAGACCCCTGGCACTAATCTTCGCAATGCCGCTACCGGCGATGTGATGTACACTCCGCCCTATTGCGACGATATTATTCGGGAAAAGCTGGCTGCTCTCGAGCAATTCATTAATACAGCCGATCCAGAAGGGCCTGATCCGCTCATTAAACTGGCGCTGATTCATCACCAGTTTGAAGCCATTCATCCGTTTCTGGATGGCAATGGACGAACCGGCCGCATTCTGATTGCACTTTATCTGGTGCAACAACAGTTGTTACCACAGCCGGTTCTTTATTTAAGCCGCTATATTAATGTCTACCGGACGGACTATTATCGACTGCTTCGGCAGGTGACTGAACAGCAAGCCTGGACCGAATGGATTGTTTTTATACTCACCGGCATTGCCCAGACCGCCCAGTTAACGATGTCAAAAATCCGGCGCATTCTGGAATTAATGCATACAGTAGAGCGGGAAGCGCGGGAGGCATTGCGAACGTCGTATAATCCTGATTTACTCCGGCTAATGTTTGCCCAGCCATATCTGAAAGTAGATTTTCTGGTACGAAATAAACTGGCTCACCGGCAGACAGCCGCCGTTTACTTGAAAAAATTAGCTGAAGTAGACGTTTTAATGCTAAACACGATTGGCCGAACTACCTATTACGTGAATCAACGCCTGATTAACATTTTAACTGATTAAAACATGGGCCTCGAAATCCATAAAGTGAACGAGCTGATTCAGCGGATTTAGTAAGACAGCTTCATAGCGGTAAGCCGCCTGTATGTTCAGGGCTTGAAATTGTCAGTATCTTGCAACAGGTACGACTATTTCAGCCCTTTTCTTATGCACCTTCGGTTACTCGTTCTAACGCTGCTGATCCACACGGCCGCCCTTTCGCAAACGTCGACGCCCACCGCTCAACCTGCCAGCAAATGGACGTCTAACTACTGGACGGCTAAGTGGATTTCGGTACCAGCTGCTCCTGCACGGCAGTATGGCGTTTATCACTTTCGCAAAACGATTACTCTGCCGCAGAAACCAGCCCACTTTATCGTTCACGTATCCGCCGATAACCGCTACCGGTTCTTTGTGAACGGAAAAGCCATAGCAACGGGTCCGGCACGCAGTGACACGCAGAACTGGAACTACGAAACCCTCGACCTGGCACCGTATCTACAGACTGGCGCCAACACACTGGCGGCTCAGGTCTGGAACATGGGCGACGGAGCGCCTTATGCCCAGATGACGTATCAGACCGGCTTCATTGTTCAGGGCGATACCGATGCCGAGAAGGTAGCCAACACCGATAGAAGCTGGAAAGCTATTCAGAATCCGGCGTACTCACCTATCAAAAACGACATTCCCAAACTGCGCACTTACATTGTTGTCGGTGATGGCGACCGGGTCGATGCAACTCAGTATCCGTGGGGGTGGGAGCAGGCCGGTTTTTCTGATGCTACCTGGCCCGTGGCCCGTGAGTTAGGGTTTACGGCCAAGCCGCGTGGTTTGGGTACCGATGGGAACTGGAACCTGGTGCCGCGCCAGATTCCGCAGATGGAGGAGATCGTTCAGCGGCTTCAAACCGTCCGGCGGGCCGATTCGGTAAACATGACCGACGAATTTTTGCGTGGCACGACCCCAGCGATTATTCCAGCCAACAAAAAAGTGACGATTCTGCTTGATAACGGCGTTGAAACCAATGCCTATCCCGAACTAACCGTCAGCGGAGGGAAAGGCGCTACTGTGACGCTGGCCTATGCCGAAGCTCTGGTCGACGAAAAATCGCGAAAAGGAAATCGGAACGACATTGCGGGGCGGCATCTGCTCGGTTTTGAGGATCAGTTTCTGGCCGATGGCACCGCCAGCCGTACATTCCGCCCGCTTTGGTTCCGTACCTATCGCTATGTACAACTGACAGTCGAGACCAAAGGAGAGCCGTTGGTGCTGAATGATTTGGTTGGGAAATTTACCGGTTATCCCTTCGAGCAAAAGGCAAAATTCACCAGCCCCGATAGCAGCCTGAGCCAGATCTGGACGGTGGGCTGGCGCACGGCCCGACTCTGCGCGGGCGAAAATTACTTCGATTGCCCCTATTATGAACAGCTACAGTATACGGGCGATACCCGTATCCAGGCCCTGATTTCGCTCTATGTAGCGGGCGACGACCGGCTCATGCGGAAGGCTATCATGGACTACGACCATAGCCGCTTCAGTGATGGACTGACCCAAAGCCGCTACCCCAGCGCCGATTTTCAGGTGATCCCAACGTTCTCGCTGTATTGGGTGTGCATGATTCACGACTACTGGATGCACCGCCAGGACGATGCCTTTATCAAGCCGTTATTACGGGGCATGGATGATGTGCTGACGTGGCATGAGGAGCGGCTGGATAAAACGATGCTAAACGGCCCGCTGCCCTGGTGGAATTTCGTGGACTGGTCGAACTGGAACACAAAAGATGAAATTGCCGGAGGAGTGCCGGTGGGTGCCCGGAACGGCGGGTCTTCTATTCTGACCTTGCAACAGGCGTATACCCTGCAACGGGCCGCTGAGGTCTTTGCGTATTTCGGTAAAAACGAACGCGCTGAACATTATCGTCAACTGGCCCTGCGCATTACGAAAGCGGTAAATGAGCGTTGCTGGGACGCGGGCCGGGGCCTTATTTCCGACACTCCGGATAAAAAGCGATTCAGCCAGCATGCCAACATCTGGGCGGTCTTGACTAATGCTGTTCCTGTAGCGCAACAACAGGCTGTTCTCCAAAAGGTGATAGCAGACACCTCGCTGACTCAGGCTACTTTTTACTTTAAATTTTACCTGTTCCAGGCGCTGAAGAAAACGGGTATGGGCGATCAGTTAGGGGCGCAGCTTAGGCCCTGGCGCGATATGCTGGCCCTCGGTCTGACGACCTTTGCTGAGCAACCGGAACCTACGCGTTCCGACTGCCACGCCTGGAGCGCTTCGCCAGTCTACGAGATGCTGTCGACCATCTGCGGAATCAGCCCCGCCGAGCCGGGTTTCCGCTCGGTACGGCTGCTGCCCTATCTGGGAGATTTACCATCTGTGGAGGGCCAAATGCCACATCCGTCGGGTGAGATTGCCGTGAAGTTCGTGAAGACTCCCACCGGCGGCCTGACTGGTGCCGTAACCCTACCCGCTAACCTGACTGGTATCCTGCGCTGGCAGGGCAAGACGCAGGTGCTGAAGAGTGGTACGCAGGCAGTGAATTTGTAAAGCGGAGAAGGGGAAAGCAGCCAGAAATGCACAAATAAAAGGAATAGGGGGCGTAGGGTGGCAGGGTAATCCCTTTCCTCCTTACGCCCCCTATTCCTTTTATCCCTTATTGACTAGTACCGGTACATCTCCGACTTGAACGGACCGTCAACGTTGACGCCGATGTAATCAGCCTGTTCCTGCTCCAGGGGCTCCAGACGGGCACCCACGTGGGCCAGGTGCATAGCGGCTACTTTCTCATCGAGTTTCTTTGGCAGGACGTATACTTTGTTTTCGTATTTGTCCGAGTTTTCCCACAGTTCAAGCTGAGCCAGCGTCTGATTCGAGAACGAGCACGACATTACAAACGATGGGTGACCCATGGCACAGCCCAGGTTTACCAACCGACCTTCGGCCAGAACGATGATCTCCTTGCCGTCGATCTCGTACATGTCTACCTGCGGTTTGATCTGGCTCTTGGTGTTGCCGTAGGCCTTATTCAACCAGGCCATGTCGATTTCATTGTCGAAGTGACCGATGTTACACACAACGGCCTTATCCTTCATGGCTTTGAAATGACGCTCTTTGATGATGTTGACGTTACCGGTAGCCGTTACAAAGATATTGGCGCGGGTAGCCGCTTCATCCATCGGTACCACTTCGTAGCCATCCATTGCCGCCTGTAATGCACAGATCGGATCAATTTCCGTGACCAGTACGCGGCAACCAACACCCCGGAGTGATTCCGCTGAGCCTTTACCTACGTCGCCGTAGCCAGCTACAACGGCCACTTTACCGGCCATCATCAGGTCGGTTGCCCGGCGAATAGCGTCCACCAGCGATTCGCGGCAACCGTATTTGTTATCGAATTTCGACTTCGTGACCGAGTCATTTACGTTGATGGCGGGCAGGTGCAGCGTGCCATTTTTCATGCGCTCGTACAGGCGGTGAACACCCGTTGTGGTTTCTTCCGACAGGCCTTTGATCTCCGAAATCAGTTCGGGATACACGTCGAATACCATGTTGGTCAGGTCGCCACCATCATCTAAGATCATGTTCAGCGGCTTGCGATCTTCGCCAAAAAACAGCGTTTGCTCGATGCACCAGTTGAACTCTTCTTCGGTCATGCCCTTCCAGGCGTAAACCGGAATACCGGCAGCCGCAATGGCCGCAGCCGCGTGGTCCTGCGTCGAGAAAATATTACACGATGACCAGGTCACATCAGCACCCAGTTCAACCAGCGTTTCAATTAACACAGCCGTCTGGATTGTCATGTGGAGACAACCGGCGATGCGGGCACCAGCCAACGGCTTCGAGGGACCAAATTCGGCGCGGAGGGCCATCAGACCCGGCATTTCGGCTTCGGCAAGCCGGATTTCTTTACGGCCCCAATCGGCCATCGCCATATCCTTCACTTTATAAGGAACGTAGGCAGACGTTTGTGCTTCCATGTTGGTTTATTTTTTTAGCGGATGCTACTGAATTGCATTTCTTAGCAAAGTGCAAAAATAGGCAACCTTCGGCAGAATGCCTATAGTTATGGACTGCTCTCAAAAAATGCGCCTAACTTCTTCAGCCGCAAAAATTTATCACTACTGGCTTGACATTCATGCCTGTATCTACTAATTATGTAGCTACTAACGTAAGTGATTACCTATATGGATTTCATGCTTGAAATGGGCGCATTAGCCATAGCCAGCCGACTTAGGCGGCTCAGCGATATGTACTGGCAGGGTGTAACGGCCATTTATCGGGAATCCGGTATCGACTTTGAGGTGAAGTGGGCTACCGTTTTTTTGCTCATTGCCCGGCAGGGGCCTATTTCTGTCACGGAAGTAGCTGATCAGCTCGGTATTACGCACCCTGCGGTCATTCAGGTGGTAAACGAACTGGTCAAAAAAGAACTCATTATGTCGGAAAAATCAGAGCACGATAGCCGGAAGCGGCTGCTGACATTGAGTCCGTCCGGTGAAGCCATTATTCCGCAGATGCAGCCGCTCTGGGATGCTGTTCAGACGGTTAATCAGGACATGATTGACCGGCAAACGCACAACCTGCTCCTCGCAATTCGAGAGATGGAAGATCAGTTAACGGCTCAATCCTTTGCCAGTCGCATTCGTACGTATTTAAATCAAAACCCCGCCCCGTCCGGTGACGGAAACTAACCATGAATGAAATTTCTATCATCCCGTATGCACCCGAATACCAACCCGACTTTGAGCGCCTGAACGTTGCCTGGATCAGCGCGTCCTTTACGCTTGAAGAGCACGACCTGGAGCAACTGCAACACCCGGAAGCGCATATTCTACCCAACAACGGGGCTATCTTTCTGGCTAAATTCAACAATGAAATTGTGGGGACAGTGGCGATGGTCAACACGGGTGAGAACACGTATGAACTGGCCAAGATGTCGGTAACGCCCGCTGTACAGGGGCGTGGGGCTGGTAAGTTACTGGCCCTGGCAGCCATTGAGTACGCCCGACAGATGGGAGCAACGATGGTTTGGCTTGAATCGAACCGAAAAGCGAAAACCGCCATTAACCTATACCATCGGGTAGGTTTCCAGGAAGTTCCCATGCGCCCATCGCTCTACACCCGCGCCGACATCTGCATGGAAATGACACTGTGAGTAAGGTGGTAAGTCGGTAAGGCAGTTTGCCTGCTTTACTGACTTGCCAACTTACTGACTTACCACCTTACTCAACTAATTTGGCTACGCCGAAGGCTGCCGCTGCGGCTGTAGCACCAATGAGCATTACCTGAAAGGCACCGGTGATAGGTGGCTGACCCGTGGCCCGGCTTTTAAAATATCCGAAGACAAACAGGCAGAGTAACGTCAGCAGGGCCGAATAAAGCAGGCCGGTGCTGGGATGTGTCGTGAAAAAATATGGGCTTAACGGAATAACGCCCCCGGCAATGTATGATAGTCCAATAGTCAGGGCACTGTTAGTGGCACGTTTCGGATCGGGTCTTTCGAGGTCTAATTCATACTTCATCATGAAGTTGACCCACTTATCTTTATCCCGCGCCAACTCATCGACAGCTTCTAATTGCAGGCGTTCACTGAAGCCAAGTTCGGCGAAAATTTCCTGCACTTCGTCGCGTTCACGCTGGGGATATAACTCGACTTCTTCCTCTTCGCGCTGTAACTCCGAATTGTAATGGTCCACTTCGGTCTGCCCCGACAGGTAGCCACCTAACCCCATGGCAATGGAGCCCGCTACAATCTCGGCGATGCCCGCCGTCACAATAACGGCATTACTGTCAACGGCTCCGCTCAGACCTGCTGCCAAGGCAAACGGCACCGTCAGACCGTCGGACATACCGATGACCACGTCAGAAATAAAATCAGAACTGCGCAGGTGGTGTTCGACATGGGGTTGCCGGGTGTGATGATGACGAATAATATCCATAAAAGCACAACTGTGAAGAGGTGGGGTCTGGTTTCGGAAACGGACAATCAGTCTATAAAAAAGGCACGACTGTTTCCAGCTTCATACCCCGCGAGCCTTTCACCAGAATGTGGGTGTCGGTTTGCGGATGGTCCATGAGCCAGTTATGGAGCGAGAACTTATCGGGGAAATAGTACGCCTTTGGCAGCGCACTCAGCGCCCATTTCATATCCTGACCGGCCAGAATCACCACGTCGAACTGACCACCGGCCACTAACTTACCAAGGGCGGCATGTTCGGCTTCGCTCTCGGCCCCGAGTTCGTACATATCGCCCAGAATAACCATTTTCCGCTGGGCGGGCATGGCGGCAAACTGCTGTACGGCTGCCGCCATCGAACTCGGATTGGCATTGTAGGCATCCAGCAAAATGGTGTTTGAGCCTTTACTGATGACCTGCGAGCGGTTGTTGGTGGGGTTATAGTCCGCCACGGCCTGGTTGGCTGCTTCGGGCGTGACACCAAAATACTCCCCGATAGCCAGAGCCGCCAGCATATTCTCAAAATTGTAGCGGCCCGGTAAATGGGTCACAACGGTTTGTCCATCAATCGTTTTATACACCACCGCCGGCGATTCCTGCACCAGTTCAACCGGATCGCCGGGATAGAAGATCGCTTCGGCAAAGCCATTCCCGGCCGGAGTCGTTTCGGGACGCAGGGTTTTCAGGCGTTCGCGGTACATGGCCGTCAGCGTCTGGTCGCGGCTGTTGATAAATACGGTTCCCGCCGTCTGGGCCAGGTAATCATAGAGTTCACCTTTGCCTTTGCGTACCCCGGCAATGCCGCCAAAGCCCTCCAGATGCGCCTTGCCGACGTTGGTAATCAGTCCGTGCGTGGGCTGGGCAATGGAGCAGAGCTGGGCGATTTCCCGCTGGTGATTGGCACCCATTTCCACCACGGCGATCTCGTGGGTTTCGTTCAGGGTAAGCAGCGTCAGCGGTACGCCAATGTGGTTGTTGAGGTTGCCACGCGTTGCGTAAGTAGTAAAGCGCGTAGATAGGACATTCGCGATCAGCTCTTTAGTGGTCGTTTTGCCGTTCGAGCCGGTCAGGCCAATAACGGGAATCGTCAATGTTTGCCGGTGATGCCGGGCTACCTCCTGAAGCGCCGTTAAGCCGTCCTGAACGAGCAGACACCGGGGATGCTGCGCGGCCACCGTTGCCTCATCGACCACTGCATAACGGGCACCATTCGCTAACGCCTGAAGGGCGAACTGGTTGCCATCGAAGGTGTCGCCTTTGAGCGCAACGAACAGACAGTCAGGGGTAATCTGGCGGGTATCGGTGGAAACGCCCGTGCATTCCAGGAATTTAGCATATAAATCGGCGGTCGATGTCATGTTCGGCAGGGTTGTTCGTTTTAATGATGTTCATGGTGTCGGGCCGGGTGACCGTGCCACTGACAGCCCCGACACTACACCGGTTCAATGCTCAAAATTAGATGAAAAAACTCTTCCTGCTCTGTTTATTGGCACTACCCATCGGTGTGCAGGCCCAGGCGACGGGTGGCCCGTTCTCGTTTCGGTATGATCAGACGCCCGCTGTAACGGTCAACAATCGGGTGCTGCCCAACGCCTGGGCCGGGGGGCTGAACGCCAGTCAGTTTCAGACCATGCGCCTGAATGATGACGCTGTTGACGACTTAGTCGTTTTTGACCGGACGAGTTCTAAAGTCAGCACCTTCATCTGGCAGAATGGTACCTGGCAATACGCGCCCGAATACGAAGGTCGGTTTCCGGCCATTCAGAACTGGCTGGTACTGGCCGACTACGACGGCGACGGGCGCAAAGATCTCTTCGTGCACGGCCTGACGGTGTACCGAAATACGGTAACGAACGGGCAGTGGGCCTGGCAGAAAGTGGCCGATCCGTTGCTGCATCAGGGGTTTTCCAGCATTCAGCCACTGTACGTATCGCCGACCGATATTCCGGCCATTGTGGACTACGATGGCGACGGTGATCTGGATATTCTGGCGTTTGAAATCACCGGCAACAGCGTCGTCTACCATCAGAACCTAAGCCGTGAAAAAGGAAATCCGGCCGGGCTGGACTACAAACGAATCGGGCAATGCTGGGGGCACTTCCGAAAGGAATTCTGCAACGACTTTCAGTTTGGCATCAATTGCGACGATGCCAATGGCCGAATCGGCAGTCCCAACGCCAAAGTAGAGCATAACGGCAATACACTGACGGTAGTCGATACCGACGGCGACGGGTTTAAAGACCTGCTGTTCGGGTTCGTGTCCTGCACTAATATCGCCCGGATTCGGAACGCTGGTCCCAACAATGAGAAAGCCACGTATGTCAGTGCGGACACGCTGTTTCCGGCCACTAAACCCATTGATTTTAATATTTTTCCGGCTACGTTTTTTGAAGACGTGGATGGCGATGGGGTGAAGGATCTGCTGGCCGCGCCCAATGTGTTCAGTAATGACGCTACCCACCTGGACTTTAAGGCGTCGAACTGGTTCTATAAAAATACCGGCACGACCGAAAAACCGGTTTTTCAGTACGTTACCAATGATTTTCTGCAATCAGGGATGCTCGACCTGGGCGAAAATGCCGCGCCTGCTCTTGGCGATCTGGACGGCGACGGCGACGCTGACCTGCTCGTTGGCTACAACGGCGTGCTGACTGGTGCCACCGATTTTCGGGGCGGCATCTGGCAGTTCGAGAACGTAGGAACGGCGGCAGCACCCGCCTTTAAGCTGGTCACGACGGATTACCTGAACCTCGCCAAAACGCTGTTGCTGACCGACCTTATACCGGCTTTTGCCGACGCCAATGCCGATGGCAGCCCCGACCTGATCATCACCGCTGCCCGCAGCAACGCCGTACAGATTCGGGTGCTGCTGAATGAAGTGCCAAAAGGAGTTATGGTTACGTATGATCTGCATTCGGCTAAACTGCTCACGCTGCCCCAGACGCTGGGCCTTGGCGATGTGCCGGTCATTACGGATGTGGACCATGACGGGAAACCAGACCTGCTTATCGGCAAAGCGTCGGGCAACGTGGAATATCTCCGTAATGTCGGCACGGCCGATGCGCCTACGTATCAGTTACAGAATCAGAGTTTCGGCGGAATCGGTGTTCAGTCGAACGGGCTGCTGATTCGCAGTCCATCCATTGTGGTGGCCGACTTCGATGCCGATGGTAAGGCTGAACTGCTCACGGCTGCGGCCAACGGCCAACTCAAACTCTACCGTATGCCCGACCAGCCCGACGGAAAACTGACCCTGCTCGACTCGTTGTCGTCGGTAGGGTTTGCGGGCAGTAACCTGCTGACGGCGGTTGCCGATCTTAATGGCGATAACCTGCCTGATCTGATGCTGGGTACCGGCACGGGGGGGCTTCGTTACCTCCGTAACACCTCCGTAAAAGCCGTCATTACGGCCGTGTCCGAGCCGGTTAGACCCTGGGTTTACCCGAACCCGACAACAGGATTCGTTACCATCCATGCCCCGCGCTCTGGTCAGGTACTGGTGTTTTCGGGCACTGGTCAGGCCGTAGGGGCGGGGCGTACCGTGCAGGCGGGGGAAGACAGTACCCTTGATTTATCGGCCCAGCCCGATGGTGTTTATCTGGTCCGGCTTACGGCAGATAATGGAACCGTCAGCACGCAGAAGGTCGTGCTGTGGCGATAACCTTCGGGTCGGTTTGGGAGTTTGTCAGTAAAAACCACATAATCCCAACGCTATGGAAAGTAACACAGACGGAGCCGGTCAACAGTCCATCGACCAATCGGGTGGCCCGCTCAGCGGCATGTCGGAGCAAAACATGAACATGCCCGAAAACGATAACGAGATGGATTCGGTGATCTATGCCGACCTCGGACTCGACGGGCAAACAGATTCCATGAACCGGGGCAGTGACGAAGCGACCGATACCCTGCTCTACACCGATAACAGTACGGCCCGCAATGTCACCAACGGCCTTCCCAACGACGAAGACATGGACGATATGCCCGCTGATTTACTCCAGGAAGACCTGTCAGACGATGAGCTGGACCGCGAAATCAGCGATTTGACCGAGGACGAAGACGCCGGAGGGGAGCCGTATTAAGGCGTTCGACTGGTTTTGATTCTCGGTTTGTAGGTTGTGGTTTCGATAGCAGAAACCACAACCTACAAACTGAGAACTACGTCTGGTCGGGCGGGTTCGTCGGGCAGGTAAATCATAAATTCCGCGCCTTTATCCGGCTCACTGCGGGCGTTCAGGTAACCCTTGTGATTTTCGACCACTTTCTGCACAACCGCCAGCCCAATGCCAGTGCCGGGGTATTCGTTGCGGGAATGGAGCCGCTGGAAAATGGTAAAAATCCGGTCGAGGTATTTCTCGTCGAAGCCAATGCCATTGTCGCTGACGGTAATCACAAAAAAGGAACGGGTCCGGTCGCTCAGGGCTACCGTCACCCCCGGCATGGGTTGAATGGCCGACCCCGTAATCACTTCGCAATCAATCCGAATCAGGGGAATATCGCCGGGGCGGCCAAACTTCAGCGCGTTCGACAGCAGGTTCTGGAACAACTGCCGCAACTGACTGGCATCCCCCTCCAGATACGGCAGCGACGTTACATCCAGCACGGCTCTTTTTTCGCGGATCACCGTTTCGAGGTCGCTGAGTACTCCGTCGACAACGGCCTGCAGGTCAATGCGTTTAAAGGGCGCGGTAAGCGTAGTAACCCGCGAAAAACTAAGCAGGTCTTTAATCAGCGCCTGCATCCGCTGCGTAGCCGTCTGCATCCGCTGAACCAGACCGATGCCCTGCGTTCCCAAGGAACTGCCATACTGGCTCTGCAGCATATCGCCGAAGGCCGTGATCTTGCGGAGGGGTTCCTGCAGGTCATGGGAAGCTACGTAGGCGAACCGTTCCAGGTTCTGATTAGACCGCTGAAGTTCCCCAATCGTTTTTTGCAGCGCCTGTTCGGACTGCTTCATCGACGTGATGTCAAAGAAGGTCATCAGCATGCCATCGCCGAACTGAACCACCGAACTATCAACCCAGCTTTCCCGGCCGTCTTTTGTGTATTGACTTTCCACACGCTGCGCTTCGCCGGTTTCGACGGTTCTGGCGTAGCGTTCAAACAGACCCGGCTCCAGGGCAGTGCCCGACATGGCCGTCAGGGTACTGCCAATAAGTGCGTCTACGGTACAATTCTGCATCCGGGCACCGGCTTCGTTGGCGGCAATCACGCGCAGGTCAGTCAACCGGCCGCTGGCATCGCGCACCGATTCGTAGGCAATGAGTCCATTCAGTGAGCCGTTCAGCACACTTTCGACCAGCTTACTTTGCCGCTGCCGTTCCCGTTCGATTCGGCGGGCTTCGGTCAGGTCAAACAGGGCTACCACTACGCCATTCCCCAGTTTGGTGGCCGACAGGTCGAAGTAAAAGTCGGTTTCAGAGAAGTATTGCTCCCGGCGCCAGGACTCACCCGTTTCAACAGTTTTAATAAAATCCTGAAACACACTGTTCCCGCCACTGCCCTCGGTACGCCAGGCCTGATACCGTTCGAGCAGCGTACCCTGGCGAAAATCAGCGTCGCTTTGCCGGGTCATGGCCAGAGCCGCCGGATTCCAGAGTGTGGCCCGGAAATCAATAATCACACCGGCATCGTTGCGGACGGGTTCGTAATAAATGATCCCGTTCAGGCTGTGTTCCAGTACACTGTTAATGAAACTGACCTGCTGTTCGGCATGACGGGTGACGTTTTTAAGATCGGTTGTATCGGAAAAAACCATCAGGACGCCATCCTCATGGCGATGCAGCCGTACGGTATACCAGCGCTGAGCGCTCAGACCCAGCGTAAAGGGCGCGGTCTGGGTGTGCGGCTTCCCCGTTTCGACCACCGCTGCGGCCTGGTCCCACAAGCCCGGCGGCATGGTATGGTCAAATAAAGCACGGGCACTTTGACCAACCAGTTCACTGGCTGGCCGACCCATTATACGTTCAACCGGGCGGTTGAGAAACTGAATCTGGAAATCATGAATCCTACCCGTTTGCTCACGCAGACAGCTATACCTGATTATTCCATCGCTGGAAAAGTCTAAGGCTGCTTTAAGTAGATCATTTTCATTCATAAATGGGCAATATGAACATGAATGTGAATAACGCAGATGGCCGGAGCCACGGTATGCTACTTACCAAAAGGTAAATATCTGACTTCTCTGTTGAATTTACGTTACACAGCGATAAGTTTTGGGTAAGTTCAGAGCTTGTGTGGCCGGTAAGCTGTTTGTGGCAGGAAGTGTTCAGGTCAGTTTCTGCAAAAGGAATGCCACGATTACCGGTCAGGCGGCTGATCGTAAGGAACAGGCCCATTGGGTCAGTTCTGCTCGCGGCCGTTAACTTTTCGGGGAACGCGCAGTTGATTGATGGCGGCAACGCGCCTGCGCAACAGGACGTTGGCGGGGCCGGAACGCCCCAGTTATACGAACAGAATTATACATGTGAACAAGCCTGATTATGCCCACAACCAACGCGAAAACAATGCTCTGGAGCCTATTGGGGCTTGGGGCTTTAGTGGCTGCCCGCTCCGTGCTGAACCGGCGCCGGACCATGACTTTTCAGCATAAAACAGTCGTCATTACCGGCGGCTCGCGCGGGCTTGGGCTGGTAATGGCGCGAGCCTTTGCGCAGGAGGGTGCCCGCGTGGTCATCTGTGCCCGCGATGCCGACGAACTCCGCCGGGCCGAAGCCGATCTGCATAACTACAGCGCAACGGTGCTGGCCATACCCTGCGACGTGACCAGCCCAACGGCAATACAAGCCTTTATTGGCGACGTGGAACAGGTGTTTGGCCCGGTCGATGTGCTGATCAACAACGCCAGTATTATCATGGTCACGCCCTATGAAAATACAACGGAAGCCGACTTCCGCGAGACCATGGAAACCAATTTCTGGTCGGCCTATCACATGACCAACGCGGTACTACCGTCCATGCGCCGAAACGGGAGCCGACCCCGGCGTATTGTTAATATCGGTTCGGTTGGCGGAAAAATAGCACTGCCGCACATGGCGCCGTACTCGGCCAGTAAATTTGCACTGGTTGGCTACTCGGAAGGGCTTCGGTCGGAACTGATGAAGGATGGCATCTATGTAACAACCGTTTGTCCGGGTCTTATTCGGACCGGCAGCCCGCGTCACGCCCTTATTAAGGGACAGCACGACAAAGAATACGCCTGGTTTAAAATTGCCGATTCGCTGCCGCTACTGACGGTGAGCGCCGAAACCTGCGCCCGGCAGATTATGGATGCCTGTCGGATCGGTCAGGCAGAGTTGATTGTGTCGTTGCCCGCCCAGATTGTGACTAAAATTCACGGCCTGTTCCCCGGCTTCACGGCCGATGTACTGGCGTTTGTTAACCGGTTGCTGCCTGATCCCGCACCCGGCGATGCCCGGATGATGGGTTACGCGAGCGAAACCAGCCTGTCGCACTCGGTAGCTACGGTGCTGACAGATGAAGCGGCTGTAGCGAACAACGAGTAGCCCACGACTGAAGTCGTGGGCTGAAATAAACACGCTGGTACGTAAAACGCCCCGCTCCTTGTGCCAGGAGCGGGGCGTTTCACGTATGGATTGGTAAGGTTTATTGCTTCGGCGCTGGCTGGTCCAGAAACAGGTACCGTTGCCGGTTCTTCTCCGGCTCCTGACGGGTGTTCACGTCGATATGCATGACCTCTACATCGGTACCACTGTTGGCCGCCGACCAGGTGGGCAGGCCCGGCCCATTGGGGTTACCCGTTTTTATGAAGTTGGCAAAATACGCCTGCATCACCTTCGATACCTTGTAGTCGTCGGGTGTCCAGGCATACACTTTATTGCCAGCCAGATTTCCCAGCGCGTACTCGATTTCGGCGGAGTGAACGGCCCCTTTTGCGGGTGGTGCTTTGGGAGCTGCCGGATCTGAATTTTTAACGACACCACCGGCTAAACCAGCCGTAGCGTTGCCCATTTCCGGTGTCATTTCGGGACGGGGCCGACTGTACAGGTAACGATATACGGGCTTATTACCACCCGTTTTGCCCTGTAGATCAGACCATTTCCAGGTGCTGTAACCAATAAACTGGTCACTGGCCAGATCGGTGGCCACCTGCTCAACGGCCTGATCGGTAGTGGCGGCATACACCTTCAGCACCTGATCGGCCCGCTCGCCGTATCGCTTTTGCACAGCCTGCGTGTAGGCGGCAACGGTTGGGCTTTCCTTACCCAGAATTCCCTGATAGCCGGACTCCTGCGAATTCCAGCCAACCAGCAGCGGCACGTGGGCCTGCTCCCCGGCGGCAAAAATGGCTACCGGTGGTTTGGGGAAGAAATAGCCATCAATAGTAGACGAGAAACGGGGTGTTCCCGGTTTAGCCGTTGCTTCGAGAATTTGTTCGGCGGGCATGGCGCGTAATTCGGCCAATGATTTTGCCCCGACCATTTCGGCGAATTTAACGCCCTCCTGCTCGGCAACCGCCAGCGAAACGGGTGGTAAGGTCCCCAGCAGGGAGCCGCTTTCGCCGATAGCACCGGCCATCAGGTTTTTCGACAGGGGAGAGGCCATCTGGGCGCTCACCGAAACCGACCCGGCCGATTCGCCCGCGATGGTAACCTTTTTGGGATCGCCACCGAAAGCGGCAATGTTTTGCTGTACCCAGCGCAGGGCCGCACTCTGATCTAAGTAGCCGTAATTGCTCGACGCATGATGCGGTGACTCTTTCGTGAGTTCAGGATGCGCCATAAAGCCGAACACCCCCAGCCGGTAGTTCACCGTCAGGGTTACGATGCCTTGCTGTGCCATGCTCTCCCCATCGTACCGGGGCTCCGAACCGTCGCCCGCCACGAACCCACCGCCGTAGAAGTAAACCAGTACCGGCAGGTGCTCTTTAGGCGATTTGGCGGGTGTCCAGACGTTCAGGTACAGGCAGTCCTCACTCACGCCATTGGAGCGGAAATTCATATCGCCGAAAATGGGCCGCTGCATGGCGCGGGGGCCGAATTTATCGGCTTTGCGGGTACCCTGCCAGTTCTGGGCGGGCTGTGGCTCTTTCCAGCGCAGGTCGCCAACGGGGGCCTGCGCGTAGGGAATGCCCTTGAACGAGCGAATACCGCTCGCTTCGGTCACGCCTTCGAGGGTGCCATTGGCCAGCTTAACCTGGTTGGCAGCGGCCTCTTTTTTCGATTGGGCTCCGGCCTGGAACGATACCTGAGCGGCCAGTAGCAGAAGAATAAAGGAATGTTTCATAAGGAATAAAGTAAGGGCTTATAATCAGTCAGCTGACTCGGCGGTAAACACGGTACTGCGCCATTTTTTATTATTGTCACACTATGTTACAATAATAAAGAGCTACCTTGAGACCACCAAGCTTTTCAGTAACTTATGCTTACTTTTAATGTCATGCGTGATCAAGCTGCCCCGGACAAGACCAGGCCAGACGGCACGGGCTTTCTGCCGGGTCTTGCCATCGACTCGGTTATTTTTGGGTTTCATGAGAACCAGTTGAAAATCTTGCTGCTGGCTTACCGGAACACGGGTTTGTTTGCGCTGCCGGGCGGGTTTATCCGCGAGCAGGAGAACCTGAACGATGCGGCCCGGCGTATGCTGGCTGAACGGACTGGCCTGCACGACATCTATCTGGAGCAGTTCTATACCTTCGGCGACTATGACCGACATGATCCGGCTCCGCTGCGGACGATTCTGGAGGGGAAGGGGATAACCCCCTCTGACGATCACTGGCTGCTGCGCCGGTTCGTTACCGTAGGCTATTACGCGCTGATCGACTTTACAAAGGCCGTACCGTTGTCCGACGCGCTTTCCGACAGTTGCGCCTGGTACGAGCTGGATGCCCTTCCTGCACTTATGCTTGATCACCAGACGATTGTTCAAAAAGCGCTGGAAACGCTGCGGATTAACCTCGACCAGAAGCTGATCGGTTTTAATCTGCTGCCCGGGATGTTTACCATGGCGGAGCTACAGCGGCTTTACGAAACGATTCTGGGGCAGAAACTGCACCGGTCGGGTTTTCAGCGAAAGATGCTTGGTTCGGGAATGCTGGAGCGGATCGAGAAAAAGTATGGCGGAGGAGCGCATAAAGCCCCGTACCTGTACCGGTTCGTTACGAAGGCATGACACTCAGGGTCATGCCTTATACCCTGCTCTCTGTTTGTAGAGTATCTGTTTAGCGGGTTGGTCGTACGAATGGGAGATAGGCTACTTTTTTTCGTACTCTCGCTTCAGATTCATTTCTTCGGCTGCCTGCTCCTCGCAGAGAAGTTTAGCCGCCAGCGCTTTTGCCTGCACCAGTTCAGCAAGTTCCCGTCGATGGCGATCTGCCAGTGCTGCCGGGCTGGTTAATGAATTGTACTTCGTTTTTTCCTGGTGGTGCCTGAGTTTTACCAGTTGAAGCATGTTGTCATGAAACGAATCGAAGGCACTCCATTCATCCGCATGCTTTCTGTTGAGTTGTTGCTGACTTAAATCCGAATTATCGCTCATTATACTGTAATCCTACTCAATAAGTGGGTGGCAATGCTGTCGTGTAAATTGTCTATGCCCTTGTTAACCCTTAACTGCAGGGCAGACGCGGGTGAAAGCTGAGTGCCTGGTTTTTCGTTATTGCCTTGGTCGTCCGCCCGCTGCCGGGGCTGGCTGCGGCTGACCCCCACCCTCGCCACCCTCGCCTTTCACATCATCATTACTCACCGAGCGGGCCTTTTTACGGGGCTCTTCAAACGTCATTTTGCCGATGCGGTACGTGAACGTCACCTTCAGGTTTGCGTTATAGAGGTGGTTGACGTTGACCTGCGAAATCAGCGGAGATTTCAGGGTGGTGCGCATCACTACGCCGTTACCCGCAAAGTTCTCAGCGGCCAGCCCGATGCTGCCGCGCTTGCTGGCCAGGTCTTTCCGCACCCCCAGCGAGTACATGTAAAAACTGCCCTGCGTGCCCTGCAACTGAGGACTTGGCCCCCGGAAGAAACTGAACACCTGCGCACTCCACCCCTTGTTCATCTGCAACTGACTCATCAGTCGGCCGCCGAGACTGACCCCCGTGTTGCTGATGGCCTGCGACTTGCCATCGGTGCCCGTTGTGGTGCCCAGCAGGTACATGTAGTACGCATCGATGCCGCCGTTGACACTCCATTTTGCCGTAATACTCGTGTTGAAGAATACGTTGGTGCCTACGGTACGCTGCACGCCAATATTCTGAAACGTGGTGATGATGCTGCCCGCCGGAAAGGTGGAATTCAGGGTGTCGGCCGGTAGGCGAACCTGCGTGATGGCGTTGTTGGTCAACCGCCCGAACACGGAAGCATTCAGGTACGTTTTTTTGATGGTGGTGCTTAAACTCAACTCCGCGTTATCCGTCAGTTCGGGGCGCAGCGTTGGGTTACCTACGCTGATGTTCTGGGGGTTAGCCGCGTTCGGGTTTGGGTTTAACTGCTGCAGACCCGGCCGCTGAATCCGGCGGTTATAACCCGCTTTCAGCGTCGTTCCCGCCTTTAAGCTCTTCGATACGTTGATGCTCGGTACCAGATTGCCGTAGTTGGGAATGGCTAAGGCCGCGTTATCATTCGCCGTGGCCGATATGCCGGTATGTTCGTAGCGCGTCCCAACCTTAACCGTGTATTTGCTCGGGGTGACGTAGGTGTACGAGATATAGCCCGCGCCAATGTTCTGGTTGTATTTGAGCGAACCCGACGGATTGGTTGGGTCGAAAACCAGATCGCCGGTGCTGCCGCCAACCTGATACTGATAATGGCTGTCGACCTGCCGCATGATGGCCTTGCCGCCAAATTCCAGCAACTGATTCGTCCGGATGGGCGTCTGGTAATCGGTCTGGAAAGTGACTTCCTGGTTGGTATTGTTGTTCAGGTTGCGCTGACGACCCGTTAACGCACCCGCCTGACTCAAGACATCTGCGTAAAAATTATTGACCAGTCCCGTCCGGCTGTACTGCGTCGAAATGGTCCACTCCTGCTGGGGTTTAAACGTGCGGACGTAATCCAGATTCATATCGACCGAGTTGGACAGGTCTTTCCGGTCCACATTGCGATTGGTCATGCTCAGGAGCGAATCTACCAACCGGCCCGAATACGTGTTGGTTAACTGCTGCTGCTGCTGAATGAAATTACGGGTGCCGTAGCGGATGTTGGCCGACAGCGACTGGTTTTTGGCCAGATCATAGTCGAAGCCCAGGGTGTACTGACCAAAAATAGGCTTATCAAAAGCGGTGCCCTGCTGACTGGTGCGCAGCAACTGGCCATTTACGAGCGTGGTCTGGTCCAGCGTAGAGGAGGCCCGGTTGTACATGGCCCGTCCGAAACCACCCAGCGTAATGCCTAATTTACCCTGCCGATACGACCCGTTCAGGCCCAGATTGGACGCCCGCAGGCCCGCTCCGGCGTCGACGTTCAGGGTCAGGCCGTGCAGGGTAATCTTTTTGGTAACGATGTTGATGATCCCGGCGGCTCCTTCGGCGTCGTACTTGGCCGAGGGGCTGGTAATCACTTCCACCGTTTTGATCATGTCGGCAGGAATCTGCTTGAGGGCATCGGCCACGCTGCTGGCGACAATGGTCGAGGGTTTATTGTTGATCAGCACCCGGATGTTCTGACTGCCCCGCAGACTTACGTTGCCATCCAGGTCAACCGACAGCATCGGTACGCGCTTCAGCACATCCGAGGCATCACCCCCTTTAGCGGTCAGGTCTTTATCGGCGTTGAAAACCAGCCGGTCTACTTTTTCTTCGATGAGCGCGGCCTGACCAATTACCTGAACTTCGCTGAGGGTTCGCACGTCGGCTGGTAGCTGCACCGAACCCATCGCCAGCACGGTTCCTTTAGCGATGGTAAAGGGCCGGGAGTCTTTATTTTTATAGCCGATAAAGGAGTACTGAAGCCGGTAGTCGCCCGGTGCCAGTTTGGCCATCACGAAATTGCCTTTGGCGTCCGACGTCGTACCGTCAATGGGTTTGTTGGTTTTAACGTTGATGAGCGCGATGGTGGCAAACTCCACCGGTTTACCCGACGTCGAATCCACCAGCAGGCCCGTTATTTTGCCGTTGCCTTTGGGGGCTTCGTCGTCTACGCCCGTAAACTCCTTCTTTTTTCGCGTATCCTGACCACCAAAACCCGGAGGACCGCCCGGACCGCCACCCGGTGGGCCAAACTGAGCGGATGACACCGAAATACTAATAAACAGAAACAGAGTGGATAGAAGCGTCTGACGGTTGAGAGCGGTAGGGTTTGTTTTCATGAACCAGGCTGGTTGTCGTTGGATGATCAAACCTACAACCCGGTGCTGGCGTGTACCAATTAACGTTGCAGAGTGCCGCTTTTTACCCGCCGAATGCGGGGAATCACGGGTTGAACACGCGGGTAAAAACGCCTTGGCTATTTACCCAGCCACTCTTTGAAATCCGCCACCCGGTCACCACTCACAAAGACATCGAAGCGGGGCTTGGGCTCCAGCTCCAGTTTGAGCTTTCCGGCGGAGTAGGTCATGATGGACCGGATGGCGGGCAGCGACACTAAAAACTGCCGACTCACCCGAAAAAAGCGCTTCGGGTCAAGAATCTGCGCCAGCTTGTCCAGGCTGTACTCCACGGGCAGGTTCGTACCCTCGCGGGTAACCAGAAACGCCATTCGTTCGTCGAGAAAGAAATAGGCGATTTCCGTGGACTCTACACTCCGGATTTTTGCCCCGATGGTCACCATGAACCGCTCTTTATACACCACCTGGCTGGGCGCATTCAGCAGACGAAGCAGGGCTTCGATATCGGGAGCGACAGCGGCCGGCTGCGATGGTGCAGTCGGCTCGGTCAGCGGCTGCGCGAACTGCAAACGCAGGGCTTTGAACTTGTCGATGGCAGCCGCCAGCTCGTCGTAATTAAGCGGTTTCAGCAGGTAGTCGATGCTGTTGACTTTGAACGCCTGAATCATATACTCGTCATACGCCGTGGTAAAGATGATGGGCGTGACGAGTCCAACCTGGTCAATAATGCGAAAGGCCAGGCCGTCCTGCAGGTGAATATCCATGAATACCAGATCCACCATTGGAGCCTGCACCGACTCGGCGTGCTGCCGAAACCAGGCCACTGCTTTTCCGACCGAGGGCAGTGTGGCAAGTACGCTTAGGGTAGGGTCGTATTTTTTGAGCAGGCTTTCCAGTCGCTGGGCCGTCAGCCGCTCATCTTCCAGGATGACCACATTCATGAGAGAAGCGGGATTTTAACCACAAACTCACTATCCTGTTCGCCCACCCAGACCGGCTGGTTAGTGAACTGATGATACCGGTTAATGATATTCTGCAGGCCAATCCCGGTAGAGTGGTTAATGAGTTCGCGTGGTTGGATAAGGTTATGAACCACCAGATAGTCGTCCTTCGCCTGAATGTATACCTGAAGCGGCTCTTCAACCGTCATGCGGTTGTGTTTAACGGCGTTTTCGACCAGCAACTGCAGCGTCATGGGGGGAATGTAATACTGCCGGGCAAAATCGTCCGGCACGTCGATAAGGACCTCGAAGCTCTCCTCGAAGCGAATCTTGAGCAAAAAGATATACGAGCGAATAAATTTTAACTCGGTCCTGAGCGGCACTCGGTCATTGTCTTTCTGCTCCAGAATGTAGCGGTAGGCCCGCGAGAGTTGATCAATAAACTGTTCGGACAGATCGGCGTCGACATGGACCAGCGAGGAAAGAATGCTGAGGCTATTGAAGAGGAAATGCGGGCTTACCTGATCTTTCAGCGCGGCAAACTGAGCCAGGGCAGCTTCTTTCTGGAGCCGTTCGGCCTGTACCTGAATGTCTTTCAGCCGCCGATTGGCCCGCCGGTTGGCCGATACGTAAAAGATGGACAGCATAATCACGATGGTCAGGCCGTTTTGCGACCGCTGGAAAAAGTCCCATTGCTTGAGTGTAGGCTGGCGTTTGGCCTCCTCACGGCTGGGTGGGGGCTTTGGCACGACCAGATCGAAGACCTGGTGCGAAAGCATGTTGATCAGTAAGGCCGCGCCAATGGCAATGCTGAGGATCAGGAGCTGGGCGGGTAGTTTAAATTCAACCAGAACCTCCTCGCCGAATCGCCCTGATAACCGTTCGAGCAACCACTCGGTAAAGCTGATCCAAACAAAGTAAACAAAGAGGGTCAGGCCAAACTCAACCAGCAGAAACTTATAGGCATGCGTCAAAAAGGCCCAGGACCGCTCGGGAACGTTGACGTACAGAATGATGGGATAAAAGATCACCACCAGGCTAAGCGCCAGTTGCCAGATCTGGCGGATGGTTAGCCGGTAATTTACTGCTGAACTCATGGATTAAGGGCGTAAGGGTCGGCAGGGGTATCGGAACGGCAAAGGTGTCTGGTAATACGCATCCTGAAAAATGAAAGTTGCAGAATGCCGGAATTTACCTGCCCAACTGCTTATACGAGGGCGTGACTTTGAGCGGGCCAGTTCTTGCCTGCTCCGGCGAATAAATGACCGGTCACGTTATTGGTTAGACCAGTGAGCAGGCCCTGAATTGGCCGCCCGTTGCCCTGCCTACCGGTCCGTAATTAAATAAACAATCGGGTGCCTTATTCCTTTTCATACGCAAAGAACCAGTGCGCCCTTGTCGGTACAGGGTGATTATCAACCTAATCAACAATCCTGAAATCATGAAGAAACAGTTTGTTTTCGTGCTGCTGACGCTACTGGCCTTTGGACTGATTACCGCCTGATCTAAAACTAATAATACGCCCACACCTACCAGTCCGGTTGTAGGGGAGTTCGACATTAACCGAATTGAATACACGGGCTTTCCGGCCTCTTTCACGGTTTATAACAGCACTATAACCAGCACAACCGCGCTGGGAACAGACACGTATTTATTTAAGGCGTGTTTGGGAATTGAAAAAGACTGGTAGTCGTGTCACCTTTGTGGTC
>CAXUKO010000023.1:0-86179 GCA_964251665.1 uncultured Cytophagales bacterium
GGTTGTCGGACCCGGCTCAGGGGGTGGATCTGCTGGCGGGTTTACCGCGCCAGGGTGTGCTGGCCGATGGATGGTATGGATGGAAACGACAACCGGCCAGCGAGAATCAGACGAGTTACCTCGACTATTGGAGTGCACGTACCGGGATACGAACTTATGATCGCTTTAGCTCCCCGGACTTGAGTATCAAGTTTGTCAAGGCTTCCGCAACTTCTACTATCACTCGTGACTTAGGAACAGCCAACGACTCAACTAGTTCATGGCGGCTATGGGGAGTACTTAGTCATGAAGAGGATGCCTTTAATACCGACGAGGGACCGACTAAAAATGGCGGGTCTTACTTTGAGGTGCTTGATGCCAGTGACAAAGTCATCGCCCGGCTAAACTCTTATGTATATTATAATAAACCAGCTCAAAGCTACCCATCTTTCATTTATGGAAATGGTAAAGTAATTGCCCAAGGGGCATATTTTACTGATTTGTCTAAGGTGATGAATCTATCTCAACCGCTGGATATTCAAGTAGCGAATGGGCAGGTAACCTTTCTGCTTGGCCCTTATGATGCCATTACTACCCCCGTCTTCGATGCCACCAGTAACTGGCGGAAACCCAAAACAGTACGATTGTATTTCTGGGGAGCGGGTTATAACCAGACCCGCGCGGTTGATATAGAAAGTTTGTGGTTCTCATCTACCGTCAACAAAACACCAGCAGCCAGTCTGGCCAGCGCGCCAGCGGTTGATCTTAGTGTATCTCTACTTACCAACAAACGTGTTACTCAAGTGGGCACGCCTGTTTCATTTAGCCTATGTGTGCACAATTCCATGAGTACTGCTATCAGCTCAGCTGTTAAGGCGCAATGGACGTGTCGCTTACCAGCGAATCTAGAACTGGTCAATGCGGACAACTTGGTATACGCAGACGGAATCATCACTGGATCGGTAAAAAATCTGGCGTCGCTTGCTGACACTACCTTTATTTTCCAGGTCAGACCGCAGGTAGCTGGCGCGTATCAAACGTCGGTACAGCTATCAACAGTAAACTTTCCAGATTCCGACAGTACTCCCGGCTCTGGCACGGCCGATGGTGAAGACGACGCAGGAACCGCCGATTTTCGTACGGTTGAACCATCTACTAATGTATTCAGCTCGCCAAATCCCAACCAAGCTAAACTTCCAGCTGTTGTCAGCAATCAACCAATGACTGATTCAACAAAAGCGGATCTAAGCTTGGGAGTAGCGCTCAGCAAGTGCGTAGTGTCTATAAATGAGCCCGCTACATTCACCATAGCGGTCAGCAACGCAGGGGGATTGGATGCCACCAATGTTGTGGTGAATAGCGTATTGCCAGCCGGTTTGAAATTTGTCGATGGTGTAGGGTGGCAATCGGCAAATAGTTTACTGAGTTATACAATCGCCAGTCTACCAGCAGGAACCACACTAAATCTTACATTCCAGGTCCAGGCAATAAGCAAAGGGGATTGGGCGATTCAGGCTCAAATTGTGTCCGCGAGTGCTACCGATCCAGATTCGGTAATGGGCAATGGGTTTAGAAATGGCGAAGATGATCAAGCCCAGATAGATCTTCGAGTTATAACGCCCTAATGCCACCGTAATTTTTGTCACTACTATCTCAATAAGCCAACTCGTCTTCTTTTGATAGAACAAAGTTTTCAAAAACAAAAAAATGGCCCCACAAGCGTTTGCTTATAAGACCATTTAAAATCAATTTTGTGGGCCAGCCTGGACTCGAACCAGGGACTTACTGATTATGAGTCAGGCACTCTAACCAACTGAGTTACAAGCCCGCGTCGGTGGCGATTAGCCAACAGACACGCAAATATACGATTTCCGAAACGCCAGCGCAAGTGCCAGTCCCGCGTTCTGGCAACGCTGATAGCTATTCTGAGGGTTGAGTACCACCGACAAACCTAAAGTTTCGGGTATCTTTACTGCCGGAACAAGACCCGTACCGGCAATGCCGACCAATAAAAAGAAGATTCTCAACGATCCTGTGTATGGGTTTATCACGCTGCCCGGCGAATTGATGTTCGACCTTGTTGAACACCCATATTTCCAGCGGCTTCGACGGATTAAACAGTTGGGACTTTCCGAATACGTTTACCCTGGAGCACTACATACCCGGTTTCATCACGCGCTCGGTGCCATGCACCTTATGGGGCAAGCTATTCAGACGTTGCGCAGTAAAGGACATAGTATTAGCGAAGACGAATGTGAAGCCGCTCAGGTGGCAATTTTGCTCCACGATATTGGCCACGGGCCGTTTTCGCACGTGTTGGAATGCTGCATTCTCCAGAATGTTCCCCATGAGGAGATTTCACTATTGCTCATGCGGGATCTTAACCAGCAGTTTAACGGGGCATTATCCCTGGCTATCCGCATGTTTGAGGGGTCGTACGAGCGGCCGTTTTTCCACCAGCTCATTTCCTCTCAACTCGATATGGACCGGATGGATTACCTGAATCGGGACTCATTTTATTCGGGAGTGGCAGAAGGAACCATCGGGGCTGAACGGCTCATCAAACTTCTCGATCTGGTTGATGACTCATTAGTAGTTGAGGAAAAAGGTATTCTGAGCGTAGAAAATTTTCTGAACGCCCGGCGCATTATGTACTGGCAGGTGTATCTGCACAAAACGTCCATTTGTGTAGAGTCCATGCTGATTCAAGTGTTACGGCGCGCGCGGTATCTGACCGAACAGGCCGGGTTACTTCCAACAGACCAGAAACTGGGCGAATCACTGTTCGCACTACCTGACTTTTCCCTGTTTTTGAACAATACCATTTCCCTGGAAGAATTTAGGACTAATCCACGTTACATCAAAGCGTTCACCCGATTGGACGATTTCGATGTCTGGGCCTGTATTAAAGCCTGGCGCTATCATCCCGACCGAGTGCTGTCGGCACTTTGCGTGATGCTGCTTGACCGCCATCTGTTCAAGATTGCTCTGTCGACCGGGCCGCTGGCTCCTGAGTTTGTGCAACAGATTGAAGAAGAACTGCGTAGTAAAGGGGTGACAGATGATGAACTTACCTATTTCAGGGTAGAAGGTCAGGCAACAAATGCGGCTTATATGCCTTCGGGGGATGCCATTAATATTAAACTGCGCAGTGGCCGTGTGGTCGATATTGCCGATGCCTCAGATTTACCCAATATTAAAGCCCTGAGTAATATTGTTCGGCGTTATTATGTCTGCTGGGCAAAGCAATTGAATTGAGGCTCTGTCTCTATGTTAAGCTTGGACAAATCCGCCATTTTCTTGAAATAATCCGGTAGCTATACGAATAGTGCAATTAGTTACCTACCTTAGCACCCAGAACTTCCGAATGCAACCACCCGAGTGTTGCGCCCAAGATCACGATATGGAGTTTACCGTTAAGCAGATTGCTATGCTGCTGGATGGCGAGGTAGCCGGAGACGAAACCTTGACTGTCAGTCAGTTATCAAAGATTGAAGAAGGCCAACCCGGAAGTATTTCGTTTCTGGCCAATTTAAAATACGAACCTCATCTTTACACCACCCAAGCTTCTGTGGTGATTGTTGACCGCTCGTTTGCGCCCAAAAAGCCTGTTCCGGCCACCCTGATCTTTGTAGAAAATTCCTATTCTGCTTTTACCCGCTTGCTTGAAGAATACCAGCAGCGGGTTAACAACGGGCGTTCAGGCGTTGAGCAGCCTGCCTTTGCAGGTGAGGGTAGCACCATTGGTGATGGTGGCTACCGGGGGGCATTTTCATACATTGGTAAAAACTGCCGGATCGGCAAGAACGTCACGCTCTATCCCCAGGCCTATATTGGCGACAACGTTACCATTGGTGATAACACCATAGTCTACTCCGGAGCAAAAGTGCAGCATAACTGTGTAGTTGGGCAGTTCTGTACGATTCACCCAAATGCCGTAATTGGCAGCGAAGGATTCGGTTTTGCGCCCCAGCCCGATGGCTCGTATAAGAACATTCCGCAGTTAGGTAATGTGGTGCTGGAAGATTATGTCAGCGTTGGGGCAAACACAACCATCGACTGTGCAACGATGGGTTCGACGTTGATTCGACAGGGCGCTAAAATTGACAATCTAGTGCAGATTGCTCATAACGTCGAGATTGGTCGCCATACCGTTATCGCTGCTCAAACGGGCATTTCGGGCTCCACCAAAATTGGGGACTATTGCGTGATTGCCGGACAGGTCGGCATTGTGGGCCATATCACGGTGGCGAATCATACTAAAGTGGGAGCCAAATCTGGCATTAATCGGACCATTAAGGAAGAAGGACAGTCGCTAAACGGGGTTCCTTTACAGGAGATGAAAGACAGCCTGCGTGCTCAGGCCTTGTTCCGTAAACTGCCCCAATTAGATAAACGGGTGCAGGAAATAGAAAAAATAGTGGGTAAGTGAGTGAGTTAACCCCTGAACTTTACGAAAACGTACGGACTCACCCATTCACCGACTGACTGACTAAACCAATGAACAGCAAGCAGCAAACCATCCAAAAATCGGTATCGGTATCGGGCGTCGGACTTCATACCGGCGTATCGGCAACGATGACGTTTTTGCCCGCGCCAGCCAACCACGGCTACAAATTCCAGCGCGTGGATCTACCCGGTCAGCCCATTGTAGACGCTGATGTCGATAATGTAGTCGACCTCTCACGCGGTACGACAATTGAACAGAGCGGAGCCCGAATCCATACGGTCGAACATACCCTGGCTGCTTTAGTAGGCTTGCAGATCGATAATGCCCTGATTCAGCTGGACGGTCCCGAACCGCCCATCATGGATGGCAGCTCGATTCAATTTATTAATGCCCTTTATGAAGCCGGGCTGGAAGAGCAGAACGCATCGCGAAAGTATTTTGAGATTACAGAAGCTGTCCATTACCGCAATGCGGAAAAGAACATTGAGATTGCCGCCCTGCCGCTGAGTGATTACCGGCTCACGGTGATGGTAGATTATAACTCACGGGTGATCAGCAGTCAGCATGCCTCACTCAACGACATCAGCCAGTTTCCAACCGAGATCGCCAACTGCCGGACGTTCGTTTTTCTGCACGAGCTGGAGATGTTGTACAAGCAGGACCTCATTAAAGGGGGTGACCTGACAAACGCCATTGTGATTGTTGACCGTGACGTGAAAGACGGCGAACTGGATTACCTCGCCGACCTGCTGCACAAGCCCAAAGTGAGCGTAAACCGTCGTGAGGGTATCCTGAACAACCTGGAACTGCACTACCCTAACGAGATGGCCCGCCATAAGCTTCTCGATATGATCGGAGACCTGGCGCTGATCGGGCAACCTATTAAAGCACAGATCCTGGCCGCGCGGCCGGGTCATGCGGCAAACGTGGCATTCGCCAAGAAAGTAAAGAAAATCATTCAAAAAACGGCTGCTAATCAGGTACCTAACTACGACCCCAAGCAACCGCCTGTGTTGGATATTGGCCAGATCTCGACACTATTACCGCACCGCTATCCGTTTCAGATGATCGACAAGATTATCGCTCTTACCGAATCGAGCGTAGTTGGTCTTAAAAACGTCACCATGAATGAGCAGTTTTTCATGGGACATTTTCCGGGTAATCCGGTCATGCCGGGCGTGATGCAACTCGAAGGTATGGCTCAGACGGGGGGTATTTTAGTGCTGAGTACGGTTCCTGATCCCGAAAATTACTGGCCTTACCTGATTGGTATCGACAATTGCCGCTTCCGCCGGAATGTGGTACCGGGCGATACCATTATTTTCCGCTGCGACTTCACATCGCCCATGAAACGGGGTATTGTTAAGATGCAGGGCCGGGGTTACGTCAGCGGCCAGTTGGTCTGCGAAGCTGATATGATTGCCAATTTGGTAAAGAAAAATAGGGTCACCAGTCAGTAAGCAGGTAAGCGGCTTCGCCTAAGTCAGTAATTCAATACGGCATCGCGCTGCATACTTACTGACTCACCAACTTTACTGATTTGACTGACTTACCGACTGTATAAAGATGATTCAACCATTAGCTTACGTCCATCCAGAGGCCAAAATCGCGCAGAACGTGGTGATTGAGCCGTTTGCCATCATTCATAAAAACGTTGAAATCGACGAGGGCACCTGGATTGGTTCGCACGCGGTTATCAATGAGGGTGCCCGAATCGGCAAAAACTGTCAGATTTTTTCGGGTGCTGTTATTTCTGCCACGCCACAGGATCTGAAATTTAAAGGAGAAGTTACCCGCGCTTACATCGGTGACAACACAACGATTCGCGAATACGCAACGATCAGCCGGGGTACCGAGGAGCATTGGAAAACCGAAATTGGTGCAAATTGCCTGATTATGGCTTATGCCCACGTAGCTCACGATTGCCGAATCGGAAACCACTGTATTCTAACGAATAATGTCCAGATGGCAGGCCATGTCCATATGAGTGACTGGGCAATCATTGGCGGGTCGAGCTCTGTACTTCAATTCACCCGTATTGGCGCGCACGCCATGATTTCGGGCGGTTCTTTGGTTCGTAAAGATGTTCCCCCCTATACGAAAGCAGCCCGCGAGCCACTTACTTACACCGGTATCAACTCCATTGGCCTGCGCCGACGCGGGTTTTCGAGCGAGAAGATTAACGAGATTCAGGAAATCTACCGGTACATTTATATGAAGGGGCTTAACAATGCCGATGCCCTCACACAAATTGACCTCGAGCTGCTTCCATCCGACGAGCGTGACGAGATTGTTAACTTCATTCGCACCTCCGAACGTGGCATTATGCGCGGACCGGGCGGATCGGTTAGCAGCGAGCAGTAGTTAATGGTTTGCAGTTTGTAGTTCCTCCGGTGAGATAACTACAAACTACAAACCATTAACTACCCTACCTGCTGCTGCAAACTGTGCAGGGTGGCCAGCAACCGCTCAAGTTCTATCTGCTGCGCACTGGCTTCCGGCGTATCCATCACCTTCTGCGTCTGATCAATCAGCTGCTGGAATAGCTGTTTCAACTGTCCGGCGTCGGGCGTTCCCTGAAGAGCAGCTTTCAGTTCGTTTAGCGTACCGGCAATAACGTCAGTCGCTTCATTGCCGTTGTTAGCCAGAGCATTCAGCCACTGGTCGAGCAGAGAAGCGCCATCAGATGGGGTAGTCGAGTCGATACCGCTGTCGAAGAGGTAATCTGTCTGCTCGATGAGTTTCGTAATATCCGGGTTTTGCGAAATCATGATTTTACAAGTTATAAATTGATGATTAGAGGTTTGTAGTCGTCAACTCGTCAACAGGTTTAACATACCAGAAGCCAACCACAAACTTTCTAAGATAACGGCTGGGCAAAACTGATGAGTGCCGTAGCCAGATTGGTTAACTGTGTGCGGTAGGCTTCGCCAGCGGCATTATTCGCCAGATCCTGCGTTGCACCCGCCAGATTGCGCATGAGTTGCTCGGTACCGCGTAGATTACCGTCATTAAGCGCATCACGGAGCTGCATCAGGGGTGCTTCCAGCCATTGCGTAGTTGGGTCGGCCCGCAAAATGTCAATCCAGTCCGACACCATCAAGACGCCGTGTTCAGGGGTAGTAGCCGTCGTTCCTCCGCTGAGCACCGCCAGGGTATCGTTAAGCATCTGCTGCGCCCGATCGCCGGGGTCATTTGGATTGTAATTCGTGCGGGTATCGGGCTGATTATCGGCCAGAGCGTTATCATCGTTTACCCGGTTCAGGTCAGTAGCGAATGTGCGTAATGAATCGGTTAGCTGATTAAGCGAACTGGCATTTTCGCCGGTGAACGTACGAGCCAGCGACTGGGTATGGTCTGCCAGGGTGTTAAGCAGTTGACGGACGCGGTCAGCGTCGGGGGCGGGATTGAGTAGCTCATCGTAGAGATCACTCATTTTCTCGGCCACGGGCTGGGCTCCGACATTTTTAAGGACCGAAATCCAGTCTTTCAGCAAATCAGCGCCGGTGGCGGGCGCTACATCGCGCTGGGAAAGTGTTTGCAGTGTACCTTGCAGCATCACGTGCGGTTGGGCATGTGCCATACGTTTACGTTGAGTCAAATTAGCGTGTATACGATTGAAACCCGCCCGCCGAACGAATGTTTATCTTGTAACTCTACAGACTAACAAAATCTATCCAGAACACCCTGTAGACCTGTTTACTGTGGTATTACCCATTTATTTATGCAACTGATCGCCGAGCAGATTGGCAAAAAATACCGGCGTGAATGGATCTTCCGACATGTTGACCTATCGCTGTCGGCGGGTAACAGCTACACGTTTGTTGGGCCAAATGGCAGCGGTAAATCTACTCTGCTGCAACTTTTGGCAGGCGGGTTACCCGCTACAGAAGGTACGTTGACCTTCACAAAAGACAGTCGCCCGATTGATCCGGACGACTGGTTTCGGCAGGTGATTATAGCGGCCCCCTACCTCGAACTGATCGAAGAACTTACCCTATTTGAACTACTTGATTTTCACCAGCAGTTCAAACAATTTAAACCCGGGTTAACGCTCGACACGATTGTTGAGCGCCTGTTGCTAACCAATGCCAGAAACAAGGAAATCCGCTATTTTTCATCCGGCATGAAACAGCGTGTTAAACTCGGGCTGGCTTTCTTCTCTGATGTTCCGGTCGTAATTCTGGATGAGCCAACGTCCAATCTTGATGCACAGGGCACCGCCTGGTACCGCGCTGAAGTGCAGAAACTCGCTCCCGACCAACTGTTGCTGATTGGCTCCAATCAACCGGCGGAGTACGATTTTTGCCCCAATGTGATCGATGTCACTCAGTGGAAGTAATTACCTTATTTTCATACCAATTCCATGAAGCCGTGCAACACCGGAGCGTTCAGATGCGAATAGTTTTGTAGCTTTAAGACCTATTCCCAAGCTATCGGTGCTATGCTTCGTTTGCTCACGTTTGTCTTTCTTTTTGTGGCCGCACGCGGTCAGGCTTCACCCGGCAATGGAGCCATCTTCGTACAAAATAAGGGGCAATGGCCCGCAGAAGTGCAGTTCCGGGCTGATATTCCGGGCGGTTTTCTTTTCCTGAAATCGCATAGCCTGCACTACGTTTTTTATGATACCAAAGCCGTCGCCGACCACCATGCTACGGGCCAGCCGGTGAGTGATGTTATTCGGGCGCATGGGGTCGAGGTGCAGTTAACGGGCAGTCAGACAGCCGTTCTCGAAGGCATTCACCCGGCTGAAGTTGGTACCACATACCTGCTCGGCAATGATCCGGCCCGGCATGTTAGTAATGCGCCTGCCTTTGGTGAGGTCATCTACCACGACATTTACCCGGGAATTGACCTCCGCATCTACTCATTCTACGAAACACTTAAATACGAATTCACCGTTAAACCCGGTGCCGATCCGACGCCTGTCCGGTTGACATATGCTGGTGCCGATGCAGTCACTATATACGATGGTAAACTCGTTGTAAAAACCAGCGTAACATCATTCTCTGAAAAAGAACCCTACAGCTATACCAGTCGCAGCGGACGGGCGACGGATGTGAAAGCGGCCTGGGCGGTATCAGGCAATGAAGCCCGCTTTGTACTGCCCAATGGCTACGACAAAAGCCAGTCGCTGACCATCGACCCTGAGCTCGTGTTTGTAACGTACTCCGGCTCAAGGGCCGATAACTGGGGACATACTGCCACTTACGACGCTGAAGGAAATCTGTACTCCGGTGGGTCGGTATTTGGCACCGGTTTTCCCGTTACGACCGGCGCGTTTGAAGTGAGCTTTGCCGGTTACTGGGACGTTGCCCTGCTTAAATTTAATCCCGACGGTACAAAACTCCTGTACGGCACCTACCTCGGTGGCAAAAACGCCGATCTGCCGCATAGCCTGATCGTCAATGCTGCGGGCGAGCTGGTGATTATGGGGACAACCTCATCGCCTGATTTCCCGACCAGTACTGGTGCGTTTCAATCCCATATGCAGACGCACGCTGCCCTGCCTGGCTCGGCATCATTTGTTACCACAACCAGTATCATTTATGCGGAGGGTAGTGACCTGTTCATTGCTAAACTCAGTCCTGATGGTCATCAGCTCCGCGCCAGTACATTTCTTGGTGGTACAGGAAACGACGGTGTGGGCATCAACCCGACGGTGAATGGGCTGCATTTACGAAATTATGGTGACGACCTGCGGGGTGAAGTTATCGTTGGTGCAAACGATGATATTTACATAGGCAGCGTTACCGCATCGACGGATTTTCCGGTTACGGATAAATCCACCGCGAAGGGTAGTCTGGATGCTGTGATCTGTCAACTTAGTACTGACCTAAGTCAATTGCGCTGGAGCACCCGGGTTGGCGGTTCGCAGTTTGATGGCATTAATGGGCTGAAGGTTACGCCCACAGGCACCGTCTACGCCTGTGGCGTAACCAATAGCGCTGACCTGCCCGCTACGGCCACGGCGTTTCTGGCAAAAGCACCCGGTGGCGACGATGGCTTTGTGGCTCGCTTCGACAACCAGCAACTCACGCAGCTTAGTTACCTTGGCACTACATCAGACGACGGGGCCTATCTTATCGATACGGGGCCGGACGACAGGCCACACGTTTTCGGCTTATCACGGGGCCGCTATCCGGTATCAGCGGGCACATTCAGTAGCGCGGGAAGCGGGCAGTTTATTCAGGCGCTTGACGTCAATTTAACCGGATCGTTGTTTTCGACGGTGATTGGGTCGGGCCGGACAGGACCGGATATTTCGCCCACGGCTTTTCTGGTAAACGAGTGCGGTAATATCTATGTGGCCGGTTGGGGTGGCGTAGTGAATACCAGTACCCGCTACAATTTAGCCAGTAACACGGCCAATATGCCTACCTCGGATAACCCCTACCAAAGCCTGACGAACGGCAGTAATTTCTGGGTAGGCGTTCTCGAAAAAGGGGCCAGGTCACTGCTGTACGGCACGTTTCTGGGTGGAACAGCAGCGGGTCTTCGGGGGGATCACGTTGATGGTGGGACGTCGCGGTTTAACAAGCAAGGCGTTATGTACCACGCTGCCTGTGTATGTGGTGGCACGAACTTCCCTCCTACGGCAACGGCCTGGGGAAGATCGAATAACAGCAACAACTGCAATAACGTCGCCTTCAAGTTCGACGTCGACAAGCTGAAAGCGGCCTTCGATACCTACGCGGGTACGCAGAAAGGGGTTGTTGAAGGCTGCACACCGCTGACGCTGACCTTCAAGAATACCAGTATTGGCGGCAAACGATATGAATGGGACGTTGCCGGGCTGGCTAAATCGACCGACGCCAACCAGACGAGTTACACCTTCACAAAGGCCGGGCAATACGTGATAACGCTCAGGGCTTACAATCCACTTACCTGCCGCTCTATCGATTCGGCGCAGCAGATTATCAACGTCCGTCCGGCAGCCTTCAAAATCACGCCAGACACCACCATCTGCGCCGGTCAGTCGATTCAGTTAGTGGCCGAGGGGGGCCAGACCTATCGCTGGGCAACGGCAGCCAGCCTGAGCAGTACGACCATTGCTAACCCAATGGCCACGCCCACTACCACAACAACGTATTCTGTCACGATTACGAATGCGTTTGGCTGTTCTACGGTTAAAACGCAGACTGTTACACAGGACAATTCGTTTATGCCGAACGTAACCGTAAAAGCATCGGAGGGATGCGGACAAGCGACGCAGCTCTCACTCGTCAACACGAATTCAACCGCTGACCGGTACGTCTGGACGCTGGGTAACGGCGACACCCTCCGAACGGCCTCGCCCACGAACTACACGTACGCCGAGTCGGGACGGTACGAAGTTACCGTGACTGCCTACCGAAAAGGCTGTCCGCTTACGGCTAAGCTTGCGGTTAATGTGGAGAATCTAAACCAGGTTCCAAACGTCATCACAGCGAATAACGACGGTAAAAACGACGTCTTTCTGGTCGGTTTCCCGGACGCTAAAGTAGAGATTGTAAACCGCTGGGGCCGCCTGATTTACCACAATGACCACTACCAGAACGACTGGGGCCGCGATGCACCGAGTGGCCTGTATTATTTTTTGCTCACGACACCCGGCGGTACCCAATGCAAAGGCTGGCTGCAAGTACTGGAGTGAAGCGCGTACGATAGGTTCAGCGTAATCGTTACTTTTGTGTACTTAGTTGTACTTTCAATAATCATACGATGAAAACCATACTCACTTTAGTATTGACTCTCGGTTTAGCCACAACCCTGCTGGCGCAGACCGATGCGCAGTACGGTAAAAAAGTTACCGATGCGGGTGCTATTCCGGCTACCCAGTTAGCGACTAAGCTGGGCGATAAAGACGCTATGCCCGCCAAAGTTGAAGGCGTAGTTGAGTCAGTATGCAAAGTAAAAGGCTGCTGGATGGCAGTAAAAACCGGCGACGGTAAAACGATGCGCGTTACCTTCCGCGACTACGGCTTTTTCGTACCGAAAGACATCACCGGCAAAACCGTCGTGGTTGAAGGAACGGCCCAAACCAGCACAACGTCGGTGGCTAAACTGCGCCATTATGCGGAAGACGATGGCAAATCGAAAGCTGAAATTGAGAAGATCACCAAACCCGAAACCGATCTGTCTTTTGTAGCCGATGGGGTATTGATAAAAAAATAACGGGTGCTTTCCAACGGAACGATTTACGGGTGGGTCATTAGGGCAGAACCATACTCATTTTGTTACACCATGAATACGCTTGTTAAATACTCAATGGGAAGTCTCCTGCTTGGCTTTAGCCTGTTTGGAGCCTGTAAGTCATCAGAAGTAGCACCAATAGCAACGGACCGGGTAACACTTGGCCAGAATAAGTCAGCACGTATAGGCGCTGATATCACAGTACGCGTTGACACGTTGCAGGACAGCCGTTGCCCGACTGGTGCTACCTGCATCTGGGAAGGTGAAGCCTTTGTTTCAGCAGTCGTGTCAAATTCTACAGCGCAACAACGGGTAAGACTTTACTTCAGCTCGACAACACGCAGGACACAGCGGGACTCGGCCGGCGTAACGTTGGCTGGGCAGACCTACAAAGTGCTTCTACGAGATGTTGTTCCTTACCGGGATTTGGCAAAACCTCAGCAGGAGCAACAAGCCATTATCCAGGTCACAAAGCTGTAAATCGGGTAAACCGCTGGTATAGTCGATAGTTCGCCTTAATTTAAGAGCCGCAAGCCCGTTCAGGTTTGCGGCTTTCCTGTTTTAACCAACCTGACTTCCCCATGAACCATCACTACTCTAAACTTCTGGCTCTGGCCGGGTTCACGCTGCTTGGCTCTGCCACTTTCGCCCAGCGGACGCTTATCCACTGCGGCAACCTCATTGATGGTAACCGGCCGGACTTGCAACGCGAGGTTACGGTGATCGTTGACGGCACCAAAATTACGGCCGTGCAGAAAGGCTACACCGCCCCTGCCGGAACAGATCGGGTAGTTGACCTGAAAACCAAAACCGTACTGCCCGGCCTGATTGATATGCATGTACATCTGGAAAGCGAAGGTCGGCGCGGAGGAGCCATCGACGGTTTTACCCTGAACGTGCCCGACATTGCGTTTCAGTCCGCTCAATACGCGAAAACAACGCTGCTCGCTGGCTTTACCACCGTCCGCGACCTGGGCGGATCGGGTGTAAACGTTTCCTTGCGTAATGCCGTGAACCGGGGGCTTATTGATGGTCCCCGTATTTTCACCGCCGGGAAATCCATTGCCACAACGGGTGGCCATGCGGACCCAACCAACGGCTACCGGCGCGACCTGATGGGTGATCCCGGTCCAAAGGAAGGCGTCATTAACAGCGCCGAAGATGCTAAGAAAGCCGTGCGGCAACGCTACAAGGAGGGCTCCGATCTGATCAAAATTACGGCTACGGGTGGCGTGTTGAGCAATGCAAAGGACGGTGCCGGTCCTCAGTTTACGGACGAAGAAGTAAAAGCCGTTGTGGATGCCGCTAAAGACTACGGTTTTTCGGTAGCCGCCCACGCGCACGGAGCCGAAGGCATGAAGCGGGCCATCCGGGCTGGGGTGCAAACCATTGAGCATGGCACTTTTATGGACGATGAGGCCATTGAGTTATTCAAAAAATACGGCACTTACTACGTGCCAACCATCATAGCAGGTCGTTCCACAGCCGATTCAGCGCGGATCATGGGCTACTATCCACCGCTGGTGACGCCCAAGGCCTTGTCGACAGGCCCTAAAATTCAGGCAACCTTCGCCAAAGCGTACAAAGCGGGGGTCAATATTGCCTTTGGAACAGATGCTGGCGTTTACCCGCACGGTAAAAACGCCAAAGAATTCGAGTACATGGTCGAGGCTGGGATGCCGCCAATGGAAGCCATTAAGTCGGCAACCGTCACCAATGCTAAGGTGCTGGGTATGAGCACTCAGATCGGCTCGATTGAAGCCGGTAAACTGGCCGACCTGATTGCGGTAGACGAAAATCCGTTGCAGAACATCAAAACACTGCAAACTGTCCGGTTTGTGATGAAGGACGGAAAAGTCTATAAGCAGTAAGCCAGCCATTTTTTGGCTAATATTGCTCACTATTATCAAATTATTACCCGTTTGCGGCCCACCCGCCCGTTTGCTATGCCTCAGCTGAACCGCCTGACCCATCCCGCCCCTTTTCTACCCGAACGCGTTTTACAATTCGGTACGGGCGTACTGCTTCGGGGATTACCCGATTACCTGATCGATAAAGCCAACAAGCAGGGGCTGTTTAACGGCTCCGTCGTAATTGTCAAATCGACCGACAGCGATACGGACACGTTTGCGCAGCAGGATAACCGGTATTCGGTACGGGTGCAGGGGCCGGATACCGACGAAACTACCGTTGTTACGGCTATCAGCCGGGTACTGGCGGCCCAAACCCAGTGGGCCGAAATCCTGACGGTGGCCCGTAATCCGAATCTACAGATCATTATTTCCAACACCACAGAGGTAGGCCTGGACTATATAGAAGAAAGCATTTTTCAGGCCCCGCCCCACTCCTTCCCGGCTAAATTGACGGCATTTCTGTACGAGCGATTCCGCAATGTAGGGGGCGCCAAAAGCAAGGGAATGGTGGTTATTCCAACGGAACTGGTGGTTGATAATGGCCTTAAACTTCGCAATGCCGTTGAAAGAATTGCACAGTTTAATGACCTCGGCAAGTTATTTACCAAGTGGCTTAAATACCACGTCCGCTTCTGTAATTCCCTCGTCGACCGTATTGTAACAGCCAGCGACGAAGTGGCCCCCAGTCTGGAATACACCGATGCGCTCGCTATCGCTACCGAACCTTATCACCTCTGGGCAATCGAAGGTGACGACCGCGTCCGGCAAATTTTGTCGTTTGCCGAAGCCAGTACCAGTAGCATTATCATCGACGAAGACATCAACTTTTACCGCGAGCGGAAACTGCGGGTATTAAACGGGGGGCATACCACAACGGTACCGCTGGCGTATTTACTTGGATTGGAAACGGTGTACGAAATGAGCCGGAACGCCCTGATGCGGACGTTCCTGGAGCGGGTGCTCTTCACAGAAATTACCCCCACCGTGCCCGCTGATGGACTCGGCGATGACGGCCCACCCGCCGTAAAACAGTTTGCCGCCGATGTAATCAGCCGATTTGGCAATCCACACATTGAACACTTTTTGCTGAATATTACCGTGCAGCAAACAGCCAAAATGCAGGCCCGTAATGTGCTGACCATTCAGCGCTATTACCAGCAGTTTGGTCAGGTCCCCGTTAACATAGCGTTCGGATTTGCGGCTTACCTGCGGTTTATGCGGGTTGTGTCAGCGAGTGGCAATGAGTTTTTGGGAGAAGTACCAGTGGGCTCGGGTATTGTTTCCTACCCGATTCGGGACGCGCGGGCGGGCTACTTTCACGAGCACTGGCAACCGGTCGACGTCGCTGACACTGTTTCAGTCCGGGCTTTTGTGCAAACCATCTGCGCCGACGCCGAACTCTGGCAGACTGATTTGTCCGCCTTGCCCGGTTTTGTGGACGCCGTAGCCCAGACCTTGAGCGACATCCTCGCTAACGGCCCCGAAGCGGCTTTACAACGGCACCTTCAATAAACCAAAAGAGGATTATAGCAACACGCAGGAGCCACTTCTGTTAGAGCCTGCGAGCCAAAAACCACCGCTGATAGAGCCAGAACAGGCCTATGCCCATCAGCGTACCGATTGTATCGGCCAAGGCATCGAATAAATCGAACGACCGGCCGATTGGCATGACACCCTGGTAAATCTCGATCAGCATACCGAAAATAGCGCCAAACAGGATCGTCCAGACAGCAGTCCGTCCCGACAGGCTCCAGAGTAACCCTATTGGCGCGAACCCGACGAAATGCACCCACTTGTCTGTCCCATGCGACATATCCGGCAGCTCGTTACCCGGCATTGCACAACCAATAAAGATGATAATTGACCAGCCAATCGCCAGCCAGCGGTACGTTGAGGAAGTCATTTGGCAGTAAGCCGGTTAGTGGTTAAAAACAAAAAAAATAGGGTCAGGCTAAGCAGATAGAGCACATTTCGCGAGTCGATTAACCCCCGACCCAGTGCCCGGTACTGCTCGTCTAAGGCCAGCGACGACAGGTAGTAACTCCATTTTCCGTCCGGCAGCAGGCCACTCACGGCACTCAGGCCGACGTAGAACAGAAAGCACAGGAATACCCCTAATACAAAAGCTACAACCTGATTATCGTTCAGCGACGACGCCCACAGGCCGATGGCTACAAAAACACTGCCAAGCAACAGCAGGCCCACATACGAACCCGCCACCACCGCCGAGTCGATGTTACCAACCGGATTGCCCAGTTGATAGAGGGTAAAATAATACAGCAGCGTCGGCAGTAAAGTCAGCGCCAGGAGCAGCCAGTTTGCCAGAAACTTCCCCATCACCACACCCCACCGGCTTACGGGCTTGGTCAACAGCCACTCCAGCGTACCCGCCCGAACTTCATCCGCCAACGACCGCATCGTAATTGCCGGCACCAGAAAGCCCATGACGTAGGGCGTCAGGCTAAAAAAGCCACCCAGATCAGCATAGCCGTAATTAAGCAGACTGGTGTCGGGGAAAATCCACAGCAACAGCCCCACCGCCGTCAGAAAAACGGCCATGATGATATAGGCAATCGGCGAACTGAAAAACTGACTGACTTCTTTGCGGAAAATGGCGACCATTACTCAAACACAGGCTTATTTCGGCGCAGGATGGCCGCAATCACTAACGAGAAAATTACGCCCATGAGTATAGTTCCTAATATACCGAAAATGAACAGAATCCCCGGACTCTGAAAATTTTGGCTCATTTCCATAATTCGCTCGATCTGCGCGTCGTCCATACCCTGTTCTTCGTATTGATCCCGCATTTTTTCCATTGCCCGCTGCATCATCGTTGGATCGATGAACGTCAGGTAAATTACTGAATACATGCTGGATAGTAAGCCAGCTACTGCTGATGTGAGCGCGCCCAGACTAACGCCTTCTCCGTAGCTCATATAGTTGTTGTTGCGCTGCTTATACTCTCGCATTGCGAGCACCAGACCAACAATGATAATCAGGTAGGAAATCCAGCTTATGGCCCGATTCTGCACCTGATCCGTTACGAATAAAATGGTGCTGAATAAGATGGAGGCTACGCCGATTATTGCACCCCATTTGAGGGCAAGTTTAGCAGTAGAAGGTTGTTCATTCATAAGTTTATAAGGTTTGAGGATGGTTATTCTAACACATTGTAATCCTGTTTCCGGAAAATAAGCGAAATAATCAGCACGGGCAGGACAGCCAGTGCCGATTTTTTGGCCAGTTCATCCGTAACGAGTTCGCTGGGCTTCAAGCGGTTCAAGCCGTCAAGCATGGCCTGAAACTGCTGCGGGCCGTTTTCTCCCAGTGTCTTTATAATATCCGTTTTACCAGTCATGAGCAGATTTCTGGAGTTTACGACATACTGCGCAAATACTGCCGGATCGACCTGCGTCACGAAAAAATAAATCAGCCAGCCCGTAACCAAAGCACCCACCGTATTGACGATGTAGCAAATACTCAGGCCCTCCCATAAATGCAGCATGCCGTGCCCCACCCGCCGACGAAAAAACCAGACGGCAGTAGTCATCATAATAATGTTGATGCCAAAATCAAGCGATTTGTGGTTACCCAGCGGAGGAATCCCCAGGGCGTACAGCGCCAGAAAATACACGAAACCCAGCACACCGGTAGCCAGTCCGAACAACAGTGGCCACTTGAGCAGTGGATGATTAAAATATGTCTTGAGAAAGTCCATAGGGTGCAGATCCGAACGCCCACGTCCGGTTGGTTGAAGAAGTTTACCGGACGTAGGCGTCTGGACTACTATAATATTGTCCCTGAAATACGGTTCCCAACGCACGGCCGGTTAAGGTACGCCCCAGAAACGGCGAGTTTTTCGATTTTGAAAGCGTTTTCGCAAACGTCCAGGTACCCGTTGGATTAAATAGGGTCAGACTGGCGGTTTGCCCTTCAGCAATCGTTACGGACGGCAGACGCAGCAGGTGACGGGGCCGGATGGCGAGTTTATCAATAAGTTGGTCCAGCGAAAGCTGTTGGTTATGCGTCATTATCGCCGAAAAGACCGTTTCCAGTCCGGTAATGCCAAATTCAGCCTGATCGAATTCCAGATTTTTGCTCTCTTCGTCCTGCGGATTATGATCCGACACGATGGCGTCGATGGTGCCGTCGGCCAGGCCTGCCCAGAGCGCATCGACGTCGGCTCGTGATCGAAACGGCGGATTCACTTTCAGGTTGGTATCAAATCCGGCCAGCGCCGAATCGTCGAATACCAGTTGATGAACTGCTACATCGCAACTAACGGGCAACCCCTGTTTTTTAGCCGCCCGAATCAGCTCGACCGACCGGGCGGATGACAGAGTGGAGAAATGCATAACTGAATGGACTTCATTCAGTCCGGGAGAGTCAGATGTCAATGGAAAAACATATTCCAGCAGCCGCAAATCCCGTTCGATCATGATCTCTTCCGCCAGTGCGGGCATGCCTTTCAATCCGAGTAGTGTACTCTGCACGCCTTCATGCATTTGTCCATACTGGGTCAGCAGTTTTTCTTCGGGCCGGTTCATGAGCAGGCCACTGAAAGGCTGAAGATATTGCAGCGTCTTGAGCAGTAAATCAGGATTTTGCAGCGGATGATCACCGTCCGAAAACGCCACGGCACCGGCATGGTGCAGGTCGATCATATCCGTAAAATCCACCCCAGCCGCGCCAAGCGTTACTGCCGCGATTGGATGAACGGCCACCGATTGCCCCTCGGCCATCCGCCGGAGATAGCCCAGCGTGTTTTTAGAATCGACAACGGGCGATGTATTGGGCAGGATAGCAATATCGGTGAAGCCCCCGGCGGTGGCAGCCCGGCACAGGCTGGTCATATCTTCTTTGTATTCATGACCGGGGTCCTTTGCCGCAACCCGCAGATCGACCCAACCCGGTGAGAGGTGCAGGTTATCACCCTCGACTACACGCCAGCTTTCGGGCACGGACAGGTCATTTCCAATTTGCCGGATCAGGCCGTTTTCGACCAAAACATCCCGTATCTGCCCGTGATGGGCCGATTGAGGATCAATCAGTTTCGCAGCGCGAATGAGAAGTTGCATAGAACAGGATAAGCAAAGTCAGTGAGTCTGTAAGCCATAAAAAAAGCTCCACGGGCCGGGGCCTGACGGAGCTTTTCGGGTGGGTAAGCCAGCCTTACTGACCAATTAGTTCTTTGTAGGCATCCACCGACAATAAGCCCGCTATCTGGCTGGCATCTGCCACTTTCAGCTTAATAAGCCAGCCGCGTTCGTAGGGTTCAGTATTGAGCAATTCCGGTGATTTTTCGACCTCAGAGTTTATTTCGAGTACCTCACCGTCCACTGGTAAAAACAGGTCGGATACGGTTTTTACAGCTTCGACCGAGCCAAATACATCGCCACTGGCCAGCGTTTGCCCTACGGTTGTGATGTCAATAAACACAATATCACCCAGTTCATGCTGCGCAAAATCGGTGATGCCAACCACGGCGGTACCGTCTTCTTCCAGTTTAAACCACTCGTGATCCGACGTGTAACTCAGTTCTGCGGGGAAATTCATTCGTTATCCGATAATTCGGTTTTTGGGTGCGATTTGATGCTGCAAGTTACGCACGGAAACCGATTTGTCAACCGCTAACCGGCTACGGATTCGGTGAACAACGTCCGTTATCACTCCGGCAAATTCCTCTTATTTCTTACGTGCTTCCCGTTTCGCCTTCCGTTCGGCTTTCCGCTCCGCCCGCTTTTCCTTGCGTTCCGCTTTCTTTTCGGCGCGTTTGGCTTTAAAATCGGCCTTAAAATCCTTGACCGCATCCTTCAGCGTAATGTTGTTATCGAACTCACCCTTAAACGCTTCGATATACGCATTGCGCAGTATGCCAAGAACCGTGGGCCAGGTAGCGGTCTTGATATCGCTGATCGTGCCATTCAGCGGAATACGGGTGGCAACCTGATCTTTTTTCTGATTCTTTAAGATAGCAACCCCCGTTTGGGCCAGTAACTCAGTGAAGAATTTACCCACCGACCGGCCTTCGTGCTCATTGAGTTTGAAAATTTTCATGCCCTTCGTGAGCGGCTTAAGGTAACCGTTCAGCTTACCGTCAAGGGCGGCCATCTCGCTGTAAACGCTCATGGTACCCCGTTCAAAATCAATATTGGCGTAGTGGCGGGCCAATGCATTGATCTTTATCAGCTCCAGGTCGCTGAACCGAAGCTTATAATCGAAGTCGGGGAAAACCTTCAGCAGGTTCATATTGGCTTCAAAATTCATCGTGCCGCCGTAGCCGGGCACATCAGCGGTGGCCACAACGGGCGAGGGTAGTTTTTTACCCTGATCGACTACATTACGGATATTGCGGATTTCACCCTGAAATCGCTTCAGTGATATATCAGCGCGGGGCTGCGTTACTAAGCTGGTCAGATTGACGGTACCGTTGACAACGGCAAACCGGTTGATATTGATGGGCAGCAGTTTTTTCAGATACGACGTCCAGTCCACCTCAGCTCCGGTCTGACTGGATTCTTTATCGTCGCTGAAGGCGAAGTTGAGTTCCGGCTCGTAAGCTTCTACTTCGCTCACTAATTTACCCTTGAACAACGCCCGCCATTCGACAGACAGGTCCGTTTTCGGTATATAGAGGAATGGTTTTTTGATGTCGCCCTTGACCTTCCGAATGCGCAGGTCATCAATCTGGTACGCTCCCCGAATCAGGTGAATATCAATGTCATCGACATGGCCGGTATAACTTCCCATATCAGCCAGCGTTTTGTTGACATAACGCAGCACAAAGTAGGGCAGCAACAGCCGGGCGACGATCAGCAGAACAACAACAGCAATCAGGATTTTGGACGTACGTTTCAACGTTGATGGTAAATTAGTGCCCTATATAAACGCGAAAATCGCACAGAGGTTAGCAGACAGACGCTTAAACCAGCTTCCAGTAGCATGGAACTCCATAAAACGGCCTGACGGCTATAATGGAAAGGCTTCTGAAAAGTCTCTCGATCATAGCCGTCAGGCCGCCTTTTCAACGTTATTTTTACTGGTTCGTTACTTCCGGTCGCCACCCTGCCGTTCAACCATCCAGGCCGGATATTCCTTGTCGTTTGCGCTCACCTGGTCCAGTTCGGCGAGTTCATCGGTGGTCAGTTTCAACTCGGCGGCTTTAAGGTTATCCAGCAGTTGCTCCGTCTTTTTGGCACCGATAATGACGCTCGTCACACCGGGCTGCTGCAACAGCCACGCCAGCGCGACCTGAGCCACAGAGGCACCTTCATGCGCATTGGCTACGCGGGCCATCACGTCGATTATGTCGTACGCTTTCTCCTGATTAACGGGCGGAAAGTCGAAACTCGCCCGGCGCGAATCATCGTCGGGTTTATTATCCCGCGTGACTTTACCGGACAGAAAACCGCCCGCCAGTGGGCTCCACGGCAAAATCGCCATCTGCTGGTCGAGCGTCATCGGTACGAGTTCACGTTCCAGATCACGCCCGGCAATAGAGTAGTAGTTTTGTGTAGATACGAATTTTGTCCAGCCGTTTTTCTCGGCAATACCATTGGCTTTCATAACCTGCCACGCCGGAAGATTACTGCAGCCGATATACCGCACTTTGCCGCTCCGCACCACATCTTCCAGGCCACGCATGGTTTCCTCCAATGGCGTCAGCGCATCGACGCCGTGAATCTGGTACAGGTCGATGTGGTCGGTCTGTAACCGCTTCAAGCTGGCCTCTACCTGCTGCATGATGTGTAGCCGACTCAAACCCAGTTCATTTTTACCTTCGCCCATTTTGCCCCGTACTTTGGTGGCAATCACCAGGCTGTCGCGCGATAGACCGAGGTCACGGATACCCTGCCCCAGCAGTTCCTCCGACTGACCGAACGAGTACACGTTAGCGGTATCAATAAAATTAATGCCGTGATCAACGGCTGTCTTCAGAATATCATTCACGGCATCCTGCTGTAGTTTGCCGATGTTCCCCCAGATGCCGCCCGTACCGCCAAAGGTCATGGTACCGAGGCATAGTTCGGAGACAAATACACCCGTGTTTCCTAAAAGATTGTACTGCATGATGTAACGAAGAAATGAATTGAGAATGCCCCGTCCAACTGAACCGGGCTTATGCGGGGTAACACGGTTGGCAGCCGAACAAAGTTCCGGCTCATGGTGCTTTTCTACCCAGTTCGCTCCCAACAACAGGCGTCTGAATTTTAATTAACTTTCGTTACTCATTCGGCAGTAGGCCGGTAAAAGCTGGTTATCGTATGAAATCAATCATCATGGATGTAGCGATTATTGGAGCCGGTTTTGCCGGATTGGGGGCGGCCATCCGGTTGCGAAAAGCCGGGTACGCATCCTTTGTTATCTTCGAGCGGGCGGCTGAAGTTGGCGGTACCTGGCGCGACAATACCTACCCCGGCTGTGCCTGCGATGTGCCGTCGCATCTGTATTCGTTCTCTTTTGAGCCAAACACGCACTGGTCACGGACGTTCTCGAAACAGCCCGAAATTCTGAATTACCTCAAACAATGCGTGAAAACCTACGGCCTGTGGGAGTACATTCGCTACAATACCGAAATTATACGGACCGAATTTATCGAATCGGTAGGGTGCTGGCGACTCACCGACCGCGCCGGCAATGAAGTAACGGCCCGCGTGGTCATTGCCGCCACCGGCCCACTCAATCGCCCCAGCATTCCAAAACTGCCGGGTATCGAGTCATTTACCGGCAAGGCATTTCACTCGGCGCAGTGGGATCATTCATTTGACCCGAATGGGAAGCGCATAGCTGTGATTGGCACAGGAGCCAGCGCGATTCAGATTGTGCCCGAACTGGCGAAAACAGCCGGGCATTTGTCTGTTTACCAACGCACCGCACCCTATGTGGTACCCCGGCAGGATAAGGCTATTTCACCCGTCGTTCAGCAAGCGTTTCGGGCGGTTCCTGCCCTGCGGCAGCTGCACCGGGCGTGGCTCTACTGGATCAGAGAACTGACCGGATTAGCGTTTCTGGGAAACAAGCTACTGGGTCAGATCAGCACGAAACTGGCAAAAGCTCACTTAGACGCCAGTATTACCGATCCGGAACTTCGCCGAAAAGCAACGCCTAACTATCGGATAGGCTGCAAACGGGTACTGGTTTCTGACGATTATTACCCCACCCTGACCCGCCCAAATGTCGAACTGATTACAGACGGGATCGAGCGTATTACGCCAACGGGAATTGTAACTAAAGACGGTACTGAGCGGCCCGTCGACGCGATTATTTACAGCACTGGCTTTGTGGCGGCCGACATCATCTCCGATCTGAACATCATTGGGCGGAACGGCGTCAACCTGTTCGAGAGCTGGCTAACGACCGGGGCGCAGGCTTACAAAGGCATCACGGTATCGGGCTTTCCGAACCTGCTTTTTCTGGTCGGGCCGAACACCGGTCTGGGGCATAACTCGATTATTCACATGATCGAATCCCAGATGAATTACGCAATGGGCTACTTAAACCTGCTGGATACGGTTGTTGCCCCGGCCTTTCTGGACGTGAAACCCGAGGTACAAACCGCCTATAACGAACAGATTCAGCGGCAGTTGCAGGGAACGGTATGGGCATCCGGTTGTCAGAGTTGGTACCTCAATAAGCAGGGGCGCAACACAACCATCTGGCCCGCCCTGACTGTCACCTACCGCAATCAGACCCGGCAGATCAACACAGATGATTATGAAGTGGTACGGCACGATGGCAAGCCGGCACAGCGAGTGTCCTATGTGGCGTATTCAACCCCGGCAGGACCCGCCAAGGTCAAAGTGCATGTAAATACGCCCCGCTGATGGTGACCAACCGGTGCCGCTGCGGTTACGCATCAGCTATTGGTATATGCGTTTCAGAATTGATGTTTATTGCACCTCACCTATACCTATGTAGGTCGTCTATAAGGGGCCAATCGCCTGAGCCATCAGATCCATGTGTACCCTGAGATCTACAATCTGTACATGATCTACCGATTCGCTACCCCCTAAGGCCACCAAGGGAAAGTATCCATAACACTGATCATAAGCCGGTATACCTAACTTAGTTTTTAGTTCAGGGAAGTTAGTACAACGTAATTCCTCCCAGATATATAACTCGTCTACAAACAAATGATCAAAGAGAATATATAAATCTGTACCATCACCGATCACATTATACTGGGCATGGCGGTAATTATAAAAATCAATATTATCATCAGTTCGATAAACGAATAGATCTCCATAAGCATTAATTGCCCAGGGTGTATACCTTACACCTATACTTTCAATATTCTGATCAACAAACTCTTGAAATAGACTGGGGTCAATTAACCGTAGATAACCGTCCATGAAAATGCCAAAGCCGTGTGAATCCCACAAGGTAAGGATCGAGTTTGGCAAAATTCCCCTATAGGATTCTATTTGTTCCTGAGAGGGTTTTCGAACGATTTCATAGTCGGAATACTTTCTAAAAAATGTATCAAACATACTTTGATCAATGGTCTAGTTCAATGTTCAATTTAGTGGGCTTTCGTTCTTCCGGTGTCATAGTCTTAGCCTGCTCCCGAATATAATCATCCATGTTTTTAGCTCTCCCTTGTTTTTCCCACTGGCTGCCAATCGACTTGTTAACTCCCGCATCACCCATACCTTCTATCTTGTCAGGATGCCCACCAGCAATCTGGTCAGGATTATGCAAGGCATTTGGAGTATCAGCCCAATTATCTGCTGCTTCTTCTATGGCATCTTCGTAAGATAACCCTTGGGATTCCAGTTCTTCTGCCTTTTCATTAATTGCTTTCTTACGATCTGCTTGCTGTGCTTTGCTACCCGACCTGCCTTTGGCTTTATAACGATCACTGTTTTGCAAGTACTCGTCTACAGTCATATTATTTAATCCATCCTGTTGGCCTTGAATCTGCCGCTCAAATTCAGCTTGGGAATGATTGGGATTTTTCTCGAAAGGAGGTCGAGTCCGATACTTAGGCAGACGAGACACAACGGCCGGGCGTTTTACGGGTGCCTTCTCCTTGCTCACCGGCTCTTCCACCGCACTAACCGGCCGTTCCACACCCACGCTCTGACGCATGTTCACCAGCTTGCGTTGCAGGGGAACCGACGCCTTGTGCAGCAGAATGCCCAGCACCACATCCACTCCGACTTTGCTCACCGCCTGAGCCAGATAGCGACCTGCTTCCCGATATTTAGCCGGATTGTTCCCCGCGTTAATGGCCGTATCGTAGAAAGCTTTGAACAACCGGGCCACTTCCGAAAGCTCCGAGCCCAGCATCCAGCAACTGCCCACCACCAACACTGCTACTAAGGCATCGGCCGTCGGATTACCTGAATATAAAAACGACCGGCTCGTTACAGGAACCGGTCGTTTTTATGTACGGGGACACTTACTGGCGGGCATAAGCCACTAAATCTTTCGGGTAATACGGCATATCCCGGTATGAACTCTCATCAAGGTCGAGCGCGCATGTCAACCCCACCACCTCCCAGGCCCAGTAGCCAGAGAACGAACTATCTTCTCCCAGTTTATGAATGTCGTAAGTTGATGTTTTCTTAAGGCAAGTCTGATACCAATTTGACAGAAATTCCCTTATAGCTTTACCATCAGCAGGCTGGGCAGTTACTGCCTTATAAAGGTTGGTATACAGTTTGGGAAAATAAAGGCTCTCACTAACCTGACGGGTAGGCTGCCGGGTAGTTATTAAAAGGTCGATAATAGCATCACGTTTACCTTCGGCATCAATGTACTGAACAAGTTCATCAAACAGTGGCTGCTCAATAGACAACGTAATTGACCAGGTTAGTAATGCCAAGGCATTCATGTACTCATCTACTTCATTTATAAAAAAGATGTTTTTCGCTTTGGGGTGCTGCTTATACATAGTGCACTTAAGCATTCGCGGTACACGGGAAGTAAGTCCTCAACGGGGTACCCCATTGAGTAGAAACACTCCACTTTTCTGTAATTGTAAGTATACAAATCTTGATAAATACCCTTCAGCCTAAAATTAGGTTCTGGATTTTCGATCTGATAAAGCCGCTTCGATATCGCTTCATCTATGAAAGAGATATTACCTTCGAAAAAGTTTTTATTCATTAATGGTTCTCGTGCCACTATCATACGGTGAATTTTTAAAATTTGGTTGAGTCACCTAATCGTGTTGCCATCCTCATCTAATACTTTGACTGTTATCACACCGTTTTCGTCGACTTGGTGCAATTGCTTTTCAACTTGTCCACGGTTCATTGCATCACGTATTCTTTCAGCTTCCTGTCGACCAACAGCGCGGTCAAGGCGATTACTACCTCGCACCCAATCATCACTCATCTGCTTACCATCGGCCGTTTCTCCCAGACGTGAGGACCCATACTTAGCTTCGGTGATAATGTACTCTGGGGGCGGAGTAGGGTTACGCCAAACACCATCAATGCCTGTGCCTCTGGCTCCGCCTGTCGAAGGAGTCAGCGTTCCTCCATCGTTCAACTTGGTGTACCCTTGATTATGCATGTGTACAACCACACTACTTCCGGCTAGCTACAGCATCCAGCAACTATTAGAATGATTTACAATAAACGAAAAGGGGCCACCTATGAAGTGCCCCCTTTTCGTTTATTGTAAATTGATATATTACTCCTTTGGTTCGTCTTGTAAACCAGCGATAAAATCACTGAGCGAATCTGCTAAGCGGGTTACAGCCCGGTCAGGATCATCGTAATTTTCACTGTCCCAGTAATATATTACGCCAAAACTTATTTCAGATTTACTAAAACAAAAGTAATTTCCGCTTGAATCAATTGCAAACGGAACTAAATCTTCTGGCAATACAGCTTCATCAACTTTCAACTGTTGAATATCTTCTTCAATAGTATGATTACCATATTTTATAGATAGAAACAATTGAACTCCGTAAATGGAATCATTATGTAAAATAAAAAAATTCTTATCCGGATTACCACCATTATATAGTAAATAATGATCCTTAAAATCAGCCGGAAATTTAAAACCGAACTTGGCTTCAACTGCCTCGATATCAGCAGCACTAAGAACTTCTTTAGTACGATTGAATGTCGTCGCGCTCATAATTTAGATTTATTTGATTGGGTAGTAATAACGGTCAGCCAAGGCAATTTTAAAACTTTTTTCAATATTATAGCTACAATTAATACTTAGTACTATTACCTGCGGCTACTTATATTTTACACCATGATATTGTTCATACTGATAAACAGAACCTTTATGAGGTATAGTGGCTTTATGGGCATTAGTTTCAACAAGTTCCATAGTACTCTCGCCAGTCAATAGATTGAAGTCGTCAACATGATGCCAAGTGTAGCCATCTGGAGCTTCTGAACCGGCAATACCCGCCTGTTTATTAGCTTCTTTAAAATCTTGATAGCGGGACCCTTTTAGTTTTATCTTAACAACATTTTTCACCCCTGAACTTTCAGGATAAAGGTAAGAGCTATCCTTAAAGGTCGGACCACCGTTCTTGGTAGTTTTTATGTTTGTGTACCCTCTTGATGCTGCTCGGCGCCCCATTACACCTTCTTCGAGCTCACTGCCCGGCACTTTCTTATCCGTCTCAACTACAGGTGCCTTCTCCTTGCTCACCGGCTCTTCCACCGCGCTAACCGGCCGTTCCACACTCACGCTCTGACGCATGTTCACCAGCTTGCGTTGCAGGGGAACAGATGCCTTATGCAGTAGAATGCCCAGCACCACATCCACCCCGACTTTGCTCACCGCCTGCGCCAGATAGTGACCCGCTTCCCGGTATTTAGCCGGATTATTACCCGCGTTGATGGCCGTATCGTAGAAGGCTTTGAATAACCGTGCGACCTCCGAAAGCTCTGAGCCCAGCATCCAGCAACTGCCCACCACCAACACTGCTACTAAGGCATCAGCTGCCCAGCCGACCGGCGTCAGCTGCGAGGCTACGTAGACTGTGCCAAAGGTAGCCATCACAGCCAAAGCCTGAGGGGTAACTAATTCCTCAAAACGGCTACCGATTTCAGCCGGCATGAACTCCTTGCTGGCCAGTACGGCCCGCTTGAGCTGCTCCATGTTGTCGATCCCATCGCCGTCCGCACCGGGCATGGTATACCGGCCGTATTTGAAGTAATTGATTTCGGGCAGGTTCGTGAACGTAGACCAGGATACATGCCTTGATGCAAGGCTTACCTCGGCCATCTGGTGATTGGCGAAGACAAAATAGTCCCGCTGGTTATGGCCCAGTTCGCCCACTTTCTGAATAACGATCTGCGGAGACAGCGTTACCCGATGCCCTGTTGTTATGGTATGCCAGTAAGCACTGTTAGGATCAGCGGCTGTGTGGATTGGACCCCTCGCTGTAGACGCTTGTGTGGGAAAGCGTCCCGGCACTGATCGGGTGGACGAACCAAACCCGGTGCTGACCCGGGTATTATCGGGTCGGGCGGTAAAGGGAGAAGGCAGGGGCGTTTCGTGAATGTCCAGGGGCAGCTCAATCTGGCGAAGGCCTTTGAGCAGAATCTTCAGACATTTCCGGTTCCCAGTGCCAAAGCCGTGCGCGTGAATGTAATATTGCATACCGTTGAGCGTCTGGCTACAAAGCTATACAATTACTCCAGTAGAAAAATAGAGCTTTACCCGGATACGGTTTATAACTCCGCCAGATTGAATTTCACCTGAATACCACCCGCCGTAGTGGCCCGCCGGAACGAGTTCGACACCAATGGATCGTTGAACGTCCGGTCAAAATAGAAATTCAGATTCAGCCGCTTGTTAACCACATAACTGACCGTTGGCCTTAGCTGAAAGTTGACATTACCCGCCGTAATAATCTGCTCAGCATCTAATTTCCGCTGGATAGACCGCGTATCCCGGAACGTCAGGCTGCACTGGAACGTGAGATCATTTTTCAGGCGTTTTACGGCTCCATTGACCCGGAATGGCAACCTGAAGTTCTGCCGCGTAAACCCAATCGTTGCCGTAATGTCTTTATTGGTCAATTCAGCAACCTGTATATTCGACAGGTTCAGGGCCACGTTACGGTCACGGTTGTATTCCAGTCGGCCACTCACGCGGCTCTTGGTCTGAAACTGTACACCAAGCAACGGCGAGAATCGCTCGGACAGGGTAATGGTACTCATCACAAACACCGGAATAAACTGGCGGTCGGGACTGTCGTAGCTGCCAATCGCCGAGAACTTGTAATCCTGCACCAGAAGATTCACGTACTGCGCGCCGTAGTTCAGCGACGACGTGTAGTTGCCTACGCTATAAGTGGATGCGTACTGATGCGTCATCACGAACGAACTGAACCGGCTCTTGAAAAACGGCAGGTTCGTCAGGCCGTTGTAGTCGATGCGCCAGTTGGGCAACGGAATGCTGTAGAACGGCGAGAGCTTCACGGTAGACGGGTCTTTACCGCTGTAAGCCGCAAAAAAGGCCGGAATCAGTACATCCTGCGAGTTCTTGTTGTAGGTTCCCCGCTTCTCCGCCACGTTCGGATTAACCTGCTCCAGACGCTCCTGAATGATTTTCCGATATTGTTCAAATCTGTCAAAAATGGGCGACGAGTTATTCGGGCCACTACCGGCGAACGACGTCAGGAATGACAGGTACGACATGCTGAACTGCCCGTTACGCACTGGACTCTGGGAGGCAAACTGCCCCGACGAATCAGGTCGGTAAAACTCCTGATAGCTGTCGGCGCGGGTATAGCGGGCTTCGATCTGCATTCTGAAATCCTTGAAGGGCTCCAGCGTGGTCCGGGCGGTGAACGTCTTGGCCAGTGTTTGCTGAAACGCTGTATTCTGCACCGTACTACGCGACGTCCAGCCCCGTTCGGCTGCTTTCACCTGAATGGACCGGTCCTGACCACCCAGCACGAACCCTAAGCCGGGCGCACCGTCGTTCGATAACCCAAAGAAACGCGGACTTTGCAGGAAACCCGGCAACACGGTCGATTCCTGCACCACGTAACTAAAGTTGATACCCCGCACCGTGAGCAAGGCCCGCGTGAAGCTTTTGAGTACTTTACTTTCCGACCGCTGAATGTCTTCAATATCGCCGGGGTTACGGGCAATATTCTTGCGAACGGGATTGGGCGAGTTGGCAAACCGCAGGTAACGCACCTTATTGTACAGCCGGATTAAGTCGATCCGCCCGTTCAGCCCTTTCTCCCGGTTATTACGCAGCACGTTCCCGAAAACCACGCCCGACGAGTCAGTCAGCCCGAACGAGTTCGCTTGAAACTGGTAACCGACGCGGTAATTGGCATCGGCCTGAATCCAGTCCAGCACCGGGAATTTATCCAGTGGAATCCGGTACGTCAGGTTAATGTCCTGCGAGAAGTTCTTCATCCGGCCCAGCTTGGCAATGCTCCGCAGCACCGAATCTTTTTTGGCCTGTGTGTTAATCTCGCCCTGCGGCTCGTCGATGATCGAGTTGGCCACGGCTCGATACGACATCACGAGATTACGCGTCAGGTTCCAGGTCAGGTCGTAATAGCGGTTAAAGAGGAAATACTTCTCCACCTGCGGCTGCAGGCCATCCGTCGTTAAATCGGCCGCGCGGTACTGCGTTTTGATGAAACTCCGGTCAACATCCGTGCGCAGCGAAACCAGCGTTGGCAGGAGAGTAACATTAAATTCTTTCAACCAAAGCAAGTACTTGCGTTGCAAACTCTGCACGTTTTTGAACGGTTCGAGCGGCTTGGGCTGACTGCTGAAGGTATACGAAATGCCACCCCGCGTCTGCTTCTGCAAGTACTCGGCGGTCTGGATATTGGACCGGCGGCTGTCGTTGAAGGCATACGAAAAAGCCAGGTTCTCAAAATCGTAGAAGTGCGATTTCGCATTTGGGCTGGTTTTCACCTTCCGCACGTTCGAGAGGTTGATGCCCCGGCGTACGGTATTGTCTTCCACTAAGCGCCGGTACGAATCCCGCTGATTCTCAGGTAAGGTCTGAAGCGAAGTGGTCAATGGGGTATCCGGGTCAAGCGGGTTGAAATGCGGAGCTACTTTCCGCGAATCGTAGTTGACGTAGAGCGGAATTCGGAAGCCCCACTGCTGCGGCAGCAGTTTATCCACCGCAATGGACGAGGTAATGCCAAACTCGGTGGTGTTATCCCTCGCCCGGTCGCCCACCTTGGTCTGCACGCCACCAAAGCCAAATGTCTCAATCCGCCCCGATGCCGTTACGGTAGCCACATCGGCCAGCTTGGCGTTTACCGTGCCAATAGCCGCATACCCTGCCGTTTGGTCGTAGCCGTTCGAGCGAAATTCATCGACCCAGATCGTGAATGTTTTGGCCTGTTCGTCGGGTGTTTTCGGATTTCGGGCGCCAATCATCACGGTCTGCACTGAACTAAGGTCCGGGTTACCAACAACACTCAGTATGTAGCGTCCATTGGCCGAAAGGCGCGTGTATGTCAGGGCCGATGTACGCCCCCGTTCGGTGTTTCGGGCGGCTTTCAGGCTGATGAGTTCATCAATGGCCAGGTCGAGCTGGTTACTGTCGGGCCATACCTGAATATCAGGCAGATCACCCTCTGGCGTCGCCTGCAAACGCGGAATCTCGATCTCGTAATAGTTGTCCGTAAAATCGGTACCGATGCGCATGAATGCACTGACCTGACCACTTTCGTTGGTTGGGTTGTGCATGTGAACGAACATTTTCAGCCGTTTACGGAACAGGAAATCGTAGTTCGTCAGCCGGAACGCTCCCCGCGAATCGCCATCGCGGAGGTTTGTTACGGCGAGTGCCATCGACTGTTCGTTCAGTTCAACGTTGTTCAACTGGGTGTAGTCGCGGTCCCGGATAAAGCCGGGGGGCACGGTGTACTTATACTTCTTTTCGGTGGCAGAAACGGCCTGACTATTCTCCTCGATGTTCACCACCGACACCTTAAACTGAGCGTCGTAGGGTTCGGGCACTTCGGCCAGCCCCCGCTGCGTCAGGTCGCCGGTGTATTTGCGGTACTGGTTGGCCTCCATCTGTAACTGGGCGAACCGCAGCACCACCGGTTGATCAAAGTCGGTCAGGTACATCCGCATGAACCGGATGGATTTGAAGCCGTTGATGTTGCCCACTTTACTGGCCGGAGAGCGCACCGGAATACGGAACTGATACCAGGTTACGGGTCCACCCGGTGTGTTTACGGTCACTTTATCCACGATATAGCCCTGCCCGACTTCGAGTTTACCGGGCCGCAGATCGACGGGGTATTCGTAATAGGCTTCATTGTCGTTGATGGTATTATCGACGTTCAAATCTTCAATGTCGGGCAGGTTCGTCGAGGCAGGAGTAGTGTACAGGTTCGCGTCGGTTGTTTCGGGCGAGTTATTTTCCATGCCCATAAACCGCTTGTAGCGCGCCACAATGTACTTGGCCGAATCGGCCTGTTCGCCGAGGTAGAACCGAAAGTCGTCACCGGATGGGTCATTCAGAATTGAGTTCAGCGCGTCCGGATTCGTCACCCGGGTGCGAACAGCATTCAGGTAGTTCTGGAAAAAAGACCGTTCCTCCGTATCGCTCAATCCATCTAAACCCACGTCCTGCAACGCCCGTGCGCCCGCCTGATTGGTGAAGGCATTTGTTACAAACTGCTGGTTGGTCACTTTACCCCAGGCAGTCGGCGTTGTTGTGGCAATGCGGTTCGAGTCGTTGGGGGAAATGGCAGTGCTGACAGGCAGACCGTTCTCAAAATCGTACCGGCTGTTTTTTATAACATCTTCCGAAATATCGCCAAGGTTAAACACCAGTTTTCCCCCGGTCGTATTGTTAATGTTTTTTGTCGGATCAGGACTAACGCGCACCACGCCATCCGGCCGGTTGATGAATGGGTCCAGCATCCAGAACGTAATGTTCTCGATGTTGGCGTTATCAAAATCAATGTCCGACGCAACCGCCCGCGTTACCGCTCCGAAATTCTGGCGCGGGTTTTTCAGCGTACCGTCCGGGTTCAGATCGGTATTATAATTGTATTGCCCGCGCTCACTGGGAAAATAGGCGACGTCGAGTACGTTTTCGGGTAACTGAATCTGCCGGGCCGAGCGACCGGGAAAGATATCGGTCGGCAAGAAATAGCGCTCGTATACGTTCTGTTTATCGGCATCGGTCAGGTTGGTACCGGTGCCATTTGTGCCGATACCCGGCTGGTAAATCGTCTGGTCGACGGTGTAGACCGACATCCGGGCGCGGTTGAAAGCAAATGGCAGCGGATTCTGAAACGACCCCTGCGGATACTGCTGGGGTGTGGCCCCAAGCCGCCAGCGGGTGGGTTGCCGCGTCAGGTCGAAAATGGTGCGGGAAGCCTCAAAATCGTCGATAAATGAGTTGTCGTTCGTGCGCGGAGCCACACTCGGCAGCAGCGTCGCCACTTCACCCTGAAACGCAATGGTCGACATTTCTTTGGTTTGCAGGAATGGAAGTTTGTCGATCAGCCGCGTCAGGCCGGGTGCATCTTTACGGATGGTGGCGTTCACGCCCAGCATGGTATTATTGACCGGCTCGTTGCCGATTGCCACGCGGGTGAGGTAACCCGCCGGGGTCTCGCGTAGGCGCATAGCCGTCATCCCGATGCTGATGTCGGGGTTGATGGCGTAGTCTAAATGCGCCCCAAGCAGGGTCCGAATCTGGTTCTGGAACAGGTCGGGCTGCTCATAGGAGATCCGCACTTCCCGGCCGGAGTTGGTTACGCCCTCGTTAATCAGCCGCAGCTTGCCTAACTGCGCATCTACCACATAGTCGGTCCCGGCGGTCAGCGGCACACCACCGGCCGTTACCTGTACCGAACTGGCATTCACGCCGTAGGGTAAGGGTACCTCCTGCCCTGTAGCCGACTGGAACGAACCGCGCAGGAAAAACTTGTTCTTGTCGGTCACCTGAATGGCGTCCGATAGTGTAGAGCGGTAAAGTGTGTTGAAAACATACTTGGCCCGGTCTACGGCAGCATTCGGGTCATTGTTGAACTGGGCGTTCAGGTACGACCCAAACGGCTCCAGTACCGGGAAGATTACCTTACCCTGTTTGCTATCGACGGTTACGTTATCGACAAAATCGAAGTTACCGTCGGGCTGCGGGTCCAGTTGCGAGTTCAGCCGGTCCATCTGAAACACATCGACTAATTGCCGACCCGCCAGCGGGCTGTCCTGTAGAGTGGGGTTATCAAGTCCGGTTAAATCGTCGCGATAGATGATCCGCAACTGAAATCCCTGCCGCGCGACCTGCGTCGTGTTGAGGGAGTAGATGTTTTTCATCATCAGATCCCACTGCGGCAACTGCACGTTGTTACGAATGGTCGAAGACTTGAGCAGTTTCAGTACCAGCACCTGATCGGCGGGGCGGTTCTGGTAATCTTCGGTCAGTTCCCCCACCTGATGTCGCTGCCCGTTGAGAGTATATTCGTACGATACAGCCAGTACTTCATCGTTACGCAGGGGCGTCACAAGGGAGATATAGCCCAGTTCAGGCTGAAATTTAAACTCTCGGTCGGTCAGGCGTTTGGCGCCCCGCAGGAGGTCATAGTCCTGACCTTTGGTCAGCCCGTACGTGCCGGTCAACAGATCAGTAGTCTGATCTACCTGCCGGATGGCCTCGTTTGCTTTCAGTTTCGCGTACAGGCCATTGGCAGCATTGTCGGCGGGCAAATTAGTCCGAACAGGCTGTAAATTCGGGTTGTTGCTGTTGAACCGCTGATTTTCCCCTAAATCTGAAAAGCCCACAATGTTGCGCAGCGTTTCGGTGGTATTGGTTCGGTTGGTCACGTACACTTCCAGACGCGTAATGGTCACGCCGGACGTGATAACGGGCAGACTTTTGAGTGACCGTTCGTAGTTGGAGCGAAAATACTGCGACAGAAAGAAGTGACGGTTTTCGTCGTACTGATCGGCCCGAATATCAAACTGCCGGTTGGTAGCCCCTCCACGCAACACGATCTCCGCCCGTTTCGACCGTTGCTGTGATGCTACGAGCGTGGTATTAAGCCGACCGAAACGCAAATCAGTTTTCAGTCCGAACAGGTTCTGTACGCCGGGAATCAACTGGCTGTTTAATTTCCAGCTCAGGTTACCCACTTCAATGTTTTGAATGATATTCTCATTCTGGGGCGCAAACTGCGGAATGGCGGGTTTAGTAAGGCCAAACGTGGGTGCAGTAGGCAGCGTCGGTGCAGCGGGCACACCCGGTAAGCCCGGCAACGTCGGCAGCAGACCCGTGGGTCGGTAGCTGAGTTTTAGCGCATTTTCGAAGTTAAAACTGGCTTTGGTATCGAAATTAGCCAGCAGTCCGAGCCGTTCGCCAATTTTGCCATTAAAGTTGATATTGATCTGCTCGTTGAAATTGAGGTTGCCCTGCCGCCGTTGGCGCACCGGAATGGCCGGATTATCGATGAACTGGTGGAGATAACCAAAGTCGAGCGTAACAAAGCCATTAGGCTTAAAGTCGATATTGCTGCCACCAAACAGGCGGTCAACCAACGGCGGCAATTCCAGCTTAGGAATCAGGCCGCGCCCGCTTACGGCACTCTGTCCATCGCGACGGGCACCATATTCACGCCAGACACTTTGCTGCGCCCGCTGATTCTGTAATTGATTGTAGGATGAAAACGGTACTGTTTCGGCCGGGCGATACGGTAAGCCACCGGCTGCCGGTGTGGTCGTGCTGACCGGTGCGGCAGGCTGCAACAGGCTGCTCTGCCCAATGCGTTCGTAGACGGATAACTGACCGGCGGAATCCAGCCGGACATCCGTATTAACCGCTTTGGGGTCCCGCAGGATAAAGGGAGAAGCCGGGTTCCGGTTCCCAAACCGGGTGGCATAGCGATCCGTCCAGCGAATGGTTGGGCGCCGGGCAGCATTACGGACTGCCCGAACACTGTCGGCGCGGTCACGGATAGCCTGTGCGGCCTGTTTACGAGCTGAATCAGCGGGCGAAACAGGCGTTGCAGGTGTACCACGCCGATTGGCAGACGGACGGCGCGCCGGGGTTTGTCCCCATGAAGTTGTCGGCAAACTGCCGATCACAATCAGGCAATATAAACCAAACCAGAAAAGGTACAGACGGATGGTGTAACGGTTCACCATGTGGGTTACTTCAGTTCGGTGGTAATAGGTGGATTTGGTTAGCGCGGTTTCTTTACTCTGATCAGCCCCCTCCCGCGTAACGGTTATCCTAAACGTGTTGGGTCTACACCTCAAACGGCCAAAACCGCGCCAATCGTTTACCGGACAGTAAGTTTTTAAAACTATCTCAGCGATTGACGGATAAGGTCCTCGACCGTTAGCGTACCATCGGACTGTTTGATGATCGTGTCGAGATTCTTCTCGGCAGCGGGTTTAGGTAATCCCAGAGCCACTAATGCGGCCAGTGCCTCTTCGCGGACGGGATTAACGCCCTGCCGGTAGCTTGGTACTTCGGACGCGACCAGACCCTGTTTTTTCATTTTATCCTTCAGTTCCAGAATAACCCGTTGCGCCGTTTTAGGGCCGATGCCTTTGATGGACTGCACCGTCCGGACGTTCTCCGATACAATGGCCTGACGCAGTTCCTGTGAGGTCATGGACGACAGCATCACCAGGGCAGAATTGGGCCCGATACCGGACACACTTAATAAATCCAGAAAGAGGTATTTTTCATCGGCAGACGCGAAGCCGTATAGCGCCTGAATGTCCTCGCGGATGTGCTGATAGGTGAAGAGTTTACATTTATCGCCCCCGGCGGGCAGCGTCGAATAGGTTTGCAGGGAGATGTGTACTTCGTAGCCAATGCCACTTACGTCGATAATTGCGTAAGTAGCTTCCTTATAGGCCAGTGTTCCGTCAATGTAGGCAATCATGTACTGTGTTGTGGTGTGTTTTATGGGCGAAGGTAAGTAGTAAATATACAAAAAATCCACGACTCCGGGACGAAATCGTGGATCGAAGGCTGCGTTAAAGCAAGGCTTTAGTTGTGGCTTTGACGATACTATTACAGGATAACCGCATCACCCGACAATCAGCTTCTGACCCGGCCGGAGGCTGTTGCCGTGAATTTTGTTCAGCTTTTTGAGCCGGTCGATGGGAATACCACCGTACCGTTGTGCAATATTCCAGAGGGTATCGCCATCCTGCACCCGGTGATAACGCGGCTTGTACGTTTTGGTACGAACGGCCAGTTCTGTTTTTCGACGGGCTTTAGCGGATCCCTGCACGGCCAGCCGTTCCACGCGGGTTTCGGCAGCTTCCCGGTAGAGTACTACTTTCTGCCCCGTATGCAGCCGGGTCGAATGCAAGTGATTCCACCGCTTCAAGTCGTACACTTCCACGCCGAACCGGTCAGCAATATCGGCCAGGTTATCTTTCCGGCGCACCAGATAAACCTGCTTACGGGGTTTGCTTTTTACCACCGTTTCAATGTCATCCTCGGTATCGGTCTGATTTACGGCAGCAACAGCAGCGGCTTTATCGGCCGCTTTCAACACGGCTTCGGCGGCTGGCAGCGATTCATCCGCAGGCATCGGCAGCCGGTCATACTTAGCAAGATTATCATTATCATACCGTACCGTTTCACCATCTGCCAGCAGGACATGCTCCAGCTGACTGGGTAGTTTAGTCGCCGAATCCAGAATGGCCCGGCGATGCGCGGTAAAGTAATCGTACTGCTCACTCGGCACCCGCAGCATGAAATTACGGGTGTATTCAGGCAGCATATCGGTTGTGATGTGCGGGTTTAGTTTCTGTACTTCTAAGATCGACATCCGGCTCAGCCGGGCAAAGGTTTGCACGTTGAAATAACTGTTCACCTGAATGGTATCGAACGGAATGGGGTATTCGGGTCGCTCGGCCACAATGCCATGATCATTGGCATAATTGAGCATATAAACGTGGGCCACAAACAGGGGCACATACGACCGGGTTTCTTTGGGTAGAGCGTCATAAATGGTCCAGAATGAATCACCCCCCGACCGGCGCATAGCCCGTCGTACAGCACCGGGGCCGCAGTTGTAGCCCGCCATGGCCAGTTCCCAGTCACCAAATGTATTGTACAGATCGCGCAGGTACTGGCAGGCCGCTTCGGTCGATTTAACCGGCTCCATGCGTTCGTCTACGTATTCATCCTGATACAGGTGCAGCTCACGACCCGTGCCGGGCATAAACTGCCACAGGCCGCCCGCCCCCGACCGGGAGATCGCGCGGGGATTCAGCGCCGACTCAACCATTGAGAGGTATTTCAACTCGTCGGGTAGGCCATATTTAGCCAGCATCCGCTCGTACAGCGTGAAATAAATGGGCATCCGTTCCAGCTGCGTTTTGATATAACTGGCCTTGCGGAAAGTGAAATAGTCGATGAACTGGTGAATGGTCTTGTGGTAGGGCAGTGGAATGGTCTGCTGCAAACTGGCCAGCCGTTCCCGTACCAGGGCTTCGGGAACGGTGGGTACATCGGAGATCACTTCAACAACGACTGCGGTATCGGTGGCCGCGAGGGGTTGTGGAGTTGTAGCGGGGGTTTGGGCCAGAGCCGTGTACTGACAACCGAGTGAGCAAATCGCGCCTACGATCCAGGTTTTCCACGGGCTACGGTTCAGGTTCAGCATGGTATCGGTTTAGTTTTGTTACGTATTAACTAAATGTCATTTAAAGGTCCGTTTGACCTATCGTTGGCTCTGACTCCTATTCAAGTTGCTTTCCCAGGGCTAATAACCCGGCTTCGGCAAAGGGTGGAGCCATCATTTGCAGCCCGATCGGCATGTTCTGTTCATCGACTCCGTTGGGTATTGACAATGCCGGATACCCCACTACATTAGCCTGAACGGTAAAAATGTCGGCTAAGTACATTTGCAAAGGGTCCGTTCCAGCGTTCCGGTCCGTTTTTTCACCCAACCGAAATGCTGTTGTTGGCGTCGTGGGCGAAATTAAAAAATCATAGTCCGCAAAGATCCGCTCCGTCTCCTCCCGAATTAGCCGCCGAACCTGCTGCGCTTTGGTATAATACGCATCATAATAACTGGCACTCAAGACAAAGGTGCCAAGCAGAATCCGCCGACGGACTTCAGCCCCGAACCCTTCCGTCCGACTCTTTTTGTAAAGCGACATCAGGTCGGTAGCCTGCGAACTCCGGTGCCCATACCGAACACCATCAAACCGCGACAGATTAGAACTGGCCTCCGCCGTCGTCAGAATGTAATAGGTCGGCAGCAGATAGGGCAGTAACGACAGATCGACTGGCTCAACGGTATGCCCGGCGGCTGTCAATGCGTCCAATTTATGCTGTGTTGCTTCCCGTATAGCCGGCGAAACGCCGGGACTGTCAACACCTTCACGGAGGTAGGCAATGCGAAGCGGCTTTGATCCGTCAATAACCCCAGTACTTGTATAGGTATCAACCGGCTGGCCGGAAACAGTGCTGTCAAACTCGTCGGCACCGGCCATGACTTCCAGCAGCAAGGCCGCATCATCGGTATTATTGGCAATGGGTCCGATGCAGTCGAACGAGGAAGCATACGCCACCAGTCCCCAGCGACTGATGCGGCCATACGTTGGTTTGAGGCCGACTACCCCACAAAAAGCGGCCGGTTGCCGCACCGAGCCACCCGTGTCAGAACCGATGGACGCCAGACATAAACCCGCCTGAACCGCTACTGCCGAACCTCCCGATGAACCACCGGGTACCCGGTCAGGATCAGCCGCGTTGCGCACCGGCCCAAACGCCGAATTTTCGTTGGATGACCCCATCGCAAATTCGTCGCAGTTTTGCCGCCCGATAATGATGGCATCTTCGTCAAGCAGGCGCTGTACTGCAGTTCCGGTAAACTGCGCCGTAAACTCGTTCAGGATGTGGCTACCCGCCCGCAGACCGTGATCAGTATAACTCAACACGTCTTTGATACCCAAAACCATGCCAGCCAGCCGTCCCGCCGTGCCGTTAGCCCGTTTTTCATCGACGGAATCGGCCTGTTGGCGCGCTTCATCGGCATAAACCTCAGTAAATGCATTGAGATGACGGTACTCGTCGATACGGGAGAGGTAGTGATCGACCAGCTGACGACAGGTAGTCTGGCCGTTTTGAAGAGCGGCTTTCGTAGCGGAGTAGCTGCGGTAAGGTTGAGTCATGCGGTAAAAAAAGCAAGAGGGTCCCCGAAATTATGAAATTTTTGGACAGACCATCTCTATTTAATACAAAAACAGACAACCGGATGGCTCCAGTCTGGAACCATCCGGTTGTCTGTTCGTACGAGTTGACGAGATTATTTTGTCTCTTTCAAACCGTCTTCGATATTCTCGCGGACTTCTTTAGTGGCATCCTTGAACTCTTTAATGCCTTTGCCTAAGCCACGAGCCAGTTCGGGCAGTTTCTTGGCGCCAAAGAATAATAACAGCGCTAAGAAAATGAGTACCATTTCCTGGCCGCCCAAACCCATAAATGCTAAAATGGAGGCAATGTTCATGTCAGTTCGATTTTTATGTAAACAAATGTAAAAAGATTTCAATAAATACGTATTAAATCAGGCTTAAGATTGCCCAATCGCTGCGGTAGTTGAACGCGGTGGCGTCTCCGATGCCGGAACCTGGCTGCCCTCCCACTGCCGGAACCGGTCGAGATCTTTGCCAATGGAGTTTACCAGCCACAATACCAGTGCAATATCGTCGGTAATGCCGATAACCGGTAAGAAGTCCGGGATAAAGTCGAGTGGCGACACAAAATAAATCAGCACAGCAATGATACTAACCAGCGTTTTCCACGGAATATCGCGGTAAGTACCCGTTGCATAGGCTTTTAGCATCCGGGTAAGCAGGTTCAGCTGCTCACGGACGGCCTTAATGTTGTTGCCCGACAGACCACCGCTTTTGGTCAGTACATCCTGGATAAGTGAAAACAGGCTTTTACTGTTCCGGGCATACCGAACAGCTTTGACGTTGGCCCGCCGAAAGAACAGTGACGATAATACACGGGCAATCAGATTGCTACTGGCCATTGATTTTTTTAGCTGCCATATCGATTAACCGTATGACGCGGGAATAGGGATGTTGTTCAAACTCATAAACAACGTTAGGGCAAATAAGATTTGATTTTCTAGTATGGAACTGTAAGTTTCCGGGAAAATTTTGGTTTGCCGCCCCCCTGACACGTAATTTTACGCCTTTCCTGATTTCAGTTTCACCTTAACACAATAGCTGTTTATGAAAATTACCGTAGTGGGTGCCGGAGCCGTTGGTGCTACCTCCGCCGACAACATTGTACGCCGGGAATTGGCTGAAGAAGTCGTTCTGTTAGACATTAAAGAAGGACTCAGCGAAGGTAAAGCCCTGGATATGTTTCAAACGGCAACGCTCAATGGGTTCGACACTAAAATTGTCGGTTCTACGAATGATTACGCAAAAACGGCAGGTTCAGATGTCGTCGTGATTACGTCGGGTATTCCCCGTAAACCCGGTATGACCCGCGAAGATTTGATCGGTACCAACGCCAATATTGTGAAAGGTGTTGTGCAAAGCATTCTTCAGCATTCACCCAACGCGATTTTCATCATCGTGTCCAACCCAATGGATACAATGACCTACCTGGCTCTGAAAGCGTCGGGCCTGCCCAAAAACCGAGTGATCGGACTGGGCGGTATCCTGGATTCGGCCCGGTTTAAAACGTACCTGTCGCTGGCGATGGATGTTCCCCCAACGGATTTGCAGGGTACGGTAGTGGGCGGTCATGGCGACACAACCATGATTCCGCTGACACGCCTGGCTACCCGTTCGGGTGTGCCGGTGAGCCAGTTTCTGTCGGCTGACCAGTTGCAGCAGGTAGCCGCCGATACCATGGTGGGGGGCGCTACCCTGACGAAGCTGATTGGTACCTCAGCCTGGTACGCACCGGGTGCGGCCGTAGCCACACTGGTAGAAAGCATTGTCCGCAATCAGAAGCACGTGTTCCCCTGCTGTGTGGCTTTGGAAGGCGAATACGGCCAGTCGGACATTTGTCTCGGTGTTCCGGTTGTAATTGGCAAAGATGGTTGGGAGTCTATTATCGACTTTGAGTTGAACGACGAGGAGAAAGCCGCTTTCGCCAAGTCTGCCGATGCCGTTCGGAACATGAATGATGTGTTGAAGACGCTGGACCTGGGTCTATAAATCAACCCTATTTCGCAAAAAAGCCCCGTTCTGATAATGAATGGGGCTTTTTTATGCGTTTGTCTAAACCAATTCCAGTATCTTCACTTCAGCACTACGCCTGCTCCGGCAAACAAACCGCCCCTGGTGTTCAATTCGGCAAATTCACGTTCATGAGCCAACCTAATCATACAGACCTTAATAAAGTATCGCCAGCGGGCCTCTTAATCGCTATTGGCATCGTTTTCGGCGACATTGGCACCTCTCCTCTATATACATTCAAGGCCATTTTCGGCTCCCGTATTCTGACCGAAACGCTGGTACTGGGTTCGTTATCAGCGGTGTTCTGGACGCTGACCTTTCAGACAACACTGAAGTATGTGATCATTACCCTGAACGCCGATAACAAGGGCGAAGGCGGCATTTTTTCGCTCTATACCCTGATTCGTAAACACGCTCGTCCCTGGATGATGTACCCGGCCATTGTGGGTGGCTGCTTTCTGCTGGCTGATGGCATTATCACCCCTCCCATCTCGGTATCGTCGGCGATTGAAGGCTTACTGATTTACTACCCAAAACTCGACACCGTACCCATTGTCATCGGTATTCTGGTGCTGCTGTTCATCACGCAGCAGTTTGGTACGCAGTGGCTGGGTCGGTTATTCGGGCCGATTATGGTGGTCTGGTTTACGTTTATCGGTATTATGGGTACCTTGTCGCTGGTGCAGCATCCAGCCGTGCTGCGGGCATTGAACCCCTGGCACATCGTGGTGTTACTGCGCGATTATCCGGGTAGTTTCTGGCTGCTGGGTGGGGTGTTCCTCTGCACAACCGGTGCCGAAGCCCTTTATTCTGATATGGGGCACTGCGGGCGGGGTAACATTCGCGTTAGCTGGGCCTTTGTGAAGTTGATGCTGCTCCTCTCCTATGCCGGGCAAACAGCCTACCTAATGCAGCATTTGGGCCGGACAATGGGCGCGACCAGTTCGTTCTACCAGATTATTCCGCCGTCGATTCTGGTCTTTGCCATCGGGATTGCTACGCTGGCAACCATCATCGCGAGTCAGGCGCTCATCAGTGGGTCATTTACGCTCATCGGGGAGGCTATGCGTCTTAATTTCTGGCCGCGTCAGCGCGTGATTTACCCCACCGCTTTCCGGGGGCAGCTCTACATTCCGCAGATCAACTGGCTGCTGATGACGGGCTGCATCGGCGTGGTCCTCTACTTCCGCGAATCGAGCAATATGGAGGCCGCTTTTGGGCTGGCGGTTACCCTGACGATGCTGATGTCGACCGTGCTGATGAGTGCCTGGCTGCACATGCGCAAGGTTAATCCGGTATTGACGCTGGCCGTTACGCTATTGTTTCTGAGCATTGAAACGTCGTTTCTGGTCGCCAATCTGGTCAAGTTTGAAGAAGGTGGCTGGATTTCGGTGAGCCTGGGCCTTATCTTAATTGGGGTGATGCTGATCTGGTACCGGGGCAAAGAACTCAAGCGTGAATTTGTGGAATTTGAGGCACTACCGCCGTTTCTGGATATGCTGAAGGAAATCAGCAACGACGAGTCGCTGCCTAAATACGCCACCAATTTAGTGTATCTGACCGCGTCGGAGGATACGTCAAAGATTGAAACTGAAACGATCTATTCGATTCTGAACCGCTCGCCCAAACGCGCTGACGTTTACTGGTTTCTGCACGTTTGCGTGGAGGACGAGCCGTATGCCATGCGGTATAAGGTAGAGACTCTGGCCAAAGAAGACGTTTACTTCATCACGTTTTACCTCGGCTTCCGCATCGAACCCCGGCTGAATCTGCTGTTCCGGCTGGTGGTACAGGAAATGGTCAAAAACCACGAAGTCGAGGTAACGAGCCGCTACGTATCGCTGAACCGTAACAACGTGACGGGCGACTTCCGGTTTGTTCTCTTTCAGAACTTTATGTCGTACGAAAACGACCTGCCGCTGGGCCGCAAATTTATCATGAACAGCTACTTCTGGATTAAAAAACTGGCTGCCCTGCGCGAAGACTCTGCCTACGGACTCGATGCCAGTAATGTAGTAGTTGAAGATGTACCGCTGATTTTTAACGAACCAAAAAATATCCGGCTAACGCGGGTCAGCAAAACGGTATAAAACAGTTTCAAGGAGTAAGGACCAAGTGGCAAAGGAGTAAGTGGTTAATAGTATAACCACTTACTCCGCATTGATCAGTTAAAACCACATTCCGGCTCCAGCCACTCCTGCCCCGGATCGATGGGCGCACCGTCGGGCGCGACTAAGGGTACAGTAGAAACGGCCATGTCGGGGTTCGATTCATACTGCTGAATCATCCAGTACAGGAAGTCGGGATACTCGTGCGGATAACCGATGGCATTAACCTGCTCACGGGCATACGTCTTCTTGATTTTCATGACCGCCTTGTGAGCCGCAGCCCGCACGGTTCCATCATTATCTTTCCCCGCAGCCAGTTGAATCAGGTGCTCCAGCACTTTTTGCTGTGTCATCTGCCGAATCTGATTCTCGGTAGTGGCCTTTGTCCGGCGTTGCTTATAGACTTGTTTATCACCAAAGGTTGTCTCAATGAGCCTGGCTATTACCTGGTCCAGACTCAGCAGATTACCGCCCCAGACCAGCGGTTGCTGCACCAGCCGGGCGCAGCGCTCCGGGTTCAGGAGCAGCCGTAACGTCATACCCACGGCGGCTTCGGGTGGCCCCATCGGGTCGAAGGTAATACCCGTATGCCGTTTGAAGGTCTCCCGCGGATTAGCGGGTATACCAAACGCCCGGGGCGGAATCAGCACCAGAATTTTGGGGTTCACAGCCAGCTGTGCCGGTGAAAGTGTGTTTAATACCTCGTCCAATGCCTTTTGCTGCTCTTCCGCCGAAACGGCTTTGGCAACTACCTGTCCATCACCCCGCAGCGCATAGCTGTAATCCTGCCCGCCAATGAGCTTAACGGCGGCTTCGACCTGGTAGCGGTGGAACATATACATCGGCACCAGCACTTCTTCCAGATTGGCCATTGGCATTCCCATTGGAATTTTAGCGTCGGAGAAGTTATCAAGCGCAATGCGCCGGATTTTCATGACACGGCTTAATTCATCGGCGGCATCAGGACCACTATCCCACAGGTGGGTTTTAGGGTGGGCGCTGCCTTCGGGACGAGCGTCCTGATCGCTCAGAAACTTCAGGCCTTTTTGCAGGTAGCCGGAAATAATTTTATCGAGTTCGGCTTTCTCATCCGTCCCGGCGGGAAACTCACGGTAAGCGAAGTTAATGGCCACTTTATCCCAGTCGCCGATGTTTTTGGCGTAGGCGTTAGCCAGACTCAGCTTGTTGTTATCCACAATATCAACCTGCGGATGTGGATAATCCATCACCGACGCCCGGTTGTTGGTGCTCGCAATGTAGTTATGGGGCAGTCCCAGCGTATGGCCCACCTCGTGCGCGGCCAGTTGCCGAAGCCGTTCGATGGACATCTTCATCAGGTCAGCGGTATCGGCGGCCATAGCGGTGAAATTCCCAACCAGCCCCTGCGCAATCAGATAATCCTGCCGCACCCGCAGCGACCCCAGTGTAACCTTGCCTTTGATGATTTCGCCCGTGCGCGGATCGGTGATGCTGGCTCCGTACGACCAGCCCCGCGTGGAGCGATGCACCCACTGAATCAGGTTGTATCGCACGTCCATCGGGTCAGCATCGGGCGGGAGTAACTTCACCTGAAAAGCGTTTTTATACCCAGCCGCTTCAAAGGCCTGATTCCACCACGACGTTCCCTCAATCAGCGCCGACCGGATGGGTTCGGGCGCACCGGGGTCCATGTAGTAGATAATCGGCTTAACGGCTTCGCTGACGGCGGCCGACGGGTCTTTCTTCTGCAACCGGTGCCGCGTGATGTACCGTTTGGTGATCGGCTCGCCAACGGGCGATGCGTAATCAAAGAAGTCGATAGCGCCTAAACCGGCCCGTGGATCGAACAGGCGGGGTTTGTAGTTGTTATCCGGCAACTGAACAAAGGAATGATGTTGCCGCATGGTAACGGCCGTCGGCGTCGGCACAACCTGCCGGAGGTACTGCCCCGGATTATCGCCGGTGATGGTGATGGTGGCCTCAAATTCGGTATTCTGCGGAAACGCTTTCGTGTGAGGCAGGTACAGTGCGCACCGCATCGGGTCGATTTTATAGCTTCCCTGCCGGGTCTGCGAAATGGCCGGGATAGCGCCCGCAGCGTCCTGCATCAGAAAGGGCGTCAGGTCGACCAGTACCCGACCGTCTGCCTCCGCCACTATATCAAACCCGGCATGAACCGATTGCGCGAATGACTCCTCTACGGCCCGACGCTCCAGCGAATCGCGGCTCAGGGCGCGGTAACTGTAATTCGGTTCGATCATGAGCACCCTCGGCCCGGAGCGCACGAATTTAACAATGTGCTCCTGCCCGAGTCGGCCCCGGTCCAGTCCAATATCGTTGGAGCCAACGCCCTGCGCCAGCGTGGGGTAATAGAGTAATTCCGTATCGAACCGGTCAATTTCGAGCCAGATTTTTCCTTTTTTTGGGTCGTAATAAAAGGTGAGGAAACCGGGCCGTTTCTCCATACTGGCGGTGAAAGTGGCGATGGATGGCGGGTTGGCCGGAGTTGGTTGCGTTGCGGCAGGTTGCGCCTTTGCCAAACAAATAAGAAGTAGAAAGCAAAAAGCCAGTACGAGTTTGCGCATAGAGACAAGGTTTGCGATGAAAGCCGCAAATTAGGCCCGAAACCCTTTCTTTCGGCGATTGTGTGCATTAAAACGCTGTTTTATTTATCTTTCCAGAGGAGGTTTGCTGTAGACAGGTCATAATCTGAATAGACATTTAACTCTATAAATCGACCTTACTGCTTTCAATTTGTGTACTTTTCAATCGTAACTAAATACATTCCGATATTATCATAGTAATACAAATCCCAGATACTTTTGTTGTTAATGCGTGGCCATTCATTTTTTCTGTTTAACCACTGTTTTCTGGCTTGACGTGATAAATGACCTGCGTCAGTAATTACATCTTCTCGTTGGGCCTTATCTATAAAATTTTTAACAAAATAAGCCGAGTCGCCTAAATACGCAGTCTGTGCCTGTTTGCTACCGTTTAATACAAGATCGTTTACACACAACCAAAGCGTAACTGTTTTTCCGGTAGCATTGGGCTTATCAATCTGATTACCGATATGAAACACACCACCATTAGCGTGAGGACGTGGATTATGAGCAGATGGCGCCATAGGGCCTTTAACATCACTAACGGGCAGAAAATAACCAACCAGGTTTCCAATCAATAAATTATCATTTGCATCGTCATAATACTGACAAACCAGCAGCGAACTACGATCAATTCCGTCAAGTTCAATATAGGGTGAACCGGCGGGCGTGTCCCAATTTACGACGGGCACTTTTTCCTGTTCAATTAGTTTTTCAGCCAGATGCACCTGTCCCGAAGCCTGAATACGAACCCGCTCACCGGGTTTTATTTCCAATTCCGTATTTACCCAGCATTTAGAAGCAGGCACCACAAAAACGGCACTCTTAAACTCATTGTTAGTGGCGATTGACGAAGAATGTAAGACAATTGCTCCGTTTGTACCGGGTATCTGTAATTCAAAATTATCCTTCCATACCCGGCGAAAATATTCCAGCAAACCAACAATCAGTAGTAAGACTATAAATAGCATGATCATTGCCCGAAACATTTGCTGATAGCTTTCCAACACCTTACGGAAACCTTCACGTATTTCTTCCCGAATACCTTTTTCCAGTTTTTGAGCCGTTTCCTTCCTCACTTCCTGTGCATTTTCCATATGTGCACTTTATTTGCAAACGTGAACCGATTCTACGAATATACCCGACAGTCATTATACCATAAACTACTGATTGCCAAAGTTTTATTTACCGGTTAAAGGCAACAATGACCGTTTTGTCAACTATTCATCGTTGGCGGTATCGGGCGGTATAATACTCTGCATTTTAGCCCCCAAATGACTTATTTATGAGCGGGCGACTTAAGTGCGGGACGCGTAGCGCCCGCTCAGGAAATTGTCTGATACTTTTATGGACTAACTCTGCCAAGCCATGCCTTTTTCGTACCGCCCGTATACCACTCCCGACCACGACTCACTGCTGGCCATCTTCCGCCGAAACGTCCCGCAGTCGTTCGCCGACGATGAAATCGCGGATTTTGATGCGTTTCTGGCCAATCTACCCGGGCCCTATTACGTGGTGGAACTTGATGGGCAACTCATTGGTGCGTGTGGCTACGCGCTGCTGACCAATACGCCCGACATTGCCCGAATCTGCTGGATTTTTGCCGACTCAGCCCAGCAAAACCGGGGGTTTGGCACCTTTATATTGACCACCATCGAAGCCGAATTACGAACGCTGCCGGGGGTAACCACAGTGGATGCCCGGTCGTCGCAGGTGGCTTACCGGTTTTTTGAGAAGAATGGCTATGCGCTCATTGAGACACAATTCGATTATTGGGCACCGGGCTTTGATCTGTACTGGCTGCGGAAGCGGTTGCAACCCAATTTGGAGATGGTTTAGCAAACATCCGCCTTAGTCGTTCTGTTGACGACCTGTCCATTTAAACCCGTTACACCTGAATGAGTACCCCTACCTCCCAACCTATTTCCATCTGCTGGCTCCGTCGCGATATGCGGCTTCATGATAATGCCGCCCTGTATTACGCGCTTAAATCCGGCTATCCCGTGCTTGTGCTGTTTATCTATGACCGCGATATCCTCGATCAGTTGGACGATAAACGCGACCGGCGCGTGGAGTTTATTCATAATCAGGTACTCGGTTTACAGGAACAGTTGACCGGCATGGCATCGACAATTCTGGCCCGTTATGGTCGGCCAGTTGACGTCTTTAAAGACCTGCTTCAGGAGTTCGACATTGCCGAAGTATACACCAACTACGACTACGAAACGTACGCTAAACTCCGCGACCGTGCCGTAGCCGGAATGCTGGCCGAACACGGCATCGGGTTTAACGGCAGTTACAAAGACACGACGCTACTCGACCGCGACGAGGTTCGGAGTGGTGGCGGTGGGGCTTACACCGTCTTTACGCCCTATAGCAAAAATTGGCTCAGTAAACTGGAAGACCCGTTTCAGTTGAAATCGTACCCGACAGAGCAGTACTTCAACCACTTTTATAAAACGAGTCCACAAGGTATTCCGACGCTGGCCGAGATGGGTTTTGAACCCCTGGGCGAAGCGTTCCCGAAACCGGTTGTCGACGATGCATTGCTGAAGACGTATCAGGAAATGCGTGACTTCCCGGCCCGAACCGGTACCAGCGAATTGGGTATTCACCTGCGGTTTGGCACGATCAGCATTCGCGATCTGGCTCGTCAGGCGCGGGCCAGCAGCGACACATTTTTAAAAGAACTGGCCTGGCGGGATTTTTACTTTCAGGTACTCGAACACTTCCCGCATGTAGAGCATCACGCGTTCCGGCGCGAGTATGACAACATCCGATGGCGCAACAACGAGGACGAGTTCGAGAAGTGGTGTCTGGGGCAAACGGGTTACCCGCTGGTTGACGCGGGGATGCGGCAACTGAACGAAACCGGCTGGATGCACAACCGCGTCCGCATGGTAACGGCCAGTTTCTGCGTGAAGCACCTGCTTATCGACTGGCGGTGGGGCGAGGCTTATTTTGGCAAAAAACTGCGCGATTATGACCTATCGGCCAACAACGGCGGCTGGCAATGGGCAGCGGGGTCCGGTACTGATGCGGCTCCTTATTTTCGGGTCTTCAATCCTACCCTACAAGCTCAGAAGTTCGATCCCAAAGGCGAATACATTCGGAAGTGGGTGCCGGAGTTCAACAGTCTGACTTACGCTAAACCCATTGTGGAGCACACCTTCGCGCGGCAACGGGTGCTGGAAGCGTATCAACAGGGATTGAAGAAGGTGTAGGATGAGCCACTCAGTAGTTACGCCGTATCGTCAAGATACGGCATAACTGGCCATCAGAGTTTAATGTGGTGTCGGGTTCTCAAACCCGACACCACATTAATTACAGTTTAAACTGCACAAGCCAACCCGGCTTAACGACTTTAGGCAGCGGAACGCCGGATAAACCGGTAGCCGGGTTCATGGCGGTCAGTTGTAAAAGAACTACCTCTTTTGTGGCCGCCGAGATGGCTTTTGTCGCCCGAAAGTAGATAGTACCCCGGTCATCGACATCATCCACAACAGCATAGAGAGCATCCCCGGCTTTGAGGTCGTTATCCTCAACCTGAGCGTCCCGGGTCATTACAAACGCCCAGCTTTGGCCCATTTTCAGTGAACCGGCTTTCAGCAGCCGAGCTTCAACATCGCCGGTAAATATCGGTGCCATTGCCGGTCTCGTTTTCAGCATATTCACCAGCAGGCTATCCATAAGCTGGGCTTCGCTGCCCGCAGACGGTTTAGATGATTCGATCAGCACACCTACCGGCTCCGTATCCTGATCGTTGAGCCAGCCCATGCGCCGGGCCTGTTCACGTTCGCGTTCGTAGGGGTTATCCAGAAAGGCCATTGGCCCGGCGGCTAAACCGGCGTAGCGGGCCGGATTCGTGAACAATTCTTTAATGGCCACAATACGATACAGGTAATAGCTGGTTTCTTCGTTAAGGATCAATTGGTAGTAATCGCGCTGCCCCTGCCGGACCATTTTGCGCTGAATCATACCCACCCCACCATTGTAGGCAGCCGCTACCAGCGTCCATGAGCCCAGATTGCGGTAGAGTACCTTCAGATACCGACAGGCCGCATCGGTTGACTTCCGTAAATCCTGCCGTTCATCCAGTTCGGGTGTGATTTTCAGACCCATGTCCAGGGCCGTTTGGTCCATAAACTGCCAGTAGCCCACCGCCCCCGCCGACGATACGGCAGTTGCTTTCCAATCGCTCTCAACAATAGGCAGGTAGCGAAAATCGGCCGGGATATTATACTTGCGCAGGATTGGGTCAATCTGGGCAAAATACGGGGCCGACCGTTGCCGGAGAGCCTCCAGGTGCCGGGCGTACCCACTGCTGCCCATTAAAGCGCTGGCCAGCTTTTGCGAAACCGAAGCCTGCTCTGTAGGTACCACTTCTCCGCAAAAATGTATGGCTCCCGCCCCCCTAGTAACCGGACGAACCTTGCCTGACGATTTAGGCAGGGGCCGGGCTGCCCTGGCTGGCTTTTCAGGTACCTGAGCCACAGCGGAGATGGCGAATAGACCCGTCAGAAGAAAAAGAAAGCCCTTAAGAAAGAATGCGTTACGAATCAAAATAAAGTTCTGGATAGTCTGTCAACCAACGTAAAACCGAGTGCTTCTGTTCGGCCTACAACACTTTCCAGGTCAGAATCCAGCCCGCTTTCACCTGATCCACGTCGGGTATTTTGATACCAATACGCCCCGTTGACGCATCGACAGCCCCTAAAGCCAGATTGTACGTAGCGCGGTCAGTGGGAGAAAACAGTTTTTCGGCCCGCAGGTAAAGACGCCCGTTTTTGAGATCGATATCCTCCACGATAGCGTAAAGCCGGTCACCCTCCGCTACAGTCCGGCTGTCGGCAATGGCAGTGCGGGTAAGGTCAAATACCCAGACCTGACCACGCTGCAGACTACCCCCTTCGGTTAACCGGGCTTTGATGCCTCCCCGGAACACATCAGCCGCATTTGGCAATGGAATTTCATCCGCAGCAACAACAGCTTTGGCATCGGTTGGCTGGCTGACAGCGGCTTCCGTCACTTCGTCAACAAACGATTCGGAAAGTAGAATGTCGTCAGACTGACCTGCCGATTCCGGCCGAAGCGGATCACGCAGACTCGCCAGTACGGTTTCGGGCAGGTAGTTCCCGTAGGAACGATAGTTGTCGAAAAGTTCTTTGAAGGCCAGAATCCGGTAAAGGTATTTACCTGTTTCGGCGTTAAGGCGGAGGTAATAATAGTCCCGCTGCTGTTGCCGCCGGATACTGCCCAGTAAGCGGCCAATGCCATTGTTATAAGCTGCTGCCGCCAGCGTCCAGGAGCCAAGCCGGTCATAGAGATACCGCAGGTACCGACAGGCTGCGTCGGTCGATTTTAACAAATTCCGCCGGTCGTCGTGTTTACTATCCACGCGCAGCCCCAGTTCACGGGCGGTTCCGGGCATAAACTGCCAGTAACCAGCCGCGCCCCGTGGCGATGTAGCCGCGCCCAGTAGTGCGCTTTCCACTAAAGGAAGGTATTTAAAATCGGGGGGAATGTTATACCGGGCCAGTACCGGCTCAATCACCGGAAAAAATGCAGACGCCCGTTGCCGGATACGGTACAGGGTCCGTGTTTGATCTACGTTCTGTACCAGCGCCGATACTAAGCGACGGGCTACAACCCCTTCGTGCACCGGTACAGATTCACCACAAAAGTAAACAGGCGGCAGTCCGGTCACGGCTATCAGTCCCTTACCGGGACCGGTGCCACTCAAACTGTCGCCTGCTCGAAACGACATGCCCATACAAATCCAACAGGCCACAGCCAACCTCACTATCAGTACGTTCATGTTACGGCTAAAAACAACTACACTGGCTGCAAATTAGACGCCAAAGACTGACTGAGTTCTGATTTGTACAGAAATAAAATTAAAACGTTTCTGATTTACGCTACACCCATTCCCAGAGGTGCATCAGCCGACGGCCAGTGCCGGGCTTTTTACGCAGGAAGCGGGGCCGTTTGAAACGCAGGACGACAATCCCCATGAGTTCATTAAACGGAAATCCAGCATGGCGGCTGTCCAGACCGGTTGGATTTTCCAGTCCGGCGATAATCTTCTCCAGCCACTGTTGGGTAACGGAAGGCGTGTCCAGCACGGTGCGGTCAACGCGCGGCCCCCAGGTGGGATTTGTTTCAGCAACGGACGCCAGCACTGCTTCGACGGGTTGCGCAGAACCCGGTTTGACCGTCTTGTTCCAGCGGGGCAAGGGCCGGGTCAGGTTGGCCAGCGCGTTGGACGAGAGAATTTTTTTGTACCGGCGCGGGTTGGTCAGCAGTTCTTTGTAAGCCAGCACCCGAAACAGGTAATAACTGGTTTCGCGGTACAACCGCAGGTTGTAGTAGCTACGCTGACTTTGCTGCCGCATCCGCGCCTGAATCTGATTGATACCGCCATTGTAAGCAGCTGCAACCAGTGTCCAGGAGCCGAGGTGTTTGTAGAGATCCCGGAGGTGTTTACACACGGCAACGGTTGCCTTTGGCAGATCGTACCGCTCGTCGTTATCCCCCCCTACGCTCAGTCCCAATTCGCGGGCGGTGCCGGGCATCAGCTGCCAATACCCCGAAGCGCCCCTCGGTGACACACAATCATTAATGAACTCGCTTTCGGCGATGGGAAGAAACTTGAAATCACTGGGGATGTTGTACCGGCGAAGAATGGGCTCGATGATGGGAAAAAAATGAGCCGCCCGTTTGCGAATGTTAAACAGGCATTCTTCCTGATTACTCTGCGCCATGAGCGTTTGCCGCCACCGGCGCAGTACAGAAGTTTGTGTAATCGGAACGGTTTCGCCACAAAATGATACGGGGTCAACCGTTTGTAGCGTATCGCCGTTGAGCAGTTTTGGCGTGTTGAGGGCATCGCCAAAAGAAAGCGTTCGACTGGTATCGGCAGTAGGGGCTGGCAACCAGCCTGCCAGTGCGATGCCCGGTTTCAGGGCAGCCATGAGCAGTGATAATCCGACTTCTTTAATCAAAACGTTCGTATTTGTTGTGGAACATAAAGGCGGGCTTTTGGCCCGCCTTTCCCATGCCTGTTTAAAGGCACTCTTACGAAGTTAGTTGATTACGAGTATCTTACCAAATCATACGTCTACCAATTATCCAACGGCCCGCCCCGAAACAGGCGATTATGCGCCTAAAAGTGCAATTACGAGTCGTATCCGGCCATAATCGTACCGCCCGTTCAGGTACTCATAAATGGGCTTCGTCTGCCCTTCGGCAATACCCACAACGGCAATGGCCGCTTCGATTTCAGCCTGCTCGGCGGGGGTAATCAGCGTGTGCATGTCTACCTCATAGCCCGACTGCTGAAGCTGCACCAGATGGCTGATAATGGTACTGGACGACAGGGTTCGTTCGGCGGCCATCTCGTCCAGGCTCATGCCCTTGTTGTACAAATCCAGGGTGAGCAGTTGGGTGGAACCACGTGGTTTTTCGCCGTTGCTCACCCGACCCATTACGTGCTGTACAATGGCTTCCAGAAAGCGTTTGCCAAAGAGCATCAGCTTTCGCTCGCCCACTCCGCTCACATTACGCAGACCGTCGGGCGTGGTTGGCCGTTGTTTGGCCATGTCCTCCAGCGTCGAATCGGTAAAGACCACGTAGGGCGGCACATTCTGCTCGTCGGCAATCCGCTTGCGCAGGGCCCGCAGTACCTCGAACAGTTCGTCGCGGTTGGGCTCGGCCTTGACGCGGGTTTTTTCCACCACCGGTTTGGGTGCATCGTCGGGTCGCACCAGGTTAATCACCCGCCCGTTAAACAGCACATCATTGGCCAGGATACCCCGGCGCAGGGCGTAATGCTCGTCGTAGGCAATCTCGATCACACCGATGTTGATGAGCTGGTGGAGGTAACTGCGCCACTCCTCAAACTTCAGGTCTTTGCCCGCGCCGTAGGTTTTGATCTGGTCGTAGCGGTTCATGACGATGGTCTGATTGCGCGACCCTCGCAGGACGTCAATCAGCATATTCATGGGCACTTTGGCTCCGATATGTTCCAGCCGCGCAATGGCCGACAGGGCTTTTTGGGCCAGCACCGTGCCATCGAACGTAACGCGGGGACTCAGGCAAACATCACAGTTCCCACAGGGTTCGCGCAGATCTTCCGAGAAATAGCTGAGCAGAATCTGACGGCGGCAGGTATTGGCTTCGGCGTATTGCTGAATACGCTCCAGTTTGGCCAGTTGCAGCCCCAGATTGGCGGGCGCATTCTGCGACAGCATATCCTTGTAAGTAGCAATGTCGGCGAAGCTATAAAAAAGCACCGTATCGGACTTACCACCATCGCGGCCGGCCCGACCGATCTCCTGGTAATAGCTTTCCAGGTTCTTGGGCAGGTTGTAATGAATTACCCACCGCACGTTCGACTTGTCAATACCCATCCCGAAGGCAATAGTCGCGCACATGATTCGGACATCATCGCGCAGGAAAGCCTCCTGGATGCGGGCGCGTTCGGATGCTTCCATACCGGCATGATAGAAAGCCGCCGGAAATCCCTTCTCCTGCAATTTAGCCGCCAGCGACTCGCACGACTTACGGCTCAGGCAATAGATAATGCCGGATGTATCGGGCTTGAGTTGCAGCAGCCGAATAATCTGCGGCAGCCGGTTGGTGCCGGGCAGCACTTTTAAACTGAGGTTTTCGCGGTTAAACGAGGCCACAAATACGGCCGGATCGTGCATACCGATCCGGTCTACAATATCCTGCCGGGTTAGTTTATCGGCGGTTGCCGTCAGCGCCATCACCGGTACCTGGGGAAAATGGGTTTTCAGGACGTGAAGCTGAGTATACTCCGGCCGGAAGTCATGCCCCCAGGACGAAATGCAGTGCGCTTCGTCGATGGCAAACAGCGAAATATCGAGTTGTTTCAGGAAGATAAAAAAGGCTTCACTAGTCAGCTTCTCGGGCGAAACGTAAATCAGTTTCAGCTTACCCGTCCGGGCATCATCCTCAATCTGACGCTGCTCGCGGCCACTTTGGGTGCTGTTCAGAAAAGCGGCCGGAATACCATTCAGCAGTAATGCTTCAACCTGATCTTTCATCAGCGCGATCAACGGCGAAACGACCACACAGATGCCGGACTTCATCAGGGCCGGAATCTGAAAACAGACGGATTTACCGCCCCCCGTCGGCATGAGCACCACCGTATCACGACCACTCAGGATAGACTGGATAATATCAGCCTGCATGGGCCGAAACTGATCATAACCGTAATAGCGTTTCAGAAGAGCCGTGGCTGAATGCACTGACGGGTCGCCAGCGGCAGCCGGTTGATAGTCGAACAGCGCTTCGCTGGCGTAGGATAGAGTTTCGTTGGGAACTGGCATAGGTAGCGTTACGGAGGTAAAAAGGTGTCGTTTATCAGCAATCCGCTAACCCTCCGGCAACGACGAATGGGATAAGGCAATAGAGTCAAATATACAAAAAATACCGGATGTGGCGTCGTTTATAACACGCCCGGCTTGGTAAGAATTCAGCAGTTTAATAGCAATTTAATTGGATAAGATGTGAATTTAAGGCAATTTTTGGCGCTGAAGTTCAGCCATATTGCTTACTAAACATCTACAAAAGCCATGAAAAAGACCCTCGCCCTCTGTTCATTCGTTCTTGGTATGCTGATTACCCTTGGGGCTTCTGCTCAGGACACTAAAACGGCAGATAAGAAAGCGGCTAAAGAAACCAAAAAGGCGGAAGCTGCCGCCGATAAATCGGCTAAAAGTGCGGCTAAGATGGAAACCAAGGCAGCAAGCGATGCCGTACCGGCTACCGACCGCATGGCCGCAGCCCGGGCCGCCAAAGCCGAAAAGAAAGCAGCCAGAGATGCTGCAGCAGCTGGTAGCGCGAATACGGCGGGAATGAAGGATGATAAAATGTCGAATTCGTCGACCACGAAGATGACGGATTCTAAGGTGACTAAATCATCCACCAAACCCATGAAAGAAGAAAAAGCGACGCCTGCCGACTACAAAGCTCCCGTCGACAAAAGTAGTAAGGGTCCTAACGGCGAAGTGGTGTACAGCGGGCCGCGTGGCGGCAAGTACTACATCAACAAAAACGGCAACAAGACGTATTTGAGTAGCATGAAATAGGACAGTGCGTGATTAATTAGCGTGGTGTCGGGTTCTCGAACCCGACACCACATTACAACCTACAACCCATTTATCCGTAACAACTGATTCGGGTCGGGGCACAGATCGGCAAATACCGCACGGTCAGACAAGGTACAGACCCCGGCAAAATCACCCCGGCGGCCCATCATATCGCGCATCAACTGAAAATGGAGATGCGGTGGCCAATCTCCATTTTCGGGAAACGGCCCAATAGCCGCAATGACCTCCCCCGCTTTCACTTGTTTACCTTCGTAAAGACCAGTAAGCGACGTCCGGCTCAGGTGGCCGTATAGCGAGTACAATTTCTCCCCCTTCAGGTCGTGTTCCAGAATAATAGTCGGGCCGTAATCGCCAAACCCTGCATTATCGGCGAAGCTATGAATAATGCCGTCCAGTGGTGCTGAAACCAGCGTACCGGCCGGTGCCCATAAGTCGATACCCAGGTGAATAGTACGCGGCTCGTCGGTTTGCTGAAAATGGGGACTTCGCCGGTAAATCACACGGGGCTCCAGATAGCCACCTACGCCGACACGGGCTCCAGCCTCGCGAATTTTACCAAACACATACGCATCAAATGTAGCGGTGTTGGTCAGGTCAAGTGTAGCCAGATCAGGATTAGTGCCCGTGAAATCCAGAATCAGGTACGGATCGATCTGAAAGTCAATTGGGATAACGGGGTGGGCGAATAGTTGGGGCAGCTTCATTTGGTATCAGAAAGCATTGTGTTCTCGGCTAAAGGTCGCGTACATTCCTCCGTTGTTGGTATATTTACCTTTACTTTCTTTTGCTAAATCAGCGAATCACCTCATAAACAGGCCTTTTAGCCACTCATAAATGAATCCTACGGTAACGAAGCCATCTCCCTCCGCCACTATTTTCGGGCATCCGGTTGGCCTGTTTGTTCTTTTCTTCACCGAGATGTGGGAGCGATTCAGCTACTACGGTATGCGGGCCATTTTGCTGCTGTTCCTGATCGATACCGTGCGGGGTGGCATGGGACTCAACGAATCAGAAGGGGCTGCTATCTACGGTATTTACACGGCTTCGGTTTATCTGCTTTCGCTGCCCGGCGGCTGGATTGCCGATAATCTGCTGGGACAGCGCAAATCCATCTTATACGGTGGTATAGTGATTATGCTGGGCCACATTATCCTGGCTATTCCGTCCGGACCAGGGCTGTTCTACGCAGGTCTGTCGGTGGTAGCTATGGGAACGGGTATGCTCAAACCAAATATCAGCAGTGTGGTGGGTGAACTGTACCCCGAAGGTGGTGCCCGTAAAGATGCCGCGTTTTCCATTTTCTACATGGGTATCAATACGGGTTCACTGCTGGGCATTTCCATTGTGGGGTATCTGGGACAAAAGGTAGGCTGGCATTATGGTTTTGGTGCGGCTGCGGTGGCCATGGCACTGGGCATCGTTACGTTTCAGGTATTTGGCAAACGCTACCTCGGCGAACATGGCAACTTTGTGGCCCGGCAGATCGACCCGGCTACGGGACAGAAATCGGCCGGCAATCGCTCGCTATTGTTCTTTCTGGCCGGTATTGTTGGGCTGATGGTTATCCTGCAGCTCACCCACGTGCTGGACCTGACTACCGCGCTTGGGCTAGCCCAGGCGATGGGTGCTATTATTTCGCTGGTTGCGCTGGGTTACTTTGCCTATATTCTGCTGGCAGGCGGGTTGGATGCCGTCGAGAGAAAGCGGGTAATGGTACTCTTTGTCTTTTTTCTGGGAGCAGCCGTGTATTGGGCGGGCAATGAACAGCAGGGGTCTTCGCTACAAATTTTCGCCGACCGCTACACCAACCTCAATCTCTTTGGCTGGCAGATGCCTTCGAGTTGGTTTCAAAACCTCAATCCGGCTTTTATTCTCATTTTCTCACCGGTTCTGGCTGTGTTGTGGGTATTTCTGGCCAACCGAAAGATCAATTTTCCGGTACCCGCCAAATTCGCAACGAGTTTACTACTGCTGGGGGTGGCCTACGTGTTCATGGTTTTTGCGTCAAAACTGGCTCTGACCGGCGTTCGAACATCACCTCTATACCTGACAGCGACTTACTTCTTTTTTACGCTTGCGGAGCTGTTTTTAAGTCCGGTGGGGCTGAGTGCATTCTCTAAACTGGCTCCCAAACGGTACACCAGTCAGTTGATGGGCGTTTGGTTTATTGGCTCGTCCTTGGGCAACCTGATTGCAGGCCTGTTCGCCGGTGGATTCGACGAGAAGAATGTGCAGCAGATGCCGGGGCTATTTCAGAGTGTAGCCCTTTTTGCGCTGGTCAGCGGGATAGTGCTGATGCTCTTCGTTAAACCACTAAAACGCTGGATGGGGGGCATTGAGTAACCAATGAATCGTTGCTATTTCCAAAACTGCAAATGATGCAAAAACCATTGCTGAAACGTTCGCAATGTCAGTCGACAAAATAAAGACCAGTATAGGTGCTACCTGGCGGAGACAAGCTTAACCACCGGCCTTTTTAGCTCTATAGCCCTTGCCCGTCAGCCAGGCCAGCGCCTTGTCGCGGTGGTCGCCCTGAATTAGAATTTCACCGTCTTTAGCCGAGCCGCCTGCCCTACAGGCGGCTTTTAGCTGTTTGGCCAGATCAGCCAGATCGGTATCGGTACCCACAAAGTCGCGCACGGTGGTTACAACCTTGCTGCCACCCAGTTTAACTAACCAGATCTTCAGGTTCTGCTGAGCCGGGGGCAGCGTTGGTACATCGGTTGGGGTGTTATCCTGATATTGAAAATCGGGGTCAGTAGAAAATACGACTCCAGTTCGATTCTTCTTACTCATTCTGTTAGGTTATAAAATCACCAGTAAACTGCCCGGTAACACCCGTACCTTGCAAACGCCGGAGTCGATCCGCAGTGGTTCCCCATCAGCGTGGATCAGCATAGAGCCTTCCGTTTGCACCGTGGCTGTCGTGATGGTCTCACCATGCCAATACGGTGACCCTTCTACGCTTCGATTTAAAAACTGCCAGCCCAAAACGCCCAGAAAGGGTTTCGGAAAAGGGCGAACTTGGCACATATCCAGCCGTCCGTCAGATACGTTGGCCGATGGAGCAATCCAGACATTATTGCCAAACTGGCCTGCATTGGCAAATGTCAGCGAATACAATTCTTTTTCCTGACCATTGATCAGGTAGTTCACCGGACGATACTGCTGAAACGATTGCCAGGTCGTTCGGATATACACCGGCAGCCCCCGCATGTTTTCTCTGGCAAAGGCATGCGCTACGTAGGCATCAAATCCGGTACCGGCAGTACAGAAAAAGGGAAATTCATTCAGTTCTCCGCTATCAATCACCACGGGCTTACCGGCCAGGGCTCTGTCTATTGCCCGGAGGGGGTTAAGCGGAATTTTCAGATGACGGGCCAGTCCATTACCGGAGCCAATGGGGATTACGCCGAGTGCCGTAGCGGTGTGCCGCAGTGACCGGGCAGCTTCGTTGATGGAGCCATCGCCACCCACAACCAGCACGCGGCTGATGCCTTGCCGAGCGGCAGTCAGCGCAAGTTCAGTGGCGTGTCCGGGGCCGGTAGTTAGTGCCACCTCAGGCGTGTAACCGGCAGCTTCTGCCCGACGCAGCAACTGTTCTCTCAATTGCTGTTTGCGGCCAATAGACTGCGTACCCGAATGCGGGTTGATAATCGCCAGCAGGTCTGGTTTCGCCACGAATCAGGAGAAAAAAATAAAGAGGATCAGAATAAAGACAACGATGAATATGTAATACCAACCGTCAGAAAAGATATACGGTTTATAATTTTCATAAAATTCGCGAAGCCATTTCATATTTTTGATGTCAGATCGAGCGCTGCTGTTGAAATTGATAGCCGTTGGTTACGATTTCAGCAAAAAGCTGATCAATTAGGCTATCCCTGGCAACGAGCCGATTATCTCCTGTAAAGTTCGGTATAAAATGAAGGCACTCCGCTGTTCTCTCCTAGTTTGGGCCGTTTTACTGGTTGTACCGACGCTGGCCCAATCACCCGCCGATCGTAAAGCCATTCTGGAAACCCTTAAACGGCAAACCACTGACTGGAACGCCGGACGGGTAGACCGGTTCATGAACGGCTATTGGAAATCAGATTCGCTGACCTTTGTTGGTAAAGCGGGTGTTACCTACGGTTACATGGAAACGCTGGCTAATTACAGGAAACGTTACCCCGACCGGGCGTCGATGGGTACGCTGAAATTTGATATTTTACAGTTGGATTTTCCGGCCCGGAACATGGCCTACGTAATTGGAGGCTGGCATCTGACCCGGCCCAAAATAGGCGATGCTGCCGGCCATTTCTCGCTGCTGTGGCGTAAAATCAATAATCGCTGGATTATCGTCAGCGACCATTCGAGTTGAAACAGGTTTGTCGTTCGTGGTTGGCTTCGCCGAGGAAACCACGAACGACAAACTACAAACTACGTTTATGCAACCTTTTGAAACAGGTGCCACGCACCAGCACGCTTTTCGCTTTTCACAGTCTGATGTCGAGGACTTCGCCCGCGTAACGGGCGATAACAATCCGCTGCATATTGATGCCGAATACGCAGCAACCACGCCTTTTAAACGCCCCATTATTCACGGCATGCTGGGTGCCAGTATTTTCACTAAAGTGCTGGGCACCGAGTTTCCGGGTTATGGGTCGGTTTACCTCGGACAGACGCTGGAGTTTTTGCGCCCAATGTTTGTCGACACGGATTACGAAGCAGTATTCACCGTTAAGTCGATCAATGCCGACAAACATACCGCTGAAATCCTGGGCGAACTACGCGACGCGCAGACGGGTAAGGTTACCACGCGGGGTATGGCTACGCTGATGCATCGGGAGAAAATCTAACGCCCGGATACAGCAACGCCCGCACAGAGCGAATCTGTGCGGGCGTTGGCGTTTTGGTAAAAACGATTATGCCTTGCTGGCAGCTTCGTTCTTTTTGTCCTGTACTTCCGAGCGGATGTCCTGCGCCAGTGTTTTCAGGTCCTGCATTCCTTTACGGACGCGGGTGCCAGCTGCCTGGTTCTCTTTTTCGTAGAATTTCTCGAAATCACCTTCCAGTGACATAACCAGATTTTTTACTTCCTCAAAGCGTGTCATAGCGATACGAACGGGGGTTTGGAGTGTGAAAAATGCCCTAAAACTGCTAAAAACGCGGTTTTCGCTGGAAATATAGCTATTCGGATACAGAGTGCAATAAGGGTGACAAAAAAATCTACAAAAAATACAAAATATGACCCCTAAGGTTATTCTGCGGCAGTCTCCGTTTGAGCAGCTTTTAGTTCTCCATCGGTGCTATGGCCATTTACAGCACGGTAGAGACCTTTTTGCAGTTTGGCAGCTACTTCCGTGAAAGCTTCGAGTGTGTACTGCACATCTTCCAGCGTATGCGAAGCCGTCGGAATGATCCTTAACATAACCACGCCTTTGGGCACCACTGGGTATACGACAATCGAACAGAAAATCCCTTTATTGGCCCGCAGATCGCGTACCAGCGCTGTTGCTTCTGACACTCCGCCCTCACTTTGCAGCAGCACCGGCGTCACCGGCGAAGTAGTATCACCAATGTCGAAACCACGCGCGCGCAGACCGTCCTGTAAGGCTTTTACATTCTCCCAGAGTTTTGCCCGCAGTTCAGGCTGCGTTTTAATTAACTCCAGCCGCTTCATAGCACCTACCACGTAGGGCATTGGCAGCGCTTTGGCATACGTTTGCGAACGCATATTGTACTTGAGGTACATGATGATGTCGTGATCACCGGCAATAAAAGCACCGATAGCGGCCATCGACTTGGCAAACGTTGAGAAATACAGGTCGATACCGTCCTGGCAGCCGAGCATTTCGCCGACACCTGCACCGGTTTCGCCCATTGTGCCGAAGCCGTGTGCATCATCAACCAGCAGACGAAACTGATAGGTATCTTTCAGCTTGACGATTTCGTCCAGACTGCCCACTTTACCCGACATACCGAATACGCCTTCAGTAACGACCAGAATGCTGCCGCCTTTTTCAGCGGCTTTTTTGGTAGCCCGCTGCAGGTTCTTCTCCAGCGAAGCCATGTCATTGTGGTTGAATTTGTAATATTCGCCCATCTTGGCCTTGTGCAGCCGGATGCCATCGATCAAACAGGCATGGCACTCGGCATCGTAGACAATCACATCGCGGTGATCGACAATAGTTTCAATGGCCGACATCACCCCCTGATAGCCATAGTTCAGCAGAAATGAGTCTTCTTTACCGACAAACTGCGCCAGTTGCCCTTCCAACTGCTCGTGGAGATCACTGTTTCCCGACATCATCCGGGCCCCCATCGGATAGGCCAGGCCCCACTGCTGAGCGGCTTCAGCATCGATTTGGCGTACGTCGGGGTGATTGGCCAGGCCGAGATAGTTATTGAGGCTCCAGTTCAATACGTCTTTTCCCTGGAATCTCATTCGGGGTCCAAGTTCACCTTCCAGCTTCGGAAAAGCGAAGTAATGGTGTCCGTTTGTCTCCTGAGAGTGCGACCCTATGGGGCCGAGGTTGGTGCGCAATTTCTCAAATAAATCCACTTTATATCGTATTTAACGGGCGTAAACCCCTGTTTTTAAAGCAATAAGTACAAAATTACGTCAAATGTTTCCTTACGCCAAATTGCACCCTGAAATTCGTTTTGGTGGCGCGTACCCGCTATTTGGCTTACTTTGCCAACGAGGACTGACACATAAACCCCTGCCGGATTGGTGCTCATCAAGTAAGAAAACGCATTTCTGTTTAAACTTAACCACTCAAACGCTGTTGCCTGTCGGGCCAACGTCAACTGATTTATATGCCAGCCATTAAAAAACTGCTCGTTGCTAACCGGGGTGAAATTGCCCTGCGCATCATGCGCACTGCCCGCGAAATGGGCATTAGAACCGTAGCCATTTACTCAGAAGCGGACCGGAACAGCCTGCACGTTCGTTATGCCGACGAAGCTGTCTGTGTAGGACCAGCCCCCTCGGCGGAGTCGTACCTGCGGGGCGACGTGATTATTGATGTCTGTAAACAGCTAAACGTTGATGCCATTCATCCGGGCTACGGATTTCTGTCGGAGAACGCCAATTTCGCCCGGCAGGTGCGTGAGGCCGGTCTTATTTTCGTTGGCCCCTCGCCCGAAGCAATCGAGATCATGGGCAGCAAACTCGGCGCGAAAGCTGCCGTGTCGGCTTATAACATTCCAATGGTTCCCGGCACACCCGACGCAATTACGGATCGGCAGGCAGCTAAAGTAACAGCTAGCCAGATCGGCTACCCCATCCTGATTAAAGCCTCGGCGGGCGGGGGCGGCAAGGGTATGCGCGTGGTAGAGGCCGAAGCTGACTTTGACGAGCAGATGGACCGCGCCGTGAGCGAAGCCATATCCGCCTTTGGCGATGGATCAGTGTTTGTAGAGAAATACGTTACCTCGCCCCGGCATGTCGAGATTCAGGTACTGGGTGATCAGCACGGTACTATTATTCACCTGTTCGAGCGTGAATGTTCGGTACAGCGTCGACACCAGAAAGTAGTCGAAGAAGCCCCGTCATCCATCCTGACGCCTGCCATCCGGGATGCTATGGGCCGGGCGGCTGTGGATGTAGCCCGTGCCTGTGGCTATTACGGCGCAGGTACCGTTGAGTTCATCGTCAACGACAAGCTCGATTTCTATTTTCTGGAAATGAACACACGGCTTCAGGTGGAGCACCCCGTAACAGAGCAGATTACGGGCGTTGATCTGGTGCAGCAGATGATTTACATCGCCGAAGGCAAGCCGCTAATGATTAAACAGGAAGACTTGCAGATAAAAGGTCATGCTGTTGAAGTGCGTGTTTACGCCGAAGACCCGGCTAACAACTTCCTGCCCGACGTGGGTACTCTGGATACCTACGTCCGGCCACAGGGCAACGGCGTTCGGGTTGATGATGGGTTTGAGCAGGGTATGGCCATCCCGATTTATTACGATCCCATGATTGCCAAGCTGATTACGTATGGCAACACCCGCGCCGAGGCCATCCAGAAAATGATTCGCGCCATCGACGAATATCAGATTTCGGGTGTGCAGACGACCCTCCCTTTCTGCCGGTTTGTGATGGAGCACGACGCTTTTCGCTCCGGTCAGTTCGATACGAGTTTCGTAAGCCGATATTTTACACCGGATAAATTAGATACAGCACCAGATACAGCTGAGGAAGAACTGGCCGCCGTGCTGGCCGCCTGGCTCCTAGAAACCACTAAGCCCAAAGCGACTGCGGTCACTGGAACAACCCAGCCGGAGCGCCGGAGTGAAAGCCGCTGGAAAGCCAACCGCCTGGGGTGAACAGTCAAAAAAGAGCAGCCCTACAGATGCCATATCTTGGAGATATGGCATCTGTAGGGCTGCTCTTTTTTGACCCGTTAATTACTCCGCCGTTGGCTCGGGAGTGCTGTTCTCTTCGGGATTGGCAATCACCGCTTCGGGCTGTTCAGAAGGTTCTGCTTCGTTGGCAGCACCTTCTGTTGCCTCCGGTACAAACAGTTCCGGTGCATACTGCCGCAAAATGCCGTACCAGATAACCAATTTCTTAATGTCGGAAGTGCGAACGCGATCCCGGTCGTAATTTGGAATCACGGTGCCCATAAACTCGGCCAGCTCATCGGCACTGCCTTTTGGATCAACCATCAGGGTATCGCCGTACCGGGCGTCGATAGCCCGCAGCGCATCGCCCAGCGGCATCGAGCCATCGACCGTATCGACGTAGATCGAGATGTCGTGCAGCACAGAAACCCGCGCCGTTGGCCCCATCATCGTTTTTTCCTTCTTACTGTCGAGTGATTCCACAATCACGCCCGACCGGCTGGGCTTCAGAATTCGGTATAAACCGCTGTAGCCGGCAATATTGGCAATCTGTTTTAAGGCTTCCATACGCTTGTTATTGACCCCCTTTTAACGCCGGGGATTAGGGCGGTGTTGTACACGAATAGGCTAATGGGACCGCGAAGGTACGGAAATCAGCTAATCAGTCGGCAGTCGGCTCATCGGGTAAATCGGTGGGTTGCGATACCGACGGGTTTTTCCCCGCAAGGCTTTGTGCACCCCGGCTGATAGAGGGCTGTGGCGCTGAAATCACGGCCTGACTCAGGTAATCCTTGTTGAGCGGTTCGATATAGTCGAGTAGTTCTTGGCGGCCAATGGTTTTCGTAGCCGATGTGGTAAATATTGGCGGTACTTCCTCCCAGGTTTCGAGCATGGTTTTCCGGTAGTTCTCGACGGCGTTCTGTAAGGCAACGGGGCCGGTTTTTTCGATCTTGGTGAAGACAATCACAAACGGCAGGCCTTTTTCGCCCAGCATGGTCATGAATTCGAGATCAATTTTCTGGGGCGGAATCCGCGAATCGACCAGCACAAAAATAGTAATCAGGTTCGGGCGGGTAGTCAGATAGCCGTTGATCATATTGACCCACTTTGCTCGCTCCGACTTACTGATCTGCGCATAGCCGTAGCCCGGCAAATCGACCAGATACCACGTATTATCAATCAGGAAGTGATTAATCAATTGGGTCTTACCCGGCTTACCCGATGTTTTGGCGAGCGAACTCCGCCCGGTCAGCATATTAATCAGCGACGATTTACCGACGTTGGACCGACCGATAAAGGCGTATTCGGGCCGGGTTGGCGGGGGACATTTAGCGGGGTCGCTGTTGCTGATGACAAATTCGGCTTGCTTAATCATAAGGGCATTGCAGTGTAATTCAGCGGCAAAGGTACGGGGATTAACGCGGAAGTCGGACGTGGACTGCTTAACTGACGTCCAAACCGCAACACATAACATAGGTTTAACCTAGTTTTATGCATCCTGTTTGTACTATTGACTCCGATCGTTTACCTTAGTCTTCGACAAATCCTTAACCCGGAAACGAAAAGCTACTAACGCGTCGTTACACAACAGAAACCAATTAATCCCGATGAAAAAATCCTTTTGGTTACCCATGTTGCTGCTATTCTTAGCGGTTAACACTATGCAGGCCGCCGGTGAAGGCCCGAAGAACGCTCCTAAGGAAGAGGGCATCCAGTTCACGGATGTTGCCTGGAAAGAGGCATTGAAAAAAGCTAAAGCGGAGAAGAAACTGGTATTTCTGGACGCGTACGCCAGTTGGTGCGGACCGTGCAAGATGCTCCAGAAGAATGTTTTCACGAAAAAGGATGTCGGCGATTATTTCAACAAGCAATTCATTAATGTGAAAATGGACATGGAAAAAGGCGAAGGCCCGGCTCTGTCTCAGGTGTATCCACTGGAAGCATATCCCACGTTACTGTTCATTGATGGCAATGGCCGGGTAGTAAAAAAAGTAATCGGTTACCAGTCACCGGAAGCGTTGCTGGGAATTGGTCAGAGCCTGAAAAAGACGTCGCTCCAGACGCTTTAAATCAATCGACATAACAAGGAAAAACGCCGGGGCTACATAGCTCCGGCGTTTTCGCGTTTATACCAAGCCTGCTGAATAACACCTGCTACCCGTTCGCGGGCTGCCGAAGTCAGGGCGGAGCCGGAAGGTAAACACAGCCCGGTAGCGAAGAGCCGATCCGAAACGCCGGTCAGATAAGCCGGGCAATCGGCGAAAAGTGGTTGTCGGTGCATCGGTTTCCAGACCGGGCGGGCCTCAATACGTTCGGCCTTTAGCGCCAATTGCAGATCCTCGGGTGTCAAGCCATCCGTAACTATCGGGTCGATGGTAATGGCCGTCAGCCAGCGGTTGGAGCGTGAATCAGCCGGTTCGGGTTGAAATTCGATGCCTGGTAAATGTCCCAGCAACTGCTGATAATGGGCGTAATTAGCCCGTCGTTGATTTATACGCTCGTCAAGCACCGTCAACTGCGCCCGCCCAATACCGGCACTGACGGGACTCAGTTGATAATTGAACCCCATTTCGGTATGGACGTAGCTCAGAGCCGGTTCCCGCGCCTGAGCGGCCAGAAAACGGGCTCTGGCAATCAACTTTTCATCCGCCGAAATCAGCGCACCACCGCCGAATGTGGTAATGATCTTGTTACGGTTGAATGACCAGACACCCAGTCGTCCGAAAGTCCCGCAGGCCTGACCGTTATATGTAGAGCCCAACGCTTCGGCCGCATCCTCGAGAAGTGGTACGCCATAGGTGGCACAAATCTCCAGCAGTCGGTCAAATTGGGCGGGCATTCCATACGAATCAGCGACAATGACTGCTCTAGGACGTTTGCCTCGGGTAAACCGGTCCCGAAGCGCCGTTTCAAGTGCATCCGGGCAGAGATTCCAGGTCGTCGGTTCACTATCAATGAAGACCGGCGTTGCACGTTGATATAGAATGGGATTGGCCGTTGCTACATACGTCGACGACTGGCAAAGTACTTCATCGCCGGGTCCGATATTCAGCAGCACCTGCGCCAGATGCAAAGCCGCCGTTCCCGACGACAGTACCGCAACATGGAGCGCCCCTGCCTTATGAACGAGTTCATTGCTGAAGTTCAGGACATCAGCGTTGGCCGACGCATGCAGGGCATCCTGAGTGAAGTTGTTTTCTAAGCCGGTCAGGTGGGGCGGAGAGAGAAGAATGGCAGGCATCAGGTACTATCAGACGGTGGGTAGATGAAAACGAGTTGGCCGGGCCGGTATGCCTATGGCCGTACAATTAGGTGGTATTGACCGCGTCACAACGGCACCCGCACCGATCAGGCTATCAGCACCAACCGCAATCTGGTTGAGCAACACTGCGCCGGTTCCAACGTAAACACCTTCGCTCAGGATAACCTCGCCGGATACACACACGCCCGGCATCAGGGCGCAGAAATCCCCCAGAAGGGCATCGTGCCCGATGGTACAGTTCAGGTTGACGAATACGTGCCGCCCAATTGAAATGTTGACCGTCAGGATTACTCCTGCACTCAGGATACACCCCTCACCGAGCGAGACGCGGTTATCCGCAGTCAGGTTCACGGACGGGTGTATGAGGGCTGGAAACCACACCATAGCGTTGGTAATTTTCCCGACGACCGAGCGCTTTACCCGTGGATTCCCAATCGCTGGCACTACAGCGAGTGAATCAGGCCATTGGTTCAGCACTGCCAGATTGCCCAGTACAGGAAAGCCGTTGATAAGGGTTCCGGCGGTAACGGCATCGTCGAAGAAACCGATGATAATCCAGCCCGGAGCGGTCCGGTTTATTTGCTGAATGAGCAGTAGCAGTTCGCGCCCCAGCCCACCGGCCCCGTAGATAGCAATTGGTTTCATGCGATTGTAGAGCCGGTAAAGCGGGGGACTGGCGCAGTTTCGGCCTGTGTATCAGCTCGTCTGCTGCTGAGTTTTACGACCGTAAGCCACAGAATTTTCAGATCCAGTAACAACGACCGATTCGCTACATACCAAGCATCGAGCGCAAATTTCTCCTCCCACGATAGGGCATTACGTCCATTGACCTGCACCCACCCGGTGATACCCGGCCGTACACTATGCCGCCGACGCTGTTCGGGCGAGTACAGCGGCCAATAATCCACCAGCAACGGTCGCGGGCCGACCAGGCTCATATCACCCGCTAAAACGTTCAGCAACTGGGGCAACTCATCCAGCGACGTTCGGCGGAGCCAACTGCCTATAGGTGTCAGGCGGTCGGCATCGGGCAGTAACCGACCGTTGGCATCGCACTGATCGGTCATGGTTTTGAATTTCAACAGGTGAAAGACGCGCCCGTAGCGGCCCGGTCGGATTTGGACAAAAACCGGGTTTTGCCGGGTACTTACCAGTAAAACAAGACTAATACTCAGTAATAGGGGCCAGCTGAGCAGCGAACCAGCGAGGGCCAGTATGATGTCAAGTGTTCGTTTACCAACCTGTTGATACCGCATTGATCACAGTCAAATAGTGTTGCGCGAGGGTGCGCCGATTGAAGTGACGTTGAGCGTAGGTATAGCCATTTTCGCCCTGCTGGCGAACCAGTTCCGGCTGACGGAGGTAATCGAGAATAGCCCGCCTGAGGGCACCGGCATTTTCAGGCTCGACGTATACGCCAGCCTCAGCCGTTTCAACTAGCCGGCGGGAGTCGCCATCAAGCATGGTCAGGACGGGTAATCGACAACTAAAGTAGTCAAAAAGTTTATTAGTGAGTACACGACGAAAGATGGGCAGGCGTGGCGCCGTGGTCAGCCCGGCATCAGCCGCCAGCAAAAACGGAATGACGGCACGTTTAGGCATCCTTTCCATAAATCGGACGTTGCTCAGACCGCGCCGAACAGCCTCCTTCTGCAAGGCCTTCTTCTCCGGACCATCGCCGATCAGCAGAAACTGAACGGGGGTATCAACGAGTTTTTCGGCGGCCTCCAGCACGGTATCCAATCGGTTGACAATGCCATGTGCACCGGCGTAAACGACCCAGAACCCGTTTTCCATCCCCTGTTGCTGTCGGAACCCATTGCGGTTAAACGTACAGGCAATTGTGTCAGACAACTCGAAATCAGCCGCGTTCGGAATTACACTAATCCGGTTGCAGGCAACGTTTTTCTGCTGAATCAGTACATCGCGGTAGCCTTCGGTCAGCACAACAATATGCTGTGCCTGCCGGTACAGCCAGGCTTCGAGCCAATACGCCAACCGGACCAGAAACGGGTTCGTTAGTATGCCAAGCTGCACGGGGGCATCGGGCCACAAATCCCGAATTTCAAACACCAGCGGTACTCGGCGCCAATGGGCCAGCCAAACACCCACTATACCAATAAGCAATGGCGGAGAGGTGACGATAACTACATCAACAGGCGCGTTATACACTTGAATCATACCCGCCCATATCCCCGAAACCATAAACGTAAAATAAGCCCACAACCGCCCCCACCAACCCCGGTTATAACGCGCTGATATGTGCGTTCTGACCACCCTAATGCCGGGCGCAGGCTGTTCTTCTATCCTGAATTTTCCCTGACAATGGGCATATTTTTGGCCGGTAGCGTAATCGACCATACCGGCAATAACCGTGATGGTGTGCTCCTGTGCGGCCCAATAGCGGCTCGTATCGTTCCAGCGCGAACCACCGGCGGCACCAGCGGGCAGGTAAAACTGATGAATCAGGAGGATATTCATGCCGTAGTCGTCTTGGCCGACAGCGCTTTGTCAAGCAGCCGTTCATACAACTGCCATTTAGCGGTCCAAATGGTGGATGGCACAAAGTCAGCCAGTACACGTTGGCGGGCTTGTTGTCCATGCGTCTGAACAATGGCCGGATTATCGAGATACCAACGCAATTGCCGGGTCAGGCTATCGACCGAACGGGGTTCGCAGAAGAGACCCGTCTCCGTGTCGATTACGGCATCAACAGTACCCGTTGTCCGGGCAACCACCACCGGTCGTTCCATAGCAGCCGCTTCGATCAGTACATTGCCGAAGCCTTCACGGTACGTTGGCAGTACGAGAAAATCCATCAGCGCATAGTAGTATGGCAGGTCGATTACGTGGCCTACCGCCCGAATTCGTTCGTCGCCCTGAATGGTTTCCTGACTCACAAAATCGGGTTCAGGGTGGCCGACCAGCAGTAATATCACATCAGGATATGCTGCCCGGATGACTGACCAGGCCTGCAGGAGTTCGTAAATGCCTTTATCGCGGGTCAATCGCCCAACAAAGCCAAGCACACGGCCCGACAGCCGCAACGAAACGGTCAGGTCGGTCAGTTTTTGCCGGTCGAGCCGGGTTGGGTTGAACCGCCCGGCCGCGTCTACCCCATTGCAACTTCCGCACTGCAAAACGGAGAGTTTAGCTACGGGTGCAATGCCCTCGGCCAGCGCCCGTTCTCCCAGCGACGTGCTTACGGCCAGCACCTGCGTAGCCAGTCGGCAGGCCAGTCGTTCCAGCCCTATCATACCCGCCCGGCTTACGCCCCGACGGCTCTCGAACGGAAAGCCGTGCAGTTCGTAGATACGCACTGGCACCCGGGCGAACCAGGCCGCCAGCATACTGATCAGGCCTGCTTTAGGCGTATTGCCATGCACAATATCGGGCCTCAACTGGTGAAACAGGCGGTACGTCTGAATCAGGCAGCACAGGTCACGCCCCGGTGTAATGCGCCGGGTGAAAGGCACGGCATGATGCCGAATACCCTGTTGACCGGCGAAAGTAGTAGCGCCCTGTCCTCCGACACTGATGGCATGGACGTCATAGCCATGCTGCGCCAGAAAAGGTGCCTGACCGTCGATGAACAGCAACGAATCGGGTACGGTGAATACCTGTACGAGGGTGGGTTTGCGCATCAGCCGATCAGGATAGGCGTTGTAACTGGCTCAATAGACTGATTCAGGATGGCCTGCCCCCGTAGTTGCTCTTCCAGTGTCAGCGAGCGGTTTCGGCGATGGAGCAGCCAGTTGACCCGGCCAGCCCGCGCCATTATTCGGTACACGATTTCCCGGCTGTACGACAGAAACATTAACTGCCCAAACCGCCAGGGCGTAAGTGCCTGGCGCGGTAACCGACGCAGCGTAGCGCGAACATCACGAGCGGTATCAACATACTTTTTCAGATGAGGCAGGCCCCGTTCCCGATAAAGCAATAGCGGCCGGGCGATGACATGAACCGATACTACTTCAAAGGTGCGCAACCAGAGGTCAAAATCCTCGGCCCGGCGGCACTCTTCGCGGTAGAGATGCTGCCGGAACCAGTGGCTGGTCGCCAGTACGGTTGGATGAATAAGCGTAACGCCACCAGCCACCTGACTAAGCGTGACGGGCAACCGGCTGCTGCCCCGCATGCCATATACCTGATTTTGGGTATCGATCGTATAGGCAAATGCACCCACCACATTGGTCCTGGGGCTGGCCGTTAAATAAGCCACCTGTAGCTCGAGCCGGTCAGGCGTCATGATATCGTCGGCATCCATCCGGGCCAGGTAGTAGCCGGTTGCCATTCCGGCAATCTGGTTAAGCCGGGCTGCTATTCCCCGGTTGATACCATCGCTCATGACCCGGATGCGCGGATCGGAGAAAGACCATGCAATGGCCAGTGATGCATCCGTTGAACCATCATCAACGATCAGCAACTCCCAGTCGGTCAGCGTCTGATTCAGCACCGACTGAATGGCGTCGGCCAGAAACGGGGCGCTGTTATAAACCGGTAAACCTACTGTTACAGTACACATGACCTTCTTAGCGTTGATAGTGAACCCGGGTCATGTACAGACTAATTACACCGGCGGCCATAGCCCCCGTCACCAGCCAGCCCAGGTGCCTGGGCTGGCGTTGCAATATTGGTAAGCCCACGATGATTGGGATTAATACCCATGACCAGAGACCCACCCGGTCGCTGTAAGGAATTTGACAAGACAAAATAAAGGCACAACTGAGCAAGCCATACAGCGTCACGACGAAGTAGTAAAACGAATCCGGGCTGAACTGCTTCCGGTTCTGAATCCCTACCCACAAAAACAACAGGTTGAACAAGGTAAAGTCGAGCCGGAAACCTGTTTGGTACAGACTCGGCCGGTTGCCGTATCCATCCAGTTTGGCCTGCAACAATGTAGAAAACCCGGCGTAGGGCAATAGACTGGTTAGTGTAAACCCCGAAACAGCAATCAGGGTAACAAGCAGGAAAAGCGGCAGAATTCGCGTGTGAACAGCGGGAAAGCCATAAATTAATAGCAGACTTCCCACGACGGTCAACGCCGTAAAATGAAATTGAACCGCAATCAGGAGTAAGATAAGGGCGTAGCCAAACCGTTGCTGCTGATAATACCAGACAGCCGGTAAGGCAAAGCCAATAGCTATCGCGTGGCGGACAACGTTGATGGTAAGGCTGTAATAGAAGAAACAACTGACGTACAGCAGAAACAACAGGCCCCGGTTTGGACCACCCACTCTGGCGAGAAATTGCTGAAACGGAATCAGGAAAAGCAGATGAATCACAAACAGATACACCCGCTCATTGGCAACCGTGGCGCTGACAAGTTTGACCAGAACATAAAACAGCCACTCGACCCGTACCCGACCCGATGCTGCAAAACCGTCTTCCTGAGCGATCAGGGCATAATATTGGAGGTAACTGGGCGTATCGATGCCGGTTGTAAAATCGCGCAGGCCGCAGAAAACTAAGGAATAGATAGTTATAGCTCCGAACAGCACACCATCCCAGGTGCGGGTGCCGGGCGACGGTGTGGGAGGATCGACCGTGCTGCTGAGCCAGCCAATTAAAGCCAGCCCACTGTAGCCCGTCAACAGCCAATAGTAATCCGTATTCATACTGGTCTCGGATATAGTTTACAACCGGCTACTGACCCACTCGCGGGGTAGAATGGATTTCAAATCATAAATAACCGTTGATAGTGTCCGCAGAGTACCGTAGTCCAGATGCCGGAACTGGTCGTGGGCAACCGCCAGAATAATCCCGTCATACGGTTCAGTTGGCTCACCGATAAGCCGGATATGATGCTCATTCCAGACAACGTCGGCATCCGCCCAGGGGTCGAACACATCGACGGATAACCCAAACTGCGTGAGTTCAGTGTAGATGTCAATCACACGCGAGTTGCGGATGTCGGGACAATTTTCCTTATACGTAAGGCCCAGCAGCAGCACCCGCGCCCCAGCCAGCGACCCGCGTTTTTTGATCATGAGCTTAACCAGTTTAGCCGCCACAAACACGCCCATCTGCTCGTTAATCCGCCGTCCCGACAAAATTACTTCGGGCAAATACCCCAATCGTTCGGCTTTATGCGCCAGGTAGTATGGATCAACGCCGATGCAGTGCCCTCCTACCAGCCCCGGCCGAAAATTCAGGAAATTCCACTTGGTGGCCGCTGCGTCGAGTACGTCGGTAGTATCCAGGCCCATGCGGTCAAAGAGCAGGGCCAGTTCATTCATAAACGAGATATTGACGTCACGCTGGGCATTTTCGATGGCTTTGGCCGCTTCGGCTACCCGAATCGACGGTGCCAGGTGGGTGCCCGCCGGAATGATGGAGGCATAGAGGGTATCGACAAACGCGGCCACATCGGGGGTGGAACCCGACGTGACTTTTACGATTGTCTGAAGCGTGTGCACCGTATCGCCGGGGCTGATCCGTTCGGGCGAGTAGCCGCAAAAAAAGTCTTCGTTGAAGCGCATTCCCGAAACCGCTTCGAGTACCGGTACGCAATCCTCCTCCGTGCAACCCGGGTATACCGTTGACTCATAAATCACGATGTCGCCCCGTTTCAGGCAGTAACCGACCAGTTGTGTAGCGGCTAGCAACGGGCGTAAATCGGGCTGTTTTGCCGCATCGACCGGCGTGGGTACGGTCACAATAAACAACTGACAGTCAGTAAGTTGATCCGAATCTGTCGTGAGCGTAAGCCGGGATGGCCGTAAGGTGTCTGGCCAATCAGCCGGTGCTCCTGCGCCCATGTAGCCATCATTCCGGTTATAACCGCGCTGGAGTTCGTCGATGCGCTGTGGATTATGGTCGTAGCCCACCACATCATACTCAGCCGCAAAAGCCAGTGCCAGTGGCCAGCCAACGTAGCCTAAGCCAATTACAGCCATACGGGGCAACAGGTTCGTTGTCATTCGTGTAGGTGTGGGGTAGGCACATGACCGGTTGTTAACTGACCCAGACCCGACGTGAGCGCCGGAGCTACAACAGCTTCATATAATACGTAGCCAGTTCCGACAATCAGCCCCATGGCCGCGCCAACGAGTACGATAAGCATTCTGTAAGGCTCGCTGCGTCGAACCGGAATTTTGGGTGGCTCCAGAACGGTCAGAATTGGCGTTTCTTCCTGCATTTTGATCCGTGTTTGCTCGTACTGCCGACTTAATTCAGTATATAGGCTTTGGGCCAAGTCATGTTCTGCTTCGAGCCGTTTGCCTTCTATTCGGGCCGACTGTGTGTAGAGAAACCGATTTTGATCGCCATACGCCGACATGGCCCGCAGGGCGCGGTCGTAACGGGATTTGGCTTCGGCCAGGCGCTGGGCGAGAAAAGTAAGGTTTGTCCGGGTTTTGTTCGTGCGATACTGCACAACATAGTGAGTCAGGTAGCTGATTGCCTGCTGGCAAACCTGAGCGGCAACCTCAGCGTCGGGCATTTTTACCCGGATACCAATCAGGCCCGACTGCTTATCCAGATTCGATACAATCCGCTTACGAAAGTCTTTCAGGAAATCCTCCTGCGCCCGGCTCAGCCGGACGGGACGCCCCACTGAATCGGCCTGAGGCATGGTCACTAATTCGTCGTTCAGCCAGGTCAGGCTGGGAGTATACTCGGAGGTGGTTAGAAAAGCGACCAGGGTTGGGTAATTGTTTTTCCGGGTTGTGGTAACGGGGCGATTGAGAGTAGTGAGCAGAAAAGGCGTACTTGTCAATATGTCCGGGTAGAGATCAGGACGGACCGCTTCGGTAATAGTCGTGCCTTCCAGATCAATGCCAGCTAACTCGGCCAGCGCCCCAAACCCTTTCAGATTAGCGGCCGAACCCGCCTGAAACTCCGGCATCAGACTGGCTTCGGCGGTATACTCAGACGGCGTCAGTAACGCATACATGGCGCTAAGTACGCCGAAGCCAGTCACGATTTTAAGCAAAAGCCTCCAGCGACTCCATAACAGCAAGACAACGCGGTTAGGTGTCAGGTCAGACGGGGGTGGAATAAAGTTAAGCATGGGTTCAGGTTACGGGGTAATTGGCTTGCGAAACTAACCAAAAACTACGAATCCCGTTACAACCGTTGCATCAGCCGGACGACCATCTCGTTTTTCCACGACACAAAATCACCGGCTGCAATATGAGCCTGCGCCTGCCGGACCAGCCACAGATAAAACGTCAGGTTCTGCAACGAGGCAACCTGTCCGCCGAGCAGTTCTTCCGCTTTAAAAAGATGCCGTACATACGCTTTGGAATAAAAGGTGCTCGCATAGCCACCCAGTTCAGCGTCGATGGGACTGAAATCGCGGCTCCACTTTTCGTTCTTGATGTTAATGATTCCCTGTGTGGTAAAGAGCAGGCCATGCCGGGCATTGCGGGTTGGCATCACGCAGTCGAACATATCAACACCGCGCGCAATGGCCTCCAGAATGTTGGCGGGCGTACCGACGCCCATTAGATAACGCGGTTTGTCAGCGGGCAGAATCTCGTTTACCAGTTCGATCATGGCGTACATTTCCTCGGCGGGTTCGCCCACCGCCAGGCCACCAATGGCATTACCCGGTCGTCCTTTGCTGGCAATGGTTTCGGCCGATTGGCGACGCAGATCGGGATACGTGCTGCCCTGCACAATCGGAAACAGCGTTTGCTTATGTCCGTAATATCCCTCGGTCAGGTCAAACTGCTTAATACAGCGGTCGAGCCAGCGGTGAGTCATGTCCATCGACTTGCGGGCGTATTCGTATTCGCAGGGATAGGGCGTACACTCGTCAAAAGCCATGATGATGTCGGCCCCGATGGTGCGCTGAATGTCCATGACGCCCTCGGGCGTGAAGCGGTGCGTGGAGCCGTCGATATGCGATTTAAACGTAACGCCCTCCTCCTTGATCTTGCGGGTGTTGGACAGTGAATAGACCTGATACCCACCCGAATCGGTCAGGATGGGGCGTTTCCAGCCGTTGAACGCGTGTAAGCCACCCGCCTGCCGCATCACGTCCAGGCCGGGCCGCAGGTACAGGTGGTAGGTATTACCCAGAATAATTTCGGCATTGATATCGGTTTCGAGTTCGCGCTGATGCACCGCTTTCACGGTACCGGCCGTGCCCACCGGCATGAAAATAGGCGTCTGAATCGGGCCATGATCGGTCGTCAGCGTGCCCGTGCGGGCTTTTGACTGTGGATCGGTGGCAGTAATGGAGAATGTCATAGTACGCAAAGTTACGGCAAAGCGGCAAGGACTTCGCGGACCGACCCGTTAATGAAGTTGAAAAGCGGCTATCTTTGTGCGCTGCCTTCCGGGAAGCTCAATGAACTGTTCCCCATCAACTTGTCTTTCTTTTTGTGATAACGGCGTTGCTGATTGGCTGGCTGACAATGGTTAGTATTCAGCTTATTTTTATCGTATTTATTTTTAGCAAAACGGCGCTCTATCGAGCCCAAACGCCTGTTCAGCCCAGCAATGCAACGACTTCAGAAGGCGTTACGCTGGTGATTTGCGCCCATAACGAGTTACCGAATCTCACTGATCTGCTCCCGTTGCTGGCCTGTCAGCAACACGCCCGTTTCGAGGTTCTGATTATGGATGACCGTTCATCTGATGGTACGAAGGAATGGCTTCCCGGCGCGGTTGCTGCCTATACCAATGTGCGGTTCATCCGGGTTGATAACGATTATGAACACGTTTCACCCAAGAAATACGCCCTGACCATCGCCCTGAAGAAAGCACTTTACCCGGTCGTGCTGCTCACGGACGCCGACTGTCGCCCGGCCTCTGACCAGTGGCTGGCGGGAATGGCGAACGCGCTTCCGGCGGAGAAATCCATTGTGCTCGGCGTATCCCTGTATCAGCAGCGGCCGGGTCTGCTTAACTTTCTGATCCAGTCCGAAACCCTGTTTACAGCGGTGCAGTATCTGTCGCTGGCCCTGGCCGGTCGGCCGTACATGGGCGTTGGCCGCAACCTGCTATACCGCACAAAGACATTCTTCGACAACCGGGGATTTTACACCCATATTAACGTGCTGGGTGGCGACGATGACCTGTTCATTAACGAAGTGGGAACGGGCGCCAACACAACCATAAGCCTTGATCCGATGACCTTTACGGAGTCGATTCCGAAAGAGACCTGGGCCGCCTGGCGGCATCAGAAACGGCGGCACCTGAGCGTAAGTCACCGCTACAAGTCCGGTCACAAATTGCGGTTAGGCCTGCTTACCGGCTCACACGTACTGACTTGGCTACTGGGTCTTGTCGGAGGAGTCTATGTTCTTTATACCAGTCTGACCGATCCAGTTGAACTGGCAAATCCGTTCCTGCTTACGGTAGCCGGTCTGTTTCTTACGCGGTGGCTGCTGTTCTGGCTCGTTGTGGGGCAAATCAGTCAGCGGCTCAATAATACGGTTGCCTGGTACGCGATTCCGTTTATGGACGTATTTTTGGCCGTTTATTATGCCCTGATGGGTATGACGACGCTGCTCCGTCGGCAACAGAAAATGAACTGGCGGTGAGCGGACCGCCCGGACGCCCACGTCCGGCAGTGCTGGTAAACAAAACCAGACGTGGGCGTCTGGGATACATGTATGATCGACCTACTCAAAAAATATTTCCCTGCGCTGACTGCCGATCAGCTCGATAAGTTTGCCGCGCTGGATGAACTGTACCGGCACTGGAACGCGCAGATCAACGTAATTTCGCGGCAGGATATGGACGGGCTTTACGAGAAACACATCCTGCATTCGCTGGGTATTGCTAAAATCATGACCTTTCAGCCGGGCACCGAAATACTGGACGTAGGCACGGGTGGTGGCTTTCCGGGCATTCCCCTGGCGATTCTGTTTCCGCAGGCCGACTTCCATTTAGTCGACAGCATTGGCAAGAAGATCAAGGTCGTGACGGAGGTGTCGCAGGCACTGGGGTTAACGAACGTCCGCGCCGAACAGGCCCGGGTAGAGCATTTAGACAGCACCTACGACTTTGTGGTGAGCCGGGCCGTAACCCGTTTGCAACCGTTTCTGGGGTGGGTGCGCTACAAAATTCGCAAGGCGGGCAACAACGACCTGCCCAACGGGGTTCTGTACCTGAAAGGGGGTGATCTAGCCGAGGAGTTGGCCGAAGTAAAGGAGCGCTACCGGATTTTCGATTTGTCCGCCTACTTCGACGAGCCGTTCTTCGAAACCAAGAAAGTAATTTACGTTCCGATCTATAAAAAAACAGGCGGTAAGTCGGTAAGTAAGTAAGTAAGTGGCTTCGCCTGAATCGGTTAGCGTGCCACTACTGACCTGCCGACTTATTAATTGACTGACCAACATACGACTCAAACATCATGGCCGAAGTATTCCGCTCCAGCAGTTTTAAAGACCCTATCAACCGCGACGAGGTTGAGTTGAACGACAAAGGGGTCTCGTTCCGGGTCCGCAAGCTCATTGGCGGTACGGACAGTTTCGTGTTTTACTCCGATATATCAGGGGTAGAGATCGACAACGCGCTGTTTTTCGCTACCATCCGCATCTTGCCCCGCGCCCGGCCGGAGATCGTTATCACCAACTTTACCAAGAGCGACGCCCGCCGGATTAAGGAATTGATTCTGGAGCGTGTCCCGAGCCATCGCCCGGGTGCGTTTTAAGGCATCTGTGGGTGAATGGGTTAGGCTGAACCGGGCAGAAATCTGCAAATTTTTTCGGCTTACTGCTTGCACCGTAGCCCCTGAGCCGTTACTTTTGTACCACGATTCCCGAATAGCTCAGCCGGTTAGAGCATCTGACTGTTAATCAGAGGGTCGCTGGTTCGAGCCCAGCTTCGGGAGCAAAAGCCTCAAAACAGCCTGTTTTGGGGCTTTTTACGTTTAACTGTGTATGTTTTTGTAGCATTTTAAATATCCGTTGCAAAACTGTCTGTATATGAATAAACTATTATACTTTCTGTTAATTATTACTCTTCTCTGCGAGTGTACCACACACAAGAATAAATATCAACTCAGTAAAAAAAAGACCAAGGCATTGATTGCCTTATCGCGTAATCAGATTAAAGACTCAATACTAGTTAACCCCTTATATCTTACTGAACCCACATCTGGTTCCACGAAAATAAATTATACAAGTTTAAATTGTTTCTATGTTACTGACAGAAATATTTTAATTAACAACGCGCGGCCTACTTTTGGCAACGAAAGATCAGAACTACATTATGGTAATTATAATATAAGCATCCCTAAAACACATGAAATAGGACAAATTGAAGAACCATCATTGTTAAAACTCGAATTGAACGAAGATCCAAACAAACATATTTCATTCCTTACTATTAATAGCTTCAATAAAGAATTATTTTTCAAAGAATTAAAACAAGGTTTAGACTATTCTCAGCAAAGTAATGCAGTTATATTTATACATGGATATAACGCAAGTTTTAATATAGCAGCTAAAAGAACTGCTCAATTGTATTATGATTTTGGCCTCAAAGGTATCCCTATTCTTTATAGTTGGCCATCACAAAATAATCCTTTAAAATACATTACAGATGAGAATAACAGTGAATGGTCTGCTGTTAACTTTAGATTGTTTTTAAATGATTTTCTTGCAAAAAGTAAGGTTGAAAATCTATATTTAATCGCTCACAGTATGGGCAATAAATTATTAATTGATGCTCTCGCTGATTTATTAAAGGAGCCAAACTTTGACAAGAAGCGAATTAAGGAAATTATTTTAGTCGCTCCCGACATGGATGAGGCAATTTTCAAGCGAGATTATGCTCCCCATATAACTATGCAGGGCATTCCCCTTACTTTGTACGTATCATCTAATGATAATGCATTATTAGCATCAAAGGTTGTTCATGGTAACAAAAGGGTTGGTGATGCTTCTAATAAACCTATGATAATTAGGGGAATCGAGACAATAGATGCAACAAACGTAAATACTGATATTTTAGGGCATTCATACATTAGCAATTCACGTTCTGTTGCGGATGATATATTCTATCTTATAAATAATAGTTTAAGAGCAGACAAAAGGCGTTTATCAAAAAGGTCTGTTACAGATGGTATTTATTGGGAGTTTAACCCGAAATAATTAATTAGTAAAAATTACTTTTCGCTATCATATTGTTTGACGAGCGAACTGGAATACCTTAATTCAAGTATTGTTTTAAATATAAATTCGCCTTTTATAACTTTCGCCACTTCAATTATATTTTTTTCTTTATTAGTAGATTTAAGTTGCTCGCTCACCATACCAATTAGACCAGCGCCTTGTATTATTGTTTCCTTACCTCCTGAACCTCCTGTTGTAAGATTTAAGTCTACAAAAACAGGACCGCCACTATTACCTGGGTATATTCTAAAGTCGAAAAGAAAATTATCACTATTAAGTGAGTAATTATTTCTGTAAGAAGCATATCTTCCACTTCTTAATATCGGAAAATAGCCATTATCAGAAGGTGTGGTATAAGGAAATCCTAAACATAGCAAATCAGAGCCCGTATTTAGTTCTATATGATTTAATTGTTTACCAGTCATTAAATTGCCAATATCCAAAACAGAATATACTGAATTCTCAGGAAGTGAAACTATCATTGCTGCAACGTCAACATCATTCAATTGAGTCCAAAGAGGCTGGCCATTTTCACGAATTCTTATAGGATAGTCGAATGTTTGAAAGGCATCACCGTTTTTACTTCTTAAAACTAAATGCGCATAATCTCCTTCCATGTTTTTTAAGACATGGGCAGCAGTTAAAAATATTTCAACGTACTTAAATCTAGCAAATTTGTACCGAAATTTTTTATCTTCATCAATAAAGGTTGAGTCGGTAATTTTGGACAAAGAGTCGCTAGAAACAGTTAAAGCTAAGATAAATGATGTACCATAATTTTCCCGCTTTAACGGATCATAAATAAAAAATGTAGATTCCATTAGTACAGGACCTAACTTTCTATGCTCATAGAGAGAAAAGTTTACTATTTTTTGTTGACTATATACATTACTTGAAATTACTAGTAGAAAGAAGCAACAATAAAAAAACATTCTTTTATTGTACATGTCTAAACTTACATTTGTAGTCTTGCGCAGTTCTGTAATAGCGATCATAATGACGTATATACTTTTTCTTAGCTGCCCAAAAATACAATATAAATATTTAAAACTTACAGCCCTCTTTTCCTAAGTCTCAAATGTGCCTTTTGGCATCCCTGACAGCAAAAGGCAGTATCAACCCTTTTAGCCTCAAAAGCTTTCGTGCAGTATAGACACTCCTTTTCATAAAACATACCCCGAAACTCTTCTGTCCAGTTGCCAAATTCGGGGTCTCTGTGGTACTTCTTTTTGTTCTTTTGCACGCTACCGTACTTATAATTTCGGATAGGAGCTTGCTTCGGGTTCTGTTCTTCCATGAATTTGTACGCGATACCTACGTGATTGCTACGTGAGACCTACGCGAGAAGGGTTTTAAAAAGGTGAGAGAAGCCTTCGTAATACAGCCAAAAGCCTCATTAAAGCCTTGTAAAGGGTATATAGAAGGGTACTTTAAAGGGTAGGTAGAAGCTACGGGTAATGTAGATGCATGAGATAGTCATTGAAATCTTTGCTATCGGGGTAATAGTGGGAGCAATCTTTGACATTTAATCCTTCTTTGCTCAACCGTTCCAACGTCCGCTTTCCTGCCTTATCGTTGTCTAAGAATGCATTGACAACAGGGTACTCAGCCAACATCGGTAACGCTTCATTCACGAACGATAAGGAGTTCAAAACAATCGTTGGGTTGTTTAACCGAGTAGTCTTAAAATGCTCACAGCAAGACAGAAAATCAAATACCCCTTCAAATAGATTAATAGCCGTACTCTTTTGGCCTGTAATCAACTTAAACGACTTAGGACTGGTACACCCCTTGAAGTATTGGCTTCGTAGCTCATAGCCCCCTTTATCGTTGTTGAAGCCTACAGCATAGTACCGTTTCTGTTTGATCTGATAATGGACTTCCTGTAAATAGGTTGTCGCAACATGTACAGAGATCTTACGGCTTGCTACGTAGGCCAACAACGCCCGGTTTCGTAACGGTTGGACACTGACTATCTCAACTGCTGATTGCTTCGCTGGAGAGAGAGTTTGGCCGCTAAAAGAAAAGGCAAGCGCGGTTTCTAGTGGGCTTAATTCTAATATTTCAATGGCTTGGTTAAAATCACAGCCATTCAAATACTGAATCAACCGTATGATGTCTCCCTTCTCTCCTACTCCACTAAAATCATGAAAGACGTTTTTGTGTGGGTTGACGAAAAATGAAGGGCTTCCTTCTTCGTTCTTTGGCGAGTAATAGACCAGTTCTGAACCGGATGTTGTAACAGGGTAAAATCCCTTTGTATTCAGATAGTGAGTGATTGGAATAGCCTTGATGCGTTCAATCTGTTCTTTCGTTTTCATTCCTTTTTCTTTAGCGGCTTAAAAAAAATAACTACTCGCTTACTCTGTAACTCATTCAACTTATTATCAACTCATTATACCAAGATTTCCGAGTAAGCCCCCTTTTACCTCTACTCGCTTTTATAATGAAATTCGAGAAGCAAGATTATTCGAGTAACTTGTTACCTACTCTGATCCCCTTCTATAAGTGATTGATATATAGTATTTTATAATAGTTCGAGTAAGCGAGTAAGTAAGTTTATTGTATTTTAACAAAGTAGCCTTTTTCAGAATAGCCCTTCTTTGGGTTGTAGTTAGTCTCTTGACTAAAACCCATTACCTGCATCGCTTTTCCAATTTGATTCCGGTACAGCCTCAGGGAGACTTTACTCCTCAAATACTCTTCGATGTCTGAAGCGGTACAGAATATAGCTTCACTGTCATTCTTATCGCTGGCTATGTAATATTTACTGATTACTTCCATTTCGGTCGTTGTCCGTAGGAAACGGCGATTCAGAATTTCTTGCTGGCTAATCTCGTCCGGTGTCATATTGCAATTGAAAGTAGGGTCGTTTAACAACGTCATTGCTTGCGCCCAAACTTTGTCAATGTCTACCATTGCTGCATATCCCTTTGGCCCACCCGCATCATGCTGAATGCTTTTTACCACAAAGGGTAACCAACGAACGTTGCCGGTTTCATCCGTGAGAAACTCAAACTGGTTAGTACTGGCAACGAAGCTTGCCCGACGGGGAAACGGGGTTTCAATGTTCTGGAAGAGTAATCGAAACTTGACGGTACTTTCAGAGAGTACCGATTTGAATTCATTATTAAGTTCTTTCTTGTCAAAAGAAGCTAGTTCATCCAAGTTGATAAAGAAGTTCTGAATGAGCGAGAACTTACCTTCTTTACTGCCAAAATCAAAACCCTTCTTGGCGTACGTCTTTAATCCGTCAGGAACAAGAAAATCTAAAAACGTCGTCTTTCCATCGTTCTGTTTACCAACTAATGTCAGGCACTGTTTATTAAAAGGAATACTGCCAGTAGCTTGACCAACAGCGCGAACTAGCCATTTTTTGAACATCTGTTTCCACCACTTTTGATCGTCGGTATGTACAAAATCAGCTAATTGGTTGATGTAGTCCGGCTGCGATTCATCCCATTCTTCCAATTTCTCAAAATATGTTTTAAAGGGGTCATATTTAGGAATATGCTTAGAACCAAACAATGCTCTTAACGGGTCTTTAAAGCCGGTTAACCCAAACTCAAATAACTCTAACTCGATGTCAGCCATATTGACTAGCTCCCACTCAGTAGCCTTTTTCCCTTTCCGTTCTAACTGATTGGATACGATGTTTACCCGGTACTCATTTTCAGCAAATAGATAATGCTGAATTCGATAAATAATAGGCTGGCTTTCAGCCTTTTGCTTGCTGTTAGAATTAGAATTCATATCTTTGTGTTGATTTAAAAATGTGTTGGAAACCATGCCCTTCTTAGAGCATGGTTTTTTGTTATACGGCTTCACTCAACGGTTCTCCACCGTTTTTGCGGTCCTGAAATTCTTTGATGTGGCGAATGACTGCTTCGTCAGTTCGTTGGGTGTAATATTGCTCTGTAGTACTTGTCTTCTTGTGCCCCAGCATCATTGCTACGCTAGTAAGCGGCACACCGTTTGGTATGGTCGTACTGAATCGGACAGTGTTCTTGCGTAACTTCCCTCATCAT
>CAXUKO010000024.1:0-29929 GCA_964251665.1 uncultured Cytophagales bacterium
AAAGCTAGTGCAAAAGGTTGATACCAGTCTAATTCTGTATTAACAACATGTGACCCACTTTCTCGTTGTTTAGGCCGTAAATCTCGCTCGATCAAGATGTTCGCACTCGGTGTTTTGTGGCTCAACAGATATGGACTGTGAGTAGTAACAATGACTTGTATTTTGAATTCTTCTGCTAAATCCTGCAAGATTCGACCAAACTCTGCTTGGGCAGATGGATGCAAAAAACTCTCTGGTTCTTCAATTAATACGATAGGCGTTAACCTTTCAGATTCATTCGATGATGTCTGAAATCGTCTCGCGTTCAAGAGTGTTAAGAAGATTAAAGTTCTATTTTGTGTGCCGCTTCCCCATTCATCCAACGAGACTGCTCCGCCTTTTTCCTTTAAAGATATGCTTATTGACTCTCTTTCTAAATTCAACCCTTCTATAGATAAGCTTACTTCATATGTTTCTTCAAGCCTTCCCAGTAGCGAGTCGATTTCGTACTGTTGTTTTTTTAGAGACTTCTGGACAGATTTTACCACATTAGCAATCTTACCAGCTATATCTTGTTTATCAGGTTCACTTAAATAACTATTTATTGAATCTCTACTTGCTCTGAATGGAGGAAAGGAGTCGTTTTCAGTTGAGTTGTGGAATATTACACTTTCAGAGGTTTTAATTCTTCTAAGAATCTCTCGTTTGTGTAAATCCTTAGTAATAGCAATTTCTCCAAACTGTATGTTATATTCTGACTGACTTTCCGATTTTAATATTAATTCAATCACTAAATTTTCGCAATTATTTTCTGATTTTGTTTCATTTTCACCAACATTCTGTAACACTAGATCACTTATAAACTTAAATACAGAAGCGTCTGCATCACGGTCTAATTCAAGTGTAAGTTTCAGGCACATCGGCCCTTTATCATCCACTTGCTTCTTCCAATTCGTAAAATCTTTAAGATATGATATTTCACCTACACTAAATACATCGTCTGAAGACATCCGGAAGAACATAGCACTCGACAACATATTACGAATGCCTCTCAACATATTAGATTTACCGCAATTGTTCCGTCCACTAACAGCAGTGTAATAATTTTGGAACGTTACAGTGATGTCCTCTAAAGTCCGGTAATTTTGTGCTTTGAACTCCTTTAAAAACATGATCTTATGTATTGTACAATATATTCATGCCAAATGTATGAATTTTACTCAGATATGTGTATTTAGCTTTGTCCAAAATAATATTTGGTATGAATGTCTTTAGCCGGATTATTGATGGATGTTATAATTCTATAATACAAATTATTCGCCCATCCCCCTACGCACTTGCTTCAGCAAGTTCAACGCGTAAGGTACCGTCCATTGGGTATTTCGTACCAGCCATTCGGCGACGGGGCTGTCTTCGTCTAGGCTAATTTGGCGATCTAAAATCCCTACGATGCGTTGGCGAAGGGTTGCCGATAGCGCGAGGATAGGTTTCATCTGACGGCCCATGACCCGAGCTGCTGTTTTAGTGATGTCGAATTCGTCGTCGCTGAACAGGTCAATGTGGTTCTCATAAATTTCCTCTTCTGCCACGTCGAAATAATGACGCAGGATCAGGCTGATGTCTAAGATGTCTTTCGGCCGGTGTTCGGGCCGGTCGTCGTAGGCGATTAGTTTTAGCACGACAATGCCGGCCAACGTGCAGACTTGGAATGACTGGTCATCTATCATCACCGGCTCCGTGCCAGCTTCGTACACTTCCTGAAAGCCATCGACCCGAATGCTCGTTAATCCTTTGCCCGTCACGTTAACGGCCGATTCCATTGCCATCGCTCCGAAGGGCAACAGATCGACGGGCCGACCGTCTTCAAAGATCAGGGTGTAGGCGTTGTCGCGGCTGGCAATGAACCGCCCCGTTGTAATTAGGCGTTGCCGCAGTTGCTGATACTGTTCCTCACTGGCCAGTAGTACAGCCAGGTCGAGGTCGCGCGTAACTCGTCCCGGTTCGATGTTGTGCAGACCCGTCAGCCAAACGTCACGAGCGATGGCCCCGATCAAATAAAAGTCAATGTCTTGAGCTACTAACTCAGCTTCCAGTACGGCGAATAACTCGCCTAGATTACCCTGTCGAATCTGCTCAAACGTTGTCCTGTACATAGTCTTGGTAGATGTGCCGGGCAATTTCTACCGTACGCGGGTCGGCTATTGCTAACAGATCAGCGTAGACCAGCAAGGGAGGTACGGTAGGCACCATGGCTGTATCGGCTTCGGCGGCTTTCCAAAAAAGTTGATTCACTTCGACAGGCCCGTTGAGGTCAGGCAGCAACCGATACTTTTGGAGCAGGTCAGCCCGGTTTTCATTTGTGTAGAGCGTTAGCGTACCCGGTCGAAGGTTATTAGTCAGGGCATCGGCGGCAGCTTCACCACCCCAGTACGTACCCGGTTGCAGTGTCAGTTGTCGCCAGTCGGCAGCAATGAGGGATTTGGGCAGTCGGTAGCGGCCTACTAATAGACTTGTTTTGAGCGTAGGGCTATACCGGCTCACCCACTGTTCCCGCAGTTTCTCGCGTTGTACTAATTTTCGGCGACCTGCATCGAGTGCCACAACGTACCCCGACTTTTTCAGATAGTCGACGGTTTGTTGGGCTGTGCCAATCGATACGTTGGTTTGGTCGGCCAGCTCCCTAATGTTAAGGTTAATCGCGTCGGGTTGTGTCAGTAGCGTAAACAGCAACCGCAGACCGCTTTTGCCGAACGGTTGCTTTATCGTTTTTTTGTTGGAGACTACTTTGCGACCCTGTACCAGGAGAAGCATGCCACTTGACTGAATATAACAGTTGCCCGCTTCATCCAGATAGTTTTGGTTGGATTGCCGCAGGGCCTTTTTGAAGTCGTCCGGGATGCTTTGGGCCAATAGTAAGGTTTCCCCTTCTGTCTGTTGCAGTTGAACTAACTCATCCAGTTGGTGCGCCATTGCCTGCCGTTTGACCTCAGTAGCCAGCTTAATGATGCGACTCCCCGTGTGAATAGTTAGCCAACCATCGAAGGATAGCGGTTTAGAAGCGGACTGCCACTCGACTGATAAGTCTGTTGCTTCTTTCAGTCCCTCGACGGCTGTATCGACAATTTGTTGTCCTGCGTTCAAAATTTATCTTTGTTCATTTTTATTGAACAAGTAAATTTATTGAACATAAGCCGGATAAACAAGGCAAAAAGTAACAATGACCCAACCTTATGAAATAGGAGTCGTACGGTGTAAACGTTGGCATAGTAAAGCTAATCCATCGGCATCGCGGTTGAGAACCAGAAATATGCTTTTACCAGTCAGTTTATCAATCAATATACCCTGCTGGTACGCCTTGATACTAACAATTGTATTCAGTTTGACAGAAGTAGTTTTTTCCTTGCCCTCGAAAATAAGCCGCTTGTTGGTTACGTATAGATCGCCGGTATCTATGCGTTTGAGAATGTTGAACGTGTCTCTACGAACCGACTTGCTGTTCGACTGTAGATCAATTACGTCAAACGATTTATGGTGCTCATAGTGCTCGGTATAGTTGGTCTGTCGTGCTGTTGCCCGCTCTTCATACCATTGCACCTCACTGGCCCGATAGTGGCACAACTCTGACTTTTGCAGGGAAGCAGAAACATCGACCACGGGCAAAGCACTGTGTTCGATAGTCCAGTACCGCTTGAATCGCTCAATGCTTCGTTTAGTCTCAGTATGGGGCTTAACCCCCAGACTCTGACCAATGGCGTACAACCGAAGTTCTTCATCCGGGGTTATGCGGGCATCCGCACCGTATTCCTCAACAAACCGATCTAAACGCGCCTGGCATACTTCTTTATAAATCGTATCCGCTAAATCAGAAGGAAAAGAAATTTGCTGCTGTAATGTGGCCAGGGCTGTTTTCTCAGTGTCGGTTATTTGCCCGCTCTGAACAGCCCTTTCAGCTCGTTGACGATAGGCACTTTCACCGATTCTGGTATGTAACATCTCGACGGTTTGAGCTGGTAGCTGGAACAATGTTCGTAGATGAGTCAGGTCAGCTAATCCGTCTTTTGGTAAGAGTCGGTCAGACAATTTGTAATTGAGATGAACGGCGTAGAATTCCTCCAGATTTAGCATGAACTGGTTCAGCGACAACCCATAACGCTGCTCGATGGTCGTCAGATCGGACGGGGCAATCGAAGAAATCGGGCGGGTAGCCAGCAAATTATTCAATTCGATGACCGCGTTCTCTATGGGGTGTTGGCGTAATAGCCGCTGCATGAAGCTTTGAGGTACTAAAGGTCTCGTTTCAAAGGCCGTTGACATCGTATTTTCGGTAAGTTTCGTAGATGGGCTTATTCCAGTTGCAAACGCCCCCATGATGAGAGCAAGCGCCACTCCCTTTGGCGTTTGAAGGACTGTCGCTGCCATCGCAACAAACAGTCTGGTAATACAACAGTTTGCGCAGCGTGGGATTTAGTCTTTCGTAGAGTTTCGTAGCTGGCTTATAGCCTGCTTCGGATGCACTATGCAGGTCGGTCAACGCTTCTGTTTTGCGTCCCACCTGCTGATAACACAAAGCCCGCTGATACAACTGCTCACCATCCAATGAACTTTGTCGGGACAGCTCGTCATACTGTTGAAGGGCCGACCGATACTGTTTCGTCCGAATGTATCCAGCCGCGAGGCCCTCATGAAGTCGACGCTGTCCCTCCGATTCGTTAGCGGTGATAAACTTGGCTGATTTACCATACAAACCGATTGCTTTGGCATAAGCCCCTTGCTTCAACGAAGCGTCGGCCTTCGTCAGGTACGTTCTCAAACTGTCGAGTCGCAACGTTTCCTTTTGTTTGGCTTCGGCCAGGGCTTTTTGCTCAGCCACAGCCACTAGCCGCTCTTTTTCGGCGGCCTGCTCGACACGGCCTTGATATTGAAAGCCGGTAAGCACTGATGTGAGTGACAGTACACCGAGTACTCCAGTTTTCAAAGAGGGCGTAAATCGGAACTGTAATGCACGCTCAATCCGGTGTTTTCCCCAACTGGAGGCAAAGAAAGCAAAGACGATTAACGACAGACTAAAACCGGGATGAAGACTAAAAACAACCAGGCTAACCACGACCGCTACAGCAGCCAACGTGTTCCACAGTAGATCTCCAGGAGTGGTGGCAGAGATGGATTGATTAGGGGTGGATTCTTTAAAATAGTCGGGAAGTACCCGATGTCGGTCGGGGATCAATCTTGGTATATACTGTTTCACGTCGATTGAGCAGGATTAGGTTTATATGCATAAAATGGTCAGAAATATATACGTTTTGTTCACAAATGGCAAAGGACATCTTTGCTACTCGTTTGAATAGGATCGTATCAAATCGTCAGATAAAAATTCTGTACTTCGGTCGAACAAACCTAAAATTGTCTCTGTATAAGTGTTATTTTTGGGTTTAAAATTGATAGGCATAATGGAGAATATACAGGGAGACAAGTTAGGGCCACACGTCGCGGTAACACCCGAAGCCCTCATCGTGGATTTCGACGCTATCCGTCAGGAGACGATTGACCGGTACGGGTTCGCCGAAAAACCCGCCGACGAGCCGTGGATTATCGGCAAGTTGAGTCAGGCTGATTTTGGTATGATGAAGGAGGAAGAGGAGGCAAATCAGTAAACAGTAGCATACGAGTAAATGACCCGCGATCAGGAAGAGTTTTTACAGGTGCTCAACCGGTACCAGGTGGAGTATGTCGTTATCGGTGGCAAAGCAGTTCAATCCTACGGTAGCACGCGCAAGGCCGACGATATCGACGTTTGGATCAACCCGTCGGCCGACAATGCGCAAAAGATGGTTTCATCAGTCAAAGAGTTTCTGGGAGCCAACATGCACCCGCGCGATTTCACCGATGACAAAATCGTCTATTTCGGCCGTAATCCGTACCGGATTGACATTCATAAGGATGTACCGGGCTTAGGCCAGTTTCCCGACCATTACCCCAACCGCGTACCAGCCCGCACGAAAGACGGGACCGATTTTACCGTCGTTTCCCCGCATGATCTGGTAGCCAGCAAGAAAGCAGCCGCCCGCCCGAAGGACTTGCAGGACATTGCGTATATAGAGGAGCGTGTGTTAGGCCGTAGCATCCAACCGGAGCCAACTAAGAAAGCCGACAGGCCGGTATTGGAGCCGCGTAAGGTGGACTTCGATGACTTCAAACAGCGGATCAATCTGGTCGACTACGCTACGGCGCAGGGCTACATCAAAGACCGGCAACGGAGTGGAGGTAGTTCGGTCACCCTCTACAAAGACGATGCACGGGGACGGGATAAGATAGTCGTTTACCCAAACCAGAAGAGCGGGGTCGACATTTATTTCAACCCGAACGATGGAGCCGACAAGGGGACAGTCGTGCAGTTTCAGCACCGGCGTGGTTCGGGAGACTGGAAAGATACTATCGAAACCCTGCAACGCTACGTCGGCGACGTGCCGCAACAGCAACGCCCGGCGAAGCAGACTACCCCGGTTGAACAACCAGCACCCACCCGGGAACAGGCCGTTGTCCGCAGTTTCGATTTGAAACCGCTGATTGATGCCAGTTACCTGACGGGCCGGGGACTGTCGGCTGAGACGATTAAAGCACCGGAGTTCGAGAACACTGTTTTCAACCGGTCGTACCTGGATCGTAACCGGGGTAAACAGTACACCAATACTGTCTTCCCCATAAAGAATGAACAGGGAACGGTGGCAATCATCGTCCGTAATGAAGGGTTGAAAATGGTCGAAGGGCCGCGCGGAGATGGTATCTGGATTTCAAACCCGAAAGTAATTGAACCGGGTGGCCGGGCGGATCGGTTGGTCATCACCGAAAACCCGATTGATGCCATGAGCTTTCAACAACTGAAACCACCGGTAGAAGGGGAAAAAAGACTGTACATCGGTACGGCGGGTAACCTGTCGTCGGGCGCACCTGATACGGTGCAGAAACTAATTGACCGTTACCAGCCCAAACAGATTGTGCTGGCCAACGACAACGATAACGGCGGGTTTAAGAATAACATCAACCTCGTCGGGCGGATGCGGTATCCGGGTGTCGAGGAAAGCAACAACATTCAGGCGCAGTTGGCTGTGCCGACACCGAGCCAGTTGCGGCTAACGGTATCAGTCAGCTATCCCGATCAGGCAACGGGTAAACAGCGGGTGCAGGAGTTGACCGAACGGTTCTCGAATGCCCTCAACAAGAACGCGCCTACCGACGAGCCGGAGGCCCGTATCAGTGTGCGAGGCTGGCAGGGAAACCGGACCGAATTTGAGGTGTCGATGCCCAATACCCGCCAAAATCTGATTCGGGCGCAGTCGGAGTTAGTTGAGGCAAAAGGGTTGAAAGAGTTAGTAACGCTAAAAATTCCGGTGCAGAAAGACTTTACGGAAGATTTGAAACGCGGGGAGAAACTGACGTTACCCGCTCTGCCCGGCGAAGCAAAGCAACAAGTAGCACAACCACAGCCCGCCGAGGGACCGAAGATGATGCCTAAGTTCGACATACCTAACTTTTCAAACAATCAGAATGCCCCCACCGGGATGAAACGATGACAAACCTGTTTACTCTATTGCAGATAAACGCGGCTCAGCGCATTCAGGACGCTGTAATGCCCTATCTAATTGCGGTATTCCTTACTACGTTTTTGGTCATTGGCGGACGGATTTTACTCGATTTTTTGTTAAAAAGAAGCGGTCCGCCGTCGCGGGGATAACCCTACTTTCTACTATGACCTACCTAATTATCGACACCGAAACGAATGGCCTGCCGCAGTCATACCACCTGCCCGTTACCGACCTGACCAACTGGCCACGTCTGATCTCGGTGGCCTGGGGGCTGTACGATGACAAGGGAAATGCACTGTGCCAGCACTACACATTAGTACAACCGGATGGTTACCGCTGGAACCGCGTAGCACAGCGAATCCATCACATAACCCCGGAGCAGGCACAAGCTGAAGGCCAACCATTGGTCGAGGTGCTTAACCAACTGCATCCGGCTATCGAGCGGGCCGATGCCTGGGTAGGGCATAACCTTGATCTGGACTACAACGTCATCGGTGCTGAGTTCATACGAATGGAACGAGCACAACCCGGTCGGGTAGGGGAGTTCCCCGCCCGGCCGTTGGTGTGTACGATGGATGCCAGCGCGAAGGTTACGGCGAATCGCGAACCCGTGCGCCTGGATGAGTTATACCAGTTGCTGACCGGCCGACGCATGAAGGGGATGCACGATGCGTCCGCTGATATGCAGGCAACGGCCGACTGCTTTTTTGAACTGAAGCGCAGAAACGTACTGGTCTGATGTTGGATAACAGTGTAGCCGAAGAACAGTATGCCATTCTGTTTCCAGGCAAGCCGATACCGGCCTGGGCCTATGAGAAGATACGGTTGTTCGACGATCAGCGATACGATACCCGGACTGGCGTTGTCGAAACCGTCCCGTTCAGTCGGGTGGTCGGAACAACGCATCAGAGATATGGCAATAAGCTAACCTGGTTGCAGATGCTCGCCTACGCGAAGAAGCGTAGTAATTTCACACCAGACCGGATTAAGGGGCTGTTAGCTTTCGATCCGTCACGACTCGATCTTGTCCGCATCGACAAGACCGATGAGTACTATTTACGGGGTGAGGGGAATCACCGACTTACTGCCTTTAAACTGGCCGGTATCGAGTCCATTAAATGTCATGTTTACGTCGCCTTCCCAAAGGCAAAACCGGTTGAGCCGGTATTCATCGAATCAGTACAACACAATGAAAAACATAAGCAATCTATTTTTGATTTGTTCGCTCATTGGCGTGATCGCCTGTCAGAACGATTCCGTTAAGCCCGATTTTCCGACGACGCGGGCCTACTATTCATTTCGAGTATTCAGGCCCACCGATCCTGGCCAGCCCCGCAACGAAGTCGGCTATGACACGCTGACCTACCGCGCCGAGGACGGTAGCACCCACATTCTGGCGAATCGAACAGTGTATTTTACGAACGACTACGACACGACCATCTACGCCAACGTCCCCGCCGACCGGGTGCTGGAGGGCTATTTGTCCGCCCGTAAAGCACAGAGCGTAACTATCGAAGTTGGCCTGATCGACAAGTCCGGCGCGAAGCAAAAGCAGGATTACCAGACAGTTGGCATCAGCAGTCAAAACCCGGCTGCACTGGTGCCTGTTCGGGTGCAGGTGCGAAAGGAAGTACCGTTGGCGGACATAACCCAAGTTAACCTTTAACTCGAGCGTTATTCTGTTACTGTATCTACTAACACTTCTTAAGGCGTAAATGGGTTGTGACACTATTTTGCTTGAAAATGCCGCCCAAGATGCTTTTTCCACAACGTGAAGGCATCTACTGATTTGGGGGTTTTGATGGCTCGCTGTGCGTCGACGATAAATAACGACAACTGCTGCATAAAATGCACCTGATCGGCTTTGGAAATCCGGCGAAGCAGTTCATCATGAGGGTACACCGGCATGAGACACGACCACTTTTGTGATAATACTTCGCTGAGACCAGTAAGAGTCGTCAGTAACGCAATATCATCGCGGGCATCGGGCTTGAAGACGGTGCCCGCTAGCACTGTCAATGCCACCCCCTGTGGCATTCGCCGGTCGCCCGCGATATGATTACACCACGCTTTCAGGTAGCGTACCAGACGCACCAACTGGGTAATTTCTTTGCGTCCCTGCTCCTTAAACCAATCTTCAAACTCACGTGGGTCATTTTTCGCCCAGCCCTGCCGTGTAGCTAAGTACGCCTGACCTTTGCCCGTTGGTTTTTCCAAATAATAAATAGGCAGATCAATATGAATCCGACGCGCGTATAAAACTCTAACGCACTTCTTTTTAAGTTCGGGCTGCGTCTGCGTTGAATGCCCATTGGCAAAAAAGCGGTGCACCGCTTTCATCAGGGCTTCGGGCGTAATATTGGGTTTTGGGTAAAAGCACACCCCGATATCAATGTCACACTCCTCACCGTGTTTGCGAATCAACGTACCTAACTGCTTCGAACCTTGAACCTTAAATCGCTTAAACGGATAGCTCTTTTCGGCACACTGTTTTTTGAGGTGTTCCCGCACCGCCCGGTTGGCACTGGCCAAGCTCGTGCGGGTAGTTTTGGAAATATTCAGTCCTTGATTGAATAGGAGTAACTGTTCGTGACAATTTGCCATTGCTTACGTACTGGAGCTTGGCCCATGCGGGTAACTCTTACCCAGCCAAACGCCGTATAAATTATATAACTCGTAAAAAACCAGCCACTCCGCCGTCCACGGAATGAACGTATCGCATAGATGGTGGGTATCCCGCCACGGCGTTTCAACCGGGTGGTACAAACACAGATGGCCTTGCGGGTAGATATGAATATCCGCCGAGGGCTGAATGTCTGGCTCTAATATATACACCTTAGGCACACCCCACACTGGATACACTAACTTCAGTTGATACATAATCGAATGCCGCGTTGGCTGAATGCATCCAGTGCAGGTTAGCGTGTCGGTGCGTCGGCCAACAGTGTTACAGCGAAACGCCGGAAACCGCCGTTCGAGCATTGCCTTTTCCACTGTCAGCTTCTGCCAATCCGACACGCGCCCGTTGATGAATCTATTCGCCATAGAAACTGTGACTTCGGTTTTGGGTGTTGCCCGCCGACGTGTTCGTTATCGTACCGGTGGGAGTTGTATAGGCGTTGCTACTCAGTACGTACCCAGCCTGCGCGAGCAATGCACGCTCGCGCGCATCGACGTCTGCATCTTCACCTAACGGGAACCGGCTACCGAGATGCTTACGCCACAGTTTACTGGCGGCAAGCTGATTGTTCTCGTCAACTGCTTTTTTTGCGTTCTCCACAAAGAGGTCAAGCTCAGCCAAAAAGTCGTCGCGTTGTTTGTCGGTGAAGCTGGCCAGCAAATCGTCCTGGGGCGTTACGGGCATGTAGCAGGTGAACGATACTTTCAACTGGTCTCGAATAGCTTTGAGCGTGTAGTACATCGCTTTATCATCGCGGTCGTCAAGCACTCGGTGTTTCACAACTAATACTGTTAGGGCTACGCCTTTGGGCATTTTGAGTGATTTCCGGTTATGGTCCGACCATGCTTTCTGGTAGCGGATCAGTCGCACTACCTGCGCCTTGCCATCTTTCCCCTTCTGATACCACTCCCAGAACTTTTTAGGGTCGCTGCTGAACCAGCCTTCGTTCTTCACCGCTAGACAAGGCGAGTCGTCTCCTTCCGAAGCATCGCGATAATACACTGGTAGGTCAATGTGGTAGTCGCCTTTGTATGTAACCCGCACGCACTTGCGTTTGTGTTCGGGCAGGGTACTAGTAGCGTCTTTCACGGCATCAAGTACCCATTCTTGCATCGTCGTGGCTGATACGCTGGGCTTAGGAAAGAAATACACGCCATTATCCATGTCGCAGGTATCCTCTTCGGTGCGGATGACCGTCCCCATCTTGTACGACCCCTGAATGTAGAAACGTGGTTTGTATTCGGGATGGTGCTCAGCAAAGTGCTTTTTAATGGACTTTCGCAGGTCATCGCGGGACGTACACATCCGGTCTTTCTTAGTGCCAGTAAGTTTCAGTTCGTTGTCGTTGAACGTCGTGAACAGGGGATGACAGTTAGCCATTAGTCTTTGTTGTTCTAAAGTGAATGATAAGGCTCGAAAGCTATTTTAGGCGTATCAAAGAATTGAGCGATTAGCCTGTTACGCTTTTCTCTGATAACAGGAGCGACCTTTTTTTCCAAACAGTCAAGTTTTTCGGGTTCGGTAGAATCTAACTCGACAACTTCATCTCGCGATAGCGCAATCTGTATTCTTTCATAAGTAAATCGGCACTCGGCATTATCAGCTACTCCGTGACATAGAAACTTTACAGTGTCCTCTACATGACGCGATTGGGCCTGTCCTACAATATCCACAATGCGAGTAGCCCAATAACCTAAGCCCCAGCGCCGTTGCTCACTCGAATCTGTGAAAGGTGTTGTGCCGGTACCCAATGAAAGCACTCTGAGATTTTCGATCGGTATCTTCAACGTTTGAACAGCTTCGATTATACCGATCAATGTGGGGTTATTGGCATAAATGCCCCCATCTACCTGATTTGTGATTGAAATTTTGGTTGAACGTTCTGGTACGCTGTATTTACCAGAAAACGGAGGGAAAAAGGTTGGTGCAGCACTGGTTGATAAAGCAACTTGATAGGCTGGTATTAAATAATCTGAATCCAGTTTTTGATGATGACTTGTCTTATATACGACAGCCTTACCTTCTTGAAGACTAAAAGCCGGGATGCACAACCGAGTTTTGGCTTTTCCCAAACGGGTGTCGCCGAATGCTTCCTGAAGTGCCTGACTTAGCCCTTCATTAGAATGTTTCGGTTGCCACAAACGCTTATGAAGACCTTTCGGCCTTCCAAAGATCAGGCCTGCTTTGCTTTTGTAGAAGTCTAAAATACCTTCTGCCGACATCCCTAACCCCAGCCCAATAGCGATGATACCGCCCGTGGACGTGCCGCAAATCAGGTCGAAATAATCACAAAGTCGTACCGGTGCCCCCTGTTGGCGACTAACTTCAGATTCCAGATCACACAGAAACCGGGCTGGGATAATACCTCGAATGCCTCCTCCATCAATAGAAAGAATGCGAAACGATGTGGAATTATTGCTGCTATCTACACTCATAGGCTACGTAAGACTTACCTGCACTTTATAATAGCAATAATAAAGAAAATATGTTTAATTCGCAACTTTGACGTAACAAACGTAAGTTCGCATCGTTATATCCATATGATGCCCCCGTAACATGGTAGCACCTGATGAGGTGAGTCGGTTTCTGGCCGACTTTAAGGCGAAGCTTGACGTTTATGACGTTGTGTATTTGAGTCGGGAGAAAAACTTGCAGGCATTGGCCGACTTAGATATTCGGCCTTTCGAGCGCACCGCCTATCTGCGAAGCATAGCAGTTGAACAATATTACCGGGGACCACACCCCGATCAGGCAGGCATCAGCGACTTGTGGGAGTTCGGTGTTCAGATGAAAGGCAAAGAGGTTTACATAAAAATTCAGTTGGGCTCGCCCAATCGATCAACGATATGCATTTCGTTCCACATAGCCGAATTTCCCATGACATATCCCTACAAATCAATATGACCAGTCCGTTCACCGACGGAGAAGTAATTAAAAAAAACAGCATTCAGACCCTCGCCTATCGGTCGCAGACGTTTTCGGTTTACGCGCATTATTACGAATGCGTTGATACCGGCGAAACCTTCACGACTGAAGAACTGGATACGCTGAATCTTCTCCAGTTGCACAATCAGTATCGCGAGCGAAATCACATTCTCTTCCCTGAGCAAATTAGAGCACTACGTGAGCGGTATGGCGTGAGCCAACGTACCATGTCCACACTTATGGGGTTTGGTATCAATCAGTACCGCAGCTACGAGGAGGGAGAAATTCCGAGCCTGTCGAACGCCAAGCTCATTAGCCTGGTACGTGACCCGCGTAATTTCCGGGAGTTAGTGCTCGAACGAAAAGATGAGTTAAAGGAGCGGGAATTACTTGACCTGCTACGTAGGGTTGATGAGATACTGCTTCCACAAGCTGACTCGGTTCACGACGTGTTAACGGCCATTTGGCACCCGACCGACGGACCGAATCAGTACACCGGCTACCGGGTTCCCAATTTTGAGAAATTCGCGCAGATGGTGCTGTTCTTCTTCGACAAGATACCGCATCTCTATACAGTACGGCTGAACAAGCTACTTTTTTATGCCGATTTTGGGCATTATAAGCAAACGGGCTTCTCTATCTCCGGGATACGCTATTGTGCCATTCCTAAAGGTCCTGTACCGGACGAGTATCGTATTCTAAATGACCTGTTGGTTCAGCAGGAATATCTTGAGCAGGGCTATACGGAATGGAAAGAAGATATTGTGGAGACATACCAGCCTCACCACGCTCGACAGGTAGATACCACTGTATTTACCCATAGTGAGTTGACCATATTGTCATTGACTGCCCAAACATTTCGTTATGTGAAAACCACTGACCTGATTGAGCGTAGTCACCAAGAAACAGGTTGGATTGCCAATGAAGCTACAAAACAAGCTATCAGCTATCAGCAATACGGTTTTTTGCTTAGGGGACTGTAAATGCCATGTACTGCTCAGACAACAAAAAAGACTGCTTGGATGCAGTCTTTTTTGTTATTAGCCTTGCGCATCATCGACTATATGTCAACCCCAACCGCCATTGGTCTTTCTCATACACCAGCGGCTGATACCGTTTTTCTTCCCTTCCATTCTCAAACCGCACGGCCAGTTCGACTAACACCGAATCGGGTGTAATTTCGCGGAGGTTAACCGCTTCAGCACCGGTGATGCTGCCCCCTCGTGTGGCGGCTTGCATAGAGAGTGGTAATAGACCCGGCATCTGCCGTACTTCACGACGAAATGCCTGTGATAAGTATGGGTGCAGATTAGTACTATTGTTCCGGGCGTACTGGTTGGCCATGTAGTAGGCTTCCTCCGCCATCCGTTCTGCCTTCCAATTTTTACCCTGATAAAACGTCTTGAACAAAATGATGACCAGTAGTGCCCCTAGCAGACCGCCAATTGTCTGCCAGGGATACTTTGCGACGTAGGCCGATACATTTGCCGAAAGGAGTTGCGCCGGTCTCAACGTTGCATCGTCTCCAGTTTTTGGAGTTATAGTCGGCCGCTCGGCAGTGCTACGACGGTTGTAATCTTCAGCACCACCGGAAGCGGTTGGGCGTTCTGCTGTTTTTGTTTGCTGACCAGCCTGGCGCGTTTTGGCTGAACCATTCTTAGGGTTGTGCGTTTTGCCGTTCGGACTGATCGGCGGGAATCGCTCGTTTGTATGTTCGCTCATGTTACAGGGAGAGGTCTAAGTACCGGTATGATTCCTGCATGTACGACCGCGCCCGTTTCATCTCCAGTACCTGTTGGAGGGGTGTTTTCTCCAATGCATCTTCCATCAGCTTGTCACCCTTCTGCCGGTATTCGACCGATTGCGAAGCCATGTCCATTGCCGCTTTTTGCAAGGATGCCCGTTCGCCGGTCGTCAGGCGTAAGCCACGGGGAGCATTCTGGTCGCTGAAGTAACCCATGTCCGGGTTGGCCGGGTCCATCATAGCCGGAATCTGAAACGCCCCGTCCATATTGGACAGGAAACTTTGTGCGTCGTTGTTCACCTGATCCAGCATGGTCTGAAGCTGACTGGATAACTCGCTGGGTAAACTGCTCAGGTCGCCCAGCGACATCAGATCGAAGCCAGAGCCGATGTTGGGCGGATCGCTGATAAGTTGCTGAATGCTCGACTGTGACATACGCTGCAAAATCGTTTGCCGCAGTCGTCGGGCGATGTCGATGGCCGTGCCGTTCTGCTCATCAAGTAAAGCGTTGTTCAAAACCACCGACTGTGCGTAGAGTTCGTCGGCCAACTTATAGTACAACAGTGATTGCACGATCTTCTTTTTCTGCGCGGCCGTCTGAAATTGCAACAGGTGCTGGGCTTCCTCACCACGCGCTGCACCGAGGTCGGTCAGGTTAGCGGGTTGCCGGGTATCCAGACCCGTCTTGCCAAAAAACATACTGTAAATCTGGCCACCGTTGTTTTGAGCCAGCGGATAATTCCGGTCGGCACCATCGGTAATCTGCTTTTCCAACTGGGTCAGGAATCGGGCTGGTACGTAACCGCTCAGATACTGGTTCACCTCCTGCTGAATCTGATTGAAGACTACCAAATCATTAAACTTGATTTGCCCATCCTGCGATTTGATGGCCTTCAGTTCGGATACCGAGCGCATCAACTCTTCGACGCTCCGGGCAATCTCCAACTGAGCCTGCGTATAGAGTTCGCTACCCTGGGTGCTTTCGTCGATTCGGGCCAGCTTCGCCAACTCCTTTTTGTTCTTATCCAGAATCTTCTTGAGTTCGAGTAACCGGGCTTTAGCGTACGGGTCTTTACCACCTCCTCCGAGACCCAGCAGGGACAGCCCCAGATTGACGATGGTTTCCATTTGGCTGTTACCTGGCATCGGCACAATCAGTAAACCGGCCAACAGGCATAAAACGATAGACTTTCTCATTTAACCGGGACGAAGAATACTTTGAAACCATCCTGTAGATTCAACTTTTGCCGCACTTCGCGACGTCGGCCCGTGGTAGCGGCCGAGGCCAGGCCCGCGCCGAGCGATGCCAGCGCATTGCCGGCTGCTGGTACGCGGGTTGCCTGATTCAAACTGTACCCGGCTGACCAGGCCGCTTGCCCGGCTGCCTGACTCAATGCATTGTTAGTAGCCTGGTCAGCCTGTTGCCGGGACGGTTTGTCCGATTGTAGGGCAAGGCCTTCGTTCATGTCCGGGTCCAATGCCCGCAAACGTACCGGAACGGCTTCACCGGTGCTTAATCGAAGCGTTGTGATGTTGAACACAGCGCGGTTACTGCCAATCTGCGCGAAGCCAACCAATATCGACCCTTTTGGCGCAAATCGGTCTCTGATTTTGGCATCGGCCAGCGTACGGAACATTACCCGAGTACCGTTCATGATGGTCTGATCGCCACTGACTACACCGGGTATCGGTTCATTATTTTCTACCGGGTTCCACTCTTCGTCGGCCGTGGCCAGCAACGGTTGAGACGTGTTTGGCTGGCTACCAAAACTGCCGTTGCTGTTACCCTCTGCCTTTACGGTATTAAATCCCGCCCGCAGCAAAAGGTCTTCCCGCGTTGGGTTGGCATGGTACGGATCGCCGTAAGCCGACCGCGCACCCGCTGAACCATATGCGTCGCCCTGATACGATTGTTGCGCAGATCTACCAGTACTGGCATACGTGTTATTTGACCGGTGCCTGTTCGGCTGATTGGCCAACTGCCGCGACCGGGCCAACTCATGCTGAATGGCCGGGTTCTGCTGTACGGAATCCTTGTTAGCGGATTTCATTCGATTGGCTTCCTGTTTCTTGAGAGCCAGCCCATAGATGCTGTTTACGGTGCCGTAATCCATCGTTTTCATTCGCTCCTCATCAGCATAATCAATTGGCTGATTCTTTCGGTTTCGCTCCTTTTCGGCCACGTCGATTGGCTCCACCGGCACGGGTGCTTTGAACCCGTTTGCCGAAAAGGTCATCTTCCACATCAGACCAACGATGCCAACTACTGCCAGCAAACCGACCGTTACCGCGATGATAATCCGTGTTCGTTTGGATTTACCAGCGTCACTGGCCACCGGATCAGGCTCGTCCTTGTCTTCAGCCCCCTCCAACTCATCGTTATATTCCTCCTCGTCAAGGGTATCGGGGTACTCCGTTGATTCGCCGGTTTCTTCATCATACTGATCCTCTTCATCCGACAAGTAAGCCGCATCAGAATTGGTAGCAGCTTCGGCCTCCTCGTCGTGGAAGGCATCGTCATTCAGGTGGGCATCGGGTTTTTTAGTTGCACTCATACCAAAATCAGGTTTAGTGTGAACGGGCTATGAATGGTAGTTGCAGCCTGTCCCGCTGGAAAAACGGAAGCCGGGCGTTGTCTTTGTTTGGCCGGGCGTGGGCATACAACACAGAGCGCATGGGCAGACTCAGCGTTACGTTACGGGTTCCGGTCTTTTCCCGGACGTTGATGACAAACCGGCTGCGGCTCTGCGGGGCAAACTGCGGCAACACGAACCGCAACCGGACGTGCTGACCGGCTTCAACCCGTTCCGGCACCGTCTCGTATACCGGCTCCATCGGGTAGGTCTCGCCATCCAGATAAGCCCCTTTGCGCTTTTTAGCCTGATGCTGATACCAGAAACTAACCTGATCGAGCAGGAACGGCATGGCGGTTTTGTTGGTCAGCGTCAGTTGCAGATAGGTGTTTGTCGAGTCATGTACCAGGTGGGTCAGTTTGACCGAAATGCCGCTGTTATGCTCCCGTTCGTGATGTGTTTCGGCTCCATTCAATAACGAATCCATCCGTATCTGTAACGGGCTTTTTGCGTTGCCAACCGGTGTTTGATTGTCGACGGGTTTGTTCTCAACGGGAGAATTTAGACCCACAAACGGATTGATCGAAGCCAACAGTGGCCCGTTGTTAGAAGCCGTTGGTGCATAGGGCGGGGTTGGTCCGGTTGCCGGGCTATGTTGGGCTGCGACCGCTGTGCCGGCAGTTGCAATTTTGAGAGTTGGCGGGTTGAGCAGTTTGCTTACCTCGACAAAGGCCGGGGGTGTTTTGCCCGATACACTTAGATAGCCGAGGTAGATACCCGTTTCTGTCCTGACAAAGAGTGGAGTCTTACGAGCGGTCGTTAGTCGGGGACGTACAAAGACAATGTTTCCCGATTCAATCTTGACTAAATATTCCGGGCTAATGTCGACTAACGAGATTTTGGATGGGAAGATAAGATAGGTTGTAGTCAGGCGACTGACCCGGATCGTATCGGGCAAATACGTTTGGGCATGACCCAAACGGGACAAGCCCAGGGCCAGCAGTAAGGGTATGAAAAGCTTCTTCATTGTATAGGTTGTTGGAAGTTGTCGATTATCGGTTGGCCACATTTTGGGAGCCATCGGGCATTGGGCGACGGTATTCGATAAAGGTGAAACCGTCGATCAGCAGGCCGTAAGGGTTGATGTCCGAGCGGATTTGCCGGGAAAGCGTAAAGCGAGCTGCCACCGGTTGCACGGCAATCTGATTGTCGTACACCACTTCCTGTGCGCCCCAGACCGTTCCCCGGTACGGCTCAACGCTCATATCGACCGTCACTGAATCGCAGGTCCAGTTGGTATGTGAGTTATACCGGTGGTAGTTTTCGAGCACCTGCCCGCGTTTGAACGTTTCGTAGATCGCGCGGCCATCGTTGTGGTCGATCAGTTTCATGCCGTGATTGACCCGTTCGCGGAAGGTGCTGGCATCGTGCTGGAACATGAGGTCCATAAACGACCGCATCAGATTCCGGGCTTCGTACTGAGTTGGCTGTACCTGACCAGCGGCAATGGCTGAGGTCGTGCCATTGTCGGTGGCCACGTAAACCCGTTCGGCGTTCTGGCTGCTTTCGCGCACGTAGGCATACAGCCAGGCGACATTACTGAGAGCCAGTGCGCCGATCAGGCCCAGGCAGATTACTTTGAGCGATTTAATCAGGGTGCTTACGTTGTTGGCTTGCTGCATCATGGTTTACACAAGAGAAAAGTCGTCGTATCGGTCATCGTCGGCCGACCGGTGGCCTTCATTCAGAGCGGGCGAATCGTAGTTTGGTTGTGGCTCCGGTTGGCGACCCAACCGCGCTTCGTAGCTTTCTTCCCGTTCGGCCCGCGCGGTCCTGGTGCTTTCTTTTTCGGTGCTTGCCTTGCTGGTCGAATTCGATGAGCTGCCGGACTGGTTGTTATTGGATCTGCTCCGGTTCATCGACTGCGAAGCACGGGCTGCTTCACCAGGTAGATTGGCACCCTTGTTAGCCGTCCAGCTTGCCAGCCCACCCGCTGAGGTGATGCCCCCGATAAAGGTGTTTGTCAGGAAAGGCGTAGCCAGATATGCACCCATTACGCAGTAATGCACGACGACCAGGTTGAAAATTGCCCCAAACCGCTGTTCCAGCGTGGCATTGTTCATCATATTGTCGATGTGCGTATCGACCAGATTGTCCACGTAGAAATTGACGATGTTGTCAAGTACGCCGATGGTCATCGCCCAGAATTTGGCGTGGAGCAGGTTCCTAAACCAGTAGGACATGGCCCCCTGAAAGCCGGGAATCATGGAAATGAGAATGGCAATCGGACCGGTGATACCCAGAAACACAACAACTAACACTTGCATCTTGGCTACAAACGCCCGCACCAGTAGGGTAAGTCCTTCGGCCACTAACCGCACTAATTTCAGAATGACCATTTCCATCGAATTGCTCATCACGCCCAACACGATGTCGATGTCTTTCTTCATCTGATCGGTGTCTAGCTTCAGGTCGAAATCTTTCCAGAGGTTGTTATTGGCTGTGAGGAATGCCCCATCCACTTTGGCCGTCATCGCTTTAAGCGAAGCCAATACCTCGTGCGGATCTTTAGGTGAAAACAGACTGGCTACGAAGTCGATCATACCGGTTGCAATACCAAGCAGATCGCTGTAGAGCGTCAGGACGATGGTCAGGATAATGGCCCGAATAACCGGCGTATAATCCGTCGTCAAATCCGACGATACCAGGAAAGTCCGGCCGAGTGCCCAGAGGAAATTGACTGCCATGAGTGCAGCCGCAAGTCCCAGCACTTTGGTACGGATCAGATCACCGTTGTTGGCCATCAAATAGTTAAACGAATTCTCATTCACGAGTACCGTGGTTTAGATGATGCCTGCCGCCCGGTCCTCATTGAACTGCCGCACGGCATAGACGATGTTGCCCCCGTAGGTTTGCGTCAGGTCGCGCAGGTGTTCCCGCTCCGTTGGCTTCGAGGTCAATAGCGGATAAATGTTCGGAGCCGCTTCAAGTCGGTACACTTTGCCGTATTCACCCTGCCGGATAAAGATTTCCCGCCAAGTCTTTGACACCCGGATCGAGCGCATCTTGTCCAACTCGTGCTTGGTAAAGCCCAGCACGGCCGACACCCGGTCGAGTTGCTTGCTGTCCTGGTGGTTGAGGATGATCTTGGTATCCGCGTTAGCCACGATCACGGGACCGACCGCCGAATCTTCAATCTCCTTCACGCCCTGCGTGATGATGCACATCGACCCGTTATTCTTTCGAATCGTCCGGTACATCATTTCGACAAAATCACCCATCCCTTCCGACAGCATCGACCAGGCCTCGTCCATGTAGAGGTACTTGACATCTTTCGGGAAACGACGGATCACGTCCAACGACAATTCAGTAATCAGCATCGTGACGACTGCTTTCAACAGTTCATTGTCCTTAATCCGGGCCATGTCGAAGCAGACGAGCCGATAGGCACTGATGTCTTCATTCTCGCCAGCATCCAATACATCGCGATAATGGCCAACCACGAACGGCTCCAGACAGGTAAAGAACTCCGCGAAGTCGAATGCCTTGTGCCAGCGCACCAACTCTTCCGTGCCCTCCTTCTCTTTCAAGTATTGGTACAGAAAGTCGTAGAAACCAACCAGACTCGGTACCGGTGTCGGGGCTTCGCCAGGACCGCGCTCGACTTGAGCGTTATACCAGTCAAAGTACATCGGAATCAGCCGCACCAGTACCGACCGTTCGGCCTGACGAACCGGCCGCTTGTATCCCTTCCAAATCATGGCCAGCAGCGTCGACAGAAAGTTGATCTTGTCGCCATCCGGTATGTACTGGCCAGCTTGATTCACCTGAATCCCAAACGGATTAAACTTGATTGGCTGTTGCGGATCGTACTGGTAGTAGCGACCGCCAAGCGCAGTCATTAGGGAGAGATACGTACCACCAACGTCGATGATGATTTGCCGACGACCGGCTTCATAGCGTTGCAACATGAGGTAGCCCATCGTGAATGACTTACCCGATCCGGTTGGCCCCACGACCACACTGTTCTGATTATTCAGGTCGGTATTGAACAGGTTGACCAGCACCGGATTGCCATATCGGTCGCTCAATAACTCGCCCTGATTAGCTGTGCGGTAGTTTGTTGCGCAGTTGAGGTAACAGGCCGCGTTATCGCCCGACATGAGGAGCCACCGGTAATTCTGGTAGCCATTACCGGGAGCCAGCGCAAAGAACAGGTTCGTCGTGTCCATTGTCTCGACAAACACGTCGGCCCCGCCCATTGACCGAAAGGCCGCAATACCCCGCTGTACCAGACCCTCCCGCACCTTGTCGTCCGTGTTCCAGACCACCAGCGATAGGTTGACGCTGATCAGGCTTTTGTTATCTGTTCGCAGCCCGTCGATGTAATCTTCCAGTTCGAGCATCTTGATCTTGTTCTCGTGTGTCATCAGAAAATCAAGATTGCGGTTGATCTTCTGCTCGAACTCCAAAGAACCAATGACCTTTTCGGTGTCTTCGATCAGGAAATTAGTCACCAATAAATGCGGTACCTGAAGGTCTAAGGCCAGCGTCGACACAAACGGAGCTTCGACACCCGTTCGGCCCGGCTGCGTATTGTATACGACCGAGGGCTGCCCCGTCATGGTCAGGATGTTGACCTTCTTTTCCCCAACAGCTACAAACGTAGCGTCCGGTTGCACGGACCGGTTCAGCGTCGTCGGCTGGCGGTTAAATTCCAGATTGAAGTACTGGAAATATAGATTTTCCAGAGCATCGCTGTCCAACCGGACGAGCCGGAGCCTACCCAGCGAAATGCTTTGCGTAAACTCTTCAGCCGCCCGTTCTGCCCGCTCGACCAGCGCTTCGATACCTGCATAGGGGTCTCTGAGCATAGGTAAACCCAGACGTGCCCAGAGCGTATTGGCCGCATTGGTACGGGGTTGACGCTCGTTGCCGAACGAGATGAACAGATAGGACGCGTGGTGCAGTACTGGTCGTTCCTGTAGGTGCTGATGTTGTTGTTGGGTAAAGGGCGTATTGGGTTGTTCTTTAACACCCTTTGGCACCCGATGCCGTTCGGTATAATAGGCATCGAACCGCTGAATGACCGTGCCAACCGGCAGGGTTCGGGTAGCCCGGTAGAAAGCCGACCCAAGCGCGTCATATTCGCCACTGGTAATACTTTCCGTTTCAACGCCCTCGAAACGATAGCCAACCGCTACCCGCCCATCTTTGAGTACAGTTACGTCATTTTCGATGCTGAACACGGGAAATACCGCGTCGTAGTTTACCGTCTTTGTCACGGAGGTAAATGGTTACGTAGTTTATTCGCTTCGGTTGAAGCAGAGTCCAGGAGATGAGCGATATGAGAAATGATGGGTGCTTATGGCGTTCGCCCCACCGAAGCACCATCCACGAAAGCACGAGCACGACCAAAATAACGGCATACACGTAGCGGGGAACCGGGACGATAGTCCGCGCCAGCGAGGCCAGTGTAATCAGCCCGATCAGCAGACAGACATACAGTCCCAGTTCCTGCATCCGCATCCCCAGAATCCGCGTCGGCTTCTCCAGAGATTTTTGCACTTTCATGATTAGCGCGTCATAGTGTAGCCGCCCGTCGAGCCACCCGATGTTGTCTGTACATCGTTGACGATTAGATTGAAGCCAAACCAGATGATGGCTCCTACTACCAGATACAGTAGATTTCGCACCGAGTTCGGCGAGTTACTGATGAACGAGGATACGACCTTTACTACGCCCACGACCATCAGAATCCCAAAGATCACGTTGCCGATGGTTACAATGATGTTGTAATAGCTCGTCAGAGCCTGTGAAACGGAACCACCGCCACCGCCAGGCTGGGCATATAAGTTCATGGAGACAAGGCATAGCATAGCCATAGTCGTAAAGAGTACGGACTTTTTCATGGTAATCGGTTTGTTTTAGGTTTATGTAATTGGTTGATTGTTGCTACACTTGGTTTACCTTCAAAAAAGGCAATGAAATTCCTAACGCATAGGTATATACGTTTGATTCTTAGACGCAATTATCCAGCCAGGATACGCGTCAGAAATGAAAGGAATTAATAGCCCGACGTGAAAAACGCGGGCGAGAGGGAGGTATTTTGTGTTTCATAGTTGGTTGTTACGGTTGTACATATCTCTGAACTGATCTGCTGCGTCTTTTAACGCATCGAATCTTGATCGGCCGGTGCTCCGGTTACGTTTGGTCAACTCAGGTGGTGATTGCTGCTGACTCAATGTCAGGGCTACGCCTAAATCTTCTCCAAAACCATCCTCAAATTCGTCAGTAGGGGTATCGGTATGTTTGTCCTCCTTTTTTGGCTCAGTTGATTTTTGCGGATCAACTATGATAGTAGGTTTCAGTTTGTCACGCCGTTCGCTAACAGTTCGGCGTTGTTCAGCCAGCAACAATGATCTATCGACCCGAAGCGGAACGGCTACCTGTTGTGGCTTGGTCTGTTTTGATTTTTGATAGAACCGATAGAAATACAAGACTATTAATCCAAAAAAAAGACTTGCACCCAAGTACGCGCCTGTTTCGAGCATAGCCAGCGTTTTCTTGAGTACAAATCTAATATCAAACAGGAAAAAGAGCAAAGCGAGGTCCTAATTTCTGTTTTATTTTTTATCCATCAGCTCCATCATGTGTTTCACTTTTGGATGATTTGCAATGGCTTCCGAAGCTATTTCCCTGATTTCTATACCATAATGCACGGATGCCATCTTTAGAAAACGGTGGACCGATTTCCGGATTGTAACGACCTGGTACGGCTCCGAATCGTCAGTATCCCCTTTTTTTACCGGTTCCGGCTTTATTTGCTCCGTTTCGACTGTTGGAGCCGTCTGGGGTACTGTAGCTGGTTCAGGGACTGGTGCCTGTGTTTCTACGGTTGGAATCTGTGCCGGCGCGTGCAAGGCATCCTGCACGGCTTTTCTGGCCTCCGGGTTTTCCAGTAACGAGGAGAAAGGACGTTTATTTTTAGCCATGTTTTAAGAGATTTGGTATCGCTGTTTAAATTCCTGATAGAACGCTTTATAGACTTCCGCAATGCTGGAGAAGTCTGAGGGGCAGTCGATAGTCCCTACCCGCATGAAGTCCGCCCGGTTGGGCAAGGCATTGTCGAACATGGTGACGTTGAGCATTTCGGCATACCGGTTGATGTCGTTATTCTCGCGGAGGTTAGGCTGTCGAAAATTCTGAACGGCGAATATGCTGAAGTCGGCTCCCCGTTCATTCCGAATATCGCCCATCTTCTTGGCTGCTTTGATGAATTCAAACGCCGACAGCACGTCGGAATCGCCAAGCCGAATCGGCACCAGAATACTGTCGCAGAAGGTAAGCGCCATAACTGCTTCGTCGGGACCGGTCATGCGCGGCAGATCCAGAAAAATGACATCGTAGTCTTCGTATCGTTCGTCGAGAACGGTAGCTACATCATCGGTAGCCATTACCTCACAGGCGTTTTCCGGTTCCCCGAGTCTGTCCACTTCGCGGCCCCGTAGTTTGGCGATGGTACGTTGCCCATCCGCATCCAGCACAAGAACCCGTTTTCCTTCCCGGCTTAGACTGTTCGCTAACCAGGCTGTGATTGCTGACTTCCCGCTTCCCCCTTTTTGGGAGCAAACGGATATGATTCTGACTTCTTCCATTGGTATAGGTTTCTTCTGTTGCAAAGTAAGACAATATCTTGATAAATCATTATAATGACTAAATAGTATTTTACTATACTGTAAATAACCTACTTCTGTCTTGCTTTAAGAAATTTTTACGGAAAAAGCATTGATAGTCAGATGCATAAAAAATTAGAATAGAAGGGAAGAAAAAGTTGGGCTTGCGCAAAAGTGAATGTGAATAGCTTTGTTATTATTTCATTATATTAATATAATGAAGTATATTTATAGAGTAGATAACAAATGAACGCCAGCTATGAAGGTCTTTTTGAAGCATAGTATTGCCAACTTTTTTTATTGTCTCGACCTGGATACCCAGCAGGTTGAATCATGTAGCACTGTCGCCGGACGGGAGCGAGTAGAACGATACGAAGGGGTATCCGGCCCCTTACAAACGGGTAACGTGCTGATTACTTCACAGGAGTATTACAATGCACGAAACTACACCCTGCAACGGCTGGGAGCCATCGACATGACACCGCAGACTGAGGAACCTAACGGCTTGCCCATAGACCAGGCCAGCCGAACACAGACAAAACCAAACTTTCCTTATCGGCCTTCTGACAACTAATCACTTTATGACGACTACCCTAACGCTTGAGGTCGAAATAACCGTAAACTTTTATCACACTGCCGGTAGCCCTGCCGACTACTGGTACCCTGGGGATGCTGCCGAGGTGGACTTACGCTCTGTATCTATCGGTGGTCATACCCTACCGCTAAACTGCCTGAGCAGTGAACAGCTAAAAACCATTGAGGAAGCCGCTTTTGCCGAAGCGGATCAATATGAGCCAGATTACAACTAACCCCCTTTATAGTATGTCAACATCCAAATTTCAGCAATTAATGGAATCAGCCCGCGTACTCGACCCTAATACCCTTGAACCAGTTTCAAACATCAAATCCTGGCAGACGGTCAACCAGAAGACCGGCGAGGTAATCAGCAAATACAAATATCTTGAAGGCCACCCAAAACAGTACCGTTTTGATGCAAAAGAGGGCATGTTTACAGTCAATGAACGGGAGAAAGTTGGGAACACATTAACCTTCCAGCCGATAGCGTGGCGCATCTTTAACGACAGCATTCTAAAGCAGTCAGAAAAGCAATGGGCGGAACTGTTCTTTATTGATGATAGCAAATGCGTGTCTACGGTGCTATTTCATGGGTATTCGGTCAATAACATCTTTCGGCTGATAGAGCCGCTATACTATGATGATCTTAAACTTGCTGATGTAGTGATTACGGCAACTGCCGAGCGTAAAGAGAACACGAAGATTCAACCGAAAGGTATTTACCACATTGCCCGCTTCAGTTACGAATTGGCAGATGCCGACCTGACAAAACAGCGGCAACAGTACGCACAAGATAACCGGGTTTATCGGCACGATACCCAAACCGACCCCGCCCGGTTTAAGACTTCGCACCAGTACAATTTACTGCCGACCAGAAGTACACCGCAGCCAATAGCTCAGGTAGCCTGATACCTCAACAGACCGGAGCGGATTGCTCCGGTCATTTTTCTCCTCTATCTACTATGTACGCTTTCAATACAAAGGACGGTAGAACCTACCGAACCGCTTTTAGTCCACGGGAAATTGCCCGGATGTATTGCTTCGATGCTTGGGACGATTCCGGCAACCGGTATGTCGTCCTGACCGACGAGACCAATTTTAAAACCTTTGAATTCAATCAGTAACCAACCTAACGACAACAAATTCAAATGAGCAAGCTAATTAAACTCATCAGCATCGACCCGACCGAACAGACTATTGAGGAGGTCGAAATACAAGCCAACAGCTTACAGGCTCTCTATAAACACATTGGTTGTCATACTATTGACTTCGTTGCCCGCACCGCAAAAGGCGATGCATTAATCGTAGATGACGAAGCGTTGTTACACGAGCCGCAACCGCCCGCTTTTAAATTTGGCTGGTATCCGTACCGAATACACGGTATTGCACTTGTGGCCGGTTCCGATGGTGATGGCGGTACAATCGAGCCAAGATTGACGCTGCAACAGGTACGCAACTTGGTGACGTTTTTAGGGGATGTTCATACCGAACCCATAATGAAAGTGTATTCGTGGCATTGATTCATAAAGCCGGGCGATATCCCCTCCGCCCGGCTTTTTCTTCCCTTCTATTCTAATACCGAATTTAAATATCATCAGAATGATGACCGAAGAGAATCAGAGAAGCCCAAGTCCATTTGAGGAAACCACCACGGGTTTAACTCATCTTACAGGAAAAGAACGCGATAGAGCTATCTGGAATGAAGCCCTTTATTGGGCCAGCCAGAACGCTTATATGGAAGCAATTGATGAATTCACAGGGGAAATCACCGAAGTAAAAGTTGAGTCAATGGATTTAATGGACGAGATCTACCAAGTGAGTAAATCATCTATTCTGTTGGGTATAGAAAAAGAGAAGGCAAGATAAGCGTGTGAACTAACTTTTGTGCCGAAATAATCACACTGCTAATAAGCCGCGCCAGACGATTCTAGGCGCGGCTTATTATTGCCATTCACTGTACCGGAGAAATCACCTGACTTATTGGCACGAAAATAGCTAGCCACGCTTCTTCCCATCTCCAATTACGTGCCTAAGTGGGTGTTTTTAAATGAAGGTTATGTTAATCTTATCCTACATAAAGTTACATGTAGATATCCGTTAATTATAAGGCTTATGTTTACTTTTAATCAATAAATATCTATTAGTTCTTGGCATAGTTTAGTTTTGGCATACATATTGGAATAGATTGAACATAAACTCATCTATTCAAATGAAGAACTTACTACTGAACAGTACAGTGCTTTTATGTTTAAGTCATACCATATCACAATCGAAATATTTCGAATTGTGTATTATTAGTAGTCATTCGAGAGAATCCGATATCGTTTCAAAAGTTGAAGTGAAACCGAGCATTTGTGCCCTGGAAGGTATTGACAAAAAATTAAACGTTACCCATTTGTACTGTCCGGAATTGGGAACCTGGCCACTTTTTTCAACTGGTCAGGTAGGTGCAACTACAAATACTCTACTACTAGCTCCTTATAGAAGTCAAGCCAACGAGACTTAACTTCATCTGCGAGGTTGTCTATAACAGACGCTCCTTCTTTAGCCGTAGACAGTAGGTTGTTACAGACCTCATTGGCAAACAACCTTGCTGCTCAGAAACTCCTTTTTCTTAATTAAATCTCTTCGGCCAGTTATAGTCTGCTAAACGATAAGACACGTCTTATCGGTCTGGCTGTGCTTTGAAGTAACCTTCATTTACTAAAGCAATCTTTTGCTTTCCATTCGCTCAGTTTACAATGATTCTATCTCTACGCCTTGTATTCAGAATTCTGAGTCTACTTTTTATTTGGTTCACTACTCAAAGCCAAAGGGCAGTTGCCGGTATTGATCCTCCTATTCGAAGAGAGCCCATAAAAGAAGAGGCTGTTCGTCATCGACCTGGATTGCCTAGGCCATTTTCCAAAACTGTTTTTTCGGAAGTCGGCCCCCTACCTTTCAGGCCAACTCCTGTTCGCTCAAGCAAGTTAGGAACTAAGCTACCATTACCCAATGCGGCTGACCCTATACGTTTTAGTCTGACAACCAGAAAGGATAGTGTAGCTATAGGCGAAGAGGTAGAAATTACTATTCGAGCTGAACTATTGGATATTCCCAGCAGTCTGATGTTCTTTCTGCCTGGCTCTAACTCGTATGCGCTCAAGGTAATCATGCCTGAAAATTTCCAGCGAACAGGAGGCAGTTTTAATGATTATGTAGAAGGAACACTGACTCGGCCTCATGAAGCAGTTGAATATACAATTAAAGGTGTATTCAATGAGCCGTCTTCCAACCCTTGTTTTACGCTATTAAGAGGACCTCGGGAGCGTACCTCGGATTCTTGGTTTATCAAGAAAGATGAAGTGTGTATTGGACTTCAAAAACGCTTAAATTCAGAGCAGTTGTTCAATCGATCTTCGAGACAGGGGTCCGATAGTTTATTAAACGGACATACTACTTCAGCCCTCACAGGAATAACAATCAACCCTTCAATGACTTTGGGTAGTTGTCCATCAGCAGGAAATCCCGTAAGCTACACAGTTAATTTTACTAATTCTGGCGGTACTACTACATTATGGGCTTATCTGTGCCTTGGTAATAATAGAGCGAAAGTTAATTTTCCGGTTACTATTCCAGGAGGTGAATCAACGCTAACTGGCTCTATACCTCTGCCTGCCACCAGCGATAATACTAATTGCCCTTCAACGGGTTTATGCGCAAACGGAAATTGTAACGTCTTTCACTTTCACTTCTTTAGAACGAAAGTAACCAGTGTTGATGCTTGTGGTAATTACGATGTAAATGGCAGTAGTGAATCAACGACTACAGATGTTATACCTTATGGATTAAATACGCCAACCATTTCTGGTGGTAACGCAAGAACAGCAGATGCTAATGGAAATATAACTTTAAGTGCTACTGGATGCAGTGTCTATGAAACTCTTCGCTGGTACCGTGCTGATGACGGAAATTATTTCGGCAATAATGACAATTCTACCCTTTCTCTTCATTTAGATAATTATGACCTATCAGTTTATACAAGATGTATAAACAAGTCACTTCAGAGTTGTGTTGGCCCTCAGTCTAATATTGTAACGGTAGCCAGACCAAACTCAACGCCTAACCCCTGTGCAGGAGCCAGCACAGCACCTACCTGGGTGGACACGGGTGCTCCCTACTGTCAGGACGGACGCCGGTACCAGAACCAGTACGAC
>CAXUKO010000024.1:30029-83015 GCA_964251665.1 uncultured Cytophagales bacterium
GGACACGGGTGCTCCCTACTGTCAGGACGGACGCCGGTACCAGAACCAGTACGACACCAACCAGTGCTCGGCTTCCAACCCCCGCACGCGTGCAGTCGACATCGGCTCGTGTGCCACCGCCCCGACCGATGTCTGTCTCAAGGCCGATGGCAGTCCTTACCCCAACGACCAGAACATCACCGGCCCCACCAGCACCGTGTGTGCCGGATCAGCAGTGACCCTGTCAGCCAACAACTGCGGGGATGGTGCCGTAGTGCGCTGGTCCACGGGCGACACCGGTAGTACGCTCAACCTGAACGCTCCCTCCACTAACACCAACTACACTTTCACCTGTACCTATCCCAGCACCTGCGTTCGGTACTCCTCTACCTTCACCCTGCGCACTCAGACCTGCACGACTGACCCCTGCGCAGGAGCCAGCACAGCACCTACCTGGGTGGACACGGGTGCTCCCTACTGTCAGGACGGACGCCGGTACCAGAACCAGTACGACTCTAACCAGTGCTCCTCCTCTAACCCCCGCACTCAAGTCAGAGACCTTGGGCCATGTACTACCGGCTCCTCATTCGTTCTCATTCCTCCGAGTTTTAATTGCTCGACTAATCAATTCACCTTCCAGACCACAGGCGGAAACGGTAGTACAATTCGCTATTATGCTCCTGGAATTACAAATTGGACTCTTAGTGCCGGAGTTTTCAACATCAATTATGATAACAACACCGTATTTAACTTACAGGCCTGTCAGGGTTGCGATGCCAATATTAGTGGCGGAACGTTTGTTACCTATTCCTGGAACCCAAGTGCCTATTGTAGTAATCAAACGGTTAAGCCTGCCCCGCCGGTAGTCAACAACGTTACCATCTGCGCCGGGCAGGGGGCTACGCTAATGGCTAATGGGTGTAGCGGACAGATACTGTGGTCGACGGGATATTCAGGAAACCCCCTTACGTTGGCTGCTTCGGCCCTGACCACGACCAGATCGTTTACAGCCATATGTCAGGGGCAGCAGAACAGTGATCCGGCCACAGCCACTGTCACGGTTAATCCGAACCCGATAGCTATCCCGAAATCCCGCATTTATAATCAGGATTTTGGTACGCTTACCAGCCAAACCCTCTGTGCAGGTGGCAACATTGCCTTTGGTATGTCGCCCTATCCCATTCCGGCCGGTTATACTCTGCAGTGGAAAGCGCCCAATGGTGATCCCAGACCCGTTAATGAAAACTGGGACATTCTAAACGTAACTAACGGCAATGCGGGTACATACACCTATACGGTCACGGATAACAATGGGTGTTCCAGTTCAGCTACCGTTAACGTAATGGTTATCTCTGCGCCTACCATTACAGGCAACCTCAGTATTTGCGCGGGTAGTAATACCACACTTACCGCTTCGTGCCCCTACGGAGGTACTCCCAATTGGACCAATGGCTCTCTAATAGTCAGTGCGGCCGGTACTTATACCGCTACCTGTTCAGGTAATGGGTGTACCAGTCCGATTTCCAGCGTTACCGTCACTCAGCGACCAGCTAATCAATGTACAACGGGTGGGACTCTAACGCTGTTGGTGCCAACCTTTAATTGTAGTACTCACCAGTTTATATTTAATACCAGCGGAGGAGATGGCACTCCTGTTCGATTCTTCAGCGTTGGTATCACCGGCTGGACAACCAGTACGGGCCCTTTCTATCCAGATATATATCCTGATACTAAGCCATTCAATTTGATAGCCTGCCAAGGCTGTGATGTTAATGGCTACGGTGGGACACAGGTCAATTACTCCTGGGATGCGATTGCCTATTGTAATAAACCGGCAAAGCCAGCCGTCACCAGCTCGACAATCTGTGCCGGGCAGAGCGCGGTGTTAAGTGCAACTGGATGTAGTGGACAGGTGCAATGGTCAACGGGCCAAACCGGAACCAGTATTCTTATATCAGCTACAGCACTGACAACTACCACTTCGTTCACCGCCACGTGTCAGGTTGGGTCATATAGTAGTGACCCGGCTACAGGTATGGTAACAGTTTTACCGCTACCCATACCCAGCATAAGTGGTAGTTTAAATATTTGCGCGGGCCAGACGACAGCATTGACTGCCAATGGCGGGGGCACTTATCGGTGGAGTACTGGCGCGACAACGGCAGCCATCACGGCCAGTACAGCAGGTACTTACTCGGTGACCGTCACCAGCGGATCGGGCTGCTCAGCGGTGGCCAGCGCGAATGTGGTTGTCTACGCCATGCCTGCTGCCCCTACTCTTACTGCCAGTTCAACAAGTCTTTGTCCAGGTGGAACGAGTGTACTGACGGCGTCTGGTTGTTCAGGTACTGTCACCTGGTCAACGGGGGCAACTGGATCAAACAGCATAACGGTAAGCCCAGCAGTCTCCACTACTTATAATGCCATTTGTACTACATTTCCTGTTAGTGGTATTTATTGTCAATCGGCCAATGCCAGTATAGGGATAAGTGTCAACGCGGTACCTGTTGCCAGCATCGCTGGTAATTTAAGTATCTGCGCTGGCCAAACCACCACGCTCACAGCCAGTGGAGGCAGCACCTACCGCTGGAGCACCGGAGCGATAACCGCAGCAATATCTGCCAGCACAGCGGGGACTTATAGTGTGACGGTGACCACTGGGGCCGGTTGTTCTGCCGTCACCAGTGCAGGAATTGTCGTCAATCCCTTACCTACAGCCAGTATTGTTGGTAGTTTGAGTATCTGTACAGGGCAGACCACTACTATAACCGCCAGTGGGGGCAGTAGCTACCGATGGAGTACGGGGGCCTTGACCGCTGCAGTCAGTGTAAGTGTGGCAGGCACCTATAGCGTGACCGTCACTAATGGCTCAGGGTGTTCAGTCGTAACCAGTGCGAATGTGGTGATCAATGCTCAGCCTGTTGCCAGCATCAGCGGAAACCTCAGTATTTGTGCTGGCCAAACCACCACGCTCACGGCCAGTGGAGGAAGCACCTACCAATGGAACACCGGAGCGATGACAGCAGCCATCAGCGCCAGTGTGGCCACTACGTATAGTGTTACCGTGAGTAACGGGGCAGGTTGTTTAGCTGTAGCTAATGCGAGTGTGAGCATCAGTTCTGCGCCAGTTGCTTCTATAGTCGGTACCTTAAGTGTCTGTGCTGGTCAATCAACGACACTGACCGCTACCGGCGGTAGTAGCTACCGTTGGAGTACCGGCGCTACCACTTCATCAATTACCGCTGCTACAGCCGGGCCGTATAGTGTAACGGTAACAGCTGGAACAGGTTGTTCGGCTGTAACCAGCGCTACTTTGGTGGTTAACTCAGTACCTACTGCCAGCATCGCAGGTAATTTGAGTATCTGCGCCGGGCAAAGCACAGTCTTAACGGCGAATGGGGGTAGTACCTATCGGTGGAGCACAGGAGCGACTACAGCAGCCATCACGGCCAGCACAGCTGGCACCTACTCAGTAACTGTTAGTAGCGGGGCTGGGTGCTCAGCGGTGGCTAGTGCCAATGTAGTGGTTAACGCTTTGCCTACCGCCAGCATCAGCGGAAACCTCAGCCTCTGTGCTGGTCAAACGACGATCTTGACTGGGATTGGAGGAAGCACCTACCGGTGGAGCACGGGTGCCACTACAGCAGCTGTATCTGTCAGTACAGCGGGTACCTATAGCCTAACGGTGACCAGTGGTGCAGGTTGTTCAGCATTAACCAGCGCGAGTGTGATGGTTAATGCGGTACCTGTTGCCAGCATCGCTGGTAACTTAAGTATCTGCGCTGGCCAAACCACCACGCTCACAGCCAGTGGAGGCAACACCTACCGCTGGACTACAGGGGCAACCACATCTACGCTTAGTGTGAGTGTAGCAGGGACTTACTCGGTAACGGTTACCAGTGGAACAGGATGTTCAGCTGTAGCCAGTGCGAACGTAGTGGTCAACGCGGTACCTATGGCCAGCATCGCCGGTAACTTAAGCCTCTGCGCCGGGCAGAGTACAACCCTGACGGCCAGTGGGGGCACCAATTATACTTGGTCAACCGGGCAGACAACCCAATCGATTATCATTAGCCCAGCCGCTACAACGCCTTATTCAGTGACTGCCGGTGCCAGCGGCTGTATAGGTGCTCCCGCAACCCAGACGGTAACCGTAGGGCTTAAACCAGCTAAACCTACTTCCGCTTCGGCAACACCTATCGCTATTAACAAGCCTACCAGCGTTACACTGACGGCCGCCGGGTGTTCAGGAACCTTACGCTGGGAATACGCCAATGGAAGTGTACTAGCCGGAAACGTCGTTTCAGTCAGTGCTACCACAACATTTGGGGTGCGGTGCCAAAATGCACTGGGTTGTTTAAGCGATACGGCTTCTGTCACGATTCGATACCTCAATCTACCCCTGCCAACCATTGGTCAATACCCGACCGCCCCACTATTTTGTGGACCGGCGAACATGACCCTGACGGCCAATGGTTGTCCGGTTGGCAGTACGCCCAAATGGTGGAATGGCAGCACCGGTCAAACCTTGATGATTACCCTGACTACGTCAACAACCTTATCGGCTGTTTGTACGCAGGATGGTTTGGAAGGGCCATCATCGAATACCATTCCAATTACCATCAGGACCGCTCCTACAATCAGTTCTGCTAATGGCTTCACTATCGGCCAGCCAATTTCATTAAAATACGCTCAAACACTTTCGTTGACAGCAGTTGCTCCTGGGGCGAACGGAATTGTCTGGCGAGGACCGGTGGATTACTCCTGGCCCGAGGCCGCTCTGACCCGAATTGGTGTGACGTCAGACATGTCTGGCTTGTACACGGCCGTCGCTTCGTACACCAGTAATGCCTGTTCTACTTCGGCAGTCGTTACGGTTATTATTGATAACCCGTTGCTGGGTACTCAGCCGATCACTCCAGCCAGCTATTGTGCGGGCTCAATCCTGACCGTTCCCTTTGCCACTACGGATACATTTGGAAGCGGCAATGTATTTACTGTGCAATTGTCGGATGTTAGTGGGAGCTTCGCTAATCCTACTTCACTGAGTGGTACTGTGGCTGCGAACGCTATAGTGGTTACCTTGCCCCTTACAACACCACCCGGCACGGGATACAGGGTGCGCCTAATGGGCAGCAATCCTCAAACAGAAGGAGAGGCAAGCTCTACCATCCTGACGATCTCAGCTCCCCCGAGTGTATCAGCCATGAGCAACAGCCCGGCTGGACAGGTGAGTATTGGCGATACATTACGGCTGACAACGAGTGGACAGAACCTAACGGGAGCAACCTATACCTGGAGCGGGCCGAATAATTATGCAGCCACCGTAGCGAACCCTGCTATTCCTAAAAGTACCACGGCAAACAATGGCATCTATACCTTGACGCTACGTACTTCAGGTGGCTGCACCGTTACGGCACAGACCAGCGTATCACTAAACGCCGATACCAGTCATGTGCAGCGTAACATTCGTATCAAATCCGTAGATGCCACACTCAGCGAAACGGATCTGATTCCGCGTGTAAATGGAGGGCTTGGTTCGCTGAACCTCTCGGTGGAGGAACTGGATGGCCAAAGTCTGGCAGGCTACACCTATCTTTGGACGCGGCCAGTAAGCACGACCGATACGACACCCGCTACGGCAACGTCGATCACCTTAACCGGTGGACAGGTTGGCGAGTACAAAGTGTTGCTAACAAAAGGCCGGGATACCCTGATAGCCTATACAACAATACGATCGAAACCCTGCAGGCAGGTAGCCCATACCTACCGTTGCGGTGTGGGGCCAGCTACACCTATCCTGGATTCTGGTAGCCTCGGTTTGAGCAGCTTAGCACCTGGAGATACCATTCGTACAGGTGACTTTGATGTGATAGTAACACAAATATTGAGTGGTGGTGCTGGTAACTGGACAGGTAAAGGCTATACTGAAATCCCTTATTTGCAAGGCCAACAAATTGCTGTTGAGTTTACCAACGCCTTTGTGAACGATTGTTATGAATTCACGGGGCGTTCAGGAATAGTGCAATCTACTTTTGATCCGAGTTGGAGTGGGGTAGTAGATATTGATGCAGGAATTGACTTGTTAAAAAAAGCGGCCGAGCAAGTGGATATACTTTTGTCAGCTTACAAAGGGACACCTGATCAAATAACTGCCATACAGAACACGATTGTACCCTTACTGGAGCAGTATAAGGATAATCCTCAGGCTGCTGATCTGATTGATAAGCTCAACCATCTTTCTAAAGACTGTAAAACCAGTGATCCTAATGCTGGTACATTGAGTGCTGCTTGTCAGCTTGCTTTAAAGGAGGTACAAATGTCGTATGACTCTTTGCAGAAGATTATTGATGAGCTACCTCCTTTCCCAGATGAACTACTATCTGGACAAGTTCCATCGCCAAACGGGCGTGTAGCGGCTAGCGATAGCCCAGTTCCAGATATTACACTGGCTGAGTTAAATGGTTGCGCAACCTTAAAAGATTGTGCAACTAAGGTTGGATGTAGCTGCGGAGGGAAAGTTACAAAGTATTATGGCCAGCTTTATGGACCAGGAGATGAATTCTGGCTGATAGAGACGGGTGGTAAAAAATATTACATTTGGCGTGGCTATTCTCTGACAAAAGAAATATGGGGATTCTGTCCTGTTGGTGAAAAGGAGTACACAGCCTTCTATCCAACTCAAGGTATCACTGCCGGTGCTGCTTTTGCAGATGCGGGACAGAAGTTTGTCTTTGAGATAGGTCTGGTTATGGCAACTGGCGGTGGATCGACTGTTACTGAAGAAGTTATTGCTAATGTTGGTGATGCTTTCGTGTCAGCTTTGGCCGAAAGTAACGGAGACTGGGATAAGTTTCAAGCATCACTGGGTACGAATCTTCTGTTTACATCTGTTGGTTTAACACCTGAAGCGGCTAAGCGCTTTAAGAAATTCCTTATTGAAGCGAAACCCTATTTTAGTCAGTTTGCTAGTGAAGCAGCTAAGAAGCTAATAACTTGGAAGACCTCAACAGGATGGTTAAGCGATGTACTGGCTGGCGTGTCGAAGCTAACACCTAATGAGGCAACAAGAGTAAAAAGCTTTCTAAATGGGACGCTCAACACAACCTACGAGTTAGTTGTTAAGCAGGGTGGATCATTTAAAAAACTTACAGAAAATACCGCAGATATTCTTGATCAGAATAAAAATAGAATTGCGACATTCATTAAACAGGGAAGTGATTATGCACTTGACAATATTAAATGGGCGAGCGATAATATTCAATATATTGTTCGCCAACGACTAAAAGGTGTTAAGTTTAGAAGAGCACCGGATGGCCTTTTCGAAACTGGTGATCTAGAATTAGTTGAGGAAATTTGTAACAGCGGAGGGCGCCTATCTGCTAGTACTAATTCAGCAGTTACCACCAGTGGGTGCAATTTATTACTGCGAGTCGTAGCTAGGTTAAGAAAGTTTAGAATTGCCGATATTGATGCCATTGGAGAAATTAGTCCTATAATGGGATCACAACCCTACTTTAGTCGTGCAACGGTAGATAGGTTTGCTGATAAGTTCATTCCCGACGAAACACGAATTCAGCAAATCATTAATAAAATTAAGGATTTAGGTGATTTAGATGGAACACGTACAGAGAGTGTTTCTGATTTGCTATTCGAAAGGGACGGATTTTTAATGTTTGACGGTAAAATTGGCTCGAATAATGGTTTTGATGGTGTTTACGTAAAAGGCACTTTGAGTAACATTCAGAGTGTTATAATAAATGATGCTAAACCTATATATCGAGGTCGTATTGAACTTAGCGCAGGGAATGCCGCTACATCGCTACCCAATCAGATGAGCAGAGCATGGATTCAATATGTACTGGATGGTTTAAAAGGGGCTTCTAGTCAGCAATCCAGGGATTTAGGAAATGCTTTACAACGTGAATGGACTAATAATCCGAGTAAGTTTATCCGTACTGTGACAGCGGTAGAGAAAGACACGGGTAAGGTCGTTATTTTAAAACTTGATAGTTTATACTAAGACAATGAACAAAATAGAACAACTCCAAAGTAGGTACTCATTTGAGTTAGAAAATGAGGCTAACATTCTTGAGCTAATTAATACTAGAGAAGCAGATAATGCACAAATGAGTTCTTGGATTGATACTCTATGGTATTGTAATCAAGTTTTTGCTTTTAAGTCTTTATTAGTTGATGAAGATTCTACAAAAGCGAAGGAATACTTCTATATCTGTGGACTTCTTTTTGAAGCTATGGCACAATTAAGTAATATTTATAATGAGAGTAATGTTTTCATGGCTTTTCATAATCGACTTAGCTATGCGTTAGTTAGTGATAACACTCAATTAATTGATCGATTAAGTTTTCTACGTGGTACGTTTAACGAGCGATATATCAAAGAGGGATCTTTAATGATAACGATGCAATATGCTATTCGTGACAATTGGAGTGCCTTGGCTCAGATGATGGATGTATTCAACAAACGAATTGATAAGAATCGAGAGATGTGGCGAATTAATGATCGAGACTTTTTTGCAGGACTTCTTAAACGTGACGTAGGTCAAATAGAGCAAGCTTTGAGCGCATTGATCAGTCCGCGAGTGCATAAAAAGAGAAATCTCAATGAACTGTATGGGGAATTTGTCTCGCATCCGGCCTTAGGCTATGCCAAGTTAGCTTGGATGAAAGGTCTCTACGTACAAGTAAGTAGTCAACTCATACCTCAAGAATTGCTAATGGGTCAGTTTCAACGAGAATATATAAATCCATACAGTTTTTTGAACAAAATTATATAGCTCACTAACGACTTAACCAATGCGTTACTTCAATATTGCTCCTATAGCAACCACTTTACTGATTGCCAATGCTGTTATATTGTCTGCTCTAGCCCAAAAGCCACTTGAAAGCGTAGATGTTAAATTATTAGATTTCACACTACCCCCCTTCCCGGTTGAATTAGTCGGTCTTACTTCTAACCCAGCAAGTAACTTGCGCTACCAAACGCTGATGCCTATTGCCGGGCGCATAGCTTCTACAACCGATGAAGCTAAATTAAAAGGCGCTATCGCGCCACCAGCTGGTGTATTTATTTATACTGGCGGCCTTGATGTTCAAGGGAAGGTGTCACCCGGGCAAGGTTCGGTCTTCGGTCAGCCCGATGCTCGGCTTAAACTGGCCGAAGACACACCGATAGATTGGGCCGTGTGGGGTACTAAAGCGTCCGATGGTCCACTGCGGCTCCCTTATGGGGGGAGTTATGAGCAATTGCCCCCAAATCTTGCCCCCACCCGGCGGGTCCGGCAGATGTCACTGGCCGTCAGTGGTTCTGGGCTGAACTACGCCAACTACAGCCTTTATCCCCGCTACCGGCTCATCAACCGTTTCATTGACCCGGTCAGTAATCACTTTGTGAGCCGGGCCGAAGAAGTTACTCCTCAGCAGGCGGCCAATCAGCAGAAACTGGCCCGCTACATTCCCGTCGAGGGTGATTCCCCCTGGCAGCGCGGGCAGGTCATTGCGCTCTCGCCCACGCGCTACGAAGGCGTAGCTACCCGCTTCGTGGAGGGTGATAAAACCGCATCGGCTAAGCAGGTGAGCCTGCTCACCTTCGATGAGGCCGGGAATCTGCTCAAAGACCAGCCCATCGACTTTCCTTATACCCGCAAACTCACCGCCCGCCTGCCCGTCTGCGATGCCACGGGTAAGATTGTGGGCACCTTCAGCGTCTTTGCTGATGGAGGGGGAAAAAAAGACGCCCGGGATCCCGAAGAGAACCGCTTTGCTGTGGTCGTTACCGACGAACAGGGGCAGGTTTGGAACCAGTTTTCCTGGACCAACGGCGAGGGCAGCGGCCGGGCCATCATTCCCACTTACGTGCTGCGCAAAGGGGATGACCTGCTGGTGTACACTACCAATCAACAGAAAGTGCTGAAACCCGTCGAGGAAAGCTGGCGTATCGATAAGGCGGGCAAAGCTACCCTGCTCAGTAGCCTGCCGGGTGGCGAACTGGCCGACCGCTCGAAGGAAATAGGTGCAGTCAACAACGGTCAGCGGGCCGGGTGGTATAACTATACCGGTAGTCAGTACATAGACTCATTCACCGATGCCAAAGGTGACGTGTGGCTGCTGCTGCAACGTCAGGCCGATGCCCCCGGTGGCAGCACCAGCATGGGTACACCAACTCAATCGGCCCCAGCTGGCCGGCTGATGGGTTTTGCCAACAAACTCAACCAGCTAACGGGGCAGACCCCACCTGTAACCGCAGCCCCCGCTCCGCAGTCTGTCGAATCCGGGAAGATCTACAGCGATTTGTTCGTGCTGCATTTCGACGCGGACCTGAAGCTTAAACAGCAAACCGTCATTGCCCTTGACCCAATGCCTGACCCGGTCCGATTCAAGCGGTCAGTCCGGGCGTCGGGTGCCGATTATGTGCTCAACAACGCAGCTAACACCCGGCTCCGCATCCGGTACGAAAAAGCGATACCCGAAGCCTTGTCGGTCGAGCGGCTAACGCCCGTCGAGAGTGTGCCGTTAGCCGGCCCAGATACCGATAATTTCGTCATTGACGAAACGATTGGCAAGATTTATGTACTGTACGGGGTACCCAGAAAGCCCGGTTTGGGTCGTTTGCTGACGTATTCCCTCGATTAACCCGATGCATTAACCTCCTCAAGTAATCTATTCATTTTCAGGGAATTATATTTCGACCTTGCCGGCCGACCGCTCCCTTACTGTGCTTACTGTATGAACGCTATGGCTACTTATCTACCACGCCTGCTCGGAGTTCTGTGTCTCTGGGCTACTTTTATAACGGCTGTCGTTGCGGCAACGCCCCCCATCGATGACGGGTTGCCGATGCCGACCAAACCAAGCTGGGGGAGTGGACAAAGTGCCCTGTCACCAGCTTTCCTGCTGGCTCTAACGGAGACTAAAGCCCGGTTGGCCGCCCGAACGGCGTATCTGCAATCGGAAGCCAGGACGTATGGCGCCACCGTAAGCAAAGCGGCTCAGTCGGAGCGCGATACAGCCGCCAGTCTGTTTGGCTTTTTGGACGGGCGGGGTGGGTACGTGGATAGCCTGCGCGGCAGCGATCTGACCGTATTGCCGGTGGGCATTCGTAAATCGCTGGGGAGTGGTAATGGCTCCCTGGAGATAGGTATTTTGAAAGTACGTTTTCTGGCTGATCAGGCGTTACTGACCGTATATGTCCGGCTCAAGATCCCCTCGCCAGACCCCAATTCAAGTATTAAAGAGCGGGAATTGTTCTTCGGGGCCGACGACGTAGTCTTCAGTCGGGACGGGGGGCTGGCCGGTGATTTCAAACTGGTGCTGCTGGGCGATTTCATCCAGCCGCTGGGCAACATGACCCTGCGCTTCATTGGCGGGCTCAACCGCTACACGGGTGCTACCGATGCCCTGACCTACGCGACTGTCAGTTGCAATCAACTGGCGGGACTGGGCGTAGCAGCCGAAGTGATTTTTCCCCGTTCGACACTGCTTCCAATCAATCCGCAAACGGGGGATGAGCTACCCGGACAGGTAAGAGCCGCCTTCCGGGTCGATGCCCCCGAGTTTAGTGATCTGCTGGCCGAGATTCATTTCAGCCAGCCGTTTGCGGTAACTAAGTATCCCAAATTTGGTTTCGACCTGGCAGGCGCTTTTTTAGATTTAAGTGATAAGCGGAACTCAGCGGGTGTGGTTTTTCCTAACGGCTATTTCGATAATCCACAAAATCAACTGGCGGATGAATCGCCCGGTAATACCAACTGGCGGGGCGTTTATGTCGATGGGTTTAAACTGATTCTACCCAAAGAATTTAAACCCGCCGATAGTTCGGGGCGGCTATCCATTGACGCTAACCATTTACTGCTTGACAGGCAGGGCGTGAGTGGCCAGATCGGTATGCACCGGCCGACCAACCCCTATGGGATGTCGGCTTCAGGCTGGTCCATGTCGCTGAGTGACTTCGAGCTGAATTTCGAGAAAAGCCAACTGATCGGCGGTAAGTTCGGCGGTTTCTTAAAGCTACCTATCGCCCCCGATACCCCTATCCGCTACGACGGCCGTATCGACGATACGGATAACTATGGCCTGCGCTTAGCCAACGTCAGTACACTGGCCATTGACATGTGGCGCGCCGAAGCTGATCTGCTGCCCAATTCGAGCGTCGAACTGAATGTAATTAATGGTCAGTTCAAACCCCGAGCCATTTTACATGGTAAACTGGGTGTCTACACCAACATCAGCGGTAGCCAGCAGACCAAAACGACCGCCTTGTTCAAATTCGAAGGCATCAATTTCGCCGGGCTGGTCCTCCAAACCGAGCGCCCCTACATTCAGGCCAGTTCGTTCGGCTACGAAGGCGACCTCAAACTGGCGGGGTTCCCCGTTACCATTCACCGGATCGACGCCCTGTTTCAGGGGGACTCGGTTGGGCTGGGTCTGAATATGGAGGTCAACCTGATGGAAGGAGCCTTTGGTGGCCAGACCGCTTTTACCATTTTCGGGTCCATCCAAACCGGTACTATCCACCGCTGGTCGTTTAAACGGGTCAACTTATCGGAAGTATGCGTGAAAGGGACAGCTACTACCTTTAGTTTGAGTGGCTGCGTCAAGATCTACGAAAATGACCCTCGCTACGGAACGGGTTTCCGGGGCAGCGTTGACTTTGGCATGACGCAACCGGCTAAGGTCAAAGTCAACGTGGCGGCTACTTTCGGCTACAAGAATTTTAGGTACTGGTATGTATCTGGTGGGGCCTCCGTACCGAATATTCCCCTGGCCGGTCCGCTGTCGATCAATTATCTCTACGCCGGTGCTTACTATCGCATGAAGCCGGTACCGTCACCCGACATTGCCTATGAGCCGGATGAGAATACAGGACTGGGCTTTAAAGGCGGGATTGGCGTAGTAGCGGTGAGTAATGACTTGTTCGAGGGGTCGGCCGGTTTCGAGATGCTCTTCAATCGCAATGGTGGATTGAACAGCGTCGGCATCTTTGGCGACTGCGCGTTTACTGCTGGTCGGAAAGACAAAACGAGTAATGCCAGTTTCTTCGCCAGCAAGCAAAGTATTCTATATAGCCAGCCCTACAAACCGGCCGAAACCTTCGACAATGCTGAGCTGGACCGCAAGGCCCGGGCCGAGTATCAGGCGGCCAGCAACGCCAGTAAAGCACCCATTTATGCGCGGATGGTGCTGCTATATGACAACCAGAACCATATTTTCAAGGGCACCTCCGACGCCTACGTCAATATCAGCAACATCGTTTACGGAGGGGGGGCGGGTAACCGGATGGGCCTGATCGATTTATACTTTGCACCCGACCAGTGGCACATCTACCTGGGCACTGTTGCGCAACCCTTTGATCTGACGATCAATTTTGGGGTCAAGGCAACTACCCGCTCCTACCTGATGGTAGGCTATGGTATTCCCGAAAAACCCAGTCCTCCAGCCGAAGTATTAAATGTGATCGGCCGTGCCCCGGTCCGTAGTGACGGAGATAAGCAGACGCTTACGCTTGGTCAGGGGTTCGCTTTTGGAGCCAGCATGAATGTAAAACTCGGTGGCTGCGCCTGGGTGGGTTGCCTGGAAGCACAGGCTTTGGCTGGCTTCGATGTGATGGTGCGTGATTATCCGGGTGGCTACTGTGGGCGCAAACCGGTCGGTGTCAACGGGTGGTATGGAAACGGACAGATCTACGCGCTGGCCAATGCGGGGCTTAGCGTGTTTGGCTTCCGATTGATCAGTGCGGCTGCGGCTATTGTTTTAGATGCCGGATTGCCTAACCCAAGCTGGTTCCGGGGCACCTTGTCCGCCCAGGTCAAACTACTCTTTGCCAAGCCCCGCATTTCATTCACCATTCAGTCCGGTTCGGTCTGCCAATAAATAGTGCCTTCACTCTTCCATCCGTTGATCTTTTTCAGGTAGATCCGTCATTATGCGTAACTCTATTTTTACTCTGTTGCTGGTTTTAGTCCTCTGGCCATTCCTGAACGTAAGGGCTCAAACCGAACTGCCCACTGTGCGAACATTGGCCCGAGCACAGTCAACCCAAATTTTACTGCGGTGGGAACCCAGCACGGAAGCACTCTGGACGGCGGGTATTCGCAATGGCTACTTTGTGGAACGACGGGTAGTGTTACGCAACAATGTGCCCGTAACCGAAGCTTTCACCCGCTTAACGGCCCAGCCAGTTCAACCAGCCTCCCCAGCAGCATGGACCCCTTACCTGCGTCCGGACAGCGTACAACACCAGACACTATACAAATTAGTCACCGGCGATACCTTAGCCCAGCGGCCCGCTGATACGCTCAACCTTGATCGATCAGCGGACAATGACCGACGCTTCTTCTTTGGTCTCCTGTCAGCCAGTCAAAGTTATTCGGCCGCCCGGTTAGCGGCTTTAGGGTATATTGATACCAACGTGCAGGCGAACGAACGCTACGAATATCGGGTTCTACTGGCCGTGTCTCCCAATGGAGTTACGGTCCAGTATCCCGTGACGAATCCAATTGGGCTGGCGGATTACGCTCCGCTGGCGGCTCCAATGAAACCAAAACTGGTATTCGGGCGGTATTACGCTTCAGTCAAATGGCTTCATGATACGCTGCAATCGCCGTTCGTTAGCTACTGGATCGAACGTTCCCTAAACGGAACCAGTTACAAGCGGGTCAACGACCGGCCCTTCGTGATGCTCAACGGCGCGACGAATTTATACGCTTATGAAGACTCCCTGCCCAAAGGCCGAAAAACCTACTATTACCGTATTGTCGGGAAAACACCCTTTGATGAAGTGAGTACATCGCCCGCTGCGGTTGGTCAATCCAAGGACGATATGGTGCTGGCGCCCCGCATCAAGACTGTAAGACTACAGCCCGATAACCGCGTATACATGACCTGGCAGTTTCCTGGTGATACCGTTTTGAGTACGCCCAGTCAGGCGGGTGCCGATTCGTTGTTGAAAAGTTTTTTCATCAGTGTAGCTGCTTCCCCTTCCGACAAACCTGTACTGGTGCAGTTCAATGTGAACCCCAGGGATACCGTGGCCTACATTGCCAATTACAGTGGTAAAGTGCCGGGCGGTTCGACCTTATACTTTACACTTGGAGCCGTGCGTCAGGATGGCGATACGCTGCTATCTGCATCGGTTTTTGTGGAACCGCTCGATACGATTGCCCCGGCTAAACCTGCCGGGTTGAAAGGGCGAATAGACGCAAACGGGCAGGTGTATCTAAGCTGGTTACCAAATGAAGAATCCGATTTATTGGGTTATAAAGTATTCAGAAGCCAGCGCCAGGGAGAAGAAGCCTCAGCGGTATCGGATACCACACTGTTGCTAAGGTCCGAATTCACTGATTCGATTACACTCAACAGTTTGAATCCAGCCCTGTTTTATCAGGTCAAAGCACTCGATACCCATTACAACACGTCGGCACCGTCTGTACCCTTACAGCTACTCAAACCGGATGTCGTACCCCCTACCGCCCCTTTCTTTCTTTCGGATTCCCTACTGAATGGGCAGTTAAACTTAACCTGGGCACCGAGTTCTTCAACCGACGTCGTACGCCAGTTATTACTCCGACGCGAAACCGACTTGGCTCCCTGGCAGCTACTGATGACTTTCGCTAGGTCAGTAACAGCTTATACTGATGCCGGCATACAGCCAGCAAAAAGTTATCAGTATCTACTGCTAGCGCAGGATGCCGCCGGGATGACATCGGATTCCACGGCGATTCGACGAATTGCCGTACCGGCTTCACAGGGGGCCGCCAAGCCCATTTTGACTGCCTTTAATGCATTGCCCGATGCCGATTTGCCCGGTATCCGACTGAGTTGGAGTTATACCGGAAGCGACGTCAGCGAGTATCAGCTTTACCGCGCCGTAAGTAGTAAGCCCTTTGGTTTATGGAAAATGTTATCGGGTCTTGAACGTTCTGCCGATGACGGAGAAGCCACCTCCAGCGGTACATACCGGTACAAAATCCAGGCCGTCTTCAAGGATGGTAGTGTATCAAACTGGCAGTCCGTCTCGGCAGTGCTGAATGGGTCGACAATAACGCCGGGAGTAACTCCCTATGTGCAACAGGTGCTGGCTGGTCAGCAGGCATCGGTTGGAAAATCCTTTACGTATACCTTGCCGGATTCTGTTTTTGCAGACCCGGGTCATACCGGCATCATAATGACTATTTTACCGCAGGGTTTACCCGATGGTCTGACTGCGGTCGGGCGTACGTTGAGCGGTATTCCCCGTCAGGCGGGCACTTTTACGATCACCGTACAGGGGCGGCAACCCTCGGGTTATCTGCTGGCCACTACGTTTTCGTTAACCGTCGGCCAATTGCCAACCTCGGTAGCCGGCATACCCAACCTGACGGTGACGATTGGTCAGTCGTTTAGCTATGCCGTGCCAAGCTGGGTATTTGCCAGTGTGGGAGGCCAAGCTCCTCAAATTTCAATAGCGCCGTCCGGTTTACCCAGTGGGGTAGTGGCCAATGGCTTAATCTTACAGGGTGTATTAAGCAGTCCCGGCCCCTTTACCGTAACTGTTCAGGCACAAAATAATCAGGGAGGGATGGCTACGTTAACCTGGTTACTTACCGGTAATCAGCCACCCCAGGTGCAAACCCCGTTAACCTCATTGAGTGCACTGATCGGGCAGGTGGTCAGTTGGAGTGTACCCGCTGCGACGTTCCGTGACCCTGATGGCCAACTTACGGAGGTGCGAATCCGGAGTAAAGGACTGCCTCCTGGTTTAGCTGTTCGTCAAAACCAGCTGGTAGGTGTTCCCACTACGGCTGGTAGTTACAGCGTAACTGTAGTCGCCACTGATAATGGCGGAGCTGAAACCGAAACCACCCTACTCGTTCGGGTAGACCAAGCAGCCAACCAGAATCCAGTTCTAACCACATCCACTCCTCAGATCGAAGGGTTATTAGGGGATTCGCTCCTGTATCGATTACCCGAAGGGCTTTTCTTCGATCCAGACGGTCGTATCACGCGATACACCCTTACTGGTACGCTACCAAGTGGTTTGAGCCTTTCCGGCCTTACTGTACGCGGAGTACCCACTCAGGCGGGTACCTTCACATTGACAGCCTCCGCCACCGATGACCGAAACAGTTCAATCAGCAGTCCCGTCCTGATTACCATCAGTACCCTGGCCAATTCGTTTACGACGACACTTTTCGGTACCACAACGCTATGTAGCGGCAATGCTGCGTTGTTAGTGGCTACCGGCTGTCCAGGGCTGCTCCAGTGGAGCCAGGGCTCTACCGGTAACAGCATTACCGTGACGCCTGCCAACACGACCGTCTACAGCGCTTCCTGTACCAGTGGCAGTACTACTGTTGCTGCTGTAAATACTGTTACGGTAAGCGTGGCTGCTTCGCCAGTCAGCACGATCAGCGGAAACTTAACGATTTGTCCGGGGCAAAGCACGGTCTTGACGGCCAGTGGCGGGAGCACTTATCGCTGGAGTACAGGAGCTACCACGTCAACACTTAGCGCCAGTGTGGCAGGGACGTATAGTGTGACGGTCAGTAACGGGAGTGGGTGTTCGGCGGTGGCCAATGCGAATGTGGTCATCAACAGCCAGCCGGTGGCCAGTGTCTCGGGCAACCTGAGTATTTGCGCTGGTCAATCAACGACCCTGACTGCTACAGGCGGCACAAGCTACCGCTGGAGTACGGGGGCCACCACGGCCTCAATCTCGGCCAGTGCAGCAGGAGCATACAGTGTGACGGTTAGCAGTGGAGCGAGTTGTTCAGCGATAGCCAGTGCGAATGTGGTGGTTAACGCCTTACCTGTTGCCAGCCTCACAGGGAGTCTGACCATCTGCACCGGGCAGAGCACCACGCTGACTGCTGGTGGAGGCAGCACCTACCGCTGGAACACCGGAGCCACTACCCCAGCCATCAGTGCCAGCACGACAGGAGCTTACAGCGTGACCGTCACCGGTGCCAGTGGCTGCTCCGTTAGCACCAGCACCACCGTCGTGGCAGGTAGCCAGCCCCCAGGCAGTATCGTGGCCAGCCCCAGTCTGAGTCTTTGCACCGGTCAGAGCGTCCTGCTCACAGCCAGTGGGGGAAACACTTACCGCTGGAACACGGGGGCTACTACGGCAGCCATCAGTGTGAGTTTGACGGGTACGTATAGTGTCAGCGTTACGGCTACCGGAGTCAGCTGCCCGGCTCTGGTGTCGGCCACGGTGGTGTCAGCAGAGCGGGTCGCCGATGTGCTGGCTTACTCAGCGGTGGCGGGTCTCAACTACAGCTACTACCAGCAGGCTTTCCCCAACAACGATGTGGACGGCATCACCGGCAAGGTGCCCACGGCTCAGGGCACCGTGGCGACCTTCGATTTAAGTGCCAAGGCGGACCACCCGGCTGATAATTATGGCTATGAGTTTACGGGCTACATCCAGGTAACGACGCCGGGTCTGTACACCTTCTACACGGACAGTGATGATGGGAGCAAGCTCTGGATTGGCGACCAGTTACTGGTTAGCAACAACGGCACCCACGGCATCCAGACGGCCAGCGGTCAGCAGTGTCTGGGAGTGGGTTATCATGCCATCCGGGTGCGGTACACCCAAGGCATAAACGGGTTTGGGTTGAGTGTGAGCTGGCAGGGGCCGGGTTTAGCCAAGCAGGTCATTCCCGCTAACCGACTCTTCCGTAACGACTGCCCCGTTCCCAGCCTCACAGGGAGTCTGACCATTTGTGCAGGGCAGAGCACCACGCTGACTGCTGGTGGGGGCAGCACCTACCGCTGGAACACCGGAGCCACTACCTCAACCATCAGCGCCAGCACGACAGGAGCTTACAGCGTGACCGTCACCGGTGCCAGCGGCTGCTCCGTTAGCACCAGCACCACCGTCGTGGCAGGTAGCCAGCCCCCAGGCAGTATCGTGGCCAGCCCCAGTCTGAGTCTTTGCACCGGTCAGAGCGTCCTGCTCACAGCCAGTGGGGGAAACACTTACCGCTGGAACACGGGGGCTACTACGGCAGCCATCAGTGTGAGTTTGACGGGTACGTATAGTGTCAGCGTTACGGCTACCGGAGTCAGCTGCCCGGCTCTGGTGTCGGCCACGGTGGTGTCAGCAGAGCGGGTCGCTGATGTGCTGGCTTACTCAGCGGTGGCGGGTCTCAACTACAGTTACTACCAGCAGGCTTTCCCCAACAACGATGTGGATGGCATCACCGGTAAGGTGCCCACGGCTCAGGGCACTGTGGCGACCTTCGATTTGAGTGCCAAGGCGGACCACCCGGCTGATAATTATGGCTATGAGTTCACAGGCTACATCCAGGTAACGACGCCGGGTCTGTACACTTTCTACACCGACAGTGATGATGGGAGCAAACTCTGGATTGGCGACCAGTTACTGGTTAGCAACAACGGCACCCACGGCATCCAGACGGCCAGCGGTCAGCAGTGTCTGGGAGTGGGTTATCATGCCATCCGGGTGCGGTACACCCAAGGCATAAACGGGTTTGGGTTGAGTGTGAGCTGGCAGGGGCCGGGTTTAGCCAAGCAGGTCATTCCCGCTAACCGACTCTTCCATTAACAATTGCTCCGTTCCTTTACCGATTTAAGCTTGGAAGAGATTGAGTCAGAATTGGGCGAGGGATCGTTTTGTCTGGAAGAAATTTGTTCTGAAACGGGGTCTGCTTCAAGCAGACCCCGTTTCGTTTAACAGCCACAATTGAAAGCGAGAGCAAAACGTGTTCGATTTCTTAGACCGGTGGACGCTATGGAGTAGTCGTGCGTAGGAATGCTAAGGCCAAGGCTTGAATGTTAGTGTGTTTTGAAAGGAGTAGATAACACTGAGGCAAATTCTCCACTGGGTACACTGATCAGGTATGATCGTCAACGCCATTGCAGATGTGCTCTGAGAGTGCCGAATAGCTCCATTGTTAACTTATCTGCTCGCTGAATTCAGACTGTTAAGTGTGAACCTATGAATAAACATAAGTAGTTTTGTAATAGGTTTCTGCTAGCGATGCTGGTACTGACCGAGGTCTGGCGAGTACAGTACCAGTATCCATGACCTCGACTTCCACTAAAACATGAAATTGCTTTTTGTATCACACTTTAACTAGAGTAGCCCACAATTCCACCAAGCTCAACACATGATATCTCATCAACAGAATCAGTTGCCAGTTGCCAATTTGTCTTCCCCCTTATTGCCGGTAAACGAACCGGTACTATCAGAACCACCCGCTAAGACTATCCCTGCTCGCCAGACAGCCATCGATTATATGAAGGCTTTTTTGGTAATAGGTATGATTATAGCCCATGCCCTGCAGTTATTGAGCACTCCACGGGGTGTACTGTGGTTGTTTTCCGTATGCGTAAATCTGATAACCTTTTCAGGCTTTCTTTTTTGTTTTGGCTACGTTTTTTACACGGCCTACTTATCTAGGCCAGCCCAGCAGGTAACGGGTAAGATGATGAAAACGGCTTGGAAAACTTTAATGGGATACTACGTTTCGGCTTTTGCGTCCCTGGTTTTGTTAAGTTCACATTTCACCCACAAACCGTATTCACCTTCTTATCAAACAGTGTTTGACCTGCTGTGTCTGATTCGAATACCCTGGTACTCGGAGTTTTTGCTTGCTTTTTTTTTACTAACGATCTTGACCCGGCTCTTCTTTGAGCCTATCAAGCAACTGCTAGAAAAGCGGTGGGCACTACTTACTATCAGTGCGGGCTGTTTACTTCTGGCTGCCTGGCTACCCCCAGACCTACGGCTGGGCAACGCAGTCGGACTTCTGATCGGTACGAGTGATGACACGGTTTATCCCCTTGTCCAATACCTGCCTATTTTCCTGGCAGGACTTTATTTTTCAAAAAACAGGATAACTTGGAATCGGACCGCTTTCTGTTTAAGCCTGCTGGGGTCAGGTTTATTTGTTTGGTATTATGTCAGGGTTGGGTCCCTGCCTCTACGTTTTCCGCCCTCTTGGTACTGGCTGGTGGGCTCTTATGGCGTGCTCTATGGTTATTATCTGCTGGCCAACTGGCTGAACCAAAAAGAAGTCATCATTCCGGTCTTACTAACGATGGGACGCCATACCTTGCTTTATTTACTACTTAGTAATATCTTCCTGTTTGCCTTAAGTGACCATATAGTCGTATCGCCCTTCGCTGCCTTAGGTTTCGGCGTAGGTATACTGATGGTTATCACCTTCATCGTGGGCTTAGTCAATCAATCGGCTAAGTGAGTGGTAACCTAAACGCATCTCATTGAACCGGTTCAGTTCTGTTTAGAGCTAACGTTTGAAAACAAGGGCTTTAGCATTTCAGTAGACAGTAATATCAGAGCTTAGCGTGAGGTCGCTGCTACTCGAGTACCGGCCCTTTTAAATTCGATCAGGCTGTTAATTTGCCACGCCCAAATGGGCATTCAACTCGACGAAGCTTAAAGTAGTTTCATGAATCCATTAGAAAAGTACCCAAGCCACAAGCTGGGTCTAGGATCAGCATAAGGCGGATTATCCAAAATGCAATCCCACATTTTAATGCGTATGTTTTGTCCCGGTTAAAATATTCCATTTGGAATATCGCTGTGTAGCGAAAAAATCGCAAAATTTGCAAATCAATTTGCAAGTTAATCCGGTTTCGGACTGGCTTCGTTGACACAAAAAAGACCCTCACTCGCCAAAGTGAGGGTCCGATAGTGGATTACAACAGTGTCTTAACGAGTTCCACAACCTTAATTAAGACGCTAACGGCGGAGGACAGGGTCTTAGCTGTCTTTCCGATTAAGCGCAGAGTCCCTCCCAGACTTCTGCGCTTTTTTTTGGGGTTTGGTTCGTCATTTTTCATGACAGAATCAAATATCGGAAAGTCGGGTTGAAGTATAGCATGATTTTAGAGGTATCCTTAGGTTCTATACCCCTATCCCTCTGATTGACAGGAAGTTGTTTTGGTAAATTTTTGTAGAGGAATTTGGCGACATTTAAGGTGAGGGTTTCCGCCTTAACTTAGTATTGGGCATAGATCAATGAAATACTTCATAGAAAAGGAATTAATAACCGTCGAAGCGGCCACTCCCGCTAAACTGTTTACCGAATTTAAGGGAGGCCGGTTTACTTCTGACCACATGAACGTCGAATACAGGGAGGGCTTTGCTGCCCAATTCCGGGACTTATTCGGCGGTGAGCCTCCTCGGACCCATACGCCAAAGTATTTAATTGCCGATCTGGTCGCACAGAGCTAGCTGAAGCAGATACCCAATCATACCAAACCAACGCACAGATGACTCTATTACATCAGCGAAATTGAAGAAAGCCCGGTATGGCCGGGCTTTCTTTGTAAAATTAATCTCACAATATTATGCTTAAACTCCACCAGTGTGTTCTGGTTCATGGGCATCTGCCTTACGAAGCTGATCAACGCTAGCCAATAATGTATACGGATTTTTATAGATCTGTCCATCTTCGTCTGAAGGCATCATGAGTGGGTACCCTTCGGTGCTACGGCGGTCGTGTTCCTGCAAAATCAATAGCAATTGACCTCCCGTCATTACACTTAATGGTTGCTTCACAGCTACTTCCAACCGTTCGTTAGCCTCTCTCTTATACCGTACAATGGCCTCTTCGAGTAGGGTAGGATACTTTTCTATGAAATGCTCCCCAAAATTCCCGTAATTATCTATCCCGTTGTTAAAGGCAATTATTACCCGTTCTGTTAAGGTAGACCCGTAGGGTCTTTCACCTTGGGCGACTATGCTTTTTTCGCCGTTGTCGGGCTTAACTACAGTAAAGTAATAATGGATTAAAAACGTTGCCGCAGGTTTCGCTTCCTCGTAAGCCTGCTGCTTTGCTTCGTATTGTTTCTCGTAATCGGGTGCTTGATATGGAACAGCCATTATTGACACGTACTTTCTTACTTTCTCAAAATCAGCTTCAGTAACTTTTTTCATATGTTTACGCAGTTATCAGGTAAGATTTTTTAACAACTGGCAGGCCGTAACCGTTCGACCCAGTTTAAGTATTCTTTGCTCTTTATGTTGATACTGGGGAAGGCGAAGTTTGCTCTATGTCCTCAAGCTCTCTTGACGATCTGCACCCACAATTACCTTACGATTTCGGTAAAGCCGAGACCAAAGGGATGTATTTATTAATATCCCGCGATGCGCCAATGCCATTTCTGACGGCCACGTACCACGATAACACTGAACACTACCAGCTCTATGCCTCTGGCCGGATGCTTCCAGGCCAACGCCTGAAGAACACCAAAGCCGACGATCTCCGCACAAATACCAACCTACGAGCCCTCGCTAGCCTTCAATGTAACCCTTACAAGATTGGGAAGGTGGACTACAAACGATCAACGCTTTTAAGACGGATCAGTTTACAATGAATAAGCTGTTCTTAGTAAAGCTTGCCATGTATGTTTCAAGACTGTGATTCACGGTTTCATCAGCAAGTAACTAAATGGAGGTTTCAACGCTGCTTATAGACTTATACGAAAATAGCCAATACAGCGAGGTAAACGCGTCTCCTACCGACTTAGAATTTGAGTTTTACGGTGCGTTTACTAAAAATTCGCAGTTACTTTTATCTGGGGTCCTATCAGGAGGTGGTTAGTAATTGGGTAATTAGCTGAGATGGTAACGGTTATTTTTTGAGAATTTGACCAAGGGCTGGCAAATGACCGAATGAAGGGTCCTGCATTTAGATACCTGCTCAGAGCAACTTACAAAACTTTACAAAGCTTAGTTGATAAATTAAATTTGAACTTATCAGTGGAAGATCTACTCGCTCCATTGCCGACGGTGAGGCGGATCTTGACTAGTAAAAATTGCGAACTTATACGAACAATGTTCCTCTAAATTATTACCTTTAAAGCATGTTCATCAGGTAAGGATTTCTTTAATTCAGTAACATGACACAGCCAAATCGAATACTCATTGAGTGCCCTAAAGATGATTTATCATTCTTTGAAAAGATTAAAGAAGAAAGTGATGTAACTATTATATCAACCTCTAATTTTCAAGGGTCACTTGAACTGATAGAAGTAGTTATATCATTAACTGCTTCAGTTATCCCACTTATTACTACTTTTCTGACTGAAAATTCTAAATCAAAGAGTAAAAGAAAAGTTATAATAAATGGCGAAAAAAGAGTATTCGAAAATTACAAGGCAGAAGAAGTAGCACAAATTTTAAAAAAATTAAATGAGTGACATCCCGCCTGTTGTGCAGAGTTATCTTATGTTGAAACCAACCACAAAAGTCATTGGTGATTATAGTGCTTTTTTTAACTATGAAGCTATAAGCTCAGCAAGTACTTATTCAAAACAAATTACGACTATTTATATACGATCTGTTAGCGCAAACACCTATCATGCTCAAATCGATGATAATAATATCATATTCATTGATGATTGCGCTATAGAAAACGTTTTAAATTACTATGATTATTTCAAAATGTCATCAAAGGATGATTTCATAACTAGTAATGCGTTTTCAAGAGCAATTGATTGCAAAAGATACTCTAGAATATTTCTTGAAAATGGGTTTATTTTTCAATCATACATATCTATGGCTTTTGGTACAGGCATTTTCCCTGGCCTTAAATATGATAGTAGTGACTCTGGGCTAACCCCTCAAGAATCAAGCATTAAAAGCCGGAATGTGTTTAAGGGTAATTTCCTTCTCTACTGTCACTTCCATGAAGAATGTCACATTCTCTTAAGGGAAGGATTGGTTGTCAGAGATGAACTCCGTCAAAAATTTTCGCAATTGATTAAGGATGTTCCAGGGGTAAAAATTGATGCCGAAGAAGCAAGACAGGTATTTTCTACTATGGCCGCCGATTTAATTGGCCAAGAGTATCATGATCAATTTAAACAATTTATAGAAACTGAAGAGTTTTCAAGTTATTACACAACAAATCCACTTCTATTTCTTGATAATGAAGAATCTCTAGATGAATTTTGTTCCGATCTGTATGCATGTGAGCAAGTATTCAGGCAAATTGATCAAAATAAAGATAATATTGAACTGATAGTAAGTAACATTTTGATCTCTACATTTTTAAACATTTTCAACCGAAGTATAACTATAGACACGGATTGGTTATTGCCTCTTTTATATTCACTTCAGGTAGGAGATCTGATTACAGAAGAATTGATAAACAAATATTCATCTCATTATTCAGTTAGTGATGATAAACGCTACAAATTTGTTTATGAATTGCATCTAAGAACTCAATTTGTTCAAATTAAAATTCTTGAAATGATTGATTTAAAATTCGGCAAAGATTCTTTACTCTATATAAATATTCATGAATTATTAAACGCTGAAGTGATTACTTATAGTAAGGCTTTATGGAATTTAAATGGCCCTATTTCAAGTTGGAATAACTCACTACTTGAGCAGATTTTACTCGCAACCGTAACGTTTCAAGACTGCGTTCAGTCTGGTAAAATGGTTGTGCAAGAGGAAATTTATCAAAAAAAAGCCTTAAATTACGAAGAAGTTAAAAAAATATTGAAGGAGGAATTGCTTTTGAAACATGGTTTTAAAGATTAATTACAGCAAAAGGTAAGAGCAACTGAATGCGGCTTTTTTTTGCCGTTTGCTGCACGCCCAAAGTTAGTGATTACTACCTTACAGAGGATTTCTTGGGACGTGTTTGTTTCGGGGAAAGAGGTTCTGCTTTTTGTAGTAAGATGTAGCACAGTTTCCGCTCATCCATTGCAATAGAAAGTTCGTTGATGACAATGGTGCTACCCCATAGAGTAGATTCAAACAAGTGATCGAGCTTAAAAAAGGGAATTGCTCATCTGCTTTAAGATGTAGGCGATATTGACCTTCGGTAGTCTCGTAGACGGTTAAGCTGCACTCAGGATTCTGAGCTTGTAACCGATCACAAAAATGCTTTAAAGCCGGGAAAGCAGTCCAGTTGCTCACCTTCAGATCACCATTTTCCATGTTTATGTTTTGGGAAAGGCTTGATAACTCAGGCTATTGTTATGTCGTCCACTCATGCTACATACCAGAAGAGCGATGATTAATTCGGCACACTGGTCGTCACGAAAACGCCCGCTTAGATAGTTAGAACCATTACAAGGGTTTGCTCGACCACTTATAGTAGGCGTAGTCGTCATCACTCAAATTTAGCCGCATAAATTCATTCATGCCGAAATCATTGCGTTCCAGCACGTAACGACGGAATGGCCAGCTACGCTTCGCTCCTTCTAACCCACGGGTTCGTTCGCCCTCCCGTACTCGATCATTCGGTAGTCCTTCCAAATACTCCTCAAAGTATATTTTCAATAGCTCACTGGCCGATTGGCTCTCTTGCCTGGCCGATAGCTGTTGTTCTAACCATTCGAGCAGATCTTCTGGCGGTCCGACGTTCGGCACCTTAGCTGGTTGGTCGTTATTCAACCCGGCTACATCATTAAATTGGTACTGGTAGCTGTAAGCTGCGTTGCCAATCCGATGCTGACGCGCCCAGAACTCCCGTTCTCCTTCCGGCAACGTGGCCAGCATTTCGGCTTGACGCCGATTGTATGCTTCGATGGGGTGTCGCATCAGTCCTCTTTCTCTGTGGGTGGCATCTTCAGTTTGGCCGAGTCGTTGTAAAGAATCCATTCGTCGGCAGACTGTGGTTTTTCTTGGTGGTGAAACCGCTTCAGCAACCAGACTTGCGCGTATTCAATGCGGATGCGCTCATATTCAGCCGGTTGTTTATCTGTTAGAATAACATCGGCTACTATCGCATTAGCCTCGAGTACTGGGTTCCATATCGCATTGTAGTCTAAGTACAGCGGGGCCTGCCACCAACGGGTTGTCGTGCGTTCAGTAGGCGATATAATATCAAAATAGTTCGCGTACAGCCAGTAACCACATTGTGGGTCTTCAATGTCCCTGACCATCCGTTGGAGAAGGCCGGGCAAGGCTGATTCATCGGTCGTCATCGTCTGAAAAAGCGTTAAGCGTTACAAACCTAGTTTCATAGCCGCATTATGTTTGACAACCTGCTGCACCCGCGTGTAACGGTCGATCATCGTTCTGGTTCGATGTTTGGTCTGTTGCATGATCTGCGAATCATCGGCCCCGTTCAGCTTGGCAATCGTCACGAACGATGCCCGATTCGAGTGGGCTGAATACTCCTCACCGATGTATTGTTTTGTTGTTCTGGCTACCTGTTTGTCTGACAGCCTGGCATCCGTGATCTGCTCCCCCTTACGAATACGGACGAACAGCGGCCCTGTCTGACGGCTTAGCAGACTGGTATAATCCTGCAAAGCTCTGACAGGACAGGTATCAGGATCAGGACTGAAGAAGAGTGCCTTTTGCTCGGTCTTGCCGTATTGATTGGTTTTACTTCCCCGATAGGTCAGCACGGCTCCTTCGCGGGTGTATTGGATTCCCTCTATATCGAGCGCGACCAGTTCAGACCGCCGGAAGGCACCGGCAAAGCAAGTCAGCAGCAACGCACGGTCGCGTAACCCGGTTGGGGTCAAAGGGATCAGTCGGATATTGTCTTTATACGCCGAGATGTCGAAAGCCAGAGCCTGATCGGGTTCGGTGCCAATACTCCGTTTAATACCTTCTAATACAATCTTCACGGCTTCGTCTCTGCCCGGGTCAGGCTGTTGGTGCAGCCGGTGCCACTTACGGATAGTGGCCAGTCGACGGGAGATAGTGGCCCATTTATGGCGCGTGGCCAGATCTGATAAATAGGTGGCCAGCGTTACCGGCGTCAAGGGTAAAAAAGGTAGGCTATGTTGGATTAACCAGCTTTCTACGTGCTCGACGTCCGAGACGAAAGCGGTTTGCGAATTAGCCGCTCCTTGAAGGCCCTTATGAAAGAATACGGCTGTTTGTTCGGCCAACTCCTCTTTTGTGGGCAGGATCGCCAGTTCATTTTCAACACGTCCCGGAGCGGGAAGCCGCTCAGCAGAAATACGAGTATCGCTCATAGTGGATCAAATATAGACCCTAACTCGTTACGTCCGATAAGTTAAGATTATCGGACATAACAGTAAAACCGAAAGTAGTACCTTTTTTTTTCCTTCTATTCTTTTTCTTTGTTGACCATTAACCAGAATAACGTTGGTCGTTACCATCACACAGTCGATTTCCCCTTTTTGTAATTGAATACACTTTGGGCTACGTATGCTTCAGGATCTTTATCTGCGTATCCATAATCGACGTAGAGGTCGGCCCGGATAAATGCTTTCAGGTGTTCACCGCTGGTCAGGATGGTTTTTTTCTGCTGGCTTGTGAACGATCCGTAGTACTTCTGTAATGTATTGGCCGCATGTGAAATGAGGTCAGCAATGTCCTGTTGCATCAGTTCATCCAATCGCTGTTTGATCTCTGCCTTTTTTGTTTCCTGCTCCAGTTCTTCGGGTGGGGTTTTTGTCTGGATACTGAATTCTATTCCGATTACGCCCCGTCCCTGCATCACAGGCTTGTAAGTCACCAGTAGGTTAGTGTGCTCATTGATCTGCCGCAGCGATAAATCGATAACACGCGTTCGGAAGGCCGAGTAATTGTTGTACGATTTTTCGTCAGCACCGATTATTCGCCGTAGTTCCTCCAGGTTAACCCGCCAGATGCCTGTTCCCCGAAACCGGGCCAGATTGGTAAACAGCATCTGAGCGTATTCGCTACTTAGAATTAATGCGTCTTCATAGCCATATTGTGAGTAGCCGCTACCCAGATAAAGGAAAACCGGTATAACGGCGTGGTACATCGTCAATTCGATTATTCCTTTCTTCGGCCAGTATTCAGCCATCGGAAACACGACTACGTTGGTGTGTTTGCCTGTTTCATCCTCCCAACTGATCGTGCGCTTCTGAATCAGATCCGTAACTTTTTTGATGGTCGAGTTCGGATGCCCCTTTATCACCTCTGAGTAATGAAAACGAAACTTCAACTCCTCGTAAGGTTTGATCTTCATTTTATCAATCGCCTGGATGTTTCGTATCTCGCGCAGGACGAGCCAGTATAGCCGACGTTCAAAGAATCCGAATTCGGTTGTACTGGTTAAAAGTTTCAGAGGCTCCCTAATCAGAATAGTCTTGTTATTCGTGGTGCGAAGTACAATTGTCTCCGGGTTAACCTCGACAGGTGCCGTTACCGTCGTGCTTTCAAAGGTCAACGATAACTGATTGTTGGATAGTAAAATCGACTTATTGGAGTCTTGAGCCTTGCGCATAGCCTAACAGATAATAGCCAATACAAGGTAATACCGTTTTTATCCCTAACAAAGCTTTATGCGTTTGTTAGGGATAAATATTTGATTATCAGTAGTATACCCAAATAGTGCTCATCAATATTGTAGTATATTAGCCATTTAGAGATGCCATTTCGACTATCATCTGTTAGGGTAAACTACTGTCAATGGGTACTCCTCTTTACAGCACATCCTGTTTTTGTCTATTTTTATCAAGCAATCTCTTTCTTTCGTCCAATTTTTTGGCCTATCGATAACATACTGATAATAAAGTCCTTCTGTTTTCAATAGATGTCGATTCGACTATCATCTGTTAGGGTCGCGACTATCATCTGTTAGGCTTACGACTATTATCTGTTAGGGTAATGACTGTTATCTGTTAGGCTACGACTATCATCTGTTAGGCTTCTGCTATCATCTGTTAGGCTACGACTATCATCTGTTAGGGATAGCTGAGTTATCCACATATAAGTATTTAGAAATGAGACACTTACGGCGGCTATCCACATCCTATAATTATCTTAATAATCTAATCTATCATAAAAGAATGATTTCTATAATTTTCTTTTTTAATAATAGATTATAAGGTCATTGAGAGTAAAAGTTGCTGATGCACCTCCATAGGACCGAAATGAAAAGAAAAAATCAGAAAATAATTAGCAGTTCTCTTATTAAGTTTCCCTTAAAGGGAAATATATTTGCTTTAAACACTTACTAACTTCTCATGGAAGAACAGCCATCACACGCTAAACGAAAACATTACGATCAGCGCACTTATGCCCGGTTATTGGCTGATCTAACTCAATTAATGGATGACGTTCCCAAACTCCGACCCGACCGCAATGCCTGGGATATTGAAGGCGACTGGGCATCCACTGGTATCATTCACTTTGTCGATGCTGTTCATCAACCTTTATTTGAGCCAATCCGTGATTTTGACTGTCGGACGATCAAGCTGGTCAATTTGGACCGCCCGGCCGTGCGGATCACGTTCTATCGCAAGCATCGCTACTGGTTACTAAAGGATAAAGATTTGCCGATCAACGAAAAGATTGAACAGATCGAAACCTATATCAATGACCTGATCGTAAAAAGTCAAATTGTGGAAGCGAAGTTAGACACCCTGGCTGCACATAAGCGGGCTGAAGCCAAAGGACAGATCGGTATGTACAGGCAGCAGGTTGATGTTTGGCGAGGGATATTAGCCAATCCAGGGCAGTACGAGATTGCCGTATCCAATTATAGCAGACAGCACTTCTACGTTACGGTCAATTACAAATACCGACTACCGTCAGGAGATTACACCAATGAGCAGGAGCATTTGTTAAATACGCAGCGAGACCGCTTAGGGAACATTACTCAGGTCCGTTATAATATTTTGTTTGTCGACACCGAAGAGATTATTCGCGACCATCCCTACCAAAACAGAGAAGTGGAAGGATATCTGAACGGCTTCCCCATTCAATCCGAAGTTGGGAGGCACACGATTTATGCTCGGATTCGGCCCGAAACCGACGCTATAAATTCGTTCAAGTAAAATGATATAGTGTAATATTAATTTATCAATATTGGAATATATCATTTTACTGTTATTTTGTTGTAATTATATCTTTCCAACGTGTTGTATAACAGGGGGATAGCCAGCGCTGTTTCATTTTCCAGAAGTGATCGAATCCCTGAGCAGCGAAGCGTACCTTCTCTCGACCAAATTTTTGGTTCAGTCGTTCTACCGTCGGCTGTATTTTTAGCAGCCGGGGGTCTAACTCACCTTCAAACAAATCGGGGGTTTGGTGAGTGTCTGGCTGAAGACCTGATAGCATCAGACCAACTTTCTGATAGCAGTAACCAGGCTTGTAAATAACATCGAGTGCCTTCAACGCGTAGTGAGCTAATTCGGGGATGAGATTGGTTGGGATGGGTAGCACAAACGAGCGGCTGCTTGAGTAGTGGCCTTCTCGGGCACGGAACCGATTTGTATGCAGAAACACCGTCATGGCTCCGGCCGACAGCCGCTGTTTACGCAGTTTCTCCGACGCACGGGCAACGTAGTTAGTCAGAGCCTCATCGACAGTGACACGATTATTCACCAGTTCACCGAAGCTGGGAGCCACACAGACCGATTTGCGATTGGCTGGCTGAGTTTCTACCGTCCGACAAACTTCGCCACGCAGTTCATGTACCAGTCGCAGCCCGTTGATGGTAAAATGCTTCTGTACCCAAACATCATGACATTGGCTGAAGTCCAGGGCTGTTTTGATACCGTTCGTCCTTAAAAAAGCAGCATAACGACGACCGATTCCCCATAACTCATCGACCCCGATCTGTTCTAATGCCTCCCGGATCTGCTCAGGAGTCAATAACATAAACACACCACCGGAATCCGGCTGTTTCTTGGCCAGCCGATTAGCCACCTTTGCCAGCGTTTTTGTTGGTGCAATACCGATGCTGATCGGGATGCGCGTCCATTGCATCACCGTGGAGCGGAGGGTATGGGCGAAATCAGCCAAGTCAGGATATATGGATTCGTAACCTGTCAGGTCGAGGAACGCTTCGTCGATGCTATATACTTCAACATCTTCGACAAAACGGCCGAAAATCGACATGATCCTTGCGCTCATGTTGCCGTATAAAACGTAATTCGAGGAGAATGCCCGTATGCCGTGCTCCTGCCGTAACTTCTCAATCTGATAGAAAGGCTGACCCATTCCGACGTTGAGCCGTTTCACTTCGTTACTTCTCGCTACTATCGATCCATCATTATTTGATAGCACAACAATGGGCTGTCTATTCAATGATGGATCGAAGCTGCGTTCGCAGGAAACGTAGAAATTGTTGCAATCTGCTAAGGCTATCATACTGATATAGAGCGGATAAAAGGTTTGAAAAAGACGTGCTGGACGACACCAAACACTTGAAAATTTTCGCCCGGATGTACATAAATCGGATCGTACTTTGGGTTAGATGACATTAATACGATCATCTCTCCTACCTTATAGATGCGCTTCACAGCATGATCGCCCTCATACCAGACCACAACTATTTTCCCATCGGATGGCTCCTTTGAGCAATCAACCACCAGCACGTCGCCCCGCTCGATCCGGTCACCTGACATGCTATCAGAGCCGACCCGAACAAAGTAAGTCGCTTCCTCATTATCGATGCAGAGTTCGTTGAGGTCACAGGCTTTTTCAATGTACGATTCGGCCGGCGACGCGAATCCGGCCTGAACGTAATACGAGTAGAAGGGGATAAAAAAGTTGGTCTGTATTGTAGCCTTTACAAGGTCATCAGGACCAATACGGTCGTCGGGCGCAATCATAGTGCTGTCAGTTAGCCAGATCAGTATGGCTTAACAGCAACGTTACGCAAAGATTATAATATAAGTCAAATATAATATAATAAAAAAATATACTAAATAAGCAACCAGAAGCAATCAATGTCCTCTATAATATTTTATTAATGGTGGGTAATCGTCATTATCAGGTGTCATATGCCTTTGTAAGACAGGCAGTTGTAGGATCTCGTCCGGTTCGCAGTACTCCTTGTCTATCAAAATAAACTGCGTCTGTACAAGGTCAGTCGCGGCTAAATCGTAAACCAGATTGTGGAACTGTCGAAAGACTTCGATATTCTCTCTCTCACTAATATTTTTCATAGGAGAGTCGATGATCAAGAGAGCTGGTAACGACGCGTTTGTTTCGATGGCTAACCGGTGGATAGCTAAGGCGTAGCAACATTTGAAAAGTACTTTTTTGCCTCCACTACTTAGGTTGCTAAAGGATGTTACAGCAACATCTTGTCCACCTTCTGGTGCTACAAGGGGCAGAAATGTTGAAATTGAAACTTGTACTTTATCTTCAAGCCGAATGCCCGGCACTCCAGCTTTGATGAGATATTCAAGAAAATATCGTTCCAGCTTGCGAATATTTTGAACGTCTTTTTCAGCCGCAACTCGGGCTTCTTTTAACTGCTCCCGGATGCCCTTTTCTCTTACTTCGAGCTGATCAGCACGAGATAGTTGTTCTTCTACCCGTTTGAAAAGCTGAAGAGACCGGGTTAATTCTTTGATACTCTGCTCTATTTCAATACTACGTCGTTCATATTCAAGTACGGTGGCTAAATAGGCGGAGTCGTAACGATTCATTTCATCGTTAATTTTTCTGTCTGTCAGACGTTTAGTAGATATCTGATCATTGTAATAAATATGAAGGCGACGCACTTGTTGTTCATAATTTTCAATGATTTCGGATAATTCACTTATTCTTGAATCGGCGTCTTTTTGAATGAGCGATGCATCGGTCTTGCTGGATTCTGACGAAGGCTCCTCTTGGTCACACACCGGACAAATATTCACTGGCCGTCCCGGCAAGGTTTGAGTACATCTCGGACAGGAATCAAACTGTACATTGCTCAATACATAACGGGCTGATAAACCACGTTGAAACTTGATCTTTAGGGACTTAATTTCGTTTAAGTGTGCTGTATTATCAATAATAAGCTTGTCGATAGAGTCGATAGCCTGCTTTGTTTGTTCGATTTCGTTTGACAGTCGCCTACCGTCCTCCTTTAGGCTATCCACTATGTGTGATACATTAGCCCTTTGAATATCAGCACGTAACGTACCAATATGTTTTCTCACATCGCTCAAGTTCTTCGTCAACTGTAGAACTTTCTCTTTAATTTCTGGCTGAGATGTAACGTCGTTATTGGTCAACGTTTCTTTCAATAGTTTGGCACCGGAACGTAGCGCATTCTTTGCTTCCCGTACCCGCAACGATTCCGCTTCTAATTGAGCAACGGCTTCTTGATGGTATCCCAGAATGGAACGCATCACATCCCTGCTTTTCAATCGTTTTTGGGTGTGTGCTTCAGCCTCCAAATGGAAAAAAGCACTATCAATTGTGTCTTGGTCGAGGTAACAATACCATAAATAGTCCCTCAGACTGAGTCGTATAAGTTCGCTATCTTCCGACAACTTACTTTTTCTGACACGGGGTGGTGTTATACCGGCTATATAGAAAATCAAATCAGATAGATTCTCTACGCCAGTATCAGTCAAAACTTCTCCGTCAGCAGTACGAGCAGGTAACACAATGGTGCTCTCTCTGCCCGATTCACCCCACGAGACCTCTACTCGATCAGATCCGCGCTGGCGATAGATGAAAACAGCTTTTTCATTAACGCTTAGAGCCAAACCGGCACTGACAAATTCTTGCTGGAAGGCGGGCGTAAGGTCTAATTTGCTTCCTAAACAGTAATCAATTAGGCGGGCAATGCTGGATTTACCCGCTCCCATCTGTCCATAGAAGTATGATAACCGGCTGAACTCAATGACCTCAGTCGATAGCTTGAAACGTAAGGTTAACGCGTTTAAGAAAAATTTCATAGCTGTATTTCATCACCCCATTTTATGGTTTTTATCTCAGGAAACACCGAATAGATAAAATCCTTGATGGCAGTGGCAGACAATTTATTGAAGTGTTTGTAAATCAATTGGCTTCGTAGGGCAATCAGTTTAAATTCATCTTCCTGACCGAAAATATCAGCTACTGCTTTGCCCTTATCTGTAATGTTGACGTGGATAGTATTCTTCTCAACATAGGTTTCAACTAACCCCCTCGCTGCCAATAAGCCAATCCAACGTCTATACCGCCCGTCCCAAGGACCATACCGAAACCGGATCATCTTGGCTTCTACGTTCAAGCTTTCATAATCACCTATTTGTGGCAGTTCTTCACTCTTGTCTACGGCTTCCAAAGCTCGTTTCAGGCAGTTAGGATAGCGCAGTAGAAAATCGAACTTAGCCAACTTCATAATGCCTTGCACACTATGTCTTTTTCTGGGTGTGTCGAACGCTCTGAGTAACAGCAAAAGTCTGCTCAGGTGAAAGTCGTCCATATTCTCGGTTGCGGCTGCTGCTTTCAGTAAACGTAGACTCATAGCCATCACTGATTAATGTCGAACTTCTCACTCCACCACACTTTGCAATCACTCGTCAGTAAACCGGCGAAGCCAATTAACGTATCGTAAGGCTCGTTGAGCACATCGGCGGGGTGGTTCTCGGCTATACGACGAAGACGTTTGCGGACGTCCATCAGCATTGTCTCGCCCGTAGGCTTATTGTCGTATTTTGCTTCTAAGTAAGCTTCGTCGCATTCGCTTTGAACAATACTTTCTAATTGATCAATTAACTCAAAAAGTTTCTCCGGTGCCGCTTCTAACAGGCGCTTTTCGGTAGCAAGCGCTTTCCGCTGCATAGTAGCAATGTGGTCGCCAAGTCCACCATTTGTTAGTTTTTTGGCCATTTTAGTAAGGTCTCGATTTCCTTCCGCAACAACCAACGACCCTGCTCCCTGTAAATACTTAAAGTGATTAGTAGTGTGCTTTTTAACGATTGAGTTAGCCTCTTCGATGAGGATGCGTTTACCCAACAGGCGCGGATCTATATCAGTGCGGCTAAAATAGGAGTGTATGTGTATATCGGGATCACCTATCTTCAACGACGAAGCACCAAATACTTTTGCAATCAGGTCGTCAGTAATGGCAACGGTTGTTAGGACAGTGCAGGTCTCACATCCGTTAACCTTGGGTACGTGATTATGAGCAATGTCAGTCTCAAAATTTTGGCGACTGGGACCTATGCACAAATCGACTTTCATAAGAGTGGCGAACAAGCTATCTGCGTCACATTCGCAATGGGCTTTAAGGGCATCGAATGATTTACTAAATACCGTATCAATACCATCAGCGTTAGCTGCCTTCCGCACCGCTTCCAGAAGGCGACCCGGACAATTGGCTATTTTGTCTGCCTGCTCAGTATCCAGAAACTCCGTATTAGAGACGATATACATTGTTGTGATGTCCTCTCCAAACCGTGTATTTAAAGCAACAAAGCGCTTAATTGATTTTCTGACCGAGTCAGTCGTTAACCGCAGATGGCCATTTTCAGGAGTACTTGTTTTAATTTGGTAACAGTCAAAAAAACCATCGCTTCGCTCACAGACTAAATCTTCAAAGTGCTCACACCACATTGATACGTAATCTTTTTCATTGCGAAGAGCCGCGAGTAGTAGGATAGCTCCGTATCCGAACTGATAGCGAAAGTTCCGAATGGTCTCGTCTCCTGGATCAGTGTAATCGCGTTGGTTTATAAGGCCACTCATTCAAGTTTCAAGAGTTTAATTAATATTATGACTTGTTAGGCAAAGCTTAGGTTTATGAAGTGCGTTGTTGGGCATCCATTTTAGTAAGGAACTGGTCCAGACTAAGACCATTTTTTATAAGCCCCTGATTTAAAATACCGGTGAGCGTTTTGCAATCGTTTAAAACGGCTGACCTCTTCCCCGAGATTGCTAATAATTCGCCCTGCCTCAAGTATGCCCTCAATTCGCTTGGATAGTCGACCAGCTCGTCGGCTATCTCGTTCTGCAACTGCGTCAGCAGCTTGTTTTCGATATTCATCGTGCCGGCTTCCAAGCTCTTCTCGATTTCGCTCAGTTGCTGCTTCGATTGCTGCCGCTTGTTGTTTAAAAGTTGCTCCGATAGCTTTCTTTTGCTGTCGATACGTCTCAACCATGCTCCTTCTACGGCTTTCAGATTCGTGTGGCAGCGCAGCCGTTCGTTGTCGCAACGTTGCTGTTGCCCGCCCTGCTTCGCTAATTCGTTGGTCAACTGCTGCTGCTTCAGTTCTAAGTTGTTCCTGTCGGTCCTGTATTGAGCCGTCTCCTTTCCCAAGTTCGATGAGATCCGCTGTAATTCGATCAATTTCGCTTTGGCAGTCTGGTCTATAGTCGGCTTCTTCACGCTCCAACTGGCTTTTCTTTCGATTATATCGGCGCTCCAGGTTTTTATGTCTCGCGCCAAGTTTTCTTGCCGCTTTTGCAATCTGGAGTAAACGGCCACGAAACGGGGTTTCAATTCGTTTCTCGTGCGATGCCTGAAGGCGGAGCAGTCGTTCGCTATCTCGTGCTGCGTTGTCCGTAACTCGTGATATCTCTGCTGTAAGGTTTTGTCTAACTGCTCCGTATTGTTCGCTTTCCAAGCAGCGTTCAATCGCGCGTATAAGGTTTCCAATTTCTGTTGATCGGCAGTTGACAGATTCCTCAAAAAGTCGTCTTTGGAGTTGATCAACCGGTAATATCTCTTTTGAATCTCTTCTGGAAACGGGAACGTATCGGGCTGCTTCTTCTTCATGATTGTAAAGCCAATAGGTACGGTCGGTATGGTAAAAGATCTGTTCGATTGCCGCAGCCGATTCTTTCGGAATGGTAACGGTTATTGTGTTGATACCCAATCGTTTTAGCTTACTCAGCTTTTCGTCATCAGGCTTATGAGTGGCAACGATTTCAATGAATAAAATCGGGTTGCCATGCTGATCGAAGAAGGTAACGTCGGGTTGGACAATCAGCCGTTTCTTTAGATCCCCTTCCACCCAGTCGGGGTTACTCATCCATCTGATCTGGCTGGTTTCATCTTCGTAGAACCGGTATTCAATTCCAACAGAATAGGCCTGAATAGTTTCGGCCTCTTTCAACCGCATAACTCCCTCGCTGCCTTTAGGGGCGTATTTATCGACGGCCGGTACTCTAATCTGTTTAATCCGCTGAAGAATCTCCTTGGCAATCTTGTGGCGGTATGTCTCGTTTGAGAAGGTACATTTTCGCTCGATCCTAACGTCGGTGACATGATGCCTGAAATAAGGACTGACTATGTCGCCCTTACAAGCTACCATTTCCTGATCGCAGTCTATACAATAATAGCCCTTGCGTCCCCGCTCAGCTTGCGATATATGAAATTCTTCGCCCTGAATGTTCTTGGCATACAGGGTTTCTTCTATGCGTTGCTTCGTTTCCATACCGAATAATTCCGTTAGCGGTCAGCTACAACAACATACAAGTAATTCATGCCGGCCACAGTGGCCAGCCGACCTGTGCTGTTTTCGTGCTTATTGTCCAATCGATTCGCAAATTCACCGATAAAATAGGATTCGTAATGACAGATGAAGTTATCACTACTGGTCTGATAGACTAAATACATGGTTTCGTAAGTCCGGTAGTCGCTAGCCTGAAAGCGTTTGGCAGGCTGTACCGTTTTGCCAATCTTAGCGTATCTGTGCTCGTGCAGAATTGTATCAATAGAATGCCTGATCTTGAGTGTCGTTGACCGTCCCTTTCTCCCTGTTTTTAAATATTTGTCTGAAACAGTACGCGCTTTGTCTTCAGCTTGGTCCAGAATCAAGCCGAACAGACCTGTCAATAGGGATTTTATCATTTTTAGGAAGTGTTACGGTAGAGTGGACTACTCTGTCATCTCGAAGGAGTAGACCAAATTTTGGATAGGAACATTGATTTTATCACATGCTTCGATTGCTTCTTTATCGAAAAAATGGATTGCGAATTGCGCATTAATATCGTCAGGTTTGTATAACATTAGCTGACGGTAATAAACCATGTTGTAAATGAGATTTGAGCAGAAAAGCGTCATGCTAAAATCGCGTTCTGAATCGAATAATTTTGTTTCAATTCTTACATGGCCGGGCTTTTTAGGCTTTACGTAGTAAGACATTGACTGACTGATATCCCACTCAAGTTGTACCTCCATTGTTTCCGGGTTTGCTAACATTAGCTTCGTGGAGGCTGGTATGAGTCGAAGCCCATGCTTGTAGGCGTTGTATTCTTCCCGGTCGATAAAGTCCTGTGCGATTATCCGAATCCCGTTTTTTGCAGCGTCAAGGCTTTCTCTTATATGCTCAAAAACGTCATCTGGAAATTTACCAGTTGGAAGTACGCATGAGTAAAACAAATAATGAGACACACTCACTTCATACCCCATAAAAGCTACCTTCTCATCCAGGAAATCTAAAGCGGTATCATTCTCAGCAATCTCACGAATCATCTTGTAGTTATCCTGCCACTTAGCGTTAGTGAGCCTAACCATCACAGACCGGTCATCCTGAAGTTTGCCGTCTTTGGGTTTAAGCGCGAAAAACAACTCAAAGAAAGTTTCTATTGCATGAAAATAAGTTTGTCGTAAATCGCTTTTTAATGTCAACTGTAACTCATTTCGGTCCTCATGAAGATGATCAGTTTGTAATACTTTTTTCTCATATTCATCCAAGTTATCGAGCAAATTTTTTAAATAGGTTGCTTTATGCCTATGAAAATTTTTCAGGAAGGTTTTATAAAAGAGTTGTGGTTCAAAAATCATGATGCTTTGTTGTCAATAAATGTAATGTCGTCTGTTTTCAGATTAAACTTTTGTCAGCTTTCTTCTTTTTCTTCCCTTCTATTCCTGCCGCAGCCATCAACGGGGCGGTGTACTGTTCATACAGCTCGAACAGGTATTCAATACGTCGGGCTTCGTTGGGAAACGCCTGGGGACGGTAGCACAGATCGACGGCCCGGTCGAGATCCTGATGCGCTTTGACTAAGGCCGGTGGCATCGTCAACGGATCGTAGAGGTCGGCAAGGCTGCTGCCGACGAACGAGGCCCGCACGTTGAGCACTCGTTGCGCGGCTGACTCTATTGCTTTGACCTGTTTTTCAACCGGGGCTTGTGGCCAAGGGAAGTTATTATAAACGATGTCCTTTGAGTATCTGTAGTCGCTTTTTAAGCGACCACAGACGTAGCGCACCCATGTCATGTGCATCTCCGATGTTAGGACACCGAAATGAAACATGCCAGCGTTAGGAATGATCTTTACCAGGTTACTCGATAAGGTTTCGGGTTGCTCGTAGCCAATGGGTATATATCGCCTGCGTTCTGAGGAAACTTCTGGCACAAGTAGATAACTACCCTTTGGCATATTTTCTACTTGAAAACGAGTTGGAATACTTGCCAATTTTCTGGTTGAAAGCCTATTACTAGCTAAACGCATTTCACGAACAGCCTGAATTCGTTTCATTGCTTCGGGCATCTGGCGTAATTCAGTGGGTGGACATTCACCTAGCCAGAGACACCATCTTTCGTAGCCGTTTATGAACTCGTCCGAACCTAACCAACGTCGGAACCACTTTTCAGAACGTGGTTCTAAAGCAATAAATTTATCTCGTTCTGTTACTGTAAATAAGTAATTTCCACCATCAATTGGTTGATTACCAATGCCAATTTCAGGTATATTACACAACGGTTTCTGTCGGCGGTTTACTATTAGATCGTTTGCTTCAACTAAATAAGGATTGATATTGCGTACGATCAATTCCGTTGGATCACCCTTGATGTCGGTATAATGATAGAGTTTTTTACTGCCTGTATCATAAGTCGCGAAACCAACGATCACGCAGTAGACAGCTGCGTTCCCTTTAGCTTCGTTATTCCATTTGAACGTCTGATGAGCAAAGTGAATTTTAACGTTATATTTTCGTAGCATTTCACCCCATAAGATACTAACCTGTTCACCCTGAGTGATCGAGTTAGTTGAAACGAAGGCTACTTTACCATCAAGTTGATGCATATATTGGGCCGCTTTCAAATACCAGCCTGATACATAATCCAGTATCCCTGCACCATCTACGCCGATGAAGACCGCTTTAATATCTTCCTTTTGAAGATCAGAAGTATATCTTGAGCCAATAAACGGCGGATTGCCAATAATAAAGTTGTAACGTAGTGGCTCTTCCCCTTCTTTGGATTCCGGCAACAGTGATTGCCAGTCGGTTCGTAAAGCATTACCGTGTACGATGGTTGCCGACTTGGTGAGCGGCAAACGGATGTAGTATTGCCCAAACTCCTCTGATATCCGCATATTCATCTGGTGGTCCATGAGCCAAAGGGCCACTTGCGCAATCTGCGCCGGAAACTCCTCGTACTCGATACCACAGAAGCGGTCCACGTCGACCAGTACCAGATCATTGACGCTCACGAACTGTTGACCTTTTTGTAAGGCCTTGATTACCTCGATTTCCAGCAACCGCAATTCTCTATACGTAATGATGAGAAAGTTACCGCAGCCGCAGGCCGGGTCTAAGAACCGCAGGTTGGCCAGCTTGCCATGAAATGCCGTGAGTTTGCGCTTATCGGTCTGAACGGCTCGGAACTCGCGCCAGAGGTCGTCCAGAAACAGTGGTTTGATAACCTTCAGTATGTTCTTTTCCGAGGTGTAGTGCGCTCCCAGATTACGCCGTTCGATGGGGTTCATGACCGACTGAAACAGCGACCCGAATATGGCCGGTGAAATCCGCCCCCAATCCAGCGCACAGCAGTCCAGCAGCATCTGCCGCATGGCCCGGTCGAAGGTTGGGATCATCAGGTTTTCGGCGAAAAGTTTGCCATTCACGTACGGAAACTGCGCCAGGGCATCGTCTAAGTTTTTCGGGCGTTTTTCGGCGGGCGTGTTCAGGATCTGGAACAGCATGGCCATCTGCGATCCGAGGTCGAAGCCATCGTCGCGGGTATTCTGGGTCAGGTAATCCTGAAAGATGCCCTTCTCAAATATGCTCGTGTCGTCGGCAAACAGGCAGAACAGCAGTCGCACTAAATAGACTTCAAGGGTATGGCCATTATAGCCCACTTCTTTCAGTTTGTCGTGCAGACTGCCCATCATTTGAGCCGCCTTGATGTTGACCGGGTCCTGCTCCTGATAGGTCCGCTTCTGGTAGCCCAGCATGAACCCGAATTCCTTGACGTGCAGGTGCAGATCAGCTAATAGAAATTCGTGAAAGGGGCGCGATCTGGTTGGTGCAGATTCATCTACCGGGCGGGCTATGCCTGGGCTGATTCCCGCTGTTTCTTCCAGATCATAAAGTCGGAACCGGGCGAAGTCTGATACCAGCACGTATCGGGGCAGTTCGTGGTCTTTCAAACCGACGAAATAGGCCACGGCCTGGCTATAGGCATCATCTAAGCTCCGACCGCGCGATTTATGTTCGACCACCAGCGTACCGGGCCAGAACAGATCGACAAAGCCTTTGCTCCTGCCCGGCCGCTCGACAGCCTTTTCAAATTGGGCCAACCGACGGCGGGTTACACCAAATACGTTGAAGAAATCATCCCAGAACGACTTGGCTTCAGCATCTTCCGAGGCCTCGTCTTTCCACTCGTTCGCAAAACGTAGCGCACGATCTTTAATCTCAGTCCAGCTAAGAGCCATTCGTTGTAAATAAAGGGCAGGAAATAAGTTAATAATATGGCAAAATAGTGAATCCGAACGGCATTCACCTACCAGAATGGTCTAGCATTCACCCAAAAGTTAAATTTTCGGTTCTTCCGGCTCATTCGATGGTTGTTCCGGTAATTCATCTAGTCGCAACCGCTCTTCAATCTCCTCAATCGACGGCAGAGTACTCTTGAGATCATCGGGTAACGATTCCAGTAACCTATACTCGGTGATGCCGATTGGCTTATGAAAATCCCGTAGTGAGTATTCGGCCATCAGCTTGTCATGTTTGCGGCAGATCAGCAGACCAATGCTTGGGTTATCGAATTCGCCCCGAAACTGATCGTCCACCGCCGACAGATAGAAATTCAGTTTTCCGACGAATTCCGGCTCAAACTCTGTCACTTTCAAGTCAATCACCAGGTACGACCGTAGCTTCAGGTGATAGTTAACCTAAGCATGGGCGTCGCCACCCATGCTCGGCTCCAGAACCGGACTTGCTCCTTTCAAAACATCCGGCTCCTCACTAGTCAGGTGTTTGTCATTCATACTCCTCTGGTGAACCCGGTCATGGCAATGGCCATGTAAAAGTACCAAATTAGATGGCTGGTTGTTGCCATGATGCCCGTCGGCATGATGCACTTCCATAATGTCCAATGGTCTAAAGTACAGACCACAGCCCTTACAACGGCCTTGTTGCTTCTTTAATAACTCAGCTACTCGTGGAGACAGTGTCGGATAGCGGCCATTCGGGCTGACCAGTATACGTGGTCGCCGTCATAGGGACTACGTCTATCTTTCACCTTCACGAAGTACTTGATTCGGTAATCCGAGTGCATAGCCAAGAGCTTATGGTCTATCGTTTTAAACCGCCAATGGTTGTTCCCGTGCCGCAGAAAGTAGCGGTCTTTGACCCAGCGACGACCTTTCTGAGGATGCCGGTAACGGCCCCAACGCCAAAGCTTTTGAAACATCAAATGATCGGCCTTCTCAAAGATTTTACGGGCTATTACCGTTTTGTAGTAGCTTGACCAACCTTTAACCAAGGGATTCAAATTTCTAATGACAGTATCCTGCGATTCTCCCCGGTGAGACCGGAGTAGTTGCCGGATAGCCATCAGATGACGTTGCAGTGCTTCTTTACTGGGTTTAATTAGGGTGGCATACCCCTGTCGAGTCGTTGACCGGTATTGACGTACATGAAAGCCCAAGAAGTTAAACCCGGCTGGTTGGTCCCCTATCGGATGATAGGTATGACAAAGCCTTGTCTTGGCATCTTTTAGGTGTAAGCCCATCTGTTGCAGCCAGGTGGCTATATACTCCTTCGCTTTCAGCAACAGGGTCTGATCTTCGTGGATGACCACAAAGTCATCCGCATAGCGAATGATCGACAACATGCGGGCTGAGAGCATATAGGAGCCTTTACCACATTTCTGTTTCATGTACTGCTGTAAGTCCCGGCTAAGTGCCTTTTTGGTATCCATTTCCAAGCCATGGAGGGCAATATTCGCCAGCAAAGGGGAGATGATGCCCCCTTGTGGTGTACCCTGTTGAGTAGGCCTGAAGACGGTTCCGTCCAGTACGCCCGCTTTTAGCCAGCTTTTGATACGCCGACGGAGAAAAGGGCTACACTTGAGCTTACTAAGGAGTGCAGTTTGGTCAATATTGTCAAAGCAGCCCGCGATGTCTGCATCTAACACATAAGCTTGTTTACCACAGATAGCCCCGAAGATAGCGGCTATAGCGTCCTGGGCGGAGCGACCCGGTCTAAATCCGTAACTGTTAGGCTCAAATTTAGCCTCCCATTCCGGTTCCAGCCCCATCTTCACCAAGGCCTGATTGACCCGATCCCGGATCGTTGGAATACCTAACGGTCGTTTTTCTGCCTTACCGGGTTTGGGTATCCATACCCGGCGAACAGGCATCGCTTTGGCCGTTAAGTGTAAGTCCTCCACCAGTTGGTGTCGCTCTTTCTTGGTTAGGGCCGTTTGGCCATCTACCCCGGCGGTTTTCTTGCCTCGGTTATCCTGAGTTACTCGGCGAACAGCCAGCCATTTAGCACTGGCTGAACAAAGTAATAGGCGTTGTAGCTTTCTGACGGCGAGTTGGTCACCTTTCTGAGAAGCTCGATAGATTCGCTTTTGCAGCTTAAATACGTTTCTTTCCAGCGTTGGCCAGTGAATCGTATCCCAGTCATACCTAAGTGTTGTCACCTGGCTCATAATGTGTTAACTGCTACTAACAACTCTATCATCCTGATTAGCGTGTCTCCGTGGGCCTATCCGGGGCATTACTCCCGGCATTCGCTTCTGAGACAATCCCTCCCTTTCGGGGCTTGCGGCTGACTACCTACTTCCTGAAGAAGAGCCATCGAAAGGGTTACTCCGTTCCCTATTGCTGTTTGTCGTCGGAGACAGATTCCTGCTTTTCGCCGGGGCTGGATAACATCGACAGAGACCTATTCAACTCCCTGTCATCCCTATAGCCCGTACCTTTTTGGTTAAAGCGTAACAGCCTTGTTTCGCTTTTCTACGACCTTACGACGAGTCAGACACAGGTTCCTCGCGTAATCATATCCGACTATGCTTGGGGGAGTGACGGCTCAAGGCTGCCGCTTACCCCCTTTTTTATCCCATGCAGGCACCCGGTTGATTGTCAGTCATCGAGTGTGGGATATGCATCATCCCGATGTCGGGGAGATTGGAATTTCACCAATACCGCAATAGAGTTAAGCGGCCGGAGCCGCTCTACACTGTCCCGTTGTTCTCACGGTTCGAGTGTAAACGGGTCGCACGAATAATAGGTCTATCGCAAATTCCCGATCCGATACTTCTATCGGGTATTGTCTGCCAATGAAAGCGAACCCTTTCCCCAACTCCAGTAAAAATTTCGTGATGTGCTGCACCAACCCGTTCTCCAGATCCCGCTCCTTGTATTTTTCGGTTAAGGTCAGAAAATCGAAGAGATACGGATTTTTCAGCGATTGCTGTGCCAAATCGGAGAAGGGTTCAGGCAATGTGCGCTCAAAATTCGTGATGGCCTTTCCTGATCGCTCCCGGTATTTCGATTCAATCTGTTGTACCATCACATCCCTTGACCAGCCGTTTTCGATAGTAGCCTGTATGTAGAAGTGACGCGCTTCAGGTTCCTTTACCTTGTCCAAGAGAGTGAGATGATGATACCAGGTCAATTTTGCAAGTCCCACTTGCAAAATTGGGTTTTCGCCGAATGGATCGTCCGGGTAAGCAGCCGCAAACGACTTCATATAGCGCAGGTTGCGGGGCGACATACCTTTCATATTCGGAAATTCTGCCTTAAGGTCCGCTACCAGTCGAACAACAACTTTCTGTCCCCACCCCTGCTGTTTCTCCTGTTCCAATATGATTCTGCCGATCCGCCAGTACATGGCCAGAAATTCCGTATTGGCAGCTATTGTCGCTCGAAGCTGAGTCGTACGGATCTCACTTTTCAGTCTTTCGAGCAGTACTTTGTAGTCACCTGCTCCATTTGGTAGTGATAGCATCTTGTTAGTCTCCCGTCGTATTCAATCTTCAATATAGCAGTTTATCAGTTAACTGTTATACCAATATCAGGCTTGATCGTAGCTTTTAGGCTGTAATGATGTATTAACTGGCCATTTGTTATACCGTCGCCCTGAAAAAGGGCAACGGAGGGGAATAGGTCGCGCCAGGCTGAAAAAGCCCCGCGCAGATGTCATTGTTGATTTTAGAATTGAAGGGAAGAAAAAGCCGGGGTAAATCACTACACTGTTATCTTAATATATTATTATAATGATATAATTTGTAAATTAGTACTGTCATTAAACGGGAAGGCAACCCGCAAACTACAACACTATGAGCACCCAGAAAGCAGAGAAATTCGACATTTACGAGTTTATCAACGAGCAGGTAGTTAAACAGTTAGAGCAGGGCGTTTTGCCGTGGCGCAAGCCCTGGAAGGTGGCCATTGTCGAAGGTCAACAGTACACGATTCCACACAACTACGCAACGAAGCGACCCTATACCGGGGTAAATGCTTTCCTGTTGGCTCTTACTCCTTACCGTACGCCGATGTTTCTAACTTTTAATCAGGTGAAAGAATTGGGCGGTTTAGTGAAACAGGGAGCGGCCAGTTTGCCGATTGTGTTCTGGAAGCCGATAAAGGTGAAAGGAGAAAAAGGCAAGGAGGAAGATAAGTTAGTATTACGCTATTACCGGGTATTTAACATCGAAGATACTACGCTACCGATAAACATTCGGGAGCCGGAACAACAGCAGGAACCGGTTATAATTGACACCTGCCAGCGTATTATTGAGGGAATGCCTAATCGTCCTCCAGTGGTAAACAACGATCCGGCCCGTTGCTATTATTCACCGCTTCGGGATATTGTCAATATGGCACCGGCTCAGAACTTCAAAAAAGCAGCCGATTACTATAGCGTTCTTTTTCATGAACTGGTACACGCTACCGGCCACAGTTCCCGATTGCACCGGGCAGAGATTACTGAACTGGCTTCGTTTGGCTCACAGACGTACAGCAAGGAGGAGTTAACGGCCGAGTTGGGCGCAGCTTATCTGTGTGGTGTAACCGGTATCAGTGCTATGACGATTGACAACAGTGCCGCTTATATTAGTGGCTGGTTAAACCGATTGCGCGACGACAAACGGTTTTTCTTTGAAGCCGCCCAAAAAGCGCAGAAGGCAGCGAACTACATTCAGAACATCAGTTACAAATACGAAGCCTAAACCCCCTACCCTACTGTCTGCCTAATCGCAGGCAGTAGGGTTCACCATCAAACTTATGGAGCAGTACAATTTGAAATTCACAGCCCCAAACAAATACCCAAGCGAGTGCCTGATTACCATTTATCGGCCGTCAGGCATCGTCATTGCAACCGACATCGACAAGGGCATGAGCGTTACCAATGCTTGTGCAGAGATTGCAAATGAGGTAGTCAGGCAATATGATGTAAACCCTCAACGAATGATTTTCATCGAGCAGTACCGTCCCGGCCGACCAGACCAAACTACGGATTTAGTACAATTTGATTTTGCAGATGGTAAGGCTTTCAGGCATCCCCGTTGGACACATATCCCGACTGAAGACTTCAAAAAGATGATAGAGATTGCCGAGGAAACGGAGGTGATGTAATATGTTATATTATGATACCAGTAAAGTACTTTACTGGTATCATAATATATAATTTGCTCTTACCACTCGTTTGAGGGTAAAATACTATTAAAATGGTATAATGGTAAACCAAAATAATAGTTAATGAGGTGTATAAAGTTGGTGTCTAAGCAGTCACATGGGCTACAAAAAGTCACGAAAAATAAATTGAAAACATAGTTAAAACGCGTTAAACGCCTATTCTGTGAAAATTGTCTGTTTATTTGCGGCATGTATAATTCCAATCGTTGCCGTTCATGACCACAGATCCCCCTCCCCAGAAAAGAAAATTAATTGATGCCGTGCAGGTTTATAAGGCTCTGTTAACACGGGTTGATACTTACTTGAAGCAGGAATTAAAACACCCCGAAATAGCCAAATACCTTAAACTAAGCCTGACAAACTACTATACTAAACGGAGGGGTGAGCGACGATTTACATACGAAGAAGTACGGCTGGTATTGGAAAAGTTCGGTACGCAGGAGGAACTGAAACAACTCAGAGAATTTATAGATGTTCGGGATAAGGTATATGATTGTTTAAAAGAGTCGCCTGTTCCATTGACAGAGTATCGCCGATTATTAAGCCTGCAACATCATCGGGATTTGGCCCATCGGCGTGATTTTCCTGACACCTGGCGCATTGAGGACTTAGAACTCATTGGTCAGTTCATGGAATCGGTAGGCTACATCGGCTAAATTTTACCGATAATCCGGTTAAAAATCCGCTTCAATTCTTCGCCTGTTTCCTGTAATTTCGCTACTCTATTGCAATAGTAGAGGAAGTAGTTTTTAGGCCTTTTTGTCGATAGCAAGATAGAGACTGACAACTCATTGATAAATAGCTATTTAGGTATAAAACTCTGCATGTATAGTGTACAGTTTATTCCTAAACTGTTATCAGACAGCAGGTTATCAGCAAAAACTGTACACTGTGTCATGTAAGTCCCTGATTTGTAAATGGAGCGAGAAACCGTAAAAATTGACGCGGACGTGGCTCAACGCGCCCGTGAGGAGGTCAAAAAAATCAATCAGAAGTTGGCCCGAAAGAAAGGGCCTGGTAAACCTCAAAAAATTACGTTCAATGAGTACCTGAGCAAGGCAGTGAATCATTACATCGAGTTGGGCTATGACCCCAGCCGTGATGAGGATAAGAACCCGTTGAAAGAAACTGTCGTCCGCACGACCGACCGGATCATCACTTACCTGCAAAGCCACGAAAAGTGGTACATGGAGCCGGTTAAACAACACCTCGAAAAAGTCGATGCCCGGTTAGAGCAGGCTGAATTACCGCCAACCGCCGAGCTACCGACCGATTTGAAATTTATCAAAGACATGAGTTTGTTTTCCTACCTGACGAGTGATCTGGTGTTGAACCTGCTGTTTCATCAATACAAAGACTCACCCCAACAGTTGGCCGACATTCAGGAATGGGCTGCCCGACGCTACCAAGAGCGGTACGACGAACTGGTTCAGAAATATTAGTATAACAAAATACTGTGATTTTGACCAAGGCAATAAATTATTATCATAGAAAATTGCTATAATACTGTAATGGTAATACGTGTACTACCGGCCAGTAAAGGCGGTATTTATTCAAATGCTGGTTCTTCTCACTTTCTGGTTAATTATCTCGAACATGAAGCCCGTGAACAGAAGCAGGAGGATAAAGCCATTTTCTTCGATCAGAAAGTAGCGGGAGTAGAAGGGGAGGAGGTACGTAGCCGGATCGACGCGAACGGGCAGGGACTGCAAAAAGGTAAGCCGCACTTTCATTCATTAGTTATCTCGCCAAGTCAGGATGAACTACAGCATCTGCAAAATGACCCGGAGAAGTTAAAGATCTACACCCGGCAGGTGATGGAAAACTACGCGGTCAACTTCACGCATAAACGCCAAAAGCCGCTGACCAGTGATAACCTGGTTTGGTACGCAACCATTCACAACAGTCGACAATATTCAGGGCTGGATGATGCTGTGCAGACCGGCCAAGCCCAGGCACGTCAGCCGAAGGAAGGTGAGCAAACTCATGTTCACGTAATCGTATCGGCGCGGGACCGAAGTATGAGCCGGTCTTTACACCCTGATGCCGGCAGTAGCCGGTTCAACTACAAAGCATGGTTACTGAAGAACAACCAGGACTTTGAACGGACTTTCAACTACAAAGCGGTCGTAACCGAGATCCAGCATCGGCAGCGATTGGAAAAGCAACTGAACCGGCTGGATCGGGGAGGGTTGTCGCTTGACCGAGAAAAGATAATTGGTATTGGTCAGCAACACGGATACTCGCCGAATTTCTGGAAAGGCATGAGTCAGGTTGAGCGGGGCGTAAAAAACGGCAGCGTCTTTACCGCCAATCAGGCTTACGAGCGACTGAACAACACGACTAAAGCCAAATCAAAAAACACGAAGCAGCAAACCGGGAACGAGTTGGTCATTACGCAACACAAACCGGATCGCAATTCTTTACCTCTGCGAGTTGAGAGTCACGATGCAGCCAAAGGAGAGCGGTTGAAGCCGGGTGTTGCTCAAACGTCAACGGCCGATTCGGGCAAAATAGAATCAAAAAAATTGGCCGTGCAGGTTGCCGCAGCAGCGGACAAATCGAAGACTGGGCAAAAAGAACAATCTCGCCCGAATCGAACGGACCTCAGTCCGTTGCTGAATGCGCTGAAGTTCGAGAGTGTACCGGAAACCGGTGAACAGGCACGAACTCAGGATGATTACCGACGACGACTGAAACGACGTCGATGAATAGGCTGGCTATTTCAGGTTGGCCACAGATTACCCTTACCGATTACAAAACGTACCGATGAACCAAAACCGAAACGCTGTACTCTTACTGATTGCGCTGATCGCTCTGCTGGTTGGCGGAGAATACTATTTGTTGTTATACGTCGCTCCGCGTGATGCTGCCTGGTACACGCGCCTGCTGAACCTGTATATGAAAGGCGGGTGGCTGTTCCGATTAGTCTTTGCCTTTATGGTGCCAATGGCGTTTGCCCTGCCTGACGATACCAAAAGCTATAGAGAACTGCGCAAGGATAAACGCCCGGCAATGAAGATACAACTTGTAGCATTATCGGGCTACCTGATCGGAACCGGATTGCTGGCCACCGCCCACCGGTTTCCGTACCAATTCACTTACATAATGCCGATAGGAGCGGGGTTATGTATCCTATTCGGCATCGGTGTCGGTTACTGGATTCTGCGACCTAAACCGAAACGCCCCATTATAGAAGACCGAAAAGTAGGTGTAGCAAAAAAAGGGTTTCAGTTTCGCACAACTACGGGCGGATGGATCAAAGTGCCCAATCCATTCCGGGGCACATTCATCACAGGCGGACCCGGTTCCGGTAAGTCGGATTCGCTGGCCAAGCCGTTTATCCGGCAAGCCCTCGAACAGGATTATTGCGGCATACTTTACGATGTCAAATTCCCGGAACTGACCAAGTATGCCTACCATTACCGCAAACAAATACCAACAGCGACGAGTCGGTTTTGCGTTGTCAACTTTCAGGATATGAACCGGACGCACCGACTCAACCCGATTGCACCGGAAAATATGCCCAGCATCACCTACGCCGAAGAATATGCCCTGGCTTTGTTGAAGAACCTGCAATCGGAGACAATAGACAAACAGGATTTCTGGTCACGGTCGACTACAGCCGTCATGACGGGGTTGATCTGGTATCTGAAGAAGCACCACCCGGCGCATTGTACGTTGCCCCACGTCGTGACGCTGATTACCAAAATGCCCTACGACAAATTGGTAACCATGATCGGCAACGATCCTGAGTGTCTGAGTTACGTGATGAGCATTATTACCGCGATTGGGAATAAATCCGCCGATCAGTTGTCGGGCGTGATCGGAACGATGCAGGTTATGTTGGCGAAACTGGCCACACCTGAAGTATTTTGGGTGATGTCGGCGACCGATGAGGGATTCAGCATGGACCTCAACAACGTCAACCAACCCATTTTCCTTTGTCTGGGTGGCGACCGGGAGGTTATGGATGCCCTACGGCCGTTACTGGGTTTATATTGTACTGTGGCTCTCAAACGGATGAACCGTCAGGGCAAGCATCATTCTATTTTACTATTGGACGAGGCCCCAACTATTTACATTCCCAATTTCGAGCAGATCCCCGCCACTGGTCGGAGTTCTCAAATTGCAACGGTCTATATGTGTCAGGATTTATCGCAGGTGCGGAAGTACTACGGCGATAAAGAAAGCCAGATGATTCTGGGAACGCTCAGCAATCAGTTTTATGGGTCTGTCTCCAGTGCTGAAACAGCCAAATACGTCAGCCAGTTGATCGGTCGACATGAGGTCATTACACCTGAAGAGTCCCGCGACAACAGCCCGGCGTTTGACCTCGGCAGTGTATTCGGCAGTCGAAGCCAGCCGCAGCGAGGCCGAAGCACCATCAGCTACCGCAAGCAGGAACGGCCCATTATTGAGCCTGATGAACTACACGAGTTCGACAAAGGAGAATTCATTGGGTTCACTGTTGAAGCAAAGCAGGGGCGTTTCTGGGGAAGAATTGCACTGGACGCGGACGAAACACCGGTCAAGCCCCTTCCTAAATTCTCGTCGCAGCATGACTTACAGACCAATATGGACAGCGTCATCCTGGATTGCGCGACGATTTTAGGGTTGGAGGATAAAGCTGTTGAAAAGCTATTGTCAAGCAGTGGTAGTTTATCAAGTCGCCTTACTGTAAATTGATTTAGTAATAAGTATGCTATCGTTTATTGGTGCATAATATGTTTTAACACTTTACATGAAATATCTCACGAAAAGTGAAAAATTTTGATTTGTATCTTGTCAGTCAATTATTGACAACATATGCTTTGAGACGTAGTAATAGACGAGGCCGTATTTACTTTAACAATTTTGTAGGGCTTTCAACATTCCATTAAGTTTTTTGGCAACCTTGTAGAACTCTCCATAATAATCTTCTCCGGGCTTAGCTTCTGATTTGAAAGTCGTTAAGTACTTATTTTTTAGACTATTTTGAGCACTCTTCTTATCTTTTGAATTCTCCATTGCCGCCTGAACTAGCTCCGTATTTTCTGAAAAGACTCGATTGACTACTTTTTGAGGTAATAAGCCCTCTATATTTTTCTTTCCAGGTTTATCAAGGCCAATTTGGAGTAGATTTACACCTTCCACAACGCCGACTATTTCAAGTGACTTCTTTACTTCATTAAATTTGTCTACATCAACTGTCACTAAAAACTTTTTGTGTCTACTCTTAATAAACTTAATTAAGGAATTATTTGATAAAACATCTGCGCCACCGTAAGCATATACTTCTCCACTAAAATTTAATCTTTTATCACCATGCTCAGTACTTCTTAACAACTCAAAGTATTCCTTGTCTGTTTCGCCTTCTACGAATATAACTTCGCTGGAGTTATTAAATATAGAATCCTTTAAAGGTCCAAAGTCTTCTCCATTTATACCTAAAGTGGGGTGGTCGGGTTTTGGCGGACAGTCTCTTGCTAGTTCTGAGGGATATGTTTA
>CAXUKO010000025.1:0-81374 GCA_964251665.1 uncultured Cytophagales bacterium
TAAACATATCCCTCAGAACTAGCAAGAGACTGTCCGCCAAAACCCGACCACCCCAGTTAGCGATATAAAACGAAGCACAAGTTTTACGGGCAACATGCGTCGTCAGCCGGATAGGGAGTTTACAAATGGCTTGTATTTCCTTCAGAATCCGGTTCATTACCTGATTAGCGTAGACAGGTAAAAGCCGGTTATTGGCTATGCAGTCAGGATTATCAGCATATTTTTGAAGAATCTGAACCGCTTTTGGGACTAGGGGAACAACACACATATTGCCATTCTTGCCCCGTTTGATCTTGATTAACTCGTTACCGCTATCCTGCTTCATGATATGAGCAGCGTTCAACTGACTGACATCGACGTAAGCCAATCCGGTGTAACAGCAGAATAGGAAAACGTCTTTTACGTAGTTGTACTCCCGCCCGACGAAAACCATATCTTCTAAGTTCCGTATGTCAGCTTCTCCCAAGGCAACGACCTCTTTACGATCTCTTTTGGGCTTGAAGAAAGCAAACGGGTTCTTCTCTATCCACTCGTGAGCGATAGCATAGTTCAACATACGCTTCAGGAACTCAGCATGTAAAACGGCGTGGTTGTGGCCGTGCCCAAAGGTTCGCTTGCAGAAATTGACTAAGCTTTGAGCGTCAGCTAGTTTTAGATCACTCAGCTTCAGGTGTGGGTTACTATGATGGGTGATAACGTATTGCTTTATACGTTGTACCATGTACCGCTTCTTCTCTACGGTCTTAACTTCAAAATCAATGCCGGTTAATGCTTCAAACTCATTCTTGAAAAACGATTCTAAGCATTCGACTAGTGTTGGTATAGTGGGGTCTGCACTCGTTCTCCCTATTACAACGTCCTTCAACTGCCGTAGATCAGGAGTACGCTTAGTCAGCAGGAAATCAGTGAATGTCTGCTGAAACTCAGTTCGCAGTGATTGTAGTAGGTTGGTAGCCGATTCATTGCCTTCAATAGCAAATGCCTTTTTATCCAAGTATTTTGACCGACAGGTTAAACCAGTCGAGAAGGCGACACTTTGGCCATTATGTAAAAGTTTCATATATACATTCACTCCCCTTTGATAGAGTTGAATGGTCAGCCGCTTCATACGTTTCCCCTTTGACAAGGGGTCAACTTGTTCTAACTTTGGCATAGTAAACTGAGTGATTAGTTGAAAAATAGCCCCGTACCGCCTGGCCGCTGTACGGGGCTTTTGCTTTTCAGATGAGTTCCTCTGGTGATATGGCAAAATGAAGGGCGATTGCCTGTAGCTCATGCCTTTCCGGTTGAATCTCTTCCCGTAGGATTTTAGAGAAGCGATGCTTGTTTATACCTACACTCTTGTAAAAGTCTTTCGTAGGCTTAAATTGCATATTCGCAGGTAGACGCTGAGAAATCAGCTCTCTGATAGGTGTTAAAACGTTTGTTTGCATCTGTTTGCTGTTTGTTATCTGCCGCAAACATATACCTAAAAAGCATATATACATATCGCATATATAATATATAATGCGATATGTATATAATTTAGAATCATTATAGATAAAGTATGTCTAAAATACATGAGGTAATTAAGGTGATTCGTACAGAAAAGAGCCTTAAACAGGAAGAAGTTGCTCGAAAGCTGGGAATGGCACAAAGCAACTATGCACGATTAGAGAAGGGACTCACACAAGTAACTGTAGAACGCTTAGAGCAATTGGCCGAAGTGTTCGAGATGTCTACCTCTGCAATATTAAGCTATGAAGTGGGCCAACAGGTGCCAACGAGGGAAGACATCGAATACTATATCAATCAATGTAAGAAGTTCGAGAAACAAATTGAATCATTGAAGAAACAATTAAGTGAATCTGAAGAAGACAGGATAAATTATTATATAAATAAGGAAGACACTCTTAAAGCATCTAAAACGAAAAGTAGAGAGCTAAACGAAAAAATGAAAGAAAAAGATAAAATAATAGAGGATAAAGAAAGGGTTATAAAGTTGTTGGAGAAAGCAATAGATGCATTAAGTAGGCCAGCGAATAAGTAGATTTCGTATATTATAAACCCATAAAAATCATTAATGATGGACAAGTTTTTTATTAGCCACTACAATGGGGATAGAGATATAGCGGACGTATTATCCGAAATGCTTCGTAGAATAACATTAAATCAGATACAGCCTTGGTTTTCTTCGGATTCATCAGAGATAGGAGGATTCAAACCGGGAGATATGTGGTTTGGAAAAATCCTTGAAAGGATAAGTCAAAGCCGAGCTGTGGTTACTATTATTACCCCTAATAGTATTAACAGACCTTGGATATATTACGAAAGCGGTATGGCACAAAGCCTTGATAATTGCGAAGTTATACCAATATGCGTAGGTATTAAGCGCGACACATTATCAGCTCCACTAAATATGTATCAATGCTATCAAATCTCTGATTATAGATCTTTAAAAGAATTTACATCTAAGCTACTTAGTAAGTTTCAAATTCCATTTGATGAAGAAATGGCTAAGTCCATTCTAGAAAGATCGGTTACTGATATTTCAAAAAAGACCTTTGGTGAACAGGATAAGGAGTTACCTATGTCCATGAAGGACATATTAAACGAAGTAAGAATGCATTTTGATAGTAGTCTCTCAACAATTTTTGGAAACAATACAAATAGAATAGAAGAGAAGAGAAGTAAAGAAAATAAATACGAAGTGAGTGAGTCTATTTTATCTTACTCAATTAACCTAAAAATAGACTTTCCGGAGGGAGAGAGAGTTGTATATATTGAAATTCGCAAAGAAGATACTTTTCAATATACACTTAATCAAATATTTTTTTCTCTTGAAAATCGGGTAAGATTTTATTCTTACATGATAGAGTGGATAATAATTGAAGAGATTACAGGAAAGAAAATAATTATTAGAGAGATTAGTGATCGTATATACGCATCACAAATATTCAAACGTAATTCAAGTTATATAATCAAGTTTACTACAAGCCCATATTCGGGTCTCGATAGTGCGACTGATTCAAACCATGACAGTTCTAATGTAACAGATTTACTAATTGACGCATTAGAAAAACCTGAAGAGTAAATTGCACACAAAAAAGAGGTCATTCAAAAGAAATTGTTACACGTTAATTCTCTGACTATCAGCAAATTATGATTAAGGTTATCTCTCACATAATTTACTGTTTGAAAATATAAGCATTACATTGCAAACTCCAGATTGCTATCATGCTGGCAATCAACAGATTATGCAAATACATATAGTTCAGCTTCGGGAGCAAAAAGCCTCAAAACAGCCTGTTTTGAGGCTTTTTTGTTATCTACTTAAACCAAGAATTTACATTGGTTTAAACAATTTGCATCTATTGTCATAGAGGCTTTCGCTTTACGTTGAATAAACAGCATCCAACTAACACTTCGCAATAAATGCTTTTCCGGATTATGTAATATCTACTTCATTTATAATTGTAATTATACCCCTGTTGCAAAGTGGTTAATTACTGGCTGATAATCAGACTTTTGCAATTATACATAGACAGTTAATGTTGCTAACGGACGAGAAATCCATGTGGTAAGAGGAAAATATCATTCTGAATCAACTAAAAATTACTTGTCTCACTGTACCGAACTAATCACTCCATGAAGCAGCCACGTGCAGACTATACTAGCGCGGCTTTTTCATGTTAGTATGTGTGTGCCAGAAATCACCTGATAAAAAAGACGTTTACTTGAACGACTTTGACTTTTATTTTTAGGTAAGCCAACCCCTTCCCCACCAGTAGAGTAGCGTCTCAATGGATTGAACCAGGTATCCTTTTAGCGGACGAAAATGGCCGGTCGAAAGAGAAGAAAACCAACTTCAGGCAATGGCTGGCCGGTGGAAGCGGAGTTTGACCAGCGTGCCGTTTTGGTTTTCGTAGGTCAGCAGACCACCAAGCTGGCGGGTGAGCAGGTCTATCAACTGCGTGCCAAAGCCCGTTCCGACGAGTTGCTTGCCAATACCATCGTCGGCTACCAGCAGCAGTAATGAGTCATCATCAGGTCGGGCCGCGTCAGGCCGGGTCCCGGCGGGGAACCGCGCGTCAGGCTGGCGGGTGAGGCTGATGCGGATGGTGCCGCTCTCCCGGCCAACAAACGCATATTTGAGCGAGTTGGTCAATAACTCGTTCGTTATCAGACCAACAGGAATCGCGGTGTCAATATCCAGGATCAATTCAGCCATTGAACAGTCGATGGTAATACGCCCGGCGGCATCGAATGAGTCGAGAATGCTTTCGCTCAGATTGGTAAAATAGTCGCGCATTTCGATGGCAGCCAACTGCTTGCCCTGGTAGAGTTTTTGGTGGATGATGCCTATGCTCTGTACCCGGTTCTGGCTGGCCTGCATGGCTTCCTTCACGTTGGGGTCGGTGATTTTGGCCGCCTGCAACGCCAGTAGGCTCGATACCACTTCCAGGTTGTTGCGAACGCGGTGGTGAATTTCGCGCAGCAGCAGTTCGTTCTGCGTGTTTTTTTGGGCAATCTCGTCGCGTTGCTGTTTAATCACGGCGGCTTCCTGTAGGGCCAGTTTGCGGGCCTGTTCGCGCAGACGGGCTTTCAGCAGATACCTGAACCCAAGCAACAGCAACAACCCATAGCCAGCGTATGCCCAAAAACTCAACCACCAGGGTGGGCTGATACGGATGCGGAGGGGAGCTGCCAGCGTAGTCCAAATGCCGTCGCTGTTGCGGGCTTTCAGGTGAAACAGGTACGTTCCGGGCTTCATTTGGGCAAAATCAATGGTATTTTTCAGACCAATGCTTACCCACTTTAGCTCCTCATTGGCCCCGGTCAGGGCGTAAGCGTAGTCGCGGCTACCGGTGTTGCGGTAATCCAGGAGCGCGAATTTGATCTCAAGGGTATTTTCCCGGTACGACAACGCTATTTCATTGGTTCGCCAGCGATCCGGGGGCAGGGGCTGCATCGTTTCTGTTGCGTTGGCATCGAAACACGACACCGCCACCAGCCGCAGGGGCGAAGGCGTTCGGGGTTCGTTCTGAACGGAAACCGGCTTAAATCGCCGGAGGTTGTTTTGGCAACTGAAATAAATCTCGCCGGTGGTGGGCTGCACCGCAATGGGGGTGGCATACGCCGACCGGCCCACAAACTGGGGAACCGTGGCGACGGTCTCCGTCAGGGGGTCGATACAGGAGACCACCTGATTCTGGTTGAACCAGATTTTACCCGTTCCGTCGAGGGTGGCATGGGCGAAATAATCGTCTGTAAAGCCGTTGGCAGGTCCATATTTTTTGAACTGCCCCGTTTTCACCGATAGCTTCTGTAGGGGGGCGGTGTAGCCGCTCGTTACCCATACGTCGCCCTGCTTATCGACCAATGGCGCGTAGGTATAGTTGCTGGCAATGCCGGTTGGGTCGCCTTGCCGGAGCATGAACCGCTGCACCTGCCGGGTACGTTTGTTTACCCGGCAAAGCCCGGTGGCGGCACCGCACACCCAAACGGTATTTTGGGCATCGACCGCAATTTTTTGCAGGGTGTTCGCCGGTAGGCTGTTGGCGTTGGCGGGGTTGTTTTTCCATTGCTCGTAGGTGTTCACGATGCCCGTTTCCACCGATAAAGAGCCGACCGGAATGCGAAAAAGCCCATAGCCCCAGGTTGATACCCATAGGTCGCCGTCATGGTCAAGCGCGCAGAGGATGGGGGTTTGAATGAATTTGCCCCCCGCTTTTTTCGACCTGACCGGCGTGGCACGGCCCGTTTTTTTGTCGAAAATAACTAAGCCCTCATCTTCCGAAACAAGCAGCAAGTGGCGGGCAGACAGGGGCATGCTCGCATACACATTGGGGAGCTTGAGCACAAACCGGGTGTCGCCCTGGCCTGGCGCGGCCCGGCCAGGGTCGTGGCGAATCAGCCCCAGGCTGGTACTGATCCAGATCAGGTGGTCGGTTGTATCATGAACGATGTCGTTGGCCAGCGGCTTGGTGTTGTCTGACTGCGGCATTGTCAGGTTGGGATACCGTTCCTGCCGGGGATCAAAAAAGAGGGGATTCTTGTCGTCGATGCGCTCCAGCCAGATCAGACCCTGCCGGTCTTCGTACAGGGTTACCAGTCCCGTCAGCCGTTCCTGATTGTCGACGGCGATGGGCGTACACTGCTCCACCACTCTCCGGTCGGCTGAAATCCGGAAAATGTCGTCTTCGCAACACAGCCACAGCCGCCCCGCTTTATCTTCCAGAATCACCTTCGGATACGGAATGAGTTTTCCGTCGGCAGTGTGGGAATTGAACGCCGTAAGTTGGCCCGTTTTGGGGTTAAACACCCGCAGTCCGGTCTGGCCGGGAACGCCCATCCAGAGCAACCCCGCCCCGTCTTTACAGAGACTTCCCGGAAGGTTCACACCACCCGTGGTGGCCCCGTCTTTGTTGGTGAACGGCCAGCATCGCCACTGTTTACGGCCCCGGTCATACTGCTCGAACCCGGCGGTTGTACTGACATAAACGTAGCCTCGTTCCACCACAATGGGCGATAGTGGGTTGCCCTGTAATGCCCGGGGCGCGTCAGGCCGGGGCAAAAAACGGACAGCACGGCCTGTTTTTGGGTCGAAGTCGTTCATGCCCAGTTCGCTCCCGATCCAGAGATGCCCCGACTCGTCGCGTTGCAAAAACCGGAGTTTATCGGTCGACAAACTGCTTTTATTGGTCGGCTGATGCCGAAAATGGGTGACGTTCCCCGTTTGCGGATTGTAGGCATTCAGGCCATAGTCGCGGGTGGTAATCCAGAAGACACCCCGGTCGTCCTGAGCCATATCGACGGCTCTTGGCGAAGAAAGGGAGTTCAGATCAACCGGATTGGATCGGATCGGTACGATCTCGTGGCCGTCGTACCGACTTAGCCCATTGGAGCTGATAAACCAGAGAAAATCGTCGCGGTCGTTGAAAAATCGGTTGATAACCAGTTGGTTCTTGTTGCGGCCCAGGGTCTCTTTAGGGGGTTCGTTAAAATAAAGCACCGTGGGTTGTGCCTGACCGCTCTCGCCGGTCAGGCACAACAGGACGATAAACCACCAGGAAACGATGTAGTTACCCATATCGGGACAAGCCGTATTCAGCAGCGTACAAGATACCGGAAATGGATGGTTCGGCAACTCAATAGCCTTACGGAGCTATTTGCCAGTCTCAGCGCGTTTGAGCCATTTGGTGTACGTTAGGCTGGCCTATTAACGTAGTTTCAAGTCAAAATACCGCGCTTCTGCGTGTGGGTTGTAGCGGTAGGGCAAAATCTCCACAAAGCCGTACGCTATGTATAGCCCAATGGCCGACTGCATGAAATCGGCGGTGTCGAGTTTGATGGCCGCGTAACCCAGCCGCCGGGCCAGATCAATAGCGGCCGTCAGCAGTTGTTTACCGAGGCCGAGGTTGCGGTATTCGGCCCGGACGAACATCCGTTTCAGTTCGCAGTCGGTGTCGCCATAGGGTCGTATGCCCGCTACGCCCATCGCTACGTCGTTGACCACTGCCAGCAGCAGCCCGCCCGTCGGCTCGGCGTACATGGCCGGTAAATCGCTGATTTCTTTATCAAAATTCTGAAACGACAGGTCAATGCCGAGCCACGTTACGTAGGCCAAAATCAACTCACCGGCCACCCGAAAGTCTTCCGGGCGCTGGGCCGTAATGATGGCAATGTGGGGTGCTTCCATGTTGCTATAAATAAAAAGATCTCTTACAGATAACCCAGCCACCACTGTTCTTTATGCGCCTGTTTGTAGTGGTCGAATGTTTGGCAGACCGGATAAAGCAACAGGATGATGCCAGTCCAGATGAGATAAACGATGGGCAGATCAAACCCAAACCCTTTCAGACTTTCGGTTCTGAATGGCATTTGCGTCAGAATCATTTTCTGCCAGCCAAATCCCGTCCATTCCGCCACGACTAGGGCCAAAAAGTGGATCACATACAGGTGGATAATGTAATAGAAAAACGGCACTCGCCCGAACACGCAAAAGAAGTTAACTACTTTCCCGCTCAGCTTTTCAGTATTTGCCAGAAACAGCAACATGATACCGATAGTCAGCAGCAAAAAGGTGAGCGATGCCGGGTATTTGGTCAGCCTTAGAAATGAAAATACCGTTTGTGAAACGTTCCCATACGCTTGCCAGGGTAACGAGTTTCCGTAAACGTTAGTGGCTCTTAGTACCAGCATCAGCCCTACCGCCGAAAGCCCGATGGCATTGAATAACTTCCGGCGGGCATCAGCACCGAAAGACGGGCTGTAAAACGGGCCGAAGCAGTAGCCTAACGACATAACCGCCACCCAGGGAATCAGGGAGTAACCCGCCCGAACCACATGGCTGGAATGTAATGGAAAAGAAGCCCGCCCATGCAGTAAAGCCCATAAAAAACTACCCTCGATCTGAATACCGTCGAGCAAATTGTGGCCGAAGATAACGACGCAGCTGAAAACGAGTATAGCGGTTCTCGACAGATGAATTAACCCCGCCAGAAAAATCATGCTGATACCCAGCGACCAGATTACCTGAAAGTTTATTTCGCTGAACTGAACGTCGAAGTACCAGCCAAAATCCATGACGACTAACTCCACGAAAATCAACCAACTCCCGCGTTTCAAAAGGAATATTGATAGTTCGTTTTTCGGTTTACGCCTGCCCACAAAAAAGGCGGACAGCCCCGCCAGAAAGCTGAAGGCCGGGGCGCAGAAATTGGTGATAAACCGCGTCAGAAAAACAGGCCATGTCGTGAGCGCGGGGTCGGTTGCGTCGAAGAAATAAGCATCGTAGTGAAAATAATCCCGAACGTGGTCCAACGCCATAATGACCATCACTACCCCTTTTAGCAGGTCGACAGATTCGATGCGGGTGGGGCGCAGGGCCGTAGCGGGAGGGGCGGGAAGCGGGGTTTCCATCTGGCTTTTGATTGCTATTGCTTGAACTTGCCATACACCGGCTGCCCCGGCAACGTACCTGCCACGGTTTTCCCATTCTTCAGCACGACATTTCCGTTTACCAGTACGTACTCGATGCCGGACGAAAAGGCCAGCCCAGCTTCAAACGTGGCTTTGTCAGTGATGGTGTTGGGGTTGAAAACGGTAAGATCGGCATCGGCCCCGACCTGAATCCGGCCTTTGAACCGCATAGCCGGTGCCACGTTTTCGAGCATTTTGGCGGTCAGGTACGTCATTTTTTCGATGGCAGTTGGCAGGTCCAGTACCTTGTCTTCCCGCACGTATTTACCCAGCACCCTTGAGAACGTACCGGCCGTGCGGGGGTGGGCCAACGGCGCATACGGCCTACCGTCGGAGCCAATCAACACGCCCTTCGCCCGGATACCGGCGGCTACCCAGTCGGGTTTCATAACGTGGAAAATGACGACTCCCTTCGTTTTTCGGTACGTGTCGAAGGTTTCTTTAGTGAGCCGTTCGCCGGTCGCCACCCATTGTAGGTCTTTGTAGTCGATGCCCAGCCGCTCTTGCCAGCCATCGGCAAACATATTGGTAAACAGAGCCGTCGAACCGGCGGTGTAGGGGTAGATTTCGGCAGTAATAAGAAATCCTCTTTTTTGGGCCGTCTGCACCATCTCGATGCCCAACTCAATCTGCGACAGCATCATGCTGCCGATATGAACAAGGTGCATCGGCGCGTTAGTCAGCATGGCATCGGCAATGGCCTGTTGAACATACACGAGGTTTGGATCGCGCACATGATTGAAAATGGTGGCCTGCATTTCGCCTGCCAGTTGATAGACCCGAAAGACCTCTTCGGGTTTGGCTCCCGGCACGTACCCAATGAACACGCCGATACCGATGCCCCCGGCTGCCAGGTCGTTTCGGATGTTGGCAAGCATGGTTTGGGTTTGGGCTGCGTCGATGGCTTTGGTAAATGAACCACCCATCGCACTCATGGTCAGGTCGGCGCTGATGCTCCCGTTCGCGGCTGCCTGCTTCAGTTCGGCCAGTTCGTTGGCGTAGCCTGGCAACGCCTGCATCCGGGCAAAGCCCCAGTTGACACTCGCCCCGTAGTTGAGGAGGGCCTTTCCCCGACGAGTCCTGTACCACTCGTCCAGAAACGGTACGCCCACTTCCAGTTCTAAGGCCGTTGTCACGCCGTCGTGCAATTGGTATTCCTGTTCCTTATTGCTGATGCCATGAACGTGCGGGTCGATAAAGCCGGGGGCTACCACCAGACCACTGGCACTGATGGTTTCTTTCCCCCGCAACGGTGCCGAACTGATTTGAGCAATGCGGTTGCCGATGATGCCCACGTTCCGCACGGCATCAAGTTTGGTTTCCGGGTCAATGACCCGGCCCCCGGATAACACGATGTCGTATTCCGGGCCTGCCTGCCCCATCACAGAGTGTACTGCGCCAAAGGCCAGTATAACCCCGATGGCCCAATGGCTCAAGAGCTGATTAATAGTCGTGTACATGAACTGAATTTTTACGAACTAACGGATTTATATTTGCAGATTAGAAGTCGAGTTTCTAATCTGCAAGCTAATGATTGATAGAGTTTTAGGTTCACATATTATTGAATCGGCCGAAAAAATGCCGGTCATCGCCGTTACTGGTCCCCGGCAAAGCGGTAAATCCACGCTGATTCAGCACTGTTTTCCGAATCACGCCTACCTCAATCTGGAAGACATCGAACAACGGAAATTTGCTTTATCCGACCCCAAAGGGTTCCTGCAAAATCTGGCAGGCCCGGCCATCATCGATGAGGTTCAGTATGCGCCCGATTTGCTATCCTATATGCAGGTTATCACCGACCGCCAAAGACAAGCGGGCCAATTCGTACTCTCCGGTTCGCAGAACCTGCTCCTGATGGATAGTATGGCCCAAAGCCTGGCCGGGCGGGTTGGCATTTTCAATCTGCTCCCGTTCGCCCTGGCTGAAATTCACCACACCCCCTTTGCCCGGCCCACCTACGAAGACTATATTCTGACGGGCTTTTAACCCCGCATTTACGACCGTAATCTGAACCCGACAACCTGGTTGCTCGACTACATCAAAACCTACGTCGAGCGCGACCTCCGGCAGATTCTGAACGTCAGCGACTTAGGCCGTTTTCAGCAATTCCTCGAAATTTGCGCCGGACGCATCGGGCAGTTGGTCAATTTTTCGGACATCGGCGGGCTGATCGGAGTCTCGTACCAAACCGTAAACAAGTGGCTTAGTGTGTTGGAAACCAGTTTTATCACCTACACCCTGCGCCCCTATCACCAGAATTTCAACAAGCGAATCGTCAAAACGCCCAATCGGACCGCCGATGCGGCTGTACTTCTACGATACGGGCCTGGCCTGCGCCTTGCTCGGTTTGCGAACGATTGACGACCTGAACCGGCACTTTGCCAAAGGCGCGTTGTTTGAAAATTTTGTCATCAACGAAATCCGTAAAAATCACCTCAACCAAAACCTCCTGCCCAAAGCCTATTTCTGGAACGCTGCCGGGTCGCACGAAATAGACCTGCTGCTCGATCAGGGCGGGCGGCTGTTGCCCATCGAAATCAAATCGGGTCGCACGATAAACACGCAGTTTTTCGACGGATTGGCTTATTTTCAAACCGCGTCGGGTGCTTTGCCAACCGATAGCTTCCTGGTCTATGGGGGCGATGAAGTCCAGAAACGTAGCATAGCGCAGGTGTTAGGCTGGCAAAACCTGCACCAGGTTCCACTGCCGGCCTGACGCGGCCATGACTACGAATTATTAGCTACTTGCTTTTTTTCAGAAAGGCGATCAGGCCGGAGAAGTAGTGTTCCTGATCGTCCCAGAGGCTGCAATGGCTTCCGTTGGGGCAGCGCAAGAAACGAACCGTTCGGAAACTGCCCGGCCATCCATTCCAAGTACTTGGGCTCCATTGTGTCGTGGGTGGGACCCGGAACTTGCCCTTCGGCGTGTCGATGGCGATGAGCCGTACCCCGCCCGCCTGGGGTACGGCGGTGTCAGCCGCTAAATAGGTCTTCAGGCCCGTGCCGGTGTTGAGCGCGTTGCAGCCTGACACCAGTGAGTAGATGGCTGATTTTCATTGGATTTGTTTTGGGTGAATGTAGCTATGCCCGTTTGCCCGTCAGTTCCTCCTTCCCATCCCGCGCCCGAAACGTGACCGACGTTACCTTACCCGCCGAATCGCGCCCAAAGGTCAGGATGGTGTCGTAGAACGAGGCCGCGTCGAACTGGTCTTTGGCTTTCCAGAACAGTTCGGCTTTGGGGGCTTTGGGTGTAGTGAGATACAGCAGTCCGTCCTGCTGCTCAATCGTGGCCGTTGCTTTCTCGTAAGGGCCGCCGAGGAACGTATTCAGAATGTACTCGTAATCAGTGCCTTTTACGTTCAGTGCGTATGCACCGACGTACCCAGCCAACACTTTTTCGGGAACGGCACCCACCAGCACCCGGTCGAGGTTGATGCTGAACTCGTAGGTAGGCACGGCGGCTTTAGGGTCGAGTTTGCCCATGAGCCGCAGTTGCTCGTCATGCGTGAACGAGTTCAGAATCTCGTCGGTTTTGTTGCGCTCCTCCCCGTCGAAGTAGAGTTGCGTGACCAGTTCGTGGTAGCCGCGCTTCGAGACTTTGTAGTGAATGTGCCGCGCCCTTCGCCCATACAATCCCACCAAAGCTATTCCTTCTGTAGTGCCAATCGCCCTTTCTTTGGCAGCACCGCGCCGTTAGGCCGGAAGACGTGGCAATAGGCTTCGCCGGTAGCAAAGTCGGAGTAGAGCGAGACAAACGTTTTGTCGGATTCGTACCAGCCCACCAGCTTGGTGTGGTCATTGATGTGCCAGGTTTTGGCCTTGTCGGTTTCTCCGCGTTTGGTATCGCGCCAGGTTATGCTCGTATCCGACTCAAACCTAATGTCCACCTCGTAGCCGCTAAGGCTGTAGTGCCAGACTTTGTGCTGTGTGGCAGTGCCGGAACCCGAGATTTGGGCCATTGCGGGTGCCGCCATGAGCAGCAATACCCCTACAACTGTGACGGCCAGTAACGCCATGAACGTTTGTCTCATATTCACTTCCCTTTTGCGTCGTCGTTGCTGATGTCGCGGACGCATAAGTATTTACCATCGTGTTTTTCCCAGATGGCCATGTACTTGCCGGTCGAGATCACCTTTCCCGCTGCGTCTTTGCGTATCGTTTTGCCCACTTCGGTCACGGTGTTGCCGTCGCCAAACACATCTACAATGTCAAACGATATGGCGACTCCTGGCGGATTTTTAAGAAAAGTGGCCTCGTAGTCTTTTTGAATGGCCGCTTTTCCCATCAGCATGGGGGCATCGTCGACCATGCTCACCACATCGTCCGTATACAGCGCCGTGATTGCCTTCAGGTCACGGGCATTGTAAGCAGCGGCATACTGGTTTTCCAGGGTCTGAATTTCCGTTTTGATGGCGGCCATATCGGGTTTGGGGCATTAGCGACTTCGTCGGTCTTTGCGGGGGCATTGCAGCCGACAACAAACAAAATCAGGGCGGCACACGCGGCCAGAAGGGGGTGAACAGGTTGCTTTTCATGAAATTGGTTTTGGAGTGGGATTTATCGAAGCCTGCTGTTTCGGGTACTACCGCCGAAACAGCAGGCAAGGTTTCACTTCGCAGCAACAGGTTCAGCCACCGAATTCCACATATCGTAGGTTTGAAGCCACTTGCCCTCGGCATTGCGTTTGAGGACGATGGAATACTTGATTTTCTCGGTCACGATTTTCCCATCGGGGCCTTTCAGGTGCAGGTCAGCCGTACCGATTTCGTAGCCTACGTCGCCGTTGCTGCCCGTAGCGACGGTCGAGACCGTCGCATCAACGAAGCCCGCACCATCCAGAAAACCCTGCCAGTATGTCTGAATGGCCGCCCGGCCCGTTACGTTGGGTTGGCCGGGCGGCAGGACAACGGCATCTTCGGCGTAGCAGTTGGCGGCTGCTGCGGCATCTTTGGCGTTCAGGGCCTTTGCAAAATCACGGTTCACCTGCGAGAGTTCGTCGGCAGTCGCAGGTTTTTCTTTGGCGGGCGCGCTGCAACCGGCGGCAAACAGAAGCAGGACGGCAAATGCGGTCAGAAGGGAGGTAAATGGGTTGGTGGTTTTCATGGTGATTTTTAGTGTTACTGTACCTTTATTAAGCGACGATAGAGTTCAACAGCTTTGATTTTTTCGTACACCGTACCCAGTTTTTTGTCGGTTTCCTGAAACGATTTATCGTCGTGGATTTTCTGGTAGGCTTCGGCACTGGGCCAATTTCCCTCGAAGTAGTAGCGGTATTTGTCAGTCCCTTTGCCCTCTACTTTGTAGAGCACGTACCCGGCGTTGGTGTACCCCAAGCGGTTGATGATCGTGTTCAATTCGGTAATCACCGCCGACAGTTGGGCTTCCGTTACGCCCGCTGGCATATCGAACAGGTGGATACTTTTGAGTTGAGCCGTTGGCGCGGATTGGGCCTGCGCTGATGCGCTGAGGCTAACCAGCAAACAAAAAGCCGAGAGTGAAAGCAGGATTTGTCTCATGGGGATTGATTTTTAGTACTCGTTAGTTTACCAGCACAGGCGGAGCGGCAGACTCGTGGTAGTACGTAGCTTTCCACGCGCCGTTGATGTTGGTGAAGAGCATCGTAGCTGTCACATCAGCATAGGTCGCCCGCTGTCCGGTTTTGAGCGTCGCTGTTTGACGGGTAGACAGCGTGTAGAGAACCTGCGAGGCAGACAAAACGCGGATGACTTCCTTTTTGGGCGTGAACTTGAGGGTCGCCATCTGGCCAAACCCGTCTGCATTCAGCTTTTTGAGGGCGATATAATCGCCGAGGGTGCCATCGGGATTGACCGCCAAAAAGTCGGGCGTGTTGGCAAATACGGTCATGCACCGCTCGATGTTCTTTTTTTCAGCCGCTTCCAGGAGTTCATGCACGTGGGCGGTCACGTCCTGCTCGATGGCCTGCCTCTGCCCGGCGGTCATGGCCGACGCATCGGCGGTGGCTGTTTCTTTGGCGGGGGTGTTGCAACCGGCCACGCCCAGCATCAGCGCCACAAATGGGGCCAAAACGGCGGTAAAGAAATTGGTTTTCATGGAGTTGACAGGTGTAGTTCGCCCGGTCTGCGACGCAGTAAACCGGGCGAATGAGGTGGGTATAGATTCGGTTATTTCTTGGTCATAATCAGCATGGTAGGCTTGCCGGTCACGCCGTTTTTCTGCATCGTTTCCGCCAAATCCGGGCGGGCAAAAAAGGCTTTCGGGGCGTCCGGCGAGGCCCACTCGCTGATGATACAGACGGTGTTAGGGTCGTCCTGGAGGGTGCTGACTTCGGCACTCAGTTCGCCGGCTATCACCCGCTCGTTATAGAACAGATCGAAGCCTTTTTTCCAGGCGGCATAGTCGGCCACTTTGTGGTACATCACCGCTTTGGTAATTGGCGAAACCACTATCCGGCTGATTTTCCAGGCTCCGTTTTCTTTAATCGCCGTATTGGTGTAGGCCCCATCGACCGTGACCCGCTTTCCGTTCACCGCCCGTCCGTTCTGGTGAAAGGTGCCGGTAAAGATGACACTGCCATCAAACTGCGGTTTTACGTCCGTCATCAGAATGGCACTGTTCACGTCAGCGTCGGCGAAATTTTTGGCCAGCAACTCCGCTACCTGACCGATGCCGGTTTGATTCGTGCCGTCGCTCTGTGTTCGGACTATATCGTTGGTGTGCAGCGTTTTCAGGGTGGCTATATCCTCGCGGTTGTAGGCATCCTGGAAGGCTTTGGTCAAGGCGCGGATTTCAAGCCCGACCACGTCCATTGCCCATTTCACCTGCGAAATCTTCCACTGCCCGCCTGCCTTGCCGATCAGCATCTCATAAGTCCCGGACGTGGGGTTGATTTTCGCGTTGGTTTTCCGCAGAAAATCGTAGCCACTGACGGTCGTGCCGATTTTCAGTTTGCCATCGGGCTGGGCTTCGGTGCTGACCACCGCGAAGTCCATGTATGACCCGGCCGTTTCGCCAAAATCGCGCACAAAATCGGCATCTACATCGGCTTTGGGGTATGTCTTCACGCTACCGTCGGGGTTTACCCAGCCCACGTTGTCGGCGAAGAGGGTCATCAGTTTGGGGCGGTCGCCTTTGTTATAGGCATCCTGGTAGGTTTTGGTGAAGGCCACCGCTTCCGGGTTGAGTGGTTGTTGGGCGTGGGTGATGGCCGCGAAGGCCGGGAGCAGCAGCAGGGCAATGACGAAAAACAGGTTACCGGTTTTCATTAGTATGGGGTTTATGGTGAACTGGTTGTGGATAAGAAAGAGGAAAGGAATGCCTTGATTAGCCTGCGTACTCGCTGAGCGGTATCTGGGCGGGCTGAAACTGCATACCGAGGTCCTGCGTCGCTGCTGCGTTGCTGTACACGGCACGGGCCGCGTTGACGGGTTCCTGCCCGTTGAGCATCCGCGTGATGTCTGATACGGAGTGGCTTCCGCCGGTGAGCAGGTAGTTTCTGCCGTGCAGCCCGGTGGTAGTCGCGGCCCGGAAAATTCCCTCGGCTACGTCGGCGACCGACACCATAGCAAACTCGACGTTTTTCGCAAACATCATCTCCACGAAGGGATTAGGCGCAAGCTTGTTTTTGAACAAATACTGGAAGCCCATCGACGAGGAATCATCCCGGCCCGACAGCGACTGCCCCGTTACGAAGACGGGATACACGCTCACGACCTCAAAGGCCGCATCGGGATGGGCGTCAACAAATCGGCGCACCACCTGATCGGCGTAGTACTTGGCCTGAGCGTAGGGGTGATCGTCGGCGTCGTGGTGCGGTTCGTCCGCTTCGGTGTAGACGTGGTCGGCAGTTCGGTTGGGGACGGGCAACGGGTAGGCCGTGTTGAGCGATGCAACCGAGCCGACAAACACCACTTTTTTGAGCGACGGAATCTCACCCGCCAGTTTCAGGAAATTCTCGGTCCCCTTAATGGTTGGGTCGAGCAGGTCGCGCTGCGGGTCTTCCACGGCCATCTGAAATGGCGTGCCGCTGTGAATCACGATGTCGCAACCGGACAGGAAGTCCCGCAGCGCGGTTTCGTCCTGCACATCCATCTCCACGATGTCGAGGTGATGGACAGCGTTTTCTAAGTGATCGAGGTGGTCGTACCGGTCTTTTTTGGCGAGGTCGCGGACGGAGACCCGCACGTCATAGCCTTCGGTTAGAAATTTTCGGGTGACGTAGCTGCCGATGAAGCCGGCTCCCCCAATGATGCCTACGGTTTGCATAAAATTTTGATTTATGAGTGAAAAACTACCGGGTAGTTTTCGCCATTCGGCTGAAGTGAGTTGAATTAAGTAAGGTGTGGATAGCGGTTTTTATGGATAGAGAAAGGGAGATAACCAACACATTGTCAGCTGCTTTTGCGCTTGCCTGCGGCAGGTATGGGCACGCAAAGCGATGGACAGGCGGTGGGCCTGACAAAAGTGTGCGAAGCGATTCCCGACTCCAAGCGGGTCAGGACGAACGAGGGGAAATACTGTCCGAAGAGGGGAGAATTAGTATCCGATTGTGTGGACGGCAGTCTGTTTTCTTTACGGATGGCCGCTGCCCGGACAATTCTACGGGCTTAAATTGTCTGAATTCGTTTCAGCAATTCATCGCGGAGGAGGATACTGAGCGGGATCGTTTTGCCTCCGATCCCGATAGATCCTTCGCCTACCTCCTCAACATGCGTTAGGTTCGCCAGATAGGACCGATGCACCCGCACGAAATGATCGGTCGGGAGCTTATCTTCCATCACCTTGAGTGTCGTCGTCAGCAAGTATTTTTTGTCCTGCGCATACAGGTGGCAGTAGTTGCGGTCCGCTTCGACGAAAAGAATATCGGCTATCACAATTCGGACAATTTTATTGCGGTGCCGCACAAAAATGCGATCACTCAGCACAAAGGGGGCGTTGAGAGCAGGGGCTACAGCGGAGTCATGCTCGTTGGCCAGTCGGTTGATGGCCAGTTCGATAGCCCGTTGCAGTTCAACAGGGCGGATTGGTTTGGTAATGTAAGCGTATGGGCGGGTGGCTTTGGCGCGGCTAAAGGTAGCCTCGTCGGTAGTAGCCGTAACATAAATAATGGGTATGTTCCATCGCCGGTGAATAGCGTGAGCCGTATCGATACCATCAAGCGTACCTTTCAGGTTAATGTCGAGCAGGACCAGGTCGGGCCGGTCGGTTTCGATATGTCGGATGGCCTCATCGCCACGGGCTATAATCCCGCTCACCTCATAGCCGAAGTTGCCCAGTTGCAGGGCGATGTTGGCGGCAATAAGTATATCGTCCTCCACAATCAGCAACTTCATCGGGATGTCCATACTATCAGGTGATCATTTTGGGAGCCTTGGCAGGGTAGTCAATACGGTTAGACCGAACTGCCGAACTGGTAAATCTGCTGCTAAGTAAATGTAATTATTTATATTTCTGAGAATCAATGATTTGAGCGGACAGAGCCATCAGGTAACGGATTATTGTCTACACCCGTAAGCCCTGTCAATAGGTCGAGTTTTATATCCTGGTCACCTCCTAACCAGCCCCGGCTGGGTTTGAAAGGTTACTTGAACGGTGAAAGCGGAAGCGGAGCATTTTCGAAACTGGCTCTCTTACGGCCAGAAAAATCGTTCATTTCACTTGACCGTAGTGTTTGTATCAGTACACTGATTTGTAGTGCCTCCGTCAGGGGACTAGTTCACTTTTATAGTTTGCCCATTAATGCCTACCGGTTTAGGAGGAGCCTGAATTCGGCAAACGAACAGATCGGCACCGGTGGAACCGGTCTTTTTCTCGCACCAGATTCAATATATGGCGGTCGTCGGATACCAGCCAGTTGGCACTGGCGGCAATAGTAAAGTCAACGAATTCGTTATCGTCGGGGTCATCTCCGACCTGTCCAAACATAAAATACGGCTCCTGGCGAATGTGATTGGGCGCGGCCAGCAAGAGCGAGGTAACGAATTCGGCCGCCACAGGGCTAAAATAGAACGCCGTCATCTCCACGTAGTCGAGCATGATTTCGTTGCTAACTACCCAAGTGAACTCCCCGGCGGCAAAGGCATCGTAGAGCCATCGCGGGGCACCGACTGAAGCAGACCATTTGTATCAATAATGACTTTCGCTGACCGGCTCGAATTTGGCGCAATTGCTCGGTGCGGTTATCAACGCTGATTTGGGCTTCGAGCCGGGCCGTGGTCAATCCTTTCTGTCGGGTTACTTTCTCGGCCTACCTGCGTTGTCTTTTCTGTCTCAGGCCAATCAGTATAAAGCCGTTGGTTCGCCGGTAGCTGCCTGACCGCCGGGCGTACACCGTCTTAACCCGATGCAGCGGGTTGAAATCCGGTTTGGTCCATCCAACGTCAACCTTCCAATCAATTCATGCGGTTGTCTTTCCGGCATCGCCTATTTTTAGGCAAACGTAAGACGGGCGACCCGGTAAATGACCGTTGCTCAATGAGTTAACACGCCCGGCGCAGCCCGATCTGAGGTGGTCTGCCATAAACGTATACTATACCCGGTTGTGTATGCATTCTCGTGCCTTATGCTGTATTGGCGTTAAACTGCTTGGCGTTTTGTGGCTGTCGACGGCATCGGCTCAGTTTTCTTCTCAGCGCAGCACACGCCTGACAACCGCCGATGGCCTGCCGCACAACGCCGTCACGGGTGTTGTGCAGGATCGGTCGGGCTTTATCTGGATTGCTACATTCGACGGCCTGGCCCGCTACGACGGACGAACGGTCAACGTGTTTCGCAACCAACCCGGCGACAGCCACTCGCTGATCGACAACAAGATCACCCAGATGGAGCCGACCCCGGACGGCACGTTCCTGATTGTGACCGGATTGGGCAATTTTCAACGCTTCGACCCCCGCACGGAGCAGTTTACTACCCTGCTCGATGAGCGGTTTCTGGCCCGCCGGAAGGTGCCGGTCTCCGATGGGCATCTGACGGCCGACGGCCGGCATCTGTGGGGGCTGCTGCCCGGCATCCGGCTCATCGACTACGACCTGCACCAAAAGACGCTCAAGGTGTATGACCTGCCCGCGCTGGTGGGTGGCCCCAATGAAGTTGATGATTTTTGCCTGACCCGGACGGGCTATATCTACGGCATGGCCACCACCGGACTCTTTCAGTTCGATACCCGGACGGGCCGCAAACGGTTGATTCCGTACCCGTTCCCGCCACTGACCAAACTACAGACGGCCAACTTTTTCCCCAACGACGGGCAGCAGATTGTGGAATGTTCCGACGGACAGGTGGCTTATTTTGGCTATCAGGTGATTGTCCTCTACGATCCGGTGCGGGACCGAAGCCGAACCATTCCCATCCCCGATGCCGTGCCAAATGAGCAGGTGTTTCCTTTCCTAAAAGGGGTGGCGCAGCGAAACACCGTTTCGTTTGCGCTGCGGACGCTGGCCGACAATTGGCTGTATGTCGGCTACCTCAACCGGCTCTATCGGCTCGATACCGGTGGGCAGCTTATCCGGCTCTACCCGCCCGGCCCGCCCACCGGCGACGTTACGCCCTGGCTGCTCGACCAGTCGGCCGTACTCTGGACCGGCAGTGAATCGGCGGGGCTGAACCGGCTCGATTTTCACGCGCTGCCGTTCGGCTTTGCCCCGAAACGCAAATCGTTTGCCGAAGATCTGATTCAGCAGGATTTGGGAATAGCCCTGCCCGACAGTTTCCAGTTGTGGGATGTTCCCCGCTGGCCCCGCTATACCATCGGCCCCAATAAAATGGGCTATCTGATTGATCCCCTGCGGGTGTATCGCCATCGGTTCGGAGATCGCCACCTGACCGAATTGCCCGCCCTTTGGATCACCAATGGGCAAATCTGCTGCAAACTGTGTATGAAAGTGACCCCAAGGGGGCGCATCTGGTTCTACAGCAACGAACGGGGGCTGGTCGAGTCGGACCTGGCCGGTAGCCGTGGCCGGTTGTTTCCCAATAGTCAGTTGCCGCTCGTAGGCCCCAAACCCGGCCACGACGCGGGCGACATTCAGCCCCTGGGCCGGTCGGTCTGGGTAGGGGCGCGGTTTGGACTGGGGTTATTCCGGTACGACATCGGGCGGCAACGGTTCGATAAGCCCTTCGTGAACAACCCTAAATCGACCAATTCGCTCGCCGGCAACAGTATCTTCTGTCTGAGTGCCGACCCTGCCGACAGCACCGTGTTGTGGATCGGCACGGCGGGCAGCGGGTTATGCCGCTTAGACACCCGTACAATGACGTTTCGACGATTCGGCGAAGCCGAAGGATTTCCGAATGGCACCATTCAGAGTATCGAAGCCGACAATCAGGGGCAGTTGTGGATCGGCACAAACCGGGGTTTAGTACGCCTGAACCGACCCGTTGGGGGTACGGCCGGAACGCCCCAAACGCTCACCTGGCGGCACTTCACGACCGACGACGGCCTGGCCGAAAATGAATTTCTTCGCTTATCGTCGGCCCGGCTGCCCGATGGACGCTTAGTGTTCGGCACGCCCAATGGCCGGATTATCTTCGATCCCCGCGCCATCCGGGATGATGGCTACGAGCCGCCGGTGGTGCTGACGTCGCTCCTGATTAACAATAAGCCGGATGGCCGCACCGTAAATACGCTTTCGGAACTGGTGCTCGACCATACCCAGAACTTCCTGACTATCGGCTTTGCCGGGCTGCACTACGGAAAAGCTGAAAAACTCAAGTACCGCTATCAGCTTACGGGGGTCGATGCCGACTGGGTAACGGCGGGAACCCAGAACACGGCTAACTATACGCAACTGGCACCCGGCCATTACGTGTTTCGGGTTAACAGTACCACCGCCGATAGCCGGTGGAGTCGTCAGGTCAAGCAGTTAACCATCGTCATTACGCCCCCGTTCTGGGCCACATGGTGGGCGTATGGGGCGTATGTACTGGCTTTTGGCGGACTGGTGCTGGGCTTTATCCGGTTCCGCATCGGGCAGGCCCGGCAACAGCAGGAGATAACCCTTAAACGCCGGGAAGCCGAGCAACTCCGGGCCGTGGATGAAGTGAAAACCCGGTTCTTCGCCAACATCACCCACGAGTTTCGCACGCCACTCACGCTGATCCTGTCGCCCACCGCCAAGCTGCTGACCAACCCCGGCTACGATGCCTTTACCCGGCACACACTCACCACCATCTACCAAAACGCCGGGAAATTATTGCGGCTGATTAACCAACTCCTCGACCTCTCCAAATTAGAAGGCGGCAACATGAACGTGGCCCTGTCGCGGGGCGATGCGGTGGCCTTTGTGCAGCGGTTGGTTGAGTTATTTCAACCACTGGCGGACAGCCGGGGAATCGCACTGCGTATAAAGACCAGCGTAGCGGATCATAGTACCGGCGAATCGGGGTCCGCCCGGATTGCCGTATCACCGACGTACCAGTTCGATGCCGATAAGTGGGAGAAAATTATCACGAACCTGCTGGCCAACGCCCTCAAGTTTACGCCCACCGGCGGTCAGGTGTTGCTCACGGCTGACCAGACCAAGTTCGCCGGTGCAACGCCTGGACGGAACACCGGGCCGCAACTCGTGCTGACGATTGCCGATACGGGTATTGGGATTCCGGCGCAACACATCACCCACATTTTCGACCGGTTCTATCAGGCTGACGACTCCCGCACCCGCGCCTACGAAGGCACCGGCATTGGGCTGGCTCTGGTCAAGGAACTGACCGACCTGCTGGGCGGCACCATCAGTGTGCAAAGCCGTACGCGGCCCGGCCACACGGAGGCTGATCGCAGCCCCGGCACCACCGGCACAACCTTTACCCTGACGCTGCCGCTCCTGCCCGACACCCAGGAGGCCGATGCCCCGGAACTGGTGTTACCCAGCGCAGCCGACCTGCCGACTCACCAGCCCGACGTATTTCGACCCGTTCCCCCGGCTGAAACACCCGCTACATCCATAATCGCCGAAGACGCGCCCCTGGTGCTGGTGGTAGACGACAACGACGAACTGCGAACGTTTGTGGCCAACGAACTGGCCAACCGCTACCGGGTGCTGACCGCTGCCGATGGCCAGGAAGGCTGGGAGATTTGCCAGCGCGACCTGCCCGACTTGGTGGTGACGGATGTGATGATGCCCCGGCTGGACGGCTACCAACTAACACACTGCATCAAATCGACGCTGGCAACCAACCACATTGCGGTCGTATTACTTACGGCCAAAGCGGCCCACGAAAGCCGGATTGCCGGGCTGGAACAGGGTGCCGACGACTACCTGACCAAGCCGTTTCATACGGACGAACTCGTGCTGCGGCTCAATAACCTGCTGACCCGGCAGGCCAACCTGCGGGCCTATATTCACCGGCAGTTATCGATTCCGGCTCAACCGGTATTGGAGGAACCGGTGGCCAACGCGTTTGTGAGCCAGTTGCATAAGGCCATCGAATCGCGATTAGACGACGTAACGTTTAGCGTTGACGACCTGGCCGGGGCCGTAGCCATGAGCCGCCGGACACTCCACCGCAAACTGACGACGACCACGAATTTATCGGCCCTCGAATTTATCCGAAATTACCGGCTACAGCGGTCTACGCAGTTGCTCCGCACCGGGCGTTCGGTAGCCGAAACCGCCTACAGTGTCGGTTTTGAGAGCCCGGCTTATTTTACGAAAATCTTCCGGCAAACCTACGGGCAGACTCCATCCGAATTCGTAGGCCGTTAATTTATTGATCTGCTCACGGTCAGTATTTTTATGTATGCTGAGTCACAGACCCCGTTTGGCCTGATGTGTATACTATCCGGGCCAAACGAGATAACGGCCATCGAACCGGCAGACACCTCCATCGGGCAGGAAATCACGATTGGTCCGCAACTGATTCTGCTGGGTCGTTCGTACCGGGCGATCCTCATCAACCGCTTTTCTTTCCAATAATTCGGGTCGACTTACTGCTTCTCGCCTACATTCCACCCCGCCGACGCATCCATCGTGCAGCTTCGAGTACTTGGTCCGGGTTCATCGGGTGGCTGTCGGGTCAGCCACCTAATCAACCCACGTTTGTTATGACGTTTCACCGCTGTCTACCGCCGGTGATCGGGTAATCGGTCATTCTGGCCTAAACCTTATAGTCTTTGTCCCAAATGGGATAGGTACCCCGCTATGCGGCCGACTACTTTTGATCAACTGAATGTCAGCCCGTTAGCATGTATCTCTTGCCAATACTTCCTCATCCACCCCATTTTTTATGAAACCAATTCTTCGCTCCTGCTGTCTGCTCAGCCTGCTGCTCTACGGCCAGGCAACGGTTGCCGTTGCCCAGACGACGCTTTCCGGCTCGATCCATACCGTTGACCAAAAGCCGATTCCCTTCGTCAGTATTGCCCTGCTCAACGCCCGCGATTCGAGTCTGGTACGCGGGGCCATCAGCCAGGAAACCGGCCGGTATGCCTTCGAGAACGTCCGGCCGGGACAGTACCGGCTGGCGGCTTCGGCGGTGGGGTATGCGCCCACGCGCTCTGAGCCGGTGCAGGTGGGCAACAGCCCCGTGACACTACCCGCCCTTACCCTGCGCGAAACCACTAAAACGCTCGGCGAGGTGACAGTAGCCGCTAAAAAACCGATGTACGAGCAGCAGATAGACCGGCTGGTGGTGAATGTACAGAACAGCATCACGGCGGCCGGCGGCACGGCCCTGGAGGTGCTGGAACGGTCGCCGGGCATTACCGTAAACCGGCAGAACAACAGCCTGACGATGAGCGGTAAAGGCGGGGTGCTGGTAATGATGAACGGCAAGCTCACCCGGCTGCCCATTGCCACGGTGGTGCAGATGCTGGAAGGAATGAGCGCGAACGACATCGAAAAAATCGAACTCATCACCACGCCCCCGGCCCGCTATGATGCCGAAGGTGATGCAGGCATCATCAACATCATCACCAAAAAGAACACCAATTTCGGCACTAACGGTAATCTCTCGGCCACGCTCGGCTACGGCTGGTTTGCCCGCCCGGCAGCTACACTCAACCTGAACCACCGCACCCAGAAACTGAATCTGTACGGAAGTGGCTCATTGCTCCGCAGCCATACCTGGCAGAAGCTGGGTTTCGACCGGATAGTCGATTTGCCCAACCAATTCGTGGCGACCAACACGGAGACGAACCGGTTTCCGACCACGACCAATTACAACGGCAAACTTGGGTTCGATTACACGCTGAGTCCGCAAACAACGCTGAACGGCTTGGTGTCGGGCTTCGACAATACCTACGCCATAGAAAACGCCGACAATACGGGCGTGACGTTTACCAACGGGGTGCGAACGAGCCAAAGCAACCTGCTCAACACCGAAACCAACCACTGGCAACACCTTCTGCTGAACCTGAATCTGCGGCACGTCTTCGCCAACAAACAGGAATGGACCTTTGACGTGGACCGGCTCTATTACCACAACGACAACCCTAACGCGTATGTGAGTACCAAACAGGATTTTACGACGGGGAGCCGGGAGGACGAGCAGATTCGGATCAGCAAAAAAACGCCCGTTCAGACCTGGGTGCTGAAAACCGATTTCATCAGGCCGCTGACCAAAGGCCGACTCGAAACGGGTCTGAAAGCCACTACCACCCGCCTTGACAACGCCGTTGTGCTGAACCGGCTCTCGGCGGAGACCTGGAAAATAGACTCGTTTTACACCCAGCAGTACCAGTTGACCGAAAATGTTCTGGCTGGTTATGTAAGCCTGAACCGGCCCCTCGATGCCAAAACGACGCTTCAGGCTGGGCTGCGCTACGAACATACCCACACCGACATTCACCGGCCCGATGGTCAGCCGCTCATTAACCGGACGTATGGCAACCTGTTTCCGAGCGTGTTTCTGTCGCGCAAACTGTCAAAAAATCATACCGTCAACCTGTCGTACAGTCGGCGCATTACCCGGCCTTCCTACAGCGACATTGCCCCGTTTGTCAGTTTTATCGATCTCAACACCTTTACGTCCGGCAATCCGCTGCTGCGCCCCACCGTTTCCGATGCCGTGCAGGGCAGCTATACGTTTAAGGAAGCCTACGTTTTCTCGCTCAAGTACAGCCTCGACAAGAACGTGATTGCCGGATTTCAGCCGCACGTCGATGCGGCTACGAACCGGATTCAGTATTACGCCGAGAACATCGACCATCAGCAAACGCTGTCGGTATCGGCCAGTTTGCCCTGGCAGGTCACCCCCTGGTGGAAGAGCCAGAATAACCTGACCGGTCTCTGGCAAAGCCTGACTACCGTGTATCTGGACAGCCCTGTGAGCCGGACAGTCTGGAACGCCCAGGTCAACACCTCGCAGACGTTTACGCTGCCCCGTAAGTTCACCGCCGAGTTAACGGGGTTTTATTACAGCCCGACTGTATTTGGTCTGTATCGGGGCCGCAGTTTCGGGCAGGTAACGGTGGGGCTGCAAAAACTCCTGCCCAACGACAGGGGCACCCTGCGGCTAACGCTGAGCGATATTTTCTGGACCAACATTGGCCGCTACAACAGCACGATTCCCGCCCTGAACATCAACACTACGGCCACCTTCGTGGGAGAACCCCGTGTGTTTCGGCTGACCTACTCCCGCAGCTTCGGCAGCAAGACCGTGAAAGGGGCCAAAAGCCGGGCCACGGGTTCGGAAGAAGAGCGTTCCCGTTTGCAGAGTAATTAAACTAATCGCCAGTGTACCCGATGCTATCACAAAAAAATACCAAACGTCAAGCAATTGATGGCAGTCGCAGCAACTATTCCAAACTGGTACTATTTGGCCTGATGGGTCTGATGGCCCTTTTTGTGCTGTACCTCGAACTGGTCTTTTTCGGAAGTGATTCGCCCGGCAGAACAAGATTGATTTCGATGAAGGGGCTGCTTATTCCCCACATTCTGTTTGCTGTAACCGGATTTGTGCTGGGACCGCTGCAATTCTCGTCCCGGCTGCGAACCCGCAACCTGCCCCTGCACCGGTTGCTGGGCAAGGTCTATGTGGTGTCTATCCTGCTGGGAGCCGTCTTTGCCCTGACCATCACCTGCGTGTACCGGGTGCCGGATGGCAATTTTATGTTTGAAAACATCATTCAGGCGGTGGTCTGGTTTTTCACGACGCTGGTGGCGTGGCTGGCTGCCCGAAACAAACAGATTGCCCTGCACAAAATCTGGATGGCCCGGAGTTATGGGGTCACCTTCATTTTCGTGCTTTCCCGTGTGGTGACACCAATTCCTTTTTTTCAGCAGCTGGATATCGCGTCGGCGAGTCATTTTTTGTGGTTTCTGCTGATTTTAGCACTGCTCCTGCCCGAATTATTTCTGAACGCCAAATCACTGATAATCAGGCCATCCACACCCTAATTATCCATGCCATCAACCCAAATCATAAGTCAATTTCATTTTCACCCCGGTTCACCCCCCTTTCTCCCCATGCAAACCAAATCTATGTTCCGCCTGTTGCCCGCGCTGTTGCTAAGTCTGTGTCTCGGTCAAACTGGCTTCGGCCAGGCTCCCGCTCCGAAAAAGGTGTACTCGGAGGTGTATTACCACAAACTCAAGCCCGGCCACACCTTCGCCGAGGCCCGCGCCCGCGAGAATGAGTTTAAGAAGCTCCATCAGGCACAGGCCAACGACGGGTTCATATCGGGCTGGTATATGCTGGCCCTCGACATGACCACCAACCCTAACAAGGAGTACAGCTACATCACCATCAAGAACGTCAGCGACCCCGGCTACTTTGATAATAGCTACCCTCAGAAATACTTCACCAGCGTGATGGGCCCCGATTATCAGCCTAAACTGACTGACCTCTACAAACGGATGGATGAGATGAAAGAAGTCGTCAAATCTGAAATCTGGGAACACGTCGATGGTGCACAGGCCAACCCCATGTCTTCGCCCGATAAAGCCCCGGTCTGGCTGGTGACGAATTATAAAGTCAAAAACGGCCAGTATGCGGAGTACATGGCCCGCGTCAAACAGGCGAGTCCCTTCAATCGGGACCTCGTCGCCACGGGCGGGGCCGCCGGCTGGAACTTTGCGGCATTGGCGTTGCCCTCGGCTGCCGAGAAAGCCTACGATTTCTCGTCGGTATATCAGTTAACCAGCATGAAAGCCTTGTTAGACACAGATGAAACCAAAGCGGAAGCGGCTTTCAAAAGAACGATGCCGGGTGTGGATTACAAGCAGTTTTATAAGGAAATGAGCAACCTGCGCGAAGCAGCCCGGCAGGAGACCTACTACTTAGTGGAGTTCGCCGTGAAAGACGCTTCCGTACAAGCCAGAAAATAAATAGCTGGTTATGAGGTTGTTGAGATCATCGGCAACCTCATACCTTTAACTCAGTATTTAACGCAAAACCTTTCCTTATCATGAACTCCTCTACACTATCATCTTCGGTAACCGGGACTACCCCGACCGACATACCAACCCACCGCCGGAATGCCGTATCACCCGTTGCGCAGGCCGAGCGCATCCAAACTCTTGACATCCTGCGGGGTGTAGCCCTGCTGGGCATTCTGCTCATGAATATTCCGTATTTTTCTATGGCAGAGCGCTTCAGCGAGGTCTTCCAGAGCGACCCATCAACCCTAAATTTCTGGGTCAATGCCGGTATTACCATTCTGTTTGAGGGCAAAATGAGGGCCTTGTTTTCTATGATCTTTGGCGTGGGTATTATCCTGTTCATGGCTCGTAAAGAGCGCAACGGTCCGGGTTCCGGCGGGGAAGCGCACGTTAGCCAGGCAGCAACGGGTCGGGTCCCGGTGTGGAACCGCGCGGTCGGCTTATTCTTCCGGCGAATGGGCTGGCTGGTGCTGTTTGGCCTGATCGACTCCCATGTGTTACTATGGATGGGGGATATTTTGTACTACTACGGCATCATTGGCATGATTGCGTTCTGGTTCCGCCAGATGAAGCCTACCTATCTGGCGCTGGGCGTACCGCTGGTCGCCATTATTGGCTTTGTGTCCAGTACGCTTTTCTACCAGAGTGTACGAGACAAGCGGATGGCGTACCTGGCGGTTCAGACAATCCAGAAGCAGGGTCAGAAACTAACAGCCGCTCAGCAAAAGACCGTTAAGGACTGGCAGGAAGCGCAAAAGCAGTTTTTCCCCAACAAAGCGGAAATAGCCGAGCACACCCGGATGATGAAATCGGACGATTACTTTACGGTGGCCAAACGCTATCGGAAAGACGTTTGGGAGCAGCAAACGATATACCTGGTTTTGGGTCTCTGGGACCCGCTGGCCCTGATGCTGCTGGGTATGGCACTCTACAAATGGGGCTTCGTAACGGGGCAATGGTCGCGCCGACGATACTGGCAAACGATGCTGATTGGCTACGGGCTGGGACTCTCTTTGGTCACGTATAGCTTCTATTATGGCTACGTAAACATGCCGAATACGGCCGCTTTTATGGTTTATTTTGAAGCGCATCCGATTTCCTGGATTGACCTGATTTATCCCTTCCAGCGCATCCTGCTGGTGATGGCCCACGCCAGTTTGATCATTCTGCTGATTCAGTCCGGGCGGGTGCAGGGGTTGCTGAACCGGCTGGGAGCGGTGGGGCAGATGGCGTTCACCAACTACGTGATGCACACACTCATCTGCACCTTCGTGTTCTATGGCTACGGCCTGAATCAGTATGCCGAGTGGCAGTTCTACCAACTCTATTTTCTGGTGGCCGCTATCTGGGTGCTGCAACTGATTGTCAGCCCGATCTGGCTCCGGTACTACCAGTTTGGCCCGCTCGAATGGGTGTGGCGCAGCCTGACCTACTGGCAACGACAACCCCTGCGACGACTATAACTTTGTCATTTTCAATCCTCTTTTACAGACATGAAATCACTGCCAATTTTGCTGCACATCCCGATTGCCGATAGTTCGTTCTCCGGTTCTTACTAGTATCGGAGCCGCTGGACCGATTATACGATGGCCCCTAACCCCAAAGGCGATTCGGTGGCGGTTGCCCAGATGCGTTATCCACCGGGGTCGCTGAAATCGGGTGGGGCTGGGGCCTTCCTGCAAACGCTGAAAACGGACATCCTGCCGTTTGTCGATGCCCATTATCGAACTACTGCCGACCGGGGGATAAGCGGCCACTCCTTTGGCGGGACGTTCGCTATGTATTGCCTGCTTACCGAACCCACGCTGTTCAACCGGTATGCCATTAACAGTCCGGCGTTGACCTTCGATAGCCATACATGGCTGCGGCTACAGCAATCCTTTTCGGCCCGGGTCAAGCGGCTGGATGCACGCGTTTTTGCATCGGTTGGCAGTCTGGAGGGGAAACAGGAAGTCGATGATATGCAGTCATTGGTAGCTTTTCTCAAAACCCGTCAGCTTCCGGGCTTGGTGGTTACCTCGCACGTTTTTGAGGATGAAACGCACGAATCCGTTTTAGGTCCCGGTATCAGTCGAACTTTGGGGGTGCTATAGGGGGTGCAGAAGTAGGTATCCGAAAGTCTTGAATCCCCGAAGTTGGCCAGATATCCCTGCTATCTATTGTTTTGCTCATTTATCATCAAGCAAGCGACTTATGAAAAAAAGCTTACTTCTGCTGCTCGTTCCCGGACTGACCGGTTGTCTGGCCGTTGTCGCTCAGACAACGCCCGAAACCCGCTACGACCGCCGGGACATTATGATTACCATGCGCGATGGGGTCCGGCTGAATACCGTCATCTACACCCCCAAAACGACTGGTGAAGCCTTACCTTTCTTGTTGCAACGTACCCCTTACGGGGCTGGGCAACGATTATCGCCTGATTTGCGGGTTTATACCAAAGACTTGGCCGACGAGGGGTATATCTTTGTTTATCAGGATATTCGGGGACGCTATCAATCGGAAGGGCAGTACGAGATGGCGCGATTTCCGCGTAACCGTAGCGACGGGCCGTCTGCTGATACCAAAGCCATTGATGAAAGTACCGATGCGTACGATACCATCGACTGGTTGTTGAAAAACGTTACCAACCACAACGGAAAAGTGGGAATGTTCGGAACCTCCTACGATGCCTGGCTAACCGTCATGGCAGCCAACGACCCGCACCCGGCTCTGAAAGCTATCTCAGAACACGCTACCCCCGCCGACCAATGGATGGGCGACGACTCCTTTCATCAGGGGGCTTTTCGGCTAAATGCCAACTTTGAATACTGTTTCGCACAGGAGGCTGCTAAAACTGATACGCTGTTTCCCTATCCTCTTGCCGATACCTACGACTGGTTCCTGAAACTGGGGTTGCTGGCTAACGTCAACAAATTCTATTTTGGCGGAAAACTCCCCTCCTGGAACAACATAACCAACCATCCCAACTACGATGCCTTCTGGCAAAAAAAGTCGCTTGCTACCCAGCTTGGTAAGCCCCAGGTTGCCATTCAGAACGTAGCGGGCTGGTGGGATCAGGAAGATTTCTATGGCCCGGTTACAGCCTATCAGCTTTGGGAGAGGGGCGATGCCAAACACCAAAACCACCTGATTGTTGGTCCCTGGAATCATGGCGGCTGGCTACGGGGCGAGGGCCGCACCTTAGGCAACATCAGTTTCGACACGACCACTGCCCTCGATTTCCGGCAACGGATGTTCGCGCCCTGGTTTGCCTGGCACCTCAAAGGTAAAGGCAACGGTAACTTCCCTGAAGTAACCGCCTTCCAAACGGGCCGCAATCGCTGGCAAACCTACAACCAGTGGCCCCCGGCCGGGTCCGTGAAACAAAACCTGTATCTGCGGGCCGATGGCGGGCTGGCGTTCGAGAAACCCACCGAATCCACTGGTTCCGACAGCTACATTTCGGACCCGGCGCATCCGGTGCCGTATCAACCTCGGCCTATTGTACATACTTACGGCCCCGGCTCACGCTGGCCTACCTGGCTAACCGAAGATCAGCGGTTTGTACATAACCGCCCCGACGTGCTATCGTGGCAAACTGAACCGCTGACCGAGGCCGTAACCGTGACAGGCACATTGCTGGCCCGGCTATTTGCTGCCACCACCGGCAGCGATGCCGACTGGGTGGTCAAACTGATTGATGTCTATCCCGAACAGTACCCCAAAGAGCCGAAGATGGCGGGTTATCAGTTCATGGTCGCCAACGACGTGATGCGGGGACGATTCCACAAGAGTTTCGAGAAACCCCAGGCGTTACAACCCAACAAAACGGAAATGTTTACCATTGATCTCCATTCCCTCGACCACGTGTTTCAGCCGGGCCACCGGATTATGGTGCAGGTGCAGAGTACGTGGTTTCCGCTCATCGACCGAAACCCGCAACGGTATGTTCCAACTATTTTCGAGGCAACGGAGGCTGATTTTCAGAAAGCCACACACACTATTTTCCGGTCGGCCACGTATCCCTCGCACCTGGAACTGAGTGTGGTGCCGCGTTGAGAAATGCTGACTGCCAATAAGGGGTATTACGGCTACGGGGACGGGTCGGCATTGGTAAACAGGATAACCGGGATTACATCGCGCATAGTGGTGGCTGGCCAGGTTACAGAACCTATTAGAGTCGGTATACGGCAGAGGAGGTGACTGGTGAGCCAGGCAACGGGGCAGGGTAAAATTGAACTCTTTGCCGAAACTGAGACCAAGTTTTTTCTCAAAGTAGTTGAGGCTCAGATTGAATTTGTCAAAGACGATTCAGGGCAGTTGAGGAAGTTGATCCTGTTGCAGGGAGGGCGCCCAACCGAAGCGAAGAAGATAAAGTGACGCGGGTCGTTTACTGCACTGCCCCGGCCACGCGTTCGGCCACAAGGTGTCGTAGCGTTTTCAGGATTTGGAAAATATCGGACAGGTCGTCGGAAGTTGCCGAATAACCAGGACTAACAGCATAACGATAACCTTCGAGGGCGATGAACCGCCATAAATCGCCGACGATGTAACACCCATAGACCGGAGAAACAGAGTCTCCACTAAGCGTTTACCCAGCCAGCATAGCGGCCAAACATTGTCCGGCTGGGTCGCCGTTGGGATCAAGATTACGCTTATACGCCTGAAAAGCAAAATACGGCTGCTCCGGTTCGCGTCGGCCACTGGCCACCATCCCGTCCGGGCGACCAAACAGATGAATTTCATCGACAACAGCCTCCAGATCGCGCTGGGCAAAGTGGTTGAAGCGCGGATTGGAAAAGTCTATCAGGGAAAAGATCGGGCCGATGAAGTGCAGGCTCAATTCCTGTTCATTCCAGTCGTGAACGTTGAAATTTAGCGTTTTTTGAAGCCTGAACAAGGATTCCCTCTCAAAGGGAGTGATCTCGGCTGGTATCGACAGCCAGGCATCCTGCGAAGGCAAGTTAATGACCTCAACGAGTTGGAATGTTTTGTCTAAGTATGTGAGCGTGCAGGTCGCAAACGGTTTTTCAGACGTGGCCATGATCGAACAGTAATTTACCCAAAGGTACACATTCACTCAACCGAACCGGTTCTTTTAATTCCGGTTCCAGCCAACCATCAACGGGGCGTAGTACACGCTCTCTGTTACACACCTGCAAGCAATTAGACGGCTAACGCAGAGTTTTTAAATTAATCCCGGTGCTAAACCAAAGCGATCTGTTAAAATACATGAAAAAAACCGTACCTCTCCTGCTGGTTCTCTGGCTAACCGGCGGCCTTACCGTTATGGCTCAACCAAAGCCATCGCCCCGATCAACTACCTACGATGTACTCATCCGTAACGGACTGATTTACGATGGCTCCGGCCAGAAACCCTACCGGGGCGATGTGGGTATCCGGGCCGACCGCGTGGTGGCCGTTGGTAAACTGACCAGCCGCGTCGGCGGACCGGCCACAGCACTGACTGTTATTGACGCGAAGGGCATGGCCGTTGCGCCGGGCTTTATCAATGTGCTTTCGCATACGGGCGGTTATCTGCTTCGCGATGGCCGCTCGATGAGTGATCTCAAACAGGGCGTGACCACTGAAGTATTTGGGGAAATGTCGTGGGGACCCGTCCGGTCAGAAGCCGTTCGGCAACGCATTAATCTGTGGCTGAAAGGGGGCGGGGTAAAAGATACCTGCGATTGGACGACGCTGCGGGAGTTTATGCTCAAGTTAGAACACAAAGGCATCACGCCCAACATTGCCTCGTATGTAGGCGCGGGCGAAGTCCGAATAAACGTGCTGGGTGAAGACAATGTAAAACCCACACCCGCCCAACTCACTCAGATGCAGGCTCAGGTGCGCGAAGCGATGGAAGGCGGTGCGCTGGGCCTGACGACCATGCTGATTTACCCGCCCAACACCTTTGCCAATACCGACGAACTGATTGCCCTGAGCCGTGAAGCCGCCCGCTACGGAGGCCGCTACATCGTGCATATGCGCAGCGAAGGTGACCGGCTGGAAGAAGGCATTCAGGAAATGATCCGCATCGGCAAAGAAGCCAAACTTCCCGTCGAACTTTATCACTTCAAAGCCAGCGGAGTACGCAACTGGCCTAAAATTGATAAATCTATTGCCCTGATTGCCGAAGCCCGAAAGCAGGGACAGGATGTAACGGCTAATATGTATACCTACACCGCAGGAGGCACAGGACTGACCAGTTGCCTGCCGCCCTACGTGTTCAACGGCGGATTTATGGCGGGCTGGAAACGCCTGCAGGACCCCGACCAACGTCGAAAAATTGCCGACGAAGTACGCCGACAGACTCAGAAATGGGAGAATATGTTTGCCCTGGCCGGATCTCCTGAAAATATCATGCTGGTGGGTTTTGAGCAGGACTCACTAAGAAAATATGAAGGCAAAACGCTGGGACAGGTAGCCAGTCTGCGTGGTAAAGACCCACTCGAAACGGCCATTGACCTAATTGTGCAGGACAAAGCGCGGGTCGAGACACTTTATTTCCTGATGTCGGAAGAGAACATCAAAAAAGAGATCCGCCAGCCCTGGGTCAGTTTTGGCTCCGATGCACCCTCAACGAGCGACGACCTTACCCAATTTGGGAAGGAACACCCGCGCGCGTTTGGCAACGTCGCTCGGCTGCTGGGCAAATACGTCCGGGAAGAAAAGGTTATTCCGCTTGAAGAAGCGATCCGGCGACTCACCAACCTGCCCGCCACCAACCATAAACTCACCAGCCGGGGCCTGCTCAAACCCGGCTACTTTGCCGATGTGGTCATCTTCGACCCGGCCACCATCGCCGACCGGGCCACCTTTGACAAACCCTTCCAGTATGCCATTGGGGTGCAACACGTCTTTATCAACGGTCAACAGGTGCTGCGCGAGGGTGAACACACCGGCGTTTTACCCGGACGCGCCCTGTGGGGGCCGGGCTGGAAAGCCAAAAGCGTGGTGGCTATCCCGAAACGGTAATTGCCCTTTACTACCTGGTACGGGTATTGTAACGGCCCGTTGTTTCGGTGATCAACATGGGTGTACACAAAACGGGCAGGGTGATACCAAAATGCTCCCGCAAGACTTTAGCTACGTGAGAGAACTGTAGCCGATTTTGACAGGCTGCCTGTGCCTCGTTCAGTGCGTCCATTCGCCACAGCTCGGCCGACCACTCCGAACGAACCCGCCGGAAGAACTGACGCCAAAGGCTGCGTGAGCCTGGCCACGCCCATCTCACTGACGGTGCTGGAGGGCGGTACCCTGGCCCATTGAGCTGGAGGTGACGGGCGCGGAAGGCCAGCCGCTGCGGTTGCAGTTAACCGACCTGAGTGGCCGAACGGTGAGCGAGCGGAGCCTGGAGCAGGCCGGAACGGTGGAGCATCAGACGTTGCCGTGGGGTCTCAACCGGCGGGTATTCTGCTGTTGCGGGTGAGCACACCCACTCAGAGCCAGACGGTGAACGTGCTCAAAGCGGAGTAACCGATAAGCCTGCAACGCATCCATCCGACCCTGTTTCAACGCACAGGGGTTGGATGGATGCGTTGTTTAATTGACCATTCCCCTGCTGCGCTACATGACCTTCTCCTGATGATCTTTCCGGTACTGAGCCGGTGACCGTCCGGTGATGAGCTGAAATTGTTCGTAGAAGTTGGATACGTTGTTGAACCCACAGTCAAAACAGATGTCGCCCACTTTGGCGGGTGTTTCGATCAGCAGTTTGTGCGCGTAACCAATGCGCAGTTCGTTAATAAATCCCACAACCGTTTTATTGGTCCGGCTTTTAAAATAGCGGCAAAAGGCGGTCGGCGACATGTTGGCCTGCTCGGCTACATCCTCCAGCCGGAGCGGATTGAGAAACTGAGCCAGCATAAAGTCAAGTACCTTATTGAGCCGTACCATGTCACCCGCTTCCATCGATTGCGTGTAGCTCAGGGAAGACAGGGCCGTACAATGCTGACTATGCGCCAGGTCGTGCAGAATGTCCAGAAAGGTCATTAGCCGTTTGGCTCCCTGCTGCGAATGCGCTTTAAATATCTTGTCGGCTACGGACTGTTGCGTCTTCCCGTAAAAATGAATCCCCCGCCGGGCCCGCCCAAACAGGGTCTGAATGGGCTGCATCTCGGGTGTTTTAAAAAAAGGCTCCCCAAAACAATCGTCGCGAAACAAAATCACACGGGCTTTGGCCCGAAGGGGCGCTTCGTCGGCATAATGCCGGGTGCCGTTCTTCCAGACATGCGACAAATTCGATCCCACCAGCACCAGATCACCCGGCCCAAACCGGTCGATGCTGTCACCGACAAACCGCGTTCCTTCTCCTCCAACGATCAGTAGCAGCTCAATCTCCGGGTGAAAATGCCACGGGACGACAAAATAGGGCCGATCTACTTTCAGGATATTGTACGACTGGTCTTCGGCGACATGAATGCGTTGAAACAACGGTTCGTGCATAAAGGGATACAGTATAGTATGAATTTGGGTGGAAGAGAACAGCAGCTCTTGCTAAAATACCGGATAATTCTGGAAAGATAGCAAACAAATTTACCTCCGCTCACGCGCTACTTTTGCTTCAGTAAATCCAACTAATTCTCAGGAATAGTCTATTTGACAATTGGCCGATTGCCACGGCGACGCAGCGATTATCACCTCCGCAAACTATGGCTGGCAAGTTTAATGGGCCAGTCTGAAGAAAAGCAAAACCGTTTAAAATTTACCAACGAGTGAAAATTGAAAGCGCAAGAGTGGTCGTTTGTTCGCCGGGGCGGAATTTCGTCACCCTGCTCATCTATACCGATAGTGGTATTTACGGGCTGGGCGATGCAACGCTCAACGGGCGGGAACTGGCGGTTGTGGCTTACCTCGAAGACCACCTGCTTCCCTGCCTGATCGGGCGGGACCCGTTCGACACGGAGGACATCTGGCAATATGGGTATCGGGGTCCCTACTGGCGACGCGGTCCGGTTACGATGGCGGCTGTGGGGGCTGTCGACATGGCCCTTTGGGATATTAAGGGAAAAGCACTCAACACGCCCGTTTACAACCTGCTGGGCGGACGCAGCCGCCACAAACTGCTGGCCTACACCCACGCCAGCGGCACGACGCCGGATGATACCCTCGAACAAATAGCGCAGGAAGTAGCACGCGGCTACCGGGCCATCCGGGTGCAGAGTGGCGTGCCGGGCCTTGCCTCCGTCTATGGCGTGGCTACCGGCAAAGAGGCTTACGAACCGGCTGTCCGGGGCGGTTTACCCAGCGAAGAGGTCTGGGATACGGCCAGATACCTGAACGTTGTACCAACGCTATTCGGACAGGTTCGCGCTCAGTTTGGCGATGACCTGCACCTGCTTCACGACAGTCACCACCGCCTGACGCCCAACGAAGCGGCCCGGCTGGGCAAAGAACTCGAACCGTTTCATCTGTTCTGGCTGGAAGACACCATTACGGGCGAATTACAGGAAGGGTTCCGCCACCTGCGACGGCATACAACGACGCCCCTGGCGGTAGGCGAAGTGTTCAACTCGGTGTATGACTGCACCACCCTGTTGACCGAACAACTGATTGACTACCTGCGGATAACAGTCTCGCACGGCGGTGGCCTGACGCCCCTGCTCAAGATTGCCGCGCTGGCCGACGTCTATCACGTCCGAATGGGGTGTCACGGGGCTACCGACATGTCGCCGGTTTGTCTAGCAGCTGCCCTGCAGGTTGATACCGCCATTCACAATTTCGGCATTCAGGAGCACATGCGGCATAACGACCTCACGGACGAGGTATTTCCGCACGACTACTATTTCGAGGACGGGTATCTGTATGTAACCGATAAACCCGGTTTGGGCGTCGACTTTAACGAAGCATTAGCCGCGAAATATCCCTACCAACGGGCCTACCTGCCCGTGAACCGGCTGACCGATGGCACTTTAACGAACTGGTAACGATGCAGAACGAGCGAAAAGTAGCCCTTATTACGGGGGGCGCAAAAGGGATTGGCCGGGCTACGGCGGAGATTTTTGTTCGCGAAGGCGTCGACGTCATCTTGGTGGATACTGACGAGAAAGCGGGTCGGGACGTGCAGCAGCAACTGCATCCCAACGCCTTGTTTTTGAAAGCGGACGTAACCGATGCGGGGGCCGTACAGCAGGTTGTTGACACGGGCGTAGCGCACTTTGGCCGGCTGGATTATGTGGTCAACAATGCCGGAATTATCCGGTACGCCACCGCCACTACCTGCACCGAAGATGAATGGGATCAGGTGATGAACACGAACCTGAAAGCCGCGTTTCTGTGCGCCAAATATGCCATTCCGTTCATGGAGCAGGGGGTTATTATCAACGTGGCCAGTGCGCAGTCGTTTATCAGTTCGGCGAATATGGTGCATTATACAACGGCTAAAACCGCCCTGTTGGGGCTTACCCGCAGTTTGGCCATTGATTTTGCTCCGCACATCCGCACCATCGCCGTTTGCCCCGGCACCGTCGATACACCCATGGCCCGCAATGCCTGGGCTACCGCCGACGACCCCGAAGCGGTACATCAGGAAAGCATTGGTATGCACCCCCTTCAGCGCATTGCCAGGCCTCAGGAAGTGGGTGAACTGATTGTATTTCTCTGTGGCGACAAAGCCGCCTTCATTACGGGGCAGGCCATTCGGATCGACGGGGGGCTGGGTATCGCGGTGCCCGGCAGCGTAAAAGAAGCTGTTCATGAAAACTAACGCCCTGCTCATTAGCCTGGTAGCCGCCTGCGGGGGGCTGCTGTTTGGGTTCGACACGGCCGTTATCGCCGGGGTGACGCCCTACATTAAACCGGCCTTCGCCCTCGACGACCTGGGGTTGGGCTGGGCAGTAAGCAGCGTGCTGGTGGGTTGCCTGGTCGGTACGCAACTGGCCGGACGACCCAGCGAACGGATTGGCCGTAAAAAGATGCTGATGGTCACGGCCCTGTTGTTTTTCGTCGGGGCCTTGGGCTCGGCAATGGCCGCTACCTTCACAGGTTTTATTGCCTTTCGGATGCTTGGGGGCGTTGCCGTGGGCGCGGCTTCGGCCCTGTCGCCGGTGTATATCGCCGAACTGGCCCCGCCCGCCGACCGGGGCCGGTTGGTATCGGTCAATCAACTGGCCCTGGTCATTGGGATTCTGCTGGCCTTTTTCTCGAACTACTGGCTGATCGCTATGGGCGCCGACAACTGGCCGGGCCACGCCTGGCGGTACATGCTGGGCGTAGGGGCTGTACCGGCCGCCCTGTTTCTGTTCTGCCTGTTTTTCGTACCCGAAAGCCCGCGCTGGCTCCTGAGCAAAGGGCGCCGGAGCGAAGCCCTGTCGGCGCTGCACCGGGTCGTTTCTCCGGCCGAAGCCGAAAGGGAGATTGCCCAAATGGAGCAGTCGATGGACCAAATGCCAACGGGCCGAATCGGTGCGCTGTTTACCACCCGCCATCGCCGGTTGCTGCTGGTGGGTGTCGTGCTGGCCGTATTGCAGCAGGCAACGGGTATCAACGCCATCCTCTATTACGCACCCATCATATTTGGGAAAGCCGGAGCCGGTACGTCGGTGGCCCTGTTGCAAACCATCGCCGTTGGTTTCGTCAATCTGGCCTTCACCGTAATTGCCATGATTACGATTGACCGGGCGGGTCGGCGACCGTTGCTGAAAGGCGGCTTCATTAGCATGAGTATTTTCCTGTTGCTGCTGTCGGGTCTGTTCTTTGCCGGTAGGCTCGAAGGCTACGGCGTACTGGTCTTTATCCTGGGGTTTATTGCCGCGTTTGCGGTTTCCTCGGGGCCGGTTACGTGGGTGATTATCTCGGAGATTTACCCCAATCAGATTCGCGGAATGGCGGTTTCGGTGGCTACGCTGGCACTTTGGGTGGCCAACTTTGTCGTCTCCTATACCTTTCCGCTGTTACTGGCGCACCTACAGGGCGGCTACACCTTTCTGATCTATGCCGGGATTAATCTGCTTGGGTTTGTCTTCGTATCGGCCTTCGTGCCCGAAACCAAAGGCAAGTCGCTGGAGGAGTTGGAAACCATACTGGCGACTACTTAACCAGCCCGAACGATGTATGCGATAACGCCACGCTTTGCGGTTGACACCGAACACGGTGAAGGGCCACTTTGGGACCCGGTGGGTCAGACGCTGTATTGGGTCGATCTGTTGCAGGGGCTGTTCTTTACGGCCAACCCCGCTACCGGGTACGTCAGCAGCCGGACGGTGGGCCAGCCGCTGGGTGTATTGGCCCTACGCGAACAGGGTGGCCTTGTCATGGCCCTGCGGGATGGATTTGCCCTGTTCGACGAAACAACGAACGAGTTGACCTGGCTGGCCCGCCCCGAAGCTGACCGCCCGGATACCCGCCTGCCGCCAACACGTTTCAACGAAGGAGCCGTTGATCCGGCGGGGCGGTTTCTGGCCGGGACAATGACGTTTGATGCCAGCCAGAACATCGGCAATTTATACGGCCTGGATACCGATAGAAGCGTACAGCGGCTTGAAGAAAATTTATACGTGCCCAATGGCATGAACTGGAGCCTCGACGAAAAAACATTCTTCCTGACCGATACCGGCAACCATGTCATTTACGCCTACGACTACGATGTTCAATCCGGCACAATGGCCAATCGCAGGGATTTTATCCGCTTCCGCGACGATGAATTTCCCGATGGCATGGCCGTCGATACGGACGGTGGATTCTGGATAGCGATGTGGAGCGGAGGGTGTGTCTGCCGGTTCGATGCGTCGGGTAAACACCTGGAGACGATTGCCTTGCCGGTTTCCCATCCGACCAGTTGCTGCTTCGGTGGCCCGGACATGAACGAACTTTTTATCACAACTTCCCGGCTGGCGCTAGCCGAAACCGAACGACAGGCCCAGCCGCTGGCGGGTCGATTGCTGCATCTGACAACAAATGTAACGGGACGAGTACAGCGACGGTATCGGGGGTAATCTTTTGATAAACCGGCTACATGCGTTTAACAGCTATTTTCTATGAACAAAATCATACTCTTTGCCTTGTTCCTGGCTACTCAGGCCGTAGCCGATCCGGTGCGCGATACATTGATGTTGAATGGAAGCTGGCAATTTGACCAGACCGAGAAAGCGTTTCCGCCCGCGCGCTTCACCCGCACCATTCCGGTGCCGGGCCTGATTCACCTCGCCGAACCCAAAATTCCGGACTACGACGTGTTTTTCCGCAAACCGGAGGGCGTTACGTACAGCCATGACCATAACGTGGAAGAACAGAACTACACGCCCAAGTACAGTTGGTATCGGCGCACATTTACCGTTCCGCAACAACAGGAAAAGGCCCAGGCGGTACTGACGATTCGGAAAAGCCAATACGTAACCAGACTGTTCATCAACGGCATGGAAGTTGGCTCCTCCATGGAATGTTATACGCCCGTTGAGTTCCCGATTACGAAATACCTCAAACCGGGCGGGGAAAACGAGGTGCTGATTCAGGTGGGCGACCGGGCGTGGCTCCCCAGTCAGGCGGCCGGCAGCACCGATAAGGAAAAGGTGCAGTACCTGCCCGGCATCTGGGACGACGTGTTTATCACCTTCACCCGGAAATTTCGCGTCAACCGGATGCTGATGTTGCCCAATCTGGCCGAGAAAAAAGTGACGGCTAAGCTGCTCATCCGGAGTTTTTACCCGCCCCAACTGATGTTTGGCGCGTCGATTTACGATACCTGTGCCATCCAGATCGATATTTATGAGGCCAGATCAGGTAAAAAAATAGCGGGCGGAACGCGGAGAGTTGCCGTCAAAGGCGACAACCTGACCGAAGTGAGTCTCGACATTCCCATCGGCGCGGCCCACCTCTGGACGCCCGACGATCCGTTTCTGTACACGGCCACCGTGCGGCTGGCCGACAAAAATCAGCCCAGCGACGAAGCGACCAAACGGTTCGGCATGCGCGAATTTGGGCGGCAGGGCAAGTACTTCACCCTCAATGGGGAGAAAATAATCCTGCGCGGGACGAACATCACGCTCCACCGTTTTTTTGAAGACCCCGAATGCCGCGCCCTGCCCTGGAACCGCGCCTGGGTCACGAAACTATTAGCCGAACTGCCCAAACAGGCGCATTGGAATACCATGCGGATCTGCGTGGGGCTGGTACCGGATTTCTGGTACGACATTGCCGACGAGAACGGGCTGATGCTGCAAAACGAGTGGCTCTACTGGCAAAATCACGGCTGGGATGAGCAGATCCGGCAGGAATATACCAACTGGGTCTGGACCGACGGCAACCATCCGAGCATCGTGATCTGGGATGCCATCAACGAAAACTGGGACAGCTATATCGGCACGAAACTGATTCCCGATCTGAAAAAACTCGACCCCACCCGCATCTGGGATTCGGGCTTTATGACCACCGACGAACTGGGCGCGGGCGACGATATGGACGAGCCGCACCCGTATCCCGACATTTCTACCAACCCCGAGTATGCCCCGTTCCGCGACAAAAACCCGTATCCGCTGGGCAAACTGAGCGACCCGGTGGCCGAGTGGAGCGACAAGTTTCACAAAAGTACGGTACCCCAATTGGCCAACGAATACGGCTGGATGTGGCTCTGGCGCGACGGTACGCCCTCGAAACTGACCGTCAGGAACTACGATTACTACCTCGGTGCGGGGGCAACCAACGCCCAGCGCCAGGCGTTGCAGGCGTATTGGCTGCAACTGCAAACCGAGTGGCTGCGGGCCGAGCGGTCGCTGGCGGGGGTGCTGCATTTCTGTTACCTGACCAACAACTACGGCTTCACGGGCGATGATTTCACCGGGCCGATTGCCGACCTGCGGCCAGCGCCCCTTTTCAACTGGTTCCGGTATTGCTTTGCGCCCACGGCCGTTTTCATCGACCTCACCGACGAGCGGTACATGAAACACGTGCCACCCCACGCGCCGGGTTCATCGCTCACCGTTGACCTGATCGGGGTAAACGATCCTTCTACCAGTGCCAGTGGTCAGGTGGTGCTGCGCCTGCTCGACTCGCGGGGTAAAGAGGTGCTCCGCCAAACCAAAGCCATTCAGATACCGCCCTACGGCTCCCAAAAGCTACCCGTTACGCTTCGGCTGCCCGACAAACCGGATGGCTACCTGCTGCTGGCCGAATATACCCCCACCGGCCCGGCCAAAGCGGCACCGGTGCTGAGCCGACGGTACGTAAAAGTTGGTCAGACGGGCCAGCCGTATGCATTCTATGAACTACCTAATCCGATAAACTAACCCGGAAAGACAATCGATACCCTTAAACCCTTAAACCAACTACCCTTTATGAAAGCACTACTCTACAGGTGTCGGCGGACCATGCTGGTAGGCATGGGGTTGCTACTGGCAAGCCTGGCCAGTCAAGCTCAGGATAGCCGGATAACCGGTACGATAGCCGGGAGCGATGGGCCCATACCGGGTGCCAATGTGTTACTTAAAGGCACCGCGACGGGTACGTCGACGGATGCTGCCGGCAAATTCGCGTTATCGGTTAAGGGCGCCAACCCGGTGCTTGTGATCTCCGCCATTGGCTTTAAAAGTCAGGAAGTACAGGTTGGTAATCGGTCCACCCTCAACGTTCGGCTCGAAGACGATGCCACCGCACTGAATGAAGTTATCGTCACGGGCTACACCACCGACAGCCGTAAAGACAATACCGGGGCCGTATCGACGGTTAAATCCCGCGATATAACCGTCACCCCCACCGGCAACGTCGAGCAGGTGTTTCAGGGGCGCGTATCGGGGGTCACCGTTATTTCCAGCGGCCAGCCCGGCACCAACAGCATTGTCCGCATTCGGGGGTTTGGCTCCTTCGGAAACAACCAGCCACTTTACGTTGTAGATGGCGTGCCGGTCAGCGACCAGTTCAACGGCATCAACTTTCTCAGCCCCGACGATATTGAGTCGACCACCGTTCTCAAGGATGCCGCTACCGCGTCCATTTATGGCGCCCGCGCGGCTGGCGGGGTCATTGTCATCACCACCAAACGGGGCGCTAAAAAAGCGGGAAAACTGACCGTCACGTACGACGGCTTATACGGCATAACAACGCCGGGGCACGGGCAGAAGATGCTTAATCCACAGCAACAGGCCGACTGGACATGGCAATCCCGCCGGAACGATATTTATGAGGCTGGCGGCACCATTGGCAACGACAGTTTTACCGGGCTGGGGGGTGGTCAATACGGATCGGGACCAACGCCCGTATTGCCGGATTACCTCAACGTTGGCGGCACACCCGGCGTGGTAGGCACCGTTGATCTGACTGCGGCCAAGGCACTCTACAATATAAACCCGGCTGCCGGTCCTATCTATCAGGTCGTGCGGGCCAACAAAACCGGAGACGGTACCGACTGGTACGGGGCCATTACGCGCAATGCCCCTTTGTTGCGGAATACACTGGGCATTTCGGGCGGGAGCGACCACAGCCGGTTTTATGTTAGCTTCAGCGCTCAGAATCAGTCGGGTGTACTGCGAACGAACCAGTTCAACCGCTACACCCTCCGGGCCAATTCGGAATTTGATCTGCTGAAAAATCTCCGGCTGGGCGAAAACCTGCAGCTGACCTACCGGCAGCAGCTCGGCCAGGTAGGCAATACCAACGGTCAGAGCACTCCGCAGGATGAGAACGTTATCTTACAGGCCTTCCAGATTAACCCCATCATTCCCATTTATGATGAGTTCGGCGGCTACGCCGGTACGGCCGCCAAAGGCTTCAATGGCTCTCAGAACCCCGTGGCAACCCTCGACGGGACGCGCAACAACAAGAACTTTCTGGCCAGTGCCTTCGGAAACGTGTATCTGGAATATGACCCCATTCCGGGGCTAACCCTGCGCAGCAGCCTCGGTGGTCAGTTCGGGTCCAGCTTTGCCAACTCCTACGTCCGGGCGACCTACGAAACGGCGCAGAACAACAGTACGTTTAGTTACACCGAAAATTACGGCTACAATCAGAACTGGACCCTGACCAACACCATCAACTACAAACGTCTGTTCGGGTTGCACAACATCGACGTACTGGCCGGGCAGGAAGCCCTGAACACCGGATCGGGCCGCAATGCCACCGGGTCGGGCATTAATCCCTTCTCCACCGATCCAAACTACGTTACCCTCAGTTCCGTATCCGGGACCGGGTTGAAACTGGCCAGCAGTAACAGCTTGGGTGTCAATTTCTTATCGTTGTTTGGCCGGGTGCAGTACACCTACAACGACAAGTACACGCTCACCGGCGTTCTCCGGCGCGATGGCTCGTCGCGTTTCGGGGCCAACAGCCGCTACGGATTTTTTCCGGCCCTGTCGGCGGGCTGGACCCTCTCAAATGAAGCCTTTCTGAAAACGATACCCCTCATTTCCTACCTGCGTCTGCACGCCGGTTACGGCATCATGGGTAACTCCAACAACGTAGACCCCAACAATCAGTATAACCTGTACACCCAAAGTATCAGCCGGAGCTACGATATCGGGACCACCAAGAGCAGTGTGTCGCCGGGTTTCGCCCGCAGCCAGATCGGCAATCCCGATGCCCGCTGGGAAACGGCCGCCACCAGCGATGTAGGCCTAGATGCGTCGCTGTTAAACGGTAAACTCGACGTGCAGGTCGATGTCTGGCGCAAAGACACGCGTGACCTGTTGTTTCAGGTGCCCCTGGCTGGTGTTGTGGGCAATAACGCCAATGCGCCATCCGTCAACATTGCCCGGATGCGCAACCAGGGCATCGACCTACAGCTGACCAACCGGGGCAACTTCACCCGCGACCTGCGCTACGAGGTAATTCTGAATGGCAGTTTCCTGTCGAATGTGGTGCAGGCGCTGGCGCCGGGCGTTGCCAATTTCCAGCCGACCAACCTCCGCAACATCAGCCCGGTGCAGATTCAGCCGGGCCTGCCCATCGCTTCCTTTTATGGCTACAAAGTGCTGGGCTTGTTTAACTCCAAAGAAGAGGTAGCCGCTGCTCCCACTCAGGATGGGGCAGGGCCCGGCCGCTTCCGCTACGCTGATGTGAATGGGGATGGCGTAATTGATGCCAAAGACCGGACGTATTTAGGCAGTCCGGTTCCCAAATTTACCGGTGGGCTGACCTTTATTGTGCGTTACAAAGGCTTTGATGTAGGGGCTTACCTATACACCTCCTTAGGCAGTAAAATTTATAACTTCTCGAAATGGTACATTGATTTCTACCCCTCCTTCACGGGGCAGGCTGTCAGTGCGCGGGTGCTTGACTCCTGGACACCGACCCATACCAACACCGACCAGCCCATCTTCGAGAATACATCCAATTTTAGCACCAACACCCAGTCGAACTCCTTTTACGTCGAAAACGGCAGTTACCTGCGGATGCAGAACCTGACCATCGGCTACACGGTACCGGCCAGTTTACTCAACAATAGCCGTCTGCAGCGACTGCGGGTCTTTTTCCAGACCACCAACCTGTTTACCGTTACAGGCTATAAAGGGCTTGATCCGGGCGTGGGCGGTACTGCCGATACCAGCTTCGGCATCGATATTGGCAACTACCCGGTAACGCGGGGTTTCAACGGAGGTATTGGTATTACCTTCTAAAACGCATCCTGTCAGCATGAGCCCGTTGGCGAAGCTGATTAACCAAGAACTATTCATTCATCTGCTGCTATAACCCTTGTCAAATACCATGAAAACGACACTAAAAAAGCGGATCATAACGGCCAGTCTACCGTTGGTACTGATGGCCGTTGGCGTTGCCTGTAAAGATAATTTTTTGAGCCTCCCGCCAACCGGCACCATCAGCAGCAGCCAGCTAACGTCTAATGCTGGTTTGCAGGCTACCCTGATTGGGGCCTATGCGGAACTGAATGGCCGGGATTACGGCTGGTTTGGCTCCAGTTTTAACTGGCTTTGGGGATCGGTAACGGGGGGCGACGCCAACAAGGGGTCCAACGCCGGCGACCAGAGTACGGCCGTCTTCGTGCAGAATTTTACGATTATCCCAACCACCGGGCCGATCAACGACAAATGGAATGCCATGTATGAAGGCATTAGCCGGGCCAATACGGTGCTGCGGGTGCTTAAAACGCCGGGCCCGGATGTAACGGCAGTTATCGCGGCCAACATTGGAGCACAGGCCCGCTTCCTGCGCGGTCACTACTACTTTGAGTTGAAGAAGACCTTCAACAACACGCCGTACGTGGATGAAACCCTCGATTACAGTACGGGCGTCGACAAAGTGACCAATGAGACTGACCTGTGGCCAAAAATTGAAGCCGATTTCAAATATGCCTACGACAACCTGCCCGAAAAACAGGATGCCAATGGCCGCGCCAACAAGTGGGCTGCGGCATCGTATCTGGCCAAGACGTATCTGTACCAGAAGAAATACGCCGAAGCCAAAGCACTGTTTGATTTGATCATTGCCAATGGCAAAACGTCCGGTGGTCAGAAATACGCCCTGATCGCTGATTTCACTACACTGTTCAACGCGGCCAACAGCATCAATGCGGAAGCCATCTTTGCCATTCAGAATGCCTCCAATACCGGCAGCGTTAACAATGCCAACCCGGACATGGTATTGAATTTTCCGTTCAGTGGCGGTCCCGGTAGTTGCTGCGGCTTTTTTCAGCCCTCCTTTGAGATGGCTAACTCCTTCCGAACCACTGCCAGCGGATTGCCCCTGCTGGATGGGTCTTACAATACCGGCACAAACCAGCTGAAAACCGATCAGGGCCTGAATACGGCCGACCCCTTTACGCCCGACACGGGCCCATTGGACCCCCGAATTGACTATTCGGTTGGTCGGCGCGGTATTCCCTACTTGGATTGGGGCCCCCATCCGGGTGCCAACTGGATTCGCGATCAAACGTACGGCGGTCCATTTGCGCCCAAGAAATTTGTTTTCCCAAAATCACAGGAGGGTACATTAACGGACAATACGGGGTGGACGCCGGGTTATTCGACGATCAATTACAACATTATCCGCTACGCCGATGTGCTGTTGATGGCCGCCGAAGCAGAAGTTGAACTGAACAATCCTGAACAGGCGCGGGCCTATGTCAATCAGGTTCGGGCGCGGGCAGCTAATCCGGCCGCCTTTGTGAAAGGAACCGACGGCAAGCTGGCCGCCAATTACGTAATTAGCCAGTACACATCCCCCTGGACGAATCAGGCAGCAGCCCGCGATGCCGTTCGCTTCGAGCGTAAACTCGAACTCTCGGGAGAAGGCCACCGCTTTTTCGATCTGGTGCGCTGGGGCATTGCCGACAAAGCGGTCAATGCCTTTCTGGCCTATGAAAGCTCCAGGTTACCCGGCACCTATACGGGTGCCCGGTTTACGGCGGGAAAGAATGAATACATGCCTATCCCGCAGCAGCAGATTGACCTTCAGGGTAGCGCCGTGCTGAAGCAGAATACGGGGTATTAGGCTGCATTTACGTAGTGCATAAGCTTATCCTGTCGGGTGTCGCTCAACTTTCCACCTGAGTACCTGACAGGGTAAGCTTACAGCTGGTTCCGGTGAGAAGTAGCCGTTATGCACTTGTTGACATGAACATACCCGTGCCGTTTAGCCTGATGAAGCCGGGACCCGATTGCGGCAATGGCTACACCAACAGCGGGTATTTCCCCAATATGGCCGATCCGGTCAGCGGCTTCAGTCCGGTTCATGTGAACGGACAGTCAATAAACCGATCTGGCCCATCTAACGATTGGAAGTTGCGGCTTGGAAAAAGCCCGCTGTTTAGAGTACCTTGTAGAAAAGTGTCATAAAAAGACAATTATTTGTACTTTTGGTACTACTTTCTCTCATTCGCTTGGAACATTTGTCAGAGGAGTTACAGCTTTGGCGGGCTTTTCAGTCAGGGGATCAGGATGCCTATGCGGCCCTGTACCACGCCCACATACGGGCGATGTACCGCTACGGCCTAAGTCTTGTATCCGTGTCGGAAGCGTTCGTGCTCGATTGTATCCACGATGTCTTTACGGAGGTATGGGTAAAACGCACTCGCCTGACGGAGCCGGACAACGTACGGTTCTATCTGTTAAAAGCCCTGAAGGTACGCATCCTGCACCTGCTGCAACGGCAGGAACGCCCCTACCAGTCCCTCTCCGACAACGACTTTCCCGATCTTTGGGCCACGCCCTCATCAGAAGAGGTTTACGCCGAGATTGAGGATGCGCTGTCGCGCGAACAGCTGGTGCAGAAACTAATGACTCAACTGCCTCCCCGGCAGCAGGAAGCACTTCGGCTGCGCTTTGTGGAAGAAATGAACTACGAGCAGATTGCCGATGTGCTCGCGATAAATCACCAGTCGGCTAAAAACCTTGTCTTCCGGGCGGTTGATAAACTTCGCGGCTGGCTCCCTCCTCTTTTTTAATTATTTCAATTATTTTTTTGGTTTTAGTGAGTACGATAGCCGATTTCTGTCATCTACTGACAAAAACCGGCTATCGTGCTAAACCCTTACGAACACTATGCGGCTGTTGACTTTGTGAGTGACGATGCGTTTCTGGCCCATCATCTGGCTCCCGATGCACAGTCGACTCACTTTTGGGAACAATGGCTGCAGCTCCACCCGCATCAACAGCCCGAGTGGCAGGAAGCGCAGCGGTTACTGGAAGCCGTTCGCCTGGGACTAAGCGACTATGCCCGAACGTATCTTTCCGAAGAAGCAGAAGCGCAGTTGCTGCTGCGCATTCAGGCCACCAACGCCTTAACCCGGGAAGAGTCCCGGATTATTCCTCTCTGGCGCCCTACCTGGCTCCGGCAGGTGGCCGCAGCCTGTTTCGTACTGGCCACCGGTGTTGGTTTCTGGTTGCTTACAACCCGGTTCGCTCAACCATCCATCTATCAGCAGCAGGTAGCCACTCTACAGCAAAAAGCGGTTGAACAAGCGAATCAGACGCAAACTCCCCGGTCGATACACCTGCCCGACGGGTCATCTGCGCTGCTCTACCCGCAAAGCCGGTTGAGTTATCCTGCCGATTTCGGTCAAAGAAACCGGGTCGTTTATCTGCTTGGCAAAGCCACATTCAACGTCGTTAAAAACACGGGAAAGCCATTTTACGTGTACGCGAATGAACTGGTCACCCGGGTTTTGGGCACCCAATTCACCGTTGAAGCCTTCGAGCAGGGCAATGATGTAATTGTAACGGTGCAGCACGGCCAGGTGAATGTGTACCCGAACCAGTCATTCAGTGCCGAAAACGTTGGTCAGCCAACCCAGAAAGGCGTGTTGATCCTGCCCAACCAGCAGATCGTCTTCAGCCGGAAAAGTGAGCAGTTCGTAAAAAAGATCGTAGCGGAACCGATTGCCATTGAGCTGGATAAAGCCAAAGCCGAAGGGTTCGTCTTTGACGAGACACCCGTTGCGGACGCGTTCGAGCGGATAAAGAAGGTGTACGGCATCAATATTATCTACAATGCCGATGACCTTAAGAACTGCCAGTTAACGGCCTCACTGGCGGAGGAATCGCTGTTCCAGAAATTAGACATCATTACCCAGTCAATTGACGCTACCTATCAACTGATCGATGGCGAGATTGTCATTATCGCCAAAGGCTGCAGTGAATAGTCAGGTCAATACATTTCAGTTGCATCCGTGATTTTCAATACCCGTTACGAACGAACCTCAGCTGATCACCTAACCGCCACCAGATGCAGAAAACCAACCCTGAATACTACCCAAAAAGAAAAGGTCAGCGGTTCTTGCACAACCACTGACCCCAATTTTCCAGTCGCCCTCAAGCGCAGCCTCTGCCAGGCTGACCGGAATTGTATCGCCCGAATTTTCTCTAAAAACCCGAACAATTAACTCAAAAGTATGAAAACAAATCGACGTTTACTGACCCAGTGTATGAGAGTATCACTACTACACACGCTGATAACGTGTCTTTGCCTGAGTGCCTCCTGGGCATCCGACGTCTCAGCGCAGGAATTACTTGACCGTCGGGTAACACTCGAGGTGCACGATCAGAAAGTCAAAACGGTGCTGAGTACGCTCGAAAAAGCCGCCAGTGTTAAATTTTCGTATAGTCCGCAAATCGTTCCGGCACACCGGAAACTATCATTTCAGGTACAAAACGTTACCCTCGGCGAAGTGCTGAGTACCCTCCTGCCCGGCTTGAATTTAACGTACAGTATTGTGGGTAGCCAGATCATCCTGCGGCAGTTACCCAATCCAACTCCTAACCTAAACAACCTCAACGCCTTTCTGCCCGCTTCCCTCACCGACCCTGCAAAATCAGCCGATCAGATTGTCTCCGGCGTCATATCCGACGAAACCGGGGGTGGACTGCCGGGCGTAAGTGTCGTACTGAAAGGCAGCCAGCAGGGCACAACAACGGACGCGGAAGGTAAATACCGACTGGCCGTTTCGGGCGAGAAACCAACGCTGGTTTTTTCGTACGTGGGGTATCTATCCCAGGAAGTAGTGGTTGGCAACCGGACCACTATTAACATTTCATTGCAGGCCAGCGATAAAACCCTGGACGAAATTGTGGTGATTGGGTATGGCACGACCCGGAAGTCGGATTTGACCGGAGCCGTTGGTACCGTGAAGGAGGCTCAGCTGTTGGAACGGCCCGCCCCCTCGCTGAATCAGCAACTCTCGGGCCGTATTGCCGGGGTGCAGGTAAATACCAATTCGGGGCGCCCCGGCGGGCGGACTACCATCCGCATCCGGGGGTTCAGTTCGATCAACTCCTCCAACAACCCGCTGTATGTGATCGATGGGGTTCTGCTCCCGCAAACACCCGGCAACCAGTTCAGCTCGCCCATTGACTATATTAACCCCAGCGACATCGTCTCGGTTGAAGTGCTCAAAGATGCCTCGTCTACCGCCATTTACGGTGCCAGGGGTGCCAACGGGGTTATTCTGGTACAAACCCGCAAAGGCAAAGCCGGTGAAGGCCGGGTTACCTACGATGCCAATTTCAGCATCAACACCATTGGCCCAAACCGGCCGCAGGTTCTGAACGCTAAAGAGTACTTAGCCACTGAAGACCTGGCCTATGCCAATATCCAGAAATACGATCCCGTCGGCTGGGCAGCTGGCAAGTTTGCCAATCTGGACCCCGTTGTTCGGCGACGGGCGTTCAGTGCCGCGCATCCGGGTGTTTTTGACGCTAATCTCAACCCACTGTATGATACCGACTGGTTCAAGGAATCTACCCAGGCCAAGCTATCGCAGAGTCATCAGCTCGGTTTTAGCGGGGGCAACGAAAAGACGCAGTATGCCCTGTCGATTGGTTACCGCGATGACGAAGGGCTCATTAAAACCTCGTATCTGAAGCGGTACTCCGGCCGGTTTACGATTGATGATCAGGTAAAGAAGTGGCTGAAAATCGGTGGTACGCTGAGTTATAACAACCAGACGGAAAATCTGGTCGACATCAACGATGCGGTGGCGCGGCAGATTGTCGAAGACTTTCCGTTCCTGCCGGTAAAGTATCCGGGTACTGACATCTACGCCGAAAACCGGGATTATCCGCAGGCCGAAGGAACCATGAGTTCGGTACACCGGCTGATGGACCGCAAATACATCCTGAATACGCAGACAACGCTGGGCAGCCTGTACTCGAACATCACCTTCGCCAAAGGCCTGGAGATGAAAACAATTGTCGGAGCCAACATTCAGACGCAGGAAAACCTCCAGTCGCAGACCCGTACGCTGGATATTGGGGCCAATGGTACGGCATCGGCTAACAGTCGGCGCGAGACGTTCTGGTCGCTGGAAAATTTACTGACCTATAACCGGCAGTTTGGTACGGATCACACGCTAACGGCGCTGCTCGGAATTTCGTGGCAGCAGACAAACATATTCCAGTTAGGAGCCAGTGTGCGGAATTTCGCTACCGACTACTTTACCTTTAATAACCTCGGCGCGGGCAGCACCCTGCCCGGTGTCAGTTCAGGAGCGTCTACCTATGGGTTCAACTCCTATTTTGGCCGGTTAAATTATGGGTACAAGGATAAATATCTGGTGACGTTTACGGGCCGGGCCGATGGATCATCCAAGTTTGGCGAAAATAACAAGTTTGCCTTTTTTCCCTCAACGGCAGTAGCCTGGCGGGTATCGGAAGAAGACTTTCTGAAAGGCAACCCCATTGTTTCCAACCTGAAAGTGCGGGCCAGCGTCGGCCTGACCGGGAACTCCGAAATTCCCCCTTACTCGTCGCTGGCGTTACTGAGTTCCAACTATGCCACGATCTACAACGATACCAAAGTGGGCGGAACAGGTATTGCCCGCTTAGCTAACCCGGATTTGCGCTGGGAAAAAACGCTTCAGGAAGACGTCGGCCTTGAATTGGGTCTGTTTAAAGGCCGCGTGACAATTGAAGCCGATTACTACTACCGCAAAACAACGGATATGCTTTTAGATGCGCCCGTTCCGCGCACCAGCGGGTACGCCACCATCCGGCGGAACGTGGGTTCGATGCAAAATCAGGGCTTTGAATTTGGCCTGAACACGGTGAACGTTACAGGAGGAAATTTCCAGTGGAATAGCGCCTTCAACATCTCGTTCAACCGCAACAAGGTGTTGTCGCTGGCTACGCCGTCGGACATTTTCAACGTAGGCGGCCCTGATTTTACCAACTCAACGAATATCATCCGGGTTGGCCAGCCAGTTGGTGCGTTCTGGGGACTGACCCGGCTGGGCACCTGGAGTGAAGCTGAGCGCGAAGAAGCGGCTAAGTTTACCAGCTACCGCAATGGCCTGACGCTGCTTCCCGGCGACATCAAGTACTTGGACGTGAACGGCGACAAGGCCATCACCGACGCCGACCGGAGCATCATTGGTAATGGCAGCCCGAAATACTGGGGCGCCTTCACCAACACGTTCCGGTACAAGAACCTGGATTTAACCCTCGAACTACAGTATTCGCAGGGCAATCAGGTACTGCTGATGAACCTGCACCCCAGCGAAGACCGGCAGGCACTGGCCAACAGCTACAAAACGGTGCTCAACGCCTGGACGCCTACCAACCAGAATACGCCCATTGCCGAAATTCGGGATACGCGGGCGGGCTACGTCACCAACGTAGACAGCCACTGGGTGAAAGACGGTTCGTTTCTGCGGGGCAAAAACGTGCTGCTGGGCTACACCTTTGCTCCGGCCCTGACCAACAAGCTTAAGCTGAACCGACTCCGGGTATATACTACCGTGCAAAACTTCTTTTTGCTCGTCAGCGATAAAGTCATCGGCGACCCGGAGGTGACACCAACCAACCAGGGCGATAACAACAGTGCCTTCTCACAGGGAGAAATCTGGCATAATTACCCCAAGCCAACAACGTACATGGTTGGTTTACAGATTGGTTTGTAATCTATTCCTCAACTCCTTAAAAGACATTCATGATGAAGTTTATTCCTATATCAACACTAAGCCGGGCCGCCATTGGCCGGGTTGCGCTGGCAGGCGTTATGCTGCTGGGTCCCAGTGGCTGTAAAGATTTCCTGGTCGAGCAAGCCCCCTCGAACCTGACGCCTACCAACTTTTATACCATTCCTGACCACGCCGAGGCCGCCCTGGCGGCAGTATACGACAACCTGCGGTTCTTCGGCGACGGGTCGGGTATTTTCTCGTCGAACTGGCAGATGCTGGAAGCCCCTACAGGTACTTCTACCACGGAGACGGCCCAGAACTCGGATCTTAATAACCTGTATGGGCTGGTGTATGACGGTAATACCGCCCACATTGTTAACTACTGGAACGGCCTGTACCGGGTTATTGCACAGGCGAATCAGGTGCTTGACAAGGTGCCGGGTATTACGCCCATGGATGCCGCTCAGAAAACGAAAATTCTGGGTGAAGCGAAGTTTCTGCGGGCAACGGCCTACTTTACTGCCGTCCGGCTGTGGGGCGATATTCCCCTGATTACGAAACCCCAAACAGCCACGTCGGAGGACTTTCTGCCCGTACGGGCCAAACAGGAAGATATCTACAAATTGATTGTGGACGATCTGACAGCTGCCGAAGCGGCTGGTTTGGCCTGGATGGACGTATCCGGCCGGGCCAATCTGGCGGCCGTAAAATCACAGTTAGCCCGGGTGTACCTGACAATGGCCGGTTTCCCGCTCAGCAAGGGCGCGTCGCACTACAAATTAGCGGCCGACAAAGCTTATGAGGTAATCACGTACGCCAACGCCAACCCGTCGCTCATCAACCTGTTTCCGACCTACGAGGAAGTTCACCGGGAGAGTAACAAAAACCGGGTCGAGCACCTGTTCATGATCCAGTACAACACGCTGGTGGCCGGTAATCCGATGGATAATATGTACCCGAACTTCAAGCCGGTTACGTATAACGGTCCGGGTGGTACGGGCAGCACGGTGCCGACGCCGGCGTTCTACAAGTCCTACGAAGCGGGTGACTTACGGGCCAAGGATCAGGAGGGGTACTTTTACACGACGTATTTCACCAACGGCAATGGAGCGCCCTTCGATCTGGGAGCACCCTACATTTTCAAGCACTTCAACCGGACGGCCAACGGAACATCGGGCGTAACCGCTACCCGCAACAATAACCTGAACGTACCACAGATCCGGTACGCCGAGGTCCTGTTGATGTATGCCGAAGCGCAGAATGAACTCGGCACGCCTACGCAGGCGGCTTATGATGCGTTCAAACGCATTCGGGACCGGGCGAAACTGGCAACGCCCGCGCTGGGGACGTTTACGCAGACCAGTTTTCGGGAAGCGGTCTGGCGGGAACGCTGGCACGAACTGTGTTACGAGCAGATTACGTGGTTCGACATGGTCCGTCTGCGCAAGGTCTACAACGAAACCACCAACGGGTTTGACAACTTCGTGGGCCACATCAACAAAAGCTCGAATCAGCCTTTACAGGAGAAGCATCTTTTGTTTCCCATCGGCAAACAGGAACTGCTGAACAACCCCAACCTGAAACCGCAGAACCCGGGTTATCCGGGAGTATAAATTAGCTGTTGCCGATCTTTTCTGAGAGACAACGCGGGACAGCCTGACCTAAGCAGACGGTCAGGCTGTCCCGGCCGACCAACAGATACGACCCGGTAACTCAGCCGGGTCGTCACCTTTTATTTTTAAGTCATCACGCGGGCTCTGCCGCGTTCACGTTCTCTTACATGGATCTGTTTCACATCAAGAAAGCCCCTCTGGTTTACGACGCCGTCATCGTCGGCTCCGGTGCCGGGGGCGGTATGGCCGCCTTCACCCTGGCCAAAGCCGGGGCTAAAGTCCTCCTCCTCGAAGCGGGCGGCTACTTCGACCCCGCCGACCCCAAGTACATCAACCAGCTCAAATGGCCCTACGAATCTCCCCGGCGGGGGGCCTCTACCACCCGCGCTTTCGGCGACTTCGATGCCGCCTGGGGGGGCTGGGATATTGAAGGCGAACCCTACTCGGCCAAACCCGGCACCGAGTTCCACTGGTTCCGCTCCCGCATGCTCGGCGGACGCACCAACCACTGGGGACGCATCTCGCTCCGCTTTGGTCCTGATGATTTCCGGCGCGGCTCGCTCACCGGCGTGGGCGACGACTGGCCCATCGGCTACCAGGACATCAAACCCTTCTACGACCGCGTCGACAAACTCATCGGCGTCTTTGGCTCCGTGGAGAACTTCCCCAACGAACCCGACGGCCACTTCCTGCCCCCGCCCAAGCCCCGTTTGCATGAGCTGATGCTCAAAAAAGCGGGCAAAAGCATTGGTGTACCGGTGATTCCCTCCCGGTTGGCTATCCTCACCAAAGCCATCAACAACGAACGCGGCCAGTGCTTTTACTGCAGCCAGTGCAGCCGGGGCTGCTCGGCCTATGCCGACTTCTCTTCCTCCTCGGTGCTGGTCATCCCCGCCCTGAAGACCGGTAATGTTACGCTCGTCAACGGGGCTATGGTGCGCGAAGTGCTCACCGACGCCAAAACCGGACTGGCCACGGGCGTTTCCTACGTCGATACGCTGAGTTTGCAGGAGATCACGGTGCAAGCAAAAACCGTCATCCTGGGGGCCAGTGCCTGCGAATCGGCCCGGCTGCTGCTCAACTCCAAGTCCGCCCGTTTCCCCAATGGCCTGGCCAACACCAGCGGGGTGATCGGCAAGTACCTCAACGATTCCACCGGGGCCTCGCGCTCGGCCTTTGTGCCGGCGCTGATGGACCGCAAGCGTTACAACGAAGACGGGGTGGGCGGTATGCACGTCTACACCCCCTGGTGGCTCGACAGCCGCAAACTGGACTTCCCGCGTGGGTATCATATCGAGTACGGCGGGGGCATGGGTATGCCCGGCTATGGCTTTGGGGGCGGCATCGAGAGTCTGAACGGCAAGATCCCCGGTCGGGACGGTCAGCTCAAACCGGCCGGTGGCTACGGGGCGGGGCTGAAAGACGACGTGCGGAGGTTCTACGGGGCGTACGTGGGCATGGCCGGCCGGGGGGAGCCGGTGCCGCTGGCCAGTAACTACTGCGAGATCGACCCCAACACGGTCGACAAGTATGGCATTCCCACGCTGCGGTTCAACTACAAATGGGCCGATGCGGAGATTAAACAGGCCAAACACATGCAGGATACCTTCGAGGAAATCATTCATGCTATGGGCGGCATTGCGCTGGGTGACAAACCCGGTGCCGACCGCAACTATGGCCTGGAAGCTCCCGGCAAGATCATCCATGAAGTAGGTACGGTGCGGATGGGCAACGATCCCGCGAAGTCGGCGCTGAACAAGTTTCAGCAGGCGCATGATGTGAAGAACCTGTTCGTGGTGGATGCCGCTCCGTTCGTTTCCCAGGGTGATAAAAACGTCACCTGGACGATTCTGGCTTCTTCCATGCGTACCTCGGAGTACCTCATCGATCAGGTCAAACAGAAGAACATCTAATAAATTAGCCCGGGCGGGAATGAGCGATTGGATGAATGAGTGGATGGCCTGATACTGCTGCGTTCGCCCCTTCATTCGCTTAATCACTCATTCCCGCCATCACTCATTGCTCCTATGAAACGCAGAGACACCCTCAAAGCCCTCACCTTAAGTTCGTTCGGGCTGGCCGTTGGCCCGGTTGAGGCCGCTGTGCCCGCACCAGAGCCGAAACCCGCCCTGAAAATACCCGGCGGGCGACAAAAATTTGAAGCCGAGCGCGATGCCAAACTTCATGCCGAGACCTTCTTTACGCCCGCTGAACTGAAAACGGTTACCGTGCTGAGCGACATCATCATTCCGGCCGATGCCAAGTCGGGGAGTGCTTCACAGGCGGGGGTACCAGCTTTCATTGAGTTTATCATGAAAGACCAGCCCCGTCAGCAGACGCCCATGCGGGGTGGTTTGCGCTGGCTGGATAACAAATGCGTTAGCCGCTACGGGAAGCCGTTTGCCACCTGTACCAAAGCGCAGCAGCTTGAGATCGTCGATCAGATTGCTTACCCCGGCAAGGCGACGCCCGACATGACGCAGGGCGTATCGTTTTTCAGTATGCTGCGGAATCTGGTAACCACCGGTTTCTACACCAGCAAGATAGGCATTGCGGATCTGGGCTACGTGGGTAACGTGCCCAACAACTGGGAAGGCGTGCCGCCCGATGTGCTGGCGCAGTACGGGCTGAGCTACGAGGATAAGTGAGCACCAGGTCGGCCCCATCGGGTCGGCCTTTTTTGTGTTCAGGCGGTTCGGCGTCAGAACCCTACCGATCAACAAACAACAGCCGCATCAGCAGATACAGCACCGACGGGCAGACCAAGCAGCCCAGTCCGGTATAAAAAGTGGCGGTCAAAGCGCCGTAGGGCACTAATTTAGGGTCGGTAGCGGCTAAACCGGCCGATACGCCACTGGTCGTTCCGGCCAGGCCACCAAAAATCATGGCCGTATGCGGGTTGTCGAGGCCAATAAAGCGGGCGATAAAGGGCGTACTTATTGTGACGAAAATAGCCTTCACCAGGCCGGCAGCAATACTCAGGGCCATCACATCGGAACTGGCCCCAATGGCCGCGCCCGTTACTGGCCCCACAATGTAGGTGCAGGCTCCGGCCCCAATGGTGGTCAGGCTGATGGCGTCAGTATAACCCCAGAGCAGGGCCACGCCAACGCCCCCGATGAAGGAAAGAACGATGCCAATAAAAAGCGATAGCGCGCCAATCCAGCCCGTCCGCTTCATGACGATAAAACTGGCCCCCAGGCTTGTGGAGACAATGGCGAAATCACGAAACATGGACCCGCCCAGCAGACTAAACCCCGCGAAGAGTTTCAGGTCGGCCACGCCCTTTTCGCCCCCTGAATACAGACCACCCGCGTAGGCCAGTGCCAGCCCCATAAAAATGGCGATGGCCGAAGCCGGAATTTTTTTGTTGGTAAGCCGATTGGAGAGGATAGATGAGCTATACATCATGAATCCCACGACCAGAAAGGCGACGACCAACCCATTTTTTTCAAGAAACCGGGTTGTAGTCTCCATACTGGTCGACGGGCTTAGGTTTAGTGAATCGGGTGAGCAACGGGATGGTCGACAGACAAAGTAACACCGGAATAATACCGGCTAACACCGCGATAAACCCGCTGGAAACGGCCACTTTCACGTTTTGCGTTGCCGACATCGCTACCACAATCGGAATGTACATCTGGCTCCAGAACTCAACACCCTTTTCGGTGAGTGGGTGGGTATATTTCTTTTTGGCGAACCAGTCGTTGAAGAAAATCAATAACAACATAGCAAACCCGACTCCGCCTACATTGGCCTCGATGCCAATCAGCCGACCAAGCAATTCGCCCGCCAGTTGCCCTACTATGTAGCAAAAAGCCAGAATGGCGACACCGTAAATTACCATACATGTACAGGTTAAGGCGGTGAGTTAGTAAGTCGGTAAGTGGATGAGTCGGTAAGTTAGTAAGTCGGTAAGTGGCAGGGAGCAAAGTGACAGGCATCAACCGCCAACTGACTTATCGACTTACTAACTTACGGACTTATCACTTAAACAGAGGTTTCAAGTCGTTTTTGGTCACCTTACCCATGGCATTACGGGGCAGGTCGTCAACTACCCGGTACGTCCGGGGCACTTTGTAGGCGGGCATGCGTTCGCGGAGCCAGTTGCCGATACTCTCGGCCGCTACCGTTTTGTCGGTCAGAATCAGCACCGCCCCCACCAACTCACCCCATTCTTCGTTTGGAATGCCGACGACGCTGCAATCGCTGATAGCCGGGTGTGTACGCAGGACTTCCTCAATTTCGAGCGCCGAGATTTTGTACCCACCCGATTTGATGATGTCGATGGAGTCGCGGCCCAGCATCCGGTAGTAGCTATCTTCCAGCACCGCAATATCGCCCGTTCGGAACCAGCCATCGTCGGTAAAAGCCTGCTTGGTCGCTTCGGGCCGCTGCCAGTATTCCAGAAAAACGTTGGCACCCCGTATCTGGATCTCCCCCGGCTGACCGTCGGCCACAACTTGGTTTTCCTCATCGACCAGTCGGACGCTGACGCCCGGCAGGGGTAGTCCAATGTAGCCCACCCGGCGTTCGCCCGCGTAGGGGTTGCTGATGCCCATGCCTATTTCGGTCATGCCGTACCGTTCGAGCAGGGTGTGTCCGCTAACGGTTTTCCAGGTTTCCATCACCGAAACCGGCAGAGCCGCCGACCCCGACACCATGAGCCGGAACCGGGACAGGGTCTCCGTTACCCGTTGTTGCTGGTCCGTTGGCAGGCTTTCCCAGTAGGCAATGAGCTTGAAGTAGATCGTTGGCACGGCCATGAACACGTTGATCCGACCGCGCTGGAACGCGTCGAAAATGGCGCTTGCCGAGAAAGTAGGCATGAACTCAACCGTAGCCCCCGCCCAGAGCGCACAGCAAACTACATTGATGATGCCGTGTACGTGATGCAAGGGCAGCACACAGAGAATATAATCATCCGCCGACCACTGCCAGACTTCTACCAGAGTCGAAATCTGGGCCTTGAGATTAGCATGGGTGGTTACCACGCCTTTGGGTAGGTTGGTAGTGCCGCTGGTGTACAAAATCATAGCCCGGCGATGGTCATCCAGGTCCGGGAGGGACAGAAACTCGGGATTCTCGTCGGCTTCGTTCAGCACCAGTAACCGGCAACCTTTTTCTTCGGCTAACGGGGCCAGCAGCGGGGCGTATGCTTGGTCGGCCACGATGACCCGGGCACCGGTATCCTCGATGACATACCGCAGAGACGGCAGCGGATAGGATAACGCCAGGGGGACAGCCACGCCACCGGCCCGCCAGATGCCCCACTGCACCCGCACGTAATCGAAGCCCGGCGCCACCATAAAGGCAACGCGGGCCTCGTTCAGATCCGCGTCGGCATCGAGCAGCCGGGCGGCAAACGCCCCGGACGAGTCGAGTAACTGCTGATAGGTATAGGATTCGCCACCGGCACTGATGGCAATGGAGTCAGGGTTCCGGCTGGCGTTCGTTACGAGTGGCTGCATCGGGGTAATTTAGCTGGATCTGGCGGGAACTCAATGCATTGGTCATTCCGACCGCTTTGATACGGTAAAGACCCTCTTCGGAAGAGGGTCTTTACCGGTATGTATTACTGTTTGCTGCGGCCCTGATTTTTGGCTGGCTTTGGGGCGGGGTGTCCGCTCGGCAACGCTACCGGGCTTCCGCTCTGACCGCTGGCAGCGTCGTTGGTGGCCGCTCCATCAGTTGTTGTGGAGCCATCCTTAGCCGGGAGATTTGTCGTCGTGAGCGAGTTAACCTTCGGGGGTTTGTTTGATTTCACGCGGGTATCGGTTGTGGTCGTTGCCCGGTCGGCAGCGGTTGCCTTGTTCTTTTTTGTCTGCGCCTGGGCGGGCAACAGGGTCGCCATCCAGAGCATTCCGCTTATCAACAGTAGGTTTTTCATGGGTTTACATTGAGTTAATACGTGTTCAATAAGCTAACCGGGAGAGATAGGAATGAGTTGGAAAAAGTGCCGGAAAATGTCAATTAATGGCTCCTTACCAAATCCGTGTACTTATTTTTTCTGCTGCGACAGGAAAGTAATTAGTGAGGCAAACTCTTCGTACGATAAGCCATTGGCCAGTCCGGTGGGCATCATGGAGGTTTCCATTTCTTTCCGGCTCAGGATGTTGGCGGCTTTTATGGAATACACCTGCCCGGTAATATCGCGCAGGACCACTTTATCCGCAGACTCTTCAGTGACAAAACCCATGTAGCTTTTATTGCCTTTGGCGGTGATAACGACCGATGCAAAGCCCTGCGAGATAGATGCATTGGGTTTGAGGATGGATTCCGCAATTTGCTCCCGACTCATAATAGAGCCAATCTGCCCCATAAATGGGCCTTTCATCGTTTCGCCCCGGGTCAGACTGTGGCAGGCCACGCAGCCTTGCCGGGCAAACAGCGTTTTACCGAGAGCGGCATCACCTTTAATTTTATCCATCGCCAGCATCACATCTTCAATGGACGATTCGCCAATCTGCCCTTTTTTGTTTTTGATCGTTTCCAGATCTACTTTAACTTCTTCCTTAGCCGCAACGGTTTCGTCCCCGCCGAAGTCAGCAATGCCCATCCGGTGCCGACTATTCAACTCCGCGAAGAAGGGCTTATCGTTCGATTTGCCCCATTCCGCCAGCAGGAAGTTACGGATGACGGGAGAAGCTTCCCACTCAACCGCGTTGTAGTAAGGACCGTGCGTATCCGGCCGGGTGCTCCACCAGGTAGAACCGTCGTAATCCGCTTCTTTTTTGTAGAGTCTCGACAGGGTAACCAGCATCTGCCGTTTCACCGCTTCATCGTTCGCCTGCCCGTAGGCGGTTATTAACCCGCTTACGGCTTTAGGATCGTGCATATACCGCAAGGCCCAAAGGGCAATCGTTGAATTTTCGGTATTGAGCGCACGAACGCAGGCATCAACGGCCTGCAGGCTTACCAGCGCACGAACCGCCAGGTGGGCCGGTATAATGGCTGAATTAGGCGTGGCATGTGGCCCTTCGGTACCTTTGGCGGGTGCCACAAACGAGGCCGGCACCTTCACCTGCAGCAGAGCAGGAGCGGCTTCTGGCCTCCCCAGACGGCCCAAACCGATAATAGCGATTGACTGAACGCGGGGAGAAGCATCGGTGAGCCCTTTTAAGAAGGGGTCGATGGGTACCTGGGCCACATTCGGTTTGCGGTCTGACAAAGCCCGCAGCGCAAACTCCCGCACGTCGTTATCCTGCGTCAGCGTGACCAGTTTGTCGATGCCGCTGGTACCCGCTACCTGGGCATATGTAAAAATCCCGGCCACCCGGCTGTACAGCGGTAATGCCTTGTCAGCCGCAACGGCCCAGACCGCATTTGCCACTTCCCGGGCCGGGCGACTCAATAACTCCTGCTGAGCGGCTAACCGCACCACCCCGTTATTGGCTTTCAGCAACGACGCCAGTTCGGCCAGAGTCGCTTTTTTGACGGATGAGAAAGGTTTGTACGTCCAGTTTCTAGGGACTACCCGGACCACAAAGCCTTTTCCGGGGTTTCCCGTGTAGCCCGCTCCGTCCCAGGCAGAAAGGTAAGCCCGGCCGGACGCATCAACATCTACATCGGTGATTTGGGGTAGTTTAATAAACTCTTCTTCCTGCTGGGTGAAACTGGCCGCGTCTGCCGTTACGCGATGCACAAACAACTGGCTCCGGCCCCAATCGGCCATCATGGGTACGTGGTTGTATTTGTCGGGCCAGGTCGGATCGTCCATGAACAGGGCACCCGTGCCGGAGCCGCCCCCAACATCGACCAGCGCCGGGATGATCTCGTCCGTAAACTGTTTAAACAGGACCGGGTAGCCGTACTCCCCCGACTGAATCTGGTTCGAAAAACGGATATTCCAGCCGCCCCCATCGTTGGTATTGTCGCGGGTGAAAATATTCATGTACGGGTCAATAGCCACGTCATAAATGTTCCGGGTTCCGTGAGTATACACCTCCATTTCGGTGCCATCCGGCCGGACGCGCACAATGCCGCCCCCGAGCATGGTTAATTTCTTGCCGCTTCGATCCGTGGCATTGTGAAAGCCAAAATCACCCACGGCAATGTAAATCCAGCCGTCGATACCCATGCGAATGCCGTTCGTGGCATGATCCGTCCCCCGGCTTTGCAGAAATTTTGGTGAACTGATGTGTTCGATCAGGGGCTTTGAGGGACCATCGGCCACCCCGTCCTGATTCTTATCTTCAAAAACCACCAGATTCATGCCCGATGCAATGCCCGTTTCCTTCGAAAAAGCGGTATGCAGCACAAATACCTGATCGCCCACGGATAAGATACCCCGGGGATTATCTACAGCCGCGAACGTAGTTTGCTTATCGACCTTGCCATCATTATTGGCATCCACCAGTTTCACGATGCTGCCTTTCCCCGGCAGTTTCCCGAGAGACCCCATCTTGTCCACGCCCACGAACACCTCCCCGGTGGGCGCTACCGCCAGACAGGCGGGACTGGGCGTAACATCAGGACCGGTAAAGGTGGACATCGAAAGCTCACTCGGCCAGCTACTGGCTTTGAGCAGCGTGTCCGTACCGGCTGCGCCATGCTCCCAGTGGGCTATTATCAACCCGGTATGGCGCGTATTGGGCTGCGTACTGGTCCAGGACAGAAACAGCATGGCAACGCTTAAGGCAGAAACGAATTTAAGCATGATAAACGGTAAGCTTAATGGGTTAATTCCTGTGTAAAGATACGTACGAAGGCCGTTGGCCAACTCAACAGAGAAAGCGGGCAGGCGCTACTATTTACTAAGATCAGAGGAGTGAGGAGAAACTAGTGTTACTAACCTATCCAGCGCTTCCCGGGCTTCTTAACCGGCACCGGGCGGGTAATCCGGGGCAAAACGGCGCGTGAGGTGCTACTACCCGACGAGGCAAAACCAGATGCTGAATTAACTGGAAAGGAATGGCCTATCGGGGTTGTATTCTTGAGTTTACCTACCAAGGCAGGGTACGGGTCAGGTAACAGCACCTGCCGGGCAGGCCATCGTGCTGTCGCGAGTGCAAAAAAGCGAAAATAGTACGGCTTTCAGGGGTTATGATACGGCATCTGCTCATGAATGGGTAACTTGGGCTACCCATCAATTAATGTCTGTCCGGGTACATTTCATTATGCCCAGTTGCCTTCATTTCCGGGTTGTGTGCCTGTTGAGTTTTGTAGTAGCCTCCGCGCAGGCGCAAACCGTCCAAACGGATACCCTCACCGGCCGACCAGCCCCGAGTACCCGAAACGTACCCATGTCGGAACAGAAGGACGTACTCGACGTAGCCCGTCGGCTGTTGCCCCGCCTGCATCTGAAGGAACCCGACACCGTGTTACTACCCGTAGGCCGAACCTTTATCTGGGTACTGCCCGAATTGGGTTACTCGCTGCAAACCCGGCTCCTGGTCCAGCTACAGGGCAATATTGCCTATCGGCGGGCCGGCGCCAACGTGTCTACCATCATTCCAACGGTGGCCTACACGCAGAACAACCAACTCCTGTTAGCCACCAAGCTAAATAGCTGGACGCGTGATAACCAGCTAAACTGGGTTGGTGATTACCGGCTGTACCATTATCCACAGGCGACCTACGGATTAGGAACCACCGCCCTGCCTGGCGATGAACTGCGTATCGATTTTACCTACCTGCGCATTTACCAGAGTTTATTGAAACGGGTTGGGCATAACCTTTACGCCGGGTTGGGCTATAATCTGGATTATCACTGGAACATCCGCACGATGACGGATGAGAACGCACCAGCGTCCATCGCTAACTATCAGGAAGGCGTTCAGGGCCGGTCAGTGTCGTCGGGAATAGCCTTCAATCTGCTCTATGATGGACGCATGAATTCGATTAATCCCGAACCGGCATTTTATGCTAATCTGATTGTCAGACCCAACTTCCGGGTGCTGGGCAGCGACAAAAACTACCAGATTCTATCGCTCGACATGCGGAAATACCTGTACTTCCCCGCCCGTTCGGCTAATATACTGGCCTTGTGGACGTATAACTCGTTCACCCTCGGCGATGCAGCTCCTTACCTCGACCTGCCAAGCACCGGTGGCGACACCTACGAAAATTCAGGGCGTGGTTATATTCAGGGCCGTTTTCGGGGCCGTAATTTCCTCTACCAGGAGGTAGAGTACCGTTTTCCGCTGACCCACAACCGGCTGCTGGGGGGCGTCGTGTTTGCCAATAATCAGGTCGCATCCGAAGCACAAACCAACCAGTTTACCAAAATGGCCCCCGCCGTAGGGGCGGGTCTGCGGGTCACAACGAACAAATATACCCGGCTGAACTGGGCCGTTGATTACGCTGTCGGGCTGAACGGCTCAAAGGGAATTTTCTTCAACTTCGGCGAGTTTTTCTGAGGCTCATAACCCGGCCCCTCATCGAATCACTACCTCAAAGCTGGTATCCAGATCGGAGGTGCCGGGCGTCGGCGTACCGTTCTTCGTGTCGGGCTGATGACGCAGTACCACGCCCAGTTTTCCTGTACTCGCGGCCCCGGTGCTGACAATCGCCGTTAGGCCAATTGGATACGGCCCCGGTGCGGGGTTGGTATCCCGGTCGGTGATGGTAACGGTCAGGTTCAGGCCCGTAGTCGGCGTATAAACCAGCAGGTGTTCGTTGGCCAGTTCACGAATCTCGACGGTCGCATCGGTGAACGGATCAGTGAGCTTATTGACCAGCCCAATTTTAGTGGTATATACCGTATTAGGTTTTAGATGCAGTGTATCACGACTGAAATCGGGGCGATTCGAACCCAAATTATCAATCAGCGCGGTTCGGACATCCGTCGAATCAGCCTGATTTGTTAGCGTGAGCATAACCGTCGTTATGGCTTCATTATCGTTGGTTGGGGCCACCATGCGTTCCGGGAACGAACAGGAAGCTACTATCAGGCTCAGAGCCAGTAACCAGCAGCGATTGCGTATGAATGAAGGCATGACTCGTTAAAATTTGACGTTAAGTTTCAATGAAATATTCCGGCCGACGGCATCAGCAAAGTAGCGGAACCGGTCCAGATAATCGCGGTAGGTACGATCCAGCAGATTACTACCGGTCAGAATGATGCCCAGTGGCTGGTTGCCAATCCGGTAGTTCATACCAATTTCGGCCCCAACCAGAAAATACCCGGCGGGTGGTGGAGCGAAATCACCCCTGAAAATGACCTGCCCATTCTCTTCCTGTCGGGTTACGGCCGGTGCCCGATTTTGCCGGGCCACCAGCAAACCGCTCACACTGGCGTAAAAGTCCGCAACACGGCCCTTATTGGCAAACTGGTAACGCAGGCTGTTTTCTGTCCGATTGGGCGGGATAAACACCAGATAATCGTGGTTGGTCTGATCGTAGGCAAACAGCAATGATGTTTTTGAAGTCAGCAACAACCGATCCGTCAACTGGTAGCGAATGGTAGCGTCTACACCCCGGAATGTGGCCCGGACCTGGTTATAACTGTAGGACGGGAAGGCACCCCGTTGCCGAATGACGGGCACTGAATCGGGCTTGAGGTAGATATAATTCTGTATCAGGTTGTTGTAGAAGCCCAGTTCCCCGCTGAGCCGCTTACCCGCGTATTCGAGCGCGATATTACCGTTGTATGCCTGTTCCTGTTGCAGGTTTGGGTTGCCGCGTTCGTACGCTACGGCACTCTGATGCAGGCCATTCGCGTATAACTCGCTGGCATTGGGTGCCCGCCACGCCGTACTAAGATTGGCCGACAACCCAAACGCCGGATTCAGCTGGTACGAGGCTCCCAGCGAACCCGTCAGATTCTGCCAGTGATGCGTGTCGGAATAGGTTTGCCGGGTAATGTCGTTCAGAAAATAAGCCCACAGCCAGCGGTAGTCCGCCCGTAGGCCTGCTTCGTACGTCCAGCGGTCTCGGGAATAGCGTTCGATGGCAAAAACGCCTGCCCCGTAGGTCCGAAAGTTAGGAATGAGAAACAGGTACTGGCGTACGTTACTTTGCGTAATACCGTTCAGGCCAACACTACCCGAAAATACACCTCCGTTTTTATCCGTTTTTGCCGTTGGTTCCCAAACCAGATCGGCGGTATGTGTAACCAGATTTAGGGACAATTCAGGATTTAGAGCACCACTGAAGGAGACGTAATCATACTCCTGCCGGTTATTTCGCTGGCGGGCTACGGTAGCCGTGAGCGTGCCCCGCTGTGTGCGAACAAAAGCCCGAAACTTTAACAGGTCGTGCCGCACCGCCTGATACGGGCGGCTCAGATCGTATGAAAAGCCGGGTTGCTGCAAAGGCTCGGGCCGGGAAATAGCCGTGTAAAGATCCGCCAGACTGCCCACCTGCGCGCCGGTAAACAGGCCGATTTTTGTATCAAACTGGCTGTAAAATACTTCTGCCCCCACGTTTTTATGGTCGTAATGTACATCGGCCGAGACGTTGTTTTCCTGATAACTGGTATTCTCCAGAAAGTAATTCGGCGTTCGGGCGTAGCCTGCTTTTTTAAGTGTGCCCTGCAACCGCCAGCTCAAACCGGTGAGCTTTCCGCCCAAAGCCTGTTCCAGAATGCCCGATACCACGCCCATCCGGCCGTTCGAGGAGCCAACGGCATTTAATTCCCCACCCACGCCGGGTTTGGTTGGCATCGCTTTCGGCTCCACCAGAATTACCCCGCCGATGGCGTCAGAGCCATAGCGGATACTGGCCGCTCCCTTAATGACGGTTAGTCGTGAGGCCAGAAACGCGTCAATTTCCGGGGCGTGTTCGCTGCCCCACTGCTGCCCCTCCTGCCGAACGCCATTGTTGAGGATCAGAATCCGGTTACTGTGCAGGCCATGGATGACGGGCTTGGAAATGGATGGCCCCGTCTGAATCGAATACAGGCCGGTAATGGCTTTCAGGCTTTCGCCCAGTGACTGGCCTCTCGTCGCTTCCAGCGCCTGACCAGTCAGTTGGGTCTGGGTCTGCAGAATCTGCTGGGCTTCCGAGCGGTGTTCGGTCACCTGAACCTCCTGGAGGGTATTTTCCGAAACAAGCGTAACGGTCGGCAATGCCGCATCGTCGGGTACACGAACGCGCCGGGTCTGCGTCGTGTAGCCCACAAACTGGTAGGCGATGGTGTACGTACCCGGACAAAGTCCCGTTAGCTTAAACCGGCCCGTGCTGTCGGTGGCCGCGCCTTTCCCTGTTTCGCGAATTAGTACCGTAGCCCCCGGCAGAACATCGCGGGTGTCAGTTGCCCTGATTTGTCCCGTTAACTGGCCGGTACAATCAGCCTGTCCCCGTGCCTGATTCATTGTTCCCAACCACCCGATTACCAGATATACCGCCGTCAAAGCGGGACCGTTCCAGCGAAAAAATAGAGTCATACACCCGCTTCCATAGCTCATAGTCCACAAAACTATGACTAATGCAACAATGTTGCAATTTATTTTGCAACTCTATTGCATTTGAACCGGTTATTCAATCCAACGGTGGCGTTGCTGCGCTGAAATTGATGAATCTGTTACTCTGCAACATTGTTGCATATACATAAAATGCCCGCTACCTTTGCCGCCCGGGGTAGCAGCTCTATTGCGTATGAAAGTTGATTTAGACAAGAAGGCCGATTACCTGGGCATTGCCGGGTCCATCCTCTGCATTGTACACTGCCTGGTTACGCCGGTGCTGATTATGACCTCGACGCTGTTGAAGGATGAGCTGGTACGGACAAGTTTTGCCGGGCTGGATTACGCGTTTATTGGCGTGAACATCATAGCCGTGTACTTTGCCACACGTCATGCTACGTCACCAATCATAAAAATGGCACTTTGGGGCTTTCTGAGCCTGTTTTCGGTAGCGTTGCTGCTGGAAAACAACAGCCGGGTATTTGAGTACCTGACCTACGCGGCCTCCATCGGCCTGGTGCTAACCCATATGGCGAATCTCCGGCAGCACCGGCAGCACGTACATTAATTCAATCTTCTTACCGCTGCTGCGCTACCTGCGCCCGGATGCGGCTCAACGACGGGCCTTTGATACCCAGATACGACGAAATATGCCCCAGCGACACCCGGTTCAGCACATCGGGGTACTTCTTCAGTAAATCGAGGTACCGCTCCTCGGCGGTCTGGGTTAACAGACTCTCCGACCGCGCCTGATTCAGAATCAGGTATTGCTCGGCCAGCAACCGCCCGAACCGCTCCCAGCCGTGCGATTTTGCGTAAAGCTGCTCGAGCTGCTCATGCTCAATAACCAGCAGTTCGGCGTCTTCCAGCGCTTCGATGCTATACGGACACGCTATCTGCGTAATCGAGCTTTTCAGCGAAGCCATAAACCCGTTTTCGGGAATGAAAAACAGGTTGTGCTCCCGTTCGGTGGCGGGGTCTAAATAATAAACCCGGAACATACCCTTCAGCACGAAACCCGCATGTCGACAAACGGAGTTGCGAAAGTTAAAAAAGTCATGCTTTGATATGGTGCGGAGGGTCCAGAACGGATCAGCCAACTGCATATCGGCGGGTGAAAGTTGAGCGAATTCCGCTAAATACTGGTGCAAAACAGCGTGTTGCGAAGAAATCATGCGTTGTCTATTCGTAAGTTCCACTACCGTCTTCAGGCAGCCAGTCTCTCTTTTTCCGGCCCGTTCCGGCGCTTTTTAACATAGGTGAAAAACAGCCACACATCCCGCTGTTACCTTTAGTGCGTTCAGAGACGAATCGCCCGCCAAATTGACGGTTGCGCTGTTGAAAAACAAACGTCCTGCACCGTTATGGTAAACTGTTAATCACTCAAATCATTACTTCCATGAAAATTACCCGCACCTCGTCGGCTCACTGGGCCGGCACCGGCAAAGATGGGAAAGGTACACTGAGCAGCGCCAGTACCGTTCTGAACAATACGCAGTATTCATTCAACACCCGCTTCGCCGATGGCGTAGGCACTAACCCCGAAGAGTTGGTGGCCGCAGCGCACGCGGGTTGCTTTGCCATGCAGCTGGCCTTTAACATTCAGGGAGCTGGTTTCGCGGCTGATTCGCTGGACGTGAAATGCGCCATCACCCTCGAAGACAGTGGCATCACCAGTTCTAAACTGACGCTCACCGCCAGCGTACCCGGCCTTGATAAAGCGAAGTTCGATGAACTGGTTGATCATGCCGAGCATAATTGCCCCATCTCGAAACTATTCAATACAAGCATCAGCGTCGACGCGACATTGGTTTAATCAATCAATACCCACCGTAACCTGTAAAAGGCCCCGAGTATGCTGTACAGCATACTCGGGGCCTTTGTTTTTAGACTGACGCTAACACCGTATCATTTGGCCCCAAAACGGGCATCCCGCGTATAAGTCGGGTCCGTCAGCGTGTACAGAAACGTGATGATGTCCTGCTGATCCTGCGCGGATAAAGTGATACCTACCTTACCGTTCTGTTTTAAAATCGGGTCGAGCGCCGGGTTATCCACCACGCCGGTAGCATAATGGTTTAAAACCTGTTCCGGCGTTGCAAACCGCCCGTCATGCATGTATGGCATGGTCAACTGAAAATTCCGGAGACTCGGTACGCGAAATTTGCGTTTGTCCACCTCGTTCAGGGTGACTTGATACCGGCCCAAATCTTCGGGTACCACGTTTGCATTAACCGCCAGCCCGTTGTTTCGAAAACTCTGATCGGTGAACAACTCGCCACTGTGACAACTGGCACAATTCTGTTTAAACAGCGTCAGGCCGCGCAGTTCCTGCGCGGTCATATCGCCCCCGGCTTCCTTGCGAACATAATGGTCGTATTTGGAATTGGCCGACACCATCGTGACCATAAACTGCGACAGGGCTTTCAGGAACCGTTCCGACGTTACCTCTGTCGAGCCAAAAGCCGCATTAAATAGCGACGGGTATTTATTGCTGTTCTGCACCCTGGCCAATACGTTGGGCATCCGCTCACCCATTTCAACCGGGTTTTCGATGGGCGCAATGGGTAGCAGATCCAAATCTTTAATACCGCCATCCCAGAAAAAACTGGTACGCCAGGCAACATTCTGCACCCCCGGCACATTACGCGGACCATTTTTATCACCTACACCATGACTCAGGGGATGATCGGTATGCGAAAAAGCGGAGCCCTGTATATGGCAAAAGGCGCAGCTGATCAATCCATTAGACGACAGGGTCACATCGTAAAACAAGGTTCGGCCCAACTCCACCCCTTCAACCGTCAGGGGATTTTTCGACAGATCGTATACCATATCGGGGAAGTTGGCAGGTTTGGTAAACGTCAACGGCGTGGCCTGATACGTCACGCCTGTGTTGCTGCCGGGCGTAGTGGTAGTGGGTGGCGCGGGTTGCACATCACTGGCCGTCTGCCCCGACTGGCAGGCAACCGCCAGGCCAAACAGCGCCACACTTGCCCATAAACCAACTTTCTGAAACGTTCGCATTGACTTAAGGTTCAACCAGTTGGCGGGTTTGGTCATAGCGAAATAACTGACTGTAATTGCTGGCAATGGTAGCCGAATAGGGATCAACCATTACGTCGGGATGCTGGGCAATACTCAGCTTCGTTGCAGTACCAAAGATCTGCAGTACATCGGCTTTCACCACCACCTGAGGTAATCTATCATTGCCCACCACAACCGGTGAATTGCCGAGCGCCAGAGTTACCGTCTTCAGGTTATTGAGCGTTTTCGTGGTTAACCCGCCGAAGAAGCCAATATGGTACTGAAACTTATTCAGGCCCGTTGCGTCTACCGGAGCGACAGGCGATGTACCTTCGAATTTCAGGAAAATATAGCCCGAATTCCACTCCCAGTACATATCGTTGGCCGCCGTTGCCGAACCGGCAGGGTCCAGCACACCTTTGCGCTGACTGATGTTACTCACACTACGCAGGCTGTCGACACCAACCAGGTACGAAACGCTGGTATAATTTCCGGCGGGCATATTGCGGAACACAATCAGCTGCGACGCTTTATCAGATTCTTTTACCAGAAAATAGCTGCTATCCTGCGGCACCACATAGTCAGTACCGTCTGCCCGTTTGAACCGGAAATTGCTGAGGTAGTAATTAAGCGTTGTCACAGTGAATGGCTCTCCGCTGCTATTGGTGTACCGTCCGGTACCCAGTATCAGGTCCTCGTTACCTACTACATTATCAAGTTGCAGTTGCAGATTCCCGGTGCCCGGCGACGGATCACTGGTTTTGCAGGCTACTACCCAAGCGCTGAACGCCAGCACTAAAGCCAGCGGAATAAGCAGATATTTTTTCATAACAGGCAGATTGACAGATAAATCATATCGGGATAACGCAGGAACACGGAAGAAACTTACAACCACCCGTGTTTTTAATCCTATGCGCTGTTTTATTACTTTGTTGCGTACCGGCTTGGGTCCTTCGCAAAACGGTACCGGCAAAGATCACTGCAAAAACCGTATTGCCTGCCGCCGAACATCGCTGTCGGGGTGGTAACTTTTGGAACGATCGTCTGACAAACCGGGTCGGTACCTTCAATCAGCAGACCCGCTGGGGGGCGTTTGTTAAGCTGTGCAATGGTAACCGTTTTACGGACGATCTTAACATCGAGAGCTTGACCCCATCAACTATCTCCACATTCAGCTACAGGGCACCATCAAAATCTGCTCGTCAGGGTAAGGCCCAGCATTCGTGGATTGCTCAATAAATATGTACCAAGGCCCCAAGCAATATAGTGCCGGTCGGTCAGATTGCGTACCCAGCCTGCCAGTTCGTAGTTTTTGTAGCTGGCTCCTACCCGCAGGTTGAACAGGCTGAACGGCGGTTGTTTCTGCGCGTTGTTGAAGTCGAAATAATACGTGCCGGTGTATTTGTGTTCACCCCGTAAAAATACGGAAGCCGATTTACTGAACGTGTACGTGTATTGAAAGGCCAGAAACGAAGCCGCACCGGGGGTGTAAACGGGTCGGTTACCCCGGAAGTCGGCGTTGTTGAAGTTAACATCCAGGGCGGTCAAGCGGCTGTAGCGGGCGTGGCTCAGGCTGCCGTTCCACTCCACCTGCAGCCCTTTGGCAGGCAGTCCTGTCGCTTCCAGTTCGACGCCCAGGTTGTTCATGTCGCCCACATTTCGGGTGACGAAAAAAGGTCCATCGAAGATCCCAACCTGCTGATCGCGTTGTTGCAGGTAGAAGCCCGTCAGGTTGAGCCGCAGCCGCTTGTGCCAAAGGGTATTTTTAAGGCCAATTTCGTAGTTGTCGGAAAATTCGGGTTTGTAGGGAAAATCTTCCGGGCGCGGGGCAAACAGGTTCAGTCCGCCCGCCCGGAAGCCGCGGGCGTATTGCGCGTAAATCAGGGTGTTATCACTCAACTGATAATCCAGAATGACCTTGGGGGTGATTGCCGGGAACGTAGCCCTGTAGCTGGTGAATGGAACCAGGTTCATTACGGCTCCGCTGCCGGAAAGGCTGTCCTGCTTCTGGGCTACCTGGCGGCTTTCGTAATCGTAGCGTAAGCCCGCCGTCAACGTGAGCCGGTCCGCGAGTCGGTAGGAAGTCTGCCCGAAAAAGGCAATGCCGAGGTTCGTCAGGTTACTCGTGATTCGGAGCGAGGCATTGCCCTGGTCTACCGGCTGAAACTGCGACGATTCATTCAGGCCATTGCGCAGAAATAGAAACGAACCCAGCGTCCACTTCAGGCGTGACTGTTGGTTGGTGGCGGACGACAAACGCAGCTCCTGGGTAAAGGCACGCTGATTGGTCACGTTGTTTCCCTGGGCACCCAGAATTTCATACCGGTCGGGGTACCCAAGCTGGTAGTGGATGTAGGAGCTGACCGAGGTAATGTTGACCTTGTCGCCGTAATAGTTCGCGGCCAGTGAGGCATTCAGGTTCGAGCGTTGTTCGCGGTTGGTCGTCCCGATTGTCACCCGGTAGTGGGAAGCCAGCGCAGCCGAATCGGACCCAAACCAAGGGTAGCTGCCCTTGTCGTTGTCCGCTTCGGCGCGCAGGTTGAGGGCCAGATTCCAGCGACTGGAGGCTACATACCGCAGGTTCAGCCCACCACTCACACTTTGCAGCCGGTCGAAGGCGCTGTTGGTCAGGGTGTTGGTGTAGATGCCGCTGCGCCGGTTGAACAACCCTGAAACGCCTAAGAACAGCCTGTCTTTGACTAAAGGCGTGCTGAAACTGGCTTCGTAGCGTTGCTGCCCGAAGTTACCGATGCTCAACTGGGCGTAGCCTTCGGTGCGGTTGGTGGGCTTGCGGGTGGTGATGTTGATGACCCCGCCAAAGGCGTTTCGGCCGAACAGCGTCCCCTGTGGCCCCCGCAGTACCTCCACGCTGGCGATGTTGTTGAATTGCAGCGGGGCCGAAAAGAACTCAAACTGATACACCCCATCCACATACATTGCCACGGCCTGTTCATTGGTAAAGCCCAGCACTCCCCGGATGTTGAGAAAGGTAGCACTGGTGCTGTTGCCGTGTTCAACGGTTTGCAGGCTCGGTGCCAAGGCCGACAGGTCGCTGATTGACCAGACCCGATACTCCTGTAATTGTTTGGGACTCAGCACCGAAACTGCAGCCGGTGTTTTCTGTAGGTCAGTTTCCGTTTTCTCGGCGGTGACCACGACCTCATCCAAGGCCTGGGTGCTTCCGGCCAGCGTTACCGCCAGTGAAACGGTCGGACCGTCATGCGGTTGATTACGGGTTACGGAAACCCGCTGAATCTGGGTGGCAAACCCAACGGCCCGGATGGAGACCTGATACTGCCCCGGTGCCACAGTCAGTGAAAAGTTGCCCGCCTGGTCGGTAACCGTTCCTCTGGCCGTGTTGAGCAGTGTAATGCTGGCAAACCCAATGGCCTCTCCTGCCTGCGTTTTTACAGTTCCTCTGAGGGTTTGGGCAAACACGGATGCCGACAAAAACAAGACCGCCAGCAACGGCAAAAGACGGAGGGGAATCATACGTAAGTAGTGCAAGTGCATATAGTGTGTGCGTTGAGAAAGGCTTATTTACCCACGTATTTAGCCGGGGCGCGCTCGAACCGCGTTTTGCAAACACCACTGCAAAAACCATATTGTTTCCCGCCGAACATCACGGTTTGTTCAGTACCCTTCGGTACGGTCATCCGGCAAACGGGGTCGATGCCCTCAGCCGCCAGAGAGACCATGTTGGCCGCTGGTTTTATGGGTTTACCGACTGCTACCGGCGTGGGGGCGGTTCGTTTAGGGGCGGTTTTCGGTGTTTTGGTATGAACGGTCGGGTGCTGGCCGACGATCAGGCCCGATTCGGGATTCCACTGATCGTATTCAATAAGTTCAGCCACGGCGCGAGCGTCCGGGGCACCCCGCAGCCGCGCGACTACCCGCAAGGCTCCGTCGATGCCCGCCGATACGCCCGCCGTCGTCAACAACTTGCCATCTTCCACAAACCGGGTATGCTCCATCACCCGCGCTTTGGGTGTCATCTGTTGCAGCATCTGGGTGGAGCCCCAATGCGTCGTAACCGTTTTGTTATCCAGCAGTCCGGCCTTTCCCAATACGTAAGCGCCCGTGCAGACCGACATGGTCAGTTGACGTTGCGGGGTTGTCCGCCGAATCCAGTTAATAACGGCCGTATCGGCCACAACCGCCTGAATATACTCCCCCCCTGCCCCCGGCACCACCAGAATGTCGGGCTGCGGGCAGTCGGCGATAGTATAATCAGGGGTGATGGTGAGTGCCTTTTTCATCGTGTTCAGCAGACCGGGTTTGGCCGCTACGGTGTACACTCGGCTGTTTGTCATGCTGCTAAACACTTCCAGCGGTCCGGCGAAGTCGAGCAGTTCGACACCCGGATACAGGAAGATGGCGATGTTGGTGGGCTTATTGGTGGTTGCCGGTTGAGCCAGCAGGGGTGCGCTGAGAATCAGCACGAAGGCCAGTGCGATGATTGATTTCATGATTGATGCGTGTAAAGCGTTTAGTAAATAGTCGAGCGGGAAATTACTTACATTGGATTACCTGCATCGAAGGCCGGGCTATTCAGCCCGGCCTTCGATGAACCTACTTTACTTTCAGAAACAACGCCAGCCCAAACAGACTCACCACCAGCACACCGAGGGCCGACACCATGGTGATGATGTCGCGGATGTCTTTTCCGGCCGCATCAACCCCGCTGTATTTGTGCAGAAAGGCAAACGAAAGCCCTTCGAGCCGGTCGCTGTCCACAATTTTAGCGGCCAGCCGCCCCGTTGCCGGCTCCACATAGTACGTCAGTTTGTCGGGCGTATCCAGAGCCAGTTTTACTACGGGCAACCGCTTATTGATAAAGCCATACTCCCGGTCGAATTTGGTCAGGAACTCGGTTTTAAGCAGGTCAGGCAGTTCGCCCGCCGATGCCTGTTGCCGGTCATCCATCATCTCGCAGCAAGCCGGTCCCTTCCCTGATGTTTCAGCGGCCCAGAAACTCATCACCAGGTCTTTGGCATGAGTCATAACGCCGTCGGGCAGCAAGGCGGCTGTCTGCACGTCGTAATAAGCCAGCGTTGGTTTGGCCGTGCTCTCCGCTTTTCGGCTTCCACCTTCGGCATTGTCGATCTGCTTTTTGTTCCAGCCACCCTTATCCGCCGGTTTAGTGAAGACCTGGTAGTAGGGCTTGCCATCCACCACCGCCAGGGATAAGTTGGTTACCTGACTCCAGTCGACGGGCAGGCTCAATACCGAAGCCGTCAGCGCGTCGGTCGCTACCAGCGGTTGCCGCACATAGCGGATGCGGTCGTCGGGCGTCAGTTTCCGGGTGGCGTGATAGGCTCCGCTGAAAGCAAACGTGAATGTCACCAGGGACACCAAAATACCAATCTGCCGGTGATATTTTCGAAGGACACCTACCTTGTTGGCTGCGTTACGTGGTTTTTTGAATAGTCTCCACATGAACCCGTAAATGACAATGCCACTGAGCATCGAGATAATAATGATGCTCAGGCACAGCACCATCACGCCGATGCGCAGGGTATTGTTGCTGATGGTCGCCAGCCAGTCCCAGTTATGGAAATTGTTGAAGAGCCACAAAAACGCCTTCCGGCTCCGCTCATTGTAGTTCGCCAGCCGCCCCTGTTCGGTTTCCACGTACACATCCATGCGGTCGGCCCGGTCGAAACTGACTTTATACACTGGCAACAGCCGGTTCACATACCGGTACTCGTTCGAGAAGTCGGTTACGGGCACCAATTGCACCGGCGTTTTGGCATCGTCGATAAAATACCGGGCCAGCGATTCGGCATACTGGCGGTCGCCATTGGGGAGCAGGGTACCCGTTTGCGCATCGTAGTAACTGAGCGCATTGCTCGCCCCTTTCACCTGATAATAAGCCCGTTTGTTCAGGGTAACGACCCGGAACGAACGGAGCCGTTCGACCCTATTTTGCCGCAGTACGGTCGTCAGAGGCAATTTAAGGGCAGCCCGGTCTACTGCGTCCGGCTTCATGAACTCATGGGCAATAGTTGGCTTGAACCAGTGCGACATGAACGGGTGCGACAGGCCGCTGATCGTCCAGAAGATAACCGGTACCACCGTAATGATGCCAATGAGCCGGTGCCAGCGGTACATATTTTTTTTGACATATCGGCGCAGGCCCGACGCAGCCGGAACAGTGTCGGTCGATTGGGAGGTTGTTACCCCCTGGAAGGGCAGCACCTTAGGTTTTTGGGTATCCATACTTAGCTTACAGTGAAAAAGAATGAGATAAAGCCAATGAAAAGCAGGGCGTGAATCAGGGTCAGCAAGGCCCATACTACGCCATTGCCGGACGCAGGACGCAAACAAACGCCCGTCCCGGCCAGCAGTTGTTGTAATTCCCCGGATGAAACCATACCGTTAGCGTTTTCCGGTGAAATTATACTGAATACCGGCCGTGAAGGTCCTCGGCGCGGCTGGCGTATAGGTTGTGCGGTCGGTGGCGTTGTTGCCCCGCATGGCGTTGGTGGCAAACAGAGCGTTGGTCGCGTTGAGGACGTTCGAAAAAATCTCAATGCCTTTCCACTGGTAACCCACCCGGACGTTGGCGAAATTATAGCCGCCGTAGCTAACCGTGTTCACCTGATTCTGGTACCAGCCTGATACATGCTGCCACTCAACCGACGTGCGGAAATTTTTGAGCCAGACGGGGTAGTAGCTGATTTCGGTGTTCCAGAACGTGCGTGGGGCCGAGGGCATATCCTTACCGTTCACGTTCTGTACGGCATCGGACGACCGCTGACTAAGGGTGAACTCGACGAACTGATGCACGGCCTGGGTGCCGCCAAAACGGAAAAACCACTGTTTCGAGGGCTTGTAGGTCAGTCCCAGTTCAACACCCCGGTGCAGGGTCCGGCCCGCCGACTGGTAATCGTAGGAGTTGTCGGGTTGCCGGATGTTGAGCAGTTCGTTGGTGCCATTCATCTGATAGAGGGCGGCATCCACGTATAGTTTATTATCCAGCAGCGAGGCCCAGCCGCCAATTTCCATATTGTCGAATTTGGCAGGCTGAAGGTTATAATAAAACAGATCACCGGACGCGGTTGGGGTAGTGCGCTTCAGGAAAATCGATGTCAGGGCCGGGGGCGAAAACCCTTTGGCGTAGTTCGCGTAGAGTCCTTTGCCCTTACCCAGATCATAGGTTGCGCCGATTTTGGGCGTTGCCTGGCTGTACGATTTCCCGCCGGTACTCTTGTCCAGCGCATTGGTATAATCGAACGCCATGCGGTCGTAGCGCAAGCCGGCTGACACCCGCAGTTTGGGCAACGGCTCAAAATCGTACTGCACATAAGCCGCCGTATTATGAATATCGGCCTGGTAATTAGCCAGTTGAATATCCGGCCGTTTGCGGAGCTGGGTGTAACGGAGCACTGACTTTTTATCGGCTCGTAACGTTGCGGACAGATCAGTCTGGTAGGCATAGTACGTATTCGGCGACAGATCGAGCGTGGCGCCAACAATCAGTTTACTGTTCAGAAAGCGTATTTTCTGCGTGTGCTGGGCAATAAAGCCTGCACTGCTGAAATCGTTGCTGTTGATCTGACCGGTAGCCGTAGCCGCACCCGTTGTCCACCGGATCGAATAGGCGGGATTCTGCCCCACGCTATTGTTGCGGACAAAACCCGTAATGAACGATTGGGAGCCATTGCTCCAGTCGTGTTCCAGGGTCAAACGGCTACGCAGGGAAACCGTTTTGCGGTAAGTGAAATCGGTGGTGCTCACGTACTGCCGGGCAAAAAACGCCGTACTGTCCACGCTGCCGCTGGTCTGGGAGTTGTAATTATTGTACGACAGTGTACCTGTTAGGTGGGTTCTGGCTGTAAAAGCGTATTCGAGCCGGGTGAAATACGACTGTTTGTCGTAATCGGAACTGGCCAGCCAGGAGTTGCGCTGCCGCGACACAAAGCCGCCTACGTAAATCCCGAACTTACCCTGCATGGCGCCGGCCCCGAACTGAAGCCGCTGGTAGCCCCACTGGTCAGCCTGAATCCCAATGCGGGCAGTGGGTACGGCGGTGGGCCGTTGGGTAATGAAGTTGACGGCCCCACCGACTGCTTCCGGCCCGTAAATCGACGAAACCGGTCCTTTCACGACTTCGATGGAACTGACCGTAAACTGGTTCATTTCGAGCAGGGCATTGTGATTAAACACACCCATCGGCCGAATTGGTACGCCATCTTCCATGTACAGGAAATACGCGTTGGTGGTCATCGGCTGGCGAATAGCCATCATGTGCTGTTCATTATTGAGGTTCACCATCAGCACCCCCGGCGTTTTGTTAATGACTTCGTAGATGCTCGTCGGCTTGGTTTCATTAATGAGCCGGGCCGATAGTTTCGAGATGGCGATGGGTGTTTCGGTACGGAGGGCCGCTTCGCGATTTCCCGTTACGACAATCGTCTGTAGGTCTTCAACGGACGACTCGATACTAATTAACAACGGCTTATTTGTGACAGATACCGATTGTTTACGGTAACCAACGCCCGAAACGGTCAGGGTCTGACTGTCTGTTTGAAGCGAAAAATGGCCGCTCTCGTTGGTGGTTGTACCGACGGTAGTGTTGGGCACCTGAATGGTGATGCCCGCCAGCGGCTCTTTAGTTTGCGCGTCGAATACTTTGCCCGACACGGTTTGGGCTATGGCATCAACGCATAGCAGAAGCAACCCAAGAATTTGGGTAATGCGATATAGTGAAGACATGAAGTTCAGGTCTGAAATGAAGCAGATTGGATGGGAAACAGAACATCCCGTACTGCTTTTGTCATGCTGACGCAGGAAGCATCTTAGCTACTGAATTGTATTAGTTGATTAGGTTGTACTCTGGCTTGAATCTTGCTCGGTATGGATTTGA
>CAXUKO010000026.1:0-74590 GCA_964251665.1 uncultured Cytophagales bacterium
ACCGGTCCGTGTAATAATCTAAACTAATTCTGCCAACCTACTTATGTTGAATTAGTAGTTGTTTGAGTTAAGAGTAAGCCCCATTCGGGGCGGCATCTTTGTAGATCAAGTCGGCAACAAAGCAGGCTATAGTTCCATAGGAACGACATCTTAAATGACTCAGGATGTCGTTCCTATGGAACTACGTCGCTCGACTCCCCAACTTGATCTACAAAGATGGCGTGCCTACCGGCACTTATGGCCAATTCAAATAGCTTCTTACCACCTTTTCAAGATTGGGTTCCTCTGCATAGAATTCCTGGCCGAGCTAATCCAGTAACAGCTCATATGCGCTGTTTTACCCGCCCGATATTACTTCGTTTCGCTTATCAATATTCCTGGAAGGGTGCCCGTTGAGAGAATACTTTCCACCCCTACGTCACGGCAAACGCCCGCGCCAGCAACCGCGAAAGGGGGAGTAAACACACTGTCAGCATGGCCAGTGGGAAGGAGGAGAAAGCCGCTACCCAGGCCGCATCCATCACAATCAGGGAGAGCACACCCGCCTGTACGGCCATACCGATGTTGCGGCCCACCGGTTCGCGGACGGCGCGCCAGAGTGGTGGGAAAATAAAGTAGCCGAAGATGAGCAGGAATGGAAATGCCGTGCCCAACTGACCCCGTAGCTGAGCAATGGCCATGATGCAGCCGATTACCAGGGCATACAGTAAACTCGCTATCCGCAGAATGACCGGGCTGCCACCGTGTACTTCGCCCCGGCTGATCATGGTGATAGCGGCAATGTAGGCAATCGGGACCAACCCTACCCAAGCCCAGGGTGCCACCTGAGCCGGGATACTGCTGACGCCCAACAGGAGGTTCAGGCCCCGGCAAAGACCCATGTTCAGCGGCCCGATTAGGGCGTTGTGTTTGCCAAACCGGTCATACACGAGCGAGGCTACCGTGATGGCGATGGCCAGCAACCCCGCTGGCTGGTTGACCATAAAGGCACCGAAAATGCCGATGGCGAACAGCACAGAGCCCAGTACAATAGCCGTATTTTTACGCACAACTCCACTCGGAATCGGTCGTTCGGGTCGTTCGATGGCATCTAATTCGGCATCAAATACATCATTGAACACGACGCCCCCGCCATACAGACCTACCGTCGAGAGCGCGAGCCAGGCAACCGGAGCGGGGTTCGCGTCGGGAATCAAAAAATAACCGGCAATGGCCATACCCGCCAGTACGTCGGCAATAGCCGTAACAAGGTTAGCCGGTCGGGTCAGGCGGAGGAGCGCGTTAAGCATAGTTATTTAGTGAATGAGAGAGTGAGCGATTGAGTGAATGTTCTACACAGTATGCAGACCAATTATTCACTCAATCACTCATTCACCAATTCACTCATTTAATTATGGTTGATGATTTATCCACACGGGGTGCCTGGCCACCACGCAGGACGGAGGAGCCGTTGAACCGCTGGCTCTGGTCGATGGTGAGCGGACTGAGCAGTTCCCCGGCGTTAAGCTGGCCACTCTGGGCAAACGCCGTCACCGCGTTCTGGAACGTTACCAGCCGGACGGTTTCGGGCGAAATACCCCGTTCGAGCATCAGGGAAGCCGTTTTGGGTACCGCCAGCGGATCGCTGATGCCCCAGTCGGCGGCTGAGTTAATCATGATGCGTTCGGGGCCGTACTGCTTTACCACCTCGACCATGCGCTCGTTGCCCATTTTAGTGAACGGATAAATAGTAAAACCCGCCCAGAAACCCCGGTCCAGCACCTCGCGGACGGTTTCCTCATTGTTGTGATCCACGATCACCATGCCGGGGTCGAGACCGTGTTCGAGGGCAATATCCATACTGCGGCTGGTGCCCTGTTTTTTGTCGCGGTGGGGCGTGTGAATCTGTACGGGCAGGTTCGCTTCTTTCGCCAGTTCGAGTTGAGCGCGGTAGTATTTGTCTTCCGCCGGGGTCTGATCGTCGAAACCGATTTCGCCGACGCCCACCACGCCTTCTTTGTAGATAAACAGGGGCAGAATCTCCATCACCTGCTCGGCCAGGGCTTCCTGATTGGCCTCCTTGGAGTTCAGGCCGATGGTGCAGTAGTGCCGAACGCCGAACTGCGACGCCCGAAACCGTTCCCAGCCCACGAGCATGGCAAAATAATCCCGAAACGAATCGATACCAGACCGGGGCTGACCGAGCCAGAAGGCGGGTTCGATAACGGCCACCACGCCCGCATCGGCCATCGCCTGATAGTCGTCGGTGGTGCGTGAAATCATGTGAACGTGCATGTCGAAAAACGACATACCCTGAATGTTATCCAGAAAACTCATGGGCAGAAAGCGTGCGGTTAAGCGTCTGATTGATGCAACTACAAACGTAGAACCGGTTTAATTAAAAATGGCTTAAATCTGCCTAAAATATTCCCCCGATTATCAACCTTATCTATACTCTATTCGTTTTATAGGAAATACAACAAACAGCTATATGAACACTGGAAAGCAAGCAAAACCATCCCGTTTGGGCGTAGCGATTGCCCTGATGCTGGCTGCCGGGATAGGAATGACCGCATGCCGCGATAATGCCATAAAAGACCTGAGCCCGCAGGATAGTCAGGTCTTTATAACAAACTACGACCGTACGGCCAGTTTTGGGCAGTACCGCACGTTCAGTATGCCGGATTCGGTACTTATTCAAAGTAACGATCAGTCACAAACGTCGGCTACGGCCACCGAGCAGCGGTTTCTGACCAATGTAGCCAACGCGCTCATCAGCCGGGGTTACACGCGGGTAAGCGGCAGTCAGAAGCCTGATCTGGGCGTGGCCGTTATCCGGGTTAATGATACGTACACGGGGGTAACCTCAACGCCGTATTCGCCTTATCTGTACAATAGCTGGTACGGCGGGTATGGATACGGTGGACTTGGTGGCTACGGCTACTCGCCTTATTACCCAAGCTATTACAGCTTTTATCAGGTCAGCGATAACTACTGGTCGGTGCAGATCGTGGATCTGAAAAATAGCCCTACAGCTGCCACCGGTAACACCGGCACGACCACAACCGACCCCAATCAGGGGCAAAATCAGCTGCGGGTCATCTACGACGCCGAAATTCGGGGGGACGGTATTTTTGATGCCAATTCCGTGGATCAGACTGTAAACGCCATTTTTAGTCAGTCACCTTATCTGAAGGTCGCTCAGTAACACTCAATCAACCATGAAAAAAATATTGTTTGCGGCTCTTTTAGGGCTTACTACGGTAGCTCACGCGCAGGATGGCGGTATTTTCGAGTCGGAGTTCAACCGCTACGTTACGTACAGTTTTTCGGCACATTACGCCCTGAGTATGCCGATGGGCGATCAGAAAAACTACATCAACCGGACCTCGCCCGCTAACCTTGTTTTGCAGGGCGAAGCCATGTTTCCCGGCCAGTTTTCGCTTGGTTTCAAGTCTGGTTATCAATATACCCAGCAACGCATACCCCGTCAGGTGTATGAATTCGAGAACCAGTCGGTTTCTGCCGTGCAGACGCGTACCCTGAGCATTATTCCAACCATGCTGACGGCCACGTATTATTTCACCCCGAACAATGCAGCCATGCGGCCCTACGTGCAGATTGCCGGTGGTGGTGCCTTTGTGGACGACACGCGGTATTATGGTACGCTAACCGACGGTTCGAACGGGTTTAAAGGAGCCTACGCACCTGCTATCGGCCTGAAGTACTATGGCAAAAAGGATAAAGGGCTGGGTGGCGAAATTCAGGCGCAGTACCAGCAAATCGGCCTGAAAGATTCCGGTTTCGGTAACAGCCAGAGCTTACTGATTTCAGCCGGGTTAACGTTCAGAGGATTCTGAAGCGCGAGAATAGCAAAAAAATAAAGTGGGATGCCCACTCTCGATAGTTTACAATGAAACACCCCTTTGGAATAGTATATTTCGGAGGGGTGTTTTATGGCTAACTTTACGTAATGTGACTAATCATATGTAGCTTCCATTACTTAGTTGGTAGGGGTAATTGGAAAAGTTCAAATTAGTTCATTATACTAAAGTAGTCCATATCTCCATGTTTTAGAACTAGCTTTTCCGAATTCGGAAAAGTTCGGCTTATATGGGTTAACATCATATTGTCCCAACTATTCATTATGTAGTTACTTGATGAATCTATGATCGTTTGATGAACAATCTTTTCACTAAACTCGTACTCGTCAATTAATTCCAAAATTTTATTTCTATTCTGATCATTGACAACAACTTGAACGTAGGTTTTATCAAGAGTCAGAAACTCACTTAACAACTCTGGAAGTCTATCTCATGAACCTCTTGTTATTTTCCAAGTTGAATTATTAGGGCAATATTTGATCAAATCATGTAGCAATTCGTTTTCTGAAAACATATACCATATCAGATTTTACCTATTTTATAAGTGGCGGTATGTTAAGCAAAGCCAACAAAAAAAGGCTTTACATCGTAGTTAGCAATAGTTAAAGCCAGATCATAAGGGCTGATATCTGAGTGATTTTTTACGTGAGGATTGGCTCCAGCTTGTAACAATAATTTGATCAAATCTCCTTCTCCCTTTGAATCAAAAGTAGCTCGCCAAAGTGGTGTATTACCATACTCATCTTGCAGATCAATTGCCGGACGCACTAATAACAAGACTTCCAAGATTGAAGCTTGATGCGCTTGAGCAGCATAATGTAAAGCCGTCCATCCTAGTTTATCAGCATGCTCAATCAGCGCTCCTTTGGCAATTAACCAACTTACTAAATCTAAGTTCTTAGCTAGTACTGCATGAATTAAAAGGTTTTTTCCGTCTTTATCAGTTAGAGTTATAAACTCACTGAAAGCAGTGAAATCGGATTTGAGTAGGTCTAATGCATATACTCTACTTATGACATCATTACTAAGCCGATTTCTTTTAACTACTGCCATTTTCGTGTTGTATAATCAGTGTTATTATAAGCCTGCTACTTATTCGCTCGCGTTTACATTGCCTGATTGCACAACTGCTCAATCATCTCCGGTACCGAACGCCCGGCGGCCCGGCGCTCACTGGCATAGTCCCGCAGCGTTTGCGCCAGCCGGGCGTTGTTGCGTCGGTCAAGACCAGTAATTTGCGACACGTCTTTGTCTGTGAAGAATGCTTTCAGCACCAACTGATTCCAGGCGGGTTCGTCTAAATAGTCGGTGGGGTAGGGGTTATGGAGCATAATGGCCGCCTGCACATCGCTAATGTTGTTGCGGATACCTTCGGTCGCCTGAAACCGCCACGCTTCGGGAAAGGCCAGTACGGGCAGCGCGGAGTAAAGAGCGACTAATTCATTCATCTCGGCGGCTTTGAACAGTTCGGAAATTCGCCGGACGTAGCCCGTTTCTTCGTCGGGCGGCAGGGTCAGCAGCCACCACACCCGCGCCAGCCGGTCCAGTGTCCAGTCGTTCACCACAAAGCCGGGTCGGAGCCGATCTAACTCAGTGGCCATCTCGGGTGATACCACCAGCGGATTTTTGCCGGTAAAGCGGGGAATGGCCGTGAAGGTGCGGTAGAACACCGCCGTTTGCAGACCTTTCAAAAAAGTGTCTGCCTGTTGACGCAGCCAGGTAGCAGCTTTCGCAGAATCGGGCTGCTGCTGAATTAATTGAAACAGAACATCACGCATAGGATAGGGTGGCTCGGCCTTATTTGGCCTTCGGATGAGCCTGATCGTAGGTCTTTTTTAACTGCTCAATGCTGTTATGGGTATAAATCTGAGTAGCCGCCAAACTACTGTGCCCCAGCAAATCTTTAATGGCGTTGAGGTCCGCACCCCGGTTGAGCAGGTGCGTGGCAAACGTGTGGCGCAGCACGTGCGGGCTTTTTTTCTCCAGCGTCGTCACTAAGGTCAGGTACCGCTTTACGATGCGTTGAATCAGCATTGGATAGGCGGCAACGCCTTTGTCGCTCACAATAAACTGACCGCCATCCTGACCGTCGGTGCCAAACGTTTTCGCTTTTAAGTCGCTGTATTGCTGAATCAGCGTGAGCAGCGAGGCCGTCAGCGGTACAATGCGGTGTTTGTTCCGTTTGCCGAGTACGGTGATGGTCCGTTCGTACAGATTGACGTCGGTGGTTTTCAAACCGGTCAACTCACTGAGCCGGATGCCGGTGCCATAGAGCAATTCGAGCACCAGTTTGTCCCGAACGCCGGTGAAATCGTCCGGGAAATCCAGGTCATCCAGCAGCGTTTCCATCGGTTTCTCTTCCACGTACGTCGGGAGTTTCTTACTGACCTTCAGCGCCTGAATTTTCAGCGTCGGATCGGTTGTAATTACTTTCTGCCGCATCAGAAAGCCATAGAAGCTCCGCAGTGTCGCAATCTTCCGATTCACCGATGTCTTGTCCAGGCCACCCTCCATCAGACTAACCACCCACGACCGAATCAACTGGTAGTCCGCCTGCTCCGGCTGCTCCAGTTGGAACTCCTCGCGCAGAAAATCGCCGAACTGAGCCAAATCGCTGGCATAGGCCGTAAGCGTATGATGGCTCAGGCGTTTTTCGTACCGGATATGAGCAAGGAAACCGGAACCGTGATTTGTCGGATTTACTGGATTTTCCATGATTTTGTGTACCTGACGCTGTGTCAATTCTGGTGTGCCGTGGGGTTGCAGGTCCACCCCCACTATGTCGTAAAGCTAAATCTTAAAAATCCATTCAATCCAATGAATCCGGGTCTGGACAATAAAAAAGCAGTAAACATTGCTGCTTACTGCTCTCCGAATGCCAGTTGGCACAAATGGCCTATTGTTCGTTATGCGTGCCGTACATTTTTTCTTTGTAGGCAGCCCGAATCATCGTGTGCCGACGCTTAACTGACGGTTTTTCAAACGCCGTCCGCGACCGCAATGCGCGCAAAACGCCCGTCTTCTCAAATTTCTTTTTGAAACGCTTCAGGGCCTTGTCAATCGACTCGTTGTCTTTAATGTTAATAATCAGCATATCAATGGTTCGTGATTTCTCTTGAATAAACGGATGGCAAAGATAACGGGCCAGTAACAAAAAAACAAGCATTGGTTGGGGTAAACTGCCTTACTTCGCGTCATGAAACAAGCGGTTATTGATTTAGGTACCAACACGTTCCACCTCATGATTCAGGAGCGCGACGGCGATAACCCGCCCGTTGTGCTGTTTCGCGAGAGCCGGGCGGCCAAAATAGGGAAAGCCGGTATTAATCAGGGCGTAATTACCCCCGAAGCCATCGACCGCGCCCTGGCTGTACTGCATTATTTCCGGGAACAGCTCGACCGGTTTGGTGTGGCGCCGGAGACCGTAACAACCATCGGAACCAGCGCCATTCGGGTAGCGGGCAATCAGGCTGAATTTATCGAACGGGTGCGAGTGGCTACCGGCCTGCACATTCGGGTGATCTCAGGTGATGAAGAAGCCGCACTGATTTACCGGGGCGTCCGGGCGTCGGGCGCGCTCGGGCCGGATACCTCACTCGTGATGGACATTGGCGGGGGCAGCGTCGAGTTTATTCTGGGCAATCAGGATCGCGTCTTCTGGAAGCAAAGTTTCGAGATTGGCGGACAACGGCTGATGGAGCGGTTTATGACCAGTGATCCCATCCCCCCATCGGCCATTCGGCGGCTGCACGATTTCTTTCGGGAGCAGCTACTGCCGCTGCATAATGCCGTGCATCAGTATCAGCCCACGGTGCTGGTCGGGTCATCGGGAACGTTCGATACGCTGGTCGATATGGATTATCAGCACCGAACCGGGCAGTGGCCCCCGCGTGATCAGGCGTCGTTCGGGCTATCCGTCGAAGAGTTCTACCGCGTCTACAGCGAACTCATCACCCGTAACCACGACGAGCGCATGACGCTACCCGGTATGATCGAACTCCGCGTCGATATGATTGTCGTAGCCGTTTGCCTGATCGATTACGTGCTGAAAGCGTTTAACATCAATACAATACGGGTGTCTACCTACGCGCTCAAAGAAGGCGTACTGGCGACGGAATAATTGTTGTACTGATTGACCCGGATGAAATAATGGCTGGAAGAAAAGTCGATAGGGTATGATGGACGCGGTTTTTGTCATCCTGATGGACGTGGTTTTTGTCATCCTGAGGCACGAAGGATCTTAGCTACCGAGTTTATAAGATCCTTCGTGCCTCAGGATGACAAAAACCACGTCCAAACTACTGCCCATAAGGGCAAATGCATTAATCCTGACCAGCTTCTCTCAATAGCCTGAACGTCGAGTACATGCCCAGAGACTTTTGATGAGAATCAATACAAATCCGGCCGCCCTGATGCTCCGTCGTGACAAAAAATTACCTAAAGTTGTATATACAACTTGTGCTGAGTAGGTTTGCTGTATGAGTGAACAAACCTACTGCATTGCGGGCCGACTCAGGATGTTATCGCGGGTGGTAACGGGGCTTTACAACGATGCCTTTGCCCAGGCTGGGGTGACCTTTGCGCAGGGCGGGTTACTGATGCACATCTTCGCCCGGCCGGGCATCCGGCAGGTTACTCTTTCCAGAGAACTACAGATCGAGAAGTCGGCCCTGAGCCGGGATATTCAGCTCCTGCAACGCAACGGCTGGCTGACCGACAACATTCGCAATGGCCTGTTTCTGACCGAACAGGGGACACAAACGGCTAAACAATGCCATAAAGTCTGGAAAGTACTCAATCAGCGGGTGCGCGACCAGCTCGGCCCGGACGCGGTCGATGAACTGTCCAATTTCTCCGAAAAACTCCTTAACTCCTTAACTCACTAACTGCCTATGACCACTGAACTTTTGGCCAATCTCTGGCGTATCAACCAACTTTCGGCCGCAGGACCAATTCGCAAACTGACGCCTGATACTTACGGTAACCGGCTGACGCCTGACACTGGTTCGGCGGGGTTCATTGCCTTGCATACAGCGGAAGCCATGCACCGGTTTGCGTACATTATTTTTGGGCGCGAGGTTACAATCCCCATACAGGCAACCGGGGGCGTTTCAGACGATGGCCGTGAGCTTGACCTGGTTTCGGTGCAACAGACTGTCGAGGATGCGTATGCAATGATAGTCGAACACATTGGACAGACCAGCGATGAGCAATGGGCCGAAGTAATTTCGACGCCCTTCGGTGAGGTAGCGCGGATGGGTGCTCTGGCTTTTCTGATGCATCACAACTCCTACCATGCCGGACAGATTACGCAGGCGGTCAAGAAGGGGCAGCCGTTTTCGCTTACCAATGAACACTGACCCACACATTCTGTATTCAGCGTAACCATGAAGCCTTCATTCCTGCACACCGACCGTACAGAATCGTTCAAAACGTGGCGATTCAGGACTTTAATGAATTGGTACCCCATGTTTTTTGGAACGGGCGGCAAAATCCTTTTCTGGTCGGGCGATTCGCGCGAAGTACAGCTGAGGTTACGTCGTAACATCTGGACGTATAACTACGTCGGTACCATCTTTGGGGGCAGTATGTTCTCGGCGGCTGACCCGTTTTATATGCTGATGCTGTTGCAGATTTTCGGCAAAGCGTATGTCATCTGGGACAAAGCGGGTAGCATTCGTTTCCGCAAACCGGCCCGCACAACACTCTACACTCGTTATTTGCTGACGGACGAGGACATTAATGGTATTCGGCAGGAGGTACTGGACAACGGGCAAACCGAACGGACGTTTCATCTGCAATGGGTGGATGCCAACGGGGTTGTTCACGCCGACATGGAGCGACTCTGCTACATTGCTGATAAGATCCACTACGAACAGCGTAAGAACGAAAGGCAGTCGTCGCGCTTTGACCGATAATATATGGCTACTGAACACCACATCGCCGTTACACGAACAGCCCGGTATTACACGCTGGGCGAACTGACCGATCAGACCACGCACATCTGGTTCTGTCTGCACGGATTTGGGCAGTTGGCGGAATTTTTCAGCAAGAAATTTAACATTTTAGCCAATCCGAATACCCTGATTGTGGTGCCCGAGGGGCTGTCGCGCCTGTACCTGAACGGAAAGTACGACCGCGTTGGTGCATCGTGGATGACGCGGGAGGATAAGCAGAACGAGATCAATGACTTCATTGGTTACCTCAATACGCTGTATGATACCGTGCTGGCGGGGCGTAATCCGGCGTCGCTGCACATTACGGTGCTGGGCTTTTCGCAGGGGGGGGCTACGGCCTGCCGCTGGCTCAATGCCGGTCATATCCGGGTAGACCGGTTGATACTCTGGGCGGGGTTTTTTACCCGTGGTATTGCCGATGTAATTAATCCGGCCCGACTGGCAGCGGTCGAGACGCATTATGTATACGGCACGCAGGACGAATACTTCACGCTCATCGGCGATGCGGCTGCCTACACTGCCGGGCTCCTGGCTGAGGTGCCGGGTTTGAAAATCACCGTTTTCGCTGGGCCACACCGGGTCGAACCGGCGGTGCTGGCGAATCTGGTCGGGGCTGAAATTCCTTGACATGTATCCCGGACGCCTACGTCCGGTAGTGACCCGTATCTTGGCTACTTCTTAACACCGGGCGTGGGCGTCGGAATGCCTCTGTGGCCCGGCCGCACCACCGGAATACAACTTTCCCACCAATCTCAGTCGATAGCAGGTGTTTGTCGGCGGTATTGGGCGGGCGGCATCCCTATCTGACGCCGAAACAGGGTGGTGAAGTAGCTCAAACTATTAAAGCCGCATTCCAGGCAAATGTCCGTTACGCCCCGGTTGGTTGTGCGGAGCAGGGTGCCAGCCAGCGCAAGACGCTGCTGATTCATGTACTCGACCGGTGTCAGGCCGAACGTCTGGCGGAAGGTGCGGTAAAAATTCGGCTCACTCATACAGGCCTGATCCGCCAGCTCGCGGACGCTCAGGCTACGGCGCAGGTGTTTGTTGATGTACTGGGCCACATGCGCCAGGCGATTCGTGGTGGCACTCATTGAATTACGGGTCAGCAACAGACTGCGGGCCTGCGTCTGCATCAGCCGGACAACCAGTTCCTGAAGCACGAAATTGGCAAATACCTCTTTGGCTTTATTGTCTTCCGTGAAAATGTACACCAGCCGGTCGAGTAGCTGATGGATGGGGCCGTCGTTGGTCAGGAAAAAGTTGTGATGGCCAAATTGCCAGCCCTGTGGTGAGTCGATCAGCGGAGCACGGTCGTTCAGCAGGTTGGTCACCTGCTGAATCTTATCGGGGGCAATAGCCAGCGCAAGGCATTGGGTGGGATTCGTCAGATTAGCCTCCGGGAAGTCAATACGCATCAACTCATCACTGGAGACAATGACCGACTGACCCGGTAAAAAATCAAAAGAAGGCGTGTTGGGCAGATGCATTACTTTTTTACCCCGAATCATACTGGCCAGTACGGGCGTATGAAACGTCAACTCAACGAGTTCGGCATGATGCTGCGTTTCGTAGATGTTCAACTCCGCTGTATCAATCGTGTAGGCAGTCCTGTTTTCTACTTCCAGCTCCAGCCGCCGGGTACGCAGATGGCGGTCAATGTCAAACAAGGGTTTCTGAACAGATTTCATGAATGGGTGACAGTTAAAAGCACTAGTCAGTAACGCCGTTTCCGCTCAGAAAGATATCCATTTATCAGCTAATAAAAATAAACTACATCCTGTTTAATCTCAGTAAAGTTAAAAATTGCCTTTGTTTTACTACTAAAGCTCATAGCTTGTTTCCGGCAACTATTCAGGTTGACGAAAAGCTGTCTAAACCGGGGAGGTGGTTGGTAACAGGTTCACTGTCAATGAGAGTGACTAAAACCCGTAAGGGGTGAAATTCAACCGGGTACTGCCCGCGCCTACCACCAGTTCGGCCGGGTGACCGATGGGCATGGCCAGATTGCGGTCGGTATGACCTACCGGAAAATCGAAGCAGACGGGAAACGCCAAACCCTCCAGGTGTGTGCTAATCACAGCCTCAATGGGTTGCTCATAAGGCAATGACATGTTTTCGCGCAGGTCGCTGAACTGACCAACTATCAGACCCGCGAGATGCTCCAGACGTCCCGCCCGGCGGAGTTGCGTCATCATCCGGTCGATGGAGAAAAACGTCTCGTCGATGTCCTCAATAAACAGGATTTTACCCCGCCAGTCGGGTTCGGTGGGTGTGCCCAGCGTGTGAAGCAACATCGTCAGGTTACCGCCGATAAGCGTTCCCGACGCCCGGCCCTGCCGATTCAGCGCGTGGGCGGGTGCTGAATAGTGAGTGAAGCCTTCACCGAACAGCCACCGCCGGAGCGACTCAACGGATTCGGCGGCTTCGGGCTTTCCAAACTGACGCGGCATCACGGCATGTAAACTCTGTACGCCCGTTTTTTCCAGCTGACAGTGCAGCATGGTAATGTCGCTGAAGCCCGCGAACCACTTCGGTGCCTGTTTAAACCGGGTAAAATCGAGGTGATCAACGAGCTGATAACTGCCGTAACCACCCCGGGCCGCAAAAATGGCCCGAACGGTAGAGTCGTCCAGCATCGTTTGCAGATCGTGCAGCCGCAGTTCCACCGAACCGGCAAACGGGCCGGAGCGGGCCGTCAGGCTGGCACCTTCTACCACATTCAGTTGCCAGATGTCACGCATAACAGCCAGACCCGGCAACAGGTCATCATACACAAAACGGCTCGCGGGAGCCACCACCCCAACGGTATCGCCGGGTTTCAGAAAAGGAGGTTGACGCATTAACGTGACGTATCCCGGACGCCCACGTCCGGTTTGTTGCCGAAATTACCAGACGTGGGCGTCTGGGATACATTAGTTCAACGGCGCTTCGACGGTATCGTCCAGTTTATTAAGGTCAAGCGTAACCAGTTCGTGATCGTTCTCATCGAACATCGGCTTGAATTTCTGGCCCCACAGCAGTTCGTCGTACCGGTAGGAATAACGCGTGTGTACCGTCTGCGAAAACGTATCATCAATCGCCCGCAGTAAAATTAAAAATTCCGCTTCGGATTCGGTAAGGTCTTCAGGCGTGCAATTATACAGCGGGCTATCATCGGTGATGGCGTGCACGATCGTCCAGTTCATGGGAAAAAAGCTGACCTTGCTGCGTTCGAGCTTCAGGCTGTAATATTTTCGGAACAGCGACCCGTCGTCTTTCTTCTCCATCTTGGAGAGCGAGACGTTCACATCCAGGTCGATCAGTTGGTTATAGCGCTGATTCACAATGCGGAACATCCAGCCGTTAATATCCAGATAAGGCGCTAAAACGGCTTTTCTGGAGAAACGTATGTGCGCCACCGGTCGTGAAAAACGTCCGTAAAGTAAACCGGTAGCCAGGGCAAAAGCCAGCACACCCATCAGCGATTCGATAGCGGCCAGGGTGTTGGCAAACATACCCGTGGGTGCAATCCGGCCGTAGCCCACGGTTGTTAGTGTCTGGGCACTGAAAAAATATGCTTCCCAGAATCCGCCCATCGCCGTTGTGTCGGTCACGCCCGTCAGGTGTTCAACACCAGCGAGCACGTACAGACCCGCAAAAATGGCGTTGGTGATCAGGTAAAACGCCAGCACCAGCCCCAGAAAAGGACGCCAGCGCATGGTAATCAGCCGGTGATACAGATTAACACGGTTCCAGAATGACTCATTCGACCGTCTCAGGTTGAAGCTGCCGTCTTTATTAATGAGCCGTGAATAGCCATCGTTGATCTTGGTGCCAAAACCCAAGTCCTGCCGTTTCTCTTCCTGTTCTACCAACTGACTATTACCGGCATGGCGGTCGGCCAGTTTAGGACTGTTCTGTTTGGCGAAAGGCGGGGTCGATTTATTGTTGAGCATAGCGCGTGTAAACGTCTGTCAAAAGGCGGATTATTAGTCAATTACGCAGAAAAATACCGGTCGCCACGCATCAATTACCCATGCGCATGCTGGTAAAAGCCGGTTGTGGGTAGTACAATTTTAAGTCGGGTTTAATTCGATAGTTCTTGATAGTTGAGTAGATACCCTTAATTTTATGGAGAAATTCTTTTCTCTACTCAGAAAGTAGGTTACTCAACTTGCCGTACTAACTGTTGACTTTATCTGTACCAATCTCTTCATGGATCAGCGCATCACCGGTTTGATTAGTATTGTCGTTCCGGCCTTCAACGAAGAAGAAAACCTTCCTGTTCTGGTGCAGCGGCTGATGGCCGTTATGCAACCGTACGCTTCTTATGAAATTCTGATTGTAGACGACGGCTCTACCGACCAGACGCGTCATGTACTGCGGCAGCTCAGTCGGGCTTACTCCGTTGTCCGCTATCTGTCATTTTCGCGTAATTTCGGGCATCAGACGGCGCTCCGGGCCGGGTATGACCATGCCCGTGGCGAAGCCGTCATCAGCCTCGATGCCGACCTGCAGCATCCGCCCGAACTGATTCCGGCGCTGCTGACCAAGTGGCAGGAAGGTTATGATGTGGTGTACACCGTTCGCAAACCCGACCCTAAATTATCTTGGTTCAAACGGACTACGTCGAAAAACTTTTACCAGATGCTCCGGGCGGCCTCCGAACTGGAACTCGAAGATGGCGCGGCCGATTTCCGGTTGCTCGACCGCAAGGTGGTCAACGCCCTGAAGCAATTTAAAGAAAACGATCTCTTTCTGCGGGGCGTAATCTCCTGGGTTGGTTTCCGGCAGTGCCGGGTGCTCTACCAGCCAGCCGCCCGGTACGCTGGCCGGACCAAATATTCGCTCAAGAAGATGATGAAACTGGCCGCGATGGGCATTACGTCCTTCTCGACCAAGCCGCTGTATCTGTCCGTAGCCCTGGGCTTCGCCATGTCGGCCTTCGCGCTGCTGTTCGGTGCTGAAGTGCTGTACGAAAAACTGTTCACCGACGCTACCGTATCGGGCTGGACATCCATTATTCTGCTGATGGTACTCATCGGCGGTATGCAGTTTATCGTAATCGGCATCATTGGCGTTTATCTGGGTAAAACCTTCGTCGAAGTTAAACAGCGCCCGCCTTACCTGATTGGCGATACCAGTGAAATTGATGAAACCGTAACGACTGCATGGGACTCCGTACCGACCGAAGCTTATTATTCACCGTTGATGTAGAGGAGTTCGATACGGCGCTCGAATACGGTCATACCTTGTCGCTGGCTGAGCAGATTGCGGTATCGACGCGGGGGCTTCGTTTGCTGAGTGATCGGTTTGTCGCTACAAACGCCCGGGTTACGCTGTTCACAACGGCCAATTATGCCATTCATGAGCCGGAGTTGATTAAGACCTTAGCCCGTACGCACGAGATTGCGTCACACGGGTACTTCCATACCACGTTTGAACCTGCTGACCTCGCTACGTCTAAAACGGCGCTGGAAAACCTGCTGGGTAAACCGGTTGTTGGGTTCCGTCGGGCGCGGATGGGCTTTGTTGATCCGAACGATGTAGCGGCTGCGGGGTACGAATACAACTCATCCCTGCATCCAACCTTTATTCCCGGCCGGTACAATCACTGGGGTGAACCCCGGCATCCGTTCCGGGAAATGGGAGTCTGGCAAATTCCGGCATCGGTTACGCCCCGCCTGCGGCTGCCGCTGTTCTGGCTCAGCCTGAAAAACTTTCCGTTTGCGTTTTACAAGCAGCTTTGTCTGCAAACCCTCCGGGCCGATGGGTTTCTGAACCTCTATGTTCATCCATGGGAGTTCACGGATCTGGCCGAATACGAACAGATCCCGGCGTATGTACGTCGACACTCGCGGGATGAGCTGCTCGACCGGGTTGAGGCCCTGCTGCGGTTTTTGCAACCCCATGCCGAGTATCGAACTATGCAGGAATTTGCGGAAAGTTTACCGCAAAGGCGCAAAGACTAAACGCAAAGGCCGCTGATGGTTTTCATTGCGTTCCCTGCGCTTTCCTTTGCGCCTTTGCGGTTGAAAAGTCATGACAAATTATCGTTAAATCTGGTGAAACTAACTTTAAACTGGCTCACGCTGCCCCGTCTGATCGGATTGTATCTGGTGATATTCTGCGCGGTGGCCTTTCAGAAATACGCATTGGGAAGTTTCAATAATTACCTGATGTTCGCCAATCCATTCCATAATCTTCTGATTAACAAGACGATTTACGGGCTGCACCCGACGTTATTCTTCGATAATTACAAGTATAGCCCGACGTTTGCCTGGCTCATGGGACCGTTTCACTTCCTGCCCGTATCAGTGGGCGTCGTGCTGTGGAACCTGCTCAATACCGTTGTGCTGGTGCTGGGTATCTGGAAATACCTCAGCGACGAACCGGACGCGGATCAAAAACGCCGGACCGTACTGCTGATCGTGTTTCTGGAAGCCCTGATTACTGCCCAGAACATGCAGAGCAATAACCTGATAGTAGGCGCTATGCTGCTGGGTTTGTATCACCTTCGTAATGAGCGGGTTTGGTACGCAGCGTTCTTTTTTGTGTTGTGCGGATTTGTGAAATTCTACGGCATGGGGGCGGCTATCTTCTTTTTGTTCTATCCTAAAAAGCCGCAGTTTCTGCTGGCCATGACGGTCTGGACGGTTGTTTTCGCCCTGGCTCCGTGGACTATACTACCCTTCGATAGCCTGATGTCTGAGTATCAGGAGTGGTTTAAGGTGATTGTGGTGAGTAAGCTTGGTCAGTTGGTATCCGTGATGGGGATTGCCGAGTCGTGGTTTGGCATGGCCAAGACAGACGGAAATCTCAGGATTATTGAGGCCATTGGTGCCACGCTGTTCCTGCTGCCCTTTGCGCGGATTAAGCTCTGGAAAGACGCTGTTTTTCAGCGTCGAATGGTTGCTTACTTCCTGCTGTTCGTGATTGTGTTTAATAAGATGGCGGAATCGCCCACCTATGTATTGGCCGTAGCAGGTGTAGCCCTGTGGTGGATCACGCTGGAACGAAAAACGCCGTTGGATACGGCGTTGCTGGTGCTGGTGATTGTTTTTACATCTTTATCGCCGACGGATATTTTTCCGGGCGTGTTGCGCAACGATTTCTTCGTGCCCTACAACATCAAAGCGGTACCGTGTGTGCTGGTTTGGGGGCGGGTGCAGTGGCAATTGTGGACCATGTCGGGTCAAATGAAAACCACATCATCGACCACGTCTGATCCCATGTCTTTGTTGATCAACTGAATCATCTTCTGCTTGGCATTGGCGAGTTCACCACGCAGGGGTGCCGACTCGATTTCGATGTACAGTTTACGGTCGCGGACGTAGAGCCGGTTCGTGCGTGATGCAATACTTTTCCCCATCATTTGCTCCCAGAACGCGACGAGGTACGTTTCGTTGAACTTGGTCTGGAGTTTGTAGGTCCGAAGCATCTGCTCGATAGCCTCTTTCAGGGGCGTAACGGCGGCCTTGCGGGTGGCATTTTCGCGGTTGTACTTATAGACCTGGCTCATAGGGGGTGTCGTCAGACAAATATAGGCAACGCCCTGACCCCGCAAAAGCGCACGGACCATTATTCGGCAGAAAAATTACGCTGGCTAAAAAATGGCGGGACCGGTTGCTTTCGAGCCATTCGGACGCTATACTTGCACCATCAAGTCAATTACCAGACACGCTTGTGTCGCCGTGCGGATTAGCCGCACCGATTGATTTATAAAGAAGCGAGGAGAGATTAGGCTCTTTGAATCGCTGGCAACCTACCACACGGCAAGGTGCTAATTCCTACCCGCAGCAGGGCGCCGACGGGAAATATAAACCACTGATTACTATGTATCACATCCGGCTTTGTTGCTGTATGCCCTACCGGGCCACTACGTAACTCCCCCTTTTCGCGACGTTAACCGGGACGGTTCTCGTTCGCCCGCCTGATTTCAAGGCTCCTGCTGACTCTTTTTTATTGGCTTTGTCCGGGAAAACAGTCATGTAGATTCAACAGAATAAACCCTCTCATACACACTACTATGGCTAACCAACTGCATTTTGACACCCTCCAGCTCCACGCAGGTCAGGAGGTCGATCCGGCGACTAACTCGCGGGCGGTACCCATTTATCAAACTACTTCGTTTGTTTTCAATGACTCGGCACACGGAGCCGATCTGTTTGCGCTTAAAGCGTTCGGAAATATTTATACCCGGATCATGAACCCAACTACCGACGTGTTCGAGAAGCGGATTGCTGCTCTTGAAGGCGGAGTAGCAGCGCTGGCGGTGGCCTCGGGACAGGCAGCTCAGTTCATTGCGTTGAGCAACATCCTGAATGCGGGTGATAATTTTGTGACCACCTCGTTTCTGTATGGTGGTACACACAATCAGTTCAGGGTGTCGTTTAGCCGGTTGGGCATTGATGCCCGCTTTGCCGACGGTGATAAAATTGAGTCTTTCGAGCCGCTGATCGACGAAAATACGAAAGCGATTTACCTCGAAACCATCGGTAATCCCGGCTTTAACGTCCCCGATTTCGACGCGTTTGCCGCTTTAGCGAAAAAGCATGATCTACCCCTGATTGTCGATAATACCTTTGGTGCAGGCGGTTATCTGTTCCGGCCTATCGAGCATGGGGCGGCTGTCGTGGTTGAGTCGGCTACAAAGTGGATTGGCGGGCACGGTACAAGTATCGGCGGGGTCATCGTCGACAGTGGTAACTACAACTGGGGTAATGGCAAATTTCCGCAGTTCAGCGAGCCGTCGCCGGGCTATCAGGGAATGGTATTCAGCGACGTGTTTGGCGTGAACGGTCCCTTTGGTAATATTCAGTTTATCATCCGCGCCCGCGTAGAAGGGTTGCGTGATTTCGGACCATCTATTAGTCCGTTTAACTCATTTCTGCTGCTACAGGGGCTCGAAACGCTCTCGTTGCGTGTGGATCGTACGGTGCAAAATGCGCTGGCACTGGCGGAATGGCTGGAGCAGCATGAGCAGGTCGAATTTGTGAATTACCCCGGTCTGGAAAGTAGTGCCTACTACGAACTGGCCCAAAAGTACCTGAAACGCGGGTTTGGCGGGGTATTTACCTTCAAGGTGAAAGGCGGTAAAGAAGCGGCCGATCAGTTTGTGAACAGCCTGAAGTTAGTGAGTCACTTAGCCAACGTCGGTGACTCGAAAACGCTGATTATTCACCCGGCGTCGACTACGCACCAGCAGCTAAGTGAACAGGCCCAGGCCAGCGCAGGTGTTGAGCCGGGGCTGTTGCGGATCTCTGCCGGTATCGAATACATCGACGATATCAAGGCCGATCTGGAGCAGGCCTTCGCACAAATCGCCGAGCCACGGTCCGTCGCTACGGTATTGAATTAACACCCCACGGCAGCGGCCGACCGTCCCAACCCCTCCCCGTTAGGGAGACGGTCGGACGCTGCCGTGGGGTCAAACCAAAACTACGTTGTTGGAACTGCATTACTTCGATTACAAATACTCATTTCCGCTGGAATCCGGGGCTGAATTGCCCGGCTTTCGGCTGGCGTATACTACGCGCGGTACGCTGGCCGATGACCAGAGCAATGTAGTCTGGATTTGTCATGCGCTCACCGGTAACGCCGACCCCGGCGACTGGTGGAGTGGGATGGTAGGACCGGGCCGCTTTTTCGATCCCGCCGACCAGTTTATTATCTGTGCCAATGTGATTGGGTCCTGCTACGGTTCTACCGGACCCCTATCCCTGAATCCGGCAACGGGTGAGCCCTTTTACCACGACTTCCCGGCTGTTACAGTGCGCGATATGGTGAATGCGCTGGATTTGTTACGGCAGGAGTTGGGGATTGAACAGATTCATACCTGCATCGGTGGCTCGGTGGGAGGGGAGCAGGCACTGGAGTGGGCGATTTTACAACCCCACCTGATCAAAAATCTGATTCTGATTGCCGTTAGCGCGGTGGCCTCGCCCTGGTGCATTGCGTTCAACGAATCCCAGCGCATGGCCATTGAAGCGGATCCAAGCTGGCACGAACGTCGCGATGATGCGGGTATTGCCGGTATGAAAGCAGCCCGCGCTATGGCTCTCATTTCGTATCGAACGTACGACACGTATGGCTTCACGCAGGCGCTGGACAACAACGAGCAATTAGATGGCTACAAAGCCGCTGGTTATCAGCGGTATCATGGTCAAAAACTGGCTGACCGCTATAATGCGTTCACCTACTGGGTATTATCGAAGGTGATGGATTCGCATAATGTGGGCCGCAACCGAGGCAGTATTCTGAACGCGCTGGGGCAGATTAAGTCCCGGACGCTGGTTGTCGGCATTCGGTCCGACTTGTTATTTCCCCCGGCAGAGCAGCAGTTTCTGGCCCGCCACATTCCCGATGCGGTGTATGAAGAAATCGACTCGCTCTACGGGCACGACGGTTTTTTGATTGAGCTTAAACCTCTGTCGCAGTTAATGCGGAGATGGCTGGATTCGGCGGCCAAATCGCAATCCGTCTCTGCCCGAACGAACGTTTTCTAATGAGACAACCTACAACTTTCCCACAATCTTCATCACCAGATTCGCGGAGTTGCGGGCGGCAATCTTGTAAAAGGTAAGCATGTCGTTACGGGCGTTGCCGTTGGCTTTATCGCTCAGGCTGCGGATGACCAGGCAGGGGACATGTTGCTGAAAACACACCTGCGCCACGGCCGCACCTTCCATCTCGGTCGCATCGGCGTTATGGTCGGTACGAATCTGGTTGACCCGCAGTTCGGAGTTGACAAATTCATCACCCGTCACCACCGTTCCCGTGATAATCGACGGCGGGCGCTGCGTACCCGGAATACTTTCAAAAACGGTTTCTTTTGTCGCGGCCAGCGCGTTGATCAGCAGGAGCGAATCGGCGGGAAAGTAAGCGGGGTTGAGCTTTTTCGTAATGGCGTCGCGGGTTTGGGTGGTAGGTCGGGGTGCCGCACCATTCTCGCCGAACGTGACCGTATGGTAATCGTGGTAGCCGGTCTGCCGGGCAATAACAATGTCGCCGGGTTGCAGACTGGGGTTCGTACCGCCCGCAATACCGGTGAAGAGCACACGCTGAGGTTGGAAATAAGCCAGCGTAAAGGCTGTTGTCATGGCCGCATTTGTTTTCCCGATACCCGTTTCGACAATGACGACATCGTGCCCATTAATACGGCCGGTCATAAACGTAATGCCGTTAAGCACCTGCGTTTTGGGGTTCTCCAGCGACTGCTGCACTAATTTAACTTCTTCGTCGAAAGCACCCAGAAGGGCCGTTACGGGCCGGGGTTGGTAAAGCTGCGCAATGCTGACCTGCGAAATGAAGAGTAAAATAACCGCCAGATGTTTCATGCGGCAAAGTTAAGCCCCGCTCGCCAATGACAGCACACAAAAGGCATCGACCAGCCATAAACCCGCCGGAACCTCCTGTTGTTTGCCAACGGCGACCTTCAGCACCGTCCACGATAAAAAGCCCCAGATGATGCCCTGCGTAATGGAATAGCTGAATGGAATCAGTACGAGGGCCAGAAAAGCAGGTACCGCACTGTCCAGTTCGCGCCAGTTGATCTTCGTGACGGGCTGCATCATAAACGCGCCGACCAGCACTAATGCCGGAGCTGTTGCAATAGCCGGTACGACCGACAGGAGGGGAGATAGAAAGAGAAAAGGTAGAAAAAGTGTACCGGCTACAATAGCGGTCAGCCCCGTTCGTCCACCCTGTGCTATACCGACTGCCGACTCGATGTAGGCTGTTCCGGGGCTGGTACCCAGCAAACCGGCCAGCGTAGTCGCTACAGCGTCGGTAAGTAGGGAACGGTTCAAATTGCGGGGCTCACCATCGGGCCCCTGTAAATCAGCGGCTTCGGCTACCCCTACAAACGTGGACAGGCTATCGAACAGATCAGTGAAGACAAAGGCAAAAATCACCGGCCAGAGTGACCATTGCAGCGAGTTGACAAGGTCCAGTTTCCCGATCAGGCTAAAATCCGGCGTGGCTACAATCCCCGCGAAATTAACCAGCGTTTTCTGGCCGAAATTCACGGCGGAGGCATCACCCCACAGACGACCAATGGGAATAGACGCCAGCGTTGTCAGGACAATACCGATGATGATTGCACCCGGCACGTTCCGAACCACGAGCGCGGCTGTAACCAGTAAGCCAACCATAAAGGTGAGGATAATCGGGTCTTTCAGACTGGCTATACCAACCAGCGTGGCCGGATTCGCCACAATAAAATGGGCGTTCTCGAAACCAATCAGCGTGATAAACAAGCCGATACCCGCCGAAATGGCATAACGCAGGGGCTTTGGAATGACATGGACAATAGCCGAACGAACGTTGCCGATGGATAGAATGAGAAAGAGAATACCCGCCCAGAATACGGCTCCCAGCGCTACCTCGGGCCGGATACCCATCGTTTTTACCGCCGTGAAAGTAAAAAAGGCGTTCAGCCCCATGCCCGGCGCGACCACCAGCGGATTACGGGCGTACAGGCCCATCATCAGACTACAGAAAACGACAGCAGCACCGTTGCCGTTACCACACCCGAAAACGGTAACCCCGCCTGACTCAGGATGGATGGATTTACGACGATGATGTACATCGTCGCCAGAAACGTCGAAACGCCGGCCAGAATTTCGGTGCGTGTAGAGGAGGATTTTATACTGTCCGGTTGGTTCATACGCCGAACATAGCGGCTATCGAGTAATTTTACAATGGTAGCGCTGAGTTAGTCCGTCTACGGCCTTTGTCTTTACGTGCTATGCTTTGCCAGTGAAGTTCGTGAGTGGATGGACTTCATCGAAGACCTTATTGTAAACGAAAATGAAGATTTAGTTTGTAACGTGACACGTTCGGATTATATTCCGCTTTGAAAGTGAGAATGCCTATGACGTGGCTTATTTAGACTATAGCCAATAGGAGAAACAAGCTACAGCACTTTTTGACCCTGCCCACCCCGGCGCGTTGAGTCGCGAAACAATAGAGGGGATTTTTGAGCAGACCGGCCAGAAATTGACGGTTGCCGAAGTCGCTGCCGGTTTAGGTACCACCCATAAAACTCTGTCAGCTATTATAAATAGCAAGCAAAGCGTTTCGCCTGAAATGGGTATTCGTCTAGGCGCAGCTTTTGCTAACACTACGCCGGAGTTTTGGTTGACTGTGTAGGAAAACTTTACTCTTGCTCGAGCTCGGCAGAGTGTGGATATTAATTATGTAACAGTATTTTGGAAGCCATCCGAACTTTTGATGCATGGTGCATAAAAGAAAAGGCCAAAATAATTTAAACTAAATAGGCGTAGTAAAACACGGATTAAAAAATTTAAAATCTGCTAATAATGAAGAAAATAGTCTTGAGAAGAGTTTCAACTTTTTATCCTGGTATCATTAACTTACCTACTAAAAAACCTTATCAAGTAAGTGATAATGGTAATGAAATTATAGAATTTATAATTAAGAGACATTTTACAGCATTGAACATTATAGATTACGAAAATCAGCTACAGAAAGGCAAAAATAATTCACGTATAAAGTTTGATAGGAGTTATGAAACAAAAAAAGAGATATTTATTATCGAAGCAAATAGAAACGATGCTCTAGTGGGAGCAATGGAATTATCAGGTCTTAGAAAAGAGCCTTATAATAATTTAAAAAGGGCATTATATAATTCTAATTTCACAGAAATAATAATCTTGCATTATTTTTTTGATGTTACAGTCAATCCTCAAGTATCAAGTATTAATGTGCCTTTTGATAACATATATTATCAAGATTTGATTAACAAAATTGTAGATTATTATATTTTATCGTCAGGAGATTACATCATCCCTCCACCTCAAAGCCATTTAGTACCCTCTTACTTAGAATCTTTCGACTTGAATTTTGATATAGATGTCCCTAAAGAGGAGATCAGAGAGGTAATCTTAAGCAAAACAGATCTTTATGCAGACCATATCAACAGTAAATTTGATATGGATGATTTTATCAGTAATCATAACAGAACTACAAAAGTCAATATTGATAGTGTTGACTCTAATATGATTCACATACTGAAATCTGGACCACCTGATGGAAGTAAAATTGTCGGTATACTTGCGAAAGCTAAGCGCGAAATTACAAAAAATAAAAATTATAAATATGCTTTACTAGAATGTTTTACATTTATTGAGGCTTACATAAGCCAATATCTTTCTGATAGCAAATTAAAAGCAGGTGTGTCAAAAAGTAAGTTAGAAAAATATGCAGAAGAAGTAACTATTAGCTATAAGCTAAATGTTGAACTTCCAATTTTCTTGAATCTAACAGACGATGATAGAAATATAGTTGGTGGAGTGGATTTATTGAGAAAAAAGCGTAATGAGATCATACATAGTAGCAAGGATGATGAAATCGTAACAGAGCAAGATGCTATAAACGCTATAAATGCAGTAACTGCTTTATTTTCTCTTATTGAGGGACAATGGTCGAAAAATTAATTTAATCCACGTGCTGCCATCCCTGTGCCCGCTGCCAAGGTTTTTGCAACCGAAAAAGGATTAAATACGCCATTAATTGGCATTATCCCACTGATTGCATAATGAGAAGCGTCTTTCATTTTAGGGAAATTAATTTCTTTGAAGTCTATGAATTTTTCTTCATAGACTTCTATTTTACTTCTCAATGTAGGTGGAACTGTTTCTATCCATTTTGATAAGACATCTGTTTTTTTGCCCTCGTTAAGCGCATAATAGTTATCCCAAAAGGATTTTATGGTTGGTGGACCGACGTGAAAAATTTGTTTTCCTTCTTTTGGCACTAGAAATACTATTAGCTTTAAATTCTCCATTGCAGTCAAAGTCTGTTCATTTTGAATATGAATTGGACAGTAATATAATAAATGATTATGTAATTGTATAAGTATTCATTGATCTTTTGCTTTTAGACTTGAAAGGTGATATATGTTCTAACACATACTGAGGTATATATTAGAACATACATTGACCCTTTTAATCCTACAGCAAACTCCCGGCCTCAGCATCTACCCAGACGTGGGCGTTGGGATGCATTTGAATAATGCTGGCGGGTAATTGCTCGGTAACGGGGACGGTCAGTGCGTCGCGGATGATGGTTGCTTTTCGCGGACCACTGGCCAGCAGAACAACTTCTTTGGCATCCATAAGGTGTTGTAAGCCAAGCGTTATGCCCCGGTCCAGAATGGTCGGCTGGTCGAAGTATTTTTGGCCAACCTGAATAGTAGATTCGGCCAGATCCGACACGTAAGCGTAGCGGTGAAACGATGTTCCCGGTTCATTGAGGGCAATGTGGCCATTGAGTCCAATACCCACCAGCATCAGGTCCAGACCACCGCGTTCGGCAATTACCGCGTCGATGCGCATGCACTCGGCGGGTAAGTCAACGGCTTTGGCATTGAAATAATGAATCTGATCCGGGCGAATCTGAAGGGGACTGAACAGGTCCCGGTAGAGGTAATAACCGCAGCTACCCACATCGGTCGGGCCGAAGCCAACCCATTCGTCCAGGCCCACAAACGTACAGTGGCTTACATCGGCTTCGCCCGCCTGCGCCAGTTCGGTGAGTCGACGAAAGGTACCGATGGGTGTGTCGCCGGAGGCTAAACAAAGCATAGCGTCCGGCTTCTGGCGGAGTAGAGCCGCGATGTGCCGGGCGGTGTGATCAGAAAGGGCGTCGTAGGTTGGGAAAGTCTGTTGCTGCATACCGTAAAGATAGGCACTTAAACGGCCACCTGTACCTGTTGTGGCAACCGAGCAGGCGGTTCAGCCGATAGCGGAATCCGCTGGGTGCGGGCTTTCAGTACGGCAATGGCCTCTTCCTCATTGGCAAAGGTATTGCCATTTATGTTGACCAGATGCTGCGCCAGTACATCATACCGGCGGGTCATCAGGCTGATGAACACCTTCAGAAAGTCGGCTCCGTCGAACACAATGGCCTGATTTTCGGCGTATTTGTCCAGTGTTTTCAGGAAAAACGTGGGGTGTTCGGTCCAGTGCATACCCGGCCGCTGGTGGTGACTGATGTGGTAGCCATCGTTCCAGCATTTGTGGTTGTATTTTACGTTAATGCAGGTAATGCTGTTTTTGTACGGATTACCCGGATCGGCCGCGTCGATGAACGAGTGCTGCGTCCAGTTGCCGAGCATCATAACCACCCGCGACAGCAGCAGGGGAACGATAAAGACGGCCATTGTTGCTGGCAGATTGACATAACCCAATACAATACACAAAACCACAAAACTAACTTCACCCGCTACCGCCTTCCAGGCCAGTTTAGTGCGGTTTCGCTTGAAAAGATAAGCCACCATTTCGCTCAGGCCAAAGAAAAAGAAGGCGACAAAATAGCTGAGAAACCCTTTAACGCTGTCGCGCTGGTATTCCATGGTGCTGCTTTCGTCGTCGGGTAGGTTATTCTCGGCATGGTGCATACCAATGTGATGGCTGTAATACGTTTCCGGCGTGTGGCCAAAGAACGGGCCAACCACCCACGGCAGGTAGCTATTCATAAACTTATAAGCCGGCTTGTACATAGGCCGATGACTGGTACAATGCAGCATCAGGCCAAAAGGGCCTTTAAACTTCAGGTTGTTAATATACTGATAGGCAATGGCTAATCCCCACCAGGCCCAGCCCGTAATAGACGGTACGTACAGCAACAAGCCCAATGGAATCAACAGCAGACTTATGCGTAAGGTAAGGTAGAGGAAAGGGAGGTCACGCTCATCTTTGATGAAGGAAAGCAGGAATTGGTCGAAACGGGAGTAGGGAGCCGCAACAAACGTAGGGTCATGGATAGCACCAAGAAGCTTCATAAAAACAGTGTGTATGGTGTAAAGGTAACCCGAGCAGCCGAATCTCCTACGGATAGTAACGTTCGCCCGGTCAGCGTCGTATCTGCCCCGAAGAAGCATACCCATAAAAAAAGCGACCTATGTTTTGGCACAGGTCGCTTTGAAGCAAAGGTAAAGCGCTTAGTTCGAGCCTTTATTGTCGCCCGCACCCATGCCCTGCCCGTTACGCATCCGGCCTTTCATCTGAGACTTCAGCTGTTCCATTTTGGTCATCTGATCGGGCGTCAGAATGGTTTGCAGTTTAGCTTTGAACGCATCGGCATTGTCTTTCAGGGCTTTGTTTTTGGTCCGCCCGTCGTCGCTGCCCTTCATAATGTCATCTACTTTCTGCGTCCGGACGAGTTCGGCGTCATACAGTTTCTGCGTCGTAGCCTGATCCAGATTTAACTCCTTCGCGATGCGGTCGGTTTGCCGACGGGCGCGGGTGGCGGGGTCGGCAGCCTGGTACCGCATGCGGTTATTTTTCTGCGCCGTAGCGGGCGCTTCAGACGTGGGTTGCGTCGTTTGTTGAGCCAGTAGGGGGAGGGCGAGCATCGAGAGCATCAACCCGCTGAATGCGATCTTTTTAAACATGGTTGTTGTAATTAGTTGCAGAAGTAAGACAGTCGGAGCAAACGATGGTTTAACGGAATCGGCTATTTAATGAACGCTTAATCTAACCAAACGGTGGAGCCGTGCCCGGCATTCTCTATGTGATGCATGTTCGACTGCCAGTCAGGGGGTTACCACAGGACACGAATTCTTTTTCGGCTTTTTACCGGCAACAGTCCGGCTTTTCCCCTGAAATTGGCGTACCTTTATACCCCGTAACGACACAAAATTGGTTTCAGACATGGCATCCTCCAGTCCCAAAACCGCGAAGTACATTTTTGTTACGGGCGGTGTAACATCTTCACTCGGCAAGGGCATAATTGCCTCGTCGCTGGCCAAATTACTGCAATCCCGGGGATTGTCAGTAACGATCCAAAAATTCGATCCATACATTAATATTGATCCCGGCACGCTGAATCCCTACGAACACGGGGAGTGCTACGTAACCGACGATGGTGCCGAAACAGACCTTGATCTGGGCCACTACGAGCGGTTCCTGAACAAGCCAACCTCGCAGGCCAATAACATCACAACGGGGCGGATATACTACAATGTCATCACCCGCGAACGCCGGGGCGATTTTCTGGGAAAAACGGTACAGGTTGTGCCGCATATCACCGACGAAATCAAGCAGAATATCACCAAACTTGGTCAGACAGGGGAGTATGACATTGTCATCACTGAGATTGGCGGCTGCGTGGGTGATATCGAATCACTGCCGTTCATCGAAGCGGTGCGTCAGCTTAAGTTTGAACTGGGCGAGCACAACACGCTGGTGATTCACCTGACACTGGTGCCGTACCTGCAAACGGCGGGCGAACTGAAAACCAAGCCAACCCAGCACTCGGTGAAAACGCTGCTCGAAGCCGGTATTCAGCCCGATATTCTGGTATGCCGGACGGAACACCCGCTGCCGATGGATATTCGCCGGAAAATTGCTCTATTCTGTAACGTGCAGGTTAACTCGGTGATCGAAGCGATCGATGCCGAAACGATCTATGATGTGCCGCTGCTGATGAAAAAAGAGCGGCTCGATCAGCGGGCGTTGTATATGCTCGATATCTATAATGATCAGGATCTGGACCTCGATGCCTGGTATAACTTCCTGCAGGGGCTGAAAAATCCGTCTGACGCCGTTACGATTGGTCTGGTAGGCAAGTATGTTGAACTACACGATGCCTATAAATCCATCGCCGAGTCTTTCATCCATGCCGGTGCCACCAATGAGTGCAAGGTAACCATTGAGTGGATCCAGTCGGAGACGCTGGCCGAACCGCAGTACTGCGAAGAACGGCTGCGTGATCTGGACGCGATTCTGGTGGCGCCCGGTTTTGGCGAACGCGGCATCGAAGGCAAAATCAATGCTGTACGCTACGCCCGCGAAAACGGGGTACCCTTCTTCGGCATTTGTCTGGGGATGCAATGCGCAGTGATCGAATACGCCCGTAACGTGCTGGGTATCGCCGACGCCCATTCGAGCGAAATGAACCCCGAAACGACCAACCCCGTCATCGATATGATGGAGAGTCAGAAAGCGGTGACCGATAAGGGAGGCACCATGCGGCTCGGCGCGTACCCCTGCAAATTAAAGCGGGATTCGGCGGCACACCGTATTTATAGTAAAACCCAGATCAGCGAGCGCCACCGTCATCGGTACGAATTTAATAATGCATATCTGGAACCGTTTGAGAAGGCGGGCTTCAAAGCTACCGGTATCAACCCCGAAACCGGGCTGGTCGAAATCATGGAACTGCGGAATCACCCCTGGTTCATTGGGGTGCAGTTTCACCCTGAACTAAAGAGTACCGTCATGAGTCCTCAACCACTCTTTGTTGATTTCGTGCAGGCTGCCCAGGCCTATGCGCTCCATAAGCGGACGATAGGGCTGACGGCTGCCGCCGTTCCTGTTGATTAACCGGCTGGTTTGGCGTAATTTTGCGGGAAATAGTTAGAAAGTCGGTAAGTCGGTAAGTCAGTAAGTGCTTCGCCTGAAACACCTGCTAACGTACCGACTTACCGACTTATTAACTTACTAACTACTTACAATGGATCGTAATCAGATAATTGGTATTGTTTTAATTCTGGCCATGCTCATTGGCTATCAGGTACTGGTTCCCAAACCGGCACCTGAGAAAAAACCGGCTCAACAAACCGCCCAGACCAAGCCAACGAGCGAGTCGGCCGCTAAAGCCGCTGTAGCCAAGGCAGAACAACCGCTGGATTCTGCCGCTGCCCGGGCTCTGTACGGGGATTTTGCTGCTGCCGGTATGGGGCAGGCCCGTGATGTAGTTGTGGAGAATAAAGACATGAAAATCACCTTCAGCACCCAGGGAGGCCGCGTGAAGGAGGTTGTTCTGAAAAATTACAAAACGTACAATCAGAAACCACTCGTGCTGGTTGATCCCCAAAGTAGTCAGACGGTGCTTGAACTGCCCACAAACCGGGGTAAAGTTGATTTGCACAAGCTCTACTACCAGACCGATGCGCAGAATAGCACTGCCAGTGCGAAGCCAACAACGGTTTCATTCCGGGTTGACGTAGCTCCCGGTCAGTCGGTTGAGCAGACCTATTCGGTACCAGCCGAGGGTTATGCGGTCGGCTATAATCTGCGGCTCAACGGCCTCACCAACGTGGGTAACGATAACATCCGGTTTCTGTGGCAGGACAAAATGCAGCAGTACGAAAATGACTTGGGTGAGAACCGTAAGAAAGCTACTATTGGCTACCTGACCGGCGACAGCAATTTTGATAACCTTCCCGAAGACGCCACCGGCAACCGCGAGGTGGCCCTACAGGAGCCGGTACAGTGGTTTACTGTCAAGCACAAGTATTTTCTGGCGGGCTTTATCGCTGAGAACAGCCCGTTGCTGAATGCGTCGTTTAAGGCTCTGGTTGATCCGGCTGACAGCAGCGTAGTGAAGACCGCTATTGCCGACGTAATGCTGCCGATGGCCGACGTGAAAGCTGGTAAAGGAAATTACAAATTCTTTTTTGGCCCGAACGACTATCAACTGCTGGGCGATGTAGCCCCCGAGTTCGACCGGAACGTTTACCTTGGCTATGCTTTTTTAAAGCCCATCAACAAGTACTTTTTTGTGCCGGTTTTTGGTCTGTTCGAGAAGGTATTTACGAACTATGGCCTGCTTATTATCGCGCTGGTCGTATTCGTAAAATTGCTGCTGACGCCATTGACCTACAAGTCGTACGTCAGCATGGCCAAGATGCGCGTATTGCAACCCGAACTGAACGAGATTAAGGCTAGAGTAGGCGATTCTGATCCAACAAAGCTACAGGCTGAGCAGATGAAACTGTATCAGCAGGTAGGTGTCAGTCCGCTGAATGGCTGCGTACCGGTACTGGCGACCATGCCAATTCTGATGTCGCTGTTCTTCCTGTTTCCGAACCTGATCGAACTGCGTCAACAGCCGTTTTTGTGGTCGAGTGACCTGTCCACCTACGATGCGTTCTTTAAATTTCCGGTGGCTCTGCCGTTCATTGGCAATCACCTGAGTTTATTTACGATCATGATGACGGCGTCGAGTATTGCCTACGCGTACTATAACAATCAGATAACACCTACTCAGCCCGGACCAGTGAACATGAAGGCAATGGGCTACGTGTTTCCGCTGATGTTTATGTTCGTGCTGAACTCATTCCCGGCCGGTTTGACGTTCTACTACTTTGTCTCGAACGTAGTTACAATCGCGCAGCAACTGCTCATCCGCCGGGTGGTCGATGAAAGCAAACTGAAAGATATTCTGGACGAGAATCGCCGGAAAATTGCGTCAGGTGAAGTCAAAAAGCCGGGTGGTTTTCAGGCTATGCTGCAAAAGCAGCTGCAGGCGGCTGAAGAAGCCCGTAAGCAGGCCGATGAAGCCAAGCGTAAGATTGATACCAAAACAAAGAAATAGTTGGTTTGGCTGAAGCCGCCCCTAACGGCTCCTGACAGACAAATATGAATGACAAAGAGCAACGTCCACGGCGTTGCTCTTATGTATTTACCCTATATTGCCAGCCTACTGACCCCCTTATGAAAACCTTCGCGAATTGGTTGTGGCTCATCGCTTTGTGGCTCTCGGGTACGCTCGATCCGGTTCAGGCGCAACAGGTCAGCGAACCGGAGCGACGCTACAAAGCCGCCGTACGGTTGGTGCAGACCGGCGACTATGACCGGGCCAGAACGGAATTGGACGCCCTGGCTCAACGGGGGGGAAGTATCGCTCCCTACGCCACCTACTATTCAGCCATTGCCCTGTTTCGGCAGAAAAAATACCCCGAAGCCCGATCCGTTCTAAAGCAGTTGATGGACCGCTACCCCGACTGGCAGAAGATTGACGAAGCACATTATCTGTTTGCCTGTGTGGCAATGGAAAGCAACCAGTATGAGGATGCTATGCGGCAGCTGCAAAGCATCGGCAACGCGGCTTTGAAAGCAGATGCCAGCAAAGTGGAACGGTATTTTCTCCCCCGCATCACAGAGTTGAGCCGACTTAAAGCTATGCAGAAGGAGTTTCCCGAAAACAGAAACCTGGCGCTGGCCCTGATTGACCTGATTCAGCGTACGTCGAGCGATAAAAGTGATCTGGAATTGTCGGATCAGCTTACGAATCGGTTTGGCGTTCCATCAACGGCCTCCGTTGCCCGTCCACCTGCGCCCGCTCCTGAGCCGGCAGCCGATGCCAAACCGGTAATAACTACAAAACCACCTGTACCCGTACGAAATCGCAACAAAGGGTATTACAATGTAGCCGTACTTTTCCCTTTTAAAGTGAATGAGTTCGATGCCGAACAGCGGGCCCGGACGAATCAGTACCTGTTCGATCTATACGAAGGTATTAAACTGGCCAAGGCTCAGTTGCAGAATGAAGGCGTTACGATTAATCTCTTTGCCTATGACATTGATAATACAGCCAACAAAACGCTCGAATTAATTAACAACCCATCATTTTCCCAGACAGACCTTATCATTGGACCACTGTATGCCGAACCCAACCGGCTCATGGCGTCCTATGCTGGTCAGAATGGTATTCCGCTGGTAAACCCCATTGCCACCAGCAGCGAATTGATCGCGAATCAGCCTTTGTCTTATCTGGCCCAGCCTTCACTGGTGCAACAGGCCGAAAAGGTAGTTGCTTTTGCCCAAAGCCTGACTCCTGTGCGCCGGGCTGCTGTGTATTACGGCTCCACGCGTAAGGATTCACTCCTGGCAATGGCCTATCAAACAGAGTTGAAAAAACAGGGTGTTCAACTTACGGACTTCCGTCGTATGGGCGTTACTGCCGATGCCATGACAACGAGTTTAACGATTACCGAAGCCAATAGAACAGGGTATGTGTTTCTGGCCAGCAGTAACGAGAAAGATGGCCCCCGATTACTGGACGTCCTGAGTCGCCGGGGCATTAAAAGTCCGTTACTGGCAACCACGACTGCTTTTGATATTTACCGGAACTCGCTGTCTACGTTCTCCCGTCGGGAATTATATCTGCTGGCGATGGATTACATTGACCCGACGCGGCCCGCCGTTGAAGCGTTCCAGGAAACGTATTTATCCAAACGGAATATTATTCCATCCGTATTTGCCAGCGAGGGCTATGACCTGATGCTTTTCTTTGGTCGCTCCTTGGCTAAAAATGCATTTCAGACTCAAACACGCAACGCGCTAAGATCAGAGACAGACGACTATATTTTATCGGGCTTCGATTACACCCAATCCAACGACAACCAGATCGTTCCCATCCTGAAATTTGATGGCGGGCGGTTCGTAAAAGCGAATGAGTAATTTATGGAGTGACTCAGTGACTGAGTGACTGAGTGATTACCTGACTGTCAGCAATCACTCAATCGCTCGATCACTCAGTCACTCATTCACAACATGACACAGAGCGAAGAACTTTTCGAGAAAGCCCGGACGCTGATTCCGGGGGGCGTGAACTCGCCCGTGCGGGCTTTTCGGGCCGTGGGTGGAACTCCCTTATTTATTAAGTCGGCCAAAGGACCGTACATCTACGACGAAGATGATCGGCAATACATCGAACTCATTAATTCCTGGGGACCGATGATTTTGGGTCATGCCTTCGAGCCGGTCGAGGAAGCCGTCCGCGAAGCCATTCAGTACTCGTTTTCGTTTGGTGCGCCGACCCGCAAAGAGGTCGAAATGGCCGAATTAATTACCCAGATGGTGCCTTCGGTTGAGAAAGTGCGCATGGTTAATTCCGGCACGGAAGCGACGATGGCGGCCATTCGGGTGGCGCGCGGATTTACGGGTCGTGATAAAATCATTAAGTTCGAGGGGTGTTACCACGGCCACGCCGATTCGTTCCTGATTGCGGCCGGCAGTGGTGTTATGACAATGGGTTCGCCCGATTCACCCGGCGTAACGAAAGCGACTGCACTCGATACGCTGACCGCGCCTTACAATGATTTGGCTTCCGTAGAAACGCTGGTGGCTAACAATCAGAACCAGATCGCTGCGCTGATACTGGAGCCGGTGGTTGGTAATATGGGCTGCGTTCTGCCCGAAGCCGGCTTTCTGGAAGGCTTGCGTGCCATCTGCGATCGCGAAGGCATTATCCTTATTTTCGATGAGGTGATGACCGGTTTCCGGCTGGCCAAAGGGGGGGCACAGGAACGGTTTAGCATCAAACCGGACTTAACCACAATGGGTAAAATCATTGGCGGTGGTATGCCGGTAGGTGCCTACGGTGGCCGGGCCGACATCATGAACATTGTGTCGCCCGCCGGACCCGTTTATCAGGCTGGTACGCTGTCGGGTAACCCCATCGCTATGTCGGCAGGATTGGCCATGCTGCACCACCTCAACGATCACCCGGAGGTGTACACGCGTCTGGATGAGACAGGGGAGAAGCTTACATCCGGTTTCCGGGCCAGTATTCAAAAGCTTGGGTTAAATTTTACCATTAACCACATCGGCTCCATGTTCACCCTGTTCATGACCGACCGCTCCGTTTCGAATTTCGCGGATGCAAAAACGTGCGATCTGCCCTTGTTCGGCCGTTATTTCCACGCCATGCTGAAGCGGGGTATCTACTTCCCACCGTCGCAGTTCGAGAGCCTGTTCGTATCCACTGCGCTGACAGATGAGTTAATTGAGCAGGTGATTCAGGCAAATGAAGAAGCACTGGCCGAGGTTATAACAACGGTCTGATTCTCCTTTCATGCGTTATCTGCCCGTGTGGTTATGGAAATGAATAGACTACTGAAAGGGCTGTTTCTGCTGGCAACATTTGGCGCGGTTTGCGGTACAGTAGCGGGCGTTTTTTTTGGTACTTGTGCTGTTTTCTTTTTTGTTTCTCCAGTGCTACTGCCCCTGAAAGAAGTTATGATTATGCTCCTGTATGGTTGGGTTATAGGCGCATTAACTGGACTTTTGCCAGGAGTACTATATGGTCTGGCCAGTTTTAACTCCGTCAAAACATGGCATTGGGCGCTTGATGGTGGTTTTTGGGGCGGGGTTGGTTTTCTATTAATTACGATGATCACCGATATCAGGTTCTCCTGGGCCGCCTTGCTGATCTGCACCTTATGTGGCTTCTTTGCCGGGATGTTAAATGGTGTTTTTTCCAACTGGTGGGGCCGTAAACTTCATGCCGAAGCAGTAACGCTGCTTCGGCGAACTACCTAATGTACTTCTCCGTCGTTATCCCCGTTTATAATCGCCCCGATGAGTTTCGGGAACTGCTGACCAGCTTAACCCGCCAGACGTACACAAACTTCGAGGTACTCGTGGTCGAAGATGGGTCAACAATGACCTCCGATGCAGTTGTAGCGTCATTTAGGGAGCAACTCAATCTACGTTATTTCATAAAAGAAAACACCGGGCAGGGCTTTAGCCGCAACTACGGGTTCGACCGGGCCGCGGGTGACTATTTTGTCGTCTTTGATTCGGACGCAGTTGTGCCACCCGCCTATTTTGAGCGGGTGCTCGCCCATTTACAAACTGACCCGCTCGATGCCTATGGCGGCCCCGACGCGGCCAGTCCCGATTTTACAAGCGTACAAAAGGCAATCTCCTACGCCATGACCTCGCCGTTCACGACAGGTGGTATTCGTGGACGCAAACAAAATGCGGGTGGCCAGTTCTTGCCCCGTAGTTTCAACATGGGTCTGTCGCGAAAAACGTATCAGGAAACGGGTGGATTCGCTAAAACTAACCTCGGCGAAGACATGGAACTCAGCACCCGGCTCATCCGGCTGGGCTACCGTGTCGGCTTAATTGCGGAGGCTGTCGTGTACCACAAACGCCGAGGTACATTTGGCGCATTCTTTCGGCAGATTATCAACTTTGGCCGAACCCGTGTCTTGCTGAACCGGCAGTATGGCATTCCCATAAAACTGGTGCACACATTTCCGGTGGTGTTTACCCTGGGATTACTGGCAATACCCCTGCTGGTCGGATTTATACCTGTTTTGAGCAGGCTGACTATAGCGGGCTACGGATTGTTCGCCGTACTGGTGCTGGCCCATTCTGCCTGGCAGGAACATAGCGTATGGGTGGGTATACAAAGCGTGTTGGCATCCTTTGTGCAGTTGACAGCCTACGGCGCTGGATTCCTGAAGGAGTTGTTTTTACCTGTAAATAAAGAGAACTAACCCACTTTTGGACATGTTATCATTTATACGGTTTTAGGCAGGTTTGCCGATACATTGTTCTACTTTTATTCGTTGTAAAGAGAATTGACTAAACAAAACAACACTATGGCACCGCTCCCGAAGCCTCCGGGCCAGCGTCTGATTAAACGCATGACCACCCGCACGAAGTGGCTGATTCTGTCGCCCATCAGCCTGATTATAATTGGGTATGGGCTGTGCGTCTTTAACGGAGCAGGCTACGCTAAACAGAATAACGCTCCGTTTGAGCAGTGGTTCTGGCTGGGTACGTATAGCCTCGTGCTGATTAATGGAGGCTTGTGTCTGCTGGGGCAGGCGATTCGCTACCGGGTGATGATGGATACCCGTCGGATTGTCCGGCAGCGGCTGCGCAAATATGAGCGCGAACAGCATAAAAAACGAAGAACCCCGCTCGGTCATCAACGCCGGGACGGGGTCTGAAACGAATGAACCAATCGCGGAGTCGTGTTGTCGGCTCCGCGATTATTTTTTAGGCAGCAGCCTGCGCTTTCTTCTCGGCAAACGAAGCTTTGATGGCTTCAACATCAACATTCTTGATATCGGGCTTCAGGAGCAGTTGCTTAATGCGGGCGACCTTGTTATTGGCGCGGGCGTAGTTCTTGCGTGTTTTGCGGTTTAATTTGGTAACTCCCATGATACGTATGTGCTAAAAACTTGATTTTCAAAACAAGAGCGCAAAAATAAGGCTTTTGCCTGAGAATAGAAACCGCTGCCCCGGCTTTAGTTTGTAATTTTGCCCGTACCCGCTTCGGCGCGGGGCCGCTCAGGCGGTCTAACCGGACGCCCACGTCCGGTTTGCTTTGCCAGTCAACGACCGGACGTGGGCGTCCGGGGTACGCATACCATGCAAAAACCATCCCTGCCGAAAGGCACCCGCGATTTTGGGCCCGAGCAAATGAGCAAACGGCTTTTTATCTTCGATACCATCCGGCAAACCTTCAAACGCTACGGCTTTCAACCCCTCGAAACACCGGCTCAGGAAAACCTGTCCGTTTTGATGGGTAAATACGGTGATGAAGGCGATCAGCTTCTTTTTAAAATTCTAAATTCCGGCGATTTTGCGGGTTCAGTCACATCGGACGACGTTGCCGGGGGATCAAAAAAACTCTTACCCAGGATTGCTGAAAAAGGCCTGCGCTACGACCTGACAGTGCCGTTTGCCCGGTACATCGTGATGAACCGCCACGCGCTGACACTTCCCTTTAAACGCTACCAGATGCAACCCGTCTGGCGGGCTGACCGACCTCAGAAAGGCCGTTACCGCGAGTTCTACCAGTGCGACGCCGACGTTGTTGGTACCGACTCACTCCTTTGTGAAGCGGAGATTGTGCTGATGCTGCACGAAGTACTCCGCAATCTGGGAGTTCAGGATTTTACGGTGAAGATTAATAATCGGAAGGTACTAACGGGTATTGCCGAAGTTATTGGCGCAGGGGACGGTCCGACGAATCGGCAGGAGGTCGCGTTAACCGTTGCGATTGATAAGCTGGACAAAATTGGCAAAGAGAAAGTCCTGGACGAACTGCGGGAACGGGGTTTTTCCGAAGAGGCTATCCTGAAACTTGATCCTTTGTTTTCATTCGGCGAATCGGCTTCGGAAACGTTCGCGGGTATGAAAACCTGGCTGGCTGAATCGCTAACCGCTCAGCAGGGCATTGCTGAACTGGAAGAAGTGTGGCAATTAGTAAACCAATACGGGCTGGAAGATCCACAACTGCAATTTGACGTTACGCTGGCCCGGGGCTTATCGTATTATACCGGAGCTATTTTTGAAGTTAAAGCGGGCGGAGTCAACATCGGTAGCATTAGTGGGGGCGGCCGTTACGACAACCTGACCGGAGCCTTCGGGCAACCCGGCTTGTCGGGCGTCGGTATCTCCTTTGGTGTTGATCGGATTTACGACGTCATGGAGGAATTGAAACTTTTCCCGCCCGACGCCCAACAAAGCACCACCGTTCTGCTGATTCCATTCGACAATGACGCCCGCAAAGTGGCTCTTCCCTTACTCACCCAACTGCGGGGTCAGGATATTGCCGCTGAGGTATACCCGGATCTGGCAAAGGTGAAGAAGATGCTGGATTACGCCAACGCCAAAGCAATCCCGTATGTGGTGCTGATTGGTTCAGAGGAGGTACAAACGGGCCTGTTAACGCTGAAGAACATGCTCACGGGCGAGCAGAAGAAACTGACGGCTGATGAGGTACTAAAGATGGTAAAAGGTTAAAGGCTTACAATGAACCTGTTTAGAATTAGTTGTTACCCAATTTCGGAAATAGTTTGGAGGTGGTTTTTGTCATCCTGACGCAGCCGGGCGGCCGGTGCCGAAGGATCTTAGCGACCCAATTTCTAAGATCCTTCGGCACCGGCCGCCCGGCTGCGTCAAGATGACAAAAACCATTTAGTGTATAAAAGAGTACGGATTTCCATGTGTGGCGGAGATTGATTTTGTCGTAATGGAGAATGAATCATGACAAAATTTGCCCTGCCTTTAGTGTGAATGTAACATCACAAGTATGAACGCCATAATCCCGAGCCCTTCAAAAACGAAGCAGCATTTTGATATTCTTGATGGAATGCGCGGAATTGCTGCGTTTGCGGTCGTGGTTTTCCATTTTATGGAGTGGGTTTATACCGACCCCAGCAAAAACTTTATCGGTCACGGTTTCCTGGCTGTAGACTTTTTCTTCTGCTTGTCGGGCTTCGTTATCGGCTACGCGTATGATAACCGCATCCGGCAAACAGGCATCCTTGAATTTTTCAAACTGCGCCTGATCCGCCTACACCCGTTAGTGGTTTTAGGGTCAGTATTGGGATTGCTGGGGTTTCTTCTCGACCCTTTCGTCGCTCAGGCCGGGTTGTACGGCGTTGGTAACCTGTTGCTGACGTTTGTTTGCTCCGTTTTCCTGATTCCCCTGCCTATCATGAAGGAGCGTGCGTTTAACCTGTTTAGCTTCAATGCGCCTTCCTGGTCTTTGTTCTGGGAGTATGTTGCCAATATCGTATACGCCGTAGCGCTTTACCGAATCAGTCGCCGATTGCTTATGGTATTGATACTGGTGGCTGCGGCTGCCTTGTGTCTGGTTAGCTATCGAACTGGAAACTTGCTGGGCGGCTGGGCCGGGTCCAATTTCTGGGATGGCTGCGCCCGGGTATCGTATTCGTTTCTGGCGGGATTATTCATCTATCGGGCCAACTGGATTATAAAGAACAAGCTTGGTTTTCTAGACATGGCCGCCTTACTCACACTGGCTTTCCTGGTGCCGTTCACCCCCTGGAACTGGCTGACCGAGCCGCTGATTGTGCTGGTCTATTTCCCACTGCTAATTGCCTTAGGGGCCGGAACGGAGGTATCACCTGCTCTCCGAAACTTATGCCAGTTGTCGGGTAATATCTCCTACCCGCTCTATATGACGCACTACGCTGCTATCTGGATGTTCGGCAATTATTATACGATTAATAAACCGGGAACGACCCAACTGGGGCTAATCATCACCATCGGAACCGTACTTTTAGTTGGCTTTGGGTATTTCGTAATGGTGGTTTATGACATACCCGTTCGGAGATATTTGGCTGGCAGATACTAAGAAACAGTGTTGGTTAATAAGCTTGTTGACGTTACCAGCCATCCTGTTATGGAGTTGATAGCTCCGCCTGCAAGGGCGCCAGTTCCTTTATTAGCGATTCTTTGCCAAGCCGGGCTACCTCGCCAATGACAATCACCGCCGGATTGTCAAGTTTTGATTCAGTTACCTTCGCTACAATGTCGGCTATCTGGCCAATGACCACCCGCTGTTCGGGCAGTGTACCGTGCTGCACAATGGCAACCGGTGTTTCTGACTTGCCCACCTTGGCGAACAGGGCCGTAATCTCGGTCAGCTTATGCATACCCATCAGCACAACGACCGTGGCCGACGACTGAGCCGCCAGTTGCAGATCGCGCGATAGCTGGCCTTCTTTGGTGGTACCGGTCACCACCCAGAAGCTTTCCGAGACACCCCGCGTTGTCAGGGGAATACCGGCGCTGGCAGGAACGGCATAACTGCTCGAAAGACCAGGAATCACCTCCGTTTCGATACCATGCTGCTGAGCGTACTCCATTTCTTCATAACCCCGCCCGAAAATGAACGAGTCGCCCCCTTTCAGGCGCACCACATGGCCATAGTGTTGAGCGTAATGCACGATCAGCGGGTTTATCTCTTCCTGCATGCAGGAGTAGGCCCCCCGGCGTTTGCCGACGTATACCTTAAGCGCATCAGGGCGGCAATAGTCCAGCAGTTCCGGTGCCACCAGCGCGTCGTACATGACAACGTCGGCCGCCTGAAGCGCCTTAATGCCTTTCAGCGTTATCAGTTCCGGATCACCCGGACCCGCACCTACGAGGGTAAGTTTCATCAAGTGATTGAATAGTTGAATGATTGACTGATAGAATAATTGATTGATTGAGTGATAGAATGATTGAATAGGTCAAATGAAGCTATTCAATCATTCTATCACTCAATCAATCAACTGTCTTGTGCCTGGGTCAATTCCTGGAGGGATGGGAGGCCTTCAATGAGAATCTGACGTTCGCGGTACGACTGTAAGGCGGTCAGGAAGCGGTCAGCTTCGGTAAGGAAGGCCTGCGCGAATCCGGCAGTCGGTTCGTTTTTGTTGATGCTGAAAACGAGTTGCTTAAACGCCCCTTCTGTAGTGTGAAAACCATCTTCGCCCGCAAAACGGGTATCGAAATCGCTGACAATGCCGTGTTGGGTATTTGTTGGAACATCTTTGCTCATCAGACCCGCTTTTGCCCCCGTAATAAAGACGCTGTAGGCATGATAAATTGCATCGGACCAGCGTTCCGTGTCGATGGCCTCCCGCGCCCAGTTCACTTTATCGGCAGCTTCGTCAAGGGTCGTGGCAACGAGGTCGATCATTACACCGGCGCACTCGCCCACGCCTACGGCCGTAGCGTACTGTTCGGTATGATCCCAGTCAATGTAATCGCTGTCCTGAACGGTTTTCAGATCGGCCAGCGGCTTTAGCAGTTGGTAGAAATAGTTCTTCCCCTGCCGGGCGTAATAATCGCTGTAGTATTCACCGTCGAATGCGTTAGCGTCGTAATCGCGCAACAGCGTCCGCATAGAATCCGGGCCGCGTTTCGTTGGAATTTTAATGACTTTATCGGCCAGTACGCCTTCGCCTTTGCCATTAAAACCGCCACCCAGCAAGACCTGCAACGCGGGTAAGACATATGCGCCGTTTTTGAGCGAGGAGCCGTGGTAACCGATGTTAGCAACCGAGTGCTGACCGCAACCATTCATGCAACCCGAAATCTTGATTTTGATGTCGGTATTGTCGATCAGGCCGGGAAAATCTTCGGCCATCATCGTTTCCAGTGCCCGCGTAATGCCGTAGCTGCTCGAAATAGCCAGGTTACAGGTGTCAGTGCCGGGGCAGGTCGTGATGTCGGCGGCTGAGTCGAAGCCGGGAGTCGCTAAGCCAAGTGCATCGAGTTCGTTGTAAACGGCAAGCAGATCTTCGGGACGGATATAGCGAATAAGATACCCCTGATTTACTGTCACCCGAATGTCGTCGGCCGCGTATTTTTTGACGATCTGAGCCAATGCCCGTGCCGTATTCGAGTGCATATCGCCCAGCAAGACGCGTAGCTGTACGGCGTACCAACCTTTTTGCTTTTGCTCGAACACGTTGGTCCGAAACCAGTTAGCAAAAGCCGGATTGGTAGTTTGTGGTTCGTAGTTAGCGGCCTCCAGACGGTCAATGTATGTTTCACTATTTTCCGTTACCCGCGAACCGTACGACGGCCCGGCACTAACTATAAACTCCTTTGTCTTAAGCGCTGGTGTTTCTTCCGCTACCAACCGCAGTAATTCCTCCAGCCCAATGTCGTTGAGCAGGTATTTCATACGGGCTTTGTGGCGCTTGGTACGTTCGCCGTATCGATCAAACACCCGAATAACACCTTCGATGAAGGGAATAACTTTTTCTTCTTCCAGAAACTCAAATGCCGTTTGAGCCAAGAAGGGCTGCGCGCCCAATCCACCGGCCAGCATCACTTTAAATCCCTGTTTGCCGTCCTGCACGCACGGAATCAGCCCCACATCGTGCATGTAGCCATAGGCTGAATCGCGTTCCGACGAAGACAGCGAAATCTTGAATTTCCGGCCCATATCCTGGCAAATAGCATTGCGCAGAAAGTAATTAAAGATTTCGTAGGCGTAGGGGGTAATATCGAATGGCTCCTCCGGGTCGATACCGGCGCGGGCCGAACCCGTCACGTTACGCACGGTGTTGCCACAGGCTTCTTTGAGCGTAATCCCGGCGTCTTCCAGTTCGGCCCAGAGCGCGGGTGAGTCCGCCAGTTTCACGAAGTGTAATTGAATATCCTGCCGGGTCGTAGCGTGGAGATTACCCGTCGCGTATTTATCAGATAAATCGGCAATGCGAATCAGTTGGTCGGCCGTAATGCGCCCGTGGGGGAGTTTAATCCGAATCATCTGCACCCCCGGCTGCCGTTGACCATATACACCACGTGCGAGCCGAAACTTACGGAACGCTTCGCTGTCCATAGTGCCGTCGGTAACACTGGCGATCTTTTTCTGAAGGTCCAGAATGTCGCGTTGGGCGGCTGGACTGACGTTGGGTGAGAATGGAATGGACATAATACTATTAGTCTATCGGATTTATCAACTTATTTAAATTGATAAAAGCCGGTGGTGGCTCCGGCTTTTACATGTTGATTTATATACAAAGATAACCCATAAAGTGTTTCAGCCCTGTTTCGGCCTATGCTCTTTGGTTATTAGTCATAACCTGCTGTTATAATAGTGTCTGGCCATCAGTTCAGTAGCGTCCTCAAAGCGAGCATATTAGCCGTTGCATCAAACAGTGCTTTAACCGGAACAGCAAAACCGCTTAGCAACTGACTATGCACTGATTCGCCTATGCGAAATATCCCCAGCGCTTTGTAGGCCTCTGTGTCAGCATCGATGGTAAACAGTTCAACGGTTTGCCGGGTAGGGTCGATGATCCAGTATTCGGCTACGCCATGCGTTGCATAGTCCTCAAATTTCACTTGCCGGTCGTTCTTCGCCGTGCTCTTCGACAATACCTCTACTACTAAATCGGGTGCCGGGTAATAAAGCAGTTCGGGTTGAATCGTTGCTGATTTACTTAGCCCAAAATAACAAATATCCGGTTCGTAGCTGTTTCTCGTTAGTTCAACTAAGGCCTTTTCAACGGTAACTACACCTATATCCCGTGTTGTGACAAAGGCGTTCAGCAATGTTCCCAAAAAAAGAACGACACTGTTATGTTTGTGTAAAGCCGGGGAGTGAACGACAATTTCGCCGTTGATAAACTCAGCCTTCATGTCCTCATCCATCCACTCATAGAACGCACGGCGACGATTTTGTTCATCAGCCAGAATCGCCTGTACCTGCTGAATAATCTGCGGGGCTTTGGGCGATTCGAGCAGTTGGGCGGCTAATTCATTCATGGCTGAAGCGTTTTACACAAATATAACGAATAATCAGGCGGGAAGGGATAGCCTTCGGTTGGGATCGGTAGCCAGTATTGGCGAAACGACGAGTGCCCGCGAATGACGCCGGGTAAATGACCATCAGCGCCCATTTACTTCGCTTCGCCTTCCAGCATCACGGCACCAACTGTCACGTTTGAGGTTTCGTCGATGAGGATGGCTCCGCCGTTGATTCGGTTCTGATTATAGGGATCAAAGCTGACTGGTTGTGCTGTTTTTAGTACCACTTTAGCCAGGTCGTTTAGTTTCAGGCTCTCGACACCTTCCGTTTTGGCGTACGTTTCGATGTTGAGCTGATACACAATCTCACGGACGACGCAGCGCGTACGAAACGTGCCATGCTGTAACAGGTATTTACTGCCAACTTTCAGTTCTTTCGTGTCCATCCAGCAAAGCAGGGCGTCAAGGTTCTGACTGACAACGGGAAGCCGGTCCGACTTTACGATCAAATCGCCCCGACTCACGTCTACATCGTCGGTGAGATGAAGGACTACCGACATCGGCGCGACGGCTTCCTCGTGCAGTCCTTCCAACACTTCAATAGCCTCAACCGTTGAGGTATTACCCGACGGCAATACCGTCACAGCGTCGCCTTTGCGGAAAATTCCACTGATAATCTTACCGGCATAGCCCCGGTAATCATGTAGTTCAGCCGTTTGCGGACGAATGACGTACTGTACTGGAAAGCGGGAATCTGTCAGGTTTTCGGCATCAGCTAACTCAACCGATTCGAGGTAATCAAGCAGCGGCTCACCTTCGTACCAGGGCATATTCACTGATTTATCGACCACGTTATCGCCGTTGAGCGCACTCAATGGGATAAACTTGATATGCCTGACATTCAGATTTTTAGCGAGTTCGGCATACTGAATGCAGATGTTGTTGAACACATCTTCCGAGTAATCCACTATGTCCATCTTATTGACAGCCACTACGATGTTGGGAATCCCCAGCATCGAGACAATCAGCGAGTGACGGCGGGTTTGCTCCACCACACCATGCCGCGCATCGACCAGTACGATGGCCAACTGGCAATTCGACGCGCCCGTAACCATGTTGCGGGTGTACTGGATATGACCTGGGGCATCAACAATGATAAACTTGCGTTTGGGGGTGCTGAAGTACCGGTATGCCACGTCGATTGTGATGCCCTGCTCCCGCTCAGAGCGCAGGCCATCGGTTAATAGCGCCAGGTCGACTTCGCCATCGTTACGGCTTTTACTGGCGCGTTCAATGGCTTCGAGCTGATCGGCCAGGATGGATTTTGAATCGTACAATAGCCGCCCGATGAGGGTACTTTTGCCGTCGTCAACCGAACCGGCGGTTATAAATCGGAGAATATCCATTTAACTCAATGAGTGATTGAGTGATTGAGTGATTGAGTGAATGGTGTTACATTAGTTAGTCGCCCATTTACCCTTTCACTCATTCACAATTAAAAATAACCGCCCTTTTTGCGGTCTTCCATAGCCGCTTCGGATACCTGATCGTCGATGCGGGTTTCGCCCCGTTCACTGATGCGGGTCGCCTGAATTTCAGCAATGGCTTCGTCCAGTGTGGCCGCATCCGATTCAACGGCGGCTGTGCAGGAAATGTCGCCGACGGTGCGGAATCGAACCCGGCGCGTGACCAGTTCATCACCGGGTTCCGGTTTGATGACGCCCCCGGCGGTAGCTAAGAGTTTACCGTCGCGAAGAATCAGGTCGCGGTCGTGAGCAAAATAGATAGGGGGAAGGGCTATCTTTTCGCGTTTGATGTAATTCCAGACGTCCAGTTCGGTCCAGTTCGAGATCGGAAACACGCGGACGTTCTCCCCCTTGTGAATCTTGCCGTTGTAAATGTTCCAAAGCTCGGGACGCTGCCGTTTGGGGTCCCACGAGCCAAACTCGTCGCGGACCGAAAACACCCGCTCTTTCGCACGCGCTTTTTCTTCGTCCCGCCGGGCACCGCCAATACAGGCGTCGAACTCAAACTCTTCGATGGTGTCCAGCAGGGTAAACGTTTGCAGGCCGTTTCGACTGGCATTACGACCGGTCGGCTCTTTCAGCTTCTTCTCCCGAATGGTATCTTCAACGTAACGAACGATCAATCTTTCGCCAATCGTTGCTGCCAGATTATCACGGAAGTCGATAGCTTCCTGAAAGTTATGGCCTGTATCAATGTGGACCAGTGGAAACGGAAACTTACCGGGCCGGAACGCTTTCAAGGCTAAATGGACCAGTGTAATGGAATCTTTGCCGCCCGAAAACAACAGGGCGGGCCGTTCAAACTGCCCGGCCACCTCCCGCATAATATGAATCGCTTCGGATTCGAGTTGATCTAAATAATCGAGTTTCATATTTTTTGAATGATTGAGGGATTGAATGATTGACGGGGCCGCCCGAGCGCTGATTGAATAGGTAGTCAAGCTTGACCTATCGTTCAATCCCTCAGTCATCCAATCATTCTATGCTTTGAACACCTCTTCGTGACTGTGCAAGCCGCACTCCTTCTTTGAGTTGTCTTCCCACCACCATCGGCCGGCGCGGAAATCTTCGCCGGGTTGGATGGCGCGGGTACAGGGCTGACAGCCAATGCTGACAAAGCCCCGGTCGTGGAGCGGATTGTACGGCACGTGGTTGATTTTTATGTATTCCTTAACCTGGGTAAAGGTCCAGTCCATCAGGGGATGGAACTTGAACAGTTGGTGTGCTTCATCCCACTCCAGGCGTGGCACCGACTCCCGGTTGGCTGATTGCTCGGCCCGGATGCCGGTTACCCATATTTTTTGTCCTGCCAAAGCCCGGTTCAGCGGCTCTACCTTACGGATAAAGCAGCATTCTTTCCGGTTCTCGACCGAGTCATACATGCTAAACGGTCCCTTAGTCGTAAGTAATTTTTCAACTTCGGGTTGGCGGGGATGGTAGGTGTCGAGGGTAATGCCGTACCGGTCGATGGTCTTTTTCCAGACCGAATACGTTTCACCGAACATCCGGCCTGTATCAAGCGTAAAGATGCGCACTGGAATTTCATGCTGCGCGATCATGTCTGTGATCACCTGATCTTCGTAACCGAGACTGGTCGAAAAGACAATCTGACCGGGAAACAGCCCGGCGAGTATACGCAGGCTCTCAACTTCGTTTTTGCCAGCCAGCAACTGTGTCAGGCTGTCGAGGGTGTGTATGGATGGTTCTGCAATCATAGCTTCTGTTTTAACAACACCACTTTGCCGGTCTTTGCCGACTGGCGGGCAGCGTCCAGGATTTCCATGACAATCATGTTATTTTCCAATGACGTTAGTTGGTCGGGTTTAGTTTCGCCGTGCAGGAGCCGGGCCAGATAGGCGAACGGATCGGCTGCCGGCGCGTCAGTCTGGGTCGCTTCAGTCAGTTGTTCCGCTTTATCATTTTTCAGCCGGATACGCATTCGGGTGCCATCGACGGTAAACACGTAGCCGGTCTGACCGTACACTTCCATGTCCTTGCGGGCAAACGGCCAGTTCCACGACGCCTGAATAATGGTCTGCGTTTTGGGGTAGGTCAGAATGATGGTCGCTTCATCGTCTACTTTCGGGTAAATGTCCGGCTTGATTTGCTGCGTTATGGCCAGCACAGTTGTTGGGCGCTGATTGTGCAGGAGCCAGGTCGAGAGGTTCGCACCATAGCAACCGAAGTCGAACAGGGCACCCGCGCCGTTGGTAGCAGGATCGGTCAGCCAGTCCAGAAACTCACTCGTTACACCAATTTCTTTCGGTCCCTGATGGCCGTCGTGGACAACAAGTTTACGCAGATCACCAATCGCTTTATCATCGTTCGTCAGTGCATAGGCCTTATGATTACTGCCGTACCAGGTCGTTTCATAGTTGGTCAGGAGCTGAATGCCATGCCTTTTAACCAGGCTTTCCATTTGCTTGGCCTGCTCGAAACTAATGGCTAAAGGCTTCTCGACCATAACGTGGATACCACGGGGGGCGCAAATCTTCACGGTCTGGAGATGATCGACGATTCGACCAAAATCCGTTACCGCTTCGGGTTTGGTCTTATTCACCATGGCCTCGATAGACGGATAAACCAGACTCAGTGGAAAGCCGTACTGTTTGGCGTACCGTTCGGCCAGTGCCCGGTTTGGCTCCGCAATGCCGACGATCTCAATATCGGTTTGTCCCTTCTGCCGGAACGCCTTACCCAGAATGCCATGTACATGTGTATGAACCAGCCCGACGACCCCCACACGAAGCGGTTTGGACGCGTTTTGCGCTACTGCTATCTGGGCTAGCAGACATAGAAAAAGAAGTGGGGCAGTACGCATGTTAATAGAGTTAAACCTTTTCTTTCATAACATCGGCACTCACCGTGATTGCCTGCGTGAAGTCTTCGATCAGATCCTCGATGGCTTCCAGGCCAACCGATACGCGAATCAGGCCTTCGGTGATGCCCAACGCATCTTTCTCGTCGGCTTTGAGTTTAGCGTGCGTTGTCGTGAACGGGTTCGTAACGATGGTTCGCGAATCGCCCAGGTTCGATGAGAGTGACGCAATTTCAAGGGCGTCGAAAAACGCTTTGATCCGCTCGAAGCCACCTTCCAGTTCCAGCGTTACAATCGCGCCACCCGCCGACATTTGCTGTTTAGCCAGTTCGTATTGCGGGTGCGAGGGCAGAAACGGATATTTTACCGATTGCACGTCCGGGTGTTGCTCCAGTGCTTCGGCCAGTTTCAGGGCGTTACTGCAATGGCGTTCCATCCGCAGATCCAGTGTTTCGAGGCTCTTCGACAAGACCCACGCGTTAAACGGCGACATAGACGGGCCGGTATGCCGGGCGAAAAACCGAATTGGCTGGATAAACTCTTTTGAGCCAACGACAATACCACCCAACACCCGACCCTGACCGTCCATAAACTTCGTGGCGGAGTGAACGGATAAGTCGGCACCGAAGTCGATAGGTGTTTGCAGAATTGGGGTAGCAAAACAGTTATCAACGTTCAGAATGAAACCGTACTTCTGCTTCAACCGCCCCAGCATTTCCAGATCGACCAGTTCCAGGCCGGGGTTAGAGGGCGTTTCAAGGTACACCATGCGTGCGGCTGGCCGATCCGCGTTCGGCTGTATGGCCGCTTCCCACTCAGCCTCCGTTGCGCTGGCATCGACGTAGGTATAGGTAACGCCCCATTTGCTCAGAATCTGGGTGATAATCTGATGCGCGGAGCCAAACAGGGCACGGCAGGCCACAATATGATCGCCCGATTTTAGCAAAGCCGCCATCGACGCAAACACCGCTGCCATCCCCGTAGCCGTAGCAATGCCTTCCTCGGCGTTCTCCAGCATACAGACTTTGTCCACAAACTCCGTGACATTGGGGTTCGAGAAACGCGAATAGATATTACCATCTTCGGTTTCATCGAACAGCGCTTTGCCTTGTTCGGCGCTCTCGAAGGTGAAACTCGATGTCAGGAATAGAGGGGTTGAATGTTCCCGGTACTGCGACTGATCCGTCTGTGTACGGATGGCTTTGGTTTGCTTCTTCATGTGTCGGGTAGTGTCGGTTTTGAGAAACCGACACAATTGCTGGCATACGTGTCGGTTTCTCAAAACCGACACCACCTGTTGTACTTAGAAAATGGAACTGTAAATATTTCGCAAACTTACGAGGATAACGACCACACCAACCATAATCATCATGGCTTTGATGGGCAATCGGGTGGATAAATGGGCCGCGAGAGGGGCCGCAATCATGCCACCCAAAATCAAACCAATGATGACCTGCCAGTAGGTAATGCCAATCAGGGAGAAGAAGGTCAGCGAACTGGCGAGGGAAATAAAGAATTCGGCCAGATTGACCGAGCCGATGGTATACCGTGGATGCCGACCGCTGGCAATCAGCGTTGAGGAAACAATGGGCCCCCAGCCACCGCCACCAATCGAGTCCATGGTGCCGCCAAACCAGGCCAGCCAGCCCACTCGCTTCAATTTCTGTTTTTTCTGAGCTGGTGCTACCGCCTTGCGAATAATCAGGATTCCCAGAATGGCGGTGTAGACCGCTACGGCCGGTTTGATAAAGTGCGAATACTGCTCCAGCCCGACCAGGACATAAGCACCCAGCGCGGCCCCGATGACACCTGGAATCAGAAGCGTTTTAAAGAGTTTTTTGTTGACGTTGCCGAACCGGAGGTGCATGTAGCCCGATACACCGGAGGTGAAAATCTCCGAACTGTGGACACTGGCGCTGATGGCGGCTGGTGTCACCCCGGCAGCCAGCAAAAATGTGGAGGCCGTTACGCCGTACGCCATACCTAAAGCACCGTCGATCATCTGGGCAATAAAACCACCCAGCACATAATACAGAATGTCTTTGGTAACAGGCACCGAGTGCGCCAGTAAAGTTAGCCGGTCAACCGTCAGGAAGCCAAACAGCAAATGGCCAACAACCATCAGCGATAGAGCCGCAAACACGTACACCGCAATTTCGGTGCGATTTCGTCGGCGCAGTAGTGTCGTGCGGGCCGTGTGGGGCTTGGCTACCGTTACGATTACTCCCGGAAACGCCGTCTGTAAAGCCGCTGCCTGAGCGGCTGAATGTGCCTGCTCGCCGTGCAGCGTAATGTGTAATCCTTTAAGATCAAGGCCGGGAGGAACCAACTCAGGCACAACAGGACCAGCTTCGGATGGACTCGATTGAGGCATAATGTATAAACTCGATATATTTAATAGAGTAATCCTGTTATGAAAAACGGCACTGAAGTTGTGCCGCTGAGTTAATGAAGGAGACTGCAAAAATGACAAATTGTCGGTAGGATTACAAACCTTCCTTCGCGCTTTATACGCGGATAAACGGGGATTAGTTCCTGATTAATAGCCGTCAGTACCAGTGTCGTGGTGGCCTACAGATAGCAAAATCACCCGGTTGAGCCTGTATCGTACATTCATCAAAGCAGATAAAGTCAGTGTAAACGGCTAATTTTGCAAAAAATACCTGCATAATGGCCGACTATAATCACCGCGAAACCGAACAGAAATGGCAACGGTTTTGGGAGGAAAACCAGACCTACCGTACCGAAACGCAAAGCGATCGCCCGAAATACTACGCGTTAGATATGTTTCCGTATCCCTCAGGGGCCGGGTTACATGTTGGGCACCCACTGGGTTATATCGCGTCGGACATTGTGTCGCGCTATAAACGGCTGAAAGGGTTCAATGTGCTGCACCCGATGGGTTTTGACTCATTCGGTTTGCCAGCCGAGCAATACGCTATCCAGACGGGTCAGCACCCGGCTGTTACGACCGAAGCCAACCTGACCCGCTACATCGAGCAACTTAAAAATATTGGTTTTAGCTACGACTGGTCACGTGAAGTACGCACCTCCGATCCGTCGTATTATAAGTGGACACAGTGGATTTTTATGGAGTTGTTCCGGTCGTGGTACAACAAAGATACCGACCGGGCCGAACCCATTGAGACGCTGCTGAATAAGTTTGCCACGAATGGTACTACCGATGTAAACGCCGTTTGCGACGAGGACGCTCCTCAGTTCACAGCCGCCGAATGGAACGCCATGTCGACGGTTGAATCGTACGAAATTACCCTGAAATACCGGCTTACGTTCCTGGCCGACGCAGTTGTAAACTGGTGTCCGGCGCTGGGTACGGTACTGGCTAATGACGAGGTAAAAGATGGGGTCTCGGAGCGAGGTGGCTATCCGGTGGAGCAGAAGAAAATGCGTCAGTGGATGATGCGCATCACTGCCTACGCCGACCGGCTCATCACCGGCCTGGATACCATCGACTGGACAGAGTCGATCAAGGAACAGCAGCGTAACTGGATTGGTAAGAGCGTAGGGGCCTCCGTTAAATTTCCACTGGCAACCGACAGCAACCGCTTTATTGAGGTCTTCACCACGCGCGTGGATACCATCTATGGCGTGACGTTTATGGTGCTGGCACCGGAACATGAGCTGGTTAGTCAACTGACTACACCAGAGCAACAGGCAGACGTAGACGCGTACATCAATGCAGCCAAGCTCCGGTCGGAGCGGGATCGGGTGTCCGATGTGAAAACGGTGTCGGGTGTGTTTACGGGCAGTTATTGCCTGAATCCGTTAAGCAATGAAAACGTGCCCATCTACCTGGCTGATTACGTATTGGCGGGTTACGGTACCGGTGCGGTCATGGCCGTTCCGTCGGGTGATCAGCGCGACTGGACCTTTGCCAAGCATTTTGGCTTGCCCATCATTCCGATCTCGACCGGCCAAAAGGACATTGATAAACAGGCCGATAATACCAAGGAAGGCCAATATATCAACTCGGGCATTATCAACGGCATGTCGTATAAAGAGGCTACGCAAATGATAATCGCATGGCTGGAGGAACGCGGATTAGGCAAAGGAAAAATTAACTTCCGGCTGCGCGACGCTGTATTCAGCCGTCAGCGCTACTGGGGTGAGCCAGTACCGGTCTACTTTAAAGCCGGTGGCAATGGCAAACTGTTGCCCTATCTGATTGACGAAAGTGACCTGCCACTGGAACTGCCAGCGGTTGATAAATACCTGCCGACCGAAACCGGTGAGCCACCACTCGGCCGCGCCGAAGGTTGGAACTACAAAGGGCAGTACAATTACGAATTAAGCACCATGCCCGGCTGGGCGGGTTCGTCGTGGTACTGGTACCGCTACATGGACCCGCAGAACCCGAACGCCTTTGCCTCCCACGACGCCATCAACTACTGGCAGGACGTAGATCTGTACATTGGCGGTACCGAGCACGCGACGGGTCACTTGCTTTACAGTCGCTTCTGGAATAAATTCCTGTTCGACCGGGGCTACGTGCCGCAGGATGAGCCGTTTAAAAAGCTCATCAACCAAGGTATGATTCAGGGGCGAAGTAATTTCGCCTATGAAATATTTATTGATAAGAAACGTGCTAACAAGATAGTCTTTGTGCCTTTCGGAGTATATTATACTAATCGAGACGAAAACACAATTCTCGGTACATTGTCTAAAATCGCTCCTAAAGCTTTGCCTGAGACTTTAGAATGGATTAGAGGAAAACTGGAAGCTAATCAAGGGTTTGAAATTGTTGCAGAAGCAATTGAACAAGGTCGAGCCTATTTTAATGTGGTAAGAATTCCTGTAGAATATACTGACAACGATTTTTTACTTGAAGCGACTTTCAAGCAGGATTATCCTGAGTTTAAAGACGCGGTATTTATTAGGGAGAAATATTCAGACGAACTTTATAAGTGTGGTGTGGACATAGAAAAAATGTCTAAATCAAAACGTAACGTCGTTAACCCCGATGATATGGTCGAGCGGTACGGAGCCGATGTGCTCCGTATTTATGAAATGTTTCTTGGGCCGCTGGAACAGGCGAAACCGTGGAATACCAACGGCATCGACGGCGTTTACCGCTTCATTCGCAAATTCTATCGGCTGTTCTACAAGGATACTCCTGAAGGTGGTAATGAGTGGATTGTCACTGACGAACAGCCGACACCCGCTGAGTTGAAGATCCTGCACAAGACCATCAAAAAAGCGCAGGACGACATTGATGCGTTTTCGTTCAATACATCAGTAAGTTCGTTCATGATCTGCGTGAATGAACTGGCGACGCTGAAGTGCAGTAAACGCGCTATTTTGCAGGATTTAGTCCTGTTGCTGTCGCCGTACGCACCCCACATCACCGAAGAACTTTGGGCCGCACTGGGCAACGAACCGGGCACCGTCTCAAAAGCTCAGTACCCGGTTTTCGACGCGAAGTATCTGGTTGAAGATGCGTTTGAGTATCCGATTCAGATCAATGGTAAGGTGCGGACAACGATTAGCTTCGCCATTGACCGGGCCGCTTCGGACATTGAGAAAGAGGTGCTGGCCGACGAAATCGTGCAGAAATGGCTCGAAGGTAAAGCCCCCAAGAAGGTAGTTGTCGTGCCGAAACGAATTGTGAACGTCGTGATTTAGAGGATTATTGAACTATATAAAACGCCCGGCTTACCATCAGCCGGGCGTTTTATTTTACCCAAAAAGTGACATATTGCGTGTCTCACCACTGTTACAATGGAGTCATTCAACTTTCAGTACGATTTTAGCTTATTAAGTGCTGTCGAATTACAAAAGGAGAAAATTAATTTCGGCGAAATCATTAGTGTATTTGAAAATAACAATACCTGCGCCGAAATCCTGCCAGATGTGGAGAAAGCAGCTACCTACTACTTCCTGACAGGCTTTAGCAACAAAAGCCGGTTTTTGTATTTAATTTTGGAGTACACCGCTGATAAGATTGTCTTTTATGAAGCGGTAGTTGCCGATGAACAACAAATTAGAACCTACTACTGTGGCCGATACTAACCGAACTAACCCATTTGCCGGGATGTCGCGGCAGAATTTGATGGACTACATCGCCAAGCACAGTAACGGCCAGCGCATGACAGCCGCCGATCTGCACCAGAAGTTTAAGACGATGTCAGAGGAGAACAAAAAACGGCGCAAAGCGGAGTCCGGTCAATAAGAGCGCGATTCGTTTTACGTAGCTTTGCGCCATGAAAAACCGCTTTCTTGTTCTCATACTGGCCAGTCTGGCGGGCTGTTCGCCCAAAACTTACACCAAAATACCTAGCGGTAAAGGGCCGGTCTTCTTCCACTTCCATGCCGGGCAGACGCCTAAAATTTCTGCCCACCGGGGCGGGGGCGACCTTAAGGGCTATCCCGAGAACTGCATTGAGTCATTTAATTATCTGGCGAAGCAGCTGCCTGTCATTATCGAATGCGACATCGATTTGACCAAAGACAGCGTGATGGTGATGATGCACGACGCCACACTGGACCGTACCACAACCGGCACCGGCAAACTCATCGACCATACCTATGCCGATGTTCAGCAGTACCGGCTGGAGGATAATATGGGTAACGTAACACCCTACAAAATCCCGACGCTGGAAGAAGTGCTGCGCTGGGGAAAAGGACGGGTAACCTTTACGCTCGACGTCAAACGCAATGTGAGTTTTGAGCGAATTGTGAACATGATTCACAAAACCGGCGCGGCCGATTATGCCTGTGTAATCACCTACAACGCGCCGGATGCGGCCAAAGTTAACAAACTCGATCCGGCACTGATGATCTCGGTGACCATTCGTAACCACGCCGAATACGACCGGCTGCACGAACTGGGCATCCCCGACAACCGGATGATTGCGTTTGTGGGCGTTAAAGAACCCGACGCTGAGTTATACAAATTTCTGCATCAACAGGGCATCGCCTGTATTTTGGGAACGCTCGGAAACTTAGATAAGCAAGCTGTAGCGAAGGGCGATCAGGTCTACAAAAAATTCGCCGATAACGGAGCCGACATCATGTCGACCGACCGGCCGCTTGAGGTATACAGTGCAGTGAAGTAAGCTACTTAACCAGGCTATGTTCGTTCGTTGTTTATTGTTGGCCACCCTCATCACAGCGGTATTCAGTTGTTCACCTAGCGAGCAGTTATCATTGGATAGCTCTATTCCCCGTGTAGAAACACCGAAGAACCAGATTGCCTATATCCGCACAAAGTGGATGAATGACAGGCATATTGAAACGGTACTATACGACCATCAGGATCGGATACTGGAGGTATTCAACTTTGGCCGCTCCAGCTCAAAAGTGTTGAATCGGTACGAGGGAAAAAGAAACCCAGTGACTATTTACTACTATCACAGTGATAGCTCTGATCCGGGGTACATCACCATAAATACCTTACGACGAACGTTCAATGCTGATGGGCGGGTAGTTGTTGAGTCTCACGTACACACATCGCTATCCGGTATGGGGTACAGCACTCCCAATGGTTTTTACAAACGCTTCCTTGCCTATACGGCTACCGGCGACACCATAATCACTAGAACCGAAAGTAGCTACCGGCGTGATGAACGGGATTCGTCACAACGGGTGAATATTGATCGGTGGGAACGTGATGATAAAAATCTGATAAGCCGTCATTACCGGTTACAGGTAACAAAGGGTCCTGGTGAGTTAAAACCTGACACGGTCTACAATTTCTCGCAGCGGTTTGCGTATGATGCTACCGGAAAGCGGAAACTGGCCTGGTTTGATGCCATGTATTTATGGCGTTTTTACATTCCGGAAGGACCAGACACAATCTGGTACCAATACGATGCGCGAAATCGGTTAGTGGCCGAACGGCATCGCTACACGACGGACATGCGCCATAAGAAGGAAATAGATACCACCGGACTCAAAGCCGGTGATAAAGAGTCAATCGATTGGTACAGAAAGAAGTTTTTTGTAGGAGATTCGATTTTTCACAACAATGACCGCGTCGACCTGGTCAGGTACCAATATGACGTTTTTGACCCAGCCAAGCATTTACCTTTAGCCATTCCTGGTGTTAATTAGATCAACATAAAAGCGCCCGGTTTTATGCCGGGCGCTTTTTATAGTAATCTGTTCCCGTTACGCCGACTGTCCGGCGGGGACGGATTCCTTAATCAGTTTAATCATTTCCCGGTTAAAGGCCGGAATATCGCCGGGGTTACGGCTGGTGACCAGATTACCATCCACCACAACTTCTTCATCTACCCATTCCGCTCCGGCATTGCGGAGGTCTGTTTTCAGTGATGGGAACGACGTTAGCCGCAATCCTTCCACCACATCAGCTTCGATCAGCATCATGGGCGCGTGACAGATGGCCGCTACTGGCTTCTGAGCCTCGAAAAATGATTCGACAAATTCGATGGCGGCCGGGTTCTGACGCAGGGTGTCGGGATTCATCACACCCCCGGTAGCAATAAGGCGTCGTAGTCTTCGGGATTAACGTCGCTCAGGACTTTATCCGCCTTGAACGTCTCGCCCCAGTTCGTTTCGTCCCACGCTTTCACCTCGCCCCCGTCGGGTGTGATCAGGTCCGTCTGGAAACCTTCAGCCTCTAATGCTTTGCGGGGTTCGGTCATTTCAACCTGTTCAAAACCTTCCGTAAGCAGGATGGCAATTTTCTTCTTCGTTTGATTTTCCATAGGTGTTGAGTCGGTTGGTTTACCTTATTCTACAACTATGATAGGGTGAAAAGGTTGGGCTAAATCACCCGGTTGCCTGCCGTTCAGGATAGGCGTTTGGCGGCCAGTTTACTCACAAACCGATTTCCTTTGATGTAATACCGGTACGGCAAATCGACGCCCAGCGAAATGCCAATGCGGGTGGTCGTTACCATCTCAAAATCATGAAGCACAGGTGGTCGAATCCAGATGTCACCCGTCGTGAGCGATGAACCATTCTGGTCATGCCGCCGGATACCGAGCGAAGCCGTAAGTTTAGCCGGTCCATTGGTCAGGCTGCGAAGACCAGCCGGGGTGGCCGGATCGACGGTATTGTTACGGTAGCGCTCGAAGCCGGTTTTAATGGCTTCATTCCGCCGAAGTGCCATCAACTCAATGCCCTCAGTGGGTTCGAGGGCGCGGATGAGTACGGCCTCGCCCACGCCTTCCGGCCCGGTTACGACGTTAATGCAGTCGTAATGGTTGTAAATCTGGTAGACATACAGCGTACCCGGCGGGCCAAACATGGGCGCATTTCGTTTAGTGGGCCGGGTGTAGGCGTGGCAGGCCGGATCGCCGGTCAGGTAGCCTTCGGTTTCAACGATGATACCGGCGGTAGTGCCTTCGGGGGTTTCGTGTACGAGTTCACAACCCAGCAGTAGTTGGGCAATGGTAAGCGTATCGTGCGATTGGTAGAAGTCGGGGGGCAGTTTTTCCATCAATGAATACATACCAATAAAGCCAGACTTTGTTCGACCAACCCGCCCATTGTCCGGCAACGCTCAAATTCAGGGTTGCTGTAATGCCGGGCTGGCTCACTCCGTAATTGACGGATATTCCAGGGAGATGACAGCACTTTGGTTCGCAGCAAATTCGTCAGGCGCTCTTTCAATATGCATCCGGTTAGCAATTTGTGAACGTCCCTCAATCTGATACTGCCGGACATTTTCGGAGGTTATAAATTGCGTACTCAACGAAATAAGTGGATTATGCCGGAAATACTGCGGCATATTACACCGACTTTTTGCCTTCGTAACTCTGCTGAAGCAACTGCTAACGACTCTACTTTGTCACGCCTGATTCCTGTTTGATGGCACCGAACCACCGAACAGAAAAGATATTGCTACTGGTGCTTGTACCAGGTAAAGTTGGCCAGCGTAAATAATTACCCTGTTTGCCAACATAGCTTGAACCAGGTCAGTTTATAGCAGAGCGCAGCATGACTAAACAATAATATACGTAAGCTTCAGCCAGTTAGGTGCGCTTCCCATCAGTCAACGTTATGAAGTCAGCGAACTACCGTTCTCTATCCGTTGCCCTGTTCGGGCTGCTGGCCCTGGTCTGCGGTATGGCCCCGTTTGGTATGGCACAAAGTCAGCTTACCGGCCGTATTGTCGATCCTCAGACTGGCCCGCTCATCGGTGTGCCGATTACCCTTATTGCGCAGACCGATTCGACGGTGAAAAAACAGACCATTACGGATACCGCCGGGGTATTCAGGATGGCTGATCTCAGCTTGCAGTCGTACCGGCTTAGGGCAACGTATCCCGGCTATCAGAACCTGAGTCTGGTCATCACCATCAGTCAGCCGGTTCAGGACCTGGGCACGTTACCCATGAATCAGGATTCGACCTCGGTAACACTCGCGTTGGCAACCGGGCAAACACCGGCCACACCACCGGATACCATACCACAGGCTGCTACAACGCAGGCCACCACAGCCCAAACGCCCGCTCCACAGCCCACATCTGTAGCGGGGCGCAGTCAACTCACGGGTCGGATTGTCGATACCAAGAAAAGCGCGCTGATCGGTGTGCCGATCATTCTGACCGCTCAGGCCGATTCGACGATCAAAAAATATGCCCTTAGCGATACCGCCGGGGTGTTTACCATAACTGACATCAGTCCGCAGGCGTACCGACTTCGGGCAACGTACCTTGGCTATCAGGATCTGGGTCAGCTGATTACCGTCAGACAGCCGGTTCAGAATCTGGGGGATCTGACCATGACCGAAGATTCGCGCACGTTAAAGGAAGTCGTTGTGAAAGGGCAGGTGTCCGCGTCGCAGATGAAGGGCGACACGCTGCAACTGAACGCCAACGCTTTTAAGGTAACCCGAGACGCCAACACCGAAGATCTGGTCCGTAAAATGCCGGGAATCACGGTCGAAAACGGGACGGTAACGGCGCAGGGCGAAACGGTACAGCAGGTGCTGGTAGATGGAAAAGTTTTCTTTGGCGATGACCCCACTATTGCCCTGCGCAACCTGCCCGCTGAGGTAGTCGATAAAATTGAAGTGTTTGACAGGCAGAGCGACCAGTCACAGTTTACGGGTTTCAACGATGGCAACACCACCAAAACCATCAACATCGTGACCCGTGGCGATCGGCAGAATGGTTTGTTCGGACGGGTGTACGCTGGAGCCGGTACCAATGGAGTCTATACGGCTGGCGGTAATGTAAACCAGTTTAAGGGTGCGCGTCGGCTGTCGGTGATCGGGCTGAGCAACAACATCAACCAGCAAAATTTTGCTAGTCAGGACCTGCTGGGTGTTACCAATGCCGGGGGCGGCAACGCTGGAGGGCGGGGTGGTGGCGGAGGCCGGGGCGGCACCGGTGGCGGTGGAGCACCGGGCGGTGGCAATAATTTTCAGGTGGGGCAGCAGTCGGGTATTAACAAGACTAACTCGCTGGGTATCAATTTCTCCGACGACTGGGGGAAGCACGTAACGTTTCGGGGCAGCTATTTCTTTAACAATAGTAATAACCGCAACGTACAGACGCAGTTTCGGCGGTATTTCCTGACCGGTGACGCCAGTCAGTTTTATCAGGAAAACAGCCAGACCAGCAGTGAAAACTACAACCATCGGTTCGATTTCCGGCTCGAATACACCATTAACTCCAATAATTCGCTGCTGATAACGCCCCGCGTTCGGTTTCAAAATACAAACTCAACGAGTGGCGTGAACGGCATCACGTATCTTTCCAATGACAGCACGTTGCTGAACCCCGGAGCGGGCAACAGTTTTAATCCCATTGTGCCGCCCGACAGTGCGTTGCTCAACCGGTCGACCAGCAATTATACGTCGCGGAATCAGGGCTACGACTTTGCCAATAACATCCTGTTCCGGCATCGGTTTGCCAAACGTGGCCGGTCCCTCTCGCTGAATTTAGGCAGTGACGTGGCAAAGCAGACCAATAATAACACGCAGATGTCGCTGAATGAGTACTTTACTGATAGCACCCGGAGTCAGCGGATCGACCAGCAAACGCATGTCAGTTCGCCGAGTTATCAGTTGTCGCTCAATACAGCATTTACAGAACCCCTGGGCAAATTCAGTCAGTTGCAGTTGAATTATAATGTCTCCTATCGAAACAGCAATTCTGATCGCCGTACAAACCGGTTAAATCCGCTTACGAACCGATACGACTCCCTGAATTTACAGTTATCCAATACCTTCCAGAATGATTACCTGACCAACCAGGCGGGGGTAGGCTACAACTTCCGGAATCCGAAAGCGGGTCTCAATGCCAACCTGACCTATCAGCGGGCCGATCTGATCAGCGATCAGACGTTTCCTCGCGTCAACCACGTTCGGGCGACGTTCAACAACCTCCTGCCGTCGGCGACGTTTGACTATCGGCTGACTACCGACGCCCGGTTGCGGGTGAACTACCGCACCAATACGCAGGCCCCGTCAGTGACCCAACTGCAAAACGTGCTCGATAACTCAAATCCGCTGTTTTTAACGCTCGGTAATCCAGACCTGAAGCAGTCGTACAGCCATAACGTTCAGGCGCGGTATACGCTGACGAAACCCACTAAATCGCGCAGCCTGTTCATTCTGCTTAGCGGGAATGCCACCAACAATTACATTGCCAATGCCACGAACATCGGCACCGACACGTCGCAGCTCATTAGTGGTGTTCGGGTGGGACGGGGTGTTCAGCTATCCCGGCCGATTAATCTGAACGGATTATGGGCGATGCGCACGTTTCTGACGTACAGCTTTCCCATTAAGGTTGCCAAACTAAACCTAAGCCTGAACGCAGGAAATGGATATAGTCAGACGCCGGGTAGCATAAATGGACGCCTGAATCTGGCCCGTACCACCACCTGGACCGAAGGCGTTGTGCTGAGCAGCAATATCAGCGAGAAACTGGACTTTTCGGCCTCCTACACGGGTAACTTCAATGAGGTCAAAAACACGATTCAGCCCCAGTTGAACAACACGTATTACTACAGCGTGATCAGCGGCCGTATCAACTGGATTTTTGGGCCGGGTCTGGTATTTCAGGCTGACATAAATAATCAGCGTTATAAAGGGTTTTCGGGAAGTGTCGATCAGCAATACACGCTGTTGAATGCCGCTGTCGGTAAGAAGTTCCTGAAAGACCAGCGTGGTGATCTACGGATTTCAGCCTTTGACTTACTGAAGCAGAACAACAGTTTAAGCGTTACCCAAACCGATACCTACGTTCAGAACAGCCAGTCGCTGGTGTTGCAGCGGTACTTTCTGCTGACATTTACCTACAGTCTCCGCCAATTTAAAGCGGCAGCAGCCCCAGCCCGGCCCGATGGTCAGTTTACCCCGCCGGGTGCCAATGGAAACGGCGGGTTTCCAGGCCGTCGCCGGGATGGGTAAGGTAAATAAAGACACTCCTTCATGTTCTGAGTTACGCCATACCTTGAAGGTATGGCGTAACTCAGAAAGTACTGGTTAGATCGCCTGTGGTAATTCACGCAGCAGTCCTTCCAGGTCTAAGGGTTGCGTGTACATCTCAAGGGAGCCATCGGGTTTGCGGGGCCACTGATCAGCCGGGCGGTCCCAATACAGCTCGACTCCGTTATGGTCAGGATCATTTAGATAAATGGCTTCCGACACCCCATGATCCGACGCGCCGGTAATGGGATACTTCACGTCGATCAATCGCTGTAGAGCTACCGCCAGATCCTGCCGGGTTGGGTAAAGAATCGCCGTGTGAAACAACCCTGCTGCCCGCGTCGGAGCCGGTGGAGAACCTTTACTATACCATGTATTCAGCCCGATATGGTGATGATAACCACCCGCCGAAATAAAAGCTGCCTGATCGCCGTACATGGTGGTAACGGTAAAGCCGAGCAGGTCACGGTAGAAGGCCAGAGCCCGGTCGAGGTCGGCCACTTTCAGGTGAATATGGCCAATACGAGTCTGGTCGGGAATGGTGTAAGGCGTCATAGGAAAGGCTCATTTTGTATGCCAGCTAATAACCGAAAATTGTCTTTTTGTGTCTCGGTACGAGCATCAATTTAATTAGTAACTGCTACCCATAAGTGTAAAAGAGCCGCTTCCGTTATAACTGAAGCGGCTCTTTTATGTCTACTAAACTGCGATTATTGAAGCGTCGGGTGCTTTTTGTGGAAATCGGTTGCGTCCTGATAGGCTTTGGCTACGGCCAGCACTTTGCCTTCGTTGAATAACTGACCAAGAAACGTAACACTCGTTGGCGTGTTTTCCTTTGTGAATCCATTGGGCAGTACCACGCAGGGGTGACCCGTCAGGTTAGTCATAGTCAGGTTGCCCCCGGCGTAAGTCGGGCTGATGTACACATCGACGCCCGCTTTGGTTAACACCTGATGCATATCGTTGATGAGCTTCGTTCGAATCCGGTTGGCCTGAACGTATTCCACTGCCGGGATGAACCGTGACGACCGGAACGAGTTGGGCCAGGCATTTTTTAACTGCCGCACCATCAGATCATCTTTTCCCGACCGGGTTAGTTCATCGAAAGCAGCTCCAGCTTCGGCACTCAGGACAATGGTCATGGCTCCATATGGGTAAGCCGGTAGTTCGATAGGAACCAGTTCCGCCCCGAGTTTAGTCAACGTTGCCAGCGTGCTGGAGTCATTGGCATGGTTTAGATATTTACTATCGAACGCTTTCTTGACATAGCCAATTTTCTGGCCCTTAAGTGATGCCAGTGGCGTATACGTAAAAGGCGCTTTGATAACAGATGCATCCTTACCGTCCGGCCCCTGAATGGCATTGAGAATTAGCGCACAGTCTTCCACCGAACGGGTCATTGGTCCAATCTTATCCATACTCCAGCTCAGCGCCATTGCCCCGTGTTTACTAACCCGGCCATAAGTTGGGCGAATGCTGGTAACCCCGCAAACCGTAGACGGCGATACAATTGACCCCAGTGTTTCGGTGCCAATCGCGAAAGGAAGTAGACCGGCTGACACAGTCGAAGCTGACCCCGCCGACGACCCGCTCGACCCGGTTTCGGGTTTCCACGGATTGCGGCTCATGCCCCCGAACCAGACGTCGCCCATGGCCAGTTCACCCACCGCCAGTTTGGCACAAAGTACGGCACCGGCTGCTTCGAGCCGCTGAACTACCGTAGCGTCGTAGTTGATGGTCTGATCTTTATACGGTACCGAGCCCCAGGTCGTTTTATAGCCGGTTTTCGCCAGCAGATCTTTTGCCCCGTACGGAATACCGTGCAGAGGACCGTGATACTTACCCGCTTTTAGGTCGGCGTCAGCGCGTTTAGCCTGTGCCAGGGCAAGGTCTTCGGTTAGGGTAATTACGTTGAAAAGACTGGCCCCGCCCGTTTTGAGCCGGTTCAGGAAAAAACGAGTCAGATCTTCCGACGAAATCTGCTTCGTCCGAATCAGTTCGCCGAGCTGTGCAACGGTGTAAAATGCCAGCTCATCGCGATTAGCGGGAAGTTTGGTGCCGGTAAGCGGACTTTGTTTCAGCGAGTTAGTACCCGTTGGCATGACGAATCCAGCCGGGATCGGGTTGAATACCAGGGCTGGAGCCACATCATTTGTGAGGTCGATTTTACGCAGGGCTTCGTAGGAGTCACGGTTGCGATTGAGGTTATCCATCATCGAATCGCGCTCGGCGGGCGTAAATTCAAGCCCGAACAGACGGGAGGCCACCGCGGCCATATCGGCTGTCAGGGGCTTTTTAGGATCGTCGCTGGTGATGAGGGCGCCCAGCGCGAAGCTAACGGCACAGGCAGACAGGAGGGTAATCGTTTTTTTCATAGGGTTGAAAATACACCCACTTGCGGGTTTTCCAACCAATAATGTGATGTCGGGTTCAAGAACCCGATATCAGGGTAACCACGAATGTGCCGGGTTTAAGAACCCGACATCATTATAAACAGCTCATGAAGCCGCACAAGCTGTGGTAAAAGCAACTCAGTTTCATCATTTCGCACAACATAGTCAGCAATTTTCAACCGGTCTGCGTCACTCACCTGCCGGTCAATGATGTTTCGGATGTCAGTCTCGGAGCGGTGGGGGTCGCGTTGCCTGATTCGGGCAATCCGCAGATCAATGGGGGCCGTAACAACAATTACTTTATCGAGTGTATTGTGGTCGCCAGCCGCCCGCATAATAGCAGCTTCCTTAATGACGTATGACTGATGGGCATGCTGGGCTACCCATGTTTCGGTGTCGGCCATCACGCGGGGGTGAATCAGCTTATTCAGTTGCGTAAGCAGGGTTGGGTTAGCAAATACTTGTGCCGCTACCCATGCCGTGTTATATACGCCTGATTCTGGTTCGGACGGATCTGTTGTGTACGCTTCCGGGCCGAGCAGATTCAGAATGTCAGCCCGCAGAGCAGGATCATGGTTGGTGAGCCATTTAGCCTGTGAATCGGCTTCGTAGATGGGAACGCCCAAAGCGCTGAATACCCGGCAGACGACACTTTTGCCGGAGCCGATACCACCCGTTACGCCGATTTGCAGGGGAGCCATAGGGAGTTACGTCTGTTTTCTCAGGCTTAGTCGAGTTACGCCGTACCTGGGAGGTACGGCGTAACTCGACTAAGCCTGAGCAGGATGAACATTGCTTATTTACGCTTCTTGCCCGATTTAAGGGGTTTCTTCGCGGCAGGAGCAGGTGTTGGGGCTGTCGGCGCTATAGTCGGAGGAGGGGTCGTTTCGGGTACGGATAATAACTCGGCCACCTCGAAACTTACCGCTACCCGGTTGGCACTACTGCGGATCAGTGGATGGCGGTAATTGTTGATCGGCAGTTCTTCGTCGTAGTCCATGCTGATGCGCTTACCCGGAATTCGAACCACGAGCGTGTCCGCAAACCCCTTCACCAGCCGCTCCGGCCCCTCTACCTGAATGGTAGCCGGAGTCAGGTTGATAACACTCGATACAACCATACGCGGGGCCAGGTTGATGTGCGTACTGTCGGCTACCAGCCGGATCGTTTTGGCCAGCCGCCGGTCGAAGCCCAGGGCCAGCGTATCGGCCACGACATAGTTGACCCGCAGGTTTTTAATCTGTTCGGCCAGCGATGCCGCCAGGGATGGCGTGCTGATAACCGAGGCCTGTAGCGGATTTTTTACTTCGTAATTTATCGGCTCCGTCCGAAACGGTAGCCAGGAGTGACCAAGCAAACCCCAGCCATCCCCCGAAACATTAACGGTTACGGTGCGGGGCAGGGGCGTGGTCGGAACGAATAAGGAGTCGTTATACACAAACCGCAGCGGAAACTCGACGTTTTGCGAGTAGCTGTTGCGGTTGAGGGCATTCAGAACCCAGAACACCGTTGCAATGGCCAGACAGGCAAGCCCTTTCAGCCATTGAAACGAAGATGGAGATGATGATGGGAGCGACACAAGAAACGGTTATGCCTGTGTGGTAGGAGTCGTGGGTGTCGACGACGCATCGCGGGAGATGGCCGTTTTCTCAAATGTTAATTTTACGCCCCGATCCACGTCAATGGTAACGGTCGTTGCGTCAACGGAAACGATTTTGCCATGCAGTCCGCCGATAGTTACGACCGAATCGCCTTTTTTGATACTCTCGATAAAGGTCTTTTGGTCTTTCTGCTTTTTCTGTTGCGGGCGGATCATAAAGAAATACATAACGACCAGAATACCTCCCATCAGGATAAACTGACTGTAAGCGGCCAGCCCCGTAGGTTGCGCCTGTGCCTGAAGCAATAATGAATACATTGGTTAAGTGAGTTAATGGGTTAAATTAATGGGATGCATTTTTTGCTGAATCAGCCTTTGGGTTTACCACAACGGTAAAGGCCAGGTCCGTAACGGACGGGTTGGTATTGGCGTAAATCGACACGGTTTTGTTCTGAACGCCACCTTTGTTCCGGCTGTTGAACCGCACCCGCACAGATGAAGATGCGCCCGGTGCTACCGGCTCCCGTGGCCATTCGGGTGTGGTGCAGCCGCACGAAGCCGTTACATTATTGATAATCAACGGAAACTCACCTGTGTTCTTGAACCTGAAAACATGTTCGACCGTGTCGCCTTCCGTAATGGTACCGAAGTTGAATACGCCTTTTTCGGCCAGGGTAATCCGGGGTAATTTCTCCGCAACGGTGGCTTGAGCAGCCTCGGCGGCTTTCCGATTGTCGCAGGACAATAAACCCGCGCCCGCGCAGGCCAGCAGCCCGATATAAATCCAGTGTTTCATAAGTAACCCGTAACCCAGACGCCCACGTCCGGTCGTTTCAGTATAAAAACCAAATGTAGGCGTCCGGGTTGCTTTATGCATTCTGACTTTTGATTTGTGCCATCAGCCGATCCACGTCTTCAAGGAGCCGCTCGGCCTTCTCGCGGGCGTCGTTCACTACCCGCTGCCCTTCTGATTTGGACAGGTTCTCGGGCAATTCGGCGTTTTCCAGCAGTTCATTCACTAGTTGCTGAATCTGCCCCCGGTATTTCGAGAGCCGGTACGAGAGTTTATCGCGGGTTGCTTTACCTTCTTCGGGGGCATACAGCAAGCCCAATAGTGCGCCTGTAGCGCATCCGGTCAGAAAAAATGCCAGTTCGCGGCCGGTTCTGCTCATTGTTGTTAAGGTTTGTGGTCTGTTGTCAATATTAAGAATACAAGAGAACGCAGATTTTTAATATTAGTATGAGTCGTTATAATTTGTCAACAAATCATTCTTAAATCAGAAGAATCTTAAAAATCTGCGTTCCATCAGTATCCGGTAAATTATTTGTTGTCAATCAAGCCCCGGCCACTTTTACGAAGTTGCCCGGAGGTTGTCAGTTTTTCGGACAGATTGTCCAGAATACCGTTTACAAATTTACCGCTTTTGGGCGTGCTGTACTGCTTGGCCAGGTCGATATATTCGTTGATGGTCACTTTGGTTGGTATGCCCGGAAAGTTAAGCAACTCAGTGGTAGCGAGTTTCAGGATAATCCGGTCGATCACGGCTACCCGTTCAACGTCCCAGTTTTGAAGCTGATCACTCAGTAACTGTTCGTATGCTGCGTCGTTTTCCAGTGCTTTCTGAAAGAGTGTGTTCAGAAAAAGCTGATCCTCGTCCCAGTCGTCGGTCAGCGGTTCTAAACTCAGTCCTTTCGCACTATTAACTGATTTTAGTGTCCGGGTAGCCAATCCGCGCACCACTTCACTGTTTTCTACCCAACTCAGGTCCATTTCGGCAAGCAGGTCTTTAAACGTTTCGTGCTTGAAAATCAGTTGACGCAGCACATACTGGGCCAGGGTGTGGTCCTCCTCCGGTGTGTGGGTGCGCTCCTTACAATAGGCGATGTACGTTTCATCGGTCTTCAGCACTTCGCGGTACGCTTTACGGATAAACCCCTGCTCTTCCGCCCACGACACATTCCGCCGGATACGCTCTGTTTCCAAAGGCTTGTGGGCCAGTAACGCCTGCACCACGATATTATCGTTCAGGTCGGATTCGTAGATGAACGGCGTTTCGTCCGGGTCGGGATACACGCGTTCGTTATCGAGCCGGGCTACGTGCCCCAGTTCAACCAGCAGTAATAATACGAGCAGATAGTCATCATAAATGCCCTGTACTTCGCTGATTAACTGCTGCCCCAGACGTTCCTTATCCTTCCGAATAGTATTCCGGTAGTATAGCAACGCATCATTAGCGGCTTTCAATACGGATTTTGGGGTTTCTTTATCGTCATCGGTTGCTGTCTTCTGCGCCCGAACGCCTTCCTCAAATAAAAGGGTAGCTAATTTTCGGAATCCTTCAAGCTGCTGCCGGTTCTGCGGCTTCATCGAGTTAAGGTCCGGCTGAAAAAGATCGGAGATGCCATCCAGCGCCAGTTGTTGATCTGAGGCATCGGCTTGCCGGAGGGCGTATAGGGCCTGCATCACTTTAATACGTAATAATCGTCTGCTCAACATACCGCTTCGGCCGCTATGGGTGTGGTTGTACTACCCGCTATGAAAAAGAACTGTTTTAAAATCGACCGCAAAAATACGGTTTTTAGACTGGAACTGCAATTGGAACGCGGATTGGGCGGATACCTGCGGTAGCGCGGATAAAAACGGATAAGAAAGAGGAATTTTAGATCCGTTCATATCCGCGCTACCGCAGGTATCTGCCTAATCCGCGTTCCATCCCTGCAACCTTTCAACTTTGGCCCGTGTTAATCCGAAAAGCCAGTTTTACCGCGTGAAAGCACTTTCCCATCTCAATAAATACTTCCTCAAGTATAAATGGTACCTGATCTGGGGTACCGTTTTTACCATCGTTTCCAACCTGTTCGGGATTTTTCCGGCTCAACTGGTTCGTTACGCCTTAGACCTGGTTCGCGAGACACTGGACATCTATTACCTCTACGATAAATCGTCTTTACAAACATCTTTATACGACATTTTTGCGTTCAGCATTCTGCTCTACGGCCTGCTCATTTTGGGTCTGGCGCTGCTGAAAGGCTTTTTTCTATTTCTGGTGCGCCAGACCCTGATTGTGATGTCGCGCCACATAGAGTTTGATCTCAAAAACGAAATCTACGATCATTATCAGACCTTACCGCTAGCCTTTTACCGCCAAAACAGCACCGGTGACCTGATGGCCCGCATCTCCGAAGATGTGGGCAAGGTCAGGATGTACGCGGGTCCGTCGATCATGTACGGCTTGAACCTGATCGTATTGTTTATTCTCGTCATTGGCTACATGGTGTCCATCAACGCGCGGCTGTCGCTGTATGTGCTGTTACCGCTACCGGTACTGTCGGTTGGGATTTACATTGTAAACAGCATTGTAATTCGACGTTCGGAAGAAATTCAGCGGAGTCTGTCGCGTCTTTCCACGTTCGTGCAGGAGGCATTTTCGGGCATCCGGGTGCTGAAAGCGTTTGTGCAGGAGGATAACTCAGCGGCTAATTTCGAGAAAGAGAGCAACGAATACCGGCAGAAGTCGCTGAAAATGACAATGGTCGACGCGCTGTTTAATCCGTTGGTCCTGTTACTGGTTGGCCTAAGTAACGTGCTGGTCGTGTACGTGGGCGGGCAGGAAATTCTGGCGGGCCGTCTGACACCGGGTAATATTACCGAGTTCATCCTATACGTCAGTATGCTCACGTTCCCGGTGATGGCCCTCGGCTGGACAACGAGTCAGATTCAGCGGGCGGCCGCGTCGCAGGAACGCATCAACGAGTTTCTGCGCATCAAAACCAACATTGTTTCGATAAAGAATGTCTCGCAGCCGATTAAGGGCGATGTTGTGTTTAATCACGTCCGGTTTGTGTATCCCGATTCGGGTATTGTGGCGTTGAAAGACTTCTCCATGCATGTGCGGGCGGGCGAGACGGTGGCTATCCTGGGAACAACCGGATCGGGTAAGAGCACCATTGCTAACCTGCTGACACGAATGTACGATACTACGTCGGGCGATATTCGGGTGGATGGTGTACCGATTATGGATTACAACCTGACGAGTTTACGGAGCCAACTTGGTTACGTACCACAGGATGTGTTTTTGTTTTCGGAAAGCATCAGTAACAACGTCCGGTTTGGCAAACCCGACATGCCGCAGGAACGGGTCGAGCAGGCTGTGCGGGATGCTGATCTTTACCAGAATATTGTTGATTTTCCTGAAGGGTTTGACACCCGCATTGGCGAGCGTGGCATCACGCTGTCGGGTGGTCAGAAGCAGCGTCTGAGCATTGCCCGTGCCATCGCCCGCGATCCCCGCATCCTAATTTTGGATGACTGTTTGTCCGCCGTCGATACCAACACCGAAAACATCATTTTAAATAACCTGAAAGGGATTATGGAGAACCGGACGTCGGTGATTATTTCACACCGGGTATCGTCCGCTAAACTCGCCGATTTTATCATTATGATCAACGATGGCGAGATTATCGAGCAGGGAACTCACAGTGAACTGACCGCTTTGAATGGTGCTTACCGGGAGCTATACGAGAAACAATTACAGACCGAAGAAGCCTGAAACAGCCCCATTTACCCCACCATTCGTCCCAAATCTGCTAATCATCCCAAAACGGGGCAGTTCATCCCTTCAATTTGGAGCAGGTTCTGGAGCGGGCGTAGGTTTGTATTGTCGGACAACAACGCCCGGCATCACAAACCAGAAGACAAACGCCATGAAAACAATGCTGATTGCCTCCGCTCTGTTTACCGCTTCGTTTATTACCGCTTTAGCCGCTACATCATCCCACTTACCCAGCGCCGTTCCGGGCGATTCGGCAACGTACAAACTGACCGTTAGCTTTACCAACGTTGCCAAACGTACGGGAATGCTTTATGTTGGGTTAGTCAACGATGCGGCTGACTTCAACGGGAACTCCTACCGTAAAACGCGCATTACGGTACCTGCCACCGGCGACTTTCAGGTCAACTTTGAGGGCCTTCCTGCCGGGCAGTATGCCGTTAAGGTGTTTCAGGATTTGAATGATAATCAGAAACTGGATTTTTCGGGTCAGGCGGCTGAACCATTCGGCTTCTCGAACGTAAAAATGCTGATGGGTCCACCGTCTTTTAAAGAGTCGGCCTTTGACTTAAACGCGTCTAAAACTGTTGCCATCAGCCTGATTGGTCAGTAATTAACACGCTAACCCTGCTAACTAGCTACCGCCATGAACCGACTCTCTTTCCTCAGAAATCTTGTAGGCTTAAGTCTGCTACCAGCCGTCGCCTTAGCGAAACCTGGCATTACCGACCTCGAAACTGAACCACAGCGCGTACGCCGGGAACTGCTCGAAGCTTGGGCTATGTCCGAAAAAATAACCTTACTCACCGCTGGACAGATGCCCGCCGACTCATTCGACTTTAAATATACCCCCGAAGCCATGACTTTTGCCGAGCAGTGGCGGCACTGCTGTCAGTTCACGACCAGCCAACTGGTGGGTCGGCTGAGTGTTCCTAATCCTTTCCAGATGCGCGAATTGCCAAAAGCGATGACCAAACCGCAGGTGCTTGATGAACTGAAAGCCCTGTACGCGTTTGTCCGACAAACTATAATTGCGCTACCCGATGCTAAACTTATGGAGCAGGACGACTACCTGGGTAGTAAAATGCCAAACTGGCGGCTACTTTATGCCATGGAAAACCACATTATCCACCATCGGGGGCAATGTATGGTGTATCTGCGGCTGAAAGGCGTTACGCCCGAGGGCTATCTCGGCTGGTGAACTTACAATTGTGCCAGCAGAAACAGCACGGCCATGCGGACAGCTACCCCGTTTTCGACCTGATCTAGGATGATGGAATGGCTTGAATCGGCTGCGTCGGAGGTTAGTTCGACACCCCGGTTGATGGGGCCTGGGTGCATCAGCACAATGGGGCGATCGAGGTCGTCAAGCATCTGTTTGTTGATGCCATAATAGAGTGAATACTCCCGCAACGAAGGGAAGTATTTGATCTGCTGCCGCTCCAGTTGAATGCGTAGTACATTGGCCACATCGCACCAGGCCAGCGCTTCACGGACGTTGTGGCTTACTTTCACGCCCAGTTCGTTCATGTGCTTGGGAATGAGTGTGGTAGGTCCACAAACCATTACCTCCGCGCCCTGTTTTTGCAGACAGACAATGTTGGATAAGGCTACCCGCGAGTGGGTAATGTCGCCGATGATGGCGATGCGTTTCCCGGCCAGATCACCGAGTTTTTCGCGCATTGAGAACGAGTCGAGCAGGGCCTGCGTCGGGTGTTCATGCGTGCCGTCGCCCGCGTTGACGACGTTAGCCGGTATGCGGGTAGACAGGTAATGCGGGGCACCGGGGCTGCTGTGGCGCATTACGATCATATCCACTTTCATGGCCAGAATGTTGTTGACCGTATCCAGCAGGGTTTCGCCTTTTTTTACCGAAGAACCGGAGGCTGAGAAGTTCACAACGTCCGCCGAGAGCCGCTTTTCGGCCAGCTCAAATGACAGCCGTGTGCGGGTCGAATTCTCGAAAAAAACGTTGGCAATGGTCACGTCCCGCAGCGAGGGCACTTTCTTAATGGGGCGGTTAATGACTTCCTTGAATTGACCAGCCGTCTCCAGAATCAATTGGATGTCGGTCTCGGTCAGGTCTTTAATGCCCAGCAGGTGGCGGGTACTGAGTGAAGACATAGGCGAAAGAATTTGACAAAGATAGGCCTGATTGCTTATTCAACAACCACACAGCCGTAGCCAATCATCATGAGCTGACCGTCAATCAGCGTTACACCGGCTGTATTCCCCCAACGAATGGTCTGATAAGTCTGTAGCGGAACCGGCAGCATGACCTGCACTGGTTTAGCCGTCAGATTTTGCACGACCAAAACCGCCTGCCCGCCGGATGATCGACGAATGAAGGCAATTACGCCCTGCTGCCGGATGCCCGTCTGCTCTGTCCGGCTGAGGTTATCGTTCAGTACCGGATGGCTGTTCCGAAAGTGAATCAGGCGTTTGTAGTGCGAATAGAGTGAGGTGGGGTCCGCCTGCTGCTGAGCCAGGGGCGTCACCGTGCGGCTCGTGGAATAACGTGCCTGCCGCCAGCGGGCACGAATCGGATCTTTCCTGCCTGCATCCCACAAAAAGGGTTCCCGAATGGATTCGTCCGGTTTCCGACCCAGCATCCCGATTTCTTCGCCATAGTAGAGGTAGGGGTTGCCGGGTAGCGTGAGCAGCAGATTAGCGGCTACTTTCAGGTGGTTCAGATTGCCGCGTAACTGACTCCCGACCCGCTCCTGATCGTGATTTGAGAGCATGATGGCGTTGATAAACTGCGGATTCACCCGGTTAAAAACCGTTTCGTTGTAAGTCAGGTACTCAATCAGGTCTTCGGTATCGTCTTCATTGCGGATTATTTCATAAAGAGACAGACAGAGGTCAAAATCGAAGTTAGCCTTCAACCCTCGGAAATAAGGAGCAACGCGTTCAGGGCGGGTCCAGACCTCACCAACCGTATAGGCACCCGGTTTGGCTTCATCCATAACGCGGCCAAATTCTTCCCAGAATGCGTGGTTTTTCGGCTCCTCCCAATCGGGGTAAATATGGCGGGCGGCATCCAGCCGGAAGCCATCTACACCAATGTTTGTAAGCCAGAACCGGCCCGCAGCGTAGATAGCCTCACGGACGGGCGGATGATCGAAGTTAAGATCTGGCATGCCGCTCCAGAACAGGGCATAGTATTTTTCGTCAGACGCAGTCCCTTTAACCGCATGCCAGGGGTTCCGTTCCTGCGAATCAGCAGTAATCTCGCGGGTGGCGATATTGAGTTTTTTGATGGCCTTTGGCGACATCCAGACGTACCAGTCGCGGTAAGGATTATCCGGCCCTTTCGCCGATTCAATAAACCACGGATGCCGGGTGCTGGTGTGATTGATCACAAAATCGAGTAGTACCGTCATGCCCCGGCTATGGGCTTCCTGCACGAAGCGTCGGTAGTCGTCCAGCGTACCATATTCAGGATCAATGCTGTAATAATCCGTAACGTCGTATTTATGATAGGAGAGTGAAGCATGAACGGGCATCAGCCAGATACAGGCGATGCCGAGATCACGCAGGTAATCCAGTTTGGCAATAACACCGTTCAGGTCGCCAATGCCATCTCCATTGGTGTCAGCGAAGGCGCGGACAAACAGTTCATAATGAACACCAGTATGGCCAGTGCGTATCGTATTGGGCATTGTTAGCAGGGGAGGGGCGTTACAAAAAATAACCTGTAAGGCACGAAATGCCTTACAGGTTTGCCATAAAACGAAAAAAACACGCCGTGAAGCGTGTTTTTACCGATAAGCTCTTCGTATTCAGACTAAACTAGCTCCACGTTTACCGCGTTCAAGCCTTTTTTGCCACGTTCTACTTCGAACTTAACCTTGTCGTTCTCGCGGATCTGGTCAATAAGGCCCGACGCATGAACGAAGATGTCGTCACCGCCATCTTCGGGTTTAATGAAACCGAATCCTTTCGATTCATTAAAAAACTTTACTGTTCCTGTTTGCATTGTATTTTTTAAAATAACCTCTGCAAGGTAACAGCTTTAGAGCAAATAACACCACACTATTTTATAAAATTTTTTATGCGGTCTTTTTTTATATGTTTTCAGTCGCTTACTACCAAAAAAGGGCCAGCAGATAGCTACTGACCCTTTTTGCCAAATCCGTTGCGGATTTATTTCTTCAACACTTTAACGGTTTGTGTTTGTTGACCTGCAGTAGCTCGCAGTAATAGAAGCCCTGTTGCTTGTCGATAGACGTCAAAGCGGTGCTTTTCGACGGGATTGGCCCGGTCGATCAGCCGATCTTCCAATACATTGCCGTTCGTGTTAATCAACTGGAGTAACAGCGGTTGTCCTTCAGCCCCCGTGACCTCGACCTCCAGGGTTTCCCTGACGGGGTTACCCAGCACCCGCAGCTGCAGGGGCGCTACCGGATCGGCGGCCAGTCGCGTGGGTACGGGCCGGGTAGTGCAGGCCTGGCGGAAGTTCCACACGAAGTACACCGAACGAGTAGCCTGGTCGGCGATAGGCAGCGTACTCTGGTTCTGATCAAAGGGGAAGCTGTAGGTCTGGCCTAACTGACCGGTGATGGTTACCCCATTGATGAACAAATCGGGCAGGGCCGGAGTGAAGGTGCCGTTGCTGTAGCCCACCACAAAGTCCACACTGCTCAGGGCACCGTTGGTGCTGAAGCAGTTGAAGGAGGTAATGGTCAGCGTCGCCGGACCGGTTGGTTGAGTAGCCGAAGCACTCACGGTGATGGTGAACTGCCCACTGCTCATCCCTGCTGCGTTAGAGGCTGAGACGGTCACCGTTGATACCCCGCTCAGGCTGGGCGTACCCGAGATAACCCGGCTGGTGGCATCGAAGAGCAGACCCGCTGGCAGGCCACTGGCGGTGTAGGCGATGGGGGTGGTACCACTAAAGGCGGGCACCATGTAGCTAAACGGCGTGCCTACGGTAGCGGTCTGGTTAGCCAGCACTG
>CAXUKO010000027.1:0-57528 GCA_964251665.1 uncultured Cytophagales bacterium
ATGATGAGGGAAGTTACGCAAGAACACTGTCCGATTCAGTACGACCATACCAAACAGCCCCTTTAAACACTTGACCGTCACCAGAATCTAAGAACATCTGTGCTGCACAGCAGGCAATTCGCCGATCTATATGTCGTTCATCATTTTTAAAAACTAATCCGATGTAACAAACACCATCCCGGATATCAGACAACTTCCAAGGCAAACCACCTACTTTGTAATATATTGATGTCGTTAAACTCCAGACAATTTCTGTCTGGAAAGCTGCTAAATCCCGTATTGGCTTCCCGGCCTTATTGACAAAATCCTGATAAGCAATTGTACTCTCTTTAATAACTTGTGTAAGAATTTTATGCTTGAGGAGTTTAATTTTTAGCTGATTATGAAAGTGCTTTTCGTATTGGTAAGCAAGACGTAGCTTTTTCTGGTTGTCATCGTCGAATAATCCTTCATTGAAGCGATCATACGATTTTTTTATTCCTTCGCTGATTGTTCCTTGACCACTTACCGATGATTTCGGGCGACAAAGTTTGTAAACCATGTCAGGTATCACTACAAACCACAAATCTACTTTGCGTTCTTCTTGATCCTGGTAAGATACAAGCTGATCAACATACATATCTACAATATGTGCAATTCGGACATGGTCATCACTGAATTGATAAAACCGCTCTAATGCGCCGGCATCTATAATAATTTGTGCATAATGCTGATCGTTGAACGTAATACCATATACCTCCTCAAACCCAGGAAAGAAAGGTTTGGCCAAATCATAAGTCTGGTGATATACAGGTTTACGAATCGACTGCATCCATCGCTTAAATCGTATTGTACCATCTGGTGTACCAATGATACCTACTGAGAAATTATTGGGTATACCCTTATCAAACGGACCAAATAATGTCATTCCGTCGCGAGGATCAGATAGCGATTGGCCGTAGGCAAACTTAAGTTGAGGCTCCGGTAATATCTTCAAATGAAGTTTAGTACTCATGGCGAGTTGATAGTTCTGAAATATCCCCTATATCCTCTGAACCAGAATTTGGTTCTCTGTCAAGCAAGTCACTGATTTCATCCGTTAAAAAATCGTTAACATCATCAGCTTCCTGCTCATCTTCAATGTTGTCTATTGGAACAAGTCGACCATTATCACTTGGGTCTTGATATCCACGGCTACTGACGAACAAAACGGGTAGCGTAGGAAACAACAGGCGATTATCACTGGTGATCGGGATAGAAAATGCCATTCTGTCTTCAGATAAGCTATTTAGAAAAGCAAGCCACAAATCCCGCCAAGCTGCATTAAACATCCGCTTTCCTTTACTACGTCGATTCGAGTGCAACTTTTTTTTATCATCCCAAATTGTGTGCCCATCATTTGAAAACACTATGTGGCCTTTAAAACTGATACAAGGGTATGGCCGTAGGCGTGGATTGAAACTAATGCCGTAGTGCCAAACATCATCATAGTATTTTCCCGTTAGTTGCCTCGATTTGGGCTTTCCCTGATAATCGAATTTAATGGTTTTGTCAGTAGAATCAGCGGAAGCCTTGTCATAGTAATAACACGGATTTCTGTTTGCCAATTGGTATACTTTCAACCCGACACTGTGGAGGAAATCATGGATACATTGGCGCAACAGTTGAACCAAAAAATTAGACGCGTCACGTGTGACAGGAAACTCCTCAGAGCGGTATGTTCGATGAAGAATTGCATCTATGTATATCGGGGTTGGCTCTTTCGCATAGAAAATTGCAGCCCCAAATAACGCATTGCTACCTTGGCCGACATGGATTTCAGGCAGTGTCTCTGAAAAGGTAATGACATAACGCTCGTGTTGTACCACCGGGAAACTCTGACTAATCCGTAACTGCTTGATAGCGAGATCTGCTTGCTCTTTATTTGTGTACTCATGTAGATAAAAGGCTTCAGGTAGTGTCGGAAAGTCGAGCCAATTAGAGTAGAACAATTCTTCTTTCTCGAAAAACCCATTATGCTGTCCATACCGATTACTTAACCAATGAGCTACTGATAAGGGGCTATCCTCAATTTGTCTGGGTACGTCGTCTTTTTGCAGCTTTCGTACAAGTGCTTTAAAGCCAGCCGCCCAGGAGTTTTGAAATTGCAACATAGCTAAGCCAGTCATCCCCATGATTGCGTTACTACTAACACCATCGAGATTTATAGGAATAATGAAGTCCAGAAGTTTTTGCTCACGGGCTACACTCCGGGCGAAGTCCCATTCATCGCGCACTCCTTCTTTTTCTTCCTGAATCGATGCTTGAGACGCGACAAAGATGAACTTTGCCGCTTGGTCTCTGATAATTGGTTGTATTTTCTTCCAAAAATGTTCTCCCCCATGCACCTCATTTAGTTCGCACCACACCTGATATCCTTCATTTCGTAGTCTAGATGCGAGCCATAGTACAAACTCGTTATCTTCAGGTAAGGCATGGCTGATGAAGAGTAATTGGCGTTGATATAGCGTTGAGGGCATGTCAGAGTACTCGTTTGAAGATTAGTAATAACAGTATAGGAAGCACAGCCAACGAGCCATAAAAGACGCTTAATGTCTGAGCAAATACCGAATTAATCCATCTATTACGTCCATGAGCATAATGGCGCGCATCCATCGAAAAATCGGTTTCTGCTTGTCTGGCTATCTGTGCGTAAAGACACCGATATTGTCGCTCTTGGCTCAGATAGTATGCGTCCAATAGCCAGAAAATAATGGTCGCCATGTAGGTTACAAGCAAGTACCGCTCATTGGCATCTTTTGCAGCTAATGCGAATAAGGCAGCTACTAATGTTACAGCCCAGCCCTTTATCAAAAAGCCGTTGCCATTAAACCGAGCAATCAAATTCTGAATAAATTCAAGGTGCTTCAGTTTGCTTTCCATTGATGGTTAGTATCTGGACTTGTATAGAAGTCAAATATAATGGTATTTACAACAATTTTTCGTTTATTTTGTGACAAAACCACACGTTTACGCTTATGCTTGTTCAATTCCGGCTAAGGAACTTCATGTCTGTGCGAGACGAGCAGGTATTTAGCCTGGTCGCGGCCAATGGGCTACGGGAGAAAGATGACGCGCTTGCCGACAACGTGGTGACCGTTTCTGACCAGCTCGATCTGGTGAAAACGGCTGTCGTCTATGGGGCTAATGCCAGCGGCAAAAGTAATTTACTGCGAGCTTTAGACTTCTTTATTGACAGCATTGTCCTCTCCTCCCCCACGGGCTCAGCGGTTGGACCATATAGTCCCTTTGTTCTCGATCAACAAACGGCCGAGGAGCCAACGCTCCTGGAAGCGGTGTTTGTGGTTGAAGGCCTAAACTATCGGTATGGCTTTGAAGTGCATCAACAGGTAGTTATATCAGAATGGTTATTTATTAGGCGGAAGCAGGAAACGTATGTGTTTGAGCGCACTACCAATGAACTGCGCGTGAATCGACAGTACAAAAAAATACAGGAATTGCAGAGTAACGGCATGGTATCGCAAACGGCCCTACTCTTAAAATTAGGTTCTTTGTTTAATGATGAAACCTGCCAGGTTGTCCAAAACTGGGCCGCCAGTGTTAGGTATATTGAGGGAACAGAAGATTATCAATGGCGATCATATACGGTTCAGTTCCTTGAAGACCCAATTGACAAACAGAAAATACTAAACCTCCTCCAAGGGGCTGATTTTGGCATTGAAGACATAGTAATTAATCGCCGGGAAACAAAAACACCTGCCTTCAACCTCATAATAGATGGCAAGCAGAAATTAATAGCTACCGAACGTGCTGGCTTTACATACGACATAGAAACGGTTAGGCTGGTGTGGGATGAAAAAACTAAACAACTTCAGCGTCACATCACACCAATTAATTTGTTTGAGTCGCAGGGAACAATAAAGTTTTTCAATCTAATTGGGCTAATTCTACTAAAATTGGAGAATGGCTCACTGCTTATTGCCGACGAACTCGATACTAAACTGCATCCGCTCCTGACGCAGCGGATTGTACAACTATTCAATAGCCCGGTGACGAACCCGCGCAACGCTCAGTTTATCTTTGCCACACATGACACAAACTTGCTAAGCGCGGGCCTGTTTCGGCGCGACCAGATTTGGTTCACCGAAAAAGATGCCAAAGGCGGTACGGAGATCTACGCCCTCACCGACTATAAACCCGGTGGTAAGACAGTCCGTAATGATGAGCAGTTAGAGAAAAATTACATCGCTGGTAAGTACGGCGGTATTCCCTTTCTGGGCAATTTCGATGCGCTGTTCGATCCCCAGCCATCGTCCAGCGAAACGATAGCGCATGAGTAAACCGTCGAAAAAGGGAAGCCCGTTTCGGCGTCGGCCAGCATTCCGTTCTCTGCGTGAATCGTTTTTGATTTTGTGCGAAGGCGAATGTACCGAACCCCATTATTTCAACGCATTCCGATTAGCTACGGCTACAGTTCGGGCATTACCCGTTACGCCTGGCGACGCCATGGCTGTGGTGCGAGCCGCCATCAAACGCCGTGATACCGAAACCGATAGTGGTAAGTTATATGACCATTATTGGGTCGTTTTCGACAAAGATGCTACGCCGAACAACGTATTCAATACAGCTATTATACTGGCTCAGAATAGCGGTTTTCAGGTAGCATACAGCAATCAGGCGTTTGAACTCTGGTTTCTGTTGCACTTCGATTATATATCTGGAACGATGCACCGCAATCAATACGCCGACCGCTTGACTGTCTTACTCGGTTTCCAGTACGCCAAACACGCTGATACAGCCCGACTGATGTTTCGGGCCTTGTATGACCGTCAACCGCTGGCCATCGAAAATGCAAGACGGTTGTATAATCAACACACCGAAGCGGGTAATCCGGCACCACGCAACCCAGCGGCCGAAGAATCCAGTACGACCGTTTATGAATTGGTCGAGTTGTTGCGTACGTTTCGCTGACGCTTGCTGTACGAAGGTATAACCCGTTCAGCGTAAACGTTAATTATCCTCTTCCCTCCGCTTCTTTGTCAAAGTGAAACAGCATTACTTCGATAGCTACATGTTTTTGGTCGTCCTGGGGCAATTTAAACGTGAACTGAAGAAACCGCTCGCTACGGACACCGACGAATTTAACGTTTGAGGGATGGGTTAGCGTCACCTGCTTTACGGCTTGAATTACGGTCGATAGGCTGACGCTTTTGACAAACACGAGTAATGCAGTCTTCGAGTCATCCCACGTCAAGTACTCTAATAGCTGTGAAATGGCTTCGAGATAATGTTTCGGCCCTTTCCATACTTTACATTCACCAACGAATAAGTTTGTGTTATCTGTGTTCTTCAACAGAATATCCGTTTTACCACTGCGGTTGAACGTTTCACCTGTCGCAGTCCCGCCAATAAAAGCCAATTCCAACTGCATCAGGAATAAGTCCCGCAATGCTTCTTCATCTTTATCTACGTACAGTGATGGCTTGCGCTCTATGGAGAGACCAACACGAGTCAGACAGTCGATGATGTCGCTGTATGTTTTGCTGTCAACGGTTGGCTCCGGCGTATATGATTTGGCGGTGGCCATTGGTTTTTGAATGGGTGGCCGTTTTTCCACCCTGGGAACACTGTAGGTTCGGGGAGCGTCCGGGTTTTGTGTGACATTGATAGAGGCAAAAAAGCTATTTTCCTGCAAATATCCGTTTTTCAGTGTCGTAAACAGGTTGTAAATACGGCCAGATAACTCAGTATTGAACTGAGTAGCATTATTGTTGATAGCCGCTATATGATCCCTTAACGATTGCAGCGCCCTCTCTTTCTCTCGCTTGAACTCTTCGGCATTCTGTGACTGGATGCGAAATAAGAAGGTCAATACGTTTCCCGATACTGAAAAATCAGGACGACCACCTAAGTTGAAAACGGTTGGAATAACTCCCCATAAATCAATAGACCCCTCTACATGATAAGCAATAGTACATTCCCAAAAATATGGTCTGCGCTCGGGATAGTCTTGCGCACGCACTTCATGTTTTTTTTGCCTCGGTGGATAGATTACTGCCGTTTCTTCATCAAGGTGCAAGAGCGTTAATATATATTTTGCGTACAAATAGTTTTTGTAGTCTGTCTCATTGACGTTTAGGATATGTTCTTTTGCTTCACGGCTCAGTTCCTGTTTGATGCTTTCAAAGCGTTCATCTGAGTACTGAAACCAGTTTTTATTCCGTACCTGTCGGTTGGATACGTACACGTTCATAGAGAAATTTGTTGCTGCCTCTACGCGACCATTGCGTTTCGGTTGATGTCTTCAACGATGGTAAATATACGGCTGGCATCGTTGGGGAATACGCCCACAATACCCTGATCGTGCTGGGTGGTGAATGGTGGCTCGAACAGCATGGCCCGGTCCACAATGCCATGCCTGACGAAACGACTGATGATGGTTTGAATGAATTGCATCTGCCCGGCATTCAACGGGCCATTATTCAGGAAGTCGGCAAACGCCTGTTGGGCTGCATTGGCCTCTAAACCCAGAATCTGACGGATAAATACACCCAGTAGCTGCTGACCCACGGCCTGCTCAAAGGCTTCTTTGGTCTGTAGTCCCGATTCGGCAAAAAGCATCTCGTTCAGCCGGTCCAACTCATTCGCGGTGATCGGGATGTTTCGGCGGAGTTTGTGGATGACCAGATCGTCGGTGTGCTGTCGGACAATGGTGGCCACGCGCTCGTGATGATTAGCCAGATTACCGTACCGCCCGATGGTTTCCAGCGCGTCGACCGGGCCGATCAGTTCGTCCAGGAAGTTGGTGAATACCGTTTTCCGGCTGGCGGCATCAATAAACGTTATCAGCCCGCGCAAGTCCTCCCGCAGCGATTCAACGGTGTTCACGTTGGCAGTGGTCCAGTAGTCGGGTTGCTGCACGGCCCGGATCAGCGGCACGTGCGGAGCAACAGCGGGCAAGTGAGCCTGTTTGGTCAGTTGGCGGGCCAACTCCTGAATCGACTCGATGTGCCGCGCCTGCGACGGGTGTTTTTGCAATAAGGCAACCTGAAGATTAATCGTTAGCAGGTCGAAGCGTTTAGCTGACTCTTCCGTATCGGTCTCTGCTACCAATGGTGCAATGTGATCGCGGAGCAGGGCCAGTTCGTCGGTTTCGAGGTAGTTCCAGACTCCGCGTTGCCCGAACCGTTCTACATGGGGCAGCACCTGCCGCACAGCCATGCGGTCGGGGTTAAGGGCGGCTACCTGGGTGTATAGACTATTGAGTAGAACGGGCAATAGGTCCTGTTCCTCGGTGGTGCCGCGCCGGGGCAACAGGTAAGCCAGTTCGGCGCGGAGGTTAAACAGACGTTCGCTGAGGGAGGTTGAGCGGGTGGCTTTAACGCCTTCGGGTTTCTGATTGAAGAACTCGAAGTTGCCGCACACGTCGAAGATGTAAAACTCCCGCTTGTTCTCGCCGAGTCCAAACAAATTTTCGCACAGCCGGGTGCCGCGCCCGATCATCTGCCAGAACTTGGCAGCCGAATAAACCGGCTTAAAAAATACTAAGTTAACCACTTCGGGTACGTCGATACCCGTGTCGAGCATATCGACCGATACGGCAATCTGTGGAAACTGCTCCGGCACTTTAAATCGGTCAATTTGCTCTTCGGGGTCTTTGGAGTAGTTGTCGATCAGTTCCAGAAAGCCGCCCCGGTGCTGCGGATAGACCGCATTGAATCGATCTTCGATGTACAGCGCGTGTTTGTGATTCCGGGCGAAAATGATGGTTTTGCCCAGCTTATCGCCCCCTTCAATATGGATGCCCTGCTGCATGAGGTGGTCCAGGACTAAATCAATCGTGCTGGCGTTGAACAGCCATTCGTTCAGGGCCGAGGGTTCGATCTGTTCGGGGACGGTACCAGTTTCGGGGTCGTAAAACTTACGTTCATACTCCTCCTGCTCGTCTTCGCTCAGGTCGGCGTAGTGAACACCCCGCTGCGGAAATTTCAGCGGTAACGGATAGGCACGGGGCGGTACTAACCAGCCAGCCGCAATTGCTTCATCGAGTTCGTAGGCGGCCGTGGGGTCGTGCTGCGGTCGCTCAAACAACTGGTAGGTGTCGCGGTCGGTGTCGGCTTTGGGCGTGGCGGTTAGGCCCAGTAACAGCGTATTGAAGTAATCGAACAGCAGCCGATATTTATCATACACGGAGCGGTGGGCCTCGTCGATAATGACCAGATCGAAATGGCCGGGATCGTAGAGCCGCCGACCGTCTTTCCAGGCACTGTCAATCCGGTTCAGGATGGTCGGGTAGGTCGAGAAGACTACACGCGCCGCGCCGGTATCGGGTTCTTTGGTCAAATCGACGGTGGTCAGGCTGGGGACATAGCGACCATAATCGCGCTTGGCCTGGGTGAGCAGGGCATTGCGGTCGGCCAGAAACAGCACCCGCTTCACCCAGCCCGCTTTGCTGAGGGCATCGACAATGGCGGCCGACACGCGGGTTTTGCCCGTTCCGGTGGCCATCACGAGCAAGGCCCGGCGGTGTTGTTTGTCGAAGTCCTCGAATACGCGCTTAATCACCAATTGCTGATACGGCCGACCGGCAATGCTCAGGTTTAGCGGCTGACTGCTGATGGCCGGGGCCGACCGCCGTTGAATGAGCCGGGACAATTCGTCGGCGTTGTAAAAACCCAATACGGCACGGGGCGGATAACGCCGGTCGTCCCACAGCCAGGTTTCGTAGCCGTTGGTATAAAACAGGATGGGCCGCTGCCCGAACTGACTCTCCAGCGCATCGGCGTAAAGCCGGGCCTGCTGCTGCCCATCGCGTGGATCGCGGGTGGTACGTTTAGCCTCTACCACGGCCAGCGGTTTGCCATCGGCACCCCACAGGACATAATCGGCCCGGTCGCCGGTGTTCAAAATGTACTCCCGAACATTCGGCGCATCGGGGTTCCAACCGGATTCCTGCAACTGCACGTCGATGTATAATCGGCGCGTATCGGCTTCCGACAGCACAGCCGTTTTTTGTATGGGGGGATTGGCTTGTTTGGTCTGCTGAACGTTGCTAACAATTTCGTCCGAAGCCCTTTCCAGCGTTTCGGGTGTTCGGGATAGGGTGACAGTAGGCAACGGTACCGACGAAACGGCCGTTTTAGTCAGCAGGCTTTCGTCAAACGTGCGGTGTTCGGGTGGGTTCTGACCATAAGTGCGGGCCACCATCAGGGCCAGGCCAAACACCGATTTGGCACCCGCCGTTGCCTGCTCGACGGATATATTGCCTTCGTGAGCCGCGACATTGCCCACTTTTCGGATGAGGTTCAGGCCCGGCCAGAGCGGACCGGCCCAGGCCTTAAACGTCGGCTCAAATAGCAGATCACCGAGGGACGGCGCATCTTTATCGGGTAGTTTCAGGTCGGTTTCTTGGGCGTAAATCCAGCGAAGCCACTGCTCCAGACTCCGCCGGGCATAAACCGCCGACGTGGTTGGGTCGGACAGGGCAAAGGACTCGATCTTTTGGGCATTTTCGGCAAAGGTGACCCATTCGTCGGTCAGGAAGCAAAAGTTAGTCATGCAATGTACTATAACAAAGGCAGTTGAGTGACGAGTTTGGTCAGCGGGTAGCTAATTTGGCCCTCGGCGATTTGGCGTAGTGATACACGTACACCCATTTCGATGTTCCTCTGATGCCCCCTGCTACTGAGCAATGGCCAAGGCCCCATTTTTCACAAAGCATCATCTCAATTCTGCGTGCATTTGTCATTGAGTAGGCATAAAACTTTTTGTAGTGCAGCAACCTGATCAGATTTTTACTTTTCTTGTGCGACGCTGTACGAGCACCATCAGGATCATTTGAAATGCCAACGTACCATTCTGAAAAATTAGCCTGAGATTTTGGCGGGTACGTACCTCGAACGTACTTAGTGATCTCAGTAGCAATTTCACTCACGACGTTCGGGTTAAAAGGGTGCTCTACCAGCCACTGATTGAGCGAAAATCCTATCAATTCAGGAAATTCTGTTGTCAATGGTATAGCAAGTATCGGCTTCTGCTTTTTTAAAAGAGTATTCGCTCGATTATTCATTGTTGTTGCATGAATGGTTTAACACAGACAGCTAATAACCGAACAAATAGGCTCTCAATCAAGTATTAAAGTCTCAGAGAATGCTCTGTGCAATAAACTCTGAAATAAGGCCTCGCTGGTGGCCAGTTGAGCAATCGCCAATTTCTTCTGTTGCTCAATTTCAGTAATGGCGTGTGAGAACTGATTCTGTATATCAATTGTCGGAACAACAGCCGGAAAGCGTTTCAGTTGTTGCATATTGATAGACGCAATTCCCGTCGTCTGCTTGGCCGCTTTCAGAAAGTAGCGTTTGCCGTATCGACTGCCAATCAAAAAACTCAGGAATGTTGGATTTACCAGTTGCTGGTTAGGCCTCACCCGAAAAATATGATTCTGGTGAATGCAATCGGCAATCTCGTCGTGCCATACTGCGCCCCGGCCTAACTTATCCGGGTCTCCCCCTTCGGTTAATAAAATATCGTTGCGCTGTAATCGGAATTTCTGGAGATCGCTGGGCGGTACATTGATCGTTTTGATTTCGCTCAGGTCAATCCGTCCATCCTGCACGTTAGCGACGCGCATATACGGCACGTCGATGTAATTAGTGCCGGTTTGTTTGGTGTTCTTGGTAACGCCTGATACGATGTCTGCAACTTCACACAAATTGATTGCTTCATACCGATGCTTTAGGGCCTGCTCATCGCCAAACATTTCCAGAAAAACGGCCTGGGGCAGTTGCTCGTAGTAGGTCAGCAGTTGGCGGTCTTTCTGGCGCAGGGCATCGGCCCGATCCAGCACGGCGGCAATGTGGCGTTGGGTGTCGAGGTCGGGCAGGGGGATTTGAGATTCCTCTAAATACCGCGTGAGCTGTAAATTGATAATACCTGTTGTTTTATTCTGGTATCTGAGCGTATTCTTTGCTGCATGTTGATTGAAAAGAAACCAAAACAAGTACCGGTTTTCAACCTCCGATTTTGAACGGATTACGCTTGTAAAATTGCTGCATAAATATGGTCCATCTGTCTGGTCGAAGTACACAACCCGGCCAACTGGCTGATTAGGACTCCCTCCCGATTTTTCAATAATCGTGTCTCCTGGCATTAGCTGTTTCTGCGCTACTTTTTTAGGCGAAACATTCCGTCTTACTACGTCTGATAGATTCAGATAGCCGTTATTAGTGAAGTTGGTAGAACGTAGCACTTTAACCAAATCGCCATCTTCTCCCCACTCGCCTGATATTGGGTTCTCAATAACATTACTGAGTTTAACGGTCTTTACGTGTTGCATCTATTTTGTTGAGAAAGAGGTGGGTTTAATCGACGCTCATTTCACGGTGTCTTGTCCGTCAGATTAATCTGCATCAGAATTGGGTTCCAGATACTTCCTAATTCGGACATTCGTATAGCTTTTGGCTTCGTCCAACACCTGCTTGAAAATGAACTCTGTAATTCCTTCTGTATAAATCGCTTCGTAATCGTGGTCTCCGTCGTCGTGTAGCTGTTGCAGCATCGCAAAATTAACGCATTGCTTCTCAAAGTAGCTCAGTTCCTCAAAGCAGCCTTCAATCACGCCGTTGATGGTCATTTCATAAGCCTCCCACAGGTAAAACCGCTCTTCCTGTTCCTGCACACAGATTTCGTCCCAGCAGTTGGCCAGAATGCTATCATCGCCGGACAGGGTGACTTTTATCTTTCGGAGATCTCGTACTACTTTATCCACTAAAGCCGCAACGTACTTATCCGCCTGCTTGTCGACCAGTCCGTATAGGAAACTTAATAGTCTCTCGTCTTCGTAAATCATTGGTCGTGTCTGGACTACACTATTCTGTATCGTTGAAGAAGCGTTGATAACTGACTACCTGTTTATGGCTTCATCTGGCGTACCAACTCTTCAAAGGCTGCAAACGGAATGATGCGCGTCTGCTGCCACTGCTCCAGCACCAATAGATCGCGGTCGCCGGTAATCAGATAGTCGAGCGGCACAATTTCGGCCAGTGCCAACAGATAATTGTCTTTAACATCACGCGAACCCTCAACGGTTATTGTCAGGTGGTGTTCTTCGGTAGTCAGGGCAATGAGTTCCAGGGTTTCCTGCACCCGCTCCGGCTTCACGTACTTTTTCAGTTTGGGGCGTTTGACAACCATGTTGTATTCGGCCAGAATCTCCGGGCAACTATGAAACTGCATGGTCTGCTACAGCGACTCATCCAGCAGAATGGAGCTAAGAACGGCTAAGTGCTTGCCGATGGTGAAGCTTATCCAAATATTGGCATCGAACGCAATGTTCATGCTTGTTTAGGGGGTCCACGCCGGGCGAGTCCACGCCGGGGCTGCTTTCGCGCAGCCTGTACCTCCTGCATGATGTCATCGTCGGTCAGCGGTACGTTTTGTGGGGCATTTTTGATGTATCTGTCGACCTGCATATTCAGTGTTTCGACTTCTACGAAATCAAACAATTTGAGCATTTCCAGAAAAGCCGCCTTCCGGGCGGGGTCTACCCGAAGCATAACGCGCTCCGGGGTTCGATTGGCGAGTGGTTGCATATACCTCTTGTGTTGACTACATATTAAAGTTACGCATTTACCGGTACTTGAGCTGCGCTAGTAATGGCTTCGTCGGGGCTTAAATACGCTTCCGAACGCAGTACGCTCTCAGGACTTGTACTGATTGCTCATCCAAACGAAACTCAATGCCCCTTTAATTGACGGAATTGGTACACAAGCCTCGTAAAATAACAATTCGTTGGGTATTCTACGATCATTAAACCATACATCAGCCAACACTAACTCAGGTTCAATTGGTGTGGTACCTGCCGCCAAACACCGATGAGTTAGTGAACGAGTATTTAACGGTTTATTGGCTTGCAAATAGTTTGCTAAGAATTCCTTGCTTCGGTTTGCCCACTCAATTTGGCCCTTACATGAATGAAATACTGCGATAGGCTCCGGGCCTAACTCCATGTATCGAAAAGCGGTAGCGGTCAAACTGGTTTGAAAACGCCGAGCCGTTCGCTGTAAAAGCTCAATATTAAACGGTTGAAACTGTACTAATGGCAGAAATAAATGGGTGGGCATAAGCAGTTCAGCGGCAAACGCATTGGCTTCCGACTCGTGTGATCCCTGCTTATTCCGTTCTCTGAAAGCTTTAGCGTCACAATGAAAAAAAGGGCGCAACGAACGGTGCAACCGGAGATGCCCCAACTCGTGCGCCCGTATAAACCGTAGTTTTTCGAGACTTTTGATAGATTTATTGATGGTAACTATGGCCGAGTTATTGCCGCCAAAAATGATTCGACCTTCGGCACCCGTCATTAATTTTTCTTGGTATATACCTCCTTGTGCCCAAATTAAATCCTCAATCGGTACATCGGTGGGATTTTCAATTCCATATTGGCTAAGTAGCTCAAAAGCTGATGAAGTGGGTTTATCGCTCATTTAGGCTTTGATGAGTCGATATTTTCCAACTCATCAAAGATATAAAGTAACTCAACTTCATCAATCATATCAAGTAACTCTTGATTCGACAAATCCTTGGCTTTACGAAAATTGGCCTGTAAAGCCGTTTCACCACGCTGGGCCAGCAAATCAGCCAGATATTTCGCCGGATCAGCAATACGTTCTAACCGCTGTAAAATTTGCTGTTTAGCGCGTTCATAGCGTTGGAAGGTTTGTTCTTTAGCAATTACTAACTCGGCCCTACCACGCAGTCTTTTAATTAATGCCATGCCGTGCCGGACCACAGCATCAGGGTCACGCCCTTGCTCCTCAATACGGGCGCGGGCCTCGGTCGGGTCAGATAGTGTTTGCTCCGTAAAGGCATCAAACAAGCGATCCACCCGGTTGGGATTCGTAAAGGTTTTATTCTGCATAAGAACGACAGTTATAGGGTAAGCGGAAGGAGGATACGACGCAGTTTCTTTAAAGCAGCCTCAATTACACTGACAGGTACATTCAGTCCCTGCGCAATCTGCTTATTTTTCATTCCGTCGAGTCTTCCCTCATATACCTGCATCAACAACTGATCCGAAGTGTTGTCGTGCTGTCGGATCAGCCGTTCGGCCTGTTCCAAAAATTCGCATTCGTAAATATTCTCTAAAGTATAAGCCTGATCAGCAATCAATAGCTCAAGCGGGTTCGACACCATCTCCCCCTCCTCCTCGTCGACCAAGACTATCTCTTTAACGAGTTGACTCTCCGCCGACGCATAAAGGTTAGAAACAATACTGCGAATGACCTGCGTCGTGATAAACAGCCGAAAGTCAGGTTTAACCTGATAATCCCATTTACGACGACCTGTATAAACAGCTTCAATAGCTTCGTCAATGACCATCTGTGCGTCATACCCTTTTGGTAGTATCGTGGTCGGGTATCTCACCCAATACTTTTTCAAGAGCAGGTTCGTGTAGTCATCGAGTTGAATAAACAACTCCTCCCAAGGTTGTTCGTCAAGCTTACTGAGGGTAGCGGAGTCTATCATACGGTGGATGGATAAAAGCCCTTCTCCCTATAAAGCTAATAAAAAACATTTTTTTGCCAACCGTGGCAAAATATACTTTCTGGATAGCTACTAACAGTGTAAGCAAGTAAACCAAGAAAGGAGGTGTAAACTATGGCTACTAACAAACCTACTGGTGACGGACATCGTAATGGTGCCGTGCGTCAACGCTCCCAGTTCGAGCACAACGGCACGTACTTCAAACGCGATGCCAACACCGGGCAAATCATGTCCGGGAAACAAGACGGCACGCCCTACAAAGGCGTTCGTCGGGAAAAATGATTGGGCTGATGGCTTCGTCTGAGGCCATCAGTCTATTTAAACTCTTTTTACAACCTGTAAATCAATCAATTATGTTACCAGTAAATTTAGATACGCTCCTGAAAGAAGGAGAAGTTATCGACATCGCGCACTGCGCTAAACAGGGCACCGTCCCGGAGCGGAATAAACGGTACCTCATCCAGATTGACCGTATTCAGTACGTGGTTGACGACTGCTTGACAGGCCGCGCCCTGCTTACCATAGCGGGCAAAGACCCGCATCGGTTCCAGCTTCGGCAGAGCGTCCGCCACGGAAACAAGGTGACGGTTGATGTCGTGAAACTCAACGAGGAAGTCTGCTTCACGAAGGCGGGCATCGAAAAGTTTATGACTCTGCCCCTCGATCAGCAGGAAGGCGAATTCATCGCCCGTCGTCAGTTTCACCTACCCGAAGAAGACATGGAATTTCTGGAGGGACAAGACTTGCCTTGGGATACGGTGATGGATGGCAGCGGATCGTATGTGCTTGTTCATCAGTTTCCAGTACCGGAGGGCTATAATCTACAGACCGTAACGGCAGCAATTCGGATCGAATCGGGCTACCCGCAAACTCAGTTGGACATGGTGTATCTCTATCCGGCACTGGCGCGGTTGGACAGTCAGCCAATTGGAGCGTTGTGCGACCAGCCTATTGATGGCAAAACGTTTCAACGCTGGTCACGTCACCGCACGGGTGAAAACCCCTGGCGGCCCGGCATTGATAACCTGGCTACGCACGTCGGATTAATCAGTTTTTGGTTTGAGCAAGAGTTTACCAAACGTCCACAGCTCCATGCAGTACCAGCTTAACATATCCGGTCTCCATCACCAGAAACTGCGGGAACATCTGTTTCCCGCCGATGGGATGGAGGCAGTTGCTCTTGCCCTCTGCGGGCGGTATCGGCATGGTAATCTAACGAAGTTGCTCATCAACGAGGTGTTTTGCATCCCCATCGACCAGTGCGACCGTGGCCACGACTACATTCGCTGGAATCCTGCCCTGCTCGAACCGTTCCTGGTGAAGGCACAACGCCGGGACATGGCTATTATGAAGATTCACAGTCATCCCGGCGGATTTGACCAATTCTCGGAAACCGACGATATATCAGACGGTGAGTTATTTCCTTCTGTCTTCGGTTGGGTCGATGGCGACGAGCCTCATGCCAGTGCCGTTATGCTACCCGACGGCCTCATCTTCGGGCGGGTATTTTTGCCAGATGCTACCTGCCACCCACTAAACAAAGTACTGGTAGCGGGCGACCAGATTCAAATCTGGACCGACGAAACACCAACAGACATTGTGCATGAGGCCGGACAACGAACAGCCCAGGCATTTGGCGAGCATTCCTACAATCTGTTACGACAATTAAAGATTGGCGTAGTTGGGTGTTCAGGCACCGGTAGTCCCGTTATTGAGCAGTTGGCCCGGTTACAGGTTGGCCACCTTGTATTGGTTGATCCTGATGTAATGGAGAAGAAAAGCCTGAACCGAATTCTTCATTCCACATTGGATGATGCTCTCGCGCAACGGCCTAAAGTGGAGGTACTGGCAGAGGGCGTTCGGGCTATGCAGTTGGGTACAAAAGTCACGCACATCCAGGCCAATCTATATGATGATCCTGATCTCCTGCACGTATTAGCGGGTTGTGATGTACTGGTTGGCTGCATGGACAGCGTTGATGGGCGATTTTTACTCAATACACTGGCTACGTTTTACCTCGTTCCCTACATCGACTTGGGGGTCAAACTGCAAGCAGACGGAAAGGGTGGTATTGAACACATCAGCGGTGCCGTTCATTACCTTCAACCGGGCAAATCATCGTTAATGACGCGCGGTATGTACGACGAGAAGGATGTTCGTTCGGCATCGGAATACCGCAAGAACCCGGAGACGTTCGCCGAGCGAGTCCAGCACGATTATTTTCGGGACATTCCCGTTAACCGTCCGGCCGTTATTTCGGTCAATATGATGGTCGCGGCCAACGCAGTTTGCGAATTGCTCAACCGGCTGCATCCATTTCGGAAAGATCTATTGGCTGAATATGCTCACCAAGTCTTTGATATGACCGAAGGGTATTGGGCTAAAACTACCGAAAGCGACTTTTCGGTGGATGAGTATCTGGTACGTAGGGTAGGCCGGGGGAACCTTCGTCCCCTACTGGAACTGGTTGATTTAGAGCCGTTGATCTTTTGCTGAAGCTACGCTTATGGATGCAGGAGTTCGGTTATCAACTCCTGCACCTTTTTTATCGGGATTCGTACATCGCGCAACGTTGTGATGACCTGCCAGATGTACCACATCCCTGGCGTATTTACTTAGTTGGCGAGTCGGATGCTCCGTGGCTGATTGCCTTTCAATGTCCCTGTGGCTGTAAAAGCCTTATCCAACTCAACACGCTTAAAGACGCAAAACCTCGATGGACGTATCAACTACACCCCTTCAACCAGATTAGCCTGGCCCCCTCTGTTTGGCGAAAAGTAGGGTGTAGAAGCCACTTCTGGGTCAAAAAGGGTCGCGTTGTTTGGTCCTGATGTAATCTTAAAGCCAAGACTAATTCTCCTTAGTTTTTCCAGTTGTTGGCATCACCAGTCGTTCAACTGGTACGTGAATATTTCAGACAGGGTCTGAATTATTTTTTGTGGTCCGCAAGGCATCCGTTAGAGCTTCTACGCGCTCAATCAGTTGTTCGTTGGTTGGAAAGAACCGGCTCAATTCCTGCGGCAGCGTGGGCGTAAGTGAATACGTGGCTACGCCAATTGGCTTGTTGACATCGCGCAGCGCAAATTCCACAATGGTGCGCTCCTTGGCTTTGCAGATGATGATGCCAATGCTCGGCTTTTCGTGGGCTTTACGCACCCGGTCGTTCAGCACTGACAGATAAAAATTCATCTTACCGGCATGTTCCGGCTTGAACTCATCAATCTTCAACTCAATAGCGACTAAGCACTGCAACTCCCGATGGTACAGCAGCAGGTCGATAAAGAACTCTCGGCCTTCCAGTTCCAACCGGTACTGATTGCCAATGAATGTAAAATCACCACCCATCTCAATCAGGAACTTACGAATATTGGCCAGCAATGCCTGCTCCATTTCGTATTCAGAGTGTTCGTTGGCCAGTTCCAGAAAATCGAACGCATACTCGTCTTTGAGGGCCAATACCGCCTTTGCGAGTGTGATAGCGGGCAGAGTTTCGGCAAAATTCTGCTGATTGACTACCGTTTTCTGGTAGGTTCGGTTCTCGATCTGATTCGTCAGCACGGCCTTCGTCCAGCCGTGCCGCTTGGTTTGTATGGTGTAAAACAGCCGTTCGTTTTCATCCTTGCACTTACTCAGAATTAGCAGGTGTTTGCTCCAGCTAATTTCTCCAACCAGCGGTTGGAGAAGTTGACTTTGGCTGTACTCAACGTAGAATTGCCGCATGTACCAAAGGTTTTGAGCCGAAAAGCCGCTCATACCCACAAACTCGGTTCGGAGGTCACTCGCCAGCGATTCAACAATGCTCCTACCCCAACCGTACTGTTGCTGCCGCTCCACAATGAGCCGCCCCATCTCATAATAAAGCCCAATCTGCTCCTAATTAACGGCCTGTAGTGCCTTGTACTGCGCTTCACGAACACGCTGTTTAATGTCTGTAAGCAGTTGCTGATAGTCCGAGTTAGAGGAGATCATAGGGTTAGTATCTCTTGCTTTTTACTTCTTAGCAATGCTTTCAAGCCTTGCAAATCAGCCTGTCGCTCCTGGTCTAAGGCTTCAATTTTCTCAATCAATTCGGCAGGTGTATCGTGGTGTTGCTGTTCGTAGATGACTTCCTTATAGCGGTTTATGCTCAGGTCGTAATTGTTGGCCCGGATGTCGGCAACGGGCACGGTGAAACTCTGATCGGTACGGGCGCGTTCGGCCGACGTAGTGCGATCATGCCATCGGGCAATAATGTCGGGAATATCGTTGGCGGTAGTAGGCTGACGTTTATCGTCGAGCGTAAATCCATCAGCCCGCATGTCGTAGAACCAGACATCGCCCGTGCCGCCCGAATTGGTTTTGGTAAAAATCAGAATGGCCGTGCTTACGCCGGCATAGGGCTTGAATACTCCACCCGGCATGGATATTACTCCCTGCAACTGATGCCTGTCGATAAGTACCTGCCGGATCTGCTGATGCGCTTTGGAAGAGCCAAACAGCACCCCGTCCGGCACGATCACGGCGGCCCTCCCTCCTACTTTTAACCCGCGCAGCATCAGCGCCAGAAAAAGTAATTCCGTCTTTTTGGTATTAACCGTTTGTAGAACTCGCTTCTCGACGGCTTCGTGATCCAGACTACCCTTAAATGGCGGATTAGCCAGCACCAGCGTTGCCCGATCCGTGAAACCGGCATTCGCTTCCGAAAGCGCATCAACATCCAATAGATTAGGATGCTCAATGCCGTGCAGCAACAAATTCATGGCACCAATGCGAATCATGGTCGCGTCGAACTCCATACCCAGAAACAGTTCTTCGTTGAATCGCTGCCGAAATTCGGGCTTAAAAAACTCATCGGCGTAGTGGTGTTGCAAGTATTCGGCTGCTCCCACCAGAAAGCCGCAACTGCCTGATGATGGATCGCAAACAATGTCGTCGGGTGTGGGCTTCATCAGGTCTACCATCAGTTTGATGATGTGCCGGGGTGTACGAAACTGCCCGTTTTGGCCCGCTGAAGCAATTTTAGAAAGCAGATACTCATAAATGTCACCCTTTGTATCGCGGTCATCCATCTTCACATCCGACAGCAGATCGACCACCTGAGTCAGGAGCCGGGGCGTTGGAATCATAAACGTGGCTCCCTTCATAAAGCGATTGTAGGCCGTTCCTTCAACGTTACCCATACTACGCATAAAAGCAAACACACCATCAGGCTGTACAAACAGCTTATACAATTCGTCGGGGTCGAGGTGGCTGAATCGGCTCCAGCGCAGGGGTTCGTGTTCGGATTGGTAAACCGGGGCTTCAACCGGTCTGCCGGTGTGAGCGGCTTTCTGCTCTTTGGCTAACTGTATGTCATCGAGTCGTTTGATGAATAATAGGTACGTGATCTGCTCAATAACGGTTAAAGGGTTTGAGATACCACCCGTCCAGAAGGCATTCCAGATTCGATCTATTTAAGAGCGTTGTTCGCCGGTAATCATAAGGCTGGGTTAACTAAATCAGGCTGAATACATCAGCTAAGGTAAGTATTTGACGGGGGAAGAGAAAAAGCGCACGAATGTTTTAGATAAAAAAAGTTCTTTCTACATTTACGAAAGATAAATTTTTCTCCAACCCGACAATGATAACGCAAGAGAAGCTGGTACGGTTTCTGCGCGCCAAGCCCGCCCTTAACCTGTCGCAGATTGAAAAAGAAGCTGGTATTCCATCGAAGACACTGCATAAAGCGTTGTCAGATCAGAAGGATATTCCGGCCAAACACCTGCCGGCGGTAGACGAAGCTGTTCGCAAGTATGGCTATACCGATGCCCTGTTCGACAAAGCCAAAGTTATTTCCATTGTCAATCACAAAGGTGGTGTCGGAAAAACGACTACAACCATCAACGTAGGCAAGGCACTGAGTCTGCTGGGCAATAAAGTGCTATTGGTCGATATGGATTCGCAGGGCAATCTGTCGCAATGCTTTGGTATCCATGATCCCGACGAGCAGATTATCGACGCGCTATTGAGCAACGCCCCTTTGCCAATGCTGGAGATTACTGACCATTTGTTTTTAACCCCATCCGATATTCGGATGGCTTACAAGGAATCTGAATTAGCTAACTCTATCGGTGCTGACCGGCGGTTGTCGCTTAAACTGGAAGATGCTCGCGACAAATTTGATTACATCCTGATCGACTGCCCACCCAGTCTCGGTATCTGCACAACCTGTTCGCTGGTGGCTTCTAACTATTGCGTTGTACCGATTCAGCCCGAAGCGAGTGCCTATCACGGCGTTGAAAGCTTATTCAACCGGATTGCCGAGGTTCGGACGTACATCAACCCCAACCTGACCGTTAAAGGCATTGTGTTCACGATGGTGCATAAGAATCAGAGCGTTCATAAAAGTATGATGACCCACATTCGGGATAGCTACCGTAACTTTCATATCTACGATGCCGTGATCGAAGTATCGACTGTTATCAAGCAATCGCAGGTAGCCAAGGAGGATTTATTTTCGTACTCGCCCAAGTCCGGCTCCTGGCAGCAGTATCATCAATTGGCCACCGAAATAATGACACTCTGATATGGCTACGAAAGACTTTATGACCCTAATGAAGGCGAAGACGACGGATTTGAAACCCTCCCTCTTATCGGCCGAGGAAAACATCAAGAGCCAGATCATAGTACTCGATCAACTCCGTGACCTGATTCCGCCATTGACCGACGAGGAGTCTGAACAACTAGAACAAAATATCCTGAAGCACGGCATCAAAGATCCGCTGACGATTTGGGAAACGACATCTACTGTTGCTGAAATTGACGACCAGGACGCACCCGTATTTGTGCTTATCGACGGCCATAACCGCTATCGCCTGAGTCAGCAGCATGGATTGGATTTCCGCATCAACCTAGTACGGTTTGCTACCTTAGATGAGGTTAGGGATTACATGATCGACTACCAGTTGGGCCGGCGCAATCTGACCGCAGAACAGGCGTCTTACCTGAGAGGAATGCGTTATCTGCAACAAAAAACCATGCGAGGCAGCAACTTACAAACAGATTCTCCTCAGATGAATGTGTCGGAAACGTTAGCGAAGGAATACGGTGTCAGCAGCCGCACTATCAAACGTGACGGTGAGTTTGCGGCCGGTATTGAGAAACTGGCACCAGCCCTAAAACGGGAAGTTTTGGGCGGAAAGCAGAAGCTGCCCAAATCGACAATCAACGCCATCGCTAAGATGGATGTGACAGAGCCAATTAGCCAGGTCGAGACTATTCTGGATAAGGGTTCACCATCCGACGATTTAGGACAGCCACAGTCAATAATAAACTCGACTGTTGATCCGGCCGCAAAAACCCAATCACTCCAAGATGATATCCGAACTTTAGCCAACGGCCGTTTAGACAATCGTTCGTGCAGTAAACTGCTCAAAAAAATCAATGAGTTAATAGCATTGCAATCCTCGAAGTGACACGCTGTCACTTCGGCAAATGCGAGAGATACATCCCTCCTTTTTAACCATAAAACGCCCGAAGTGACACGTTGTCACTTCGGGCGTTTTTCATACCCCAACCAAGCCAAATTGAGCCTGCTCCTCTCGAAGTGACACGCTGTCACTTCGAGGGCGACAATAGAAATTTCCAATGAATTTAGAATTCGATTGTAGATGCAATCTTGTCAAAAAACTGCCCTATCTTCTCTAAATCGTCAATTGCCATGTATTCGGGTGATCTTTACGCCTATCCAAACTACGAATGTGTTGTAGATTCAGGATACGCCGGTATTCTGTTAACGGGATCGGAAGAGCCTCTAAGCGTTCGAAAAGTGAGTGTCGAACTGCTGTAAACTGTTTATAGTCGGCAAGGTCTGCTTCGCGGCCAAACCGGTTAACCAGTTTTTCAATATCGGCATAGGTGAACTGGCGCTCTCGACAACGTTTGGAATAGTAATTGGACAGCGAAAGGCCCAAGTAACTGGCAACCAACCGTGCATCTTCTATAAGTAATCGCTCAATCAAACGATCAATCAACTGATTGTACTTGACAACTATTTGAGACAGATTAGCCATCTCAATTTAGTAGTTCTGTTATCCCCTGTACTCCGAAAAACAAAGCAAACCTGTCCGAAGTGACAGCGTGGCACTTCGGGCATGTTTGCCGTTCAACTGAAGCAATTATAAGCCGATCAAACCTGCGCAAATCACTTTCCAGTCGTCTGGCTCCCGCAACTCGTTTAACCGAACAGACCTCCCTAACAAGGCGCTGGCTGTGTCGTCGGTCAGGTCCGTCAATTGACAAAACACGTCGAAACGAGACGTGAGGTCAGCGTTATACTCATCAATTGGCAAATAACGGTCGGGTACCAAACGTGAGGCAAAACCAATATCGGTAACAGCCGCCAACGGAACCAGCAAGCTGGCATCAGCAGCATCCTGAAGCGTAACGTTTTGCTCAGTGTCCAGGTCGATTATTTGACGGTCTGCGCCTTGCCAACTGGCAATAAGCAGGAAATTTTTGTCTAACAGCGTAGTAATCTTTTCGGCTGTGGTCATTGTTGAAATAGGTTAATGTGTATGCTTTTGGTTATTCCTCCCGCTGACTTCTCCTGAGTCGATGATATATCCCAAGATCATGTCGGAACACGTCGAATCGCCGAAACAACAACAGACCAACGCCCAGTGCCACAAGTATACCGATGAATGCCCCGGTCAGGTCCGTAGCTCTAAATAAGGCCGTGGCTACCAGATAAGTGAGCAGACCAGCCCCCAGCGCATTCAGGCCAAACAACAGGAGCCGGGTAATCGTCATGGACAGCAACCACATGAAGCCCGTGAGAGTGGTGACTCCGGCAAGCACTCCAATAAGCCAGTGCCAGTGGTAACTGTGACATAACCACCAACCACCTGCAATGCCCAAGGCAATGCCTTCGAGGGCGAAAATTTCGCCACCTTCTATGCGATACTGCGAATGATGCACTGGCCGCACGGCCACGTTTAGCTTTTTCATAGTGTTAATTGCTATCCCTCCAAACGCCCGTTGATGTACGAGTTAGCCGCAACGTAGCCACCCGTTCACTGTACGATGGATTAACGGAGTATGATTCGTCAGCAATGACAGTTCCCTTCGCCTTATCCAACGTGTAGCCAATTCGGAACAAGTCGAACAAAACGGCATACTCAGTTTTGTCTCTGAAAGGCACCCGGCTAAACGTGATGTACGCCTTACTTCCAATGGTCCGGCGTAACTCATACACGTAGTTACTTCCAATAGACACTGATTTCAGGTTATTAACCGAAGGGTTTATGGCAAACGTCCCCAGCGGTAAGTGGTTGTAGTCACCTGCTTTCCCCGTACCCGTCAAGGTCAGTAGGAGGGAGTCTTGCCCCAATGCAATTGCTTCTACGGAATACGTGCTGGCAAGATTTGGCCGCTGCTCACCATATCCATTCGGCAGATTCAACTTTTCTAATTGATACGTACCCGCCAGAAACCGGGTGGGATTGGCGGACTGCTCGGCGTTATCGGCACTGGTTGTCGGTACAGCGTCTTTGTCGTGACAACTTACCAACCCGGCCAGTCCGCCTAATAATACACCAGTTACTACCATTCTGCTCAAACTCAACATGACTAAAACTTTTTAAAATAATAAAGTTATTTTTTTAAAACTTTACTTCTACTTTTGCAACAGGTATTCTAATCAATTAAACAATGAAAAAACAAATTACGCTCCTTACGTTGCTTGGTGCAAGTGCCAGTTCAGTTTTTGGTCAAAATGCGGGTGTGGCACGGGGTGCTCAAGCCCTTACAGCGGCTGCCAATGACCTTCAGCAGTATTTCGAGCCTGTAACAACGGTTGTTTACGTTATAGCAGGTGTGGTTGGCCTGGTTGGTGGATACCGGGTCTACTCAAAAATGCAAAACGGTGATCAGGATGTGCAGAAAGCATTTGTTGGCTGGGGTGGCTCCTTCCTCTTCCTGTTGTCTATCGCAGCTATCCTGAAGGCAGCATTCTTTTGATAAAAATAAATATATTTTTGTCGAAGAGAATAACGATCTTGTACAACTAAATCTTTACCCTTTTCATAAGCAGGCATGACTAAGACGTCTTGGTGGCTTACTACTATTATCGTTCTGGTTGCGATTGGTGCTGCATCAGCACAAGGTATCGATGTAAACCTGACCCCGTCAGGAGATGGCTACGGAGATAGTTACCTACAGAAGCACATCACTACGCCCTTGGCTCGCAACATCGGTACGTTTGTGCAGCTTGTCTACTCGATTTGCGCTATCACAGCACTACTGGGCGGCTTACGAATCTACATCCGTATACAAACAGGAGAGGGCGAAGCGACTCGCGAGATATGGCGTTGGGGCGCAGCAATTCTAACGGTTTTGGGCCTGACAACCGGCTTAGGCCGCTTGCTCGAAAATCAGCAGTTTGGCCGAGGAGTGGTTGTATCATCGCAGAGCTTACAGGTAGGTAAATAATAGTTTATCTACCTGTCCGTAGCTAAGGTCAATTTATCCCGCCTTACCGCATTACTATCAATGGATGAGTTTGAATGGGCGTACAACGTCGTAAAAGCGTCGTGCATTTACATCAGCGTAATTGCCTCACTTATTGCCGGATTTCGGATTTATCAGAAATGGAATCGGGGCGAAGATGTTGAAACCGCTTTGTTCCTGTGGGTCGGTTCACTGGTGGCCGTTGGTATTATCGTGCTGGCCGTCGATACGTTCATTGTGCCAGCGTCGGGTGGCCAAATCAGTGCTACTGCGGTGCCTGGCCTGTTGTTAGGTTACGCCTACGAAACGCATCATTTGGTCGTCATGCTGGGTGTGATCGTGGCGATTCTGGGACTGATAAAAATTTACAACAAAGTCCGTAATGGCGACGAAGATACCTACGACTACATGATCCGTTGGTTCGGCTCGTTGATGTTCCTTTTTTCGCTGGGCTACATAATTAGCCTGATTCTGTAAGCAAATGGCACGAGTGTATCCGGTCTATCGGGGTGTCGACAACGAACTGGAGTTTCGTGGTCTGCGCGGTAAGTATTTCTATTATGCCGTAGGGGGCGTAATCGGCGGCATTTTCGTGACGCTGCTCCTATACATTTTCGGGGTAAACCTGTTTCTATCGCTGGTCCTGATGTTATTGTTGGGCGGGGGTGTACTGTTTTATGCTTATTCGGCTAACAAAAAATACGGCCGCTGGGGTAATGTCAAACAGCCTGTTCGAACGCTGAAACCCCATTTCGTCTATCAAACGCGCTCATTCCGGCAGATCGTTACGGTCAAGTCCTATCCTAAACGTAAGGTATGAATCCCAGGAAAGCCAAGAATCTCGAAACACTGTTTCCAATCTTAAGCATTGATGCCGAAACGGACATCATCGTTTCCAAAAACGCCGACCTTACGCTGGCATTCGCCCTCGAACTACCAGAGGTGTATGCCCTGTCGGAGAGCGAGTATAATGCCATTCACGAAATATTTGTACGGGCGGTGCGGCTGTTACCGGTGGGCTACATGCTGCACAAACAGGATTTTTTCATTGAAGCCCGTTACCAGACCGATTTTGAGCGGGAGTATCTGCTGGCGAATAATTACATCGCCTGGGAGAATGAAATGCACTTTGCCGAGCGGCCCTATCTTGACCACCGGGCCTTTCTGTACATTACCCGGCCGTCGGCGTCTCCCCTCAAACGAACGACAACCAACTCATCGTTGCTAAAACGGCACCTGGTTCCGAGGGACGTTCTCGACTACAAGACCTGGGCGGAATTTATCGACCTCACTACCCAATTTCAGGCCATTTTCAACGATTCGGGAAAGGTACGGCTGGCGCGGTTAAACCGGGAGCAACTGATTGGAGAAGGGGAGGAGACAAGCTTATACCAAAAGTATTTTTCGCTCCACTTTAATGATCCGACCCTGTATGATGTGGAGATGGCCAATGGATTGAAAGTGGCGGGGAAGCACACGCATACCTACGCGATCTCAGAACTCGATCACTTCCCGACCGAGATTTTTAATCAGGTTCGGCTGGAGCAGTTCTCGACTGACTCAACTTCATTGCCAGCCTCGACCGGGAGTTTTCTGGGATTACTCTTACCATTCAACCATGTCTATAATCAGGTCCTTTACATCCAGGATACCGATTCGATGATGAATCAGATGGTCGCTGATGTAAAGCGGCATCACTCGTTCGCCACCTGGTCGAAGGAAAATGCGGTCAGTATTTCGGCGAAGGATGCATTCATGGAAGAAGTCAGGGGTAACAATCGCAAGATTGTCCGGGCGCACTATAACGTGATGGTCTTTCACGATGACCCCGAAGTAGCCGACGTATATAGGTCTTCGTTAGCGGCAGCTATTGCTAAGTTAGGCTTCAAGCCGAAGATGGCGATCTGGGACAGTGAAACGCTTTTCTGGTCGTGCATTCCGGGCAACATTGCCGAAATAGGAGCCGATAATATGCTGACCTGTTTCGCTGAAGAAGCATTGGCGTTGTGGAACATGGAGACCAATTACAAAGACAGCTTTTTCAACAAAAACGGCATCCTAATGACTGACCGGTTCGGCAAACCCTGCATGGTCGATCTGTTTTTCAAGCCATTGCAGCAGGGCATCATCAGCAACCGGAATTTCATGGTAGTAGGCCCGTCGGGGTCGGGCAAGTCATTTACAATGAACAGTATGGTCTACTACCTACTCTCGCATGGTACGCACGTCAGCATTGTGGATGTCGGCCACTCGTACCGGCGGCTCTGCACGGCACTGGGTGGGCGGTACATCACGAATGAGCCTGATAACCCAATCAGCTTTAACCCGTTTTACTTCGAGGACCTTAACCCAAACGAAGACACTAAGGACGCGCTGGCCAACCTAATGATGGCCTTGTGGAAGAAAGACGGCGAAGCAGCAACCAAATCTGAGGAGGTCACAATTGCCAACATCATCCATGAATATTACCGGTCGTTGCGGCAGCAGATGAATACGGGCGTTTCTGAGTTTCCCTGCTTCAATTCATTCTTCGACTTTAGCGAGAAGCATTACCCGGCTATTTTCCGCACAAATCAGGGACGATCAGATAAAGAGTTTGATTTGCAGAACTTCCTGTACGTCATCCGACCCTACTACCAGGGTGGGCAATATGACTACTTGCTGAACTCAACGACCAATATTGATTTGGTCGATGCGCCTTTCGTGGTGTACGAATTAGACAATATCAAAGATCACCCGGTGTTATTCCCCGTGACGACGATCATGATTATGAACAACTACGTTCGTAAGCTCATCAACGTTAAAGGTGTGCTGAAAGTCCTGCTGATTGAGGAAGCCTGGAAAGCATTGGCCAAAGACAGCTTTGCTAACTTCCTGAAATGGTGTTCCAAGACCGTACGGAAGCATTACGGCTCGCTGGGCGTAGTGACGCAGGAAGTGGATGACCTCGTCGGGAACACCATCGTGAAAGACGCAATCATCAACAACTCGCCTATCAAACTGCTGCTCGATCAGAACAACTACGAAAAGCGGTTCACCGACATTATGCAGATTCTGTCCTTGTCTGAAAAGCAGGCCAATATCATTTTGAGCATCAACAAAGGCACAAACCCGAACCGCCCGCCCTACAATGAAATGGCCGTCATGCTGGGTGACCTCTGCAAAGTGTATGGCATCGAAGTCTCACGCCGGGCGTATGGCACCTACACCACCGAGCGCACCGACGTGGACGAAATTCAGCTTCTGGCCGACCACCGGTATGCGGGTGATATAGAACTGGCCGTGAAAGGCTGGTCGCGAGGCGAAACAATGCGACCGAATCAATAGACGAAAACTAATCCGGCTATGACTAAACCCTTCTCCTCAATCCTGAAAATTTCTTGGCTGACGTTCTTCACGACGCTGGCCACTCAATCGGCTGACGCACAATTCATCGTCAGTGATCCGCTGCATACCGGTGTTACGCAGCTTATCAAACTGTTGCAGGATCCCTCGTTTAAAACGATGGTCAAAAACATCGAAGATCTCAAGAAGGTGAGCGATGGCATCAAGCAATTTCATCGGGGCACCGAGTTGGTTCAGACGGTTACGTCCACGACGCAGATGATGAGTCAGATGGCAACTACTATCAACACCGACGGCCACATTTACCCGGCCGAGTACAGCCTGATCGTGAAAGACTTCAAGGCAATGGCTAATGAAGGCACAAGCATTCTGAAAGATATGCGGCAGTCAACGGCGACGAACATCCTGAAGATGAATGATGCCGAACGCATGACCTGGCTCAACACCGCTTATGAAAAAGCAAGCCGGTTTCAGGGTAAGGTAAATGCTTACTACTACCGGATTCGGGCGTTATCGCTCAAACGGGCGGGTAGTTTGCGTGACCGAACAGCCACAGCACGACTATACGGTATTTCAATTGACAATATGGACCGGCTTACTGGTGGTGGGGGCGGGGGTGAGTCTTTCGACAACGGATTTGAGAATGGCTATAACGACTATGAAAAGTATAACGACAAGTCCGTACTCGACAACTATACCCAAACTGCCGATGCTCAGAAAATGCGGCAGGCGCAGGAAGAATATGCCCGACGTTTGCAGGACTATCAGGACCGGCTTGAACTGGCCGAAATCGAAGCGAAACGGATAGCCATGATTCAGCTATTAGCAAAGGGATATCAGCCCATTTCAGCCCCAAAACGAAAAGATGGTGAGATTGGCTGGGTAACACCCGAAGGAAAAGTTATTTCCAGTGAAGAGTTCGAGATTGTGCTTCGCATGGAAACCCGCCTAGTACTGGAGCCAATGAAAAAGCAGTTGTACGACGAGTATAAAATTGGACAAGGCTACAACGGCTAACCTGGCAGAATCCCACCGAATCATACATGGAAGAGTATTTCAACTTAATCGACGAGTTGCAGTCGATCTACGCCGAAGTTCTGAAAAGCAGCAGCAGTACCGCCCGTGAGATTGAAACAATGATCCGGTCGGCGGCTGGAATCGGGGCGTTATTATACATCTTCTCGCGCCTGGCAGGGCAGATTTCGCGTAACGAATCCATTGATTTCTTCCCGTATCTGAGGCCCTTTCTGATGGTTATTCTCATTACGGCCGCACCCAAAATTTGTGATACGCTGGATGCTTTTGGTCTGGCTGCAGCCAATAAAATCACCGGTGGTAATCAACTGATCTATGAGCGTGTCAAAAAGCAATCGGAGTTGATTCGGGAAAAGGTTAAAGAGAAATGGGATAAGATTGGCAGCGACCCAAAAGCCTACTCGGACTACTATAAATCGGGCCGGGAAGCGGATGAAGCGGGTTTCTTCGGAGACACCAAGGTTGAAATGAAAATCGCATTCGATGGCGGAGCCGATAAATTCTACGCCATGTTGCTGGGCCTGATTCAGGATTTTCTGCTGGCCGTGATGCACGTCTGTGAATCGCTGATGTACCTCATCTCGATCAGCTACCGGATTATCCTGCGGTTTGGTGCTCCCGTTGCTATTGTGCTGGCCATCTTTCCCGGTTTCACGTCGAACCTGGCGGAGTGGTTTGGTAAATACGTCAATTATTCCCTGCTGCCAATGGTAGCAGCCTTGTACGGCCGAATTGCCTTCACGGTTTCCGATAAGTATCTGGCCAAGTACAGCGGCTCTATGGCGATTACGCAGGGAGGAGCAGAGGCCGACAACGTAACATTTCTCGGCATGGCCTACATCGCCATTCTCATTATGCTCATTATCGGGTATTTCCAGGTTCCTTCTATGACCAATATGCTCGTAACCGTTGGTGGGGTAGGAGCAATGGTGCAGGGGGCTACCCGCATCGGATCGCAGGGCATATCGCAAAATGTGCGACGGGGCGGTGCTGCGTTGTCGACCATAACCCGGGCGGGTACCCATGTGGGTGGTTCTGCCCTGCGAGGTGTTTCGGGATCGTTCGGCAAATCGTTTGGGATTGGTATGAGCAGGGGAGAAGGCAGCTCGTCGACTGGCTCATCGTCCGGTGGCGGAAATCATGCCAGCGCACCCACGTTCAGCGTACCTAATTCACCCGGTCGGGCCTGGTCAGGTCGTAACACCGGTTCAACCGGATTTGCACCCTATACCACTCGTCAGGCATCTGTGGCTCCGTCGGCCGACGCACCAGCAAATCCAGTTGCACCAGCTCCGGGCAAGAGTGATGCTGGGCAGACCAGCACGGGACGACGGCCCCAGTTTACTGGGAGTGCTTATCAGGGTGTAGCCGCTGGTGTCAGAGGAGGGGCTAATCTCGGAACGCGGATCGGCAATCAGTTGGGAAATCAATATGGACCGGTGGGAACCGTAGTAGGCACCTACGGCGGCAAAGCAGCGGGGGCCATTATTGGTGGAGGACTACGGGCCTCGACCGAAGCAGCCAAATTTGGCCTGGGTGCCGTGGGGGGTACGGCTGCGGCTTTGGTTGGTGCTGACAAACGTTACCGAAACCGTCGGGTGTCCTGAACGGGCAACATCTTTTTATAACCTATGCTCAAACGTTATCGCTACCAAAACAATCTGCTGGCTGCCTATCGGACGGCCATGTCCGTGTTTCTGTTTGCTTTTCTACCGGTCGGATGCCTGACAGCCTTGATTGTCTTTATCAGTTTGCAACGCTATCAACGTCATTCTGCCAGGGCCTACGTTTTTCACACCGGTGGGGCCTCCATTGAAATTTACGAACCCACGGGTCACGAGCAACAGGAGGGACAGGCCGTTTTGACGGCTGCCAGACAACGCCGTGCTTTAACCAAACGACAGCCATTGCAACCGTAACACCTTTATGAAAGAGCTTCTCCAATTAGAAAAGGATTTTCAACGCGGCCGGGCCTTGGTCGTAGCCGCTATTGTCTGTTCGTTTGGCATCTCACTAACAGCCATTATACTCAGTTTCAAATACACCAATGACTTCTCGAAACGAATCTACCTCATCAACCGGGGCGAAGCGATTGAAGCTACCTGTGGCGACATCACCGACAACCGGCCGGCAGAAGCCCGCTATCACGTAGCCCGTTTCCACGAACTGTTCTTTACGGTTTCCCCTGACCCGCGTTCCATCAGCGACAACATGAAGAAAGCCCTGTTCCTCTGCGATGAATCCGCGCAAAAGCTGTACAACAACCTTAGTGAACAGGATTACTACCGCGAGATGGTACAGGGAAACGTGACCCAAAAGATCAGGATCGACTCCGTATTTACCGATATGCGGTCTTATCCGTACCGGGCAATCACCTACGCCACGCTGACTCAGGAGCGGGCCACGGCATCGACCGAGCGGCAAATCGTGACGGATACGGAACTGATGGACATTAACCGCTCGGAAAACTCGCCCAATGGTTACCTGATGCGGAACTTCCACATCGTTTCTTCCAAAATCACGAATCAGCTAACCCATTATTGATGCTCATGGGTCTGTTTACACCTTTCCAGAAAAAGCCTACTGTTGACCTGGCTGAACATCCGGCGCATGTAATTGGTCAGCGGCTTGGGCGATGGTTCGATAATCAATTACGTCGCATGGCCGACGCGCTAAATGCCTGGCAACACCGAGTGGGCTTTAAGCACCGAAACCGGTGGTTGCTGGGTGTGCTGTTGGTACTACTGGCCTACTTTATCCGGGAGGTATTGATCCTTTTCTAACCCTCTATCAACGCTATGTCTTTGTCTTCAACAACTAACACCAGCTCTAAGCCGCCTATTTCGGCCGGGCAGGAAACGGCCAGAAATCTCTCGCTTAGCCGTAAAAAAGTGATTGTGATGCTGGCCCCGGCGGTACTACTGACGGGTATCGGCATCTACGGCGTTCATGGCGGTTTCATTACCACGGGTGATGCTAAGCCAGCAAACTCAGTGGCCACGAAAATTGATTTGTCGCCACCATCCGCCAAACCACATGGGTTGAAGAATGATGTAAAATACGACAACTCATTTTCGACCAGTGACCTCAAACCATCGTCTACTCGCCCGGCCATCGACCAACAGGCGCAGTCGAGTAGCCAAATGCTAACGGGTCAATCAACGCGGATTGGGCTTGGCTCCAATGAACACCTAACTGATAGCGATTACCAGCGGATTGATAAGGTTGGCACTCCTGTAGCCCCACCGTCGAAGTCGTCAGTTAATCAGCAATACCTAACGCAGAATGATCGCGCCCGTCGCGAGCAGGAGCGGGTTATGCGAACGATGTACAGGGCACCGAAGTCGCGGGAGCAGTTGGTAGAAGACCGGCAGTCGCAGGAAGATCGGGCGTATAACCGGCAGGTGACCGAAAAGCTGTTGCAACAAATCGAGGGGTCGAACCGCAAGCCAACCGCAACCAGTACGGCAGGAGGGGAGCCGCTGTACATGAACGAATACCGAAAGTTGAAACAGTCCTACGGCGGGCAGCTCCCGGCTCAGTACACCGAGCTTTTCAAACGTGAGATTGAAGCCGAGCGGACCGGAGAGACCCGGCAAACCGGTAGCACGGCAACTACGAACCCATTGGGGAAAGGCAATGCGGAAACGGTGATTCTACCGGCGAATTACGATGCACCGGCAATGGCAACTAGTCGGAATGCTTTTTATGGCACCGGGGGCCGGGCGTTGCGGGCAACGAATATGCCCAACAGCACGAACATGGCCATCCCGGCAGTCATCCACGGCGACGGCAACAACGTTACCTTATCGTCGGGTGCGACCGTTAAAATTCGGCTGCTGGAAGACACGCAACTGCTCCTCAATGGCGAGATCGTTACGCTACCGGCGAACTCCCTAGTGTCGGGTATCTGCCATATTGCCGACGAACGGATCATGGTGTCGGTGAATACGCTGCGGCAGGGAAACTACCTCTACGAAACGGATCTGGTCGCCTATGACCTCGACGGCCGCGCGGGCCTGCGGGTACCGCACATGAATGAGAAAAACCGCGTAGCCCAGGCACTCGGACAAACCGCCCAGGCCTCGGCTATGTCCCCCTACTATCTCCTGCCCCAGGGTAATATCGGCCAGCAGGTTGGCACTCAGGTCGCCGTTCAGGCGGGATCGACGCTGTTTCAGGGAGCCAGAGCATTAGTACAGGGCAAGTTATCCGCGCCCAAAGCCACTATCAAACCCAACTACCGAATCTACCTGAAAAGTGGGGGCCGCTCCGGTGCTTCAAAAGCACTGGCTGATTTCTAACTGGCCTCCGTCAACGCATCAATTTACCCATGAAAAAAACATACCTACTCTTAACTGCCCTGACAATCTCGACGGGCGGAGTTTACGCACAAAGACGCCACCGGCATTACAAACACCAACTACCTAACGTGGCAATGCTGGCCACGAAGTCTCCAACGCTTGCAACACCTTCCGGTACAATTCCAGTGGCACTACTGACGAAGAAAGCGGCCGTCGATTCGGCAACCCACAACGATCCCGTTATCCATCTGGCTCTGGGATACGTACTGCCAATCGACAAATCAGCCGTGAAGGGTAGCTACTCCATCGGCGTGTCGGATCACAAGACCACGCATATTATTTTCCCCGCCAAAATTCGTGACATCGACGCAGGTTCGTCAGACATCATCGCGCTGATCCCGGAGAGCGTAAACAACATTCTACGCGTAAAAGCCACCGCGCCCCGTCCATTCGGCGAGACCAACGTTACGGTACTGACCGACGACGGTGGTTTTTATTCATTCCTGATCCGCTACGAATCGGAGCCGACGGTGCTCAACATCAACATCGCCAACAACACCCGTTCCGACAATGACGCATCGTCGGCGATGGGCATCAACAAAGCCACGGCTGTATCGTTGGTCGGACCGGTCGCCGAGGTCAACAAAACGGAGCTGCTGCACACGGCCGCCAAAGTGTACGAGCACAAACCGTTTGCCCGCAACATCGGCGTGACCAAACAACGGATGAGCCTGTTACTGGCCGGGTTGTACGTGCAGGGCGGTACTCTCTACGTGCAATGCACCATCCGCAACGACAGCGAGATTGATTATCAATTGGACTTTGCTAAATTCTACATCCGCGACAAAGACGTACTGAAACGTATGGCCTCTCAGGAAATGGACTTGCCCGTGCTGGCCAGTTACCCCGAAACGCTCACCAAATTCCGGGGCCGCACCGACTACACCATGGTATATGCGCTACCCTTAAAGACGTTCACGGAAGACAAGGTGATCGAGATGGAAGTGTATGAGAAAGAGGGCGGGCGGCACCTCCGGTTCCAGATCGACAGCGACATCATGCTTAAAGCGCGGGGACTATGAAAAACGAGATGTTAAGGACCAGCTCGCCAAGACCGCGTAACCTACTTTTATCTTGCTTTATTGGCGCAAACCTACTTTTGTCTTGCCCGACCTGGGCGCAGTCGCATCTGAGCGGTCAGCAGTTCATTGAAGTAACGGGCGGCTTAGTTGATCGGCTGGCCATTCGGGGTGAGGGCACTGGCTGGCATGGCTCGCTGACGATGGGCCGCTATAACAACCGGCTAAACGCCTGGAAATGGACCGTAAGTTACGTGCGGAAGCCACTCGGCGTAAACACGAATGCAGAACCGTTACGCGTACCTGTGGAGCAGTTGACAGCGGGCTACGGGTACGAGTTCATGCTGCACCGCTCCGTATTCAGAACCTTCTTTGTACGTGGCCAGGTCATGCCATTTGTCGGTTACGAATCCGTTAACCATGACCGCAAACCGATTGGAGCCGACTCTACATTTGCGGCCTGGTCGCGCGTATTAGCCGGTGCCGACGCAGGCATTGAGTTTGAGTTTCAGCCCGTCGTTCTCGGCATCCGCCAACGATGGAATCCCACGTCAACGGTTGAGCGATTTCACACACTGTTTTATGTGGGGGTGCGGTTGGGGTGGAAATGACTTTTTCCTTAAAATATTAGTTAACAAAGGCAAAAGATGATTTGAGGTGGTCCGGGTATAGTGTATCTCTTCAGGCTCAGTTTCGTCAAAGGCGAAAAATATCTATACAGGTTTGTTAATGTCTATAAACAGTGTAGTTGAACCGAGGCACCAAACACGATACAAATGGTGAGGGTAATTTCGGCTATAATATGTCAGGGTAAGTTTCCCTAATTATCTGACCAGACGTCCTTGGCGATGCGCTTCTATTTGTGGCGAAATTGAGCAGGCCGAGTTCATCTAATCGGTAAATAACGGTGGTCTTAGTGGTCTTAAAGAAACTAGCTAGATTGCGGGTTATGGTATGAAAACCATCCTGATTACACCGCTGATTATCGATATAGAGTGGCTTATGTCCCCGAAGCCCTATCCGTTCCATTTCTAGGCTAAATCGCTGCATCACCGACGTCGCCGGCATGACCAAGCAAGCCGCAAAGTGATTAGCCTGCCATTCCAGCCAGTTTCGATCATTAGCTATCCGGTGCCGATCATACAGAAAACTATATACACTATCTTGAAAGGTCTCGTAAGCGGACTTAGAAATTACAGTTTTATTATGCAGGAAGAAATGGCCAAGCTCATGGGCCAACACAAAGCTGAATCGGTCCAAGTCATATAGGGACGAATCAATCCGAATGGTTTTATTTGTGAAGTCACAAACGCCTAAAAGCCGATGGCCTTGCCCGTCCACCCCAAGGCCCAAACTTGAAACAATTTGTAGTTCGTAGACCTCCAGAAGAAATTTGGAAAACTCAGTCCAGTTTAAAAACTTCGCCCGTTGTAGTAGACTTGAATCGTATGAGTTCAATAGCAATGTAACCAGTTCCTCAATATCTGCTTTGGAAAGGATGGGTATATTTTTACTGTTATCCTCCAAGTTAGCTAAGGGTAGAATATTCTGATTTAAAAAAGAAGCGATCAGTAGCTGATCCATCTTACGCTTCCACCGCTGGTGAATAATTGCTTTTAAAAAAGGATCTTGATAATCTTCAGGCGTAATGGTTGTCAAGCCTTCTTCCACTTGCATCTGCCGATACCGATCTGCTTTGTAGAGCAGAATATTTAATGTTATGTCATTACTAACCGTAAGTAACATCATACCCATCGACCGGGCGAATCGATGACCACCCGCCTGAAAAGCTTTGTTGGTTATGAATACACCCTTTCCGTTAAGGCCAATAACCTGTGTGGCTTTGGTGTAAAATTCTTCGACATCGTCAACCGGTACTTTCCCCTTATAATTTTTACATTCGATTAGATAAAGTAATGTATACTGGTCCGCTCCAGGCAGCCACTGCTCAATAGCTATGTCAAAAATTATTTCGCTTCGTCTGGCATACGAGTAATAACCTTTTTTTCGATAAACCCTACAAAAAGTTGGCATTAATCCTAACTGACCCGATTCCAGCGATTCCTTAATCAATTCGTAGCAAAGCGCTTCAAACTCATCACCCTTCTTAACCGTATTTAACTTAGCCATGCGCTTAATCGTAAGCTCTCCTTACTATTAGGGTATTAAACTCAGTCTTCCAGTTCGAGGTAATTGTTGTCCGGGGCTACGGCCTCAATATCTGGAGATAGCATCCAATGCTGGCTGGCGTTTTTTGGGTGAATATTTTTCCAGATAGGATTAAAAGTTGCTGGGTCAGTCATTAGACTTTTGAGGGGTTCTAACTCGTAGTTTAACCGGTCTTCATTGTAATCGACGACCCGAAACATGGCGGCTCCAAGTAACTTAAGGCGTTGGCGGGCAAAGTCTTTGTTGAAAGCAATATTATGCCCACTAAACTGACTGGCCACGCTTGGATAAATTAGTACATCCAGTTTGGTTTCCGTCTGCACCCCTTTCATGTTATTCAACATGATACGAGCGATGGCGCTGGTAAACAGATACAGGTTGTTAACCTCTACCGTCGATTTTGTAAATAGCTCTCCTACGTACTCGTCAATTTCTTTAACTGCTTCAGACGTCGTGGGATTGAATATATCATCGTTCAACAGCAGTTGCTTTTCTGGATCACCGTCCTGCATCGATTCTACCAGTTTCCGGACGCCGATGGCAATGCCGTGAACTGTAATCGGATAGGGAGTCTCGTTGGTAGCGAGCAACCGGTCAATATTTTCATCTGAATTTCGCCCGTCAACCCAAGTTGATACAACAACTGTTTCCTTCGGTGCTGCTCGTACTTCAAATATGGTTACCCCGTTGTCGGATGAACAATAAAACACTGGATCGCCCGCCCAGTTGCATCGACCCAGTGTGGCCTTGTCGTCAGGCGGGCAGTGAAGTTTATTGACATTAGGCGTTCGATCGTCTGATTGGTTGAACCAAAACTCGTCTGCCTTGCTGGCTGCCCGGAAGACTGCTGGAAACCGAAAGACATAGGGACGCCGTGTATAGCCTGACTTAGCAAATACTTGACTGATCTGTTGAATGATTAACTCCTGATTCGCATCCGGGTGATCGAGTGATTGACGGATCTGCTCAAGTTCATTGATATATGGAGATGTGGTTTGCATACCTATTAATTTCCGTAGCTTAAGTACTAATCTTTTCAGGTAGAACGCTATCCTGTTGACGACCGTTTTATAAAGCAAGCAGTTTCGCTGTTTAGGTACGTGTAAAAGCATACAATTTTGATGCTTTCCTCAAATTGCTCAAAAGATTTGTGAGGACATAAGCCTATTAGTGCCATTATGCTTTCAAAACTTTTTCTATAGCATTGGCCTGCCTCTTGCCTCTTTTGTTGAGTCTAACTTCCAGCCCGATAGTAGCTTCGAGCACTTCTTCAAGTTCTTTACGACCAAGAGGAACATTCAGATAAGCTAAGTACATGGTTTCACCTATGTGTGTGTCCAACAAGTTCTCAATGTGTTGCGGAAATTTGGTTTTTGCGTTAGCCTGTTTGAAGCCCTCATGGCTTGAAAAAAGTTTCACCCCAAGCGTTCTACGGACGGTATGATTACGGCTGTCAAGAAGATCAGTCATTCGCCCTCGTAGGTTTCCTGTCTCGCCCACATAAACAATTTCATCGTTTTGCTTGAGTATATAAACACCCGCTACCGAGGGTATTTGTGAAGCCCATTTCCTCGTTAAAACGATTCGCTGCCAATTATCAACGTGAAGTAATTTGGTCTGCAAGTCAAGTAGGTACTGCTCTACACTCAGCATAAAGTCTTGTTTTCAAGGGTATCAACAGGCAAAATCTCAATCGTTACATCCTCATCCCAGTTCATCGTGCCGTGATACTCATCCAGGGCCAGCGTGGTCATAGCATCATGCTCGGCTTCGGTGCGACGGTTCCAGGCAACTTGATCGTCGAACTGTTCGGCGACGCTGATGTAGAGAAGTTCGCCGTCGGCAGCGTAGACTTCGTATAGGTCAATGTGGCGTTGCGAAACGGGTAGCAGCACCAGACCGGTCGCTTCAGCTATGTGTTTGAGATTCGTCGGCGAGGGTACTGGCGGGTTGACGGTAGTGGAGATCATGAACTTGTATGAGATGGCGTACAGACAAAACTACGTAAATCGGGGGACGAAAAATGGACGGTAAAGAAAACCGTCTGGCTTTTTATTTACCCACTTGGTTGACGGTTTTCTTTATAAACCCCTTCGTCGTTTTGGCTTTTTAGGTGTTTGCTTTGGCGTTACCCCTTTGGTTGGCTGAGCGGACAGATCGGCTTTAGGAACGTTTGAATTTGCCTGGGCAAAGCTGCGGTTGATTCGGGCAATGTCGCGCTCAATATCCGATTCATGCCTGGCGGCCGTACCTGCAAAAGGTAGCCCCGGCAGTAGCTCGTTCAGGAAGTCAGCCGGTTTGGCCATGCTGGTTTCGTGGTTGTCTTTTTGAGTTGACCCCTGTGATAGCTGGCCGGATGTAAGTGAATTGGTACGGTCTCGGATCTGAATCCGGTGGATGATTTTGCCATACACATAGTCCTGTCCCAACGCATAGCCGGGGATTGGTTTCTGACCGGGCGTATCGTTTACCCCATACGAGATACCGTCTCGCACGTTGCCGCTTTCGTCTTTGTACGGTACGAGCTGCACATAAAATGGACTGGTATCAGCCAATTTTCGACAGAAGTCAAGCAGATCATTTGAGTACCCGACAGTACGATCAATAGCCTCTCGGAGCGACTTACGATCAGGCACCGAACGACGCTGAGTCAGGTAGGAGGGAGGGTTCTGCTGATAACGAGTCACTGATGCTGTATGCTTCGGCAAAACGGGCGACTGGTCGGCCAATACATTAGGAGCCGGTTGCTGGGTCAGCATTGGTTCAGTGGGCGTTAAACCAAATTCAGATTCCATCCGCCGGCAGAACTGACCTATCCGCTGGAAGTTATAATGCGAACGGGCGGAGTTTACCCCGTTGAGGTCAACCCGGCTGGCCACGATATGAAAATGATCGTGGTCTTTATCATGATGCCGAAACGTAACCAGTGGGTTATTCGTCAGACCAAACTCGGCCGCGAACGCCTGGGTAATCTGCGCCATCGTCGAGCGGCCCGGCGACTCACCCACTGGAAACGAAAATACCTGATGCCAAACCGGTTTTTCAACGCGGCTGTTACGTCGTGCCACTTCGCCAAATTGACGCGCCAGGGCTTCGATATGAAGCCGCTCCCCATTGGTCAGGTTCATTACCCGGTCGTCGGCAATCAGGCCGGGTACCACGTGCTGGCAGTACAATAGCTCACCGCGCACCTGCGTGCGATCGAGACTTCGGTTGGGCAAAACGGCGAAGTAACAGTAGTCCATTGCACCGAGGAAACTGGACCCAAACCGCGCTACTTTTCCAATCATAGCAGTTAATCATTGAGTCCGTTTACGGCCTGGTGAAGCTGGCTGATCAGGGTCAGTTTATCGTCAGTGGGCAGGGGAGTATCATCCACCTGTTTTAGTAATAGCAGCAACTGATCCCGGACACGCTGTCGCTGAATTTCACCGGCGTAATCGGTCAGGCGTTCGCGCACGAAGGCCCGGCTACGAGCCACGATGTCGGACAGTTCAAGGGCAGAGTGACGGATATGTTCGGCATATAAATCATCGGCGGCTACTTTGTGGCTCAGGTGAAGCAATAGCCCGGATAACTTCAATAAACTGGCCAGCGTATGCTGTACCTCATCGGGCAACTTCCGAAACTGAGGTAAGTATAAGGGCGATTCGAGCAGCTTTGCCCGGACGTATTGCTGAGGCTTCAGTTTGAGTTTAGCCGCCTGCGCATAGAGCTGTTCACGTTCATCGGCCGTCACCCGAACGGGCGGTAACCATTGGTCGCGCCGGTCAGCAGCATCTTTTTTCGGTCTTCCTTTTTTGAATGATCCAGACATTAAATTTTTTATTTTTTATAACTACTCAAGCGGGTTATAACTGATCGACGCGGCTAGGTTTTCACGTGTTGGCCAACCTGTCCTTGAACGTCAAACTTTTTTGTATCACAAAAACATAGCTTGCTCCGAGTATTTTGTAATCATCATACCGTCAGTAGTCTTGGTAGGAAAAGTATAGAAAATACCATCCATACCACTTGTACCGCTCCTACCATCGGTACTTGTAACACCAGTCGTACTGCCAATACCAGGCACACCATACCCACCAATAGTATGCAAAATAATAACTTTATTTATTTTTGCAGAAAACAAACACATTATGGCTGCAACAATCATTGCCGTTCATACCATGAAAGGTGGCTCCGGAAAATCTACCATTACCGCGATTCTGGCCTCGTACCTCCAGTACGTCAAGCGAAAACGGGTCCTGGTTGTAGATGCCGATGACCCTCAGTATTCAATCGGCAGCATCCGTGAAAATGAATTATCGCTCTACGACCGTCTGGTAAAGCTGACTCAGAGTGGCCACTCACCAACCGAGTTAGGCGCACTGGCCAATACCCCGTTTGAGAAGGCCATGACCGAACGACTTCGCTTCAACGTCGAGCACCAGATCAGTAATGACGAATTCTACCCTGTACTTCGCGCTACTGCCGGCACAATTCGGCAGGTAGACTTTTCGGCTGAGCTGTCGTTTGACTACATCTTTCTGGACCTGGGAGGAGTTTATGATAAGGGCATTGTCGAGATCCTGGCCAAATGTCACCTTGTGCTGATTCCATTCACGACGCAGAACATCGACATTCGCCATTCCACGGACTACTGCCTGATGCTCATCGACAGCATCAACGAGGGCGATCTGGGTACGAACACACAGATCCGCTGTCTTTGGAACAAGTACAAGTTCTTCTACGACAAAAAGGCGCAACTGATTGAGCAAACCATCGGCAGCTATTTTGCCGAAATCAATACGCCCGTAACCTTTCTCAAATCGCGATTGCAGGATGCCGACGCTGGCTTCGACCAGAACAAAATGCTGACAACGCTATCGAACCCGGTAGCGATTGAAGGCGGCAAATACGCTGAAACAGTGGTAAAGCTGGCCGATGAAATCTTAGCCATCTGCGAACCTGTTGCTCTCGTTAAGCAACCGGCATGATTCCCGATCACAAACCTGATTGACCGGCTATGTCCGACAAAAAATCAACCCTGACATTAAGCGATCTGCTCAGCCGTGACGGACCTGATGACGGCTCGAACCAGGGCAGCCCCACGCTGACTTCACCGCTGGGTGGCCGTGAGGATATCGAGAAGCGAACCCGGTTTATGCGGGAGAAGGTACAAACGGAGCAGGTTCCCGTCGAGGAAACGAATAGTCCGGTGACTGAACCGGAGTCTTCCGATTTGCCGACAGACAGCCTGAATATCATCGTCAAGCCGACGAAGCAGCCACCTAAAAAAGCAGCAAAAACTGTTTCTAAAGCCGACGATGACAAGGTAACCCGCTCAATTCAGTTCAGTCGGGCGACTTACCGACAAATGGAAACAACCCTGAATTACATCGCTTACAAAAGCGGCAAACGCAATGTATCGTTTCCGAAATACTTTGAGTTGCTGCACGACATGGCCCGCCAAAATCCAGAGTTGATGAACCAGTTGATTGCTCATTTTAAAACCACAAACGCCGATTAACCAGCTTATGACCTCCTTATTATTATTCGCTATTCCGCTCAGTTCATACATCACACTGTCCGTCGTTGTAATGGTTGCCTGGGTATTCTTTGTGGTTACCCGTTTTCAAACCGAAACGGCTACGGCAAGCCAAAAACGGTCTGTCCGACCGGAACCGACTCCCTTTACTTTTTTTAAACCGGGCGATAATCCACCGGTTCTTATTCCGCTCTCATCCTACTCGGAGGAGGAAGCCGCGATATCGGTTAATATGGATAAGATCAAGTCAGTGCCCCCAAAGCCTCAGGTGAAACCACCTGTCGTCGATACCCCAACACTGGCACCCGATTCTACAGTTATCATTGCGGAACAACCCTCCACGGCCGTACCTACAATCAATGAGCCGATAGATACGGCACCTTCACCGGATTCGATTCCGAACCCTGACTTTGTTGAAACCGACAATCAGGACGATTATGCCCTATTCCAGCCGCGACAAGTTTCGATTGTCGTTGATTCACCGACAGTAGCCGTTGCCATCGACCATTCGGAATCACGTGACACAGATTCTACCACCGGTAACCTGCAGGACCTACAGGCGTTGCAACCGCAGTCCGACGACAGACTAATGAACCGGAAGCGTAAAACAGACTGGCTAATACGGATGGCGGAGGGTGTCGATTTTGAAACGTACGTACTGTTATTTCGGTCTTATTTTGAGCAGGCCCGGACAATACAGACTGAACAGCCAGATCGTTCGCTGTATGTAATCTTGGGAGAGTTGATTGCGGATGAACCAGCCGACGTGCAGGAGCAATTGCTGATGCTATTGGATAAAGAAGCGGACTCAAACGACCCTGGTGAGTTCGTAACGGCAACTGTGGTAACGGATGAATTGATTGACGAAGAAGAGCCAGCGTTTACCTGATTGGCTTGTTGCTTACCCCTTTGGTTCCTGAAACTGGCCCGTTAGGGCCGGTTTCTCAGCATAGATACCCGTGATGCTCCATAAATAGGGCTTCGGTTTCTGCTTCGGGCACGAACCGAATCAGTGGCCGGATATACTCAACCGTTGACTGGGCACTTTTGCAATCGCCCTCCCTATCAACACTAGTGATGACGACACGGCCAGCTAAAGGCAGCGAATACTCACCAAACCAGAATAAAGGAACAGGGCCGTTGAGCAATGCCTGGTCATCGCCGGTGGCTACGTCGCCGTTTTCAAACCTTCCGTATGAAGCAATGTGCCGGCACTCAATAGCAGCGTAGAAGCCTTGTAATGAATTATCCATTTCGATGGCTTCAACGATTTGGCGGGTCGGGTCAATCAGGATTGCTTTGATTTTCATGGCGTTATATCGGTTAGTTAACTGACATAAATTTACTACCAATTGCTCAACCGTGCGAGTTTAAGTATTTGCAGGTCAGTCTTTTAACTGCCACTTTGTTCTATATTTTATTACCCCATTGGTTGGGGAGTGTGCGGCCGAAAAAGGCAGTTCGGCCTGTAGTGAGGTTACGAACAAAGGGCCGATCTGCCGGTGCGGAGGAGAGGGCTGCGATGAGTGGTACGCATCGGCAGTAGGCCGATAAGCGGACTACTCAGTGTTGCCCGACCGGGGGAGTGCAGTTGGTTTTAACCCCTTTGGTTCTTTCCGAAACCGGAGGAAAACCAGTTTCGTTAGTCATTACATCTGCTCGATTTCTTCAGCAAGTTGAATAATTCGGCTAAACTCTTCTGCCGAAATATGCGTCCAACGGGGATGCCTAAACACTTTCTTATCCACGAAATCAAATTGTACCAGGTCGGTTGTTTGGTCTGGTCTGCTGGGTCGGTATTGCTCGATGAAGAATAGTCGCTGCGCGTCAATATTGTATCGGCTTACTACCTCGTTGGCAATAATGTCACAGGCGTTAGTAACGCTGGTGCCCTGGTCGATGTCAGTGGCAATAACAATGCTTGATTTCCGGTAGATACGAATGTCGCAACTACTCGGATAACGATTCGGTCCGCGAAAGTGTAGGGTGTGTTGTTCCATCATCTTTATGAATTGGCTTATTTCGCTTCAACTGAGGCATTGGTGATTACAGACACTTCACTTGTGCTGTCCGGGCTGTTGGCACACTCGATCAGCCGTTCAAGCGTGCGTAACTGATAATCGAACTCGTCGGCATAACAGGCCCACTTGTAAAATTCGGCACTGGCTTCCAAAAAGGCACTGAAACACTGCACTGTGTAATCGTCCGGTACAACGGTCAACGGAACAGTAGTGCAATGCCGAATCAAGCAGTCAGGAAGATTTTTATCGGCGATAACCAGCACATTGCCATCGTTGCGGGCCAGCATAATGACTTGTTCGTTGGCGGGTTTGTTACACATAAACGTAGCAAACTGAATTGGGGTTAGGGTAGCCTGATAGAGAGGAGAAAACATAAACAAAGGGATTTAACCGGTTGGTTAACAGACCGGTGCGATTGATTGACTTTATAAATTTAATCAATTCAGCCCTCACGTTTAAGCGTTAATTATCAGCCATTTACCTTATTAAACCCACTTGAATCTGCCTTTAATTGCCCCTTTGGTTAAAAGCCGATTACAGCTACACTAAGCAGTCCGGCATGGAGCGAGGATACGAGCAAAGGCCGGTCTGTTGGTGGGAGGGAAGAGCCTTCGCCGATTGATCGGGTGGGGCCGCAGGCAACTCGCCCTGCCCGATCAATCGGCGAGGGATCGACCTCTTTTTTAACCCCTTTGGTTCTTTTCACCGAACAACCAGTACAGTCGTTCGGTAATTGACAATTTAGATAAGCCTTAGCCCTTCTGTTGTCACGTGAATAATCATATCCTTATCGGTCAGGATACTAACTGCCTTACGCAACTTGCCCGACGCTGCTTTGAACTTCTCACGGGTCATGGTTCGGCACAAATACCGCTTCATACTGTCGCCACCATCCACATTCAGGTAGTAAAGAGTGGGCCTCTCCCGGTATTGAGCTTGGGTTAGTTTTTCTTGCAATTTGAATGACAGGCGTTTATCTGAAATCAACATATCGTTTACTGAATTGTATTTAATAAAGAATAAGGCTGCTTAATGGCCCGTTAAGCAGCCTTATTTGACCTATTTCGCCCGATTTCTGGCATTCTTCTCCTCAGCAATTACCGGGGTTAAATAAGGCTCGTCCGACTGATTTTCAATCGGTAAGTCAGGAATTGCATCCGGCGAGATCAGACAGAGACCTTTGCCATATCCAACCGATACCCGCACGTTGATTTTGGTGGCTTTGGCGGTCAAGTCAGTGTACACACTATAAGCCCGGCAGACATCACGACCTAAAATACGGGTCTCCTTATCGCCTTCGCTGAAGCCAAATACAGCCGCATAGTAAACACCCTTTTGGGCCTGTCCGTCGGGCAGCGTTATCTCGTAATTCAGCTTTTCCGTCGTGACCGTAACGCGCAATTCTTCCAGCTTTTTGCGGCTATAAACCAGGTCTTTTAGTGCTTTCGTAAAATTCAATTCGCTGGAATTATTGAACAAAATCACGCTAACACACTGATTTTCATCTAAAAAATAGAACTCTACCCAGCGTGTACTGTCTTTTCGGTCGAAGAGGTTACCCGTGAATTGTCGCCAGCAAATCGGCTGAAAAGAGAACTCTTTGCCCAAATCTTCCTTTCCGTTGTAGTTAAAACGGCCAGTTCTGCCATCGAAGCGATAACTGAGCGGCTGACCCTCGACATAAGCGATTTTCGGCTCAACGTACACCTCTCCAGTGTCTTCGTCGGTCAGATCGTTGAACAGGTGGGGGAATTGGGTTTGCAGGGTGGTAATCGGTGTCAGGGCGGATGTTTCGAGAACGGTCTCCATTGTGTTTTGGGGTTTGATTTAACACTATAAAGATACCCAAACCACCCGGCGAACGCCAGAGCAAAAATACGTAACCTGCTCTTTTTCAGCCCACTTTGGGATAGTATATCTTGCTTTTTACATTACCCCTTTGGTTTGCAGCGAGAGTGAAAGACTCAAGAAATAGTGAAATTCTTTGCTAACGCTTACCCGTTCTGTACCTTGAGTAAAAATCGATGCAGATTCGGTTTAGAATCTCCGTTGGTTAACAAGGCATCATTTATAGTATAAGCATTTTATAATGGAAAAATTCTTCAGCTTAGCCGGCCTCAAGCACTATTATCTACTTATCGAAGGATTATTTTTTTTGGTTAGTATGTCCTTTACGAGTTGCGTCACCCCTAAACAATTATCGTACTTTCAAGACGATGGTTTAAAGGAAAGCAATATACGTATAGACAGTATTTATGCTGCTGCCAATAACGTGATCGTCACGAAGGGCCTTATTCTAACCATTCGAGTCAATAGTATCACCCCGCCCGGCAGTGTTACGGTAAATCCCTTTGAGCCGATCATAATACCCGGTAGACCCACTGATCCCCCTACAACTACCGGCTATTTAGTGGACGAGGAAGGCAATCTGGCTTTACCGCTGATTGGCACCCTTTTAGCAGCAGGTAAAACCACTACTCAACTGGCCGCTGATATCCGGGCCAAGTTGAGAGCGTATTTGAAAGAGCCTACGGTATCGGTTCAGTTCACTACGCACATATCGGTGTTAGGAGAGGTAAACAAGCCTTCGTTGTTCGTACTCAATTACCCCGTCATCAGCTTACCTGAAGCGCTGGGCTTAGCCGGCGATCTGACTACCTACGCCCGACGAGATAATGTCCTGGTGATTCGAACAGTTGGTAGTGGTAAACTGGTTTACCAGCGCCTTGACTTAACCAAGCTCAATGTACTTAAATCACCCTATTACATTTTACAGGGAGGTGATGTGGTCTATATTTCACCGGGTAAGGCTCGGGCGGCCAGTGTAGATAGAACTTACCAAATCATTCCCATACTTCTCAGTTCGCTTACCGTTATCGTGACTGTTATTAGCTTGGCTTTGCGATAGTGTAAATTCATGGACCAGGCCTAAAATTAAATTACTTAAAAAAGGATTATCAAACCTTGAGCACGCTTTTCCTTTTATCTTTTCATAATATAATTGCTTCTGCAGGAGAAAAGCGGGGAAGGTACACTTTTAACAAGTATGAATCGACCGAATTTTAATACCCCTTTGGTTCTCTCCAAATAAGCACAACTCACGTGAGTTGTGCTTATTTGGAAAATTAACCAGCCAGTTCAATTCTCGGCCCGACAGTTTCAACGGGCTGGTTTTCCGCTTCCATCAGTCGTTTTAGATCGGCTACCTCTGCGTCGAGCCGTTGTAAATCGGCTTCTAACCGGAATGGTTGCGAGAGTTTGCGGCTAAATTCCTGCTCTGTAAGTCGGGCGCGGTTAATTTGCTGTTGCAGAAAGGCCGGTTCTTCCATCGCCCTCGCTACGGATGCTTTGAGAGATAAAAACAAGCCGTTCGCCGATGACACCGAACCCGATAGTAACCGCCCGGACGTGTAGTTTATAACAATTTGGGTTTGACTACCCGTCATGAATTCCCCGAACGATTCCTGTATACGTTCGCCGGTCAGGTTAAACGATAAACCATTGATCTGAATCGTTTGGGTTAAACTGTCGTGTCGTTTTACTGCGCCTTTTAGTCGGTCCATCAGGTGTTGTACGGCTTCTCCCCACTTCTCGGAATAGGTAACGCCGTTGATCGTTACGGACGTGACAGCATACGGATTACCAAAACAGGTCTGCAACTCGTTTACTTCGGTCTGAAGCTGCGGCAATAGCGGTTCATTCCGGGTCAGAAACGACCGGGCGCGTTCGACCTGGGCCTGTGCTTCAACTAAACCGCGCTGCCAGTTCTTTTTCTGTTGTACCAGTCGGGATAATTCCAACTGCCGCGCCGTGTATAGCAAGGCATATTGTGAGCCGGAAAGCGTCGCCATCATCTGATCGAACGACATGGCCGCAAAATCATCATCGGCGTTGATGTCGTTCATCTGGTCGTCAGCTACGCTGCCTTTCAATACCTGATTGATGAACTTCTGTTTAATTGCTAACCGTCCGTAGGCCGTAGCGTCGAGAGTACGATCTACGCCGTAGGTCAATACCTCAATCGGTAAATTCCATTCGGCATGGCGGTTACCCTGGCGGATGATGCGGCCGTTTCGCTGTTCAAAATCGGTAGGGCGGTTGGGCGCGTCTAAGTGGTGAAGGGCCGCTAACCGTTCCTGCACGTTTACGCCCACGCCCGCCCGTTCCGACGTGCCCAGCAGTATCCGAACCTCGCCGGTACGCATTTTAGCAAATAACGGCTCCCGCTTGTCAGCTTCGGGGGGTACAATGGCTACCTGTTCGGCTGGTATGCCCTGCTCAATCAGTTTACGCCGAATGTCGGCAAACAAATTAAACCGTATGGTTTCCGGGGGAGTCGTTTCGTCGTCAACAAATTCACTGATTGGCAACCGTCGAACAGGGCTTTGATAGGTATCGGCAAATACAAGCTGCGTTCCGGCATAATCGGTTGTCTGCCTGTAGATTCGCATAATCTCGGCTACGGCTTTATTGCATTTAGAACCTGGCTCGTCGGGGTTGGTGGCATCCAGTAACCGAATGTCCAACGTCGTTTTACGAGCCTGTCCGAAACAGACTAACGGAACGTGGGAGTTATCGCGTTTTTCGCTGCCGGTCAATTTCTCAAACCAGAGTAAGGTATCTTTGATGCTGTCCAATTCAGCCGCTACCCCGTCTGTCTGGTCAATGACTAACCGCGTGTATTCGTCATTCTTCAACTGCGGCAACGTTTTATCGCGCTTAAATTCTACTACATCATCGTTCAGAATAACGTCAACGTGCGAGCGGTATAACTCCGAAAGTTGCTGCACATTCACAAATTTAGCGAACCGCTCAACCGCTTTAAAATTACCCGTAGCAGTCAATTCAAATGATGCAATAACAGTGCCGAATGCCCCGGCAAACTGGTCAAACGTGGATAGCATTGCCTGTTCTAACCGTTCGGGCGCAATAAACCGTAACATCGTCCATGCTTCGGCCATTGTGTTAGAAATCGGTGTTCCGGTGGCCAGTACTACCCGCCCTTGCCGGGCCTGGACAGACCGACATTTAAACATGGCACTTAGCGCGTCCTCCGATCCCGACGTATCAATACCCTTTACATTCTGGCGTTGGGTAAAAAATCCCAATCGTTTGTACTTGTGGGCCTCGTCCAAAAACAGCGCGTCGATGCCCAACTGGTCAAAGGTTAGCATTGCGTCTTTCTGCCGGTCGGCCTGCCGGAGTCGTTTGGCGGTCAGTCGTAACTTCAATTCGTTAAGCCGCTTTACAGTCATTGGCTTTTTCTGGCCTTTCCGCTCGGCAACGGCCAACGCATACGATACCCGTTCTATTTCCTCCTGAATAAACGCTTCTTCGCTGGCTGGATCGTCGGGAATGAGTTTAAGGAAACTTTGCGGAATCAGTACCCCGTCAAAGTTATTCGTCGCAATGCGTTGTAAAAAACGTTTACGGTTAGCCGCTTCCATGTCGGCAGGTTGGGGCACGTAGATAATGGCACTGGGGTACAATTTGCGCCAACTACGGGCAAAGTCTTCGAGGGTTGAGTTTTGTACAGCAATCAGGGGCTTATGCGCCAGTCCTAACCGCTTTAATTCCATAGCAGCGGTAATCATGGTGTAGGTCTTGCCACTGCCTACCGCGTGGGCTAACAGCGTGTCCTGCTCTTTTACCCGTTCGACGGCTCGAAACTGGTGAAACCGTAATTGAACATCGGTACTCGCGCCGGGGTAATGAGCAAATGCCGGTTCCCGAAACGCCTTGTGAACGTGACTGTTGTAGAGTTCATTATAAACCGGTTCAATCTCTGCGCTGTGATGCTCCCGGACAAAGTCAATGAACAGGTCGTTTAGCCCTTCCTGTGCCTGTACGGCCTGACTGGTGGCTTCAATATCCTTTACCTGCCGCTCCTTACCATCTGCATCAAAAACCGTTTTAGTGATGACTACTGAACGTTGTTGTAAAGCAGCCTCGATCAATTGCATGGCGGTTCGGCGAGCGGTGCCTAACGAGCGGTTCTGCACTGTATAAACGCTCTCGGCTCCCTCTAACTCATATTGTCCCGCCCGGCTGTTGTAGCGAACGGTAACGCCTTCGGTAAACAGGGTTTGACTGATAAACTGTTGAATAATCCGGGTAGGAATCCAGACCGAACCCAGCCGGAAGTAAATAAGCGCGGCAGGAATAGTTGCCGGTAGAACGGCTGTCAAGGCTCGCTGATTAACGATAAACCGGTTGTCCGATTCTGCCGCCTGGGTAGCTGCGGCTAACTTCCGGCGAACGTTGCCCGATAGATAGGTGTCGCGGTCGTCTAACCGGCTGCTGGTGGGATTTCGGTAGACTAATTCCTGTTGCAGTAATTCACGCTCAACGCTGGTGATGTCCTGATTTAACCAATCAGCAATCTGTACCACGTTTACCCAGCCAAACAGGGCCACCGACAACCGCACCCCATCCGCCAATGATGCCACTGATTTGGGTTGAACTGTAATCGGATACACTCGTTGACGGAAAATATCGGCTGGGGTGATAGTTACGCCGTTTGATTCACGTTTGATGAGTTCCAACGCCTGAACGGTGGCAAACTGCCGGTCGTATTCTTCTAAAAAGGATACGGCCCGATTTCGGTTTAATGTTCCGAAGTGTCGCAAAAAAAGGGGGTAGGCCTGATTCAACTCCTGCCGTAGCAATTCAACGGCTTCGTCGGCTTTACCCGTTCGTTCAGCATTCAATAGAGCTTTGTACGTTTTCTTCAGGTGCTCGTACTGCGTAATTATTAAACGCTGACTGTATGTTTTGCCTTTGATGCGAACCTCGCCCGTAAACTGAGCCAATCGCTCATCTGCTTTACTCTTGGCGGGTGTCTCGGCTTCCTGTTTGCCATAGATAGCCGCTGGTAATTGGGCAATGGCTTCGGCTAACTGGCCAAGCACGTCGCCGGGATTAGGGTTGTATAACGTTGGCTGGTCACCCCGATACAATCCGCCCTTGTTCACTTCGTCGGCAAAATGCATCTCGCCCAACATCATATCAGGGCGGGCGTGGTAGTATTCGTTTACGGCCAGTGTCCGTACGGCATCGGCATTAGTAGCGTCCGTACGGAGCGTTACAGTACGTTCAAACGAATGATCGGCAAACCAACGTTTTGGCCCTTCCCGCTTCACTAAAAACAGAATATCGGTCGTAACAACAGTTCCGGCGTTGGCCTCAAACGCATTTGACGGTAAACGAACGGCTCCGGCCAATTCCATCCCGCCTTCGCCTGACAGGTAGTGCCGGAACGTTTCGCCGTTGGCATCCAGTGTACCGGCGCTCGTAATGAGTGCAACCAGTCCGCCCGGACGAACTAAGCGAGCGGCACGGCCAATGAAATAGTTATGAATTGGGAACCCAGACAAATCGGTATTATGCCGGTCATAGATAGAATACGCTCCAAAGGGTACATTGCCAATTACCAAATCAAACGAACCGTTCTCAAACTGGCAATGCTCAAAACCGGTCAAGTGGCTTTCAATGGTTGGGTATAGGAGTTGCAAAATTTGACCTGAAATCAAGTCCTTCTCAACGGCTACTAATTCGGATCGGCGGGCAATCATATCAGGCATCAATCCGTAGAAATGGCCGATACCGGCCGCTGGCTCCAGGATTCGGCCACCCGTAAAACCAAATTGTTCAACGACTTGCCAAATGGCTGTAATTATCTCTGGGGTCGTGTAAAACGCGTTTAACGTGGATGCTGCGGCCTCGGCTTTTTCTTCTGTTGACAACAAGTCTTCTAACCGTTGCCGAGTTTTACTGAATTGAGTAACCCAATGGGTATAGTCAGAAGGTAGCGTATGCCCGGTAGTCTGTGCTGTTTGCCAGGCGTTATAAGCTTCCTGATTCCACAATTGGGAAAGACTACCCCAACCCGTGTACTGAACCAACGTTTGTAATTCATTGGCTGTAGCCGGGCGGGGTGAACCATTCTGGCTATCCGCTAAAATGTGTTTTAGCGTCTCGATAGCGGCAAGATTAGCCCGTAGTTTGGCGGTTTGCCCTTTGGGGGTAGTAACGGTATCGGGTGTAATCCGAAATAAGGAGTTATGACATTTGGCCGAAAATGGATGCCCTTTGAATGCATCGGTATGCGGGGCTATTTCGCTGATGTGTCGGGGCTGGTTAGCCTGAACTGCCAGGCTGACTCCGGCTAAGTCGAATAGGGTGTACTGTTGGGGAGAAACGACTAATGTGCTGCGTCTGCGGGCGCGAATCATAAGCGGGTAGGGCTATGTGTTTGCGATATTTTACTACCCCAAAACTACGCTCTATTCACCTACCTTGAACGGATAACTATTTGTACATCAATCTTTTAACTCCCAATATATTTATATTTTAAAATCCCCTTTGGTTCTAATTTTGCCTACTCTATATATTGGCATCTAAGGGCAGAACAGACTCATTGTTACACTTAGAAGGCAGTTCTGTCGATAATTCTTAACTCACTCGAAAACACCATAAAGGCCAGTTCAGGATTCGCATCGGGACGAAAGATATAATCAGGTATTGCATTAGTATCTTTAATCAGCGACCGGTTTTGGTTAGGCACAATCTTACCGATGAGTCCTACCGGGAGTACATTGCCGACGGGCTTTATTAATTCAGCTTTTTGCTGCCGGGCAGGTAGGCGTTTGACTTTCATAAGCGGTGACTTTTACCAAAAATACGCCTGTATGATAGAATACTAATAAATTTATGCTGTGATATTCACCTTTTACAGCCCGATCTGTTACGAGTTTACCAAACCCCTTTGGTTCTTTACGAACGCTCTTTTTTGAGCGTCCGGTGATTTTTTGTTCGTTATAGAACGTAACGGCTTGTAATGGCATGGAAGGCCCGCTCGTCGTGTTGATACCTCGCTGGCATAGTCAGGCCACTTTCAGCATTAAATAACGCGTGGTTAACCCCGTTGTATAGCAGCCAGGCGTTTGGCTCACTGTCTAACAGCCGTTCCTCCTGCTCCATGCGTTCAATGGCCGCCGTTATCAACTTCTTTGGAATGCCTGTTTTATGAATTACTTTGGCGGCTTCCTCCACATCTGTAATGCGCGTATCCTGCATCAACTTAAACACGTCGAGTGTGGGGCTTTCGCAATGCTGTGCATACCGTACGAAGTCGCTCAAGAACTCCGCTAAGAACGCTTGAAACCCTTCCAAATCAATGCCTCGGTGGGTAAAAATGCGCTGGTACTCCTTCGTTAACTCCTCTTGCTCGGTTACCCATTCAAGGCCTTTCACATTGGCATTTTCAGGCTGTTTGCCCGTGACCAACCAATTCAGGTACTCGTCTAAGCTAACAAACTCATCGGCCCAGCCCATCATGCCATTTGAACAGATCAGCCGATAGAAGGCTACCCGTACTTTCTGCTGCCGTACCCGCTTCATTTCTGTTCCCTGAATGGTAAACTGAGATTTACCCGTGTATGAATTGGCAAACGTCAATTGTCGGTTAATTACATCGTTGGTTCCAATGATCGTTTCGTCGGGCAGGATCACATTGATAGCATACTCCCCGCTGTGATTATACCGGATGTGTACGGGTTGATCCTCGCCCATAACCTGCGTAACGGCATCGCGTAACGTTGAATTCGGTACAAGTGAGTAACCCGCTGATTGTACGGCATAAATGTGTTTATCACCATTGGGCTTGTCTCCCACAATAATCCGTTGCCGATCAGATGGAATCATTTGGTATGGCTCCTGAATGACTTGTGCGACAGGTACAGACGAAACCGGAAAGCAGATAGTTTCCCAATTGGTCGTTGTTAATAAGCGGTTGTTGTTGCTGGCCTTTCTCATTGAATTTTTGAGTGTTTTATTAAGTGATACTGTTGCTCTTTGCAACAGCTTAACGACTCAAAATTAGTCAATCGAAAAGTAGCTTACTAATTGATAATCAGAGGGATAAATCTTTTATTACCCAATGATTAAAAGGGTTTTATTGGCCCCTTTGGTTATTTAAATTGTTCAATATTACCCGCATCAGGCCGTTTTCGGGCATAGACATCAGGGACAGTTTGCGATGAACGAATCGTAAATTTTTTCAGGAACAACTCTACTTCCTTGTTTTGAAAGGGATGCGGCCTAAAAATTTCTTCTGTATCAACAAAAACGACATTTTGCTTAGTCTGCGTGATGGTTCCCAGCTTGTCACGCTTGTTATTTAGTAAGTGCTCGTTGGCACGGTCGTATTCACCATTGGGGAGTTTATATTTCCAATGGATATAGAGATACGTATAGCCTCGACGGTAGGTTGAAAATGCCAGTTCATAACTGGAAAGGTCATTCAGCACAGTAAGCCAGCCTTTTTTCTCAATTTCAAGCTCATCGATTAACTGCTGTGTCCGGAGCGATATTCCTTTCGGTTGCTGATTTATCGCAAATTCCTCATTGAACAAGTTTAGGGGTGGGGGAGAAGCATGATCCATTTCATCAGTCAATCGAGCCTTACGAAGGTTGATCGAGTCGATTAATTGAATAAGTCGCTGTCGTTTGTCTTCCTCAGTCAAGTCCTCGTCCTTGAGTACCCAATACTTATGCTTGGAAAAAAAAGCGATTCTGACGGCTGGTGTGTCAAGGTTGACCAGTTTTACGGTCTTACAGTCGAAGTCTCGCCACGGCTCAAATATGGCCTTCTGGCGAGCATCTATGAAGTGGATTGTAACTCCTTCCCAACTACCGTCTAAATCCCAGGCTGTCCGGTCAGGTTTTAAGGTTGTCACTTGGGTTAGTAATTGCTCGAGTTGGGCTACTCGTTGTGCGTAATCGCGTGGGGTCAGTTTTTTCGTCATTGTTTTACCTCTGGGGTAAAATTATACTTTTATTGGCTAAAATTTTTGTCCCTTCGGTCTTTGTTTTTTTGTCTTTTTTTGTCTGTTCCATTTTTAGGTAGTTATCAACACCCTCAATGCTAAACCGGTTGAGGAAACTAAAGTAGTAGGTAACATTTATAGTTAGTATAATATAATAGGTATAACTTTCAATAAAGCAAGTTATACTATCCTTAATCGTCTTAGAAAAGCAAGGGATGCTAACCTTGATGCTTTTAAAAAGCAAGAGATACTAACCTAAAAAAAAAGTAAGTTATCCACACCTGTTTTTTTAAAATTGTATATTTTTACACTTGGCGAAGAAGAAAGAAAAATAAATTTATTTTTCTTTTGTATTGATAATGAGTTATTTGCTTTGAAATTTTATGAGTTTGACCTCTGCCATTGCCTAAAAAGCAAGAAATACTATCCTAAAATGATTGTTGGTTAGCTGTTCGATTTGCTGATAAAAACAGAAGGGGTTTGCTAACTGTTTTTATATTTGTGTCTCATACTGACCACTTAACAATCACTTCCAGACTATGGCTGATAAGCGCAGCAACCAACTTATGCTTCCGTTTGATCTACAGTATGAGCCGGAGCATCGTCAGTTTGTCAAGCAACATTGGAACGTCACATTTGCTCGTCAGAAGAAGATGAGCGTCTTGGCTAAGCGGATAATGGCTAAAGTGGTCGATCAAATCCGGGATGATGAAATGAGTTTGCGCGAATTTTACCAGATCCGCATCCAAGACATCATTGAGGATAGTAGCGTAACTAAGGCTGGAGCCTACAATTCTGTTCAGGGAGCACTTTATGAGTTAGCTCAGGTTGTCTGGGAATTTGCCAGTCCAGACAATTCACAATATTTTTTGCTACACCTAGTTGATACCTCCAAGCAACATCGCGTTGGTTACCAGGATGGGATCATCACGATGGTTGTGAATCCTCAGTTAGCTCCCTATTTTATTCAGATTGCTCATTACACGAAGTACCAGCTCAAAAATTACATGACACTCCGTAGCTGGTATTCTATGCGGTTTTTTGAAATTTTGTCCGCTTTCAAGGATACTGGTGAATGGATCGTATCGGTTGAGGAGTATCGCATGCTGATGGATTGCTGGCATGAGAAGGACCAAAAGGGAAAAGTAAAGAATGACAAGCAGGGAAATCCAAAAATTAAATACCCGAACATTAACTCGCTCATTAAATACACAATGACAGAACCGTTGGAGGAGCTGGCAGATACAGAACTGGCTTTCTCCTACGAACCTATATATGAAGAAAAGCGGACAACCAAGGGAAGAAAGCGGCTAACGGCTTTTAGGTTTAAGCTAAACAGTCTACCACGTACATCGATACCAGCCAGTTGGCTTACCAATGAAGTAGTGAGTAAAACGATTGCCAGCCTTCGGCGCTGGAAAATTTCAGATCGTAACATCGCGCTGTATCTTGAGGACATTGGAACCAAGAAAGCCAATGAATTAGTATATGAGTGGCAGATGAAGGAAAACTCTGATAAGCGTATCGACGATAAGGCAAAGTACTGCAACAAGGTTTTCGTGCTCATCGGTAAAACTGCTCAACAAAAGCTCAAGGATGAGGTCACAGCCGCATTGAGTCGACTGAATAAAACCGCTGATCAACCGGAAGTGTAAGATGTGAATCAATTTTCCATAAGTTGTCGATTGGGTGTGCTGAAATAATCATACTGTCAAAAAGCCGTACCAGTTGAGTCTGAGTGCGGCTTTTTGGTGCTGGTTATTGTACGGCGAAAATCACCAGTTTTCACTCTTGACAATTGCCAAATGTAATCAGTCGCATATACTGGGCAACTTCCTGAGAAACAATTTGTCAGGCTATGAAACTTGAGCAACAGATTTTGCTGTATAGTTCACCATTCACCGACTAACAGGTATCTTTTTGTAATTGATAGAGAATGATACCTGTTTTGCAAGCAAATCCACCGTAATGCGATTGTATCAGAACTCAGTCAATTAGGGAAAATGTAGCTACCTGCGGCAGCAAATATGCGTTTTAATCTATCTCAGGAACCTATTAGTCTATAATAATTGGCAAGTCTGCTGTTATAGACTTGATTACCAACTATACCCGTGACCCTCAATCACGAATAAAACAAAGAAATTAGTTAGATTTCATTGAATTTGCAGGTAATACACTGAGATGGTCGGGTTTATCGGCACACAGACTTGCTTAACTTCGCAAGACTATGAA
>CAXUKO010000028.1:0-57174 GCA_964251665.1 uncultured Cytophagales bacterium
ATGTTACAGCGAATACCGGCCTAATGCCGAATCTAATTCCCCAACACGCTCTTAGAGTGGGGTTAAAATGAGTAACTTATCAGCGATATGTGTACAAACGCTGGATAAGCTTGTATCCGAAAGCAGGTGCCTATATATTATGACTTTCTATATAGGTAAGTATTCCTTTTACAAATCCTGATGGAATTCACAAAAAAACGAGCCGACTGCATGTAGTCGGCTCGTTTCAATAGTATAGTCCGTTACTTAACTGTAACAACGGCATCTTCCATCGGCTGCGCAGGCAAAACAATCCGGCGTGTTATGTCGTCTTTTGGGGCGGGTGTTGCTAAAGTGAGTTGCTTAACCAATTGGCCCGTAGCGGATTTTATTTCCAGCTCATAAACGCCGTCAGCCAGTCCGCTGACATCTAATTGAAGAGCCAGCTTGGTTTGTTTTTTGCTCATGGACTGCGTGAAAACACTAACCCCGCCATCGCCCAGTGACCGTAGTGTGATCACCACCGGATCGACCGTTAGTTTCTCGACCGCAACGCGGATCTTATTGGCTTTGGTGACGTACAGACTCGTGTTGAAGGAAGCGGGTTTAACCGGATTCGTAGGGTTGGCAAACAGAGTGCCTGTCGTTAGTAAGTAAGCAACAAACAGGGTCTTGACGGACGTTGGGAGCGTAAACATGGCTTGTCTGAATTTTAGCGTTAGAAATGTGTTCTCTTCTCTAATGCCAACAAGCATGCCAGTAAGATTAATGCTTGATTTACAGACACTTATACTAATATAGAAACGTATAAACTGTTCGATAATGGACATCAGCGTTCATTATCGAACACGTTCATAGCGTCGATTTCTCTACCAGTTAACGGCTGCAATAACTCTTCATAGACCCGAATGAAGAGGCTACTGACCAAAAGTGGCTACCCTTTGGGTGCGATTCAATGTCAGGCAGCAGTTTCCAGATCACTGTAGTGCAACATCACGCGACCTTCATCAACGCGCCGAATCTCGTCAGCCGATAGCGTGTCAACGGCAACAGTGTCTCCTTTAGCATTGACAAACTCTACTTCGTACCGAGCACCACTTGCATAGATATGAACGATGGTACCCACATCGCCCTGTGCAAACCAAGTGCAGGGCGGTCAATCAACAAAGCGACAAGCGGGTGGCCGGAGCCATCAAGTTCCTGAATCATGGCAGTAACGTGTTGATGTACACAATCTACTTAAAATACTGAATCACCAGTGTACAGCTCAATTCGGTAAGCTAAACAAAAAGCCGCTCCTGAATCAACAGGGGCGGCTTTTCTATATAATCTCAACTACGACGGACTCCCCTACTCCATTACCATTTCGACATGGGCTGAGGCTTCGATTTTCTTACCGATAAACAGCAGCAACAACGGCACGCAGACCAGGAAAAAGGTACCGATGACCAGAAACGCATCGGCATAGGTCATCACCAGCGCCTGCTTTATCACAGCGCCCTGCATCACCCCATACGCTTTACCCGTTGCGGTGATCATCGCATCGCCTTTCGACAGAAATAGCCCCGTATATTGACGGATTCGGTCGGCCGACAGCGGGTTATAGATCGAGATGTTATCGCCCAGGCGCGACGAATGGAACGCCGTGCGGGTGGTGATGTAGGTCGTCATGATGGCCGTGCCGAACGTGCCGCCCAACTGCCGAATCATACCCGTCAGAGCCGATCCCTGCGGAATCTTGACGCTGGGCAGATCCGCAATGGTGATGGTCGTTAGCGGAATGAAAATCAGCCCCATCCCGATACCCCGCACAATCAGCGGCCAGAAAAAGTAGTCCGGTCCGGCATCAAGGCTGATGGCCGACAGGTTGAAACAGAAGCCGAAGAACAGCAGGAAGCCAATACCCGCGTACCAGACGGGCGAAATCTTGTTCTTGCTAAGCAATGCACCCACCACCGGCATCATGGCCCCCGTTGCCAGCGAACCCGGCATCAGGAGCAAACCCGTCTGACTGGCCGTGAATCCAAGGATAGTCTGACAGAAAACGGGAATGATGAATACCGACGCGAACAGCCCGAAACCCAAGATGAAGTTAAACAGCGTGCCCACCGCAAACCGGCGCTGCTTTAACAGCCGCAGGTCCAGGATTGGAATTTTAACGGCCAGTTGCCGCCAGATAAACCCAATCAGACCAATAACGGCAGCAATGGTCATGCCCACGATGAACTGAGAGTCGAACCAGTCTTTCTCTTCGCCTTTTTCCAGAATGATCTGCAAGCCACCAATACCCATAACGAGCAGCACGAGGGCCAGCCAGTCCATATTACCGGCTTCCAGCTTCTCAGCCGGTTCTTTGATGTACGAGAACGTCAAAAAAGTGGCCAGAATACCGAAGGGAATGTTGATGTAAAATACCCAGTTCCACGACAGGTTATCGGTGATATACCCACCCAGCGTTGGCCCAATGGAGGGGCCGATGATAACGCCCATCCCGAAAATAGCGTTGGCAATACCAATGTCTTTCTTGGGGAAGGTCTGAATCAGGATGGACTGTGCCGTGGTCAGCAAACCTCCGCCACCAATGCCCTGCACCACCCGGAAAAATACCAGTTCCCATACGCTTGTCGACGTACCACAGAGTACGGACGCTACCGTAAACAGGATAATCGACGCGGCAAAGTAATTCCGGCGGCCCAGCTTGGCCGTCAGCCAGCCCGACATCGTAATCATGACCGCACTGGCCGCTGCGTAGCCGGTAACGACCCAGCTGATATCTCCCAGCGATGCGCCGAGGTTGCCCATCATCTGGTTAAGCGTTACGTTCACAATCGAGGAGTCGATTGTTTGCAGCAGAGCCGCCACCGTCACGGTGATGACGACTACCCATTTATCAAATCCGATGTTCATAACTGTTGAATGTTGACGTTAATAGTTTGTGGTTGGTAGTTTGTCAACTACCAACCACAAACTATTAACTATTTCGTCTGTAAGTCCACCGCTACCGTTGCGCTCATACCGGGTCGCAGCTTGGCGTAGAGGGGATTGTTCTTGTCCAGTTCGATGCGTACCGGCACCCGTTGCACTACTTTCACGTAGTTACCCGTGGCGTTGTCGGGAGGCAGCAGCGAGAATTTAGCACCCGTTGCGCCGGCAAATGAACCAACCTTACCCGTCAGTTTTGCGTCGCCAAAGGCGTCAACGTCAACTTCCACGTTCTGGCCGGGCTGCATCTCCTTCAACTGCGTTTCCTTGAAGTTGGCCGTCAGCCAGACCGAGTTGTTGCTCACCACCGAGCACAGGGCCTGACCCGGCTGCACCAGCTGACCGACCTGCGCACTCCGTTTCGAGATCACCCCCGTTGCCGGTGCCCTCACAATGGTGTACGACAGTTGCAGTTTCGCCATGTCGAGTTCGGCCTGACGCTGCTTTACGGCGGCCTGCGCTACCGAAATCTGACCTTCGGTAGCCCGGCGCTGCGAACTGGTTACACCCGTTTGCGTACCGGCTGCGTTCACCTGCGACTGCGCGGTACGTAGCTGCGCCTGAGCGGCCTGCAACTGCGCCCGGGCGGCATCCCGCTCGGCTTCGGCCGCATCGAACTGTTGTTGGGGCACGGTCTTTTCGGCCAGCAGGCGGCTGTAGCGTTCGTAGTCCTGATTGGCCCGTTTGGTACGCGCCTGAGCCGCCACCACGTTGGCCTGAGCCGTGGCTACCTGATCGCGGGCCGTTTCGACGCTGGCCTGCGAACTCTGGATGGTAGCCGCGGCCACGTTCACCTGCGACCGGCTCACACCCGCGCCCGCCAGGGCACTTTGCAACGCGGCTTCGGCCTGAGCCAAACGAATGCGGTAATCAGCATCGTCGAGCACAAACAGGGTGTCGCCCTCTTTAACGAACTGGTTGTCTCTGAATCGAATTGCTTTTACATACCCGCCTACTTTGGGCGATACCGGGTCAACGTCGCCGTCGATTTGGGCATCGTCGGTGGTTTCGTAGCGTTGGAGATAACGGAATTCGGTGTAGCCAAAAAAGATGGCTACTAACAGGACGATGACGCCCCCTATCCGGATTAATGTTTTGGTATTCATGATTATTAGCTGTGTTCGGAATTCGATTGGTTAAAGATTGGTGCCGGTAGCTTTCAAGAGACGCTGATAGGCCAGTTGTGCGTCCACGGTAGCATTGATCACGTTGAGCTGGGCCTGAATCAGAAAGCTGTCCGCTTCCAGCAAATCGGTCGAGCCAACCAGCCCGTTGCGGAACCGCGATTCCGTCAGGCGGTAGTTTTCCTGCGCCTGCCCGACGGCGGTGCGAATTACATTCTGCTGTTCCAGCGCCAGTTGGTAGTTATTGTAGGCCGTCACCACTTCGGACCGGATCTGGTCGGTCTGCTGCTGACCCTGAAGATTGGCTTCGTCTACGACGGTTTTCGCGCTGTTCATCCGGCCTTTCAGGTTATAAAGCGAACCAATGTTGTAGGTAAGCCCCGCCCCAACGTTCCAGGCACTGATGTACGAATTGGCTTCGGGAATAAGCCGCGCCGAGGGGTTGATGTAGTTATAACCCGCCGTTACGCCCAGGTGCGGATACATGCTGCTTTTGGTGTTGCGTAACATGGCATCAGCCGATTGCACCCGCAGGGCGTTGGCCTGCACTTCGGGACGGGTCTGCACCGCCCGCGCCACAAAGCTGTTCAGCGGCTCCAGCGTAGTGACCGGATTGGTCAGTGTAGTGTCGATGGCTACGGCCTGATCATCGGGCAGACCGACAAGCAGGTTGAAGTTGTAGAGTGCCGTTTGCCGGGCCTTGTCTACCTGTAGCCGACTGAGTTGCAGGTTATTTCGCTGTAACTGAATCTTCAGCACTTCGTTGGCCGTTACGATACCTTCCTTCTGTAAGTTGGCGGCTTCGCGCGCCCGCTCATCGAACAATCGGATGTTCTGATCGATAACCGCCGTTGATTTAATCAGTTTAATGATGTTGTAGTAGGCATCCGTTACCGTATAAACCAGTTCCGAGCGGTTACGCTGCGCATCCAGGTGACTGGCGCGGGCCAGCAAATCGGCCGACAGACGGGCCGACTTCTCGGCAAAACCACCGAACACTTCTTTGGCCACCGTAACGCCCCCGATGGTAGCATTAAATGCCCCGGCCGGAATACCAAACAAAGGTTTCCCATCTGTTCCCTGCCCAAACGCAAACGGCCCGGTCAGGCTATACCGCGAATAAGCCAGCGAGGCATTGGCCTGCGGCAGGCTGCGGTCTTTGGCTTCCTGCGCGCGGGCTTCGGCGGCCTGCGTGCGTGAATCGGCCAGTTTAATGCTTTTGTTGTTTTGCAGGGCCAGCTGAATGGCCTTGTCCAGGGGGAGACCAGTCGGTGCGGGCTGGGCAACTAACCCGCCTACGCTTATGAGCCATAGGCCCACCCCAATCAGATACTGTTTCATTTTACTGTTTTCTAATTTTATCCAGGAGTGTGTTCATCGTTTTTACTTCCTCATCGGTCAAATGACTGATGATAGATTCAAAGTCTCTAAAGTCAGCCGCTACCGATTCCATCAGGCGGTGCGCTTCGTCCGTTAGCCGGACAATTACCCGCCGACGGTTGTTGGGATCTCCCTCCCGCACTAATAAATTTTTAGCGACCAGTCGGTCTGTCAGCCGGGTCATGTCCGAATTTTGCTCGGTCATTTTCGCTTTTAACTCCCCGACGGCCAGGCTGTTTGGATACACGTCGAAAAGTTGGCGTAGGACCGAATATTGCTGTACGGACAAATCGAACGGCGCCAGTTTCTGCTGGAAATGATTGACGATGTGGCCGTGTGTCCCGTGCAAATTGACGATCAACCGATGATGTTCATTCCGGTAATTCATATCTATAGCCCAGTGTCAGCCAGGCAAAAGTAAAACTAATACTTGTTTAAACAAGTTTCGTCTAAACAAGTATTATTCCACGTTTCTTATGTACTTGTACGGGAATTTGAGTAGCCGCGCCAGTTGCTAAACTGAGTGATGAGTCAGGCAACTCAGCCCTGTTACCGGCTTTCGCTGCCGACAGCAACAGAACCGTTATGCGTTAATCCGCACCCTGCCGCTTACACAAAACCGCTTGTAGAATTGGCCGCTTGTACTCATATTTGGTTCAGTAATTAACTTGTCTCAACTATGATTCCACTGCAATACAGACTCGCCTTAGCTCTTGTACTTGCCCTGCAACTGCCCCTCAAAGCCCAACAGGTCGCTTTTGAAAAAGGCAGTTGGAAGGCCATGCTGGACCGGGCCAAAGCGGAAAACAAGTTGATTTTTGTTGACGTATACGCGACCTGGTGCGGCCCCTGTAAAATGCTCGATCAGCAGGTGTTTACCGACAAACAGGTGGCGGCCACCTACAACGCGCTCTTTATCAACTACAAAGCGGATGCTGAACACGGCGAAGGCCTGATGCTGGCCCGAAAATACAATGTCAGGGCCTATCCTACCGCTTTATTTATCGACGGCGACGGACAGTTGATTGATGACCGGGTGGGTTATCTGCCAGCCCCTGTATTTAAGCAGGAGGGCGAACGCGTATTCCGGAAAACACCCCTCGGCCTGATGCTGTCGCTGCACGAAGCGGATTACAAGGAAGGAGACCGCACGTCGGCCTTTATGAGAACCTATCTGCGGCTGCGTCAACAGGCGGGACTTAGCTCGGCGGAAATGCTGAATGATTATGTAAGCCACCTGCCCGCCGACTCACTCAAAACGCCCATCAACACAGCTCTTCTCCTGGAAAACACAAAAACCTGTACCGGCGCTGCGTTTGAGACGCTTATGAGCCGGAAAGACGAGCGCCGGTTTCGGTCGGCCATTCAGATACTCGTTCAGGAGGAACTAAGCGCGGCCGGTAAACAACGGGACCTGTCCCGGTTTACCACACTTTGCAGCCTTGTCGAGCGACTGGAACCCGCCGATCAGGTTCCGGAAATCGTGGCACAATATCAGCTCGTTTACCATGCTGAAGCCGAAGACTGGGCATCGTATGCCAGACAGGGCGATAGCTATGCGACTCAGTATCTGATGCCCAGACTGACCGCAGAAACGAAACAACGGCAACCTCAGGCGTTTCAGCAGCGCTATGACCAGCTTTGCAACATCGGCTATTTTGTATCGCAGCACAGCAAGGACAACACCCGGCTGGCGTCCCTGCTGACCAACCTTGCGTTGATAGGTCAGCTCAGTCCAACACCCCTGAATACGAGTTTGCAGGCCTGCCTGCGGTATCGGCTGGGCGAACGGGAGGAGGCTGTAGCACTCCAGACGAAGGCCATTGACTTAGCCCGCACGAACGGCGACGATGTGGCAAGCTACGAGGACACGTTGCGCCGGATGCAGAAGCGTAAATCGTTGTAATGGAGGGCTTTACTGAATCTGGCGCATAAAGAACCGCAATGCCTCCACATGGACGTCAATATCGTTGGGGTAATCGTGTTTACCACCCGTGACCTTCAGCAGTACGATTTCCGGCTTTCCGGGCTGTTTGTAGGTGAACCGTTCGATGGTTTTGCCGTCGGTGGGGTCCGTATCGGGTAATGCCTCGCGGGTGGGTTGCCCCTCATACCGGGCCAGCTCAGCCCAGTAGGCCAGCGTACGGTCGGTGGAGCGCACGGCCCCCATATTCATATTTTTACCCAATATGACCACCCCGCCGTTGTAGGGATTGATCGGATCAAGGGTGCCATTGACAATCATCATCGCCACCGCCTTGCCGGATGGTACACAGTCTAAGTTCGTGGTGTCGGGCAGATTAGCGATGATGGCCGTGATCGCCTTGAAAGCAGTGGGCATGGTCAGGGCGAGTTTATAGGCCATGTGCCCCCCACCCGATGTCCCAACGGTAAACACGTGGCCGGGGTCAATCTGATACCGTCGGCGGAAATACTGAATCATACCCTCAAAAAAGGCCTGCTCATTGATGTTTTCCTGATTGGCCACGGCTGGCGACGCCTTCCGACACTCATTCCAGTACCGTTTGTACCCGTCGGGATAAACGACCAGTGTATTGGCGGCATTGGCCTGTTGCTCCATGTTGGCCGCAGTCGTCACCATTCCCGGCCCGGTGCCGCCCGAACCGTGCAGGACAAAGATCAGACCCGGCCGCTGAAGGGTTTGGGACGGGGTTTTGTAATGAAAGGACCGGTAATGTCCCTCAATCAGCAGCGAATCGCTGATGAGTTGCGCTGACGCGGTAGAAAGGCTCAGGCCGGTGAGCAGGCAAAGCAGCGGCAGCCACTTATGGTTAGTTAAAACGCGCTTCATTGGTTGACTGGAAAGGGTAAGGTATCAGAATACTCGGCCCAAGATACGGAAATGAGGGCGTACGCGTAATAACCTTGACCGGAGTTTAGATCTCCAGTACGATTGAGGCAAAGCACTTGGCTTTGAGCGAGCCTGCTTCTTAGCAGGCTCGTATTGTGGGACTACTCTATAAAGAGGAGCATAGTGTGTTGATCATTGCCAAGCAGTTGTCGATCTCCCAAAAGACTGCTTGTAAGTATCTCAAGTACTTGAGTGGGCTTGCACCAAGTCGGCAAACTCCTACAGGCATTCGTCACGCGATTCAGTGTATTGGCAGATAATTGTCTCAGCCCCTTAAATAACTGGACAAGAATAGCACATAATGTGCACTTTTAGATTCTTGTTCAAAACATGGCAAAACGTAGTTTCACCGCCGACCAGAAGGCGGCTATTCTCCAGGAAGCTGACAAAGAGGGCGTGATCGCCACTTGTCGTAAACACCAAATTTCTTCCTCTCTGTTCTACCAGTGGCGTAACAAACTTACCCTAAAAGGGAAAAACGGACTCGAACACGGCCAGGCTGTTCTCACTCAGGAGGTACGTCGCCTACTGGCTGAAAATGCCCGGCTCAAAAAGCTACTGGCCGAGAAAGAACTCGTGCTGGATCTGAAGGAGGAGCTTTTAAAAAAAGTCCACCAACGCCTGCTGAGTACGCCCTAACGATTCGTTCCCAGGCGGGTCAGCTTCGGGTAACGAAGTTACTGGCTTCTTTCCCTTTAGCCCGTAGCAGCTACTACTATCAGCCCCGTTCGGGTCGGCGGGGGCGACCCCAAAGCCGACACACTCCGACCCGAACGGGGCTGATAATCACCAACGAGCAAGTGGTTGAGTGGATACGCGAACTGCTCCAACACCCTTTTATATGCTATGGCTATGAGAAGGTTACGGATTGGCTGAGGCAGCATAAAAGTTTGATTATCAACAAGAAAAAAGTGTACCGACTTATGAAGCAAGCCCGTTTATTGTTGCCTAAAAAGCTCGCTAATCAGTCCGCCCGCTGCTTTGTCGAAATACGAAAGATGCCAGCCCGTCGGCCTAACGAAGCCTTCCAATTCGACATCAAAATGTATTGGGTAAGCGGTGTCGGTTGGATACCCTGCCTGAGCGTGATCGATATTTTTACCCGGCAACTTAAAGCCCATCTGCTTCAGCGAAGTATTCGCCGGCACGATGTTAAAGCCCTTTGGCAAGACCTGCTGCAAGGCATTCCCGTTGAGCAACACGCATTAATCTGCGTTCGGAGTGACAATGGGTCGCAGTTTGCGGCTAAAACAGTACGGGCCTTTTTTGTCGCTGCGGGCATTCACCAAGAGTTCTGTCACGCAGCTACGCCGGAAGAAGATGGTTTTATCGAATCCTTCCATGCGATTGTCGAGCGGGAATTAGTTCGTCGGCACGAGTGGGAAAGTTTAGTGCAGTTACAGGCATTGATGGTATCCTACGTGTATTTTTACAATCAGGATCGGCTTCACGGTAGTCTGGGTAACATCAGCCCAAACCATTTTTTCGAGCAATGGGCTGATAATCAGCGGGAGTCTGAAACAGGACTTATCTCACAGGAGACCATAGCAAACGAATTAGCTATACCTGTCCAGTTTATAGGGGGTTGAACCAATAATCAACCGGGCAGGCTCATCCTGATTTGTGTGCCGCTTAATGGAGGTGTTGGTGCGTTCGCTCAGATCCAGTAGACGGGCTGCTCATACCGCATGTAGAGAACGTACCGAATTATAGCCATTAATAAGGATAAGCCTATGGCAGGCCCAGTTGCAGACTGCTATGAGCATTGATTAACAGCCGCCCATTAGCTCCATAATATACATTCAGAGCACGACCCTGATAACTATCCGGTAAGCTAACAGCGTGATTGATTTGTATTGTATCTGTGCTGACCGGCACCCGGCCACAAGACCAAACGCCTGGGTCAGTCCAGTTCCCTGCCTTCAGGGTAATCATGAGTACCTTAGCGTTAGTTACCTTGCGGATACGGTGATTATTGCCATCCGCAATGTAGAGATTGCCATTTCCATCCACCGCAATACCGAAAGGTGAATTTAACCGGGCGAAGGAGGCCTGCCCACAATCTCCATTATCGCAGCCAGTACCATCACCGGCCACCGTGGTAATTACTCCCGACGTGTTCACCTTGCGGATGCGGTGATCAGCCTGATCCGCGATATAAAGATTGCCACTACCATCCACTGTTACACCAGTAGGACTATCCAAGTAGGCAAAAGTGGCCTGTCCTCCATCGCTCCCATAGCCACCACCGGCCACTGTGGCGATTACTCCTGATGTGTTCACCTTACGGATGCGGTGATTATAATTATCCGCGATAAAGAGATTACCACTAATATCCACTGCTATACCCGTAGGGCTATTCAAGTAAGCGGAGGTGGCCAGGCCACTATCCCCACTATAGCCCTGATTGCCTGTACCGGCCACCGTGGTAATCATTCCAGACGTGTTTACCTTGCGAATACGGTGGTTAGACTGATCTGCTATATAGAGATTGCCATCGTCATCTACTGCCACACCAGTGGGGGAATACAAATCAGCTGAGGTAGCCGGACCACCATCTCCGCCATAACCCTGATTGCCTGTACCAGCCACCGTGGTGATAATCCCCGAAAGGCTCACCTTGCGGATACAGTGGTTATACTGATCTGCGACATAGAGATTGCCACTCCCATCTACTGCTACACCAGTGGGAGTATTTAACTGAGCGGAGGTGGCCTGCCCTCCATCCCCACTATACCCACCACTTCCATTAGTGCCATTTCCAACCACGGGATTAATTACCCCGGTGGGGTTCACTTTTCGGATGCGATTGTTAAAATGATCACCGATGTAGAGATTACCACTGCCATCTATCGCCAGGCCGAAAGGGGAATACAAGTCGGCGGAGGTGGCTGGACCTCCATCCCCACTGTAGCCACCACCGCCGGTACCGGCCATCGTGCTGATTACCCCCGACGTATTCACCTTGCGGATGCGGTGATTATAATTATCCGCGATAAAGAGATTACCACTAATATCCACCACTATACTATAAGGAAAATCCAACTGGGCAGAGGTGGCTGGACCTCCATCCCCACTATAGCCACCAATGCCCGTACCGGCGATCGTGCTGATCGCCCCCGACATGTCTACTTTGCGAATACGATTGTTCTGTGTATCAGAGATGTATAGGTTTCCGATGCCGTCTACCGCCACATTATGAGGGAAATTCAACCGAGCGGAGGTGGCCTGCCCTCCATCCCCACTATAACCCTGATTACCGGTACCGGCCACTGTAGTGATTACTCCAGCCGTACTCACTTTACGGATGCGGTTATTACTCCGATCGGCGATAAAGAGACTACCACTACCATCCACCGCTACATCCAAAGGGTAGTTCAACACGGCAGAGGTGGCTGGACCTCCGTCACCCCCATAGCCATACGTACCATTTCCGGCCACTGTGGTGATTACCCCCAATGTGTTTACTTTTCGGATGCGACAATTACCAAAATCAGCGATATATAGGTTCCCACTCCCGTCCACCGCCACACCAAAAGGGGAATATAGACGGGCACAAGTAGCCTGCCCTCCATCTCCGCTATAGCCAACGGCACCAGTACCAGCTACGGTAGTGATCATTCCCGAAGGGCTCACCTTGCGGATGCGGTGGTTAGCCCGATCAGCGATGTAAAGGTTGCCACTGCCATCTACCGCCACACCAAAAGGATCACTCAACTGGGCGGAGATGGCAGGCACGTTTTCACTGCCGTTGCCTGCCACTGTATTAATCACCTGCGCTAATCCAGATGGTGTCAGTCCGGGGAGCAGCAAAAGAGCAGGAAAAATGAGTACAAAGGCTACATGGAACCGCAGAAGTAGTTGTTTACGCACACGCAAGGGGATAAAGTTGATACGTGAATAATTAACTATAAACAGCAAATGTCTTATCCAGACTTTTCAAAGACAATGTTGCTGGAAAACATTGAAGATTTTGTCATGTATGTAATTGACTCGCAGAAAAATATAAACGCTTTGCAACAAGCTGACCACAGAAAAACCGGCATATCGAGTAAGTAGAGACTCAGCTTCACTTATTACCAGAGCAGAAATAGTCAATACCGAAAATCTGTAGCTATACATTTACAGCTAAATCTTAGCCGCTCTAACACATATGTGAGGTTTTCTTCTGTAGCCCAAAAAACAAAAGCCGCTAACATGATCTGTTAGCGGCTTTTGCGTTGGGTGGTGCTCCCGAAGGGATTCGAACCCCTATCGTCGGTACCGGAAACCGAAATTCTATCCATTGAACTACGGAAGCATGTCTAACGGTTTTTATGCCGTTTCGGGATGCAAAGATAGCAATTTGTTGACGGTTCACGCAACCCCTTTTTAGAGTTTTTGTGACAAATCCCGGCCGTTACCAGCAAAAACACCCTATTTCCGAGCCGACAGGCCATATGGCTAAACTTGCCGAAAGACCGCCCTTATGTGGTCTTTTGGCAAGTTTAGCCAGTCAGTTGCCCGCCTACGGCAGAAAGTCAACGCCAGCCGAACTGATTTCCAGCGTATTGGCGGCATCGGTCGTGCCCGTAAACGAAACGCCAATCGAGATGCCAACGCCAAACAGTACATCAGGATGCCCCGGCACGGCAAAACGCTGCATATTAAAGGGCGAAGGAGTCAGGCTCAACCCGTCGTGGGCGGCAATCCGGTTTTCGCCGTCGTACACGTGTACGTTCGTTACCCGTGCCTGGGGTGAGTTACTGCGGAAGCGGACCATCGCTGAGTCAATTGCCAGTCGGTTGTCGTTAACGATCACCGTTGTGGGAATGGCAAAATGAAACCAGTTGGTCGTGTTGGGTTTGCCAACGACCCGGATAAAGAACCCGGCCCGCCATTCACTTTTGATATTAGTGGGCACTTCAATCTGCATGGTGTGTCCATGCGCCCACATTGCCTGTGCTAATGCCATGATAAGAGAAGGGTTTAGTTATTGATTCGTTGCAGCGTTGCTGTTGATAAGGTGCGGATGAGTTCCGACGGGCTTTCCTGGCTGATGCGCTCGATTTTCTGCTTAAGCTGCGGAGAAGCCGACCGCTGCACGGCCTTGATGGCCAGTTTGCTCAGGCTAACGTCAGCGCTGTCGAGCAGTTTATCGGCAATATCATGGCGCATGGCGTCGGGCAGGTTAACTAAGGCCGAGGCCGAGGCAATCCGAACCAGTGGCCGGGAACTGTCCGACGCCGTTTGCACAATGCGGTGGGCCTGTGGTTTAGCCACCAGACTGGCCAGATAGACGGCTTTAGACGCCAGCATGGCATCGGGGTCGTTGGCCAGTTGATCCAGTGTGAGCACCAGGGCATCATCAATCTGCGGAGCCAGTTGTTCGTAATCGGGTTCGTCGCTGCTGAGCTTCAGCCGCAATTCGAGTGGGGTGAGAGCCATGAGGTTAGGCGTTTACGGTTAACAGACTGTTTCGCATGGTGGTGATTTCTGTGTTGACTAAATCCGGTGGCGGGTTGGTGATATTGGCCGTACCGTTGCCCGTCATCAGACGATTGTTATCGTTGACATGATTCAGCCCGAGTACGTGCCCAATTTCATGCCCCATTGTCCACTGCGTAGCTCCACTCGCTACCACCGCGCCCGGCCGTCCTGCCGGAAAAGCCGCGCAACCGTTGAAGGGCGGGTTGGTAGCCTGCACAAAATACACCACCACATCATTTGCCCCGACGTTATTGCGGTTAGCAAAGAGCGTCGTCTGCTCGGGTGTACTCTGGCCCATGAAACAGCCGCCCACATCCACGACATTCAGGTCCGGCAGCGACAATGTCTCGTTGCTGAGGTGCTGCACCCGAATGCCGGTGGGTTCGTACACCTGCCGCATGGATGCCAGCATGGTGTCGATGGACACCGCCGGACTGGTCAGGACTTTGGTGTGAAGCCGTACGGTTTCAAACAGGTTAAAGTCACCACCGGCCGAGCTGAATTCGAGCGTGTTCTGGGCATCGGTCGTACCGGAGAAACGCACACCCACCGAAATACCGATACCCCAGAGCACATCCGGCTTACCGGCCACATTAAACCGCTCCAGCCCAAAGGCGGTGGGCGAGAGATTCAGTCCGTCGTGGGTGGCAATCCGGTTCTCACCATCGTACACGTGTACGTTTGTTACTGCCGCCAGCGCCGACCCGGCCCGGAACCGCAGCATGACCGAATCCAGCATCTGCCGTTTGTCATTTACGATCACCTTGGTCGGAATGCCGAAGTGAAACCAGTTGGTGGTATTGGGCTTGCCTACAACCCGGATAAAAAAACCGGCCCGCCACGTACTCTGGAGCTGATTCGGAACCTCCACGGTCATACCATGCCCGTGAGTCCACATTGCCTGTGTAATTGCCATATCTAAAAGCGAGTAAGGGAAGGAATAAATGGATACGCGCATTAACGTCAGCAAATGTAGTATCGGGCCAAAGGCAGTAACAGCGTAATTCGACGGAATAAACGGGGTAGTAATACGGAATTACGCCCGTCCGTATTTGTACGTAAGTATTTGACTTTTAATATGTTATTATTTACATAGTAACAAAGTGTGTTGGTCGGTCGGGCTATGCATAAAAACGGCCTGCCCGATTGACTCACAGGGTTTATGCTGTAAATCAACCGGGCAGGCCGGATGGATTATACTACTAAAAAAACAGGGAATTTTGGCTGGAACGCCAACCGCCCCCTACAGCAATTTCATGGTTTCGTAGTCGCCGATGTATTGCAGGTACAGGAAGTGAATGAGCAGCCCGTTGATGTTATTGATTAACTTATGAGCTTCGGGAATGGTTGTTACCACCGTGATGATGCGCTCAAACTCCGACTGGTTTCCCATCTTCTTGTGATGAAACGCCATGATCTCCTCGCGCGACATGGTCTTTTCCACAAAGAAGTAATGCATGGCTTCGTCGCTGGTGCCGGTGCTGGGATACCACAGCCGGGAATTTAACTTGGTTAACTCACCAGCCTCAATCGTCAGGCCAATCTCTTCGCCCACCTCGCGGGCAGCTACGTCATCAGCGGCATCGCTGGCATCGACCATACCGGCCGGGTGCTCGTAAGTTTGCGAACCGTCCGAGATACGACGCTGCCGCACCAGTACCACAAATTTCTCGCCCGTAGCCTCGTCGATCAGGCAAACCAGCACCGAAGCGGCATGGCCTTTCAGAAAAAGAACGGGCGGAATTTTATCACCTTCGGGCGCAACGGCATCCACTTCGAGCAGGGCAAACAGCACTTCGCCATTACCCCGCCGACGCACGAACCGCTCCTGCACGCCGTTGATTTTCATGCCGTTAGCAGTCATCTGGCTCTGCCAGAACTGGAATTTATGCGCGTCTTCGAGTTTTTCGTTCATAAGGTTGTGTATTCGCATTAATTATATCCGCGACGGTGGCCCGGCCAGACGTGGGCGTCTAACCGGGCCGCCGTCGCGGATACGGTTTATTTCTCCGTCAAACCCATCGCGTCCTGTCCGACGTACCGCTCGAAAAATTCGTAGATCCGCAGCATCCGGTCGATGCGCTGCCGCACATTCCCCGTGCGGCTTAACTCGTGCGTGGCACCGGGCATTCGGACGTATTCGACGGGGCGGCCCAGGAGTTTGAGGCTTTTGTACATCATTTCACTCTGTATCACACCGGTGCGCAGGTCGTTCTCGCCATGTTTGATCAGCAATGGTGTTTTGATATTGGCGACGAATGTATACGGCGAATTGGCATCCAGCACTTTCTGAATCTCAGGCTGCCACGGATACCCACCAAAATAGTTTGGCACCAGCCGCCAGGCGTTGGCCTCACCCATAAACGTTGTCAGGTCATACACGCCCCGCTGGGCAAATGCCGCCTTAAAGCGGTTGTCGTGACCCACAATCCAGGCGGTGAGATAGCCCGCGTAAGAACCACCAGTCAGCACCTGCCGACTGGTATCGACCCAAGCTTCTTTAGCCGCATCGGTAGCAGCCGCCAACACATCCTCCGTTGGGCCGGTCCCCCAATCCTGGTAGTTAGCCGCCTGAAACGCCTGTCCGTACCCACCCGAACCGCGTGGATTGGCATAAACAACGCCATAACCCTGTGAGCAGAAATATTGATGCTCGTGCCAGAGTGAGGCTTCACCCGGTCCCCACATGGCCGTTGGGCCGCCATGCATGTTCACCAGCAACGGGTATTTCTTACCGGAGGGGCCGCCCCCTGCAACCAGATCAGCGGGTTTCATAATCCAGTAGTCGACGGTTTGACCTTTCGAGTTTTTGTAGGTACGCTTTTCCGGGAAACTCAGTGATTTAGTCGCCACCCAATCGTTGTGGTTCGACAGCTTAACCGCGTTTTTGGCTAGACCATCAGCCTTATACAATTCGGAGGGATTGGCCACTTCGGTTTTAGCAAATACAACGCCATTGCCATCCGCATCAAAACTGGTAACGCCCGAGTTGAAATCCGTCAGTTGCGCTACCTGTTTCGTAGCAGCATTGAGCTGGTACAAGGGCACACCACCGTTGGAAGGCGCAATAAAATAGAGTGTGTAGCCAGCACTTGGTTTACGACCTTTTACGGAGGTATTTATGGCTACCCATTTCAACCCGCCGGCCGACCGGTCGAACGGAATTACCTCGACCGAGCCAGCAGTAAGGCCGTTCATTGTAGCCAGCGCCAGTTGCGGAAAGCCAACCCCTTCGGATTTGTTAACCAGCAGCGCCAGTTGTTTGCCGTCGGGCGAGAGTTCGGGGGCGATAAACGACTTCCCGGCCTCACTTAGCACGGTCGTTAACCGGCCCGATCCATCGGCGGCAATGGCTACGATGGCGTTATCCTGCTCGCGATCGGGGTGTTTGAGTGTATCGCGGTCGGTCACGGCCAGAATCTGCTGCCCATTGGGTAACCAGCCCGTCGCCTGATAAGAGTAAAAGCCGTGCGTCAGGGGTTTGGCAGTGGCTCCCTCCTTTGCGTCGATAACGAACAGGTGCGTGAAACTCAGGTCCGGCTCCGTCGTGGCCTCGCCCTGAAAGGTGAGCCGGTTAATGACTTTAGCTTTTTTGTCCTCAACGTCCTTAGCCAGATACGCCCGGATTTCGGCCAATGACCCGTCGGGGTTAGGCTTTACTTTTTTATCCGGCAGTATAAAGTTATTCGTCGCGAAACCCGGTTTCTCCAGCGACCACGACGGTGTCCGTTTGCCGGGATTGAGCGTTGAGTCGGCCAGTAATTCGGCCATAGTTACGCTACCGCCGAACAGTAGTTTGGTGCCGTCCGGCGACCAGATCGGGCTGGACGCACCATATTTGCCAGTCGTGAGTTGGTAGCCTTCGCCCCCATCCAATGGCATCACAAACACTTGCGATTTGCCTTTTACCGTCCGCACAAACGCAAGTGACTTACCATCGGGCGACCAAACCGGCTGCCGTGCCGATTCAGCACCACGCGTTAAGGCTTTGGGTACCGAACCGGGTTTGAGGTCGGTCAGGTAGATATGCGACTTATACTCGTACTCGTCCTTCTGGTCAGGATTCGGTTCGATGGTCGTCAGTGTATAAACGGCCCGTTGCCCGTCGGGAGCGAGCTGAATGCTGCTCACCTGTTTGATGCGGGTGAGGTCGGTAGCAACGATTCGTTGTTTCGACGGCTGAGCCACAGTCGGGCCAGCCGCTGTCAGGAAAATGAGGAGCGCAGGAAGCAGTTTTCTCATAAAATTGGGGTTAAGCGAAAGGCCGAAAATAACGAAAAAGGCCCAAAAGCCGCTCTATTAATAGATAGTGGTGATCTGATAGGATAGTTTATTGAAGGTAATTGTCTCGCCCACTGCTTTACTTTTCAGCGCAGCGGCAATGGGCGACGCCGGTGATACGGCAAAGTAATCAGTGCCATCGAGCGTAATTTTTCCGGCGCTGGTGCTGATAAAGTAGTTTCCCCGGCTGGTAGTTACCAGACTACCGGGCTGCACGGTGGGGTAGGTTTTCTGCGCGTCGATCTGCCCTAATTCCTGCTGCTGTTTCATGGCGTCGGCTAATAGCGTGGCATGTCGGTCCCGTTCGAGTTGTGCCATGGCCCGGCCCGTTTCGTACTTATCGCCCGCACTGCTTTTGGATTCTGAATTGGCCGCTTCCTGGGCCGCTTCCATCGCCTGCCGGGCGTTGGTGATGCGTGTCTCTACGTAAGCCTGGCAATGGCTGTAAAGGGATTCTTTAATTTCGGCTGGTGTCATGGTATGAATTTGCGCCGGGCTAAAATCCGGCGCACGATCTATATAATACGTTCATTTCATAATTTCCTCAACCGCATCGCGTGCCCGCCACCCGAAGCCAGTTGGAGCGTTACTACGTCGATCCGGCTTACCAGGCTGGTCTGCTGAACGAGATGATTCGGTTGCCGGTCAGCATCGGGGGCGTCGGCGTACAGGGTGGCTTCGTAGCGGCCTTCCGGCAGGAATGCCAGACTAACCGAAATCGTCCGGGGGGTGCTGTTGTTGATGGTGCCCACGTACCAGTCACCCTCTTTCCGGCGGGCAATGGTAATGTATTGACTAATCTGCGCGGCTGGCACCCGGGTTTCGTCCCAGATGGTGGGCACCTGTTGCAGAAAATCAAAGCCGGGTTGCCCCAGATAAGCCTGCGGGTAATCGCAGACCATACCCTGGTAATTTTCCAGCACGACATACATACCCAGTTGGTGACAGCGCGTACCCAGCATCAGCGGCCGGGTATATTGTCCTTTGAATTGGGCGGCTGGCACGGCCCGGAACCCACCGAGGTGATAATCCGTCGAGCCGGCCAGCATCCGCGTGAAGGGAATGTCGATGTCATGGTCGGGCGTAACGAGATTATTCCACTTCATGTTTTCGTAGTTCAGCGTACCCTCCCGCGTGAACTCATTGGGGTAGGTCCGGTGCATGCCCGTTGGTTTGTAGGCTCCGTGAAACTGAATGTGCAGCTTATGTTTAGCCGCTTTCTGCAACACCAGTTCCTGCCAGTTCACCATGTCTTGGTCGTCGCGATCCATAAAATCGCACATCAGGCCGCTCAGGCCCCATTTTTCGTACTGCGTGAATACACTGTCCAATCGACCATACAGTGCCTGCCAGTGAACCCACACCCGAATGCCCACCCCGCGTTTTTTGCCGTACTCGCAAATGGCCTGCATGTCTAATCCAGGCACTGGTTTGGCCGCATCTGTATGCGGTCCGGGCTGGAAATTTACGCCATCACTGACATACCATTCGTGCAGACCATATTCAACAACAGAATGGTAAGCAATATGATTATCAGCGCAGAAGTCGATATAATACTTTGCCGTCTCGAAGTTATTACCGGGCGCGAAACTGGTATCGGGCAGTACATTGCCGTTCCACCACGGAAACGTCGTTTTTCCCGGTTTCAGCCACGATACATCCTTCAGTTTGACGGGTTCATTCAGGTTGGTGAGCAGGTTCGACTCGATGAGTGCTCCCACCCGGTCACCAATCATCAGTACCCGCCACGGGCTGCGGTGGGGTAAGGTTGCTTTTACAACGCCCTTTGCATTGGGTAACGGCGACAGACGGCTCATCAGATTTCCGTCTTTTTTGATGAGATACATACCGGCATAATCCGACAAGGCCGCTTCCGTAATAGCCACGCAGGTTTGATCGCTGTAGCTAAACAGCGTCGGCATATCCATCAGCGTATCGGACTTGATGGTGTTCAGCGGCACCGTATCGTAGTACCCTTCGTGCGAAGTCAGAAAATTGGGGCGGAACAAGGTAAGTGCCGTTGGATTACCCGCCAGCCGAAACACAGTTTGCTCATCCAGCAGCGTAAACGAGGTCCATCCGGTCTGCTTCGGAAACTCGTAGCGTAGGGCCACGCCATCATCGTACGCCCGAATTACAAGATCAACCTGCCGATGCCCTCCTGTTTTTTCTACCAGCGGAATTGTGGCTTCCCGATAACGATTCCGCACTGTTTTCGCTTTCCCGACAATGAGGTCATACGTCTCATCGACGGTCCGTAAACGGGGTTTCAACAGCGTTAAATTTGGCCCGAATAATCCGGTTTCGGCGAAATTCAGGGTGAGGGGTGACTCATTCACCAACGGCTTCCCCGAGTAGATTACCCGATAAACTGGTGCTTCAGCCGTCAGCCGGAGCAAAAAAACGATGCGCCCATCCGGCGAGACCAGCCGAACTGTGGACTGGCCCAGGCTCAGGGTCGCAAAAAAGACGAAAATACTAACGGAAATAACCCATTTCTTGGCCAAGTGTCGTTGCCGTTTTAAACCAGTTCATCAAAAAAGTCAATACATCACCCGTTAATCTCCTGGCATAATTCTACCAGTACGCCATTGGTGCCTTTCGGGTGCAGAAAGCAGACCAGTTTGTTGTCGGCTCCCCGTTTGGGCGTCTCGTTCAACACTGTAAAGCCCTCGCCCCGCAGTCGTTCCATTTCGGCAACAATATCGCTTACCTCGAAGGCAAGGTGGTGAATACCTTCGCCCTTTTTGGCTAGAAACCGGGCGATAGCGCTATCCGGGTCAGTGGCAGCCAGCAATTCAACTTTGGTTTTGTTGACTTGAAAAAACGATGTCATCACCCCTTCCGACTCCACAGCTTCGGCCTTGTAGGGTGCTACATTGAGCAGTTTGGTGAACAGTTCGTTGGCGGCAGTCAGGTCAGTCACGGCAATGCCGATGTGTTCAACGTTGGTAAGCATGGCAGAAAAGAACTTTTACGAGTGGCGGAAAGTTAAGAGATTAGCACCGAATCGCGTCAACGCTGCTTTTAATTACTGCTATGGTAACCGTATCTGACATCGCTAAAAATAAAATAGTTGAACTTCGTGAGAAAGAAGGCTTACAGGCCGACTACGCCATTCGCGTGGGTGTGCAGGGCGGTGGCTGTTCCGGTCTGATGTATGACCTGCAGTTCGACGCTACCCAACAACCAACTGATCACGTTGTTGAAGATAAAGGCATCAAAATCCTGATCGACCGCAAAAGTCTGCTGTATCTGGCCGGTACCGAACTTGATTTCTCGGACGGACTGAACGGCAAAGGATTCCAGTTCAAGAACCCCAATGCCAGCCGCACCTGTGGCTGTGGCGAGAGTTTCGCGGTATAATTCCGCTTAGATCTTTTATAAAAGCACCGTCGGTTTTACTGACGGTGCTTTTGTTTTTTATGCCGGATTAGTATCGCCACGAACTTGTTTCTTTACTTTAAACGAAATCCTGGTCTAATCTCGTCCATCCAATTAATCCTGGTCCAATGTTACCCGCCCGATCCGTTGCCCATTCCCGCACGACACTTACCGAGTTAATGATTCCATCGTACGCCAACTTCGGCGGTAAAATTCACGGCGGCATTATTCTTTCCCTCATGGACAAAGTTGCCTATGCCTGCGCCACCAAACATGCCGGCGCGTATTGCGTTACGGTATCGGTCGATGGCGTCAACTTCCGGCAGCCGGTCGAAGTGGGTGATCTGGTGTCGCTGCTGGCGTCGGTAAATTACGTGGGTCGCACTTCCCTCGTAGTCGGCATCAAGGTTATTGCCGAAAATGTCCGTTCCGGTATCGTGAAGCACACCAACACTTCCTATTTTACAATGGTGGCTAAAGATGACGACGATAGCCCCACCGAAGTCCCACCGCTCCTGCTTGAAAGCACCGACGATGCCCGGCGTTTTCTGGAAGCCATCAAACGCCGGGAGCTGCGACAGGCTTACGGTGATCATTTCGATAATGCCAAAACCCGGATGCTGGTAACGGAAAGCCTGGACCGGCTGAAGAGCGAACGCGTTGTGTTGAGTGACAGCTTTCTATAAATCACTAGCTGTAATCACTAATGCGGGTAATCTTCCCGTCGCTGAACGCAAACACGGTTACGCCCCGTAAAGCGATAACCTCGCCGGTTTTCTGACCAGATGGCAAGTCGATGGCCAGCATAGCCTCGAAGTCAATTTCGGCGGCCGCCGTTCGATCACCCAGTGTAAGTGACCGGATCGTTTGCCGACGGAATCGAAATACCGAAAGCGACTGCCGGGCCAGTTGCTCAAACGCGGCCTTACCGCTTGTTGCTGTGATGCCGCTGGTATTCGAGACATTTTCAAAGACAACTACGTCGTGCAATACCGTTAGCATAGCCGGTACATCCATGGCGTTGTAGGCTGCGATGTAGTCCTTAATCAGATTTTCCATAGCGATAACTGTGAACAATAAACGTAAAGGTCGGACGAGGGCAACTACAATAAAAACCTATACGGGAGAATCGTTCCGGGATCGTTACATCCCTGTGCAACCCAACGCAGATGCCCTGCTGAAAGCAGACTTCGGGGCGTTTTTTATCGTTAGAGTCGACGAGTTAATCCGCCTGATCAGCCTTCCGGTTCCACCCCTTCGAACCGGCAATCATACATTGATTTACCTTACCGATGGCGAAGCGGTTATGACCATTGGCAGTGAAACGTACAAAATATTCAAGGACGAGTGTTTAGTTGTTCCGGCCGGGCAAGTGTTTTCGTTCGATACCATCGATATCAACCAGGGGTATCTGTGCAATTTCCACACGGACTTTCTGATCGGTAAATTCGGTAAGGCTGAGCTGCTCAACGATTTTGAGTTTTTGCGCGTGTGGGGCAACCCGCGCATCAGCTTACCTGATCAGACATCCGGCTTTGTCGCTCAGCTGCTAAATCGGCTGCTACTCAATTATGCTGGGCACGGACTGGCCAATCTGGACATTATCCAGTCGTACCTGCTGGCGGTCCTTTGCGAGATAAACAGCGTTTACCAGCCAGTATCGGTCAGTACGCAAACCCAGGCAGTGACCATCACGAACCGGTTCAAGGAATTACTTTTCGCCAATAGCAAGACGACTCATCTGGTAACCGACTATGCAGCCTTACTACACATCACGCCCAATCATCTGGCAAAAACCGTTCGAACGATTACAGGTAAATCGCCCGCTAAATGGATTGACGAAGCCATCGTTCTGGAAGCCAAAATATTGCTTTACCAGAGTACGCTGTCCATCGGCGAAGTAGCCGCTGAAGTGGGGCTGTCAGACCCTTCCTATTTTAGTCGTCTTTTCAAAAAGCTGGAAGGCGTTACGCCGTTGGCTTTTCGCAGAATGATTGAAACGTCCTAAAAACCGCTTTGTCTGTCCTACCTTTCTTGTGCCAATGCACAGACCTTTGCAGGGTATCGTCAATCACATTCCGTTCCTGATTGATGGCGTAACACCGCCCGAATGGGTCAACTCAATAAGCATGTATCCATCGCTACTCATCGTTCATTCCATCTTTCGCTGGCTCGTTTTAGTGAGTCTGGTCTATGCCCTGATAAGAGCGTATAAGGGGTACATAACGGGCAGTATATTCGCTAAAGCCGACAATTCCATCCGGCACTGGACGGCAACGATTGCTCAGGTTCAGTTGACTATCGGCTTTACGTTATATTTCAAAAGTCCAGTCATCAGGCAGTTCTTTGCTACATTTAGCGACTCCATTCGGCATGCAGGAACGGCCTTCTTTGGCGTAATCCACATTCTGCTCATGTTCACAGCCGTGGGCATTATTACGACGGGTTCGGCGTTAGCCAAACGCAAACCAACCGACCGGGAGAAGTTCAGGACGATGGTAACCTGGTTCTCCATTGCGCTATTGATTATATTTCTGGCCATTCCCTGGCCGTTTTCACCACTGGCCAATCGGCCCTATCTCAGAACGTTTTAACTATGATCCACTTTTTCAATTCGAACATTGGACGGCTGCGGTTGCTTGGTTTGCTGGAAGGCATTTCCTTACTACTACTGCTTGGCATTGCAGTCCCGGCCAAGCACCTGTACGGCGACCCGGCTCTGGTCAGGGCCATTGGACCGGTACATGGCATTCTGTTTTTACTGTTTATTTTCAATACACTGAGTGTCGGTGTGGAGCAGCAGTGGAAGTTTAAAGACACTACTTGGAAAGTGTTACTGGCGTGTCTGATTCCCTTCGGTACGTTTTATATCGACAAAAAAATACTGAGCAAAATCGACCCGATGGTATGATTCTGCTCAGTAAAGTTCCTGTTAGTCAGGTGTAGTGCCTGCCTGCGATTAAACGCTTTTCTGTAGTTTCATCGCGACCGGGTCCCAGTTGATAACCCGGCGCTGTTCGGCGCTAAGGCCAGCCGCCAGCGATGGTGCCGCAGCCCGCAGACCAAACTCAGCATCTTCGCGAATCATTGATGGTTTGTTCTCCCGAATAGCGTTGAAAAACACAATCATGTGATCTAACCGGTCGTCGTAGCCATCGGGAGATTTAAAGACGACATCCGGCTCCTGCTGACTCCGACGGGTGTACTGGTCAACCGGATATTTGGCATCGTATTGGGCAACAAACTGATCCTGTACGGCCTGCGGATACGTATAGAGCGCGTCATAGCCTTTGCTGTACATGGGCGCAGTGGCGCGTTTGATACGACGCATGGTAAAGCCGTTGCCCCCCATGTCGATCACACCTTCGGTACCAACCAGGCGCGTCCGGTCAGAACCGCCCGAGCCATCCGACAGGTTCACACGGGTAATCATCTGAAATGACGCGTGCTTATCCGTTTTTGGATAATCCATCAGGCACGTAACCAGGTCGTAGGCGTCGCGACCATCTTTCCAGAAGTTAAGATCGCCCAGGGCGTAGATGCGGTTCGGTCCGGTGGCATCGGTTATCGTGTGCAACCCGGTCATCATGTGGACAAACAGGTCACCGGCAACGCCCGTACCGTAGTCCTTATAATTACGCCACCGGAAGAAACGCTCAGGCATAAACGTATGCTTCGGCGCATCGCCCTGGTAGCGATCCCAGTCAATATCTTTCATGTCAATGGTAGGTGGCATGGTGTACTGCCAGGCTCCAAGCGCATCCGACCGGTCGGTGCAGGCTTCTACATACGTCAGGTCGCCGATGGCTCCCTGTTCGTAGTATTTTTTGGCTTCCAGAACAGCCGCACTGCTAGCCCGCTGGCTCCCCACCTGAAACACCTTACCCGATTTCTTGTGCGCATTAATAACGGCCTGTCCTTCCTCAATATGGTGGACCATCGGCTTCTCGCAGTACACGTGTTTACCGGCGTTCAAGGCGTCAATGGCAATGTGATCGTGCCAGAAGTCGGGCACACAAATCAGTACGGCATCTACATCTTTGCGGCTCAGAATTTCACGGTAGTCGCGGGTCGTCATCAGGTCGGCACCCCAGACTTCTTTGGCCCGTACCAGCCTGGGGTCATAGAGGTCGCAAACAGCCACCACTTTCACCCCAGGCACTTTCAGGGCGGTGTTCAGGTCGAAATGGCCGATGATGCCCGCACCAATTAAAGCGATATTAATGGTGTCATTTGCGGTGCGGGGCCGGAGGATTTCAATGAAGTGTTCGCGGTAATCGCCCGCGTTAGCAAGAGCAGGTACACCAGCAAGCAGCGCGGTCGAGCCGCTGAGTTGCCGCAGGAACCGGCGACGGGAGGATGCAGTCATGAATGTCAGAAGTTAGGGGTAAGCGATTTCGTCCAATCTATTAACCAAATATACCTAATCTTTCGGCAGACTGCTCGCTTCTACTCGTAAATCTTACCGGCGGTTCGCTCCACAAAGCCTTTTGGTAACAGCCAGGCGGCAAACGCGCCCAGTTTATTGACTACGCCGGTAATCACCTCCACTTTGCCCGCCAGCATACTGTCTACAGCAATTTTAGCGACGGCTTCGGGCGTCATATTTACCTGCTCGGCCGCTTTCAGGGCTTTCTCGCCGACCTGCGCCCGCGTGGCAAAGTCGGTGTCCGTCGAGCCGGGGCTGACAGCCGTAACTGATACGGACGTTTTACGAAGTTCCTGATGCAGTCCCCGGCTGAAGGTGAGCACGAACGCTTTGGTGGCCGCGTACAGACTCAGCCCCGGCACCGCCTGATAAGCCGCCGAAGAAGCAATGTTCAGGATGTAAGCTTTAGGTTGTTGTTTGAGGACGGGTAAAAACAAGCGGCATAACTGCATGAGCGCGGTCATGTTTACCGCCATCATGTTTTCCTGCTCGGCTACTGTGTACTTATCGAAGGGACCGCTCAGGCCATAGCCCGCGTTGTTTACGAGCATCTGCACGGTGTAGTTCTGGGACTCGCACCAGTCGAATACCTGCTGCGCTGCTCCGGCCGCCGATAGATCGACCGCCAGATGAGCCGCCTGAATGCCGTGAGTCTCGCTTAATTGCTTTGCCAGTTCCTGAAGTTGGCTGGCTGAACGGGCTACCAGCAGGACGTTGTAGTGTCGTCGGGCTAACTCGGTAGCAATGGCTTTACCAATACCTTTACTGGCACCGGTGATGAGGGCGTAGGTCACTAACGTTTGTGGTTTGTGCCGGGCTGCCGAAGCAGTTCGTCGTTGTCAGCGACAAAATTACAAACTGCTTCGGCAGCCCGGCACACCCGCAACCTATTAATTGTTTACCTTCTGAATGAAACGCAGGTAGAACGGCGTTTTGCTGTTCTCACTCTTGGGCATATACTTGCCCGTAATCAGGGGCACGTACATAACGCGTCGGCGGCTCTGCTCGCCAAAATTAGGCGATTGCTGCACCCGGTGCCAGAGCCGGCCGTCGTGTACAGTCAGGTCACCGGCTTCGATGTCGAAGCCAACTTCTTTAGGATCAGGGTCGTTGTCGATAAAGTATTTCTTGCCGAACAGCAGCTTCAGCATACCCTGCTTGTGCGTGCCCGGTATCACCCGTAAACCGCCGTTAGTCATCGGGCAGTTATCGAGGTGAATGCCAACGTTAAGCATTGGCATGATTTTTTGTCCCAGAAAAATATCGCGGGGCGAATCGGTATGCCAGCCCATTTGTGAGTACCGGCTGTTGGCCGAACGCACGTAATGATTCATTACTAAACCATCCTTTTCTATCTCGCCAATACGGCCTTCGTAGGGGTAAAGCAGGTCGGTGAGTGCGTGAAGCCGGGGGTCCTGGAGAAACTCATGCAGGGACGGGCTGAACTGCGAAAGGAAGCAAAGTCGCTGAATAATGGTTGAATCATCGACGTCTTTTCCGTACTTGAGCGGGATACCGTTGATCTTTTCCCGACCTTCTGCCAGTAGCTGCTTCTCAACGCGTCGGCCTTCCTCGATGAATAACTGAACCGTTTGGGGCTGAATAAACTTTTTAAAAACGATGACGCCGTGCTTGTCAAAAAATGTTTTCTGTTCTGAGGTCAGCGTGTCGCCCAGAACGAACGATGGACAGTCAAATTTTCTCATAATTACTGATTGGCGTAGGCTCCCTCTACCGCTACTACTTGGTCAAATTCCCACATTTCATACTACCAAGATAGCGTCGCAGAGCCATTGTTAACAAATTGTGAACTTGCAATTAATCCTTTTTTAAGATAACCCAGACTGCTTTTAACCAGTTAGTCTCACTAAACCACTCCGTGCTTTTGGATAGGACAACGCTATTTCTGTTTTTTTTGATCAATCTCGGGCTAACAACTTTTACAGTACAGGCGCAGCCCGACAGCCTGCCGGTGCCCAAATCATCAATCCCTGATCTGTCGGCGAGTGTGATTCCCCGGGAAGACAGTATGCTCCAATCAAAACCCGTGCTGATTTTGCCGCTGGTGATCCGGTCTGTCGAAACAGACTGGTCATTTGGCGTTGCTGGTTCGTTTACCTTTCGGCTCCTTCGTGGCGATACCACGGCGCGCACCTCCAACGCTCAGGTGCTGGCCCTGTACTCGGTTCGGAAGCAATTTATCACGGCCATCAACGGCACCATTTACTTTCCCCACGAACGGTATATTCTAAATCACCAGATTTCGTACAGCGCCTTTCCCGATAAGTTCTGGGGGCTTGGCAAGTTCACACCCGATGCCAATGAAGAAAATTACTCGTTCCGTCAGTATTATATCTACCTCCACCTACAGCGCCAGATCAGGCCACACTTCTTCGTTGGCTTACTGTACGAATACCAGCGGCTGCTGCGCGTCGACCATGCACCCGGTGATCTGTTTGATCAGGAACAGGTGGTGGGCCGCCGTCCGTACGACATTTCCGGGGCAGGCTTAAGTCTTACCTTCGACAACCGGAACAATGCCTTCGCGCCAGACCGGGGTTCGCTGGCTCAGGTGTTCTTCAACCACTTCGATCCGGTGCTGGGGGCTACGTTCCGCTTCACCAACTACACCATCGACCTGCGCACGTTTCGACAGATCTATAAAAATCAGGTCCTGGCCCTACAGGCCTATGGCGGCTTTGGCGGAGGAGCCGTACCCCTGCGCAGCCTTGCCTCATTCGGCGGTTCCAACAGTATGAGGGGATATTACGACGGCCGGTACCGCGACAAAAATCAGTTTGTCTTTCAGGCGGAATACCGGGTACCGCTTTTCTGGCGGTTTGGTGCCGTCGCCTTTGCCGATATGGGTAACGTGGCCAGCCGCATCAGCGATCTGAATTTTCAGAGTCTAAAATATACCGTTGGGGGCGGTCTGCGGTTTGCCCTCAAGAAAGACGAACGGCTTAACCTCCGGCTCGACTACGGGGTGGCCCGTGGTGGCGTTACCGGCCTGTATTTCCAGTTGGGAGAAGCGTTCTAATGCAATCCTCAGAGCAGCAGACCGGCCAGGGTAGCGGACATATAGCTGGCCAGCGTACCGCAGATCAGCGCTTTGAATCCCAGCCGGGCCAGATCGCTCCGGCGCGTGGGGGCCAGTTCGCTGATGCCGCCGACCTGAATGGCAATGGAGCTAAAATTGGCAAAGCCGCAGAGGGCAAAGCTGGTGATGGCAATCGTTTTCGGGTCGAGCGTCGACTTGATCTTGACCAGATCGAGGTAAGCCACAAACTCATTGACTACCATCTTCGTGCCCATTAGCGCACCGGCGGCCTGCACATCCTGCGAGGGTACGCCCATTGCCCAGGCGAAGATGGAGAACAGTTTACCGAGCAAAAAATTAAGGCTCAGGTTCGGCATCCCAAATATGCCCAGACCCAGCTGGAGCAGGATATAATCGACCAGGGCAATCAAGGCGATAAAGCCGATGAGCATGGCCACGACGTTCAAGCCGACCTTCAGGCCTTCGCTGGCACCGCCCGCAATGGCATCGAGCAGGTTAGCATGGTTTCTCTTGATCTCCACCTTCACAACGCCCTGCGTTTGCGACACTTCCGTTTCGGGAAATACGATTTTACTGATTACCAGCGCGCCGGGTGCGGCCATAATGCTCGCAGCCAGCAGGTAGGGAGCGGGTACGCCCAGCGAGATGTAAACCGCCAGAACACCACCGGCGATACAGGCAAAACTACCCGTCATGGACGCCATCAGTTCGGAGTTCGTCATGTTTTTCAGGTATGGCTTCACCATAATCTGCGCTTCGACCTGCCCGACGAAGGTACTGGCTACGTTAGACAAGGCCTCGGCCCCGCTCACGCCCATCAGCGTTTTCATGACCCGCGCCATCACGGCTACCACGCGCTGCATGATGCCGAGGTGATAAAAAATATTGACCAGTACGGCCACGAAAATAATCGTCGGGATGATCTTGAAGAAAAAGATAAAGTCATTTCCCACGCCGAACGCCCGGTCTAACACAGCACGATTCACTAAGGAGCCAAAGACGAATTCGGCGCCTTTGTCGGAAAAAGACAGCAGTTTAGCAACGGCTTTACCGAGCCAGTTAAAAATCTGGCTACCCACATCGGTCTTTAAAATGAATACAGCCAGCCCGGTTTGCAGTAACAAACCCACGCCGACGGTGCGGTAGTTTATGGCTTTTCGATTGTTGGAAAGGGCATACGCGAGGCCCAGAATCAGGGCGATTCCGATCAGTCCGGTAAAACGGCTCATTTAGTGAGGTATTGGTGTTTTTTCAATTAGGCTTGCGAAGATACAAAAGAAATAAGGCGTTCTGCGGAATAGCGGGGTTTAAAGCCTCTCCATTCCACAGAACGCCTTATTTCTGGTTCATTCTTACACCAATATGGCTAAATCCAGGTTAAAACCCGGCAACACGGCTTCGCCGGACAGGACGCCCAGGCCTAAAATGATTTCCGGCTCCTGTGCCGGACGGTAGATATACGTCGTTTGATTTGTGGGGTCGATAAGCCAGCCGAGCTGACAGCCATTCGCCATCCAGTCAGCCATTTTTTCTTTAGCATCCTTAAGCCGGTCCGTAGCCGAGCGGAGTTCAAGGACAAAATCAGGGCAGAGGGGCACATACTCGGTTTGCTCCTGATCGGTTAATCTTTCCCAGCGCAAACGGGTGACGCCAGCAACGTCAGGTGACATAATTGACGTATCAGGTAGTCTGAATGCTGTAGACGAGTCGAAGAAAACAAGTTGTCTGTTTTTTCGATTCCAGATAGCAAAGTCAGCACTGATCTCAAAAATCTTATTCCCTGTCTTGCCTCCGGCATTAGCCATAAATACAATATCACCGTTCTTCCGGCGCTCAAACTTCAAATCGGGATTCTCCTGGCAGACCCGAACGAACTCATCGTCGTTCATCCGCAAGTCTTCCGGCAAATGCACACGTATCGCTTCCATACTGACAAGATATAAAGTCCCCCTATGAATTAGCCGTTTCGGGCTGCTCCGGCTCGCTGACGGGTTTGGCCGCCGGTGGTTCGGCAAACAGGACAGCCTTACGGATTTTGGCTTCCGTTACCTCATAAAATCGTTTCTGACTATTGAAGGACTGCTCGCCCGGCCCAACTTCACATTTAAGGTAGGTGCCATCTTCCTGCATATCGAACGAATTGACGTTATCGCGCAGGTTGTAGTCCAGAATAGAAATAGCCTGCTGCTTTACGCGTTTATCGGCCAGCAGAAACAGCGATTCGATCCGGCGCTCGAAACTACGGACCATAATGTCGGCACTGCCACCATACACCTTCGGATCGCCGTTGTTATGGAAATAGAAAATGCGCGTATGTTCCAGAAAATCACCCACCAGTGACCGCACCGTGATGTTCTCGCTCAAGCCGGGGCGTTGCGGACGGAGGCAGCAAATACCCCGCACAATTAGCTTGATCGGCACCCCCGCTTGCGAAGCGGCATAGAACTCATCGATTACGGCTTTGTCTTCCAGCGAGTTCAGTTTTATGCAGATACCACTCGGCAGTCCGGCGCGGGCGTTATCAGCCTCCGCACGGATCAGGTCGATCAGGCGGTTGCGCATATCGCGCGGAGCCGTAATCAGGTACTCGTAATCGTTAGGCAGCGAGTGACCGGTGATTACGTTGAAAAACTCCGAAATATCGTGCGTGTAAACCCGGTCGGCCGTGAGCAGCCCAATATCGGTGTATAGTTTAGCCGTCTCTTCGTTGTAATTACCGCTCGACAAATGGGCATAGCTAACCACACGGCTGCCTTCGTTACGGACCACCAACAGCAGCTTTGTGTGCGTTTTGTAGCGGCTGATACCGTAGATGACAAAACAACCGGCCTGTTGCAGGCGCTGGGCCTCACGAATGTTGTTTTCTTCATCGAACCGTGCTTTTACTTCAAACAGCACCGAGACGTGTTTACCATTCTCAGCCGCTTTCAGTAAGGCATTGGCCACGCGGGACCGTTTCGCCAGTCGATACACCGTGATTTTAATGGCCAGCACATTCGGGTCTTCAGCGGATTGCTCCAGCAGTTGCAGCACCGGCTCGAAGTTGTTGTAGGGCTGGTGCATCAGGATATCCCGCTCCTTGATCGTCTCAAAAATGTCGGTGATCGTCTCGCGGCCCACACCCAGTGGGGCCACTGCCGGATGCGGAGCCGGAATGAGTTCTTTAAATTCAGGATCGCGGATGAGTTGCCACAGGCTCGTAAAGTCGAGCAGCGACGTGGCTTCGAAGAAATTGTAGTGATCAATTTCCCAGCGTTTTTTCAGCAGGTTAACCATCCATTCGGCCCCCGGGCCTACGCCCCGCGCCGTTTCCAGTTCAACCCGGACAACGCGGCCCAGACGCCGGTTTTTGATCTTCTGACGTACTTCATCAATAAAGTCGGCCTCAACATCGTCACTTTCATCGAGCGTAAAATCGCCGTTGCGAATAATCCGGAACAGGTTAATGGACTGAATTTCGACGTTGCGGTAAAGTTTCTTGATGTTCTGCCGGATGACTTCTTCGATGGGCAGGAAGAGAATAGTGTCCTCCCGCTCGAACCGCATAAAGCGCGGCAGGTTAGCGGGAATCTGGACGAAAGAGATGCGCTGATTCTCGTCCTCATCCAGTATGCGTTCGGGCAGGTCGCCGTCGGGATTTTGTGTGACAACCCCAAAAATCAGTACCCGGGCCAGCAGCACCGGAAACGTATGGGTGTAGTCATAGAGCATGGGGGTAAGCGTCGGGTAGATCGTCTGATCGAAATAGTCCGTCGCCTGCGTCTGCTCCGCGTCCGTAAGATTTTCGTAGGTAACGAGCCTGAGTTCATTTTCCGCAAACAGCGGCAGCAGTTCGTCCGTAAACAGATCGTGCTGCGCCCGGTAGAACTGCTGGGCCGCCGTAAAGAGCGCTTTCTTGAAAGGCACCTCCCGCAAACCCGAGTAGTCGACGCGGTTCTTGTTGTAGTCTAAATAATTGTACAGACTACCCACGCGAATCATGAAAAACTCGTCTAAGTTCGAGGCTGTGATGGCCAGAAATTTAAGCCGTTCCATCAGAGTCCGTTCGGGGCTTCGGGCCTGTTCCAGCACCCGCTCGTTAAATTTCATCCAACTCAGGTCGCGACTAATATAATCGCTCTGATCAATCACAGTACTGACTTTTTCGCTAACCTTAGCCATAACAATTGGTACGTTTCCGGGAGGGGACGTTTTGGTTCGTTGAGGAGTCAATCGGGACAATAACTTGCGAATCATAAGAAGCCCCCAAGCCCCCAAAGGGGTGTTTTGGAGCTTAGATACCGGTACCTAAGCTTTGGAAGCCCCCTTTGGGGGTTGGGGGCCGTAAATAAACAAAAAAGCGGGCGTTTCGGCCCGCTTTCGTTCGTTAACAAATCGCTACACATCCACCCGGGCGTACTTGGCGTTCCGTTCGATGAAGTCCCGCCGGGGAGCTACATCATCGCCCATCAGCATCGAGAACACGTGATCGGCTTCGGCCGCCGACTCAATCGTCACCTGTTTCAGGCTCCGTTTGTCGGGGTCCATCGTGGTCGTCCAGAGTTGTTCCGGGTTCATTTCGCCCAGTCCTTTGTAGCGCTGCGTGCCTACATTGTCTTCGCTGCCTTTACCGGCCAGTTCGCGCACGGCAATCTCGCGTTCCTGCTCGTTCCAGCAATAGCGTTCCTCCTTGCCCTTTTTGATCAGGTACAGCGGTGGCTGTGCGATGTAGAGATACCCACTCTCGATCAGCGAGCGCATGTTGCGGAAAAACAGGGTCAGAATCAGGGTGCGGATATGGCTGCCGTCCACGTCGGCATCGGTCATGATAATTACCTTGTGGTACCGAATCTTATCCAGGTTCATCTTCAGATCGCCGGTGTCCTTATCTTTCTCGAACCGAATACCCAGCGCCGTGATGATGTTCTTGATTTCTTCGTTCTCATAAATCTTGTGCTCCATGGCCTTCTCCACGTTCAGGATCTTACCCCGTAACGGCAGAATCGCCTGGAACGCCCGGTTACGGCCCTGCTTGGCCGAGCCACCCGCCGAGTCACCCTCTACTAAATAAATCTCGCACCGGTCGGGATCGGTATCGGAACAGTCGGCCAGTTTACCCGGCATACCCATTCCGCTCATTACATCCTTCCGGCCAATGGTTTTGTCGTAGATGGCCGCTGCCGCAATCCGCGCCTGCGCCGAGAGCAGCACCTTCTCAACGATCAGTTTTGCTTCGCGGGGGTGTTCTTCAAGCCATGTTTTCAGAATGTCGCCGACCACGCTGCTTACCGCCGTGACAGCTTCCTGGTTACCCAGTTTGGATTTAGTCTGTCCTTCAAATTGCGGCTCGCCGATCTTCACCGAGATTACGGCTGTCAGTCCTTTACGGAAGTCAGAACTCTCGAAGGTAACCTTCCCGTTTTTCTTGGCGATGAGGCTGTTTTCTTCGGCGTATTTTTTCAGCACCCGCGAAATAGCGGAGCGGAAGCCCTGCACGTGGGTACCGTCGATGGTGCTGATGTTGTTGACGTACGATGAGATATTCTCGGCCGCTTCCTGGTTATAAACCATCGCCACCTGTACCGGAATCGGGCCTTTCTCCGACTCCATGTACATTGGCTCCATGCCGGCCAGCGGGGCGCGGCTTTCGTCCAAGTACTTGACGAATTCGACCAGACCACCTTCGGAGTAAAACTCTTTGTAGGCAGCATTACCGGCTTCGTCGAGGTCGCGCAGATCGGTCAGCGTAACGCGAATGCCTTTGTTCAGAAAGGCCAGTTCGCGCAGGCGACCGGCTACGGTATCGAATTTGTAAACCGTATCGGTGAAAATGCTTTCGTCGGGCTTAAACGTTACGGTTGTTCCCGAATCTTCGGCGTTCCCGATCTGCCGAACGGGATAGAGCGGATAGCCGATGTTGTACTCCTGCTCATAAATGTGGCCTTCCCGGTGAACCTCCACGCGCAGGTGGGTCGAGAGCGCATTGACGCAGGAAACGCCAACGCCGTGCAGGCCGCCGGAAACTTTGTAGGTATCTTTATCGAACTTACCCCCTGCGTGCAGCACGGTCATAACGACCTCCAGGGCCGACTTGCCCATTTTAGCGTTAATGCCGGTCGGGATGCCCCGGCCGTTGTCCTGCACCGTGATGGAATTGTCCGTATTGATGGTTACGTGAATAGTGTCGCAGTAGCCGGCCAGGGCTTCATCGATAGAGTTATCGACGACCTCCCAGATAAGGTGGTGAAGTCCCCGGATGCCTACGTCGCCGATGTACATCGAGGGCCGTTTGCGAACGGCTTCCAGACCTTCGAGTACCTGAATGTTGTCGGCATCATAATGGCTGCGGGCGTCATCTCCAACGGGAAGAATAGCTGCGTCAACGAGTTCGTTTGTCATACGGAATATGTTGCTGGTGTTTACTGAAAATCAGGGTTCAGGTGACGCACTGCCAGGGCAGTAGTCGAGATGGTAAAAATACAACTTTTTTCGCTCAAATCCTACGGATTGCCCGATAAACATCTTGTTATAGTGATTTTTTAACCAACGCAAAGAACGGCTGTCCAGCGGGCTTAAAATGGGCTTTAAGCCGCTTGTTTGGATGTGGTTTGGGATACTATATTAACGCCGACACATTGGTTCTTGCAAAGAGCGATCTCGCAGATCGGAGAAATATTTCTTTTCGACAAGACACCAGCGCAAGTCAGTAGACAACTTAGTGCCACAAAGCACTAAAAGAAAGAGTGCAAGATAACTACCGCCTTATTTTTAACTCACCCGAAAGCTACAGTCGGTACTAATTAGGTAATCGTATTTACACCTACTCTGAGTAGCTACTAATTAGAGTATTGATAATTTATGCAAATATTCAAAGACTTTAGATGGCCTCATTAACGAGTTACTAATCAGTAAATTAATTATACTTACCAATAAGTAGTAAGGTTAATTTAATCATTTTCCCCGAAAATAGAGAGTTACTTATAAATTTTTTGGGCGTGTATTACTCAATACATCTATAAAAAAAATTATATTTAATATAAATATAATTCCATATTAAGTTCCAGTAAGGACCCTTCTATTAACAGTATTTAACTCTCCATAGGATATGTAGACATTTTTTTAAACAAAGTATCACTTACATATAGTCCTTTAAGCATACAAAACTTGTATATCAAGTGGATCGAATCTACTTTTATGAAAGTCAATCAGATAGCTAAGGGAATAACATGCTCAAGGCAAACTCAATGACCAACATTCATGTAGTCCTGCTTAGTTTAGCCACGACACACTTATCTAATGAAAAAGGCTTTTATCTATAAAATTGGTTGATAGCTCCCCGTAGCTACTAACTAATTTCAAGGAGAATATATTCCAGAAGTATCCTGGAAGAATAGTATGTGAGTATTTCTCTATACTTAGTATGGATTTCTATCATAGTAAACCTTTGCCTATCTTCAAAAGGTATAATAGCACCTGCCACTTAAATTTTATTCCGTTGGCAATATAGTGCATATGAAAATGTAATTTGTTGATTAATAATTAACAATAACGATAAACTTTAGAACCTCTATCTATATATAACAGGAACGAGTATGATGACATTTACCAATGAACAAAATATATCTTTAGATTTTTACCAGGAGGTTGCGCAGTCAACTACTGCTAATATTTGGAAAAGATTGTTCGATATCTTGGTCGCTATTATTGTAACGATATCAGTTCTTATGTGGCTTATTCCTGTAATTGGTTTATTGATTAAATTAACTTCGCCTGGCCCAGTCTTATTTATACAACTGCGTACCGGACTGAATGGAAAACCTTTCAGATGCCTTAAATTACGTACGATGGTTCATAAGCAGGAGTATAAAACTTTCAAACAAACGACCTTCAACGATTCACGGGTTACGTCAATAGGCCAATGGCTCCGAAGAACGAATTTGGATGAAATGCCCCAATTTTTGAACGTCTTGATGGGCCACATGAGCGTGGTGGGGCCACGCCCTCATGCAATTGAGCACGATGCCGAATTCTGGTATTCGTTACCCAATTATGAAAAGCGGTATATAATCCTTCCTGGTATAACGGGTTTAGCTCAAGTCCGTGGAGCGAGGGGGATAACGGATGATAGCCGAAAAATGCAACACCGTTTGCGCTATGATTTATTCTACATAAAGACACGATCGCTGGGCCAGGACGCACAAATTTGCTGGTGGACAGTAAAATCAATGTTCATAAAGGACCCTAACGCCTGGTAGAGTAAAAGCAGAGATACAGTCACTTTATTAAATACATTGAAATAATGTTGTAACAATCTATCCAAGTAATTCAGTGTTAGTTATTCACTTGATTAGAGACAGGATAGAAATATTGATTTACGGAATTAATTACTCCTGAACTAACAGGTAGTGGTAAGTATTTAAGGAAATGGGCACTTGGTTGGCTCGATGATATCTATTACGAAGTATGCCATGCAGGGCGAGTAGTCAGTCCGTTAGTATACAGTAGCCTTAGCATCCAATAATAACGCGTTTAATTATGCCGACAAACATCTACAACTCTTCAAATCCAGTTGTTCTATTGGATCACCCAAATTTAAAGAATATCATAACCAACTACTTGGCTCACTGGCTTTGGTTCGTTCTTTCAGTGATAGGTATGCTGCTTTGCGCTTACCTGTACCTGTCGCAACAGCAACCTATATATAAAGTCAAAGCTAGTCTACTCGTTCAAGACGAAACAAAGGCTAATGAGCAGAGCAACTTATTGAAAGACTTTGAGGTAGAATCGCCCAAAAAGGATATCGAAAATGAAATCGAAGTCCTACTCTCAGTACCGCTCATGAGTCAAGTGGTGCAAAAGCTTCATTTAAACGTCCGGTATTTTTATAAAACTACCTTCGGTCAGCAAGAGATTTATAATGAATCGCCCGTAGAGGTAGTAGTTCAGCAGGAAAAGGCCGCCTTGTATGAAGCGCCCCTGGAATTAATTTTCCTTACAGACAAAACGGTACAGCTTAATGGCAAAATTTACCCACTAAATCGTAGTATTGAAACTCCCTATGGACGTTTAATGCTAAAAGCGCACGATCAGGTACGTAACTCAACCAGCCCAGTTATCGTGCAAGTATCGAGTCTATCATCGGCTGTAGATGAGTATGTAAGTAATCTTAAGGCTATTCCTACCAGCAAAAGCTCCTCAGTAATCGTACTGATGCTCGAAGAGGCCGTACCGGCAAAGGGCGAGGCTGTCTTAAACCAACTTATAGCCGTTTATGGTGAAATGGCCATCCTAAATAAAGACAAGATTGCGTTCAGGACGATCAACTTTATTGATGAACGGCTTAAGATAATCGCGGGTGAATTAACCACTGTAGAAAAAGGAGTGGAGTCCTATAAATCTACACAAGGCATAACCGACCTAAGTGCACAGGCGGGGTCGTTCCTACAGACTGCTCAGCAAAATGATGCTCTGCTGAACCAGGTAAATATTCAGTTATCGGCCCTTAACGATTTGGAAAAATACGTTGGCAACCCTTCTAAATCGGAAAACCGTAGCAGCACGCCCGCTCTTGTTGGCTTGAACGACCCAGTTCTGCTGAGCCTGATTAATAACCTGACTCAGATGGAACTACAACGGGACAAGCTGGCTCGTACAACCTCCGAACAGAATCCATTACTGGAGACGCTCGACAGCCAGATCAAAATTACCAAGGCCAACATCATCGAAAATGTAGGCACAATGAAGGCTATGCTGCTGAGCTCTAAGCAACAATACACAGCTAAAAACAGCCGGATAGAAGGGGAGATTCGGACAATCCCCCAAAAGGAACGTTCATTGATGAACATTACCCGGCAACAGTCGATCAAAAATAATCTTTATACATATCTCCTTCAAAAACGCGAAGAAGCAGCTGTTGCCTTTGCCTCCGTTATATCTGATAGCCGAGTTATTAATCCAGCCCAAAGTAGTGGTGTTCCTATTAGGCCTGTTAAGTCAATAATTTACACCTTATTTGGCCTTCTCGGCCTTCTGCTGCCAATTGGGGTATTGGCTGGCCGTAACCTGCTGAACGACCGAATAGTGAGACGGTTTGACGTTGAAGAAGCGACTCAAATTCCGATTCTGGGCGAATTGATTCATAACAAGAATTTGGAGCCAGTTGTAATAACGTCTACCAGTCAATCCATCATCAGTGAACAGATCCGCACCCTCCGGGCTAACATCTTTCATTTAAAAAACGAACTGACTGATAGTCAGGTATTGCTGTTCACATCGAGCATCAGTGGCGAAGGAAAATCATTTGTATCGCTGAACGTAGGCATAAGCTTAGCGCTGATAGACAAGCCAACTGTAATTATAGATATGGATTTACGTATACCTAAACTTCACAAAATATTTCAACTTACTAACACGAGTGGAGTAAGTAGTTTCCTAAACGGTGAGGCCACTCTGGATGAGATCCTGCAACCCTTAGCAGGCTACCCAAACTGCTACATCATCTCAAGCGGCCCCCTACCAACCAATCCATCAGAGATTTTGAATCGCCCAAGTTTGGGTCTCTTAATTGAAGAACTACGAAAACGCTTCGATTACATCATCATTGATACACCACCCGTCGGCCTTGTTTCAGACGCACAATTAATTGCTCCTTACATAGATGCCACCTTCTTTTTGATACGCCATGATGTAACGCCTAAAAATCATATAAGGGTAATTAACAAATTGTATGAAGAAGAGCGCTTCCCTCGACTAAAAATTATTTTGAATGCCATTGACAGTAATAACTCCTACTATTACAGCAATAGCTATAAAAATAATTATGTCTACGACCGACGCTAAAATAACACATTAAGCTTTTCCATCTCAATTTTATTAAACTTTAAATATAAATCACTACAAACCATATTTTCAAAATAAAAAATATGATTACATTAGGTTTGAATTACTTAGGGTTAGGTCATGACTCGGCAGCTGCAATTGCATTGGATGGAAAAATAATTTATGCAATTGCAGAAGAAAGATTAACTCGTGTAAAACAGGATGCTTCATTTCCAATAAATGCGATAAAAAATTGTTTAAAGTTTGCAGATGTAAAAATTGACCAAGTAGATGAAATGGTATTTGGTTGGCCGTCATTAGACAAATATCACATGGCAAACATTAAGCTAATAACAAAAGGCCATCTATCGAGTAGCATAAGCGTTGAAATGTTGAACTATTATAGAAGCTTAACTACAAGAAACATTAAAAATTACTTAAAAATAAATAAATTAAACCCAAAAAAAATAACATACATAAATCATCATCTTGCGCATGCTTTAAGTGTTTTACCCTATTTGAAGCAAGAAGAATCGTTAATCTTCATTATCGATGGCAGGGGCACAAATGAATCTACATCTGTTTATCATAAAATTGGCCTAAAGTTAGAACTATTAAATCGAATTAATTTCCCCAACTCATTTGGCGTTTTTTACTCGGAGATGACATCAATGTGTGGCTTCAGAAAGTTATCAGATGAATGGAAAGTGATGGGATTGGCACCTTATGGTAAAAATATAATGAATTTAGATAGCTTAATTAGCTCTGAAGGAGGCAAGTACGAAGTGAACCACAAAAAGCTACTTGATGTAAAAGAACTCAATATTAATGGCAAGCAAATCTATAAAAGAGAAGACGAGAAAGAATCAATAGATGATACTGAAATTAAAGATTTAGCATATTCTACCCAACATTATTATGAGAAAGCAATACTGAGTTTTGTAGGTTATTATGTAAAAAAGTACAATATAAATTCCGTGGGTATAGCAGGAGGGGTGGGATTAAACTGTAAAGCCAACGGTTATTTGTTTAGAGAACTTAACTTGAACGAAATATTTATTCAACCAGCAGCCACTGATGATGGTACAGCGTTAGGGGCCGCCGTGTACCCTAATTTTATGAATGGCACTCTTACTTCTGAAGATTTCGATCCATACCTGGGCAATGAGTATGAAGATAATGAAATAAAAGAAGTATTAGATAGATACAATTTGAATTATAAGTTTATCAGCAAGATAGAATGTGATGCCGCCAATGAACTAAAAAACGGGAAAGTTATAGGTTGGTTTCAGGGAAGAGATGAGTTTGGACCCAGAGCACTAGGAAATCGATCCATTTTATCTGATCCCAGAAATCTTCAGATGAAAAGTAGAGTTAATGACATTGTTAAATATAGAGAGAATTGGCGACCATTTGCTCCGTCTTTACTTGTTGAATATGCAAATGATGTCTTAAAACATGTCAAGGTGTCTCCTTACATGATTTTAACCGACTATGTCACAGAAGAATATGTTGACAAGATACCTGCAGTTGTGCATGTGGATAAAACATTACGTCCTCAAACAGTGGATAAGAAAATGAACAATAAATATTGGAAATTAATTGATGAATTTCGTCAGTTAACAGGTGTACCTGTACTGATGAATACTTCATTTAATTTAAAGGGAGAGCCAAATGTAAGTAACCCAACAGATGCAGTTCGTACTTTTTTCACATCGGGGCTGGATCTGCTTTATATAGGAAATTTCAAAGTTTTAAAAAAATAGAAATCTAATCTCTCTAAATAAAAGTAAGCCATAAGAATGCAGTAGATTATCATAAATACAGTAGAATAGCCTTTAGAAAACATTTTCATGAATATAACTCAGACTAAAATTCCACTCTATGAATTTAATTGTGAGAATATTACTAAAATTAGAAAAAATGATGAATGAAGGACAAATCTCCAGTGTGAAGAAAAACATGAAAATGTGTGGTAAAAATGTAATGATAGACCATACTTGCCACATAATATATCCCCAAAAATTTTCAGTAGGGGAAAACTCGTCAATTTCCTCATATACAACGGTTTACTCGACATTTGGAGTGACTATTGGTAAAAACTGCTTGATTTCAAGTAACTGTGGAATATCTTCTTACAATCATATAATAAACTCACCAAATCGGCTTGCTGATAAAGATAAAGACGTCAATTTTTCAAAACCTGTAGTAATAGAAGATAACGTGTGGATAGGTATGAATTCATGTATCCTACCTGGGGTTGTGATAGGTAATAATTCAATTATAGGTTCTGGAAGTGTTGTAACTAAAAATGTTCCACCAAATGAAATTTGGGCAGGTAATCCTGCTAAATATATAAAGAATATAGTTTCATCAATTAGTAATAAATAACAAAGATGGAAGTTTCTATTATTATTCCCACTTGCAATAGAGTTGATATGTTAAAAAGTTGTTTAGATGCGATTGAAATACTCTGCATTAGAATAAATACAGATAAATTAGAAGTTATCGTTACAGATGACAGTAAAGATGAAATAACGTCAAAATTCATAAATGAATATTACAAATGGGTGAAGATTGTTGAAGGGCCTAAAAAGGGCCCTGCTTCCAACAGAAACAACGGTGCACGCCATGCTAAAGGAGAGTGGTTAATTTTTATTGATGATGATTGTATACCTCATTCAAGTTGGTTAACATCATATTTGAAAATTATTTATAGTGTGGATGAAGGCGCAATATTAGAAGGATGTACAATAGCTGATCGTCCTAAAAAACGTTTTGACGAAGAAGCGCCAATAAATTTGACTGGCGATAATTTATGGTCATGTAATTTTGCTATTAAAAAAAGGGCTTTTAATGAAATTAGTGGATTTGATGAATCGTTTCCTCATGCTGCTATGGAAGATATAGATTTCTATGATCGAGCCAAGAAAATTACTGGAAAAGCTTTATTCATAAAGGAAGCAATCGTCACGCATCCTTGGAGGCTTATAAAGCCTACTCAGTATTTAAACATACATTTAAAATCTCACATTATATATTTAAAAAAGCATAGACTAAAAAATACTTTACAGTACCGCATTAAGAGGATGAAAATATTTTTGCATTTCTCGATTTCGGATTTATTCGAATTGGCTGAATATAATATGAGGGGATGGAAGTTTTATATTTCAAAATGTTTATTAAACTTTTGTCTTATATTTGCCTGATGCAATTTCGATCTAATTTGACATTAACTCTATAAAGTTTGATTTATTGAATGATAGAAGAAATAACCTCCCGAAAAAAAAGCGCAAGAATTTTTGAATGGTTAAAGCTAATAACAATTACGGGATCTGCTCAGATAATCATACAACTTGTCGGAATTGTAAGCGGTATAATAGTTGTTCGATCTTTATCAACAGACGAGTATGCGTTATACACAATTGCAAATACAATGCTTGGAACAATGGTAATCTTAGCTGATGGAGGTATAACAACCGGAGTAATGTCTTTGAGTGCTAAGTCATGGCAAGATCGTGAAAAGCTTGGATCAATTTTGGCTAGTGGTTTATATTTGAGAAAAATATTTGCAATTATAACTCTAACATTTGCTGTTCCAGTATTATATTACTTTTTAAATCATCATGGAGCAAGTACTATAATTGCTTTTCTTATTATTTGTTCATTAATAGTGTCATTCTATGCAAATCTATCAGGAAATTTATTAGAAATACTACCAAAATTAAATCAAAACATTGTCGCTTTACAAATCACTCAATTAACTAATAATTTTTTGAGACTTTTTCTTTTAAGTGTATTATTATTATTTTTACCATTATCTGTAATTGCAATCTTTGCTGGAGGGATTCCACAAATTATTACAAATAAAAAATTGAATGTAATCGCAAATACCTATGCAAACATATCATCAAAGCCAAATCCAATTATAATTAGGGAAATTTTGAGAATTGTTAAATTAAGATTGCCTGATGCAATATACTACTGTTTATCAGGACAGATAACTATTTGGCTTATCTCAATATTTGGTAGTACTACATCTATTGCAGATTTAGGAGCATTAAGCAGAATTTCAATGTTGTTTAATTTATTCAGTATTCTATTTGCTACTCTTGTTATTCCAAGGTATGCCCGCATCGCTGATGATTTTCAAATTTTAAGAGTGCGCTCATTGCAAATTCTTATTTTATTATTATTCTTAACCTTTCTAATATTCATTATTACAAATGCTTTTACGAATCAAATTCTATTAGTTTTAGGTCAAAAATATATGCATCTTGGCGGCTCAGTACCATTAATGATCTTTGGTGGTAGTTTAAATTTAATTTCAGGTGTTCTATTTGGATTATGTACCAGTAGAGGTTGGATATTCAATCCTATATTATCAATCATTATAAATTTAATTGCTTCTTGTACTGGAATATTTTTCTTTAAAATACAAATTTTAGAAGGCGTACTTCTTTTTAACATATATATCTGCTCTATTCAAGTACTCTCATATTTGTTTTTTTTGTACTTAAATTTAAGAAGGTTTACATATAATATTTAAATGATAAGAACAATACATTATGAGAATACTCTTTCTTTGTAATTCACTTGAAAAAGGGCGTGATGGAGTTGGTGACTATATTAGACTTTTAGCGCAAGGTTTGGCAAAAAGAGGCCACCATGTTACTTCCGTTTCAATAAGAGAAGAAAATATTTTAGATTTTTTTATTGAACAGCAATCTGTCGATGGTATACAGCTATTTTTCCTTCGAATTTCTAAAAATTTACAGAATTCTAAATGTACCAAATATTTACAAGATTGGATAGCTTCTCATCCGACTGACTGGGTAAGTCTACAGTTTGTAAATTTTGGTTTCCAACGTTACGGCTTGCCATTATCATTATTTTTAATTATTAATCCTATACGCAAACAGCATAAATTACACATAATGTTCCATGAACTTTGGTGTGGTGTAGGCCCTAATCAGTCGAATAAAATTGTCATTTTAGGTTGGTTTCAACGAGTTTACATTCAGTTATTACATAAATTTTATAATCCAAAATGGGTTTTTACAAACTCTCAGCTATCTAAAGAACTTTTAAAGAATATTAATATTGACGCTTTAATTGTTCCAGTGTTCAGTAATATTCTTATTAATGATTTTGCTTTACCTCAAGTTTGGCATGACTTACTAATTACTACTCATCTTTCTGCCATAGAAAACTGTAAGAATGAATGGCTAACGCTTGGCTTCTTTGGCACAACATATTCTTTTTTAGACTTACAACAAATTTTAAATGATGCCTTGAAAGCTGCCAGCATTCTCAAACGAAAGCTTGCCATTATTGAAATTGGTTACAGTCGAAATCAATCTGTTCAAGATTTAGCATTGTCAATACCTAAAGCTTCTTTTTTTAAAACAGGTCTTCTTTCCTCTGCCTTAGTTAATCAGACAATGACTTTAATTGATATAGGAGTAATAACCTCTCCTGCTAATTTACTCTCTAAAAGTGGTGCCGCAAATGCTTGGTTAGAACGAGGGATACCAGTCTTAATCGGCGCAAGTGATCTTACTTATAATTTCTCAACAATGGGAATACAGGGTATATTCCAGTCAAAATCGGTAGTCGACATTATTAATTGTTTTAACGCAAAAAACCAGTTTTTATTTAAAAACTCATTTATCGATACCCTCAATTCGTACGAGTTGTTGTAATATTTTTATAATATTTTCAAACTATAGAATTATGAATGTTGCTTTTACTTTATGCTCTATTAATTATTTAGCTCATGCTAAAACGTTATATGACTCGTTTAAAAAATTTAATCCAGATTGGACTTTTTTCATTGGTCTAGTAGATAAGAATATTAGAAACATTGATCTAAGTATGATTGAATGCGAAATCATTGAAGTAAGTCAACTTGATATTGAAGGCTTCGATGAAATGTCTATTCAATACTCTATTGTTGAACTTATAACCTCCGTTAAACCCTATTATTTTTCCTATCTTATCAAAACGAATCATCAAGCCAACAAATTTGTTTATTTCGATCCAGATATTATGATTTTCAATCGTTTAGATGATTTAAATGAAAAATTAGATGTGTATGATATTATTCTAACTCCACATTTCACAACACCAATTGTTGATTATCATTTCCCAACCGAAAAGCACGTTTTCCAAACCGGTGTTTTTAATTTAGGATTTCTCGCTATCAGAAGAACACCTAATTCACTTAAGATGATTAAGTGGTGGGAAAGCAAACTCAGAAATGAGTGTTATATCGATTTCTCCAGAGGCTTATTTGTTGATCAATTGTGGATGAATTTAGTGCCCGCTTATTTTGATAACGTTTTGATAGATAAGTATTCAGGCTATAATATGGCTCATTGGAATTTACATGAACGTTTCCTTGATGAGCGGGATTGCGATTATTTTGTTAATGATGTCAAATTAGTATTTTTTCATTTCAGCCATTACAACCCTACTAAACCAGATTCAATTGCAGCATTTCATAATCGCTTTTCTTTTTCTAACAGACCTGACATAGTAAATATATTTGAATACTATCGCCAAACTTTGTTTAAGAATGGCTATTTAGATTTAAAACCAATCAAATCTTTTTATGATAATAACTCTAATAAAAAAACTTTAGTTAGAAATGTTAAAGGTTTTCTAAGAAGAAATGTCCCTCACAGTTTGAAATTAAAATTGAATGATATTCTTCAAAAGTAGTTGTATTGAGTTTTCCATTTATAATCAAAAATGAATATACTACTTCTATCGCATAATTTTTATCCGTTTATCGGCGGTATAGAAGTTATATCTGAAGTTTTGGCAAATGCTTTTACTAATGCAGGGCATGAAGTACGTGTGTTAACGTGGGCAACCGCTTTAGTTGATGATAAGACATTTCGGTATGTAGTTATCAGAAATCCTAATAAGCGAACTCTTTTTCGACAGCATGCCTGGGCTGACGTCGTCTTCGAAAACAATCCCTGTTTGCGACTCGCTTGGCCTGGTTTGTTTTTCGGGCGCCCTTCCGTAGTTGCTCTTCACACTTGGATCGCTAAACCCAGTGGTGCCATTGGTATTCAGGAACGGCTTAAGTTAGGTTGGTGGTTGAAGCGGGCCCGAAAGGTTATCGCCGTTAGTCAGGCACTAAGAGCCCGTTGCTGGCCGTTAGCAACGGTTATCGGCAATCCTTATCGGGTAGATGAGTTTAAAGTGATGCCTGCCGTTGCCAAAACCGACGACTTTGTTTTTCTGGGTCGCTTGGTTTCCGACAAGGGAGTGAATCTGGCGATTCAAGCTATTCATAGACTGAATGGGCAAAACCCGACTCTCGGCTCTTTGAGCGAAAATTTTTCGCTAACGATTATTGGCGATGGGCCTGAGCGCAAAAACCTGGAGCAACTGGTAACGGAGCTCAACCTGAGTAGTCAGATTACGTTTACCGGCTCGCTTAGTGGCGAAGCGCTGGTGACTTGCCTGAATCGTCACCGGTTCATGCTGATTCCTTCCGTTTGGGAAGAACCCTTTGGTGTGGTGGCGCTTGAGGGTATGGCATGTGGGTGTCTTCCTATTGTTTCGGATGGAGGGGGATTGCCCGATGCCGTCGGTAATGCGGGCTTGACTTTTAATAGAGGTAATGTAAAAGCGCTGGTTGACCGTATTCAAAATATTTTGGCTAACCCAGCCTTGGAACGACAGCTTCATCATGCTGCTCTTAGTCATCTGAAAGCGCATCACCCCGATACGGTCGCACGGCAGTATTTGGAAATAATCGAGACAGCAGCAACGAACTTAAACTAACCCAATGAAAGTACTCATTTCACATCCCTTCAGCAACGAAAACAACCGGGCGGCTACCTATGGCCTTCTGGAAGGAAACCTATTGTCGGAATTCCACACCGCAATAGCTTCGTTCCCCGGAAGTCTGGTGGATCGGATTAGTGCATTGGGACCACTTTCGGAAATTCGTCGCCGTCGTTTTAAGTCAGTTCTTCAGCCTCTCACCCGAACCTGGCCGTGGCTAGAAGTTGGTCGGCAATTAGCCAACAAGACAGGACTCCCCGGCCTGATTCGTCACGAGACAGGTCTCCTCTCCGTCGATGCTGTTTATCAGAACCTCGATAAGCGTGTAGCGACGGGGCTACAGAAGGCTCGTCGGCGGGGGGCAACGGCTGTTTATGCGTATGAGGACGGAGCAGCCTATTCGTTTGCAGAAGCCAAGCGTCTTGATATGACGTGTTTGTACGATCTGCCTATTGGCTACTGGCGGGCAGCACGACTTCTTTTAGAACCCGAACGCGAGCGGTGGCCCGAATGGATACCGACGATGACTGGGTTTGCCGATTCGGCCGCCAAGCTTGCTCGCAAGGATGAAGAGCTGCGAATGGCCGATCGAATTTTTGTGGCCAGCCAATTTACGGCAACCACCCTTCAGGATTTTCCGGGTCTCCTGGCACCGATCGACGTAATTCCTTATGGTTTTCCGGCGATAGGCAGGAAGAAAGACTACTCATCACCAAGCAATAATCGTCCGCTGAAGCTTTTGTTTGTCGGCCGTCTCGAACATCGGAAAGGAATTGCCAACCTATTTGCCGCCGTAGACGCAATTGGCCACCATGTCGAGCTGACCGTTGTTGGACACAAAGCCAGCGATAATTGTGCAGCGTTGAATACCGCCTTGGCCAGGCACCGCTGGATTCCGAGTTTGCCGCACGGCGAAGTACTTAAACTCATGCGAGAGCACGACATATTGGTATTTCCGTCCCTTTTCGAAGGATTTGGTTTAGTGATCACCGAGGCCATGTCGCAGGGCACGCCCGTCATAACGACGGAGCGAACGGCGGGTCCCGATCTGATCGAGCATGACGTGAATGGCTGGTTAGTTAAAGCAGGATCGACCCGGGCCTTGCAGGCTGCCATAGAAGGCATTCTGGATCGGCCTGATGTAGTGGCCAAAGCGGGACGCGCAGCCATGAAAACTGCCGAGCGTAGACCCTGGTCCGTGTACGGGCGGGAGTTGGTAAAGGCTGTGGAGAGACAGCATCAGTTAAGTTGATCTCTTAGAAAGCAAATCGATTCTTAAAAGCTCACGCGTATGAATTCAGTTAATAACCCAACAGCCGTACTGGAAACTCAATCCAGCAAGCAACCGCTAATCTCACAGCGGTTAAATCTGGCTGTAACCGATCCTAATCGACGACTGAAACAGGGCATTTGGGCATACTTCATCTTACTGATCTTCGAAGGGGCACTACGGAAATGGTTCTTACCGGGTCTGGCTACTCCCCTACTCATTGTTCGTGACCCCATTGCGATTTGGCTCATTTTCGTGACCTGGAAACGCGGTCTGCTTCCGTTCAACCTGTATATGATTGGCATCATGCTTATTGGCGTGATCGGTATCTATACGGCTACCCTATTAGGCCACGGTAGCCTTATAGTTGCTCTATATGGAGCGCGCATCCTGCTGTTCCACTTCCCACTGATATTTGTTATCGGCCGTATTTTCAACCGGGACGACGTCGTCAAGATGGGCATTGCCACGTTATGGATCACGATTCCCATGACGATCCTGATTGCGCTCCAATTCTACAACCCTCAATCGGCCTGGGTGAACCGCGGTGTTGGTGGCGACATGGAAGGTGCCGGATTTAATGGTGGTGCGCTTGGTTTTTTTCGGCCACCGGGTACTTTTTCATTCACTAATGGTAACAGCATTTTTTACGGTTTTGCCGCCAGTTTTATCTTTTACTTCTGGCTCAACACTAAAGACGTGAACCGCCTAACACTCATTGTGTCTACGGCAGGACTGCTGGCGGCTATTCCGCTATCAATCAGTCGCAATTTATTTTTCCAAGTGATGATATCTGCCGTCTTTGCTGTTATTGCGGCCCTGCGTAAACCTAAGTACCTGGCAGGCGTGTTTGTGGCGGGCATTGGAATGTTACTTACCCTGGCCGTCTTAAGCCAAACCTCCTTTTTTCAAACAGCAACCGAAGCATTTGCCACCCGATTTACCAATGCCAGTGAGGATGAAGGCGGCCTGAAAGGCGCGTTAGTCGATCGATACCTGGGCGATCTCATTAAAGCCGTTACGCCACCACCCGGAATGCCCTACTTCGGTTATGGCCTGGGTATGGGCACCAATGCGGGAAGTATGCTTCTGACGGGTAAAACCGACTTCCTGATTGCGGAAGGCGAGTGGGGGCGGTTAATCGGCGAATTGGGTCTGCAAATGGGCCTTATGGTGATTTTGATTCGTATAAGCTTAACGGTCCAGATTGGACTTTTCAGCTACCGTAGATTAGCTCAGGGTGACTTACTTCCCTGGCTGCTATTTAGCTTTGGGCTGCTGACTATCCTACAGTCTCAATGGGCTCAACCAACCGCCCTGGGCTTTAGTACATTGATTGCAGGTCTTTTGCTGGCCTCTTTCCAATCACCCGATCAAGCTGTTTAACAACCGGACGAATTGCCGGGTGCCAACGCCAGGACATACACAAACAAATACCTTATAGCTGTAGCCTGATTGTGAATATAGTCTTCTTTGCTCATCCCACGTTTATTGGCCATCAGAGCATGCCTCGCTTTGCGCGAATGCTGGCGGATGGTATGATAGCCCGTGGGCACAGCGCAACGATATGGGCACCACAGTCCCGGTTTTCCAGCCTTGCCTCATCGGGTGCAGCCCGCAAATGGTTAGGTTACATCGATCAGTATATCTTGTTCCCCGGCGAAGTACGGAGCCGCGTAAATGATTGCCCGTCCGATACGCTTTTCGTTTTTACCGATCAGGCTTTAGGCCCCTGGGTTCCCTTGGTTGCTCACCGGCCCCACGTCATTCACTGCCACGATTTCCTGGCACAACGCTCGGCACTGGGTGAGATTCCCGAAAACACCACGGGTTGGACCGGACGTCAGTACCAGGATTTTATATACCGTGGTTATTCGCGGGGAAAACATTTTATTTCGGTCTCCCAAAAAACCAGTGAAGACCTACACCGCTTTTTACCAGCGGCACCGGCCTGCTCTAAGGTCGTCTACAATGGCCTAAACCAGCCTTTTGCTCCACAAAACACCACTGAAGCCAGACGTAAGCTCAGTTCCCGAATGGGACTGGATCTGGCTGCGGGTTACCTGCTTCATGTGGGGGGGAACAACTTTTATAAAAATCGGACGGGAGTTATCGAACTCTATAACGCCTGGCGCTCAACGGGCGGGAACAGTCTCCCACTCCTCCTAATTGGGGATGCCCCCAATCAATCCCTGCTCAATACGCATGCCCAATCTTCCTTCAAGGCAGATATTCACTTTCAGACGGGCATCGAAGATGAGTTTGTACAGGTAGCGTATGCTGGTGCGTCAGTCTTTCTCTTTCCCTCATTGGCTGAGGGGTTTGGTTGGCCAATTGCCGAGGCTATGGCCTCCGGATGCCCTGTCATCACAACGAACGAATCGCCCATGACCGAGGTAGCGGGTGATGCGGGAATTTTGATTCCTCGTCGTCCAATAAATGAAGCGGGAGCAGCCGAATGGGCTGCTGAAGGGGCTCATACCATCAGCAAAATTATTGGCTTAACTCCCCACGAGCGTCTGACGCTCGTGGAAGCAGGCTTGAAAAATGCAAAACGGTTCGATGCGGGTCTGGCTCTGAATCAAATCGAAACGATTTATCAAACCATCTTCAGCACACAGAAAAACTCATGAAGATACTCCACGTCGTTCCCGAAATGGACCCTAAAATGGGTGGTGTCTGCCAGGCAGTACGAACCATAATTACCGGCCTTACCGAAACGGGCGTTCACAATGAGGTTGTTAGTCTGGATGCGCCAGAAGCTGCTTTTCTGGGTGACGACTCATTTACAACCCATGCGATGGGCCCCGGCGAAGGCCCCTGGTCTCACAGCGCTAAACTGGTTCCGTGGCTTGTTGAAAATGCGCCCGAGTTTGATGTCATCATCGTTCACGGTCTGTGGCTTTTCTACGGATACGCCGTTCGGAAAGCAATGCAAACGCTAAAACAGCAGCGTCCGGCTGGCTCTATACCCAAGTTATTTGTCATGCCCCACGGCATGCTGGACCCTTACTTCCAGCGAGCCACGGGACGCAAGCTGAAGGCCCTCCGGAATTATATGTACTGGAAGCTGGTCGAAGGCAAGCTAATCAACGAGGCCGATGGCCTACTTTTTACCTGCGAGGAAGAGTGTCGGTTGGCGCGTGAGCCGTTTAGTCCCTATCGCCCGAAAAAGGAGTTGGTTGTTGGCCTGGGCGTTGAAGCCCCCCCCGTCTACACTGATGCTATGCGGAATGCTTTTCTGGCGAAATGTCCCGAGCTCAACGGTCAACCGTTTTTGCTGTTCCTAAGCCGTATCCACGAGAAAAAAGGCGTCGACCTGCTGGTTAATGCCTATGCCCAACTAGTTAACGCAGCCGCAACGACGGGCGTGCTGGAACCCGCCACCACTGGAGAAGACGGTAATTTAGGCTCCTTCGGCGATACGCCTTTACCCAGGCTGGTGATAGCTGGCCCCGGTCTCGATACGGCCTATGGCCAGAATATCCAGCAGTCAGCAGCCAATGTATCAGATAAACAGGCAGCAGTCGTCTTCCCCGGCATGCTCACGGGCGATGCAAAATGGGGGGCTTTCTACCTATGTGAAGCCTTCGTACTGCCCAGCCATCAGGAAAACTTCGGCATCGCCATAGTGGAAGCCCTCGCGTGCGGCAAACCAGTCCTGATCTCAAACCAGGTAAATATCTGGCGGGAAATTGAGCAAGGCGGAGGTGGCCTTGTAACAGATGATACGCCCAACGGTACCCAGCAAGCACTGGACTTCTGGACGGCATTACCTGCCACTGAAAAAGCTTGCATGGGCCGAAAAGCGCAGCAGTCTTTCCTAAACGATTTTGCCGTGCCCAGGGCAGCTAACAGACTATTAAACGCACTCAGTAAGTAATGGAAAAGACCCTGGTCGATATAGAGTTCCCACAGCTGGACAGGCAACCATTTTCGGCCTCTTCCGAACGGGAGTATCAGGATTTGAGCATTTTCACGGTACCTGATTCATTCCGAGGCAAGTCCAAGCTATCTGTACAGCTTTGGTGGATCATTCAGGATACAATCTTCTGTTGGTCTCCCCAGATTTTGTACAAATGGCGCGTATTTCTGCTCCGTTTGTTTGGGGCGCAAATCGGGAAAGACGTCAAAATCAGATCGTCGGCAAAGATTACGTATCCTTGGAAAGTAAAGATTGGCGATTACAGCTGGATCGGTGATGACTGTGTTTTGTATAGTCTGGGCGACATTACCATTGGCGATCACGTGGCCATTGCGCATAAGGTGTATATCAACACTGGTGGCCACCTATACCAGAAAAAAGCGTTCGATATTTTCAGTAAGCCTATCCATATCGAAGATGAGTGCTGGATAACTAATGATGTTTACATAGCCCCCGGTGTAACCATTGGTAAAGGAACAATAATCAGTGCCAGAAGCAGTGTACTAAAAGACTTACCTGCCGGCAAGATCTGCGTGGGTACACCCGCCAAACCAATAAAAGACAGGCTCAAATCAATTTAAATTAAGTAGCAGACCACAACGTCCATACCCGTTGCTGCTTCACTCTACTCAATACAGATATGAACAGAATTCTTGTAACAGGTGGCTCTGGCTTTATTGGCACTAACCTGGTTGCCAAACTCCTGGCAGACGGATTTACGGTGCTCAACCTGGACAAGGCTAAACCCATAAACAGCCAGTACACTGACTACTGGACTCAGGTAGATATTCTGGATGATCAGGCTCTTGAAGCACCCATATTAGCGTTTGATCCCGAGGCTATCGTTCATTTAGCAGCCGTCACGGACCTCGACGGAAAGACTTTAGCGTACTATAACACGAATACCGACGGTACACAAAATGTCATCAACGTAGCAAAGAAAGTACCCGCTTTAAAGCGGGTACTCTTCACTTCGTCTATGTATGTCTGCCAACCTGGCTACACTCCAAAAAACTACGACGATTATAAACCACATACGCTGTACGGAGAAAGCAAAGTCAATGGCGAACTGTTGGTAAAAGCGAGTAAGAACACAAATTTTAGTTGGTCAATCATAAGACCTACCTCCATCTGGGGGCCTTGGTTTAACATTCCTTACATTGACTTTTTCAATATCGTCTATCAGGGCAAATATTTCGACTTTGGCCGTACCTGCACCAAAACATACGGATACGTCGATAACACTGTTTTCCAGATTCAGAAACTTCTGACGGCCGATGACGCGCACACGAGGACGTTTTACCTCGGCGATAATCCTGCTATTCAGATTTCGGAGTGGGCTAATGAAATATCCATCGAGATGGGGAAAGGAGCCATCAAAAAGATTCCTTTTCTGGTGATGCGGACAGCCGCATTGGCAGGCGATGTGTTAGCCAAAGTTGGTATTAGATTTCCAATTACCAGCTTCCGGCTCAGGAATATGACTACTAATAATATATTACCGCTGGATGATATCTATGAGATAACAGGCCCGGTTCCCGCCACTCGATTACAGGGGGTACGGAAGACATTGAACTGGCTTGCCGATCATAAAGGCTATATACTGAAGGGACTTAAAAAGACAAGTATCCCAGAGAGAGAAACCCAACCCAATCTGCAATAACCAACTTATTAGCAGCAGATTGTCAACATTTAAACTCAACCACGATGAAACGTAAAATACTGATAATAGGCTATAATTACTATCCTGAACCTACAGGTATTGGCAAATACAGTGGCGAGATGGTGCGTTGGCTGGCTACCAAAGGCTACGACTGTACCGTTATAACCGCCTACCCCTACTACCCCTATTGGAAAGTGCAGGAGCCTTATCATAAAAACAGACTCTGGTACAAAACTGAATCTGAACAGTTTGAGTCAGGCGGAAAAATCACAGTTCATAGATGTCCTATGTACGTTCCGTCGAAGCCCTCCGGTCTGAAACGAATGATCCTGGACTTTACATTTCTACTCTCTGCTTTTTTTAAGATTTTGCAGTTAGTCCCTGGTAAAAAATTCGACTATGTGATTACCATCGTCCCTTCTTTTTTATTTGGTCTGCTCGGTGTTTTTTACAAGAAAATACGAAGTGCAAAACTCATGTATCACATTCATGATATGCAGATTGAAGCCGCTCGGGATTTGAAGATGATTACGTCCGAAGCGGTATTAAATACGCTGTTCAAAATTGAGCAATATATCTTCAATCAATCCGATATAATTACGAGTGTTGGAGAAGGGATGGTGCTAAAAATACAGAAGAAGACGAGTAAGCCAGTAACACTTTTCCCCAATTGGACAGACATGAATTTATTTTATCCCATTGCGGATAAAGCAAGTTTAAAACGGGAATTTGGCTTTGAGGTAACCGACAGATTATTCTTATATTCAGGCGCTATTGGTGAAAAGCAAGGCCTGGAACTTATTCTACACGCAGCGAATGAATTTAAACAAATTGATTCAATCAAATTCATTATTTGTGGTTCAGGACCTTATAAACAAAAACTACAGGAACTCGCCGAGAAATTAGCGCTTAAAAATGTATTCTTTTTTCCCCTACAGCCATTTGAGAAATTTAATAGTTTCCTTAACATGGTGGATGTTCACCTGATCATTCAGAAAGCAAACGCCGGTGATTTAGTGATGCCTTCCAAGCTAACAACCGTTCTGGCCGTTGGAGGACTAGCGCTTATCACATCTAATAAAGGATCGGGTATGCATTCACTGGTAGAGGGATATAACATGGGAATTCTGGTAGAGGCCGAAAACCAGCAAGCTCTTAATGAAGGCATACGGGAATCGTTAACCAGAGACACGACGCAACTGTCGCTGAATGCCCGTCGATACGCTGAACAGTTCCTTGCCTTTGAGCAAATTATGCGGTCCTTTGAATCACTGATGGTGAAGGACAAAAACCCCAACCCGGCTACGCTAACTTACTCGCAACCCGTAACATCCACTTATTAGTTGAATAATTCAGGCCAACAAGTAGACCATAATTAAACAGGAACAGACCGATAAACGCCCTGCTCCTCTTTAATGAGAAGCACTCTAACAAAGAACAATAGTCAGGAGTCTTGTCCGAAGCCTTGCTATGCCATACGGCAAAACAGGCAGGAAATTAAAAGCCAAGTATTGATAGATGGACGCTTCAAATCGGATTATTTTCAGACTCCCAGCGTTTCACTGTTTCAGAAATCGGACAGAGCTTTGCAAATCTCCATCTATAAAGCGAAGTATGTAAACGCCACGCGGTAGGAAGCTAACATCTATCGATGTTGATTCACTACCGATCGGCAGCGTCCAACCCTTTACTTCTTTGCCATCTACGGAATAAACCTTAAGCGATCCTACTGCTGCTACTGCATGATAATCAACCTGCAAGGTACCTTGCGTAGGGTTAGGAGACAGTTTCAGGCCTTGTTCCGCCGAGTTAGTTTTGCGGGTGAAAACAGGGCTACTAACCTCTATACTTTCGTTTCGTCCGGCAGCTGCTTTTATTTTAAACTTCCAGTAACCTAACCGTCTCCGCACATCGCCTACCTCAATCTGGCCCTTATAGGCTATATACGGGCCATCATTCTCACTAACCAGAATCTCCGAAGGCCCCAGCTCGCTCTCAACATTTAATGTATTCGCATCATCATCCGCTTTTAACGTCGGTGCTGGCACGAAGGCTGAACTCGAGAAATATAAGCTTTCGATAGCCACGGCTCGGGTCTGGTTATAACCGGCCCCCCAGAAGTAAAGTCGAACGGTTTTAGGCTGCCGCCAGTTGCTACTGGCATCGAAAACCGGAGTAGTAACAGCTTCATAAGGCCCGAATTGGATTGTTATCTGACCGTTAACCGCTCTGATATCCAGCGGTTGCGATTGACTAACTACAGTCAGTAAATTAGTAAAGTAAGCTCCCTGGGCAATGATTTGGCGGTTACCATACATATATGACGGATAATTTTCTTTTGGACGGTTATAATAGACACGGGAATTTAACCGGGCAATGACTTTATCGTTGGCATCAAGCACCTCAAAGTAAGAGCCACCGTTTTTGGTTGGTCCTTCATCGGCGTTGAAGGCATTCTCTTCGTGGCTTAAACTACCCCACAAACGCCAGTTATTCACGCCCCCACCCGTTAGAAGCAGCCCTAAATCCCGACTCACTGTGCCGCTACCCTGAGCCTGCATAAACTTGATACTCAAGTCAGAAGGATTAAAGCGATCATAAGTTCGTATCCCGGTACGTGCACTCCAGTAAGCTGCTCCTGTAGCCTCGGCCACTGGCTGTCGTTTCCAACCATACCAGCCGTCGGCCAGCACGCCCTGGCGCGGTAAACCCGCCAGCAGATCCACCCCCTGAGCCGGGTCCGACAACC
>CAXUKO010000029.1:0-49592 GCA_964251665.1 uncultured Cytophagales bacterium
CTGCTTAGGGTCATAGCTTTACACGATTAGTGTCAAGCTATTTCAGGGAGATGCAAATTGTTGTATAAGTGGCTTTATGTTAATCAAAGCTATAAAAGGCTTAATCCTTCCACCAGTCTGAACGGACATAGCTTATAAGAGCTTCACTATTTTCTGGTTCGCTTGGAAGTTTTGAGAAATGATTATCAGGCGAGCAGTATCCATTAAGACCATTCAGGAACTCGCCTATATTATCATGCTGAATCTCCGTCAAATCTCTGTTGTGCTGAATATACATGCACACGTCGTATATCCGCTTGCGGTTCCAGCCCTCTCTACCCAAGCTAGCAAAGAGCTGTTCTTCCTGTTCAAAATAGTTTTCTGAAGGCGGGTTTGTTATAAACTCTATCAATAGTGACTCACCTGAATCAGGGTTCTGTAATTTTTGATCAATGGTGGCCTTATCCATGAAACTGGGGTCTTTTCTATTATATAATCAATCTTATGATAAGCTAAACCCAAAGAAAAGTGATTTTTTTAATAATACACAACGCTTAAATAGTTCGTCTTACCCATTGTAACACCCTATTCAGTGATCTTCGCAACAGTAGAAAAGCATAAATCCGGCTGTTGGCGCATCAACCAACAGCCGGATAGCAGTCAAGGCATTTGGTGTATTACTTCTTATTACTATCCACCACTAACCGTTCGTCGCGGTTGGCGACGTCCCAGGCGGTGAAGAATACCAACCGGGCGGTCTTCTCGGCGAGCTTGAAGTTGATTTTTTCCACATCATCCGTTGGGCGGTGGTAATCGGAATGCAGCCCGTTGAAATAGAAGATAATGGGTATCCGATTCTTGGCAAAGTTGTAATGGTCGGAGCGATAATAAATGCGCTCCGGGTCGTTGGAGTCATTGTATTTATAATCCAGATCCATTTTAGCGTACGTCTGATTGTTGGCTTCGCTGATTTTATGCAGATCAGACGAGAGCTTGTCCGAACCAATGGCGTAGATGTAATTCGTCGAATCGGCTTTGCCCCGGTGCAGGTCATCGACCCGGCCCACCATATCAATATTAAGATCGCAGACGGTATTAGCCAGCGGCAGCACCGGACTGTAATCGGCGTAATACTGCGAACCGAGCAGGCCTTTTTCCTCGCCCGTTACGGTCAGAAACAGCATTGACCGGCGGGGACCATTCCCGGCGTTTTTCGCTTCCTGAAACGCCTGCGCAATTTCAAGCACCGACACCGTACCCGAGCCGTCGTCGTTTGCGCCGTTGTTGACCTGCCCGTTGGGACTGACGCCAATATGGTCGTAGTGCGCCGACACAATCACAACTTCGTCTTTTTTGTCCGACCCTTCAATAAAGCCCATTACGTTTTCCGTCTGTACGGCTTCCTCCTGCCGTTCGGCTTTCACGCTCACCGTGCCTTTTAAGACCCCAGCCGTGGTTTTACCAGATTTGGCAATCTGCTCGATCTCTTTCTTCAGCGTTGCCGGTTTCGTATTCAGTAAACTGGCGGCTGTTTCAGCGGTGATTAGGAATGTGCCGACACTGCCGACTTCTTCGGCACCTGATTTCAGACTTAAGCGGTTGAAACGTCCCTGCAAGGCACCGCGTTGGGCCAGTACCTGCTTAAACCCTTCTGCGGATTCGGCTGAGATGATAAATACCTGAGCAGCACCCTTGTCTTTGGCCAGCGTTGTTTTAGCCCGCCAGCTGTCGGTGCCGCTCCACTTGGCGGGGTCGCTACCACCCGCCAGCGACTGACCTGCCGCTGTTTTGGGTTCGCCTTCGACCAGTACAACTGCTTTGCCTTTCACATCGAGGCCTGCATAATCGTCGTATTTCGTGTCGGTAATACCGTACCCGACAAAAACCGTTTCGTAGGCCGTTTCCTGAGGTACACTGACCAATCCGTTCGTCAGAAAATCTTTAAGATACGTAAGCTGTTTGCCGCCCGTTTTGATGTAAAACTGACCCCACGTTTTGCGGTACAGACTAAACGGTTGACTGTATGAGGGCTTACCATCAGCAGCGGGCACAATGGGTTTCAGGCCTTCGTTGGCGAATTGTTTCGCGATGTACTCAGCCGCGCGTTTCTGGCCGGGTGTACCGGTTTCGCGCCCCTGCATATCATCGGCCGCCAGCACACGCAGGTGTTTTTCGAGGTCAGCGGCTGTAATCGTCTGGGCAAAGTCAACGGCCTTGTTTGGAGCCTGCGCCATCAGGGCGCTTCCGGTCAGTAGCAGACCGGGCAAAATAAATCGAAGCATAGAACAACTAAGTATACAATTGTAAATTGGGTAGACTATCCTGAATAGGAAGTTTTTGTCATGCTTGCTTTTTGTCATGCTGACGGAGGAAGCATCTTAGCGGTCAATTCTCTAAGATGCTTCCTCCGTCAGCATGACAAAAAATGACCAGACAAAAAACGACCTACTGTATTGGTATCAAAACGTTAAAGCCGGGCGGTATCATATAGGGATGGCAGGTTGCACACCAATCATTCCTTGGCCGGTGATTCCCGATGGCCCACCGGTCCGGCGTCAGGCTTTCGTTTTTCGGAAAGTAACTGAGGCAGAACAATGAAACTCAGGCTGCTGAGCAGCAAATTAATACCAAAACTGATGGTATGGAGAAACGTCGCGATAACGGCACCGGCCGGGGTGGTAAATCCGTAGAGCACCAAAGCCCGACTAACGAGAAAATGATAGGTACCAATACCGCCCTGCGTCGGCACAGCAATACCGCCTAACGAACTAACAGCCAGTATGGTTAAAGCAGCCGTCGGTGGCAAACTCCGGGTAGCATCGACGGCCTGTAGAGACACATAAACGACCGACCAGGCCAGCAACTGCCCCAATATAGTAAGGCCGATAAACAGGCCCGGATTGGGTAGATGCCGGATGGCCATAAAGCCTTTGCCAAAACCCAGCACCATCGTCTGAACCCGTTGCGTCAGCGGATGTTGCTGTACCATCTGGCTGGTCAGCAGCCAACGGAGTGTTAAACCACCCAGCACCAGCACCACAACCAGGCCTACACCAATGTACCAGCCGGGTGCTTTGTAGGTCAAGGAGGCCAGATACGCCTGCATGCGGGCAAATTCCAGCAACACGGTCAGCAGGAGAACCAGCGCCAGCATGAACAGGTCGATGATGCGCTCGGCCACGACCGAACCAATACCCTGTGCTACGGGAACGCGGTCGGTGCGCTGTAGGGTGAGGCAGCGCGTTATCTCACCGGAGCCAACGACAATCATGCTCGATACCGAGCCGGTTTGTATAGCCACCGTCGTGCGAACAACGGTGGGGCTGTAACCCAATGCCCGCAGCGGTTGCTGCCAGCGCAGGCCGCGCACCACATAGCCGATCAGGGTGATAAGGCCCACCAGAGCAATAAGCCGGTAGTCGGCCCGCCTAAACTCCTCACCAATATCGGCGAAGGCTACGTCTTTGAGGGCATAGGCCAACAGCGCAGCGGATACCCCTAAAACCAGCAGCCGTTTTCCAATTCGTTGCATAAACAGAGGCAAGTTACCCATTTTTCAGGGACGACCGGTTTTACGATGCAACTGTCATACTTGTTACCGGTGTACATTTTATGTGTCTATGACTTTAGCGGTTCTAAAGTTATACCTAATTTTAGGGGGTGTTTCCCGTACCAAACCTTAACTACTGGCCATGAGCCGCAAACCAAACCGTAAACCGGCGGTAACGCCACCGCTGTCTCCTGCGTCGCCAACCAAAGCAACGCCGGACATACGGGCGGCATCGCCTAAACCGGCCGCCACGACCAATACCGTTATTGCTCCTAAACCAACCCCTGCCCCGGTGACGGCTGTGGGTAATAGCACTACTCCAGCCGGTCGGGCCATCTGGGCATGGGTCGTGCTGGGGCTGCTGATGCTGGTCGTGCTGGCCTTCCGGCTGCACCTGCTGGCCGTACCGCTCGAACGCGACGAAGGTGAATATGCCTACATGGGTAAACTCCTGCTCGAAGGCTCGGCGCCCTATCAGGATGCGGCTAATATGAAATTGCCCGGCACCAGCATTATTTATGCACTGATGATGGGACTTTTCGGCAAAACCATCATTGGTGTTCATATTGGCCTGCTGATTGTCAACCTGTTGAGCATGCTGTTTTTATTCATAGCGCTCCGCCGGTTCTACAACGCAACGGTGGGTCTGGTAACGGCTGGCGTGTATGGGTTAATGGCGATCAGCAGTGGAGTTTTGGGTTTTGCGGCCCATGCCACGCACTATGTTGTGGTGTTTGTGGCAGCTGCTTTAGTTGTGCTGGTGCGCTATCAGGAAAAGCCTAAAGTAATGCTGGCGTTCAGCGCCGGTGTGCTGTTGGGACTGAGTTTCCTGATGAAGCAGCAGGCCGTTTTCTTTCCCGTTTTTGGTGGGCTGTTTCTGCTGGCGGCCTTATATCAGGAAAACTCGTTCAAGCTGGTACCGGTGCTGCGGGATGGAGCTGTTTATAGCCTTGGCGTGCTGCTCCCCTACCTGCTGATTGTGGCCTGGGTATCGGCAACGGGTAATTTTGACCGGTTCTGGTTCTGGACGGTCGAATATGCCAGTCAGTATGCCGGTGGTGCGCCCAAAGCCGAAATACCATTGCTGTTCAACCTGTCGTTCAAACCGCTGTATGATGAGTTTACGGCCATCTGGTGGCTGGGGCTGGCGGGGCTGGTTGTGGTGTTTTTTGGCAACTACAGCCCGCTGCAAAAAGGCTTCGCTGTTGGCTTTGCCCTACTGAGTTTCGCGGCTGTACTGCCCGGCTTTTACTTCCGGCAACACTACTTTGTGGTCGCTCTGCCCGCGCTGGGCTTGCTTTTTGCCCTCACCTTAGATGTAATCGCTCAACGCCTGAACAGCCTCATGCGGTTATCGTTCTGGCAATACGCGCCGTTGGTGATTCTGGCATTTGTTGGCTTGCGGGCATTTTCAGCCAATAAACCTTACTACCGGCAGTTGCCGCCCGACGAGGTAGCCCGGCGCATTTACGGGGGTAATCCATTTACCGAATCACCCATCATCGGTGATTACATCCGGCAGAACTCCGTGCCGACCGATAAAATCGCCGTACTGGGGTCCGAACCGCAGTTATTTCTGTACGCTGATCGTCGGTCGGCCTCGCGGCATATCTACACCTACGGGATGATGGAGCAGCAGCCGTTCAACCTGAAGATGCAGGAAGAAATGATTTCGGAGATTGAGACAGCGAAGCCCAAATTCGTTGTGTTCTGCCGGGTATCGACCTCATGGCTGGCCCGGAAGGAATCGCCGATGCGGTTGTTTAACTGGTCGGATCAGTATTTGCAGAAAAACTACGAACTGGTAGGCGTGGCCGACATTCTACCCGAAGGCACGCGCTACCTCTGGAATGCCGATGTGAAGAATTTCAATGGTCAGAACCAGAACTCGGTGCTGGTATTCCGCCGGAAACTGGCTTAGCGTACCCTCACCCTACCTGATCGTAGCCCGCTGACTTCCTGAAACTCCGCCTTGCCGGAAACCCCTACCGTATACCTACATGGCTAAGAAAAAACCGGCCGCCAGGCCCATACCCCAACCACCCGCTCCAACCCGGCCGCAACCCACAGCGGATGCCGTGCCGACGCCCAAAAAACCGGCAACCCCGGTTACTGTCCCGGCCGCTACCCCCAAACGCCCGACGAACCCCGCCGTTTACTGGGGACTCATTGCGGTGCTGGCCGTGCTGTTCACGCTGAGCATTTTCAAAAATATCGCCTATCCGCTGTTCTGGGCCGATGAGAGCATGACCGTCGTTGGCGCGCAGCGGGTGCTGGCATACGGCTACCCCAAAGTCCATGATGGCAAAAACGTGTTTTACGACATGCGCCACTCCGACCCGACGCTGGGTATCGATAAGGCGACCGATGCCTACGTGGGCGGCACAAGCTGGGGCCACTATTACTTTGGTACCCTCGGCGTAAAACTGGCGAACGGGCTGACAGATTTCTACGCCAAAACCGCGATCATCCGGTCTACCTACGCGATAGCGGGTCTGCTCGGGATTTTCTTTTTCGGCTGGCTCCTCGCAAGCGTATTTACAAGCCGAACGCAACGATTACAGGCCATATTGGGTCTGTTGCTGGCGTCACTCGTTTCGGTGCCTTTAGCTATTCTCATCCGCGAAGCCCGTTATTATCCGCTCACCATTTTCCTGCTTGGACTGATTCTGCTGGCGTATTGCCGCTACCGGTTCGTCAGCCCGAAGGCGTCGGCCGTTTGGGCAGTGGTACTGGCGGTGGCCCTATGGTGCCTGTTTATGACCTTCGCGCCGGTCTATTTCATTATGCTGGCCACGCTGGGTATAGCCGAAGGTGTCTGGTTAGTCGGTGCGTATCTGCGAACAAAAGACATGGGTGGCGTGGTACGGCAGCACTGGCCGGTTCCGGCGGCCCTGGTGCTATCGCTGGTGGGCGTTTATCCGTTGCTCGATTACTTTAAAGTGTTCACCATTTCGGCGGCTATGGCGGAGTTCAATGCTTACACCCCCGCCCTCTTCCGCGACAACCTGACTACGGTACTGAAGTATTTCAGCCAGTTTGAACTGCTCTACTTAGCCATTGCCGTAAAAATCGTAGCCCTGCTGCTCTGGAAGCCCATCTGGCAGCAGCACCGCGCCGTGAGCCAGACTTCGCTGGTGCTGACGCTCTTTTTTGTGTTATACGTAATCCTGATTACCCGTATTCCTAACTTCATCTTTACCCGTTACATCATTCCGGCGCAACCCGTACTATCGGCGGTGCTGGTTTTGGATCTGGTGAGTGCCTGGGCGGTCTTGAGCGTATCGGCGCAGAGCCGGGTCAAGTTGATTGGCCTGGGGAGTTTATGCTTGTTATTCTTCGGTTTTTTTGTTGCGCGCAACCGCGCGCTGATGAGCGGACACCTGGCCGAACTGGGCGAGCCCTACAAGGGGCCGCTCGACTATGCGATCCCGTTTATTGCCGGCAAAACCACCCGCCCGGACACGCTGACCATTGCCACGAATTACGAAGAAACGTCGTTTATGTACTACCTCGGGGCTAAAACCGTGGTTGGTTTCGTAGGCAATAACCTGCCCGCCGATAGTCTGGCCAAACCCGATGTGATTATGTACCGCCGGGCGTGGGGCAATTTCCCGAACGTGTTTAACAGCTACCTGCAACGGGGTCAATACAAAGCCCAGCAGTTTCCGGTGGCCGAACTCCCGGTCAATAACCTGCCGGAAGTGAATTTCCGCCCGCCTTTCAACCACTTCTTTAAAACGGTACCTGCGGGTGAGAGCTTTCCGGCCGCCGAGATTTACTACCGATAATCCAAAAATGGCCTGATAGTTGATAGCTGTTAGGGAATTGCCCTACCCATATAACGTAACCACATGTCTAAGAAAAAACGAACGAATCCGCCCCCGGCGGCCGACCCTCGTTCGACATCGCCTGCCGGTATTACACCGCCCCGCCCCGAACGGCCCATGCCCGTTGCGGTACCGGCTCCCGTCGCGAGTACAACTGCGCCTGCCATTGAGTCGGTGCAGCCTGCGTCGGGCCTGATCCGGTTCGACAGACGGGTTCGGCTTCTGATCGGCATCTGCGTGGGGCTGTTTATCCTGCTGACGCTGGCCAAAATCAACTATTCGTCCATCACGATCTGGAATCAGGTTCTCCCCGACGGCTCCGACCCAAAGCGCGGCCTGATTACAGGAACGCCCCACAACATGAGGCTCGACGAATGGGGCGTATTGGCACCGGCCTTTTTATCGCAGGCTAACTTAGGCTACCCGGTTGAAAATCCGGGCCTTGGCGGAGACCAGACGCCCTTAGTGATGAACCTGCCGGTGAAACACTTTGTCGGCTTGTTCCGCCCCGATTACTGGGGGTTTCTGCTGCTAAACCCGGAGATGGGCTTTGCCTGGTGGTGGAACTTCAAGATCTTTTTTACCCTGATTTCGGTCACGCTGTTTTTCCTGATCCTGACGCGCAACAACTTCTGGCTTTCGTTCTTTGGCGCTTTCTGGGTCACGTTTTCGGCGGGCATGGTCTGGTGGTCCATGTTCTTTAACCTGCCCATCGGGTTTGGCTGTCTGGCATTCGTGTTTTTTATGGAGTTGATCTATTCCCGGCACCGGTTCAGGCCGCTGTTGCTTGGCGTTGGACTGGCCCTGTTCAGCACCATGTTTGCCCTGAATCTGTACCCGGCGTTTCAGGTACCGTTCGCGTTTATTCTGGTGACGCTGATTGCGACGTACATTATTCAGTACAAGTGGGCGGCTATTCTGGTCAATCTCCCCATGAAACTGGCCGGGCTGGCACTGACGCTGATCGGTATTGGCGTGAGTGGCTACAGCTATTATAGCAGTGCCAAAACAACGCTGGATACGATGGCGCAAACCGTGTATCCGGGGCAGCGGGCTAATGCCGGGGGTGAAGGCTTCATCGCGAACTGGTTTTCGGATTATTACACCTGGCAGCTTTCCGACGTTAAATTCCCGCCCGTCTGGTCCAACATCTGCGAACTATCCCATTTTGTCACGTTCACACCGATTATCATACTCGGGCTGATTCTGCTGTTCATCCGCACAAAAACCATCCCGCCCATGCTGGCGGGCCTGGTGCTGCTGAGTGCGGCTTTCTGGACGTATATTGAACTGGGTTGGCCAATGCCGCTGGCGAAAGCAACGCTGATGAGTACCAGCACCGCAGCGAGGGTGCAGTTATCGCTGGGCTTTGCGGGGTTGGTCCTGACGATTCTTTACCTGAATGAGTTGCGAACGCGAACCATTCCCATACAGGCAACCTACCTGCTGGCTGGGGTTATCGGCGTGGTGGCCATTATGGTTTATGCCGCCAACCTGAACGTGAGCGACTCGGGTGGTTTCTTCAAGATGAGCCAGTTGCTCATGCCTACCTTTTTCTTTACCGTGCTGGGCGTATTGCTACTGCCCGATGTGGCGTTTCGGTACCGGATTCCGGTCTTCTGCGTCGGTATGGTTCTTTTTCTGCTGCCTAACCTGCGGGTCAACCCCGTTGGCATCGGCATGGCACCCATCACCGAAAATGTGTTCTACAAAACCATCAATGAGATTCGGATGCGGGAGCCAAAAGCCCGCTGGGTAGTATTTGGCGCTCAGCCCCTTACGTTTATGGCCACCGCAACGGGCATCGACCAGCTTAGCGGGTTAAAGAATCAGCCCGATCTGAAGACCATGCGGGTGCTCGACCCAACGGCTAAAAGCGATTCAGCCTACAACCGGCACGCCCGGCCCGTTTATTACCCGTACATCGACGGACGGGATTCGACCGTTATCCAGTTGGGGCAGGCGGCTGATATTTACAGCGTTGGCATTGATCCCTGTTCGCCTAAACTCAAAAAACTGGGCGTTAAATACTTTGTGTTCGACCACCAGACGCAACCCGTTGAGGTGCGGTGCCTGAAACAGGTGGCCTCGCTGGGAACCATTCAGATTTACCGGACTATCGACTAACCTGCTCATGACAACAACTCCAAAAATTCTGGTGATTGTGCCCTGCTACAACGAAGAAGCGGCTATTGCGTCGGTTGTTGCTGATCTGAGACGGGTGCGTGACCAGTATAAGCTGCGGTTAGACGTGCTGGTGGTGAATGACTGCTCGCGGGATAACTCCTTGGCTGTCATCAAACAGACAGGTTGCCTGTATTTAGATTTGCCCATTAACCTCGGCATTGGCGGAGCCATGCACAGTGGTTACCGATACGCCTACCGGCACAACTACGATATTGCCGTACAGGTAGACGGCGATGGGCAGCACCCCGCCAGCGAATTGCCTACTTTACTGGCTCCGCTGCTGGCCAATGAGGCCGATATTGTAATTGGATCCCGTTTCCTGAATCGGGTAGGCTTTCAGTCGACCTTCGCGCGCCGGGCCGGAATTCGCTTTTTTACCTGCCTGAACTGGCTGCTCATCGGGCAAACCATCCGCGACAGCACATCCGGTTTCCGGGCCATGAACCGCCGGACATTAGCTATTGTGGACCGGTATTATCCCGATGAATACCCCGAGCCGGAAGCTATTGTGCAGTACGGGCTGCATAAACTGCGCATTCGGGAAGTATCGGTGGAAATGCTGGAGCGGCAGGGCGGTGTTTCGTCCATCACCTCGCTGAACTCTATTTATTACATGGTGAAGGTAACGCTGGGGTCCCTGTTCATCTTTATCCGTCTGAAAAACAGCCGACAGCAATGGATGTAATTCCGTTTAAGGTGCAGCTCATCAGCATTCTTATGGTGCTGGTTTTCATGTATGTCGTTATTCGGCTTATCATCCGGGGAAAGCTGCGGGAAGAGTATTCCATTGTCTGGATATTAGGTACCATAGTGCTGGTTGTTTTCTCGATATGGCGTCAGGGCCTTCAGGACATTGCGGCCCTGCTGAATGTTTCCTACGCGCCCTCGCTGCTGTTCCTGATCGCCATTTTTGCCATTATCTGTTTCCTGCTGCACCTGTCTATTGTCATCTCGAAACTTCAGACTCAGGTTAAAGACCTGGCGTATGCCCTCGCTCTGCTGAAGCAGGAACAAACCGTACCCCCTTCTGTGGTCAGTGCAACAGAACCCGGCTCCGCTCCTGCACAGACCAAGGAGCCTGACGTAACAATAAACCCGACTCGTACCCACTCCTAACACGTTACCAGTATGCTGCGATTGCAATTGATGAGTACGGTAGTATCGCCCCTGAGAGGTGTTTACAATCGGGTATTGGGCAACTACACGATTAACCAGTGGCAACGCAATGGGATGCCCTACCCCACTCCTCATGTCGTTAAACAAGCCATGCTGAATCATTACCGCGAGCAATACCGGCTAACAACACTGGTGGAAACAGGCACCTACTTAGGGGATATGGTGGATGCTCAGAAGACAACGTTTGAGCGGATTTTTTCGGTCGAGTTAAGCCCCGAACTGGCCCGGATGGCTCAGCAGCGTTTCCGCCGACAGTCGCATATCCAGATCCTGTCCGGGGACAGTGCTAAAGTCCTGCATCAGCTAATGCCCACCCTGACCGCACCGGCTCTGTTCTGGTTAGATGGCCATTATTCGGGAGGTGTTACGGCTAAAGGTAATACGGAGTGCCCTATTTTTGACGAACTGGATGCCATCTTCCAGCATAACCAGAACCACATTATCCTGATCGACGATGCCCGGCTATTCGTTGGTAAGCAGGATTACCCAACGCTGACGGAACTATCAGCCTACATCGCTCAGCGCGATAACCGGTATAACGTAATGGTTAAGGATGACATTATTTGTGTGGTGCTATAGACTAATCCAGTGATCCGGCAGTAAATTCTCGGTTACCTGTTTAGTAAACCATTGGCGTGGTGCCGTTACGATTCGACCGGGATGGTCGTTCAGCCAGGCACCCCACCAGCTAAATGAACTGTTGGCCATGATGGCGTGTCGGCAGTGACTCATCAGAAACATATCCTGCCAGCTATCGCGGCCCCGGTTCCCCTCCACGTAGGTTGCCGGTTGAAGTAATGGGCCAAGCTCCTGTTTTACCCAGTCCAGATCGTCCGAAAACACATAAAAGTTCGGGCTGTCAACTCGTTCCCGCATGTGGGTAAGGGCCTGCTTGTAATAATCTATACCACAAACCCCGTGATGCTGGCTGGCGTTGGCGTTCGTAACGTAGTCGCCCCGCCGAACATGGACAAATACCGGGTTGGGGGCCTTTAAAATCGCTTCGGCCACACGCTGTGTGAAGTCGTTGACGGGTTGCCGAAACTGAAACTGCTGCCGCACCGCCAAGTCCGCTGCTTTGAAGTAGCCTTCCGATTGCCAGTAGCCCACACAGACAAGTTGCTCTACAGTCAGTGGCGGTAGCAACAACGCACGGGGGCCAGCAGCCGGTTCGCGTATTAGTCTGGTTGTGGTATGAAAGGGAGACGCAGCCCGAAGTAAACTGGCAGGTGAAGAACCCGGTGCCTCAACGCCGAAGATAGATAATTCAAACTGACGGTAGGTGTATTGTCGCAACGTAGCCAGCAGCCGGTTATTCAGCAAAAAGCCGTTAGCAACCAGCCCGGTATGGCGTTCAGTAGCCAGGCGAAGGCCGAAGGCGTACTGGAACATCTGATTTCCCAGACCGCCCATCAATTCAACAGTAATCATTATTCCCGGGCTTACTGGCGTTTGGTCAGTTCGAAGATACCGCACCCGTAGGTACAGCCGAAATTGGTTTGAACGGCGTCGGAACGCCAGTCGGCGTTCTGCACAAACTGCTCATTATCATCAATGTACGAAAGCGCGTCGATGTGGTAATCTTTCTCAAACAGCCGAATCAGATACGATAGGTCAAACACGCGATGTGCATTGTAAACGATACCCTGCGGTCCGATGGGCGTTGAAAAATAGAACCGGCCACCCGGTTTCAGAATCTGATAAATAGTGTCTAACGCTTTCAGGTGGCCATCCACATCAATCGGATCACCGTAGCGGCCCAACCCGAAGTGCTCAATGGCGTGCAGGGCCGAAATGGAATCGGTATAATGAACGAGGTCGGGCGGAAGGTTCATCAGATCGGCCTGCCGAAAACTCACGTTCGAAATGGGTTGATTCAGAGGCCGAATATCGAAAATTTCGATGGGCCGGAAGGTGGCCACATGCGCGACAAATCCATCAATGCGCGACCCAATATCGACATGGCGAACGGGCGGGTTCTGAAAAATCCGCTGCGCCACAAACAGGTCCTGCTGAAAATAGTGTTTCACCAGATGGCCGCTTTCGGCGTACCGGTCGAAGAGGGCCGGGTAATAGCCGCGCACGGGAAAATCGGTCCGGCCTTTCAATTGCTTTTTCAGGGTAGAATAATCGCTGATGTAGGGGGGAATAGATTTCAGGCCACCCCATACAATTTGTGAACCGATCCGAACAAGTCGACTGAGCATAACTTAAGCTTTTAGAATCTGACGGGCCTGGTTCATAACTTTTATCAGCAGCTTTTCAGGTACTGTATTGATTACCAAAGTAATTAGCCCAAGTTTAAATCGGTGGATAAGGGGTGCCTTATAGCCAAAGTCTTTTACAAACGACTTTTTGACCCCCATATTAATCGCCCATTTTTTCCTAAGGTCGGTAAAGACCGTATTGCTGCTATGAATGCGGTACTGTGTTAGGTAGGCCGGAATGTTGGCGAATTTCAGGCCGGCATTCATGTGGACAAAAAAGCTGTAATAGTCGTCCGTAAACACTTCATTCTGCAACAGATAAATAGGTCCGTTCAGCACGTTATGGCGAAACATGATCGACGGATTGGCAATGCAGCTGCGGTAATAAAACTCACTAAAAATGGCTCTCGGCTCGGTCGGGTAGTCTCTTACGCCGGATTTCACGCCGTTCTCATCAATAAGCTCCAGAAAACTGCCAACCAGAAATATATCGGGGTGCGAATCTAAATAGGCAACCTGCCGGGCTATTCGGGCCGGCAGGGCAATGTCGTCGGCGTCCAGTTTGGCAATGTATGTGCCCATCGCCTGCCTGCTGGCCTGATTAAAAGCGGCTTCACCGGCATGGCCCAGCGGTTTGGAGTTATGAATTACCCGTATTCGTCCGTCCTTAGCTGCTAACTGCTGCAACAAAGCAGCGGTGCTGTCGGTGGAGCCGTCATTAACAATGATAAGCTCCAGTTTTTCATACGTCTGGGTAAGAATGCTCTCAACGGCCTGGGTTAAATAGCGCTCACCATTGTAAACCGGCATAATCACCGAAGCCAGAGGAAGGTCTGAACTAGTCATCAGCGAAACAGTGACAATTATTGGACCACAATACTCGCAACTTCTACCAAAAATCGCACCTTCTGCTGTAATTTTAAGTTTCGTAATAAACAAACTTCACCAAATGAAGCTTAATCTTCGTCAAACTGAGTCCTTTGAAGATCGTCATAACGGGTTGTTCGATCAGGAGTTCGCCCGAATGCTCCAAACCGTGGGCGTTGACTCTGTCGATACCCTGATCGACCAGACTATTCCGGCTACCATTCGGCTTGATCATCCGCTGAACCTGCCCGCCCCCAAATCGGAACATCAGTTTCTGAGCGATTTCAAAAAACTGGCGCAGCAGAATCAGGTATTTAAATCGTACATCGGTGCAGGTTATTACGATACACTGACGCCAAATGTAATCCTGCGTAATATCCTTGAAAATCCAGCCTGGTACACGGCCTACACTCCTTATCAAGCTGAAATTGCGCAGGGTCGGCTCGAAGCGCTGCTTAACTTCCAGACCGTTATCTCCGACCTGACGGGGATGGATCTGGCGAATGCCTCGCTGTTAGACGAAGCGACCGCTGCTGCCGAAGCCATGACAATGCTCTACGGAGCGCGTCCGGCAACGAAGAAAAATGCGATGACCTTTTTTGTGTCGGAGCGTTGCCACCCACAGACGATTGATGTCGTTAGAACGCGGGCTACGCCCCTGAACATTCATATTCTCGTTGGCGATCACACTACGGTTGATCTGACCAACACGGACATTTTTGCGGCCCTCCTGCAATACCCCGCTACTGACGGTTCGGTGTTCGACTACACGAACCTGATTGCCTCGGCGCACGAGCTGGGCATTACCGTTGCCGTTGCCGCTGACCTGCTTAGTTTGACCCTGCTGACCCCTCCGGGCGAAATGGGAGCCGACGTGGTGGTTGGTTCGTCGCAGCGATTTGGGGTGCCAATGGGCTTTGGTGGCCCACACGCTGCTTTTTTTGCTACCCGCGACGCCTTTAAACGGCAGATTCCAGGACGGATTATCGGCGTGTCTATTGATGCGCAGGGTAATAAAGCCCTGCGCATGGCGCTTCAGACCCGCGAACAGCATATTCGCCGGGAGAAAGCAACCTCAAATATTTGTACCGCGCAGGTTTTACTGGCGGTAATGGCCAGTAGCTACGCCGTTTATCACGGTCCGCAACGTCTGAAAGCTATTTCGGAGAAAATTCACGGGCTGACTAAACTGACCGCTACCGCTCTGGCACAGGGTGGAATTGACATATTGACGACTGACTATTTCGACACCATCACCATACAGGTCAACGACGTTCAGGCTGTGCGTTCAGCCGCCGAAGCTGCTCAGCTTAACCTCCGGTATTATAGCGATAACCGCGTGGGTATTTCGTTCGACGAAGCCAAATCGGTGGACGATGTCGTGCAATTACTGGGCGTTTTTGGCGTAGATGCAGCTATTGACGCCTTAGCGGATTCGTTGGAAATCACCTGGCCGGAGCGGCTCGTTCGCCAGTCGGACTACCTGACACACCCCGTTTTTAACACCCACCATACCGAGCACGAAATGCTGCGGTACATGAAATCGCTCGAAGAGAAAGACCTTTCGCTGGTTCACTCGATGATTTCGCTGGGTAGCTGTACCATGAAGCTTAATGCTACAGCGGAGATGATTCCCGTAACGTGGCCCGAGTTTGGTCAGCTTCACCCATTCGCGCCTGCGTCCCAGACGAAAGGGTATCAGCAACTGTTCGCCGACCTGAACGACTGGTTGTGCGAGATCACAGGGTTTGCCGCTATGTCGCTGCAACCCAATTCAGGCGCACAGGGCGAATATGCAGGTCTGATGGCGATCCGGGATTATCACGAAAGCCGGGGTGATTCCCACCGGAACGTAGCCCTGATTCCGCAGTCGGCGCACGGCACCAACCCCGCCAGCGCGGTCATGGCCGGTATGAAAGTGGTCATCACAAAATGTGACGAACGCGGCAACATCGACATAGCAGACCTCAAGGCCAAAGCCGAACAGTACAGCGATAATCTGTCGTGCCTGATGGTAACCTACCCCTCGACGCACGGTGTGTTTGAAGAAAGTATCAAAGAGATTTGTGCCACCATCCACCAGCACGGCGGGCAGGTGTACATGGATGGGGCCAATATGAACGCTCAGGTGGGTCTCACGTCGCCGGCAGCCATTGGTGCAGACGTTTGCCACCTGAACCTGCATAAAACCTTTTGTATTCCGCATGGTGGTGGTGGACCGGGCATGGGCCCAATCGGTGTAGCTCCTCAGTTGGTACCGTTCCTGCCGGGTCATGCCGTGGTTGAAACGGGCAAAGGCGAACACGGCGCTATTTCGGCGGCACCATATGGTTCGGCCAGCATCCTGACTATCTCCTACGCCTACATTGCGATGATGGGTGGTGAAGGGCTAACTAATGCCACAAAGCGGGCCATTCTGAACGCCAACTACATCAAAGCCCGGCTGGAAGACGCTTACCCAGTGCTGTACACTAACGAAAATGGACGGGCCGCCCACGAGATGATTATCGACTGTCGTCCGTTCAAACAGTCGGTGGGTATTGAAGTAGAAGATATTGCCAAACGGCTGATGGATTACGGCTTCCACGCACCAACTGTGTCGTTCCCGGTTGCCGGTACGATGATGATTGAGCCAACCGAGTCCGAATCGAAAGCCGAGTTGGACCGTTTCTGCGAGGCTATGCTCAGCATCCGCGACGAGATTCGGGAGATCGAAACGGGCCAGGCCGACCGGACGGATAACGTCCTGAAGTATGCGCCACACACGGCTACCGTAGCGTTATCGGATACATGGGACCGGCCTTACAGCCGCGAAAAAGCTGTTTTCCCACTGCCACAGGTCCGTGCCCGGAAATTCTGGCCGAGTGTTAGTCGCATCGACAGCGCTTACGGCGACCGAAATCTGGTTTGCTCCTGCATACCGGTTGAGGAGTACATTGAGGAAGCAGCGAGCCTGGAGCAGGAAGCGTAAATCATTTTACGGTTTCTGTCATCCTGAAGTATGAAGGACCTTAGCTGCCCAACCGCGAAGATCCTTCATACTTCAGGATGACAAAGTGAAAATATCCGTACTGAGATAGTACGGATATTTTTGTTTTTAAGTAAACGTTGCCGTTCGTAGATACTCCGCTACGAGTAATCCACAGTACGTACCAATGGCATTACCCAACGCGCCGGCCAGAATACCCGGCAGGTGCAGATCCGGCCGTTTTAAACTTTTACTTAAGGCAAGACAGGAAGCCGAACCTCCGACGTTTGCCTGGGAAGCAATACTCAGCAAATCCCAGTCCTGTTTCAATACCCCGCCGACGCCAAACTGAAACAGCGCGTGAATGGGGACAGAAATACTTACAAACGTCAGCATCGTCAGTGCCAGTTGACCGTCTTTCAGTAAAGCGGCTAAATCGCAAAAAGCACCAATGACCGCCAGAAACAGATAAATGCAGAAAATACCTACGACGCGAACGCCCCGCAAACGTTGGATTTGCGGCAGTTGAGCCAGTAGCAGCGCGAGTGTTGTTAATACTAAAATTTTCGGAATGGCGGGAAAGTAACCCGCGACTATCTGCGCACCGTATAAGGCTAGTACACCCAATCCAATCAGTATAGCCAGATCCTGGGGGTTAATGGTTTCGACATCACTAATCTGATCATTAGCTTCGGTCTCAAAACGCAATGTTTCTTCGGCGCTCATTGTCGTAGCCAACCGACGTGGAAAATATCGGTTCAACAACGGAGGCAGCAACAGCGTAACAACCATCCAGATTGCCGTGACGATATTGTCGGTGGCAATTGTAGCGGCATATATATTACCAGCCTTATTAACGCCATAGTGCAGGGCAATAGCATTCAAATTGCTGCTTCCGCCCGTATGGGTGCCCGTAAACATTCCGCCCACGGCATAGTAAAGCGGACCGAACCCGTTGGGCCCACCCACAACCCGCATAGCGACAATAACGCCTACCATCGTACCCATCGCACCAATCATAAAGTTGATCACCATTGGTGACCCTGCCCGTTTGAGACCTTTCAGGTTAACGGTCAGCAACAGATAAAAAATAGATATCGGAGCTAGGTAGGTAAAGATGCCATCATAAATGGGCGGAGCATTAGTCGAAGCCGGAATCAACCCTAAATTTGCCGTAATAGCCGTTAGAATAATAACGATCAGTGAAGTACCCAGCGCCTGAAAATAAGGTAGTTTGGCTAACCGCTCCGAGATGATAATATTAAGCATCAACACAGCTAAAATAGCCAATGGATCTTGTAGAAAGGGCATAGCGGAGAGTGGGTTAGCTAGCAATATAACAAAAAAAGCGACCCCTGAAAGAGTCGCTTTGTCGTGTAAAAGGTAGCTTCGGCAAAAGTTGCTTTATCATGAAGTCAGCTTCTAAGACTTCACGCGTACATAGAGATGTGCAATCGGTTTAGAAAGCCAGACTGTATAACTACCAGTTCTTTGTCAGTTCCTTAAACCGGTCCAGCAGGAAATTCGTCTTTGGGCCGGGTGTTCCTTCACCAATAACGAGTTCGCCAATCTGGGTAATGGGCAGCACCATCTTAGTCGAACTCGTTGTGAAAGCTTCGTCAGCATCGTACAGTTCAGAAAGCAGTACCGGGCGTTCCTTAACCTGAAAATCTTCTTTAGCGAGTTGCATCACCGTCCGGCGGGTAATACCGTGCAGGATGTGCCGGTTTGGCGTAATGAGCGTTTCGCCCTTGATAAGAAAGAAATTACTCCGGCTCAACTCACTGATTTCGCCCCCTTTCTGGTAGAGGACATCCTGCGCTCCAGCCGCCCGAATTTCGTCGGCCAGGAGAATGACCCGCTTGTAGTCCGTACTTTTCACCTCGGCCATCTCCCGGACATACTCATCCAGAATAACCTTGATGCCTAATTCATATTGGATCGGCGATACGGGGTGAATGTCTTCGCTCAGGATCATCAGGTTCGGTTTCTGAACGCTGATGCTGTCTTCGGAGTAACCACCGGTCAGTACAAACCGGATGCCGGTATCGGGCAAGCCACTTTTGTCAAGCAACTGCATGACAATATGCTCGGTTTCTTCCTTGCTCAGCGGCAACGACAGATGCATCCGTAGCGCCGAATTCTGGAAACGCGCCCAGTACCAGTCCCACTGAAAGATCCGGCCGTTGTAGGTCAGGAAATAATCGAACAGGCCGTAGCCACGTAACAAACCCAGATCGGTAACGCCAACAGCAAGTTGGTCGGTTGGCGCAATGGTGCCATTGAAATAGCCGTAGTGGGGCATCGTCGTTGATTTAATCAATACTATATATCATCTCAGTCTTGGCGTTACACCAAAACTGCCTGATCAAGTTTTATTACACTAACTTCTTATACTTAATCCGCTTGGGCGTGGCATCGGTGCCGAGTCGTTTGCGCCGGTTTTCTTCGTATTCGGAGAAGTTGCCCTCGAACCAATACACCTGCGAATCGCCCTCGAACGCCAGAATATGGGTAGCAATCCGGTCCAGAAACCAGCGGTCGTGACTAATGACGACGGCACAACCGGCGAAGTTTTCCAAACCTTCCTCCAGCGCCCGCAACGTATTAATGTCCAAGTCGTTGGTTGGCTCATCCAGTAAGAGCAGGTTTGCTCCCTCTTTCAGCATCATGGCCAGATGAACGCGGTTACGCTCGCCACCCGATAGCATACTGATCTTCTTTTCCTGATCGCCACCGGAGAAGTTAAAGCGACTGCAATAGGCGCGGGCGTTACTTTGCTTACCGCCCAGCATTACCCACTCACTGCCGCCCGAAATAGTCTCAAATACTGATTTATCCGGGTCAAGGCCGTCGTGTTCCTGATCTACGTAGGCCCACTTAACGGTTTCGCCCACGGCGAAGGTGCCTGCGTCAGGTTTAGCTCTACCCGTGATGAGGTTGAACAGTGTCGTTTTACCGGCTCCGTTCGGGCCAATGATACCAACGATACCCCCTTGCGGTAAATGAAAGCCTAAGTGTTCAAACAGCAGCTTATCACCGAAGGCCTTAGCCACGTCGTCTGCTTCGATAACTTTCGCACCCAGACGCGGCCCCGATGGGATGAAGATTTCGAGTTTGTCGTCTTTCTGGCGGTTGTCTTCGTCCAGCAGTCGCTCATAGGCACCCAACCGGGCCTTCGATTTAGCCTGACGCGCTTTAGGAGCCATGCGCACCCATTCCAGCTCGCGCTGTAGCGTTTTCTGCCGTTTCGACTCCTGCTTTTCCTCTTTGGCTAAGCGATTCTGTTTCTGTTCCAGCCAGGACGAATAATTACCTTTCCACGGAATCCCCTCACCCCGATCCAGTTCCAGAATCCAGCCGGCCACATTATCCAGAAAATAGCGATCGTGGGTTACGGCGATAACCGTTCCGGCGTACTGGCGAAGTGTTTCTTCGAGCCAGAGTACCGATTCGGCGTCGAGGTGGTTGGTTGGCTCATCGAGCAACAAGACGTCGGGTTGTTGCAGCAGCAATCGGCACAGGGCCACCCGGCGTTTCTCTCCGCCGGACAGGTTACCGATGAGCGCGTCGGACGGTGGCGTTCGGAGCGCATCCATGGCCCGTTCGAGCCGGGCATCGAGTTCCCAGGCGTTGTAATGGTCGAGTTTTTCCTGAACATCTGCCTGCCGGGCAATCAATTTATCAAAGTCGGCATCGGGATCGCCGAAACCTTCATTGATTTCGTCAAACTCCTTCAACAGGTTTACGATCTCCTGAACGCCCTCCTCGACTACCTCCCGGACAGTTTTAGTAGGGTCTAACTGCGGTTCCTGCTCCAGCATACCGACCGAATAGCCGGGTGAAAACACGACTTCGCCGTTATAACTTTTGTCGATACCGGCAATAATGCGCAGCAGGGTCGACTTACCAGAACCGTTTAAACCTAAAACGCCGATTTTGGCACCGTAAAAGAAGGAAAGGTATATGTTCTTTAGGATTTGTCGGTTAGGCGGAATAATTTTACTGACACCCGCCATCGAAAATATTATGGTCTCCTGACTCATTGTATCATGTAAATTCGTGGTAGGCAAATATCGAAAATAAACCCATAGCGAAGCCTAAAAAGTAATGGAACACGCTTCTCTGGTAGATGAATACGGTTACGTCCAAGACGGAAAGGTATTTTTGAAAGGCTACCTCAGTTATCCCGACCGCCAGATTGGCGAAGTAAAACGGACCGAGCAGGAAGCGCTCGACTATTTTAAGAATCGGTTCACCATTGCGCAAAACAAAGTAACTCAATTAGAAGAAGAGGTTACCGAAGCCCAGAACAAAGGCTCCTACCTCACTAAATTGGTACAACTGCGCAAGAAAATGCTCGGGTTCGATGCCCTCGGCGACTTCCCCCCGTTGCTCGACCGGCTGGACGCGCTCGAAGACGTGCTTTCCGGGCTGATCCATACCAATCAACTTAAGAACCTCGAAATTAAACGGGCGTTGATCGATGAAGCAGCCGCTATCGCCGGTAGTTCCGACTGGAAGACAGTAGCCGATCAGCTTCAGGAAATCAAGACGAAGTGGATTAAGACCGGCCCCGTTGATAAAGAGATTGAAGAGGAAGTCGAAAACACATTTCAGAGCTTACTGGATGGTTTTTTCCAGCGGCGGCGCGACTTCTTCAACGAGCAGAATAAACTCATTACCGAACGGTTAGACCAATACGATTTACTGATTCGGTTAGCGGAACGTGCAGCCCGGCAGTCGAACTTCGACCTGGATGCGGCTTTTGTGGAGGTTCGTCGGCTCAACAACGCCTGGAAAGCGGTGGGTGAAGTTCCCATTAAAAAGAGCGGCAAACTTTACAAAAACTTCCGCAAGTGGACGAGCATCGTGTACGAGAAGTACAACACGGCGAAAGGTATTGTTATCCAGAAGAAAGTTGATCCGCGTATCGAGCAGCAGATGAAAATGGCCGATGAAGCTGAAAAGCTGTCGAAACAGGCTGATATTCTGGCGGCTGCCGAACGCGCAAAAGTGCTTCTTAACAGCTGGAAAGAGATTCGGGTGCCGTTTAAATTGCAGGATAAAGAGTTGAACGAGCGTTTTCGGGCCGCCTGCGACAAAATCTTTGAACTTAGCTACCTCGAACGCGTCCTGGCCCGTAAATACCCGGCCTTTGAACTCAAAAGCCGCGCCGAGCAGCTTCGCACCAAGATTCGTGAAATGGAATATCTGGTACGCCGGGAGAAAAACGACGTACAATTGGCTCAGGAAAACCTTGATTTGATGAGTCGGGGTGGTGGCGAGCCAGATAAGATGCTGGTGGGTAAAATCAGCACACAAAAACGAAAAATCGCCATGAAAGAAACAATACTCAAAGAGTTTCAGGCAGAACTGGCGAGTATCGGCTACTAAGGCGAGTACTCATACAAACCCGCTACAGTTGAGTCTGTAGCGGGTTTCATTTTGCCCGAAAACTGAACCGCCGGGGAATCTGTTGTTACAGTATGGAAACGACAACAGCGAGTTACCAACCCATCGACCGCGCGTTTTATAACACGCTGGCCAAAGCCGCCGAAGCGCGTCAGTTCGTCAGACTGGAATATCTGACGGATTTGAGCGAGTTTATCAAAGCCGATGTCGCCCTGAGACGTCTTTTCACTCAGGACGGTGTCGAGTACCTTGAATTAGCAACCGGTGATACCATCCGCCTTGACCGCGTGGTGAGCATCAGCGGGCAGCTATCTCCCCATTTTCCGGGTTACGCGAACTACTCCTGCGATTGTTGATCATTGCATTTTAAGTCAAACGGGTGCTGAGTTGTGCCGTACCTTGAAGGTACGGCACAACTCAGCACCCGTTTGACTACTCCAACTAATCGATCATCTCAAACCCGCAATACGGCACCAGCACCTTTGGGATACGGATGCCTTCAGGCGTCTGGTTATTCTCCAGAATCGACGCCAGAATCCGGGGCAGGGCCAATGCCGAGCCGTTTAGGGTATGTAACAACTGGGTTTTCCCCGCGCCGGCGGCCCGTTCCACTTTATAACGCAGTTTAAGCCGGTTAGCCTGATACGTCTCGAAGTTAGACACCGAACTCACCTCCAGCCAGCGCCCCTGAGCCGCCGACCAGACTTCCATATCGTAGGTGAGCGCCGAAGTGAACCCCATATCGCCCCCACATAGGCGTAGCACACGGTAGGGCAATTCCAGCTTTTGTAAAAGTCCCTGTACATGCTGGCTCATTTCCTCCAAGGCAGCATATGAATTTTCTGGTTTTTCAATCCGTACCAGCTCTACTTTGTCAAACTGGTGCAACCGGTTCAGACCACGTACGTGAGCCCCCCATGAACCCGCTTCGCGCCGGAAACAAGGCGTATAGCCAGCGTGCTTAACAGGCAGGTCGCTGTCAGATAAAATGACATCACGGTAAAGGTTCGTGATGGGTACCTCGGCCGTTGGAATCAGGTACAGTTGCTCCTCATTGATGTAGTACATCTGCCCTTCTTTATCCGGTAACTGACCAGTAGCGAACCCGGATGCTTCATTCACCACAATCGGCGGTTGGATTTCACCATAACCGGCCTGAATGGCTTCATCAAGGAAGAAGTTAATCAGCGCCCGCTGTATCCGTGCGCCCCTTCCCTTGTACACAGGGAAACCAGCACCCGTAATTTTAACACCTAACTCGAAGTCTATTATATCATACTTCTTGATAAGGTCCCAATGGGGTTGGGCGCCTTCGTGCAGCGTTGGGATGGCACCATGCTCAAAAAGCACTTCGTTATCATCAGCCGAACGGCCTTCAGGAACGCTGCTATGTGGTAAATTCGGGATGGTTACCATCACGTTTTGAAGCTCCTGCTCAATACCCCTGAGCGCTTCTTCAAACTCCTTTGAACGTATTTTCAGACCGGCGGTTTCCGCTTTGGCCGCATCGGCTTCTGCTTTTTGACCGGCCTTCATCAGCGCCCCAATTTCTTTGGCTTTATTATTCGACTGGGCCAGCGTATCATCAAGGTCTTTCTGCGTATCGCGCCGTTGCTGATCCAGTGTCAGCACTTGCTCAATTACCGCGTCGGCATTGGCGAAATGTTTCTTGCGCAATCCGGCCAACGTGGCTTCTTTATTATCGCGGATAAAGGGAAGTTGTAGCATATATATTATTATTTGGCAAGGCTGGTGATTACGGTAATAAATTGTTAGGCATCTTCCGTAAAGACCCCTATTTTCTCTTCATCAAAGTCAACAAAATCTTCATAATCAGCTTCATTTCTGTTGTCAAATAACTTCTGGTAGAGTTTTCCCCATACAACATCTACTAAGCCTGATTTGATAAATTGTTGGCTCAGCATGTTCTTCACGCCCTTATGCGTGTATGTATCCATGTCATTTCTAGCCAGTAACGCTAATACAGCATAAAAGCAGGCATAATAGAGACGGTTCGCCACTTCGTTTCAAAGCCCGGACTCTGCTAATAATTTAGCCGTATCAAGTGTCTTATAGGCACGTTCGACTCTGTAAGCCACCAAGTCTTCTTTTGTACGACTCATATAGACTTACCATCCCGTTTAATGTTGCGGTATAAAGGCGTTACTCCGAAGTCTTCTTCCCACTCTCGTCGCGAATGAATGATTGAGCCTATTACCTTTTCACTTTGGAGTTCAACGTCAAACAAATAGTCTCGTAGTTGATTTTTGAGGTTACGATCAACCGGCTTCTCTGTCAGTACCAGAAAATCCCAGTCGGAGTCGTCCCGGGCATCGCCCCGGGCCCGCGACCCAAACAGCCAGATCTCTGCCTGCGGATCAATTTCCCGGACGGACCGTTTGACTTCCTGTAAGAACTCAGCATCGGTCATGGTCGAACCTGTTTGAGGCACCTGTTACGCAGCCTAGTTTACGCCTGATTAATAGCAAAATTAAGCCGAAAACAGCCCATCATTCAGCGCATTCAGGGCATCGGCTTTGTACTTCGAGTGGATTAATAATGACAAGTTACTTTCTGTACCACCGTATGAAATCATACGAATTGGAATGTCGCGCATGGCATTGAAAACGCGCATGGCAACCCCTTCATTATCAGCACTGAAGTTGCCCACAATGCAGACAATCGTCTGATCATAGTCGGGCTCTTCGAGCGTACAGAAGGTATTTAATTCATCGGTAATCTCCTGAATCTTCTCCGTGTTATCGATGGTTACGGAAACCGACACCTCAGACGTAGCCAGCATATCGACCGGCGTTTTGTATTTCTCGAAAATCTCGAAAATCCGACGGAGAAAGCCATAGGCGTTCAGCATCCGGGTCGAGTGAATGTACAGGGCTGTGATACCGTCTTTAGCCGCAATGGCCTTAAATACCTGGGATGAGGTTTTATTGGCAATCAACGTACCGGGCGCGTTAGGGTCCATCGTGTTTTTCAGCCGCACGGGCACGCTGTACTTGCGGGCGGGTGTGATAGTAGACGGATGCAGAATTTTCGCACCAAAGTAAGCTAACTCGGCCGCTTCGTCAAAGGTCAGCTCCCGCACCGGGAAGGTGTTCTTAACTATACGCGGGTCGTTGTTATGCATCCCGTCGATGTCGGTCCAGATTTGAATTTCTTCTGCCCGGATAGCCCCACCAATGAGCGAAGCCGTATAATCAGAACCGCCCCGTTTCAGGTTATCAACCTCACCGCGCGGGTTCCGGCAGATAAATCCCTGCGTAACAATAATCTGTTTGTCAGCATGCAATGGCATCACTTTGGCCAGAGCCTGCTCGGTGAAGTCCAGTTCAGGCTCGTTATCCGCGTCAATCCGCATAAACTCCAGCGCGGGTAACAGCGCCGAGTTTTCCCCCTGCTCGGCCAGGTACGCCTGAAAAAGTTGCGTGCTGAGTAATTCGCCTTCAGCCACCAACTCTTTCTCCTGCTTAGCCGTGAAGGGCTTTATACCCGTGAGCGAACGAATAAACGAGAACTCGGTTTCCACGATCTGCCGTCCATTAGCCAGACCCTCGGGCGTCTGGTACAATTCGTTTACAAACCCAGCGTAATGCAGTTTCAACGCGTATATTTTAGCGTTAGCTTCCGCATCATTATACTCTTTCAGGGAGTTACCAATGTCCAACAACGCATTGGTCGTGCCCGACAGGGCCGATAAAACAACTACTTTACGCGTATTGTCAGCCGTGATCAGCTGCCGAATCGACTGCATCCGTTCGGGTTTACCAACCGAAGTTCCGCCAAATTTCCAGACTTGCATATTGAATGACCGGGTCGCCGGTGCGATGAATGAGTGAATTGGCGGACGAGTGAATGAGCAATTGCATTAATTCATCTTCTCTCATTCACTCATTCGCCAATTCACTCAATTATTTAAATTGAAAACTGTACACCATCTTCTGTAAACCAAGCATTTTGATAGCGGTCATGGCGGCTTCATCGCCTTTGTTGCCGTGCTTGCCACCCGCCCGATCAATAGCCTGTTGCTGGGCGTTGGGCGTGAGCACACCAAAAATGATGGGCTTACTGGTTTTCAGACTAACATTCGTCAGCCCCTGCGCTACAGCATGATTGATGTAATCGTTATGCTTGGTTTCGCCCTGAATAACACAGCCCAAACAGATAACGGCATCAATATCGTCGCGCTGGGCAAACCACTGCGCCCCAAGCGTTAGTTCGTAACTGCCCGGCACATTACCCCGAATGATGTTCTCGGCCTTTGCGCCGTAGTCGAGCAGGGTCTGATAAGCACCCGCATACAGGGCTTCAGTCACTTCGGCGTTCCACTCGGCAACGACCAGGGCAAACCGCCGATGACTGACATCAGGCAGATTCTCCGTTGAAAATGTACTCAGGTTTTTAAGTTCAGATGCCATAGTTGTATTCCAGACACCCACGTCTGGTTTTTAACATCCCGGCCAGATGTGGGTATCTGAAGTAAGATTACCGGGTACGCTCTATACTGTTTGCTCCCAGAATGCTTCAATCTGCGCCAGCACTGCATCAACGGTATCGGCCACGATGATCAGATCGCGATTTTCGGCCCGCAGGAAACCATCAGCCACACACCGGTCCAACTGCTGTAGCATCAGGTCATAATACCCATTTACATTCAACACAGCAATAGGACCATCGTACAGTTTAAGCTGCCGCCAGGCCAGAATCTCGAACAACTCATCGAAGGTACCGTAGCCACCGGGCAGCGTAATCACACCCTTTGCCAGACTGACCATCTTGAATTTGCGTTCGTGCATGGTCTCCACAAAATGCAACTCCGTGAGCGTTCGGTGGGCCACTTCGAGGTCGGCCAGAAAATTAGGAATAACGCCCGTTACCTGACCGCCATTCTCCAGAACGGCATTGGCCACGGTGCCCATTAACCCGCCGTTGCCTCCGCCATAGATTAAACGAAGATTACGCCGGGCCATTTGCTCACCCAGTTCAATGGCAATGTCTTTATAAATCGGATTGCTTCCGGGACTGGAAGCACAATACACCACGATGCTTTGCATAGCTATATTAGATCAACTCGTCGGCCAGGGTTCCCAGGTCTAAGCCGCCGAACGTACCGGAACTCATGAGTAAAAATGAGTCGGCGCTGGTTCGCTGACTTAGGATAAACGCTCTCAGATCAGCCGTTTCGGTAAAAACCTGTAAGCCAGGCTTATCAAAAGCGGCTTTAACGTCATTTACCGTAATTGGCTCCATTCGTTTGGCAGCCAGGGTATGCGCGTTGAAGTACACAGCGGCAACATCGGCGGCATCCAATCGGTCTTTGTATTGACTCAGGAACGCCTTATTCAGGCTACTGAATGTATGCAGTTCAACTACGGCCAACAATGTCCGCTTCGGAAACTGCGCTTTTACCGCATCGGTGGTAGCCTCTACTTTGGACGGGGCATGGGCAAAATCCCGGAACAGAACTTTTGTTTCATTTCCGGCTACTTTCTCCATCCGCCGGGCGGCCCCCCGAAACGACTGAATCGCTTCATAGAACTGAGCGTCTGTAACACCTAATCGGTCGCAGACGGCCATAGCCCCACTGATGTTTTTCAGATTATGTTCGCCAAAGACCAGCACGGGTACCTCACGGGCGGGCATACCGTTGCCCGCTTTAGTCAGCAGATAGGTCTGGCCATTAACAATGCGGCCGGGGTGCGCTTCGTAGGGTATTTTGGTTACGTCGGGGCGTTCTTTCTGCCCAATTACATCGAGCATGTTGTCCGTCTCGTCGAAGACCAGCACACCGGCTTTGGGCATCGATTCAGCCAGATTTTCAAACTGGTCTACATACTGTTCCCAGGTCGGGTAAACATTAACATGGTCCCAGGCCAGACCACTGATAAGGGCAATATGAGGTTGGTAGTGCAGAAATTTCGGCGTTGGGTCAATCGGCGACGATGCATATTCATCGCCCTCGATAATAATTACGGGCGCACCTGACCCGGACGAATCATCAGTCAGTTGAGCCATCGTCCCGAAGCCATCCAACTGGGCACCAACAAGGTAGTCGAACGCCCGGTTATGATACTGGAGCACGTGCATGATCATGGACGTGATTGTTGTTTTGCCATGACTACCGGCAATCACAACGCGTTGTTTCTGCTCGCTCTGCCGGAAAATGAACTCGGGGTATGAATAAATGGGAAGCCCCAATGCCTGCGCCCGGGCCAGTTCAGGATTGTCTTTGCGGGCGTGCATTCCCAAAATGACAATATCGATTTGGGGCGTAATTTTATCGGGAAACCAGCCCGTCTCGGTCGGCAGCAATCCATGCTGAGCCAGGCGATTACGGGCAGGATCGTAGATTTCGTCGTCTGAGCCGGTAACCACGTGGCCCTGCTGATGAAGCGCCAGCGCCAGGTTGTGCATGGCACTACCGCCAATGGCAATAAAATGAATCGCGGAAGGGGTCATTCGCGGGGGATTCAATGTCGGAATTAAGTGCGAAATTAGGGCTTCTTTTCGGTTTGGGGAAATGAGTTACCTAATCGGTGCCTGGCTCGGCTATTGAACAGCCCAATTTGCCGGTTGATGAACAAGTATTGCCGGAATCACGAGTCAGGCGGGTAGCCTGCTGCTGAAATAGGTCTTTCTTTATTAACTAAAATCAACTTAAATCTGCTTTATCCCGTTTATTAAATAATACCTGCCTGTCTGTTCGACTAAACCTGCAAAATCCTTTTTGATAAAGGATTTTGCAGAATACCATGAATATGGGCTAAGAAAATCGGACATTGCAGGTTATAAGCAGAATTATAAAAAAAGCAGGCTGAGACAGGGGGTCCGCCGGGCGCACATCACCACTATCTTTATGTAGACTGTAACGGAGAAATGGATAAGGGCTTACCACGTCTTTCGGCGTCGGCTGGTCCTGGTAAAGTCTTGTTATAGCTGTAATAAAAAAAGCAAATGAGTAAAGTTGAATTGGTTTATCATCCGGGTAGCGAAGCCCAGCCGGATACCGGCAGTAGTAATGCATCCTGGAACAACAAGGCTGGTCACACCCGGAAATTTATGAATCAGCCCGGCGACTACGTTGATTCGGCGGGTGAACTGCAAACTAACATACCGCTTTGCTTTTGGGGAGAGTGGGAAGCCCAGGCCAAAGTGATTTATCAGCCGGGTACCGTCCGTAAGAATATGCCCTCGTACGTCTACGAACCGTATTTCGACAGAGGCTATACGGGTGAGCGCAAGCATAACACCGATCCATATGTGTTCGGTAAGGCAATGCGGTATGTGACCCGTTTACAAACCCAGAGCAAAAAAACCTCAGCCAGCACCGAGCTGGCCCGCCTGGAGCCAGGTTCAGTAATCCTGTTCGGTTCGCTGGTAACCGGCCAGTTCACGCTGGACATGGTATTTGTCGTCGCAGACTATGTGACATACACTCAGGAAACCTTTCCCGCGCTGTACAAACACGAGCGCATTGTTAACGATGGCGTTTATCAGTTAACCGCCCTGGAACCGATGCGTATCAACAGCCGTCAGAAGAATCCGGCTTCCAATGCCTGTCTGCTGAGCGATGCCGAGCAACGGCTTTATTTTGGTGCAACCTACGAAGAGCGGGATCAGTTCGGAGGCATGTACAGCTTTGCCCCCTGCCAGCCCGTATCCGCAAATGGGGTGTACAGCAGTTTATTTGCCCGTCCGGTGGTTACGCTCGACGGTCTGATTGGGAAGAAATCGACTCAGAACTACAAAGAGCTGTATGCCGGTGGTGATCTGGCTCACACACAGCAAATCTGGCAGCAGGCCAAAACCGAGATCGAACAGCAGGGACTGCTGGCAGGTGTTCGCTTTGCCACGCCCTCCATTCGTTAAGCGAAAGGGCTGATTGACTCACTACGGCTGATATTTTATTGATTAATCAGAATCAAAAACCGGCTGCTTTACGTTGTCTAAAGCAGGGCTGAATAAGTCCTGCACGACACCATAAACCGGCCATATTCGTCCGCTTTTTTAAAGAACCAACCACTTATTTTTTTATGCTCCTCACGAAGGGATGAAGACTTACAACGACCTGATTGAACAGACCTTTGAATTCCCGACCCGGGAGTTCCGCGTCGAAAGCAATGAACTCCTGTTCAACAATGTCCCCATGATGGACATTATCGAGGAGTATGGTACGCCCCTTAAGCTCACCTATCTGCCCAAAATTACGGAGCATATTGAACACGCCAAGCTGCTGTTCAAGAATGCCATGAAGCGGTACAATTATAAGGGCAATTACACGTACTGCTACTGCACCAAGTCATCGCATTTCCGGTTCGTGCTCGAAGAGGCACTGAAAAACAATATACACCTCGAAACGTCTTCGGCCTACGATATTCCCATTTTGCGGGAGTTGTATAAGCTGGGCAAGATTAGCAAGGATACGTACATTATCTGCAACGGCTACAAACGGCCACTGTATACCCAATACATCAGTGAACTGATCAACGAAGGGTTCAATGTGGTGCCGGTGCTGGATAATCTAAAGGAAATTGAGGCCTACGAGCAAACAATAACCGCCGATACCGTCAACTTTGGTATGCGGATTGCTACTGATGAAGAACCGAACTTCGAGTTTTATACCTCGCGGCTTGGTATTCGGTATTCGGATGTGAATGAACTGTACCGGAACAAAATTCAGCCGAACCCCAGGTTCAAGCTGAAAATGCTGCACTTCTTTATTAATACGGGCATTAAAGACAGCGCGTATTACTGGAGTGAACTGAGCCGGTTCATGTACAAATACTGTGAGATGAGTAAAATCTGCCCCGACCTTGACTCCATCGATATTGGGGGCGGCATGCCGATTCAGACCTCGTTCCAGTTCACGTACGATTATCAGGCCATGATCGATCAGATTGTCGAGTCGATTCAGTGGATTTGTAACAAGAACAACGTGCCTGTACCGCACATTTTTACGGAGTTCGGCTCCTATACGGTTGGCGAAAGTGGGGCGGTGATTTATAAGGTTATCGATCAGAAATTGCAGAACGACAAGGAGCTGTGGTATATGATTGATGGTTCATTCATTACTCAATTACCGGATGCCTGGGGACTCGGTCAGAAATATATTATGCTGTCGGTTAATAACTGGGACAATCCGTACCAGAAAGTCAACCTGGGCGGCCTGACCTGCGATTCGCACGATTATTATAACACCGAAGTCCACAGTGCTGACCTGTACCTGCCCATTTTTGATCAGGATACCGAAGATCAGTACATTGGTTTATTCCACACGGGTGCCTATCAGGAATCGCTGGGTGGCTATGGTGGCATTCAGCACTGTCTGATTCCGGCCCCGCAACATGTGATTGTTGACCTGGACGAAAAAGGCAACTTGCGCACGAAGTTATTTGCGCCGGAGCAGAACAGTGAGGTAATGCTTAAAATTCTGGGGTACGGCGGTGCTGAAACCGGCACAACCGAACTGGAAGCAACGGAAGCGGCCGAAGCCCGTGAAGAAGAACGACTTGAGGCCGAACTGGTAAAAGAAGACGCGTAAAATTTCGTTATAACGCCGGGTGATCAACACATAAAATCGCCCGGCTTTTTAGTCAGACCATCCTATGAAGAAGACTTTTGCTTTCGTCGGCCTGCTGGCCCTGTTATCGATGGCGTCTTGTGGGCGGAAACAAACCTGTCCGGCCTATGGCAGCATACAAAAGCCCGCAACGTCGTCCGTCCGGGCTTAGTGGAGAAGAATTAGTTTGCCGCTGATCTGACTGTATGCCAATACGGTTGGCTTGGCGGCTTTTTCTTGACGTAAACGGGCATTCATATAATTCACTCGCCGAACGGCCAGGTCAGGCTCGGCCTACCACGAACTGTGAAGCTTCCAATAGGTTAGAGGCCATACAATCGCCTACAACGGCACCGGGGTTCTTGTGCGTAATATGAATCGTGCGTACTCCTACGCGCTGTCCGGCCCGAATGTCGCGCACGGCATCGCCAACCATCCACGAGTCCTGCACGTTGATCTGATACTTGGCAATGGCTTTTTCCAACAGTAATGAGTCCGGTTTCCGCATGAGCGACTGCGTATCGTAGTCGGGGTGATGCGGGCAATAGTAAATATCGTCTAACAGGTAGCCGCACCGCTCCTGCAGGTACTCATAACACCGCATCACATCTGCGCGGGTGTAAAGCCCCTTGGCAATACCTGCCTGATTGGTAATAACAATCAGCATGTAACCTGCTTCTTTTAATAACCGTAACCCCTCCACAACGCCATCGGGAATTACCAGATCTTCTACGCGGTAAACGTAGTCGGTCCGATCCTCATTCAATACGCCGTCACGGTCTAAAAACACGCACTTCCTCATAACTTACTTTGGGCAAAAATTGAGTAACCGTTGTAAATCTACTGCAATAATAAAACTATACACGTAATTAATTGCACTCCAATTAGTAAAGTATTTATATATTTTCATAATTGTAAACAAAAAGCCGACTAATTGGTCGGCTTTTGTGAAAGTTGACATTAAATTTAGCCTATACCAGTCGGGCTATAGCTTCCTCTAATGTTCTGATCTTCGCATCAGCATCTGCTAATTTCTGACGTTCGCGTTCGATAACATCCGGCTTTGCATTGGCCACAAACTTTTCGTTCGACAGCTTTTTCAGCACGGAATCACGAAATCCAAGCATATAGTCCAGTTCTTTTTTCTGGTTAGCCCGCTCCTGCTCAACGTCGATTTCGCCAACGATGTTTACGAAGAATTCATCGCCTTTGATCACGAACGACAGTCCCGGTGTTTCCTGATTTTCTGCACCAACATACTCAATAGCCGATATGTTTGCCAACTTTTGAATCAATTGGGCAAACGGTTCAAAGCGACCGGGCGTCTGCGATTTGATGGCTAACGGTAGTTCAACTTTAGGCGAAATCTGCTTACTACTCCGTAGGTTACGAATGCTGGTAATGAGTTCCAGGGCAGTAGCCATGTCAGTTTGTAACTGAGCATCCACCGGTCCGGCTGTTGGGTAATCAACAATGCAAATGCTTTCGCCCCCGGCGCGCTCACGCAGTTCCTGCCAGATTTCTTCGGTGATAAACGGCATGAACGGATGCGCCAACCGGGTGAGCCGGTCAAAGAAATTAATAGTTGCCTCGTAGGTAGGACGGTCGATGGGCTGCTCAAAGCCGGGTTTGATCATTTCCAGATATTGCGAACAGAAATCATCCCAGATCAGCTTGTACAGTGCTAACAGGGCGTCGGAGATGCGGTATTTACTGAAGTGGTCCTGAATCTCCAGCACAGCCGTGTTAAATACAGACTCAAACCAGCGAATAGCAATGTCTCCGCCCGGAGCCGCATCCGGAGTTTCTACAACTTGCCAGCCTTTCACTAACCGGAAGGCATTCCAGAGTTTGTTACAGAAGTTACGTCCCTGCTCGACCAGCTTCTCGTCGAATAGCAGATCATTTCCAGCCGCTGAACTAAAGAGCATACCCGTGCGAACGCCGTCGGCCCCAAACTGCTCCATCAATTCAATAGGATCGGGTGAGTTGCCGAGTTGCTTCGACATTTTGCGTCCCTGCTTGTCGCGCACCATACCGGTAAAGTACACGTCCCGGAAAGGCAATTCTCCCCGAAATTCATACCCCGCCATAATCATGCGGGCCACCCAGAAGAAGATAATATCGAAGCCCGTAACGAGTGTGTTCGTTGGGTAGTAGTAATTGATATCCGCGTTGTTTGGGTCTTTCAGCCCATCGAAGACCGACATAGGCCACAGCCACGACGAAAACCATGTATCCAGTACATCTTCGTCCTGCGTTAAATCCGTCTCGCTAAGGGCAAAGAGTTGGTATTTATCACGGGCGATTCGCAGAGCCTCACGCTTGTCTTTGGCTACGATAATGGTACCGTCCTGCATGTAGAACGCGGGAATCTGCTGCCCCCACCATAGTTGGCGGCTGATACACCAGTCGTGCGGGTTTTCCATCCACGAACGGTACATGTTTTTGAACTTCGGCGGGTGGAGTTGAATCACGTCGTTCATAACGTTTTCCAGCGCGGGCCTGGCAATTTCGTCCATTTTCAGGAACCACTGCAACGACAGCTTCGGCTCGATAACGGCGTTAGTACGCTCTGAATACCCAACGTTCGATTTGTATTCTTCGACCTTTTCCAGATTACCGCTTTCTTCAAGTTGCTTCACAATAGCTTTTCGAGCGGCAAAGCGATCCATACCGACCAAAATCCGGGCTTTCTCGTTCAGCGTACCGTCGTCGTTCAGAATATCAATAACGGGCAGTTTGTGTTTTACACCCAGTTCGTAGTCATTCCGGTCGTGGGCAGGTGTTACTTTCAGGCAGCCCGTGCCAAAATCCATCGTTACATACTCGTCGGTAATGATGGGGATTTCACGATTAATCAGCGGTATAACCGCTTTTCTGCCGTGCAGGTGTTTGTACCGCTCATCGTTCGGATTCACCGCAATGGCAGCATCGGCCATGATGGTTTCGGGACGCGTAGTGGCGATGGTGATGTATTCGACCTCACCCCCTTTTATTTCATACCGGATATAAACCAGCTTCTGCTGGACTTCTTTCATATTCACCTCTTCGTCCGATACGGCCGTTTTTCCCTGCGGGTCCCAATTCACCATGCGAACACCCCGGTAAATCTTACCTTTGTTGTACAGGTCGACAAACGTATTAATGACTGAATCGTACAGGTTGGGCTCCATGGTAAAGCGCGTACGGTCCCAGTCGCAGGACGCGCCGAGTTTGCGGAGCTGCTGGAGAATGATGCCCCCATATTTGTGCGTCCACTCCCAGGCATAGGCCAGAAATTCGTCGCGGGTGAGGTCCGTTTTGGCGATACCCCGTTCTTTAAGCATGGCTACTACTTTGGCTTCGGTAGCAATACTGGCGTGGTCGGTACCGGGCACCCAACAGGCGTTTTTACCTTCCATGCGTGCTTTCCGAATCAGCACATCCTGAATGGTATTGTTCAGCATGTGGCCCATGTGCAAAACACCCGTTACGTTGGGGGGCGGAATGACAATGGTGTAAGGCTCGCGCTCATCGGGAGTGGATTTAAAAAACTGGTTATCAAGCCAGTACTGGTACCACTTTTCCTCGATGTCTTTTGGATTATACGTTTTTGAAATCATAATCAGTAGATGCCTTCGTTCGGCTTCATTTAGGCCGGTGTACAGAATGGGTACCGGTAGCGCAGCAACGCCCGGTTTTGGGCTAAGCTGTCGGGCAGATTAGTCAGTAAACCACAAAATTAGTTATTTCGGGACGGCCCCGAAAACGAAAGCCCTTAATCACCAGTTTTAACATTATACTTCATCGCGTTCGACACTATGGAATTTGGCAAAGTAGCTAATCTTGACGGGGTAAACTTTACCCTGCCGCCCGGTAACCCGTTCAATGCAACGGTGTGGGCCGGGGCGCAGCCGAGTGCCCGACCGACCGTCTTTATCGGTGGCCCGATCTGGGCCAATAAAGATTACGTGGGCAAAATATACCCGGGCAATGCCAAAGAGAAAGACTTTCTGCACTACTATACCCGGCAGTTCAACACCATCGAACTGAATCTGACGCATTATCAGATTCCGACGCCCAATATGATTGCGCGCTGGAAAGAAGAAGCCGCAGGCTCACCGGTTCGGCCCGGCTTTGTGTACTGCCCTAAGTTTCCGCAGATCATCAGCCATGAACGCATGTTGGTAGCCTCGGAAGCACTGACGGACGAATTTGTCAACGCTATTTTAGGACTTGAGGAATTTCTGGGCATGACCTTCTTGCAACTGCCGCCCAACTTTGGTCCCGACAAGTGGCCGGTACTGGAAACGTATCTACGCACCCTGCCCGACGAACTGGATGTGGCCGTAGAGTTTCGGCACCCGGATTGGTTCAAACCCCAAACTGGGATGCAGACCGTTGAGCGGTTATACAATTTACGGCGGCACGTAGTGAACACAGACGTAGCTGGCCGACGCGATGTACTCCACATGAGCCTGACCAGCCCCGTACTGACCCTCCGATTTATTGCCAACGAAGGCCATCCGACCGATTACAGCCGTGTCGATGCCTGGGTACAGCGCTTGAAGACCTGGTTTGAGAAGGGGTTACAAACGGCGTATCTGTTTGTTCATGGCGGTGGCGACAACGACACCGCCCCCGAACTGATTTTGTACTGGGTGCGGGAGTTAAACAAGCATTGTGGCCTAAATTTGCAGGAGCCAGTCCTTCAGCCAAAAGTTGTGCAAGGGAGTCTGTTTTGAACTAAACGTCAAGTTTGGCTCAGAACAAATAGTGCCAGTAGACGAACGAACGCCTATCTTCGTTTTTATAGAAAACCAGTTCTCCCTTGTCTCCATGCAACTGAACCACGCGCTGCTGGTCGGTCTTTTTCTTACAGGTACCGCGTCCCTTTCCGTAGCGCAAGCCCCTGCCAACCCCTCATCAAAGGTCGAAAACCTCGGCAATCAGGTTAATTCGGAATACAACGAAATTAACCCGGTTATCTCGCCCGATGGTCAGACACTGTACTATGCCCGCATCAGCCACCCCCAGAATACTCACGGCGACAAAGGCAGTCAGGACATCTGGTACTCGGAACTACAACCCACTAAACAATGGGGACCGGCCCGCCGGATGGGATCTCCCCTGAATAAAGACGAATACAACTGCGCCTACAGCATTACGCCCGACGGTAATACCATGCTCATTAAGGGTGCTTATAACAACGGCACCTACGAAACGCGTGGTTTCTCTACCAGCAAGCGCACGGCAAACGGCTGGTCGGAACCGCAAAAGCTCAATGTTATTGGCTACGAAGGCCTCAGCAAGGGACTATTCGACTGTGGCTTCATGTCGTCGGATGGTAAAGTGCTGCTGATGGCATTCAGCGAGAAGAAGAACTCAAAAGAAGATGACATCTACGTCAGCTTCCGGCAGAAAGACAATTCATGGAGCAAACCGGTCAGCATTGGTACGGATGTAAATTCAAAATTTACCGAGACAACCCCCTTTCTGGCACCCGACGGGGCTACTCTCTACTTTTCCAGCGACCGCGATGGCGGCATGGGTAGTAACGATATTTACGTTTGCAAGCGGGTCGATAAAACGTGGAAACACTGGTCAAAGCCGCAGAATGTCGGACGGGATATTAACACCGATGGCTACGATGCTTATTATTCCGTGGCGGCTTCGGGCGAGTATGCGTACATGACAACCTTCAAGGGCACACTTGGCAAGGGTGACCTGGTCCGGGTGAAACTCATCGATGATACCCCTCCGGCAACGCTGGCCGATGGTAAACCAGCGCAGGCAGGCTCGGGCAATCAACCCGGCGAGGGCAATCTTACCCGCCCCGATCCGGTAGCCCTCATCAGCGGGAAAGTAATCGACCAGAAGACGGGTAAACCCATTGCTGCCCGCATCATCTATCAAACCCTGCCGGATGGCGCCGAAGCGGGTGAAGCAAATTCTGACCCCGTCACAGGCGAATACAAATTAGTATTGCCTTACGGCCAGAAATACAGCATGCGGGCTATTGCGCCGGACTTTATTGCTGAAGGCGACAATATCGACCTGACTCAAACGAAAGGATATCAGGAAATAAAAGGTAAAGAACTAAAGCTGGTACCAATTGAAGTTGGCCGGGCGGTGCGACTCAATAATATCTTCTTCGATCTGGGGAAATCTGAACTGCGTTCGGAGTCAAGTCCCGAATTGGATCGTATCGTAACTGTTTTAAACGATAATCCAAAGATGGTTATCGAACTTGGTGGCCATACGGATAACACCGGTTCCAAGGAGTTAAACAGCAAATTGTCGCAGGATCGGGCCGATTCGGTGCGCGAATACCTGATTGGCAAAGGCATTGAACCCGACCGGGTGGCCAGCAAAGGCTTTGGCGAAACCAAGCCGGTAGCTACCAACGATACCGAAGAAGGTCGGCAGCAGAACCGGCGGGTAGAATTTATTATCGTTAAAAAATAAGGAATCCTCGCGCTGTCTGCTGGCTATGTATCTAAGCCCGGCCGTTGAAAAGTCCGCGCATCAGGGAACAGCGTTTCCATCTCGCGACTAATCCGGTTGAGCAGTACCAGCATATCCAGTAGCTCATCTGTTTTGTCGGGATAGTGAGCCAACACCGTTTGCCACGCCAGATGAGAACGATTAACGCTCACCAGAATCAGCTTCGCCTTGCCCATGTAATAATCATTGAGCCGGGCGTACTGATTCGAGTCGGAGAATGCCCGCAACGCCGATGCCGTTTTAACCGGAATCAGTGTACGATACCACTTGATCATCTCCCAGGCGTCTTTCAGGGCATTCAGGCCAACCAGTGCTTCGGTTTCCGTACGAATACCCAACTGAACCTCGTGTAGTTGCTGTTGACCGGCTTGTTCCAGTAATCCTTTCTCATCGCGGAGCCAGTCGCCGGTTTGCCGCAGATAGTCCCGGGCAAATTGTGTAATAGCCTCCTGTTCAGCCTGGAAGTGTACTGGGATCGCTTCCTCCTCCAGCATTTGCTGTTCCGCCGGCGTCAGGCCCTCCGGTGTCTGATTCTTCTTCGCCTGATCGAGGTATTGCTTAGTTAATGTTAACGCTTCTGTCAGCTGCTGAACCAGCGTTACGCTCGGGTCTGTTGGCTGACTGCTGTTTTTATACTGGATTTGATAACTTCGGCAACGTTGTGTAAATAAACACCGCTCACACCACGCGTCGCAGAAGTTATAAATACCATCTATTAGATTGTCGTTTACATTCATTGGCATTCAGCAAGTATTTTAATTTATTCTACTGCGAAAGTAGGTAAATGCCAAATCACTACTTCAATAGTATTGATTAATTTTTGGTGAAACTTGTAAACGGTTAACGCAATGACCAGAAATCATTCGTTTTTCAGTTAAGCCTGCCAACCCTTTCCCTGCATTTGGAGTCCTATCAGAAATACAACGTCATTGGTTATGAAAGCATTCCTCCTATCGAGCCTGTTGCTACTGAGTGCCTGCCAGTCTAATACCGACGTAAATCCGGTACCGCTCCCCGATGCCATTACGGGAACATATCAGACTAACAAATTTCTGGATTACACCTGCCTGACGCTACCCGCTAATCAGATGCCCGTTGCCACTATTCAGTCAGCAGATGCTGCTACATTTACCCTGACACTCATCCAGGCTGCTCCAGCGGCCAATGTGCGTACGGTTACGGGTGTAACCATTGTCCGGCAGGACGATCAGCGCGTGGACCTCGTTCAAAATGGGCGGGTAATCGGTTCCGTGCAGACCGGCCGGGTGTTTACCGCCAGCGGGATGGAAACGCAGGGAAGATTGCTTCGCATTTCCGATTCGACACTGACTTTCACCGGCTATCAGCCATAAAAAAACGCGACTCCGTTGGGAGCCGCGTTCTAGTTCAGTCAGAGAAATAGCTTACCGAATGGCAAATTGACCAGATCCGATTTTGAAACCTTCCGCAAACAGTTCAACGGTATATTTACCCGGTTTGTATTGCATACCACGCGAGTAAAGTAACTCTACATTTTGGCCCTCTTTATTGTAGTTGACCATTTGTTTTGTTGTGTACACCGTTTCACTACCATTCACATTGAACGTACCCGATCCGTTGGCCATATCCGATAATACCGCACCATCGGGATCAAGCAACCGTACATAGACTTCTTTAGGCTCTTCTTTTGTAAGTGGATTGTCCAGCAGGGTGTACGTGAATTTAAGCTTATCTACTTTCTTGGCTTTGAACGCATCCTCGTCGCGTACCTTGCCTTTCGACGTCACAGCCAGCACTTTTACATTCTGAGCTTTTAAAGCTGATGCCCGCGTTACTTTCTGGGCTAACTCCTGATTTTGACTGGACACGGTCGTGACGGAGTCACTCAGTTTTTGCCGCTCAGTTTTCAGGGTAGAGTTTTCGGTGTTCAGCGTCTGTACGTTCGACGATAACATACCGTTTTCGCGTTGCAGACCCGCAATGAGCGTATCCTTTTCAACTAAGAAGCGTTCGTACTCCTTGATCTTCATTTCGTACTTAGCCAACGAAATCCGTTGTCCTTTCTGACCACGCTTTAACGCTGCCTTATCGGCTTCGAGATCAGCTTTTACTTTCAGTAACTCTTCAACATTACCGCCCAGTTTCTGTACTTCTGCAATTTTAGCATCTAAGGCGGTCGAAATCGAATCTAATTTTACCCGTGTAGTTGCCAGGTCTTCAACGCGTTCGGCAATGGTCACTTCCTGCGTCTCAGCAACTTTTTTCTGATCAAAATAAAGATAACTCGAAACCCCGGCCAGCCCGGTCATGATAATAAGTGCCGCCAGTAGGGCACCGTTCGCTTTTGATTTCGGCTGATTGTTTTCCATAAGTTTTTAAAAGATTAATGGTTGAACGTGTACAACTTAACAAGACAGTGTCGACATAGTACGGGCCGGCACTGGTGTGTAAAAGTTTATCGCATCAGACATTGGGTTGGGTTAGAAAATGGCAAAAAATCAGAATAAAACTTACTTCTGAACGAAACCTACCCTTTACAACGCACTCGCAGAAACGATTCGTATGCTCGGGGCAGAAATTTTAGATAAACGCCTGCATCATATACTGATTTGATAATCAAGCCACTACTCAAAATATCAACCGAGAACTACCCAAAAAGGTTATCATCGATACCTATAACAACGTTCGGTTTCAATGGTTTATGTGCTAAACCCACTGTCCAATGCCTGAACTGCCCGAAGTCGAAATCCGCCGTCAATACCTCGAATCCTCCGCACTAAATCAACCTGTTTCACACATTGACGTTGAAGACCGGAAACTCCTGACAACCGATCTGGCAACGCTTATCGAATCGCTGACAGGACGTTCGTTTACGGGAACGCGACGAGTTGGCAAAAATCTGTTCGTGTTTACGGACGAACCCGGTGTCATTTTACGGATGCACTTTGGCATGACCGGCGATCTGGAATACTATCACTCATCGCTCGACCGGCCCCGCTTTGCCCGCATTGTCTTTCACTTTACGAACGGCTTCAACCTGGGGTTTCTTTGTCCCCGGAAATTTGAGCGAGTGGGACTGGTCGATAATATCGACGCATTTCTGTCCAAGAAGAAAATTGGACCCGACGGGCTGACAATTTCACCCACGCAACTTGCCGAAGCTGTCCGCCGAAAGAAAGCTCTGATTAAGCCCGTTTTACTCGATCAGAGCGTCGTGGCTGGACTGGGTAACTGGATTGTTGATGAAGTGCTGTTTCAGGCTCGTATTCACCCGGAGCGCATCTCAAATACGCTGTCCGACGATGAGATGTACCGGGTGCAGGAGTCGATTAAACTAGTGCTCGAAACGGCTATTCATTACGAAGCCCTGTACCGCGACTTTCCTCCGTCCTTCCTGATTCACGTGCGCGAGTGGGATGCATCACCGTACGATGATGTAGAAGCGCATAAGTTCTGCCCACGTTGCGGCACCCGTATCGAACGGATCACTGTTGGCGGACGTACTACGTTCTTTTGCCCGACGGATCAGGTGTTGTCTGCTCCCGTCCCATAAGTCCCCGACTGCCTGACAACTAGTCGATACAAAGGGTAACTCAGTAGTAGAAACCCAACCGCATAGGCACTGCTGAGCGGGTCGCCCCAAATAGCACCGGCCAGAAAGGCTATAGATGCTAACAGGACCAACCAGGGTACTATTGGGTAGCCCCAGACTTTATACGGGCGGGGCAGTTCGGGTTCGGTCTGCCGCAGCCGTAGCAAAGCCGCCATTGCCGACCCGTAGCACATAACGAAAAAGAACGTAGCAATGTCGGAAAGGCGCAGATAAAGACCGCTAATAATTAGCAGAATCGACATACCAGCCGTGAGTACCAGTGCCGTTCCCGGAGTGCCGCCAGTGTTCACATACGTCCCCTGCTTAATAAATAAACCATCGCGGCTTAGTGCATATAATACGCGGGGGTTAAACATAATCTGGGCGTTGATAATACCCAGCACAGAGATTAACAGGAGCAGGGTGATGAATTGGCCGCTCCGCTCGCCAAAAATCAGCCGAACGGCGTCAGCAGCCGGTAGTTTTGATTGGGCTAACTGATCCAGTGGCATTACGTACAGCAGCGCCAGATTAATAAGCAGATAAATACTGATAATGAGGATAATGCCACCGATCATGGAGCGGGGCAGCGTTTTAGCCGGGTCTGTATTCTCTTCGGCAAAGTAGGCAGCCGTATGCCAGCCATCGTAGGTGTAGAAGACAGCCTGTAGTGCGGTAATTAGCCCCAGGATAAACGGTTTCTCGGGTGAGAGACTGGCTACAACTGGTTGGGCGCTCCTTTCGCCACCGCCGAATATAAAACAGACAGCTATTAGGCCAAACAGGCCAACTGCTTTCAGAAAACTCATAATCTCCTGCGCCCGACTGGCTGATTTTAAGCCAATCCAGTGAAAAAGCGTAAAGATTACCAGCGTACCCACCGCCATGGCAGGCACGTAGGCAGTAGTGCCGGGCAAGAGCAGGGCTATATATTCGCACATGGTATACGACGAAAAAGCCATTGCGGCTGCGCTGCCAATCCAGCTGCTCCAGCCAATCACGAAGCCAATGTAATCACCAAACGCCCGGCGGGCAAATGGATACCACCCCCCGGCGCGGGGTACCATAACGCCCAGTTCAATGACGCATAGGGTTCCCAGCAGAGCGTAAATACCAACTACAATCCAAACGCCCATAATCCAGACAGGATCGCGCAGTTCGGCGGCAATCAAGCCGGGTTTTCGTAGAATACCAGTGCCAATGGTACCACCAATCGTAACGGCAATACCGAAACCAACGCCCAGAATTTTCAGGAGCGGGCGGGAGCGGGCGGATAAAGACGGTGCGGTTTGCATGGGAAAAGAGGGAGCCAAAGTTGGTGATGCTGACGAAAGTAGTAGTTTCGCCGGATAAATCGCCCTCGTCAGCACAGAATGACACATCCAATTGTACTGGTTTTCCTCGGTGGTGGTATAGGTAGTGTTATCCGCTATCTGGCCGGACGGCTCATACCGGCTACAGTGGGTGGCGCAGCTTTTCCAATGGCTATTCTAACGGTCAACATCATTGCCAGTGGTCTGTTGGGCTGGGTTGTGGGTTGGGTGCTGGCCCGGTCAACCGGCGACGAAGCCCGGCTGCTAATTGGTGTTGGGTTCTGTGGAGGGTTGAGTACGTTCTCCAGTTTTAGCTACGATACTGTTGTGTTGCTTCAGGCCGGGCGTTGGGGCGCGGCTTTTCTGAATATAGCGTTGAATGTACTACTTTGTTTATCAGCCTCAGCCGGTGGCTTGTGGCTGGCCGACCGCTGACTGACCACGCCTAAATTATTACCTAAAAAACGATGCACTCCTGTCTCTATCTGCCTTTGTCCCTATTTTTGTGCATGATTGCTGATTCCTCTTTTGGGCAGGACACCACGCTCGCCCGCCAACTACATGATGCTCACGCCACGCTGGCGGAATCAACACTGACGCATCGCCGGTTTAAACACAGCGACCTTATTCCGTTGCTGGATTCATTGAAGACCAAGCCGTTGTTCACAGTAAACCAGGTAGGCGAGTCGGTAGAAAAACGGGCTATAGTTCAGGTAAAAGCGGGTACCGGTTCAATACCCGTGTTGCTCTGGTCGCAGATGCATGGCGATGAAGCTACGGCCACGATGGCTCTTTTCGACATCTTCAATTTCTTACAGGCCAGCAACGACGGCTTCGATGCATTTCGGGAAATGATTCTGAGCCGGACATCACTCTATTTCATTCCTATGCTCAACCCGGACGGCGCCGAACGGTTTCAGCGACGCAATGCGCTGGATATTGATCTGAACCGTGATGCCCTGCGTTTGCAATCGCCCGAAGCCGTTTTGCTGAAAAAACTACAGCAAACCCTGAAACCCCTGGTCGGCTTTAACCTGCATGATCAGAACCCCCGCTACAGTGTCGGGCGAACGGGAAAACAGGCCACGCTCTCTTTTCTGGCCACGGCCTACGATGCGGGCCGAAATGTGAATAGTGTGCGTAAACGCTCGATGCAACTCATTGCAGGTATGAACCGGGCACTACAACCCTTCATTCCCGGCCGCATCGGCCGGTACGACGATGAGTTTGAACCCCGTGCTTTTGGCGATAATATCCAGAAATGGGGTACTACACTGGTGCTGATCGAATCGGGCGGCTATCCCGATGATCCCGAGAAGCAGTACATCCGTAAGCTGAATTTTGTGGCTATCCTGACCGCACTGAAAGCGATTGCTGATGGCAGCTACGCCAGCGAATCCATTGCGGATTATCAGGCCATTCCCGAAAACGGAAGACCACTGTTTGACCTCCTGATTCGGAACGCGCAGATCACCCGAAATGGGAAACCATACGTGCTGGATATTGGCATTAACCGGCACGAGGTCAACAATGAAACGGCTACCCAGTTCGGGTACCGGAGTGAGATTGAAGACTTGGGCGACTTATCAACATTTCATGGGTTGGAAGAAGTCGACGCTACGGGGCTACAGGTGGCTGCCGTTAGCATTTACCCGCAGGAGATCGCTTCTGTTGCTAACCTCCCACTGAATGACCTGGATTCACTACGCCAGCAGGGCACTGTTGCCTTTATGGTAAAACAGCGACCAAAGGAATCGTTTTTTGCCGAGCCGGTTCATTTGCTGAAACGTGGACAAACCGCATTAGAACCAATAAAACTGGGCCATATACCAACATTTTTACTTAAACAGGGCGACCAGATTCAGCGCATAGTTGTCAACGGTTTCAGCGTCGAACCGGGCAACTATGTTTCCAAAAAACAGATTGGTGTCGTTGACTGACATGGATTGTTCTTAAAAGCATAACGCTGGCGTAACACAGGTGTGGGGTGGTGCAGATAACTTTGCAACAGCTTTTCTCCATCGGATATAGCTTTTACATTTCATATTGGTGTCGCAAAAAAAGGCCGGAGTTCTGCTCCGGCTTTTTTTATGCGCCATAGAAACGAAACCGCCTGATCCGAATAGATCAGGCGGCTTGAAACAAGATAGTTTATGCTGGTTAGAACGTGTACCGGGCACCAAATTGCATCTGCCAGCGCGAAGACAGCGGATCAATCGAGTAAGGCGCACCTGGCTTCGACCATGTAAAGGTTGGATCGGCCGTGCCACCGGGGTTTGTCGCCCGACTCAAACCAACTGATGCTGTCGAGTTGAATGTATTTGGCGAAAAATAGACGTAACCAAGCTTCTTGTCCAACAAATTCAGGAAGTTGATAATGTCGTAGGTAAGCTGAATTGACTTCCGGCCCTGTAGTTTGAACTCATGCAGGAAACGCAGATCCATCGTATTGTTCCAGGGCGTACGGCCACCATTCCGCTCAGTGAAATCGCCTTTACGTGTGCTTAGATAGCTGTCGCTATTTACGTAATTCATAAAGTCCTGTGCCTGCGTACCTGTTGGCAATAATTTCTGTGCTTCGGCAAGGTCTTTTGGAATATACGCTAAGCTATTGGCTTGTCCCGACCCGTCGACGGTCGTGTTTACATAACCCCAAGAGAATGGCGTACCCGACTGGAGCGAGTAAAACAGCGTTACAGTCGTAGCATTGTGGGGATTCCATATTTGCCGGTAATTGACCGTACCGACAATCCGGTTGCGAATGTCGAAGTTTGAGTAAGCCAGTTTCGGGCTATTCGGCGACAGTGCCTGGTTCAACTGCCAGTTCGATTCCATCGAGTTCCGAATACCATTAGTCAGGTCATACGATTTACCGTAGGTGTAAGCGGCAGAGAAGCCGAGACCCATCTGGTAGTTTTTCTGAACCTGAAACGTCAGGCTATACCGGTATCCCTGATTTGTATTCGAGAGCAGGTAGGCATTCGCAAAGTTATTATTGATGCGCTGTGCACCCGCTGTGCCGTTGGCTGCAATATAAATAGGCTGCTGATGCTGGGTATCGTAGTTGTAATACCGAACGGTGTCCTTCGTATTAATCTGTTGGAATTGCAGGTCCTTAATCACTTTCGTGTACAAACCTTCAACCGTGAATTTATAACCGCCTACCGTATAGTCTACCGCCACGTTGGTACGGAACATTTGCGGCATCTTAAAATTATTATCAATCAGGTCAGCCTGTGTTCTGCGGGCGCCCCCTGTAGCGGCATTGGCACCAGAAGCACCACCCGTCTGCTGGTTAAGCGGATCTCCTTTAACCCGGTTGGCAGCCGATGCTGTAGCGTTGTTATTGTAATCGTAGGCACCGTAGCCAACGCCATCATTATAGAAAGCATAACCCAGCCAGGCAAAGGGTATCCGCCCGGTAAACAGCCCGGTTCCACCCCGAATTACAACGCTCTTATCACCTTTCAGATCGATATTGAACCCTAACCGCGGAGAAATCTGAACGTTATCGAGGTACTTGTTCGTGATCTGATTCAACGGAGTGTAGGTATAAGTCGTTCCGTAATTCCGATCACCGGGTGAGCTGGCAACCTGAGGGCTCAGAGTAGGCTTTTTAGGAACACCAGAGTAATCAAACCGGATGCCGGGAGAAAGTTTAATCCGATCTGTCAGTTGAATCTCATCCTGAGCGTACAAACTCAACAGGTTGACGTTGAAATTCGCGTAAGGGTTATTAAACTGGTAATCGAGATTATTTTGTGCATCCCCGAAAGCATACGATCCCCGCACCCGGTTAGGCAATTTGCCCAATAGCGCGTCTACTCCATTATTGAAGGTAAAACTGCCGGGAACTGTAGCACCAGCATAGGAAATCCGGCCATTCGGCGAATTCACAAATCCGTAGTCGATGTTGTAGAACTCGTTATGCGTGCCAACGGTAAACGTGTTTTTACCGGCGTAAAAGGTAAAGTTGTCCGTGAGTTCAAACGTCTTCTGGCGTAGGTTAAACACCGATGCTTCCCGGTCATTACCCAGGAAAACCGTGCCGCCGTTGTAAGCGATTTCTACCTGAGGGAAAGTCGGCACGTTGGACAGTGTCGTACGATAATCGTGTACACTGGAGTAACCCAAAATCAAACTGTTCGATGACCGGCCACCAAACTGGCTTTTCAACTCAGCTACCGTGCTGGTTTGATTATTCGTTTGTTTGTAATCAATGCTGCCAAAACGGAAGTTTTGGGCGTCGCGCTCCAGGTTAGTAGCTTCCGAAAACACCGTGTTATTACGAATGCTCAGTTGATGCTTGTCGCTGATGTTCCAATCCAACCGATTAAAAAACTTGGTGCTCTTGGAGTAAATAGAGTAGTCTCCGTAAGCTCCCGCATCAAATCCATAGTTGGTTTTAACAAAATCGCTGATCTGCTGTGCTACCGCTACGTCCTTAATGAGCGAACCGGGCGTACCTGCCTGAAATTGAACAGGGTCCTGACGCCGGGTGATCTCTTCGTTCGTGAAGAAGAACAGTTTATTTTTAATCAATGGCAGTCCTACGCGAACCCCGGTCTGGTATTCATAGAACGAACTCGGCAGCTTTTCTTTTGCAGCCGACGCACCATTCCACTGGCCTACCAGAGTTGCGTTACGACCAAATCCATACACAGAACCAGTCACCTCATTAGTACCGCTACGGGTAACGGCATTCACGGAACCACCCAAGAAGTTACCTAACCGTACATCAAATGGTGCTACGGCTACCTGAATATCCTGTATGGCGTCTAAACTAATCGGATTAGTACGGGTACTTGATCCCGGTTGGCCCGACGTACCGGTTGAACCACCCACCGACGGACTAAACCCAATGGCATCATTATTGATCGCACCATCGACAGTTACGTTGTTATACCGAAAATTGGTACCCGCGAATGAGTTGTTATTATTCACTTGGGGCGAAAGACGGGTCATATCCGTCAAACTTCTGGAGATAGTCGGTAATCGGCGAATCGTTTCGCTTCCTACGTTGATACCAGCTCCTTCGCGTTCTCCCTCTCGGTTGGCTTTTACAACAACCTCAGTAAGTTGCGTATTTGCATCTTCCAGAATGATGTTCAAATTCGTGGTTTCTCCAAGTTGCAGGGTAATATCTGATGTGGTAGCTGTTTTATAACTTACATAAGAAACAATGACCTGATATGGCCCCCCGGCATTCATGTTATTGATCCGATAACGACCCTCTGCGTCTGTAACGGCCGCGTATTTTGTACCTGTTGGCGTATATACAGCCTGGACTGTCGCACCTATCAGACTTTCTTTCTTAAAATCGGTAATATGGCCACTCAATCCACTGGTAGTTACCTGAGCCTGTGTGGTTAGAGTCAGTACCAGCGAAAGAACCAGTACAGATACGTAAAATTTCATCGAATTTGATCAGTTGATTAGCAACCGCAAAAGTCGTGTAGATACATGAAGGCTATATTATGGCAATGTTATAAATTGCAGCAACACAATTAACAAATTATTAAGTACTCGTAAAACATCAATCAGGCTTTGACACTTAGGCATTATGATTGTTGTAGACCTCAAATTAGTACAGCATATATTACTGTTTTCAACTTCTGGATAAGGTGAAAACATACCTATAGATACGACCCAAACGGCACTTAGCAGGTAAATACGCTGTACTTAATCGCTGTTACTTTTATTTGAATTATTCGTCTGAGTAGTAAGGAAAAAAAATTAAAAAATTGTCTTATTAGAAGAAGCTCTTTAACTTGCCTGTTTATTACAAACCTGCATACATTCAGGTACTTACCACCCACTTTTAAAACCTCACGGTAGCCGTAACAATGATCTCTAAAAAAGCAAAGTATGCCATTAAAGCCTTAAAAGTCCTCACAGAGGAGTATGGTAAAGGGCCCGTGTTAATTTCGTATATCTCGGCGAAAGAAAACATTCCCAAAAAATTTCTGGAAGCAATCCTGTTAGAATTGCGCAATCATGGCATACTTCAGAGTCAAAAAGGCAAAGGAGGGGGTTACCTGCTTCGCATAGATCCGGGTCGCGTTAATTTGGCACAGGTTCTACGAGTTATTGACGGGCCGATTGCACCTACACCCTGCGTATCATTTAACTTCTACGTTCGTTGTGATGATTGTCAGGATGAAGTTACCTGTGCTTTAAAGCCTATTATGGAACGGGTTCGCGATGCCAATCTGGGTGTTTATGAAAACACGACACTCATGACTTTCTTAAATCCTTCTTCATTGGAAACGAAAGAAATACCTATCGGCTTGAAAGCCCAGGCTGATACTGCTGATAGTAAAGCCCTAATGTCGGCTTAGATAACTATATCATACTTTTATTCTTTCCCTTTGTGGAAGGGCATAAAAAAGCCCCCGACTCGATTGAGCCGGGGGCTTTTACTTATAACAAGAGGTGGCAGTTATCTACTCTCCCGGCGATGAAG
>CAXUKO010000030.1:0-48808 GCA_964251665.1 uncultured Cytophagales bacterium
AGGTACGGCGCAACTCACTCGACTACGGTTTTAAAACGACCTTAATCAACCCTTTTTCGCGATCATATAACCGCCGGAACCAGTCGGGACCTTCGGTTAGCGGGGCTTCGGCACTGAGAATAGCCAGCACGTCGATGCGGCCGGATGCGATCAGGTCGAGGGCGGCTTCGTATTCGCCGTTGATGGCGCAACTGCCCTGAATCCGCAACTGCCCCGTCACAATGGCCTGTAAGGGCATGGTCACGGTCGGGCTGAGGTTTCCCACCAGGGTAACGGTAGCTCCCTTGCGGGCGCACTCAATGGCCGTGTTGACCGTTGCCGATACGCCCACTACTTCAAATGCTACGTCGGCCCCGCGCCCGTTTGTGAGTTGCTGCACGTCAGCAGCCATGTTGCCCTGACCGGCATTCAGCGTGTGAGTCGCTCCCAGTTTTCGGGCCAGTGCCAGCCGGTCATCGTCAAGGTCAATGGCAATAATCTGGCCGCAACCCGCCAGCCGCAACGCCTGAATCACAAACAGCCCGATCATACCCGCCCCAACCACCACCGCCGAATCATTGACCTGAATGGGCGTTAAACTAACTGCATGGAGCGCCACCGCGACCGGTTCCACCAGCGCGGCCTGCGTGAACGTAACAGAGTCGGGAACGTGGTACAAAATATGCTGCGGCACAGCTACAAACTCCGCGAAAGCCCCCTGCCGCTTGAATCCGGGCCGGTCCGGCGTTGCGGTTGAGACGCCGAGGACCTCCCGTCCGTCGGAGAGGTTATACATACCCCGCCGACTATACCAGTCATCGAGCTTATAAATGGTTGAATCGAAGGTAACCCGGTCGCCGGTTTGCCAGCCGTGTACAGCCGGCCCTGTTTCGGCAATGATACCAGCGGCTTCGTGGCCCATCACCATCGGTGGGATACGGCGGCCGGTGCTGCCATCCATGCCATGCACATCTGAGCCGCAGATACCCACAGCCTGTACCCGCACCAGCACCTCGTCGGGTGCGATGGCCGGGCGGGGCAACTCCTGAATGTCAAACGAATTGTATTCGGTCAGAACAAGTGCTTTCATGGTAGTAGTGGTTTGTCGTTGGGCTTTCGCAGTTTGTTGTTTGTCATCCTGAAGAATGAAGGATCTTGGAAATTTGGTTTCTAAGATCCTTCATTCTTCAGGATGACAAACAACAAACTAAACTGGCTTTTGATACACGTACACAAACGCTTCTTTGGGTACTAACTCGTATTCCTGACGCTGCAAATGGGGGTTAACTTCGTAGGTCGTTACAATGTCGTACTCATCGGACGACTCCCCGAATAACTCACGCTCGGCTGCGGGCGAATACTGCTTTTTTACCCAAACCAGCCGCTGGTCCGGTTGTTTACCCCAGGCCGGATTATCGCCCAGCACGCGCTGAATCTTACGCCAGTCGTCGTAGAAATATTCTTGTAGCAGGGGAATGATCTGTGCTCTAAACACATCGCACAGATCGGTAACGGTCATAATACCCAGCAAATAGGCATGTCCGATCTGATGGTCACGGTCGTAAAGCACTTCGATACGTTCGTTCATCACCCGCAATAGCGCGCCCAAATCGACGCCGTCTGTTGGACTAAGCAACGTCAGGTCGGGGCGGACTTCGCGGAAAGCAAACCGACGACGTAGTGCTAAATCCAGCAAGGCAATAGAGCGGTCAGTGGTGTTCATCGTCCCCACGACGTACAGATTAGCCGGTACGCCAAACCGTTCCTGCGAGTACGGCAGCGTGAGCCATTGTTCATGGGCTGCACCAAGCCGCTTGTTAGGTTCGAGCAGGGTAATCAGTTCCCCGAATACCTTCGAGATGTTCGCCCGGTTGATTTCGTCGATTACCAGCAGGTGGGCATCGGCATGGGCAAACTGCCGGGTGCGGCCCTCTGGTGTATCGTTGAGGCAGTCGTTCAGCGTTGGATAACCAGCTTTGCGCAGGGCTGTCAGGCAGGCTTCGTAAAAGATCCCCTTCTTTATCCGGTATGAAATCGCGCTGTTTCGGGCTTCGGGGCGGATACCTTCTATAAACTCCTCATAACCGACAGACGGATGAAACGTAACCCAGTCGGCTCCAAACTGATGGCTCATCTGCTGAACCGCGTACGTTTTGCCCGTACCCGGCGGCCCGTGCAGAATCAGGTTCAGCGGCTGATCGGGACGCTGAGGCTCCGGGACTTCGTAAGGGGTTTCGGGTTCCTCGGCCAGATTATCTGTGGTGTCGCCGAGGTTCGGGTTGTCGGCCAAACGGAGCAGTTCGCTTAACAGGGCTTCACTTTCGGCAGCTTCGTACATCGCCGGATTATGGCGGGCTGTATGGGGTCCGCGCTTGGCTGTTTCGACCAATTCCAGCAAACAATCTTCCCAGCAGGTACGCAGAACGGGCTGGTAGAGCAGGTGCGCCTGACTGTGCCCAAGCACGATGGATACGTAATCGGACTTTTCGGTGAGGGGCACTACATCAACATCAGCCAGAAAGGTAAGTCGGTGCTGATCACTTTTTCGAATCGTGAGCCAGTACTCAACTTCGCCCTGACGGGGTCGGGTCAGGCGCAGGGCCAGAAAGAAGTTAATGGTTGCCGAAATTGTGCGGCTGTCTTTACGAACAACGAACGCCAGCCGGGGATCGCCGTTGGGCAAATTGACGATATCGATCAATTCTTTTAGAAGGCCAAAAAACCGGCGAACGGCTTCGGGCTGGGCAATAATACCGATGCGGTCGATCAGTAAGGGCTTTTGGGAGTCAACGGGCATGATTGAATGAAATCACGTGGTCTTTTAGCGATACGCGTTAGGTTAACTAACGAAATTCTGGCGTTATTTGGTAACAAGTTATCGGGACACGCTGGTCCTTTAACCCGAAAGCTTACCGGCCATGTACGTCAAAATTTTCTTCTGTTTGTGTGGTGGTTTTAGTCTGTTAGTAAGCCTGACTGCCTGTAAAGATAAGAACCCGGCCACACCTACTCCGGTTTGCCGAGTGACTTCAGCCACTGAGCAGGTCACGCAGGATACACCGCCCACGATAACCCTTCAGCGGTCGTTCACGTATGCCAATGGGATGGTCACGGGAATTAGTGAACGCTCGGCCAAACAACAGGCCATTTATCAGATTCAACACCAGCAGGCACAGGTAACCGGAGTTATCTGGAATGACCTTACACTGACGGTTAACCGGGACGCAGCCAGCAGAATCAGCGTTGCTACGATTACGAAAGCGGGGCAGATTCAATCCGTTTTTACGATGACGTATACGCCATCCGGCCAGCTGAGTACCCTAACCGAGAACCGTCAGGTTATACCCGTTAACACCGGATTTTCGGGTACGAGCCGTACCTATTCATTCAGTTATACGGCGGATAATGTAACAACAGAACATGCTCGGTTTACCTATAAAGATGGCTCGACGCTCGATCAGGAAACAGCGTATACACTCGGCAATCATCCGTCAGCCTACGCCAGTTTCCCGGAACCCGCGCTGCTGACAGTTGTATCGTTGGCTGGTCAGTTCGAAACCATGCCGGGCCTATTGTGGCAAACTAATGCCATTACGAGTTACCAAACATACACGTTTGCTGGCACTAACCGACAATTAGCGGAGTCGGCCACGTTTGCCGATACGTATGATGCCAGCGGTAATCTCACCTCCCGGACACAACTCACCAAATTATTCTCACCTGCCGGATCGCCGTTTTCTGTCTTAAAACCGACTTCTCATACGTTTTCGTACGAATGCCGGTAAGCTACACGAGCGCGTCGAACAGAATCTCGGCCGGATGAAGGGCTTTCCGGCCTGTCCCGTCTTTGATCTGATGTCGGCAGGAGGTGCCGGGAGCAGCAATGATCACCTCAGTAGCTGCGTTGCGTACGGCGGGAAAAAGCACCAGTTCGCCAATTTGCATCGACAGGTCGTAATGCTCGGTTTCGTAACCGAACGAACCCGCCATGCCACAACAGCCCGACGGTATCAACTGCACCGCGTAATTTTTGGGCAATGACAGCATTTTCTTCACCGGCACCAGCGACGATAAGGCTTTTTGATGGCAGTGCCCATGAATGCGAACCTGACGGGTATCCGTTGTGAACGATTCTGCTTTGATGCGTTTAGCGTCTACTTCCCGCGCCAGCCATTCCTCAAACAGAAACGTATGCCGGGCAATGCGCCGGGCATCTGCTTTCAGTTCGGCAGGGACCAAATCCGGGTATTCATCGCGGAAGGTCAGAATGGCGGATGGCTCGATACCAATCAACGGTGTCTCTTCAGTTACGAGGTCGCGTAGCAGCGTGACATTGCGAATGGCAATTTGTTTGGCGTCTTCCACCAAGCCTTTCGAGAGGTACGTCCGGCCGCTTTCGACATGCTCGGGAATTGTCACCTCGTAGCCTAACCGTTCCAGTAACTGAATCGCTTTTTGCCCAACATGGACATCATTATAGTTGGTAAACTCATCGGCGAACAACCTCACCCCGCCCTGTCGGGCACCCCTCTCCTTCAAAAGGAGAGGGGAAGAGAAATACCGAGCCTTCTCCCCATCTCCTTTTGAAGGAGATGGGGCCGGGGGGTGAGGTCTGCCAGCAAACCAGTTCTTCAACGTTATTGCGGCCAGCTCCGGCATGGTACGGTCGGGGTGGAAACCAACCGCCCGATTCGCTAACCGGCGGAGAGCCGGGGTGTTGTACACCGCATTATAAGCCCAGGGCACCAGACTGGCTACCGACATGAGCTTTGTGAAATTGCCGACCAGCCGCGCCCGCAGGGGTATCCCTTTTTGGGTATAAAGCTGCTGCGTGAATTCGGCTTTCATACGGGCCATATCAACGCTCGACGGACATTCGGCTTTGCAGGCTTTGCAGGATAAGCACAGGTCCAGTACGTCTTTCACCGCTTCGTAATCGGTTAAGTTGGCCTGCCCCTGTGGGTTCGTGTAAAATTGCCGGAGCATGTTGGCCCGTGCCCGCGTGGTGTCGTGTTCACGCCGGGTTGCCATATAGCTGGGACACATAGTGCCACCTGAAATCTCTGTTTTGCGGCAATCGCCGGACCCGGAGCATTTTTCGGCCAGTTCGAGCAGTCCGCCATCGGCCGAAAAGTCGAAAAGGGTTTTGGGTTGGGCAACGGGCCTGTCCGCTTCGTAGCGCAGAAACTCGTTCATGGGTGGGGTGTCCACGATTTTGCCGGGATTGAAAATGCTGGTCGGATCCCAGAGCTGCTTGACGTTTTTGACCAGTTCATAGTTGGCTTCCCCAAGCATGAACGGGATAAACTCACCCCGCAGCCGCCCGTCGCCGTGTTCGCCCGAGAGAGAGCCGCCGTACTTTTTCACTAAAGCTGCCGTATCGGCCAGTAACGCCCGAAACGTTGTCCGCCCTTCTGATGCCTTCAGGTTGATGAGTGGCAAAACATGTAGTTCACCCGCACCGGCATGGGCTGAAAACTCAAGCTGAAGCCCGTGCCGTTCCAGCGCCATGTGGGTCAGTTCATCGATATAGTCAGGCAAATCGCGGGGGTCAACGGCGCAGTCTTCGATCACATTGGCTGGCTTGTCGTCGCCGGGCACATTATACATAATGCTCAGACCGGCTTTGCGCAGTGCCCACGGCTTTTTAGTGTCCTCGTCGAACAGAATCGGAAAGGCGTACCCTAATTCCTTTTCCCGCAACGACCTGACGAATGCGTCGGCTTTAGCACTAACCGCGTCGCGTGTGTCGGCAAAAAACTCGACCATCAGAACGGCTTTGGGGTCGCCCTCTACCGGATGACTTTCGACAAAAGCCCGGTTTTTAGCCTGCTCGATGTTCGTTTTGGTCAATTGAAGAATGTAATCGTCTACCAGTTCTGAAGCTGCACAATGGTGTTCCAGTGCTACCAGATTAGCTTCCAGCGATTGGCGGATAGTCTGGAAATGCGCACAGACCAGGGCTACTTCAGCGGGCGGCAAAGGCAGCAGATTCAGTTTCGCTTCTGTCACAAAACAGAGTGTACCCGCTGAACCCGCAATGAGTTGGCAGAAGTTGAATGGTTCGCCGGCATTATCAAAGAAATCGACCAGCGCGTCTAGTGCATAGCCGGTATTGCGCCGGGTAATTGTTGGTTTGGGAAATCCGGCGCGAATCTGGCGTTGCGTGTCGGTGTCCGATAACCAGGCTGCCGTTTGTTGATATAATTGCTGCTCCAGCGGACTAACTACGTTTTCGCCCGGCGTGGATTCGCCCCGGCATTTGGCGTCGAACTGTTCGCGGGAGAGTGACCCGAATGTTACTTCGGCACCATCGCTGAGTATAGCGCGGACTTCCAGCAGGTGGTCGCGGGTAGAGCCCCAGACAATGGAATGCAGACCGCAGGAATTATTACCGATCATGCCACCAATCATGGCCCGGCTCGCTGTTGATGTCTCCGGTCCGAACATCAGACCGTAGGGTTTCAGGAACGCGTTCAGGTCGTCGCGAATGACGCCGGGTTGTACACGTACCCATCGCTCGGCCGTATTTACCTCCAGAATTTGCCCAAAATGAGTCGATATGTCGACTACAATGCCGCTGCCAACTACCTGCCCGGCCAGTGACGTACCGGCGGCTCGCGGAATCAGTCCAATCAGATTGCCCGGCTGATTATGTTGCCTAGCGAAGCGAACCAGCCGCTTAATGTCATCGACGTTTTTGGGTAAAGCTACCGCTATCGGCATCTCCTGATAGACCGATGCATCTGTTGCGTAGAGCATCCGCTGGGCGGTATGCTCGGGTGACTCATCAAAGTATAACTCACCGGCAAACGACGGGCGAAGCTGGGCAAACGGCAGGGGCTGGGCGCTACGAAACATAGGGTAAAGTTACGCAGAAAGCGCGTTCGTGTGGAAACGGTGGATGGTACACGTTTCATCAGCCCACGGTTTATTGGTTTGAACAAATTAACCGTGGGCTGATAGAATCAGGCTGATAATGGCCTGAAATTTTGACGCTGTACGGCTTGTCGGTAATTTGCCATGTGGGAAATTCATATGCCATTACAGAATTCGGCCTTATTCGGCGACTGGCCGATGCACCCGGCAGCATCAGTTCACCCGCCGAGGTGTTTCTGCCCGATGCCGCGTTTGATGCGTTGAAACAACTTGCCTCGGAGCCGGAATCAGAGGGCATCCTGACCTTTTCGCTGCAAAAAGGCAGGGAGATTATGCGGGCCAAAAACTACGTCGGATTGCTCGAAACCCGCAACCGGACGCAACTGGAGATTCTACCGAAAGTTAACTCGCCGGATCAGCGATCTGTGCTGCTTCGCATGTTACAGCACGTACGCAACAGCCCGTTTAGGCAGGTTGGTACAGCGCATCTAAGTACAGCCCAATTACCGCTTTGGGAAGTATTCATCACTGCTTTTTTGGCGGAAATAAGCCCACTTATCGCTCAGGGATTGAACCGGTCTTATGTAGAAACGGAGGCTACCCTGTCCGTTATGCGAGGGAAACTACGGCTTACTGAACAGATTCGACAAAACGTGTATCATGCCGAACGGTTCGCCGTCACCTACGATGAATTCACCGCCGATATTCCACCCAATCGACTGCTTCGATCGTGCCTGGACTTTGTGAAGGTCCGTGCCCGGACATTGACCAATCAGACCCGCATCCGGCAGCTACTGTTTGCACTGGATGATGTGCCCGCGTCGGTTCAGGTAACTCAGGATGTAAAAGCTGCCCGACTGAACAACCGGCTGCTGGCAAGGTATGAACCGGTGTTGCGCTGGGCAGAGGTGTTGCTTATGAATCAGTCGTTTGGCGTATCGGCGGGCCGTCACCTCACACTGTCGCTGCTGTTTCCGATGGAACGGGTATTTGAAGAATACGTAGCTGCCGGGTTTCGCCGGTACATACAACCCGGCGATGAACTGACCATTCAGGGATCATCGGCGTACCTGATTGATGAACACAGTGGTGGTCCCCGCTTCCGGCTTCGTCCTGATATTATTCTGCGCCGGGGTGAGCAGCTTATTGTGCTGGATACCAAATGGAAAACCATCAACGGCCCCGAATTGGGGACTGATGCCGGAAACTACGGTATTGATCAGACCGATTTATACCAGTTATACGCCTATGGTAAAAAGTACAACGCCACGCAACTCGTCCTGATTTACCCCGCCAATGAGACGTTTACCCAGCCGCTAAATCTGTTTGGCTACGACCCGACGCTGCCATTGCGCGTGGTTCCCTTCAACGTGATGAATGCACTGGCTGATGAAGTAGAAACCATACTAAACCTGACTTTATCATCCCGGTCGATATAATACGACCACCACGGCCGAAGCCGTGGTTTGATACGCCCGTTACTCCCTCCATTCTATGCCAATTTTACTGACACTGCTGGGTATTCTGATTCTTGTTGTTCTGATTGCTATTGTTCATTTAGACACCTTTATCTCCTTTGTACTGGTATCCATCGGCATTGGGCTGGCATCGGGGATGGCGGTACCGGCTGTTGGCAAATCTATTCAGACGGGTATTGGCGGTACACTTGGTGACCTTGTGCTCATCATAGGTTTTGGGGCTATGCTGGGTCGACTGGTAGCCGAAAGCGGAGCCGCCCGACGCATTACCAATGTCCTTATCGGCTGGTTTGGGATCAAAAATATCCATTGGGGGCTGGCACTGGCGGGGTTTGTTATCGGTATTCCCCTGTTCTACAATGCGGGATTTATCATCGTTGTCCCCCTGATCTTCAGCATCGCTACGGCGGCCCGGCTTCCCCTGCTGACGGTGGGTGTTCCTATGCTGTCGGCGTTGTCGGTGGCGCACGGCTACCTGCCGCCCCACCCGTCACCGGCCGCTATTGCGGCTCAGTTGGGGGCTAATGTGGGCAAAACACTCATTTACGGCATTATCGTGGCCATACCAGCGATCATCATTGCCGGGCCTGTTTTCGGTAAGACATTGAAAAACTTCAACCCAAAACCTGATCCTAAGCTGTTCAGCCTGAGCACAATGGGGGATGATGAACTGCCCGGTGTTAGCATCAGCTTTTTCGTAGCATTGCTGCCGGTGGTGCTGCTGACGGTCTTCGGTCCATTGAAGGGGTCATTTCCGTCGGATACGCTGGTGGGCAGTCTGATAGCGTTGCTGTCAGAAGCTTACATCGGTATGTTAATCTCCGTATTGGTAGCGGCTTATGCACTCGGCATCCGGCGCGGGCTGACGATGCAGCAAACCATGAAACAACTCGAAGAAGCCATTAAAGCAGCCGCGCCGATTTTACTGGTCATTGCCGGAGCCGGGGCGCTGAAGCAGATTTTTAATGATTCGGGGACGAGTAAATACATTGGCGAACGGCTGATCGGGCTACCCTTGTCGCCGATTGTGCTGGGCTGGGGTATGGCGGCCATTATCCGCGTATGTGTCGGCTCGGCAACGGTGGCTGGTCTGACAACGGTGGGTATCATTCTGCCGCTGCTGCACGCTAATCAGGTCCGCCCCGAACTGATGGTCCTGGCCATTGGGTCGGGTAGTCTGATGTTCTCCCATATCAACGATGGCGGTTTCTGGCTTTTCAAGGAGTATTTCAACCTGACCATTAACGAAACGCTGCGCACCTGGACGGTCATGGAAACCATCGTTTCTATTGTTGGTCTGATCGGTGTACTAGCGTTGAATGCTGTACTATAGTGAAGCAAATCTGCCGGACAGTCTATCCAAAACGTAGCCGCATTACCTCTTGATAATTAATCGCTTATCAATATCTACCTATGAAATCGTTTCTTTTTCTACCCCTGCTTGCGCTGCTACTGGCGCTCACCACGGCTAAACCAGCCCGCGTTATTTTCTTTGGTGACTCCATCACTCAGGCCGGTATTCAACCCGGCGGTTACATCGACAAGCTAAAGAAAATGATGCCTGCCGACCAATATGACTTAATAGGAGCGGGTATTGGCGGAAATAAAATCTACGATCTGTTTCTACGGATGGAGGATGATGTACTGGCCAAGCAGCCCGACGTTGTCGTGATTTTCGTGGGGGTGAACGATGTCTGGCACAAGCGCACCCTGGGTACGGGCACCGATCCCGACAAGTTTGTGAAGTTCTACGAAGCAACGATCAAAAAGTTACAGGCTGCTAACGCCCGCGTGATTCTCTGCACCCCGGCGGCAATTGGTGAGAAGACCGATTTCTCTAATGAACAGGACGGCGATCTGAATCAGTATTCTATCTATATCCGCGAGTTAGCTACCAAATACAAACTGCCCCTCTGCGACTTAAGAAAGGTCTTTCTGGCTTATAACCTACAGCACAACTCCGACAACAAAGACCGGGGTATCCTGACCACCGACCGCGTACACCTCAACGAAACGGGTAATCAACTGGTTGCCGATGAGATGAAGAAGGTATTGATGAGCAAGTAGCTAATAAGCAAAACAGCCTGCCAGATTATACACTGGCAGGCTGTTTTATGTCTGGTCAATTCCACATTATGACCCCTGACGGTCGGGGAACTTCTCTACGATTTTCTGCACCTCACGGGCCAGTTGGTCATTAATCTTGGCGGGATTATTCACCGCATCCTGAATAGACCCGCGCCAGACTAGCTGGTGCGTTCGGGCATCGACCATATCGACAACCACCGTACCGGCTTCGTAGGGTTGCTGCGTGTACTGAGGATTACCAAAATTATAGCCATACCAGCCGGGTCCCCAGCCGCCATAGCCCCAGCGTCCCCAGCCGTAGTACGGGCCATATAACGGTCCGGCGAAATTAGAACCGTTACTAACTGTTCGGGTTCTCTCCTGAACAAAAAAGTGGTAGCCAACCAGGAGGTCCGGCCGACCGGTTACCTGTTTCAGGCCCTTAGTCGCCAACGCCTGATTAACAACGCTCTCCACGTTTTGCGAAGCGATCTGATTGTAATAAAGTGGATTCTGGCTACCCTTTACGTCAGAATCCATCCAGTCGTAGGTGCGGTATTTGTTAAAATCTACTTTTGCCGAGTCCACCGCTACCCGGGGTGAACAGGCGGCTATGGCCAGCACGAAGCCAGCCAGTAACAACATAGTTTTCATAGCGTTCATTGAGTATGTTTACCCAAAGACAACGGTATAAGGATTAGTAAAGTTATCGAAAAATGAGGCAGTGGTCTACTTGATGAATAGACAAATACATCGGTAGAGCGTTACTCATGGACTGGCTGATCTTTAACTAAATCATTATTAACCAACTTGATATGTGGTGGATTTACGCGTTACTGTCGGCGCTGTTTGCGGCCCTGACGGCTATTCTGGCTAAGATTGGGATAACGGGTGTCAATACCGATCTGGCAACGGCCATCCGTACCATCGTGATTCTGGTAGTGGCCTGGGCATTGGTTTTTGCGCGCGGAGCCTACGCGGGGCTACCCGACCTTACGGGTCGCAACTGGACGTTTCTGGTGCTGTCGGGCGTGGCGACTGGCTTGTCGTGGATTTGCTATTTCAAGGCTCTTCAACTTGGCAAAGTCTCCCAGGTAGCGCCGGTAGATAAGCTGAGCGTGGCCATTGCCATTGCTTTGTCCGTTCTGTTTTTAGGTGAAACTCTAACGCTAAAAACGGCTATGGGAGCCGCCCTTATTATTGCCGGTACGATTGTATTGATTCTCTGAAGTTTCGCTGTTTACTACGTACCGGAACGTTATGGCCAACCAGGAGTGCAAGGGGCATTCATTACCATAAAGTGCAAAGCACCATTGTTTAATAGGCACATGGCTGTGAACCTTTCAACCGATTAAATGAACCGGCTCACAAGGTCACTTTTAACGGGGGTTGTTATGCTGCAACGGCTTTTAGCAATTCTATTTGTCTGGCATGGGGCACCTGCAACCGGTCGAGTTCGCGCTTGGCTTTCAAATAGGCTAAATTGCGGTTGTACTGTGCCTGGCCATTGAGCCAGAATGACGCATTAATGCCTAATATTTTTTCAAGTCCCAACGCTAAGGCTACCGATATGCTTTTTTTGCCCCGAATCAGTTCCGAAATGAACGTGCCACTGACCCCAAGCATAGCGGCCAGTTGCTTTTGGGTAAGGTTACGTGCTTCTAATTCATCACCCAGCATCTCGCCGGGGTGGGTTGGCTGATTGGAAAAAATCTCTTCTCCTTTGCTATTCAGTATCATCAGTGATAGTCGGTCAACTGTTCAATCTCAATGACTTCAAGGCTCCCTTCTTGGGTGAGGGCAACCACAATCCGGTACTTCATGTTTACGCGAACGCCAAACCGGCCCTCCAGATCACGTTTGAGCGGGTGGAAGTTCAACGATTTATTCTGCCGGATCTCTATGGTAGAGTTTGCCGTAGCTAACTTATTGACTGTTTTCTTATAAGCTTTTAGTACATCTTCATTGAAGGGTTGTCGGCCTGAGTAATTACCCGTAAACCAGTCCTCAAGCTGATCGTTTAAAAAACGAATAGTCATTCATACACAAAGTTAATAATAAACTAGGTAGGTTTATTCTATTGTAGGGGAAGTCCCAAACATTATTAGTTGCACTGTACCTTCGAACAGAATGATGCGCTAAATCTTCTTCATGTTATGGCAGCGCAAACGCTACATACTGATTCCCCTTTTTGGTGCCCAGCTTAGTGCCTCCGCAGGCAATGACAACGAACTGTTTACCACCAATTTCGTACGTACTGGGGGTCGCAAAGCCGGCAGCAGGCAGGTCGGTTTCCCATAGCAGTTTCCCGGTTTTTTTGTCGAATGCCCTGAATTTCCCATCCGGCGTAGCGGCAATGAACAGCAACCCTCCCGCCGTAACGACAGGGCCACCGTAATTTTCCGTACCTGTCTGTTTATTGCTTGTTCCTGATGCACCCAGCGGAAGTTTCCAGCGATATTCACCCGTGTTGAGATCGATGGCGTTCAGCGTACCCCAGGGCGCGGCCAGTGCCGGGTTCCCTTTGGCATCCAGAAATTTGTTATAACCCGTAACTTTAAACGGCACATTAGGCTGAGTTTTCGATGACGCAGCCACAGGTTTACCGGGCTTTTCCAGCCCATACAGAAACGAAATAAGCGATTCCTTCTCCTCGCTGGAAAGCTGCGTAAATCCAGGCATCATACCCCGGCCGTGACTGACAATATCGGTGATGTACGCCCGGTCACGTCGTTGATTGATACCGACCAGCGACGGGTAGCCGCTTTTGGCGTTTCCTTTACGTTCCGGACCGTGGCAATTCACGCAATTTGTGGTGTAGATACGTTCGCCCGCGCTGAGGTGTGCCAGAGCGTCAGCTTTGGGCGTGTCGACCAGTTGGAACATCCAGGCCATTTCGTTTGCATTAACATACAGCATGCCGTCCTGCGGGTCGGCGGCTGCGCCCCCCCATTCGGCCCCGCCATCCGTGCCGGGCAAGGCCAGCGTCATGTTTTTGCTGAAAGGTTCAAAAGGGCGTTTACCCATTAGCCGGAACTGCGCTATGAGCGAATCGCGGTTGCTGGCGTTGGGGTTTATATCCGCTTCAGTCATGGTCTGACGCACAAATGGAGCGGGTTTCAGTGGCATGGGCTGCGTTGGCCACGTTTTTTCGCCCGCCACGGTAGAGGCTGGTACTGGCACTTCGCGAATCGGAAACAGCGGTGCCCCTGTTACCCGGTCGAATACAAACACGGTCCCCATCTTCGTAATCTGGGCTACTGCATCTATTTTCTTTCCGTTTCGGGTAACCGTGATCAGGTTCGGGGGCGCGGGTAAGTCCCGGTCCCAGATGTCGTGGTGAATATACTGGTAATGCCAGAGTCGTTTGCCGGTACGGGCGTCGAGTGCCAGCAGGCAGTTAGCAAACAGATTCTGCCCTTTTCGATTGCCGCCGTAAAAGTCGAAAGCGGCTGAACCAGTTGGCACATAAATGATATTCCGGGCGCGGTCGACGGCCATACCCGCCCAGCAGTTGGCGCCCCCAACGTCCGTGTTTTTGTGGTTGTCCGGGCTCCAGGTTTCGTAGCCATACTCACCGGGCTGCGGAATAGTATGAAATACCCAGGCCAGTTTTCCGGTCCTGACGTCAAACGCCTGAATGTAACCCGGTGCTGCTTCGGCACCTTCATCAACGCGCAGTGGCATCACAATCAGGTTATTGACAACTGTACCGGGCGTGTTTGAAATGACAAACTTGTTGGCCGCCTGTTTGCCCAGACCAGCCGCCAGACTCACTTTTCCGTTCTCGCCAAAGCTACTGATCTTCTCACCGGTGAGGGCGTTCAGCGCGTAGAGGTCCGGCCCAATTGTGTACAGGATGCGTTTATCGTCCTTCCCGTCCGACCAGTAGGCAACGCCCCGACTGGTGCTGTGCCAGGCTTTCAGGCCATCACCAAACCGCCAGATTTCTTTTCCCGTAGCGGCATCAACCGCAAACGCTTTCACGGTAGCCGTCACGCCGTACAGCATACCATCAACCATAATCGGGTTCACCTGCATCTGACCCGTATCGGGAGCGGCATACGTCCAGGCGACCTGTAGTTTTTGGACGTTATCGGTATTAATCTGGGTGAGCGACGAGTAGTGATTGCGGTCAGGTCCGCCGAGGTATTCCGGCCAGCCTCGGTACGCGTCAGGAGCCGGTTTGCGGGGGTCATCAACCGCAGGACCGAAGGCAGCAAAGCCGAAAAAGAGCAACGTGATAGCGAATAGTAGTATCTGTTTCATACAACTCAGAACGGGAATAGTACCCGAAATGTACGAAAAAAGGGCTGATTCGCGAATCAGCCCTTTTGCAGATCAACCACCCCTAAACGGGCGTACGCTGAATTCTATCTGATCACGGCTGAAGCCGTGGGGCGTTGTAAACAACCGTTAGTTTTTTTACAAAGCCCGGGTAATGCCGTCAGAACGGTTCGCTTCGATGCGTTGCCGGACGGATTCGTACAGGACTAGACCCGTCGCGACGGATACGTTCAGCGACTCAATGGCCCCCATGAGCGGAATCTTCGCGGAATCGTCACACAGGGCCAGAAACTCATCCGAGATGCCATCTTCTTCCGAACCCAGTAACTTACTGAACTAAAACCCTTTATGGTTGTGATTTCTGTAGCTACCTTCGTTCGCGTTTCCACAAAGGGACAGGATTATAGGCATCAGGCATTTGACTTGACAGCGTAGCCCAGCGGCAAGGCTATCAGGTCATCCAGATTATTTAGGAAATCGGGAGTGCCACCAAACGAAACAACGTAGCCCGGCCTGAGATTGATCAGCTCCTGAAATTGTGCCGCTCAAAAACCATTCGCAAAGTACTGGTCACTGAATTTTCGCGCCTGGGTCGTCGACGGAGCGAAACGCCGGTGTTGATGGAAGCTATTACCGAAGCAGGTGTTTCCGTTTATGCTCATAACTTAGGCTTGGAAACCCTAATGGCCAATGGCAAACGCAACTCCGTAGCCAGTACCGTCATAGCGGTTATGATCGAGATTGATGCAATGGAAACCGAACGACTCTCGGAACGCATTCTCTCCGGTTTGGAACAGGCCCGCCGGAACGGGAAACGCTTGGGACGTCCGCCAGGCTCGAAGATGAATACGGAGCAACTTCTTTTAGAATACTCGGGTGTAGCAAAGGATTTGAAAAAAGGACTTAGTATCCGACAAATAGCTTCAATACGGGCTGTCTCACCAGACACCGTTCAACGAGTAAAAAAAGCGATGAAACCCCCTTCAACGGACTAACGGTCAATTTTGCAAGTGTCACTTGCAAAATTGACCGTTAGTCCGTTGAAGCTGAGTGTGCTGAAATAAACACGTTTGTTGAGCCATAACACTTGCCCAACTTGGCCTCATCATCAATCAAGCTTTTGATCAAGTGTACTGGTAAAAACACTACTATTTTGCGTTCTACTTGCCATAGCTCAAACGTACTCTGTACGATTTGGCACAACTACCCGATGAGGCTTTATGCCGGAAATAGGCAGGACTGTTCCAACGGGTGGAAAAAAGGGAGATCGGTTACGCCCTGTCCCGAAAGCTACTCGGGGAGACCCCTCTTTCTTCCGAAAAAACCCGGCTGAAGTACCGGGGATTGTCGAAGCCCACCGCATACGCAACATCGGAAACGCTTAACGTTGAATGGAGGAGCAGCTCTTCGGCTTTTTGCAGGCGAAGCGCCCTCAGGTACGGAATTATGGACATGCCGGTCAGTGCCATCATCTTGCGGTACAACGCGTTCCGGCTCATGCCCATCAACGCACAAATCATGGTCGTATCGAGTGCCACGTTGTCCAGATGAAGTTCTAGTATACTGCGCAATTTGGCCACAAACTGATCTTCCCGCGCATCGGTCCCGTCGGCGGGAACCGGGCCAGGCTGCGGGTTGCCCAGCGCCCGCTGGCTATAGTAGCGCTGTAGCAACCGTCGGGTCTGTAGCAGATTACCCAGCACGAGCAGCAACTCATCCCGCTGAAAAGGTTTAACCAGGTACGCATCACTCCCCCGCCGTAAGCCCGCAAGCCGGTCGTCCACCGCTGCCCGGGCCGTGAGCAGGACGACCGGAATGTGGCTGGTGCGTTCGTCGTTCTTCAGAGTGTCGCAGAGTTCAAATCCGTCTTTGGCGGGCATCATCACATCGCTCACAATCAGGTCCGGTATAATGGCCAGGGCCTGGTCAATGCCGATCTGTCCATTTTCGGCCCGGATGATTTGGTATTCCTCCCGCAGGCAGGTCTGAATGTAGGTGGCTACATCGTCATTATCTTCCACCAGCAATAACAGGGGGCGATCAGGAGCCTCCTCCGGCCCGGATTCGACCCAGTCGCCCATCTCGCCCGGGTCCCTCCAGCGGTCCGTCGTCACGGCCGGGTCAGCTGCGGACGGGATAGGCGTAGACAGTACATCATCGGCCAGGGGTGCCTGCCGCGTTAGGGGCAGACAGACCACGAATTCAGCACCCGGTCTGGGTCCCTCCAGATCGGGTCGGTTGCGAACCGCCAGGCCACCCTGCATCAGGCTAACCAACTCCCGCACCAGCGAGAGACCAATGCCGGTCCCCCCACTGGCGGACTCAACCACGTCCGGCCCGGCCTGACGCGGCCCCGCCTGATAAAAGCGGTCAAAGATCCTGGTCAGGCTGGCCGGATCGATGCCTGGACCGGTATCGCTGACGGTGATCTGAATCCACGGGCCATTCAGATCACCGGTCGGCGTCAGTGCCTCGTGATAGCCCGCCGGGGTAAACGGTTGCCAGCGGGTCTGAATCGCCACTTCACACCGTACCTCACCTCCCGGCGGGGTAAACTTAAGGGCATTGCCCAGCAGGTTGGCCACAATGTCCTGTAGTTTATCCGGGTTGAAGTCGGCCTCTCCCGTTTCCTCTCTGGCGTGTACGATCAGGCGTACACCCCTCACCCGGGCTATCGAATGAAACGATTCGCCCACGTACCGAACAAAGCGGGTCAGGTCGCCCCGCACGAGTTGGAGCGGCATCTGGCCGGCCTCCAGCCGGGAGAGATCCAGAATCTGGTTAATCAGCCGCAGCAGGTTGCGGCCGTTGCGCTCAATCAGGGTGGCCGACTGCCGCAACCTGGGGTCTTCCTGCTGATGGAGGTTATCGGCCATGCCCAGAATCACCGTCAGGGGCGTGCGGAACTCATGGGAGATGTTGGCAAAAAAACGGGATTTGGTCTCGTCGAGCTGCAACAGGTCCTGCGCCTGCCGGGCAATGACCCGGGTGGCCTCGTTGATCTGGGTCTGCAGCCGGATTTGTGCCTTCCGGTATTGCCATTCCCGCCACCGCCCCCAGGCCCACACCCCGCCCAGCAACAAAAACACCAGGGCAAAGGCAAACCAGCCGCGCAGATAAAACGGCCGCAATACCCGCACCCTAATAGATAGCATGGCCGACGACAATCGGCCGTCGGCGGCCTGCCCCCGAATCAGCAGTTCATGGTCGCCGTAGGGCAGGTTACCCAGCCGCAGGGAAGACTCCGTCTGGTAGCGCCAGGTGTTGTCTACCCCCCGGAACTGGTAGGCATACGTATTTTTCTGGGCATCGGTGTAGTTGAGCAGCGCAAAGTCCAGAATACTGCTCCGGTCATTGGGCTGCAGCGTGATCTGATTGGTCTTAAGCAGTTCTTCGGTCTTGTCGACCAGCATATTGCGGTCGGCATCGAACTGGCGAAGGGAAACCACCCGCAGGGGCAGCGAGGGCAACGGGGGCTCGGCCTCGAAATCACGCGGGTCGAAAACCGTTATGCCGTTCAGACCCCCGAAATAGAGCCGCCCCTGCGCATCCTGGTAGTGCGCGATGCGGTTGAACTCGTTGTGGGTAATGCCCTCCTGCACCGTGTAGGCCCGGGTGGTGAGCCGCACCGGATCGAACTGCATGATGCCATAGTCGCTGCTGAGCCAGAGGTGGCCCCGCCGGTCGGCATACACCGCGTAAATATTATCGTTGTTCAGCCCGTCGGCCCGTTTGAACTGGCGGTATCGGTTCCGGGCGCGGTCCCAGCGCACCAGCCCGGCGTTGGCCGTAGCCAGCCAGAAAAGGCCGTTGGGGGCCTGGTAAAAATGCTGGTAGCTGTCGGCGGGCAGCCTGAAGGTACCCCTGCCGCTACGCCAGTAGCGGGCCGTAACGCCCTTTCGGGGGTCAACCGTGTAAAGCCCCGTTGTGGCGCAGAGCCAGATCGTGCCCTGCCGGTCATGGCCAATGTGCAGGATGTGGGCCTGGGCCAATTCGGGAAACTGGTTGTAGCCCCGGAAGGGCGTTACCCGGTTGGCGGCCGGATCGACCAGCCACAGGCCGGGGTCGCCACCCGCGAGCAAGCGTTGGGGTTTGGTCGAGAAGGGATGAATAGTCCAGACCACACCCGGGCTGGGGGTAGGCATCATGGTGGTTTTCGTGGTTTGGTAATTGTACCCCACCAGGATGTTACTCTGGCCTAAATACAGCTTTCCGCCCAGCGTGTCGCTCATACTGTTGAAAACCCCCTGTTCAGCCAGCAGCCTGCGGGCCGACTTACCCGAATACGTACTACTGAATAAACCCACATTTTCCAGATTCGTGTAGAGCGTATCGCCCACGGCGGTAATGCCCCGAACGGCGGGCAGTTTCCCGTCACCGGATCGATAGAATAAGCGCTGAAAGTAGTTTGTGCCCACCCGGGTCTGGTAGAGTCCAAAGCTGGTGCCCAGCCACATTCCCCCATTCCGATCACAAAGAAAACTTTTGCTGTCAATCATGCCGCCGGGCAACTGGCTGGTGATATCGAGGACGACCCGGCCGGTGGAGTCATGCAACTGGTAGCCATTCCAGAGTAGCCCACTCTGGTTAAAGGCATAGGCGCGTGGGTTTTGTATTTTCTCTGATTCGATTTGGGCGGGGGACTGCGCCTGAGGATGTCCCACTCCGTCAATTTTATAGAACTTGTCAATAGGCCCTCTTGGGCCATTTGACAAGCTGTATCGATAAAAGAGTTCCGCACGGGCATTCGGTTGGCCCACACAGGCATAGAGTTTTTTTGGGTGATCGTAGGTGTGCAACACGCGCCCGGCCATCGTTAATTCAACCAGCCTGGTTTCGTCGGCAAAAACCCAAACGGTGTTCCGAGTCGTAACAGCCGCCAGGATCAGGGTCGTGTACTGGGGTAATGCCACCGTCCGCAACCCCGTTTTGGGATGGTACACATGCAGTTTGGCCGGCTGGTAATCGACAAAAACAATAGTTCCGTCCCGGCTACCCAGCAACAACTGCTTTACCGAGGGGGGGTGGCTGGGTCGGGATCGGTGGAAGCGTTTCCCGAAGGAGGTGGCCACGCCCGCTACCGGATCAAACAGGGTGATGGTTGACTTCCCCACGGGACCCATGAGCCACATCAGCCCGTCGGCATCCTGAGCGATGGAATGGACATCATCAAAATCGAGTCCGTTTTTTTCGCGGGTATAAGTCGTGAACGTAGCTCCGTCGAAGCAACTAAGACCCAGCTTGGTACCGAACCACATAAAGTCCCGGCGGTCCTGAAAAATGGCGTTCACTTCGCGGTGGGCCAGCCCCTGCTCGGGTCCATACCGCTGAACGGAGGCCGCAAAGTTTTGCGCCCCGGCCAGCGAGCAGCAACCGAATAAGAAGGCCATAACCAGGCTGAGCGCTTTCAACGTATGCTATTTTAATGCCCCCTTCCGGGAGTGAGCTGCCAAATGTAAGTAGTATCTTATTCTGATACGTGTACTAAATGTACCTTAGTTGGGGATTTTCATGTCTCACACTGACTGGTCTTTCGGGTAACTGCTCCGGTCAATTCGGCCAGTGAACGCCCCGTCGGTTCTCTCCTCTAATTTTCCAGAAATAAGACAAATGGGTCATTTTATTGCCTTTTTTGGGCGTGGTGCACCAAATATGCACCTATTTGGGCGAAATCTGCACATCGGTCTGACGGCCTCCGGCTAAACTTGCACAGGCATTCGGGACCGGAAAGCCTCCGTTTCTCAGCCTCCGATTTAGGGCAGTTATCCGGCGTTGAATGCCTTCGGATCTTCCTCTTTTTTCATCCTTATTCTCTGTGAATGCTTTACGTGTCCATACCTCCGTTCGTGGCATTGCCCGTGGCGACCGGCACCAGCCTAATTTCGCCGGTGCTCCGCCGTCACGGGCAGTGCCACGCTGGCCTGAGTGCAATCCTACTTATAACTCCCGCCAGGGGCTGACTACACCCTAACTCAACGACGATGAAAAACCATATACTGGCCGACGAGCAACTCGTCCACGCTTGCCAGACGACCCCCTCAACCCAGAGCTTTGACCTGCTCTACCAGCGCTACCTAAGTAAGGTGTATCGAACCTGTCTGTCCTTTACCAACGATACCCAGACCGCCCAGGACTACGCACAGGATATCTTTCTGAAAGTGTTCGGCAAGCTGGACTCCTTTGAACACCAGTCCAGCTTTTCAACCTGGCTCTACGCCGTTGCCTATAACCACTGTCTGGATCAGCATAAACGGCGCCAGCGATTGCCCACCGTGCCCCTGGTGCCGGACCTCGTCCAGACCCTCGCCGGCAGTAGCCCCTTTACGGATGATGCGGACGAGGATCAACTCCGGTTCATGGAGCGGCAACTGGCAAAGCTGCCCCCGCCGGATAGGGACCTGTTGCGACTCCGGTACGAGCAGGGACTATCTGTTATAGTCCTTTGCCAGCACTATCAGCTCTCGGAAAGTGCCGTCAAGATGCGCCTGAAGCGGTCTCGGGATCGGTTGCGGAGTCTTTGTGTTCGGGAGGGGGATGCGTAGCCAATGTTTCGTTTCCAGCCGGGCGCGGCTCGGCCCGGCTGAGGGCGCGCTACTGGGTCATGGCCCCATTACCCAGCACCCGGTAGTCCCGCCCACCATTCCCCACTTATGAATCAATTTCTTTTCTCGGGTAAAACATCATTCAACCAATCATCTTTATGACGCTTTCTTTACCTTCCTTTACTCGTTCCCTGGTGCGAGGCCTCAGCCTGCTCGGGCTTTTGCTCGGCGTTAGCCTACTGGCCCAGGCCCAGGCCATTCGCTACGTTAAACCCGCTGCCACGGGCACGGGCAACGGCAGTAGCTGGGCCAACGCCAGCGGCAATTTGCAGACTATCATTACGGCCAGTGACGTCGGCGATCAGGTGTGGGTGGCTGCCGGTACGTATAAACCCACCACAACCACCGACCGTACCATCAGTTTTGCCATGAAGAATGGGGTAGCCATTTACGGCGGCTTCGCGGGCAGCGAAACCAGCCTGAGCCAGCGTCCGGCGGTGAATCAGGCCACGCCCAGCAGTACTACGCTGAGTGGGGACATTGGTACCGCAGGTAGCATCGACGACAACAGCTACCACGTTATCTACAACTTTACTGGCCTGACCACCAGCGCGGTGCTGGACGGCTTCGTCATCACAGGTGGCCGGGCCAATGGGGGGGGCGATCCTTTTGACTCGGGCGGTGGGATGTTTAACCAGGGAAATTACTATGACTGTAATCCGCTAATTCGTAACTGCGTCTTCCTGGGCAATTCGGCGGCTCAAATCGGTGGGGCTATTTACAACAGTGGGTCTAATTATAGCGATAGTAGTCCGGTGCTGACCAACTGCTCCTTTCAGGGCAATTCGGCTAACTTTGGCGGGGTTATCTATAACGATGGGCGTTCTAATGGCACCAGTAGTCCGGTGCTGACCAACTGCTCCTTCCAGGGTAATTCGGCTGCTTTTCGGGGCGGGGCCATGTACAACTATGGTACTACTAATCCTACGCTGGCCAACTGTGTGTTGTTTGGCAATGGAGGAGCCGCTACGTTTTCTAATCAGGCTAATAGTATAAATGTCACCTACAGTCTGTTGGAGACTGGGGTAACCAATTTCACCGATGCGGGTAACAACCTGACTACTACCGTTTCGCCCTTCGTTAGCGCTACCGATGCCCGGCTCAACACCTGTGCCCCGGCCATTAACAGCGGTAACAACGGGGTGAACACCACCGCCACCGATCTGGCTGGTAACCCCAGGATCTTCTCCAGCGGGGGCACCGCAACACCGGACCGCATCGACATGGGTGCCTACGAGTACCAGGCAAACCTATTGACCGTTCAGTATGTAAAAATGGGGGGAGCCGGTACGGGCTCGGGCGACAGCTGGGCCAATGCCAGCGGAGATCTACAGGCCACAATCCAGGCCAGTTGCGAAAATCAACAGGTGTGGGTGGCCCAGGGTACGTATAAACCCGGCCCGTCAACCAACACTGACCGCAGTCTCAGCTTTGCTATGAAGAATAGGGTGGCCATCTACGGGGGCTTTGCGGCCACGGGCAACCCCAGCAGTTTAACCGCGCGAAACCCTGGCAGCTTTACCACCGTGCTCAGTGGCGACATTGGCACCGCAGGCAACACCGCCGACAACAGTTACCACGTCATCAACAACCCGCCGGGCCTGACCAACTCAGCGGTGCTCGATGGCTTTCTCATTACCGGTGGCAACGCCAATGGCAGCAACTCGCCCGACGATTCGGGCGGGGGAATGATTAACAACGGCAATGGAGCGGGCAACAGTTGTAGCCCCCTGATTCGTAACTGTCTGTTTCTGGCTAACAGGGCCGACAATGGGGGCGGGGCCATCCACAACGCTGGTTACACGAACGGCAACAGTAACCCCAGTCTGATCAACTGTGCCTTCCAGAGCAATGCCGCCAATCGGGGCGGGGCCATCTACAACGATGGGAGTGTGGGGGGCAACGGCAATCCCAGTCTGACCAACTGTTCGTTTCAGTCCAACTCGGCTGCCTGCGGTGGGGCGATGGGCAACGTTGCTTTTCAGGGAACCAGCCGCCCCGTGCTGACCAACTGTGTGGTGTGGGGTAACGGCGGGGCCAGTACCTTCAACAACCAGCAGGGCGCTTTCATCACCACCAGCTACAGTTTGTTCGAGTCGTCGGTGACGGGTTACAACCCTGGAACGGGCAACCTGACCGCCACCATCTCGCCTTTCGCCAATACCACGACCACCCTGCTGAGGTGTGGCTCAGCGGCCATCGACGCGGGCGATCCGGCCACATCTAGCACAACAGTGGGCAACATCGACCTGGCTGGTAATGCCCGCTTTTTCAACGGGACCGGAGCGCCGGCCGGCCGTATCGACATGGGCGCTTACGAAGTACAGGGAGCGACCACAATCGTGATCACTACGCCTGGTGTAAGCACGGCAACGCTGGGCGTTGCCTTCAACCAGGCCTTCACCACGTCGGGTGGCACGAGTCCCTACAGTTATAGTCTGGTCAGCGGCAGTCTGCCTTCGGGGCTGGGTCTGGCCACCTCGGGCGTGCTGTCGGGAACCCCTACCCAGGCAGGCAGCTTCACTCTCACGGTGTTGAGCCGTGACGCCATCGGCTGTACGGACGTGAGTGCGGCTTACGTGCTGACAGTGCTGCCCGGTTGTGGGGCAGGCTTATCAGGGCCTACTTGGACGGGTTGCCTGAGCACCGACTGGAATACGGCCGGTAACTGGGCTTCGGGCACCGTGCCCACCGCCACCGATGATGTGGTTATTCCCTCGGCACCGGCTAATCAACCCGTGCTGAGCACCCCGGCTACGGCTAAATCGGTCGAGGTGCAAAGCGGGGCCTCGCTGAGCATCACGGCTGCGGGTAGCCTGACCATCAACGACTCGAAGAGTCTGGATGGAAATACAATGGCCTTCAGCAACCGGGGAACGGTACAGAACGCGGGTCAGCTGGTGCTGGGCAACACGGCCGCCATTGGTCAGATCGGCTTCTGGAACCGCGGCATAGCCAACAACGCCGGGGGGCAGATCAGCATCGACCGTTCTACGAATTTTGCGTTGCTGCATTTGTCGGGAACGTTTACCAATACGGGAGCCATCACGATTGGCAGCACGGCGAACGCGGGTATTTTTGGTCTTCGAGTGGAAGAGGGAATCGTTGCCAACAATCCGGGGGGAGCTATCACCATCAACCGGACAGGTTATGGGGTTGTAAATTTCGCCACCTTCGTCAATGCGTCGAGATTGACCATTGGCAACGTCGCCCTGTCAGCGCAGGACTGTATCAACAATCTCGGGGCGTTTACCAATACGGCCACCGGTGAAATCAGGGCTGACCGGGCATTTGGCAATGGCATCTGGCATGCTGGTGGAACGTTCCTGAACGACGGGAAAATCCTTATCGGAACGGTTGCTTTTACGGGATCAGGGGGTATGCTCATCGGTGGCATTTCATTCGTCAATAGCGCCGGTGCCGAAATCCAGATCGACCGGGTAAATCGCGGCCTGACCAACCTAAATAATTTTACCAATGCGGGCCAGATCCGGATGGGCAATAACGTGGCCCTGGGTGAACGGGGTATACTGAATGGCAATGAGGAGGGTACCGTAGCGGCTGTGTTTACCAACCAGGCCGGTGGTCTTATCCAAATTGACCGGACGGCGGCCAATCAGGACGGCCTTACCAACAATGTAATGGCCACCTTCACCAATGCGGGTACGGTCACCGTCGGCACGTTGGGTAACATCGGGGGTAATGGCATCGCTAATGCGGGCACCTTCGCCAACAGTGCCTGCGCCACGTTAACGGTCGTTGCTCCGATCAACAACGGCAACAGCCTGACCAACGCGGGCCTGTTCACCGTCAGCACCACCCGGCCCCACAGCAACACCGGTACGCTGACCAACAACGGCCTCATCAGCTACCCCCAAGGCAATCCCATTCCCAACGTGGTCAATAACGATGTGATTGCGACCCCCATCAGCAGTTGCAGCAACACCATTACCCCGGCCCTGCAACTGGGTGGTAACAGCAGCCAGTTTTCGGTGGGCACTACCTGGTACACCGATCCGGCACTAACCCAGTCGGCGGGCACCTATGACCGGGGCAGCAACATGTTCACGGCCACCAATCTGGCCCCTGGCAGCCGTACGACACTGTATGTTGCGGCCACTGACCAGGCGAATGGCTGTACCAAAACGGTGTCGGTCAGCGTCACGCTGAATGCAACCGTGACCGCCGGCATCAGCCCGACGAATCCAACACTGACCTGCGCCAGCCCGACGGTGAGCCTAACGGCCAGCGGGGGCAGCAGCTACGTCTGGGATGACAGGTCAACCAACGCCGTTCGGACGGTCAGCTCATCCGGTACCTACTCGGTAACGGTGAGTAATGGGGCCGGTTGCTCAGCCGTAGCCAGCGTGAGTGTGGGCCAGGACCAGACGGCTCCCGTGGCCAGTTTGGTCAGCAGTGGTAGTCTAACCTGTTCGGTAACGAGTGTGACACTGACGGCTAACCCCAATGGACTGATCGGTGCGACGCTCGCTTATCAGTTCAGTCAGGGGGCGAGCCAGCTTGGTACTACCAATCAAGCCACAGTAAGCAGTCCGGGCCTGTATTCGGTAACAGTAACCTCGGCCAATGGCTGTACGGCTACGGCCAGCACCCGCGTGGCCAGCAGCACGGCAGTGGTTCGTGTCACCAACCCCACCGTTACTACCGTTACCCAGGGCGTAGCCTTTAGCCAGAGCTTCACCGCTTCGGGAGGAGCTAACCCCTACAGCTACAGCTTGGCCAGCGGCAGTTTGCCGACGGGGCTGAGTCTGGCCACCACGGGCGTGCTGGGTGGTACGCCTACCCAAAGCGGTAGCTTCACCCTCACGGTGCTGGGTCGGGACGCCACCGGCTGCTCGGGGGTAAGTGCACCTTACGGGCTGACGGTCAGTGTACCACCTTCAACTATCCGCTACGTCAGAATGGGCGCAACGGGCAGCGGCAACAGTTGGGCCGATGCCAGTGGCGACCTGCAAAGCCAGATCAACTTCACCGGTGCTCAGCAGGTCTGGGTAGCCCAGGGCACTTACAAGCCCGGTGGCAATGCCAACACCGATCGCACAGTGAGCTTTACTATGAAGAACGGGGTGAGCATCCTGGGGGGCTTTGCCGCCACGGGCGTTCCCACCCTGGCCGAACGCAACCCTACCAGCTTCACCACGGTATTTAGTGGCGACATCGGCACCATAGGTGACAACGCCGACAACAGCTACCACGTCGTCTTCAATCCGAATGGGTTGGCCGAGACGGCGGTGCTGGATGGCATTACCATCACCGGAGGCAATGCCAACGTCAGAAACGCTTATTCAAAGGAAAGCTATGGCGGGGGAATGAGCAATGAGCGTAGTAGTCCCACCCTGACAAACTGTCGCTTCCTAACTAATTCGGCTATCTCTGGCGGGGGAATGAGCAATGAGGGCGGCAGTAGTCCCACGCTAACCAACTGTAGCTTTGTGGACAATAAAGCTGGTGACGTAGGGGGAGGAATGTATAATTATAACTACAGTAGTCCTAAACTGATCAACTGTAGCTTCCTGAGTAATTCGACTGATTACGATGCCGGGGGGATGTTCAATGGAAGCAGCAGTGGTTGCACGCTGACCAACTGCGTGCTGTTTGGCAATGAGGGAGCCAATACGTTTTATATTGGACAAGAAAGTAGTATAACAATCACCTACAGTCTGTTGGAAGCTGGGGTGGCGGGTTACACCGATGGGGGCAACAACCTGACCACGACTATCTCGCCCTTTGTGAGCTCTACCGATGCGCGGCTCAACGGCTGTAGCCCGGCCATCAACACCGGCTCTAATGCAGCCAATAGCACCACCACCGATCTGGCCGGTAACCCGCGCTTCGTCAACACGACCATTGATCGGGGAGCCTATGAGTTTCAGGGGCAACCCAACCTTGCCACCACCATCACCCAGCAGCCCCCCAGTGGCTCGCTGGTCTGTCAGGGGAGCACCGTCAGTATTCCCCTCAGCGTGAGCGGTACGGGCGCGTTTACTTACCAGTTGGTTAACGCCACGGGTACGCCCGTCGGCCCCAGCCAGTCTGCGACTCCGCTCACGCTGGCCAATGTGCAGCCCGCCCAGAGTGGCTCGTATTCGGTCATTGTCACCGGCGCGTGTAACAGCGTGACCAGCACCGCCTTCTCGCTCACGGTCAATGCCCCACCCGTAGCCACTATTTCGGCCAGTCCCTCGACGACACTAACCTGCGCCCAAACGAGCCTGACCTTAACGGCGGGGGGCGGCACCAGCTACGCCTTTAGCGGGCCGGGCATCGTCAGTCAAAACGGCAACCAGGCCCTGGTCAATGCGCCCGGCGCCTACTCAGTGACGGTCACTAACGCCAATGGCTGCGTGAGCACCACCAGCAGCACGGTGACGGCCGAGACCACCCTACCCACGGCCACCATCAGCGGCAGCCTCACTGTCACCCCAAGAGGCACCACCCTGCTCACCGCATCGGGCGGCACTACCCAGCTCTGGTCCACGAACGAGACCAACTCCACTATCTCCGTCACCGCCGGTACCTACTCGGTGACCGTGACTAATGCCAGCGGCTGTAGCAGCAGCACCAGCGTGACCGTCAGCACGGTCAATGCCGCCCCCGTGGCCACGCCCAATGCCAACCAGACCGCTACCGTCGGCGTCTCCTTTGCCTATACGGTGGCGGCCTTCACCGACGACACGCCCAACAGCCTCACCTACACGGCCAGCCTGACACCCGCTAACGGCCTGGTGTTCGATCCGGCCACGCGCCGTATCAGCGGCACGCCCTCGCTCAGCGGGGTGACCACGGTGACGGTGACGGCTACCGACCCCGGTGGGCTGAGTGCCACCACGGGCTTCACCATCACCGTCAGTCCGGCCCCGGTGGTGGTCGCCCCGCTCTCGCTGACGCTCCAGGCCACGCCCACCACGCTGCTCACTACGGGCATGGCCACCCTGTCGGCTTTCGTGACCGGCGGCACCAGTCCGATCCAGTATGCCTTCAGTGGCCCCGGCACTATTACGCTCAACGGCAACACGGCATTAGTATCAGGTTTACCGGCGGGGGTCAGCACCTTCACCGTGGTGGCCACCGATGCCACCCGTCCCACCAGTCAAAGTGCCAGCGCGGTGGTCAGTGTGACGGTGACCAGCCCGCCCCCCACCGATCCGGGGGCGCTCACCATTACCTCCTTTAGCTGCTTCAGCACCAATGGCGCGTTGAGCAGCGTAAACTTCGTGGTGGGCTATGCCAACGGCACCTTTGCCCCGGCTCTGCCCGACCTGTTCATCAATGGAGTAACGATTACGGGGCAGTTAGGCCAGAGTTACACCTTCCCCTTCGATCAGAACCAGAGTCTGCTACCCATTCAGGATCAGGACACTCGCTCTACTTACTTCACCTGGAACTTCCGCCAAGCCTGTGCCGCTCCGGTGACGTCACCCAGCCCAACCGCGCCGGTGGCCCCCGCTTTGCCTAACCAAACCGCAACAGTGGGCACACCCTTCAACTATGGGGTACCGCCCTTCACCGGTACCGCTCCCATCAGTTACTCCGCCACGGGCCTGCCCAATGGGTTAAGTTTCGATGCCGGTAGCCGTACTATTTCGGGAACACCCACCACCGTGCAGACGCCCACAGTGACCATCACGGCGACCAATGTAGCGGGTTCGAGCAGTGGCCAGTTCACCCTCGCCGTGAGTGCCTCGGCCACTCAGCCGCCAACACCCACCGGCCCGGCCACGCTCACCATTACCTCCTTTAGCTGTCTGACCACCAACTCGGTGCTCACGGGCGTGAACTTCGTGGTGGGCTATACCAACGGCACCTTTGCCCCCGCTCTGCCCGACCTGTTCCTCAACGGCATCACCATCACCGGCAAACTCGGCACCCAGTACAGTTTGAGTTTCGATGCCAACCAGAGCACCATCGCTATTCAGGATCAGGCCACCCGCTCCACCTACTTTGTGTGGAACTATCGCCAGGCCTGCACCACCACACCCCAGCCCACCCGCTTATCGGCCGAAACCGCCCTGCCATTGACCCTTCGGGTGCTGGGTAACCCCGTAGGGGAGACTCTGGAGGTAGAGGTGACGGGTGCCCAGGGTGGTTCGTTGATGCTTCAGCTGACCGATATACAGGGCCTACCCATCGGGCAGCGTACCCTGGAGCGGGCCGATGCGTTGGAGCACGTGCGGTTTACCGTTAGCCGACAGTTGGCGGGCGTGTTGTTGCTGCGGGCCACCACCCCGACCCAGACCCAGACCATCCGCGTACTGAAGGGTCATTAGCCCGTATGCTTTTTGTATCCATTCCCTCCCAACGCCCCGGCTCATCAGTCAGGGCGTTGGGAGTTTATCTGGCGCGCGGCAGAATCAGCCGCGGTGTATGACAGCGGTTAAACGAACAAGGCTTAAGCTACCTTTAGGGTGAACACGGTACCGTATCCATCGTATACGAAGTGGAAAGGGGTGTTTCGAGCAGCACAGCGAAATTTCAGGAGACTGACCAGTGATTAGTCGCTTTTTAATGAGCTTATCAGGCGATAAAAGGTGATTCCTCGGTACAGTCGACTTCCGTTTACAACCTACCTTTAATGATGCGGGTATCAATTTGAAACGGTTCGTTCTCGATGATCTTCACCCGATCACTGAAAATAGGATAAAGCGTGTGCAGGAGGTAATTACGCGAACGGCTGACAATAGCCGAAGGGACCGATACCGTTAACGTATCAGGTTGCTTGAACCAGTCTGACAAATACACCGGCAGTGAGTCGTCCGGGTGCTCGTCGGGCCAGTTGGGGAGAGTTCGGCTAGTGAAATGGTCCTATAATCCTCCGGTATGTCCAGTACCAATAGATGGAAGTCGGGTATGAAACTGGGATTGAGATGGGCCACCACCTCTAGCAAGGCTAATTCCGGCGTGGCAGACGTATACAATATTGGCGGTCGGCCGCTGCCGAAGCCTTTGGGATTCCAACGGCCACCTGCCCGTCGAGCCCCTTCAGCCGAGAGTGGATCGGCAATGTAAGTGCTTTTATAAAGTCGGTAAACCAGCATCTGGGACTATCGGCTCAAGAGTAAACGCCATACTCGATCCGTGTCAACACATCGTCGACCAGCCCGAAGCCACTAATCGTTGTGAGTAAGGTAAGTGGTGGCTGGTTGGTCAACTCCTTTAAGGGGTAGCGCAGCCAGTCGGCTAAGGCGTCGGTGCGCCCATCAAAGACTAACAGCCCATGTGCTGTCAGATTCTCGAGCAACAGAAGCCGCTCGGAAGCTTGCTGGTCTAAGTGGCCCTCGTTGCGGAATCGATGCAGGGTACGTTCGGCGATCTGGAGCAAGGTGGCCATCTCCTTGAAGGAGATCTGAGGTAGCTGGGTGAGTTGGTCGACCTGCCGGGTAGCGACGCCTTGGCGGGCCTGCTCAATGATAGCCAGCCCTGACACCTGTTGGGGTCGGTAGTCGGCCGGATCGGCGGCTGTTAACGTGGGCCGTCGGCGCTTAGCCGATGCGGGGGCAGTGTGTGAACTTACTGTGGCCATCGATAAGACGTGTTTCCACAAAGACAACTGCTTTTATACAGTAAGTCAACTGACAAAAAGCAGTTGTCTGTTCAACAGGCTCACCACGCCAAACTGTACTGATTTAAAAACTGGTTTTCGGTCCTGAATACGCCAAGGACGAAAATTTCGTGGACACGGCAACGCCGATCAAACCCACATAAAAAGCCCAGAGCAGCTAAGCTGATCAAAGTCATTTGGTTGCCCGACATTTTCTTTAACGCATTGACTGTCAGCAGCAAGGCCATATGCCCTTCCTCTTGATTTACCAAAGTGCTGCTCCGCTCATAGTTCCTGGCGGGTGACAGCTGCGGCACTCTTCATCATGGGTACCGCATTTTGGTTATCGCTGCTTACCCTCTGGCCAGCTACTCCACTATAGAAAATAAGCCGCTTATGGATTACCCCGCTGAGCCGGTAACGAACTCAGCAGTTGGGTAAGGGCGGCCATATCCACCGGCTTGACTAAGTGAGCGTCGAAGCCGGCCGCCTGGCTGAGCCGCCGGTCGTCTGCCTGGCCATACCCGGTTAGGGCAATCAGCACCAGCGACTGGCTCCCCGGTTGCGCCCGAATCAGGCGGGCCGTATCGTAGCCATTTATACCCGGCATCCCAATGTCTAACACGACCACCTCGGGATGCAGGCTTTCAACGGCGGCTATGCCCTCCCGACCATTAAAACGGATGTGAACCTGATGGCCCATGCGTTTCAGCAGCATGGCCAGCGTAACGGCGGCATCGGGGTTGTCGTCTACCACCAAAATCCGGTAGCCGCTGGTGGGGTTGGTGCCGGTATCGGCAGCGGGCTGCGGGGTTGTCGTCTCGGCCAGCGCGGGCAGGTGCATCGTAAACTGGCTGCCCTGCCCTAACCCCTTGCTGTGCGCTTCCACCCGACCGCCGTGCAGTTCGACCAGCTGCCTGACCAGCGTCAGGCCCAAACCCAAACCATTACGCGACCGTTCCAGGGTGTGGTCGGCCTGGGTAAACAGCTCAAAAATGGTCTCTAACTGGTCAGGGGCAATGCCGATGCCATCATCGCGGACCCGCAGCAGAGCCGCGTCCCCTGACGGCTGACCGGCCCGCTCTACGGTTAACCAGATATGACCGCCCTGGTGGGTAAATTTAGTGGCATTGTTCAGCAGGTTACTCACCATCTGGACCAGCCGGGTCCGATCGCCATTGAGGTAGATGGGCCTGTTTGGCAGGGTCACGGTTAGTTCACGGCCGCCGGCCTCATAAAGTGGTCTGCCCGCATCAACCACCTGACTGACCACGTCCCGCAGGTCAATCCGCTCCCGCCGAAGCTCAAGTTTACCCTGACTGATGCGGCTCACATCCAGCAGATCATCCACCAAGTGGATTAAATGATCGACCTGTCGGACCATTATCGCTACGGCCGGGGCCAGCGTCTGATCATTACCGGCGGTCAGTTTCAGGAGTTGGAGCGTATTGCTCAGGGGAGCCAGCGGGTTGCGCAGTTCGTGGGCCAGCGTGGCCAGAAACTCATCCTTGCGCCGGTCGGCTTGCCGCAGGCTGTCTTCGGCCTGCTTCCGGCCCGAAACGTCCACAATGAATTCTACATTCTCATTGGGGCTAAGTCTCGTGCCAGCGTTGATTCCCCACCAGTGCGAGCCATCGGGGCGTTTGAATTCTTTTTCATAGGGCGTAGTCTGGCCTTTCGTTTTCAGTTCGTCCAGCGCCTGCCGGGTGCGGGGCATCCACTCGGGCAGGGTAATGTCATCGGTGGCCAGTAACTGCTCTTCAAACTGTTGGCGGCTATACCCCGTCATGGTCAGAAAGGCATCATTGGCCTCCAGGAACCGGCCTGTATCATCAAAGAAAAGAACACCGACGGTGTCAATCTGAATGGCTTTTTGCAACCGGGTTCGGCTTTCCTCAACGGCCAGTTCGGCCAGTTTATGCCCGGTGATATTTTGAGTGATGCCAATAAAGCGGCCGGGCGAAGAGGCATTATCCGGCACCAGCTGTCCGTGGACCTGCACCCAAATCGTTTCGCCGGTCTGCGGGTTAACAAGGCGGTGTTCGATGGTTAGCTTTTCCGCGCTGGCCAGGGCCTGTTCGGTTGCCCGGGTCACCCAGTCGTAGTCATCCGGGTGGATGTGGCGGACGTTTTCGCCCGCATCGGTGGTCAGTTCGAAGCCAAGCACCTCCCGCAAATTTGGCGAGGTGAGTAGTTCGCCGGTCTGTGGATTGACTTCCCAGGTAAAGATGTGGGCACCCTTGATGGCTACTTGTAACCGTTCTTCCGACTGGCGCAGGGCTTCCTGAGCGCGGGCGCGTTGCAGCCAGGGAAAAATGCGGTTGGCCAGCTCGCCGAACAGTTCCAGTTCATCGGCGCGCCACACCCGTGGCTGGGTGTCGGTGATGGCCATAATGTTGGTCCACCGGCTCTGGTAATGAAAGGGAACGTTCACATAGGCGCCGATGGCCAGCGCGGCATAGGCAGCCGCATCGGTGCGGGGATCGGTCTGGGTGTCGTTGATGACATAGGTTTCGCCCGCCCGGCAGGCCCGCTCGAACTCTTCGGTCAGAAAGTCCCGGATATGATACTGCCCCAGCAGGATGGGAACGCCCGGTTTCCCCCAGAAGTAGCTCACCGTCAGCTCTTTTTCCGCCGATTCGTCAATGTCCAAGAAGTTGACCGACGCTACGTTCAGGTACTGGCCGATCCGGGCTCCGACCGTCTGCATGATCGCTTCGGCCGACAACCGGCGGGTGAACTCGTCGGTGATCTGGGCTAAGAAGGCCCCATTCGCTTCCCGGCGTTTGCGCTCAGTAATGTCGCAGAGTCTCACGGCAACTAGTCGGCTTGGGGCATCCCCCAGCCGAAACGCATAGCCGTCAAACCAGCGGTTAGCGAGTCCGGCCACCGGACCACCGAACCGACGGGCTTCGCCCGTCAGGGCCACTGCCCCGCAGGGCTCAATCCAGCTTACATCAAGGGTGGGTACGAGTTCGCGCATCGTTTTACCCACCGCATGGCGGAGTCCGGTTAGTTTTTCAAAGGCGGGGTTGGCTTCCTGTACCCGGTAATCCACCGGGGTAGCGTCGGCATCAAACAGCACCTCTACGATGGAATAGGCTTCGTCTATCGACTGGAACAGGCTATAGTAGCGTTCTTCGCTGGGCCGAATAGCATGGGTTTCTGCGTCGTTGGTTACGTCCTGAGCAACGCCGGCACAGCGGTACACCTCACCCGCCTGGTTGAAATAGCTGCGCCCTATGAACCGTATCCGGCGTAGGCGTCCATCGTCGGCCCCAATGATGCGGCAGGAGCAGTCGCAGGCACCGCCCGATTGCGGATTCGTCGCCCATTGAACGGCCTGCAACACCCGGTCAAGATCGTAGGGATGAACGCGGCTCAGGATTTGTTGATAGGTATATTCGTTTGTCCTAGGCAGGCTCAGCAAGGTCCGGCCTGCGTCGTCGAGCTTAATCTGCCCGGTGTGAATTGATACGTCCCAGGCCCCAAGGCCAGCGGCCGCCAGAGCAAAAGCGATAGCTGCATGGGATGCAGCGGATTCCGCTTCGTCGGTCGAGGAGTCAGTCATCGAATCGAGGGTAGGTGAACAAGGCCGTAGATGGCCTAACTTGAAGAGAAGCAGACAAGTTTAAAAAGTACTATTCTCCGGGAAAAAGCGGTTGGCGGATAAGGGGAACAGACTCAGGGTTGATAAAAAGACAACAAAACCACCCTGTGGTTATACATCCGCTGATAGATGTGGTGGGACTCCACTGAGTAACCAGGCCAGAAAAAGTGATTGTTGCGGCTCTGGACAGCGATAAACATTATTTTTCTGTAAACGATGACTCAAAGAAGTACAAGACAGTGTACAGGTTGACTCGTTCGTAACACCCGGTCAGGATAACATGAAAATACAAGTCATCCTGCGAAGTATAGGAACAGTTTACAGTTTGCTACGCTACCTATCCTTCGGCGAGTGCAGGTAAATAAGGAACTTGGTTGTAGTTTAGAGCCGCTGTGAATAAAGTGCGACGGGCAGTCAGGTTTGCCCGTACGAATCCGTACCTAACCGCTCTTAAAGCCTAATGACAGGCAGGTCCTTTATGAAGAACACCCAAATCGGCTATGAGAACTTGCCCTTTAATGCCCTACTCATTCATGCCATACCCGGTAATCATCTGGTGCTCTTACCGAATGCCCCAACTTTTACCATTGCCGCCGTCTCCGACGATTACCTGGTAGCCCTCAGCCTACAACGCGAGAGGCTGGTAGGCCATGGGGTGTTTGAGGTGTTCTTCAGTGACGGGCTTAACCAGGCCATGGCCCCGCAACTCCTCCAGTCGCTGACCCTGGTGGTACAAACCAAACAGCCACAGGTAGTGGCCAACCTACGCTACGAGCGACCTACCGAAACACATGTCTTGGAGGAAAGTGTCTGGCGAGTGGTCAACAAGCCCGTTCTTGGCCCACAGCATGAACTACTATACATCATTAACACCGTTGTGGACATCACAGCGGAAGTGCAACTGGGAGCGGTCGTCCAGGCTAACCAGTATCTACAAACAATCATTAATTTGTTTAAAGAACCCATGCAGGTGCTGCAGCCTGTTTTCGATCAGGGGCACATCATTGACTTTCGCTTCAAGCTGACCAACCAGGCCTATGCCGCTTATGCCAATGCCTCCCCCGAATCCTTGCAGGGTAGACGGGTGAGCGAGGTATTTCCCGGTTATCTGGAGACCGTGAGTTTTACCAACCCGGTAGAAACCTACATCACCGGTCAGCCCCTCACCTTTGAGATCCACTACGACCAGGATGGGCTGGATCTGTATAATCTAATGAGTACGGCTAAGCTCAACGAGGAAGTAGTTATCCACTTCACCGACTTTACCCGCCTGAGGCAGTTGCAACACCAGCTTGAAAGCAAGATCGAGGAGTTAAACCGCTCCAACGAGAGTTTACAGCAGTTTGCCTACGTCGCCAGTCATGATCTACAGGAACCCCTGCGTAAGATTCAGGCCTTTGGCGATCTGCTCAACAACCAGTACGCTCATCAGTTAGGCGAAGGGGTAGCCCATCTGAAACGAATGCAAACCGCAGCCAGCCGGATGTCGGCGCTGATTCGGGATCTGTTAGCTTTTTCCCGCATCGCTACCCGGTCAGAATCGGCCGTATTGGTATCGCTTACCGAACTAGCCCAACAGGCAACGCTTGATTTAGACCTGCTTATTGCGGAAGCAGGGGCCAGGGTAACCATTGATCCGTTACCTGCTATCTGGGGAGACGCGTCTCAATTAGGCCAGCTTTTTCAAAACCTGTTGAGTAACGCCCTGAAGTTTCGGTCACCTAACGTAGCCCCGGTAGTCGAGATCAGTACCCGACTGGTAGCGGCTTCTGAACTGGCCACTTCGGTAAAACCGACCCGGACGGCTGCTACCTATCATCGCATCGACGTAGCGGATAATGGCATTGGTTTCGACGAAACATACGTAGACCGTATTTTTGAGGTATTTCAGCGGTTGCACAGCCGGAATGAATTTGCCGGGACAGGCGTTGGTCTGGCGATCTGCGCGAAAGTGGCGGCTAATCACGGCGGTGCCATTACAGCTACCAGCCAGTTGGGTCAGGGCACTACGTTCAGTGTTTACCTGCCCGTTGACCTCCCCTGAATCGCGGTTTAAGACAGAAGCCAATCTTTACGGCCGTTGGTCGCTAACGGGTACTGGTGGGCTTTAATTGACAACTGGCCCAGCCGCATCGGCGTCCGCCCGTGACAAATGTCCGACTGGATGACCGTGTCCCGCCGTAGCTCGTTTACCCGGTACCGCTGTTGCTGTTAGGGGAGGGGATAAAAAAGCGTTAGATTCATTAAGGCAGGGAGTTTGTGGCGTTAATCCGCATGATGACAAAGCGATAGCCTTATGCTGAGGAGCCTGTAAGCGTACTTATAAAACCACTGCTTTTCATTTTAATGCCTGTAAAATGCAATTAGCCACATACAGCGGGTAGTACTACTGGCGGTGGTGCTTGGGCTAAGAACCAATCATTCCAAACTGTATAAAATTACGCTGTTGATAAGATTCTTAAACCGTCTTTCCGGGCGCAGACTCTTCGGGTGGAAAACAGGCTGAGCTTTAAGCTCTAAAAAAATCTGTAAAAGAGGGTAGGAGTTGTCGCAGGGCGGTCTGTTAACGGATGGGTAGAGTGATGATGAATTCGGTGTATTGGTCCGGTTCGGCTTGCACCTCCAGCGTACCCCCATGCCCTTTAGTCACAATGTCATAGCTGAGACTCAACCCCAGCCCAGTGCCTTCGCCGGTTGGCTTGGTGGTGAAGAAGGGCTGGAAAATTTTATCTCTAATGGCTTCAGGTATACCCAAGCCGTTATCCTGCACTCGTACCTGCACCTGCCCTGCTCGCTCGCAAGTGCTCACCCATACCGTAGGCGAAAAGATCTCTTCAGTTTGCCTGCTCCGCTGCTGCACGGCATAAAAAGCGTTGTTGTAGAGGTTTAACAGCACCCGGCCCATGTCCTGAGCCACTACGTTTGTCTTGGGTAAGTTCGTACCAAAATCCGTGTGGAGCGTGACGTTGAAGGTCTTGTCTTTGACCCGGAGGCCATGATAAGCCAGTCGCAGGTACTCATCTGTCAGGGCGTTAAGGTCAGTGGGCTCTTTCTCGCCCGGGCTGGCTCGCGAGTGCTCCAACATTCCCCGAACAATGGCTGATGCCCGGCTGCCGTGGTGGGTGATCTTCGCCAGATTCTGACGCAGGTCCCCAACGAGTTCCTGAGCGTACTCTTTCTTAGTATCAGGCAGGTCTTGTAGTAAACTCTCCTGTAGTTCCTCAACGAGTTCCGTACTCACTTCGGAGAAGTTCTTGACGAAGTTCAAGGGGTTTTGAATCTCATGAGCGATACCGGCGGTCAGCTCACCCATGCTGGCGAGTTTTTCTTTTTGGATGAGTTGGGCCTGCGTAGCTTTTAATTCCGTCAATGCCTGCTCCACTTTATGCCGTTCCGTACCGATTTGGTCGCGTTGCTTTTGCAGTAAAACGTTAGCCCTTTGCTTTTGCCGATTGTTGCGAAACAGAATCAAGGCAATCATAAAGCACGCACCAAGCCCTCCGGCCAAAAGATAAAGGGTAATTCGGGTCCGGTAAGCCTCTATCAGTCGCTGAGCGTCCTCCAGCCGCATTCTTTCGTTAAACTCGATGTTCTGAAAATTTTTGATCTTCACTTCGCTGAGTAGGCTATCTCTGGCCACCGATGCCAGTTTAAGATAGGTCAGCGACCGTCGAGGTTCGGCGACTTCATACAGTTCCGACAGTAGAACACTGGCTTTCTGCACCGTAGTCAGCATATCCGACGAGCGGGCCAGTTGCAGCGCTTCGCGGGCGTACGTAACGGCGGAGTCCGGCTGGTGCGTTACCTGGAAAACCTCGGCCATTTCCAGATACGTCTGACTCAGCGTCCGGTCATTTTTAACGGCAATTGAGGTGGGAACGCTTTTTCGGTAATAACGGAGCGCCAGATCATTCTGATTCATGCGCTTATAGATATTGGCCAGAATCATTAGCTCAATCTGAATATCCTGGGCCTTCAACCCAAGGGCGTACCGATAGGCCGTTTGGGTGTAGGTCAGCGCGGAGTCTAACCGATTGAGAATGGCATATTCGGAACCGATGTTGGACAGGGCAATCCGTTGCAGTTTCAGATCGCCCGACTGAACCGCTAATTGATTCGTCTTGAGATAATAATCGATGGCTTTGGGGGAGTTTTTCTGTTCTGAGTACAGATTACCCATATTGTTGTAGGTACGGGCGAGCGCATCGGTATCGTGGTTGGTGGTGGCCACACTTACCGAGTTCAGATGTGCTTCCAGCGAACGGTCGTAATTGCCTGTCAGCCGGAAAATAGTGCCAATCCGATTCTGGACGCGGGCCTCACCGCGCTGATCGCCAACCTGCCGGGCGAGTGTCAGACCCTGCTGTGCATACTGCATGGCCAACAGCGGCTTCGAGTACATTAGCGACCGGCTCAATTGGTCGAGCACCCGAACCCGGGTGGTATCAGCAAGGGGTTGATCCAGACGGCGCTGCAGGCTGTCGGACAACTGTTGCTGAGCCAGGGTCCGGCAACAGCACAGGCACAAAAAGGCAAAGGCGAGCAACCGTTTCATGCGATAGTGGAAGGCAGGGGGTACACAAATATACAGTCAGTAAATTCATTTTGCCCTGATAATCAAATCAGTTATACTTAAGCAACGTAACCTGCCCACAGAAATCTCATGAGACTTCCCGCCTTATTTATCCTGCTAATAAGCTGCACCCTGACCTTGGCCCAGACGCAGCCAATCCCCGCGCTCAGGCAACAACCCCGCTCTCCTCAACTACACGTCATTTTTATACTGGAGCCAAAAGGCGTTGAATATGGGCGGCTCAATATGGAGAACGACTCGCTCATGAGTCATTTTGCTGAGACCGTGCAGCGGGGGCTGAACTACCCTATGCAAATCCGCAGGCTGGATGAAAAACACTTCACCAGTCAAGCGCTCCGGGATACCATAGCGGCTCTGAAAACCACTCCCAACGACATCGTTATTCTATATTACTCGGGTTACGGAATTCAGCCAGCCCAAACCACAGAAAAGTTTGCTAACTGGCGATTAACCGATGTAAAAGGGAGTGGGCTGCCCATCAGCGACGTGGAGGGCTGGTTGAAAGCCAAAAATATCCGCTTCGCCTTGCTGGTTGCCGATTGCTCGACGGAGTTGGTAAAAAATAGCGGTGCGGTCCGCCTAGTATATGAAACCGTTGACCTGACCAAAGAAATTATGAAGCAGTTGTTCGTGCGGAACAAAGGCATTGTCCGTTTGGGTAGCTCGGCACCCTCATTGCCAGGCTATATCAATACGATCGGAGCCGGCACCACCTTCACGAACGCGTTGAGCAGCGGTTTCGATTATCTGCTGGACCACACTGACCCTGCTACACTGCCCGACGTATCGTTCGACTATCTCCGTGACTTAACAACCCGAGAAATTGAAAGCGTTTTAGAAAGGGGCTTTGAGCAGGCTGCGATTCTGGAACTAAAAAACTGGGATGGCACGCCAGTCGTTCAGAAACCGTCGGTTGTCGGAGCCACACCGGCAGGGGTGCGCTGGCAGGGGTTTATCGCCGATGAGCGAGCATACGACGAATTAAGAAAGAAACAGCGTAACCAGGCTGTTCAACAATTACCCGCTCGTATTGATTTATCGATGTACGCTCCCCCTGTGTTAAACCAAGGTGATAAAGGGAATTGCGTAGCCATCTCAATTGGCTATTACATGTGTTCGATCATGGGGGCTGTCAGATGGAATCTTAACGATAAAGACAGGATCCTGAAACAGAGTCTTTCCCCTTTTTATCTGTATAGTGCCGTCAAAAGCCCTAACGACAATAACTGTACGTATGGCATCGACCCCGGACAAGCACTTGAATATCTCAAACAATCGGGCTTGCCTCACTTTTCGGCGTTCCCAAACCCCGACTTTTGCACAAACACGGATGAAAGAATGTATTCCTCCAGGATTCAGGATTACGTGAAATTATTCAATATTACTGACCAGAAAGCAGATAAAGTAGTAGCCGTGAAGCAGACACTTGCCGAGCGGTCGCCGGTAGTAGTGGGCATTCAAACTACCAGTTCGCTTCAGGAATTGTCGTTTACAAGAACCTTGTTACCCCGCGTACAGGCGTCGGTATGGCAGTTAATAGAATCTTATTCGGGAGCAACAGGTACTGCCGACAAGAGCCGCTCAAAACTGGACATGTCGTGGAAGCCTTATCGGGCAAACACACTGGCTTTTGGACATGCCATATGCGTGGTTGGCTACGACGATAATAAGCTGGGCAAAGGAAAAGGCGCCTTTAAGCTGGTTAACAGCTGGGGCAGTTCCTGGGGTGAAGGCGGGTATTTCTGGATGTCTTACGAGACATTTGGTAAATTTGCCAAATACGGCTACCAGGCTTATCTGGATAAAAATGACTCTTCAGTCCGGCTCGACACAGACCTGACCATCGCTATAGGAGTTTCCCGTTCTCAGCCCTCGTTAAGACTAATACCAAGTGATACGGGACTAGTGACCTACATGCTCAGCAAGCCTCTGCCCACCGGCACCAAGTTTAAATTCAGAGTTGACACAAAAACAAAAACCTACATCCATGTCATTACGGCCAATGAATCAAATGGCACCGTTGTCCTGCAAGCGGTTGGTTCAAACAAGCCAACCCTTATCGCCCCTGCCAGCCAGATCTATTTTCCATCGGAGCAGAAATACCTAACCCTCGAAGGCAGGCCCGGTCTTGAATACATGCTTTTTCTGTTTTCAGACTATTATAAAGGTGAAGAAATCAATCAGTATGTGCAGGCAATGAATGACCTGAAAGGCTCGTTTCCGGAGCGGGTGAAACAGGTCTTTGGCGAAATGCTGATTTCTAACCGTCGGATTCAGTACAAACCCAAAAAAATGGGCTTTTTTCTGGCTCGTACTAACCAGGTCAGCGGTATGTATGTACCGTTGCTGGTGAGCCTGAAGCACGTCCGTTGATTACGACTTTTTAGTCCGGTTGCTAAAGAAGTAAATGAGTGCTGCCACAACCGCAATACCGAGGATGATGTAAACGATACTGTTGTCGGATCCTGGTCCGGTATCATTTTTCGGTTGGGCCAAAGCCACAGAAGACAATAGAAACAGGCAGGTAGCGGGAACCAGCAGTTTTTTCATAGTGAAAGATCGTTATGGTTAAAGGTGGTCTAAAGGTATAAATAAAACAGTAACGCTTACATTATCAGCGGGTTTACTCTTACTAAATCAGTTTTATGTCTGGCTACATGTGATAGCATGTTGTGAAATTATGATAGACAATGAGCATTAATATCCCGCAACACAATTTGAATGTTTCCTACTAAATTCTTGAAAAGACCATAAATCATCTTGATTTATGGTCTTTTCAAGAATTTAGGTGCATATGAACTGTAACGTCGTGCAATAGGAAAACGGGGTACGCATGACTATGCGTACCCCGTTTTCTGTGATCTGAGACTCTTAATATGATTTCGTCAGTACAGTGTGCTACCAGAATCTGTTAATTGTTCGGTACAGTCCTGATAGGATAGCCAAATAGGAGCCCCACTATTGCTAGCAGGGCTTAGGGATTTCGAGGAAGGTAAAATGAGGGTTAAAAATAGTCAATTTGACAAGCGTTGATCCCGTTCTAACTGCTCGACAAACTCAACGGACACTCCATTATCTTCAGCAATTTCCGAGACGGTCAATCGACCCCGTTTTAGCACTTTCCGAATGGCTTCCATTTTAGTTTCTAATTTGGCATCTTGTACTTGTGCATTGACCACTTGAATCGCTTCGGCATTAATGGCCAATGTGCGCTCATAAGCAAACCGCTCATCGGGTGTCATCTTACGCTTGTCTAACTCATCAATAGCAAGCTGTAGCCACTCCTCATTCCAGAATTGGGAAATTGAGTCGTTTGAGTCGTAGTATGAATCGTTTTCATGGTATATACCAGTTTTTCCAAATCGGTCTTAACCTCAGCGGCCGAGAGATGGAATTTATCCAACTCCACGATTACATAGGTGATCTGCTCATCAAGTAGTTCTCCATCAGCACTACGAATAGCGCCGACCGTGTGGTAAACTGAGCCAGGAAAGATATTATTGGCTAAGATACCGATGCAGCAAATCCGATCCAAGCGATTATAATCGAAGTTACCCTTCTGTACCAAAGAGTTAAACTTGTGGAAGGCGTAAAACTTCATGCGTTGGAAGAAGTAAGGGGTATCTGAAACCTGCATCTCGACAATGAAATGAGTGCCATTTTCATTGACACAGGCCAGGTCATAAATGCCACCTCGACTGTCTTTGACCACAGCGTCGAAGGTGTTCTTGTCGAAACTTATCTCTTGAATGGGTATGGCTGACCCAATGAGTGCCTGTAGAGCCCGGCGCAGGAATAGTGAATTCCGCTCGTTGCCAAAGACAACTTTGAAACCATAATCGGAAATCAGCGGGATAAAAAGAGCGTTGGGATCGCTGAGGTTGATACGCATGCTGTAAACTTACACAATTGCCCGTTCACACCTTTCGGGCGCGCAAATCACTGTGCTGCTAAAATCACTTCATTTAGGCTGACTTAGACTGTCTGGCAGCACCCCAACAGTACAAAAAGCCGGTCTATTGTTGAACCGGCCCCGAAATGGTGTGGATTTGGTAAAGAGGTATCGGTTGAGGTTTAGTTAATGGCCAGCAGGCGGCTACTTACAGCAGGCTTCTGGGCACCAAGCGTCAGCGAATGGGTCGTGGTATCTACGCCGTTGGTGATTACTACCTGATAGGCTCCATCGGGCAGGCTGCTCACGTCCAGCTGCAGCCGGACCACTTTCTTGCTTTTCCCTACCCGCTGGGTAAAGCAGTCGTTGCCTTCGCTGTTGGTCAGCCGGATCATCACGTCTCCACCGGTTTCTTTATCCAGGGCGATGTTGATCTTTCCCTCGGCATTGGCATACATACTGGTCTTATAGGCCACTGTTACCGCCGGGCGGGTTGGACGATTGGTCGCTGAAATAGAAGCCAGTGAGGTAGTGACGGTAACTAAGCTGAACGAAAGGGCAATGAGCAGGGGTTGGATAAGCGTTTTCATGCTTTATGTTGTGGTAGAAAGTTTGTGGTTGGTATCCGGTTTGGATAGGTCAAAGGTCGGGCACGCAGCCGGGCCGGGCTATCACGAATGGGTCAACAACTACTACTTTTGGGAATGTGATAGCCAACGGGCAGATTTGACCTCGCAGGCTGGGTGAACAGGCACCCGGAATGGGCCTTACTATCTCCCGCCCATGAAAGTATGCTTTATCCTGCTGCTCTTATCCGCCTTCTGCTGCGGCCATTCCCTGCGTCCGCTACCCGCCCTGGCTGATGGCACCATGCTACCTCAGCACAACGGCTACATGATCGGCTGGCAAGCTGACATCCGGCCGGGTGTACCCATGTCCGAGATGAACCGGGTGGCACAGGTCTGGATTTAGCAGCACACCCGGGCATATATTTTTGAGTGGCAGTTACCGGTCTATAAAGCTGCGTTGATGTAGACTGGCCAGATCCGGCCGCAGAAGCTTGCTATGCCTGTTTCATTTCGGCAACTTCAGGCTTAGTGGCAATCTCGACACATCAGTTGTGTAGTGGGCGTAAGACTCCGCTTGAATAGGTTACGTTACGGTAAGCTCCTTTTGATGCCGCCAAAGCTCTCCGAACAGCGGGCTGTGTTCACGCAGATGGGCAAAGGTGCCTTCATCGGCAATGCGTCCGTGCTGCATCACGTACACGTAGTCGAAGCGGGACAGCAGATGTAGCCGGTGCAGGGTCGAAACAAGAGCTTTACTCCCGAAGCGGGCAAACAGGTTGTCATAAATGGACGCTTCGGTTTTGGGATCGACGCTGCTGGTGGGTTCGTCGAGCAGCACAATAGCCGCATCACGAGCGGCCAGAATGCCCCGTGCCAACGCTAACCGCTGTTTCTGTCCACCCGACAGGTTCACCCCCTTCTCCCGAATGTTCGAGGCATAGCCGTTGGGCAACTGGGCCACTACGTCCGTGAAATGGGCGGTCTGGCAGGCAGCTTCTACCTCGGCCCGCTCGAACGGCAGGCCCAGTGTGATGTTATATTCGATGGTGTTTTCAAAAATTTCCGGTTCCTGGGGGAACAGAGTCACGGTTTCACTAAGGGCATCCAGATGCGGCACCACCTGGCCATCGACGTAGGCGACAACGCCCGGTTGGGGTTCGTACAAACCACGCAGCAGCGCCAGCAGTGTACTTTTGCCCGAGCCACTTTCGCCAATAAACGCTACCCGCTGCCCGCGCCGAAGCCGGATACTCAGATCGTGCAGGCCGGGTTGGATGCGGTTGGTTTCGGCCGCTGCCAGGCTATCGAGCGGGTATTGGAAAGTGAGGTGATTCAGGTCGAGGGTTTGCCAGCGGGCGGGCAGCGGTGGCACATCGTCGGGACGGTGGTGATCGGCATAGGCCGTGGCAATGGGCCGGGCCGTTTCGACGTTGGTATGGTGCTGGACGACCTCATTGTAAAGCTCGGCTACGTTGTAAAACACGCCCGTAAACTGGGTCACGTAGCTGATCAGCGTCACTAAGCCCCCCAGCAGAAAGACCCGGCCCGGTTGGTAGTGCTGATAGACGTAGCCCACCACCATCACGGCGTAAATCAGTCCCACCAGCACATCGGCCACGAACCACTTCTGTTCGTTGAGCAGCACCTTCCGGCGAAACGGCGGCAGAATGGCGCCCACTTTCTGCAACAGGCTATGTTCCATTGGCTTCTCCAGCCGCAGCGTGATCACGGTGATGATGTTGGAGAGCGTGTCGAAGAGCGTGGACGAAAGCGTATGTTCGCGTTCGTTGGTTTGGTCGATGGCCTGGATCATAGGCTTGTCAAACTGCATAATCACCCAAACCGTAAAGATGCCGATGGCCACGGCCACCATGCCGAACAGGGGCGAAAAGTAAAGCATGGCCCCGAACGAGAACAGAAACTGAAACCCTGTTTGCAGGTATTGAAAGCCTTTCTCGAAAAACTCCCGCAGCGACTCGTAGGCTTTGCGAATGCGGTTGATGGTAGCTCCGCTGTGGTGATCCTGGTGCCAGCGCACGGGCAGGTGCAGGGTTTGGTGGTAATGCTCCTGCAAAAAGTTACGGCTCAGCATAAAGGCGAGGTCGCGCTCCATGAGCCGGGCCGGAAAATGAAACACCCACTCTACCAGGCGAATGCCAAGGTAAGCCCCGGCGTAGATCCAGGTCGATTGCAACACCCGCCACCCGTCCTGTTGGAGGGCGTTCACAAACCAGCCGTAGAGCAACGGTGCCAGCAGGTAAGTTCCCTGGGCCAGTATGAACAGGCCATACACCAGCAGGTAGCGGCCCCGCTGGTCACGGGCGTAGTGCCAGGCGGTACGAAGCAGCGAGAAGTACGGATTCATGGCCATTTGTTGAGCAAAGGGGGCGTAAGGTTGCCGTCTTTTACCAGGCGGTCAGCCTATCTTTGTGAATAAAGGCATAATTATTGACAATTAATCAGCGACTGCTCGTTGGAGTGGGGGTAAAAACGTCGATGGTAAAACCGGCCGTGCTTCATGGCCGGTTTTTTTCCTAACTAACTCATCGTGATCGTAGCCGTCTACTCTTTAGTAGTATAGTCAGTGCTTAAAAACACAATGCCAGCAAACAAACCCGGCTGCTAATGGCGACCCGGGTTTTCTCTGTACCAGCACTCGGTTTACAGACTGGTCGAACAGTGCGTGAGTAAATGAATGTCTCCATTTCTGGAATTTCCGAATGTCTTGTTTGACCTCAGACCAATAATTACTTATAAATAGAAGTTAATAGATAGAACTACTATAAATAATGAGGTAGATTTAATGTAAAGAAGTTTATACTCGCTTTAATTCATTTATACAGCCTGCTTTGATGATCTGTTTCGTGCCAAAACTGAGAAAAATTTATACCTGTCAAGCGCTAACGCTGCTTCGTTGGCTGTTGATGATTCCGTTAGGCATCGGCACCCTGTCAACCACTTTTGGCCAAACAACCTATTACGTAGCCAACTCGGGCGATGATACGAATACGGGCCGATCCAGTAATGATCCTTTCAGAACGATAACAAAAATTAATGCCCTGACCTTGCAGCCAGGCGATCAGGTGCTGTTTCGACGAAATGACACCTTCCGTGGCAGCCTGCAAATTCGTCAATCGGGCTCCTCGGATAAACCCATAGTGATTGACGCCTACGGGGCAGGCAATAAACCTATACTGGCTGGCTCAGTTCCGGTTAGCAAGTGGACTAACCTGAGTAATAATATCTGGCAGACTAGTTGCTCCGCCTGCGGAAATGAGATAACCGGCCTGTACCGCAACGGCGTGGCACTGCCCCTGGGCCGTTATCCCAATTTAAATGATCCCAACAGGGGGTATCTGACGATACAGGCCCATAGCGGAAAAACGCAACTGACCAGTCAACAGGCATTATCAACCAACTGGACGGGTGGTCAAGCGGTGGTTCGGCCGTTTCAATGGATTCTGGACCGGGCTACCATCACAAATCAGAGCGGGAATACGCTAACTCTCGATAATAACAGTAGCTACAATTTGAGCGATGGGTGGGGCTATTTTATTCAAAATCACCCCGCCACGCTGGATCAATTTGGCGAGTGGTATTATAACCCGGCGGATAAAACCATTCAACTGTACGCTAATCAGGACGACCCCAATGGCCAATTGATGACCGTAACCGCTTTTGCCGATGCCATAAATCTGACAAACGTATCGTTCGTCACGATCCGCAATCTAAAGATCACCGAAACGCTGACGGCGTCCCTGACGGTTCAGGGAAGTTCTGATGTCGTTTTTTCGGCCAACGACATCACTAACTCCGGCACGGATGCTATTTACATGGCCGGGACCGGCAGCAACGTGCTGATGGAGACCAATATGATTGAGGACGCCAACAATAATGGCGTGAACATCGGCGACTATCAAAATTTTATATTTCGGGGGAATACTATTCGGCGCATTGCCCTGGTACCCGGCCGGGGCAGAAGCGGTGACGGCGGTAGTTACACCGGATTTTACTCACTGGCCAAGGCCGACATATTATTGGAAAACAACGTGTTGGATAACATTGGTTATAATGGCATCTCGGTCGTCAGCAACGCAACCATACGAAATAATGTGGTTTCTAATTTCTGTCTGACTAAAAGTGATGGTAGTGGGATTTATTCCTGGAATAACAATCTCAGCAATCCAGGTGGGCTACACATTGTCTCGAACATTGTGTTTAACGGTCTTGGGGCACCCGAAGGAACATCGGGTGGCGTTTATGCCGGCGCGAATGGTATCTTTCTCGACGACTGCTCCCAGAATAGTGAAATAATTAATAACACAACCTTTAACTCACGGGGCAAAGGCATTCTGTTGCGCGGCACTTCTAACATAACCCTCCGGGGAAATACCAGTTTTAATAACGGCGAAGAGCAACTCCGGCTGGGGTATAATGAGAACTGTAGCTTTCGGAATAATACGGTTCAGGATAACATCTTCTTCAGCCGATTAGCCAGTCAACTGGTTGTCGATTATGAGTCAAAAGATAATGATTTGAATCAATACGGGCAGTTTGACAATAACTACTACGTACGCCCCTTTGAAGATTTGTTTAAAATCCAGTCGGTTTATAATCCGGGATCGGGCCTGACGGGTAAAGTCTTAACGCTATCCGAATGGCAGGCGAAATGGCAACAGGACCGTAACTCGTTTAACAGCCCGATCACGTATAAACAGGAAATTGTTAGTCAAACGGGTACCGCCGTGCTTAACCAGTCGTTTCCCGAGACCGTGGATGGCTGGGGCGTGTGGTCACCGTATGGCAACGGTCGGGTTGACTGGGACAATACCAATCGGCTGGATGGCGGCTCTTTACGGCTCTCTTTCGCGTCGGCTTCCAATCAGCGGGATGCCTATCTGCTGGCGACTGTGAGCATCGGTGCTGTCACCAGGGGGAAATCGTATCAACTGCTGTTCGACGGCGTCGCGTCGGCAGCGGGGAAGCGGGTTCTTGTATATCCCCGTCAACTGGCCGGGAGTTACCGTGACTTAGCCGCCCGGTCGGGATATGTGCTGAGCAGCGGACGCCAGACGTACGAGGCAACATTCACCGCTACCGCTGATGAGCCGAATGCTATTCTGGTTGTGGAGGTGGAGGAGGATGGACAAACCGCCTGGCTGGATAATATGCGCCTACAGGAGGCCACGCTGAAAGCTGTTAACCCGGACGATCTCATCAAATTCTACTACAACGCAACGGGTCAGACGACAACCGTCGGGCTGGACGGTAGCTACCGGGATGCGAAAAATA
>CAXUKO010000031.1:0-45377 GCA_964251665.1 uncultured Cytophagales bacterium
TATTTTTCGCATCCCGGTAGCTACCGTCCAGCCCGACGGTTGTCGTCTGACCCGTAGCGTTATAGAACAGCTTGATGTAATCGTCGGGGTTCACCGTGGTGAGTGTGGCCTCCTGTAATTTCAGATTATCGACCCAGGCGGTTTGCCCGTCTTCCTGCACCTGAACAACCAGAATGGCATTCGACTCGTTATCGGTGGCCGTGAAGGTAGCCTGGTATTGCTGCCGGGTTGTACCCACCGCTATGGATGCCCGCGTGGCCAGATCCTGGTAATTACCCGATAACCGCCGGGGGTAAACCTGCATCCGCTTACCGGCCGCCGAAGCAACGCCATCGAACAGCAACTGATACGTTTTCCCCTTTGTTACGGCACCGATGTTTACCGTTGCCAGCAGGTACGAATCAGCCTTATTGGAAGCCGACGCAAACCCTAACCGCAGCGAACCGCCGTCGAGCCGGTTGCTATTGTCCCAGTCAGCGCGTCCGTTGCCGTAGGGTGACCAAACGCTCCAGTTCTCCGTACCGCCCGAAAATGAATTATTCAGCACCGTAGCCCCTACCTGACTGACTACCTGCGTTTTATACGTAAGTGGACTGTTGACTGAGTTAAGGTCTTTCCCGTATTTACCCTGCCACTCCGCCAGCGAATAGTCCGACCCGGTCAGGCCCGTACCCGGATTGTAAACCGCCCGGACCTTGTACAGATCCTCGAAAGGCCGAACGTAATAATTGTAATCAAACTGACCGTACTGAGCCAGATCATTGGCGTTCGATTCGTAGGCTACGACTACCTGAGTAGGCAGTTTACTGAACAGGATGTTGTTTTGTACCACATTGTTACGTAGCGCACAACTATTGTTATAGGCCAACTTTAACTGTTCTTCGGCGTTGTTGAAACTGGTATTTCCTTTTACGGTTATGCTGGATACACCCCGCAGAAAAATCCCCATCCCCCGCGAGTTGAAGGAAGTATTGTTGGCCACCTCGGCGTTTTGCGAACAGTCGTCCAGAAAAATACCGTTTGCGCCCGAGTAAGCTCCGCCCGGCGTTCCTTCCGGTGCGCCAATGCCGTTGAAAACGATGTTCGACAGAATATGAATATCGCCCACATTGCTCCGGCTGCCGTTCCAGCTGTAAATACCGCCCCCGTCACTCTTGACTAAACAGAAATTAGATACCTGGTTGGTACGGACTATGGCATTCGTGACAACGGAGATGCCATTGTACCCAACCTGGTCGATGACGTTATTCTCGATCAGCGTGTTATTGGTGCAAAGCGACTGAAGGGCCGAATAGCTGCCGTCGCCACTTTTGCCCCGGCCGGGCTGCAAACCAATGCGCCGGAGGGTATTACCCCGGAACGTAAAATTCTGGTAAGGCTGAATGTAGAACCCGTTGCTGTTAGCGTCTTCGATCAGGTTGTTCTCGGCCAGTACGTTGCTGCCTGACCCATTCACGTACACCGCATCTTCACCCGAATTGGTGATGTCGTTACCGGAGAACGTCAGGTTGGAGCCACCGTTCACCAGCAAACCCGTACTCAGCGTTTGCGTGATCTGGATGTTACGGATCGTGATGTTGGACGAGTTGGGCAAACTAACCCCCTCACCATACACCGTTGCGGTAATCAGCTGACCATTGGGATTGGTCTGACTGTCGTAGATCCGAAGTGTTTTATTGCCCGGATTGTAATACCACTCGCCGGTCTGATCGAGCGTAGCCGGGTGGTTCTGTATAAAATATCCCCAGCCATCGGCCGGATCGTAATTGTTGGTGTTGTTCAGCGTCAGCGTATTGCCGCTCTGCTGCGTGATGGGTGCTCGGTTTATGATCCACTGCACCGGCCGAAAGACTACTTCGCCCCCCGACCAGTTTGTCGATAGTCCTTCCTGGCTGGTAAGCTGCGTTTTGCCGTTATGCGACTGCACGGTCAGGTAGCCTTTATTGGCATCGCTCAGGTTGGGGTAGCGGCCAAGGGGTAGCGACGTTCCGTTTCGGTACACGCCCGTTACCCGGCTGCCGCAACTGGGGCAGTCGGCCTGCCAGGTGTTGTTGCCAATGTTGGTCCAGTTGCCAACGGGCACCGACCCGGCAATGCTGGGTTTAGTACCGCTACCGTAGGCATCAATTACAATCGGGTTACCGGACCCGCCGGACTGGCTGATAACCAGACTCCCTCGGAAGGTGTCGCCCCGGCGGAACAAAACCTGATCGCCCGGTTGCAGGGCCAGGCTGTTTACTTTGGCCAGCGTCTGAAAAGGGTCATTGGTCGAACGGCCGCTGTTATTGTCGTTTCCCGTGGCCGCTACATAGTAGGTGGTTTGACTAAAAACGCTGGCGGAACCACCTAAAAAACAGATTAAAATACTGAGAACAAACCGAATCCGTATTGTCGGCGAAAAGCCGATAGCGCTGATTTTGTGAGACATGCAGAGTTGGGTTGTAAAAAGAGAGGAATAAGTATAACTAACCGGTGAGAAGCACTTATGTAGAGTATGAAGAGTTAAACTTAAGCCACTTAAGCCATTTAATCAATATATTTTCAGTATTAAAAAATTATTACGCGGTAATCACGGAGCGGCCTGGCTACTCAGAGCTGGATTTGTGCGGGTAGATCATCACTACGAACCGGGGCCTTTTCAGACAAATTACCCCATCAAGTCTACCCGTTTACTTACTTAATTAAACCAACGACCACCTCCGGCGTTTGGACTTATACCTGATGATTTATGGTCCAGATTAGTAGATCTGCACCGGTCAGCTAACCTATTTTCCAACGTTACACATGAAAGCAGCCGTTTTTCACAAGCCCGGTGATATCCGGTACGAACAGTTCGACGATCCCAAAATCGAAGACACCCGCGACGCCATCATCCGCGTTACGTCCACCGCCATCTGCGGCTCTGATCTTCACATCTACGACGGTTTTTTGCCCCAGTTGCGCCCGGAAGTGCTCGGTCACGAGTTCATGGGTATTGTTGAAGAGGTAGGTTCGGGCGTGACCAATCTCAAAAAAGGCGACCGCGTGGTGGTGCCCTTCACCGTTGCCTGCGGTCAGTGCTTTTTCTGCCAGCATCACCAGGAAATGCACTGCGAAAACTCCAATAAAGAAGATTATGGGCCGGATGGCGGGTTACTAACCGAAAAAGGCGGTGGACTTTTTGGCTATTCCGACCTCTACGGCGGCTATAACGGCGGACAGGCCGAAGCCGTGCGGGTACCTTATGCCGACTATAGCCTGCGCCATGTTCCCGAAGGTTTGAAAGACGAGCAGGTACTGTTTCTGACCGATATTTTCCCCACTGGCTGGAGTTCCATTGAGTGGGGTGAACTGAAAGGGGGCGAAACAGTGGCTATTTTCGGGTCGGGTCCGGTTGGCCTGATGGCCCAGAAATCGGCCTGGCTACAGGGAGCCGGGCGCGTCATTGCCATCGACCCGGTCAACTACCGGCTGGAGCGGGCCAGACGGGTGAATAACGTTGAGACGCTAAATCCAAATGATGTGGATGTGGTTGAGGCCCTGCGCAGCATGACCGAAGGCCGTGGCCCCGACCTGTGCGTCGATGCCGTAGGTATGGAAGCGAGCCGGTCGGTGCTGGACAAGGCCAAAGCGGTTTTCAATCTGGAAAAAGGCACCGACAGCGTACTGGAAACCTGTTTCCGGGCGGTGCGCCGGGGTGGTATCGTGACCATTGTGGGCGTCTACGGCACGCCGTTCGACAACTTTCCGCTGGGCCGCATGTTCGATAAAGGTGTGACCATTAAGCAGGGTCAGTCGCAGGTACACAAAAACATCGATCATCTGCTGGATCTGGTCGTGCAGGGTAAAGTAGTGCTGGACGACATCGTTTCGCACGTGCTGCCGCTGACGGAGATCTCACGTGGTTACGACATCTTCAAGCATAAAGAAGACGACTGCACAAAGGTTATCCTCAAACCATAATGTCATGACCGGACGGTTATGGTTCTTCACCGGGCCGTCCGGTATTACCAAAACACTCAATTTTTCTCCTCAACACAAGTATGGAAAAGCCAATTTCACGTAAACAGCACGGTTTCACCGATTACAGCTACATTCCGCTGGTGGCAGCCGCACCCGCTTTGGCTGGCTTTAAAGACGAGCCAACGGCCACAAAACTGACCCGCCTGCTCAGCGGGGGAGTCCTGGCATCGTCGTTGATGACCCGCGCCGAATGGGGAGCCGTTAAACTGCTGCCCTTTAAAGCTCATTTAGCGGCCGATACCGCCGTTGGCGTGCTGTCGCTGGCGGCACCGTGGCTGTTCGGCTTTGCCAATAACGAGCGGGCGCGTAACACCTTTCTGGTAATGGGTGCCTTTGGGCTGATGGCCGGGCTGCTCTCCAGGCCCGACGAAATGCCCGCTGAATCCTGACGAATCGACTCATTAGAACAATCAACTCAACGATGGAAACACAAAACAATGGTAAAACCGCCCTGATTACGGGCGCATCCAGTGGTATTGGCAGCGAACTTACGCGGCTCTTTGCCAAAGACGGCTATAACCTGGTGCTGGTTGATAAAAATGAAGAAGGCATGCAGCAATTGGCAAGCCACTTCTATAATCAGTACGGCACCCAGACGACGCTCATCCAGAAAGACCTCGCCAACGACACGGCTCCCGACGAAATCTACGCCGAGACAACGGGTAAAGGTCTGCAAATCGATGTACTGGTGAACGATGCAGGCTTTGGCGAATACGGCCTGTTTGCCACCCAAACCGATCTGCAAAAAGAGTTATCGATGGTGCAGACGAATGCCGTTGCACTCATGCACCTGACCAAGCTGTATCTGAAGGACATGGTCAGTCGCAACGAGGGTAAAATTCTGATGCTGGGGTCGGAAGCGTCGGTGGTTCCTAATCCGCTGATGGCCGTTTATGGAGCTACCAAGGCGTTTATCAAATCGTTCTCCGAAGCGATTCGCAACGAGTTGAAGGACACGAACATCACCGTAACGGTGCTGATGCCGGGGGCGACCAATACCAATTTCTTTAAAGTAGCGGGTGCCACCGAGGCCAAAGGCGCCGATCCCAACAAAACTGCCGACCCGGCTGCTGTGGCCAAAGAAGGCTACGAGGCCCTGATGAGCGGCAAAGACCATGTGGTCGCTGGCTGGATGAACAAGGCTCGTGTGGCGATGGCTCATATTCTGCCCGATCCGCTGGTGGCAGCGAGCGTGCGCAGCGATATGACGCCGAAGGAACAGGCTGAACAGGAACAGAAGAAAACAATGGCAGCGCTGGCGGTGGGGGTAGCGGTAATCGGAGCGATCTGGTTTCTGGCGCGCAACCGCTCGGCAAGCCTGCCCATCAGCACCTACGACAAAGCGAAATACCGCTACAAAGCGCATAAAGCGGAACACGAAGCGCAAAACGCCCTGGCTTCCGTTACCGATACGGTTAAAGGAGCCTACCACAACGCAAAATCAGCCGTCGAAGGAGTGCTGGCGTAAGCAAAACAGCCCCAGGCTCCCAGAGAGGGTGTATAGCATCAGATACCGATAGCTGAGGTTTATACCCCCTTTGAGGGCTCAGGGGCAACTCAACCTATGGAAGCAATCAAAACAAAAGCCTACGGTGCCAAGGCGTCGCTGATCGACAGCCTGAGTAGTTTATCACGTATGGACATCGAACGGCAGGCACCCAAAGCCGACGAAGTGCTGATCGACGTGTTGTATTGCGGGGTTTGCCACTCCGATCTGCATCAGGTCAGGAACGACTGGGCCAATACCGTTTATCCCTGTATTCCCGGCCACGAGGTTGTCGGTAAAGTAATTCAGGCGGGCAGCAACGTCACGAAGTTCAGCGTGGGTGATGTGGTCGGTGTCGGCTGCATGATCGACTCCTGCGGTCAGTGTCATTCCTGCACCGGGGGCGACGAAAATTACTGCGAAGGGCCGGTCAGTTGGACGGCGACGTACAATGGCTACATGAAGCCCGATGGCAGTGGTTTTAACACGTTCGGTGGTTATTCTACCTCCTTAGTCGTGAAAGAATCGTTCGTCCTGAAAATTCCCGACACGCTCGACATCAAGGCTGCGGCCCCGATTTTGTGCGCGGGTGTAACGACCTTCTCCCCGCTGCGGCACTGGAACGTTAAAGCCGGTAGTAAAGTCGGTGTGGCTGGACTGGGTGGCCTTGGCCACATGGCGGTTAAACTGGCCAAAGCGATGGGTGCGGAGGTTACCGTGCTGACCACGGATAAAGACAAACAAACGGCGGCCGAAGCGCTGGGCGCAAACTATGTCATCATCTCGTCCGACAAGAAGGTGATGACCGCCCACGAGCTGACGTTCGATCTGGTGCTGATTACGATTCCCGACCCGTTTGATGTCAACGCGTATGTCAGCCTGATCAAGCGCGACGGAGCCCTCGTTACGGTAGGTTTGCTGGGTCCTTACAAGGCTCCGACTAATAACATGGAAGTGGCCATGCACCGGCGCACGGTATCCGGCTCGCTGATTGGCAGCATCAAAGAAACGCAGGACGTGCTGGACTTCTGCGCCGAGCATTCCATCCTCCCCGACGTAGAAATGATCGGTATCAAGGATATCAACAAAGCCTTCGACCGGATGCAGGATGAAGATGTCCGCTTCCGCTTCGTAATCGATATGCAATCCCTGAAAGACGAGGAGTAAGTTGGTCAGTCAGTAAGTCGGTGAGCGTTCCAGTGCGAAGCACTTACCAACTTACTGACTGACCAACTTACTGACTGACCAACTTACTGACTTAGCACTTACCAACTTACCACTTACCGACTTATGGTTCAAACATATTTGAAGGCCTTCCAGATCGGCGTCATTGCTGGTATGCGGGCCATGACGGCTCCCGCGCTTCTCAGCCGTAAACTGGTTCGGACAATTCCGACCAAAGAGCCGCAAAAACCTATTCATTATTTGGCACAGCCTCCGGTATCTATTGGCCTGGCGGTGCTGGCGGGTGCCGAACTAATAGGCGATAAAGTACCACACGGACCAAACCGTACAAGCCCACCCCAGTTTATAGCCCGAATCACGTCGGGGGCCACCTGTGGCGCTTTTCTCAGCGAAGTAGAAGGCGAACAAGCCCCCATTGGTGCTGTTCTTGGTGGTCTGGGTGCCGTAGCCGGTACGCTTCTTTTCTTCAACCTGCGCCGGTGGCTGGACCATGATTTAGGCTTACCCGATGCCGTTGGCGCACTCACCGAAGATGCACTGGCAATAGGCTTAGGCTGGCAGGTCGTGAACAGCATTGAGCCTGCCGTGCAGCCTGCCTGAATTCAGTCGTTCGTGGTTCGTGCCGGACGGCCGCTGCTGTTAACAGTTGTCTGACAGGAACCACGAACGACAAACCACAAACCTTACTCAACCTCTTTAACCAATACCGCTATGGCAGAGACTGTCAGCGATTACATTGTAAAACGCCTGGCCGCCTGGGGCGTTAAGCGCATTTTTGGCTATCCCGGCGATGGCGTCAACGGCCTGCTCGGAGCCATGAGCCGGGCCGGTGTCGGTGCGCCCGGCGCGTCGGCCGGTCCGCTTGAGTTTGTGCAGGTGCGCCATGAGGAAATGGCCGCCCTGATGGCCTGCGCCCACGCGAAATTTACCGGTGGGGTGGGTGTTTGCTTAGCTACGTCGGGACCGGGAGCGATCCACATGCTCAACGGGCTTTACGATGCCAAAGGCGACGGTCAGCCCGTGGTAGCCTTAGTTGGACAAAAGTACCGCAGTTCGCTGGGTGGGCACAACCAGCAGGAAGTTGATCTGGTTTCGCTATACAAAGATGTGGCGTCGGAGTTTGTGCAGATGGCAACCGATGTAGCCCAGGTACGGCTGCTGATCGACCGGGCGTTTCGGATTGCCAAGGCACGGCGGGCAGTAACCTGCGTAATTCTACCCGCCGACCTTCAGATTGAGGAGTATAAAGAACCGGAGCATGGCCATCAGATGATGCACTCCGGCCTGGGTTATCAGGCCCCCCGCGTGCTGCCTTACGACGAAGACCTGCGCCGGGCCGCCGACGTGCTGAATGCCGGACAAAGAGTGGCTATCCTGATTGGGTCGGGGGCTGCCGGTGCCGCCGATGAAGTGATAGCGGTGGCTAACCGGCTGGGTGCGGGTGTGGCCAAGGCGTTTCTGGGTAAAGCAGCCCTGCCCGACGATCTGCCCTTCGTAACGGGCAGTATTGGCCTGTTTGGAACGGAGCCGTCGCACCAGATGATGCGTGACTGCGATACATTGCTTATGATTGGGTCTACCTTTCCCTACGCTGAATTTCTGCCGGAGGAGGGTCAGGCGCGGGCCGTACAGATCGACATCGACGCCCGGATGCTGAGCATTCGGTACCCGATGGAAGTGAATCTGGTTGGCGATAGTGCCGAAACCCTGCGGGCCTTGCTGCCGCTGCTGCACCCGAAAGTGGATCAGTCATTCCGCCAGCAGATCGAAAAGAACATGAGCGGCTGGTGGCAAACAGTTCACGACCGGGCGATGGAACCCGCTACGCTGGTCAACCCCCGGCTGGTATTCGAGGAGTTGTCGCCCCGGTTGCCCGATAATTGTATTCTGACGGCGGATTCGGGGTCATCGTCGAGTTGGGTAGCCCAGCATATCCGTATCCGGCAGGGTATGCGGTTCTCCGTATCGGGCAGTCTGGCGACAATGGGCTGCGCTGTGCCGTATGCCATTGCTGCCAAACTGGCGTATCCCGACCGGGCCGTTATTGCCTGCGTGGGCGATGGTGCTATGCAGATGAACGGCAACGAAGAGCTGATTACAATTGCGCATCAGTACGCTAAATGGCCCGATAAACGGCTGATCGTACTCGTGCTGAACAACGGCGACCTGAACTTTGTGACGTGGGAACAGCGCATGATGCAGGGCGACCCGCGCTACGTAACGACGCAGCAGGTACCCGAGTTTAACTACGCACAGTACGCCGAATCACTGGGGCTAAAAGGCATTCGCGTAACTCGGGCCGAGGATGTTGTTCAGGCACTTGAAGAAGCCCTGACCGCCGACCGACCCGTACTGCTCGACGTATTGACGGACCCGGAAGTGATTACGTTTACGCCCGAGGTGGCCACCCAATACGCCAAAAAGCTGGCCAAAGCCATCAGTCAGGGCGACACCAGACTGGCTCAGCACTTAGATGAACCCCTGCTGACGGCGGTTGAACAGGCTCAGTAACGTATCCGGCCCGCTACCCGATCAGTTCCTTCTGTGCTGGTAAACTGATGCAGAAGGTGGACCCCTGATCGGGTTGGCTGGTCACGTCAATACGGCCACCGTGCAACTCCACGAACTGACGGGCGATGAACAGGCCCAGGCCTGTTCCCTGAAAAGCAGACACATTACCCGCCCGGAAGAAGGAGGTAAACAGGTGTGGTAAATCCTCCGCCGGAATACCGATTCCCTTATCTGCAACGGCGAAAACTACCTGATCCAGTTCAAACGAAAGGTGCAGACGCGGATTGCTGGCCGAATACTTCAGGGCATTGGTCAACAGATTGATGAGGGCGTGGCTAATGAGCTTTTCGTCCAGTAGAACCGGCCGGGGCGTACCCTGCACGGAGATGTCGATGGTTCGATTATCTGGTTGATTGACAAAAACGGTAGCCACCAATTGCCGGACAAAGGCTTCGATATCACATACCCGCGGATTAAACGCCAGCTTCCCAGCCTCCATCTGACCCAGTGTCAGCACGTCAGATAACAGGCCGGTGAACTTATCGACCTGATTTTCGATAATACCAAGGTGTTTATTGACTGCACAGGGAGCATGCTGCGACGAGTCGGCCAGATACAGACGGGCCAGGTCAACGCTCGACTGGATGGTAGCTAAGGGCGTACGAAACTCGTGGGAAACAATGGATACGAACTGGCTTTTCTGCTCATTCAGTTCTTTTTCCTGCCTCAGCAAATGCTTTAATTGCTGCTCGGTCTGATTGCGCTCCTGAAGCTCCTGGTTGAGCAGCAGCAACTGCTCGTTAGCGCCCTGTAATAATGCCTGACTCCGATGTAGTTGCAGTTGAGCAACTACCTGCCGCCCCAGTGCTTTAAGTGTTCGGACCTGTTCGGGCGATAGCTGCCTGGGCTTATGATCAATCACGCATAACGTACCCAGTGCCTGCCCTTCGGTATCAACCAGCGGAGTACCAGCATAAAACACCACATAAGGCTCGCCTGTGATAAGCGGATTAGCCGTAAAGCGCTCGTCGGCCCGCGTGTCGTGCACCTCCATGACCTGGTTGGGGGTCTGAATGGCGTATGCACAAAGAGCATGCTGACGGGGCGTCTGACGGATGGGAAGCCCGTGCGCCGATTTAAACCACTGCCGCTGATCGTCTACCAGCGAAATTAGTGAGACTGGGGTCTGACAGATTTCGGCGGCTAACTGAGTAATCGCATCGTATTCCTCTTCGGGCAGTGTATCAAGAATATTATAACTGGCAAGCGCCTGCAGGCGACTGACCTCAGTATCCGGCAGCGAAATAATCATTAGCGTTGAGGGTTGTGCGTGAATGGTTCACTTGTAACTGCATTACACACAAAACGTTTAATTTAATTACTGTATGAAGTAAAATGCTAACAAAACTATTGATTTTTCTGACTAATACCAGTCTACTCACCATATTCAGGCTGGCCGTCTTTGCAAACAAACACACGCATAGCCATAAGTTCGGGGCTGTCTGAGCAAATTCCCATAAAAAGTCCCGAACGATTATAGCTATACGTAAAGTCATTCATACGTTTGTCAGCGCGGAGAACTTATACCTGTTTGGCTTCATTCCAGTAAATATCCATCTCAGCCAGCGTCATTTCGGCGAGTGTTTTACCAGCGGCCCGCGCCTGCTCTTCAATGTACTGAAATCGCTTAATGAACTTCTTATTGGTGCGTTCCAGGGCCGTTTCGGGGTTAATGTCGATGAAGCGGGCGTAGTTGACGAGCGAAAACAGGAGATCGCCAAACTCAGCTTCGGCCTTTTGCGTGTCGATTACGTCGTCGGTATCGACATTGAATTCGGCTTTGAACTCCTGCATTTCCTCCTCTACTTTCTCCCACACCTGCTGTTTTTCATCCCAATCGAAACCGGCACCCCGCGCTTTTTCCTGAATCCGCATGGCTTTCACCAGCGCGGGCAGTGACTGCGGCACGCCACCCAGCACCGATTTATTCCCCTCCTTCAGCTTCAGTTGTTCCCAGTTGGCTTTGACCTGTTCCTCGGTATCGGCCTGCACTTTGGCACCGGTCGCGTCGCCGTAAATATGCGGGTGACGGCTGATGAGTTTGTCGCAGATGCCATTCAGTACGTCGGCAATGTCGAATCGATCCGCCGATTGGGTTTCCGAAGCAATGCGGGCATAAAAGACGTTGTGCAGCATCAGATCGCCGAGTTCCTTACGGATTTCGTTGCGGTTGCCTTCCAGAATGGCATCGGAGAGTTCGTAGGTTTCCTCAATGGTCAGGTGCCGGAGCGATTCGAGGGTCTGCTTGCGGTCCCAAGGGCATTGTTCGCGCAGTTCGTCCATGATGGTCAGCAGCCGGTCGAACGCCTGTAGCTGCTGTTGACGGCGCGGGGTACTTTCAGGTTGTTGTTGCATAGTCAATAAACGGGTAAGGGCGCGAAACGCTTACCGGCTCTGGTTATCGGCAAAGTTGATTTTATGATAAATCTCGCGCAGCGGCAGTTGCAGGTCGCCGAGTTGCGCCACACTGTCGAGGGTTCGGTAGTCGGTCGTCAGCCAGACGTCGGGCGTATCGGTACGGGTTTCAACGGTAACGAACGGCCGGGTCTGCGATACCGTCAGGGCGTATTGCAGCGAGGGCAATTCACGGTAATGCGGTAATTTTTCCTCTTTATCGTACTTACCCGTTGAGTTCGAGGTAACTTCCACAATCAGGTAAGGATTGGTAACAATACAGTTCGATTTGGCCTTGAACAGGGGCTGACCGGCAATAACCATCAAATCGGGTTGATAATAATTCCCGGATAATTGAGCGACCTGCAACCCTGCGTTGCTGTTCGTCACAAAAAAGTTTTTATCCCGGAAGTACTGCTCCAGCAAAAACCCAGTTCCATTTATCAGTACTTCGTGCCAAAAAGAAGCTAAACTCATCGCTATAATTTCGCCTTTATGGTATTCGATTTTATACGGAAACTCCTCCGCCATGTCCAGATACTCGGCTTCGGAAGCCGGAACGCGTACCAGTTCATGGGTGTTGAGCTGCTCAATAATCGACTCGGCTACCTGCTGCGTAGTGACCATATCCAGTTGTGTTTGATGTAAAGTTAACCAAAAAGGGCCACCCTTCCGGCTGGCCCTGTCAATTATGAATCATCCCGGCGGGTAGCTGCCCCATCAGCTTTTTACCATTCGCAGTACCTGTCGTCCTTCGTCGGTTTGCAGGCAGTACAGGTATAAACCAGCCGCCATACCCGATCCGCTGAGGGTGACATTGTACGTACCTACTTCGTGCGGTCCGTCGCGCAAAACGGTCAGTTCCTGCCCCTGCATATCGTAAATGCTCAGTCGGGCGTAGCGCGTTTTCTCAATCCGGTAGGCGATCTCCGTTTTATCCACAAACGGGTTCGGCGTGTTCTGCGCCAATGTCCGGTTGGGTTCACCCACTGGCGCTTTGGTGGTTTGCCGGAAGATAGGCAGTGTATCAAAACTGCGGCCCAGAATGGTGCTGGTGGTAGCCGAATCCATCCCAAGGTGATCGCGGAGCACACTGGCATACACCTGCCGGAAATCATTTTTAAACTTGATATCGCCGTTGCCATCCAGATCATTCAGCACCGGTGCCGTACCGACTACGCCCCCGCGTACGGGATTGCCGACCACAAACAACGGGGCCGCCGTGCCGTGGTCGGTGCCGGTTGTTCCATTCTGATTTACCCGTCGGCCAAACTCCGAAAACGTCATCACCGTTACGCGCTGACCGAGGTTTTGCTTCTCCAGGTCTTTCTGAAACGCCGTCACGGCATCGGCTACGGTTTTAAGCAGCGTGGCGTGTTGCCCGCTCACGACGTTGCTGGCCGTTACCTGGTTGGCGTGCGTATCGAAACCGCCGATGGTGGTCAGGTAAACCGGCGTGGTCAGCCCTCCCGAAATCAGGTCCGCAACAATGGACAGTTGCTTGCCCAGGCTTGTGTTGGGGTAGGTAACGACGTTTTTTCCCGCATCGGCTTTCTTCTTGATAATGTCCGAATACTGAATCGACTGCGCGGCCACCTGTTTGAGAAACTTCAGTTCGTCGCCCGCTACCGTGTTCGGAGCGGGATCGGTATCGGCAGTGCTACCTTTGACGAGTTGAAAAAAAGCATCCGGCGTATCGAACACCACGCCCATCGACCCGTTGCTGCTCTGCGTCAGCATTGACTCGACCGCGCCAAGTTGAATGGCCATCGGCTGGTCGGGCAGCTTAACCGGGTATTCGGGATAGGTTTTGGTGAGGTAACGCCCGACCCAGCCTTCGGTTAGCACCTGCGCCGAGTCGGAGGCCGACAGCCAGATGTCGGTAGCCCGAAAGTGTGAGCGGTTGGGGCTTTGGTAGCCCACGTTCTCCACAACGGTCAGTTTGTTGTTATCGTACAGTTCCTTAAACGCCGACATAGCCGGGTGCAGGCCTACATCGCCAGTCAGGGGCAGGACTTTATCTTTCGGAATGGCGATGGCTGGCCGCTTCTGGTAGTAAATATCGTTGGTGAACGGAATTACGGTATTCAGGCCATCATTACCACCCTGTAGCTGCACCAGCACCATGATATTACCATTGGTACTACCCTCCAACCCCAGCATGAGCGGACTTTGCGCGTAGGCGCGGCCCGGCATCCCGTTCAGGCCAAAGGCAACGCCCCCGCTCAGTAAACCTAACTGTTTGAGAAATTCCTGACGGTTCATTTTGTTAAAGGATTGACTGATTGAGTCGTTGACTGATTGAATAGGTTAGGGCACTTTGTTTATAAATCCCAACGGACTGGCGACACAAGTTTGTACTGCACCAGTCAATCACTCAACCAGCCAATGCGCTAGCATAGTTGATATTCGGGCAGGCGCATAATGGCCCGCATGAGTTTTTGAATGCGAATGTCAGCCATCGGCGTGTTGGTCGACCAGTTGGCGACGATGGTCCCGTCCAGGAGCGTATCCAGCAGGAAAGCCTTTTTGGTCGTACTCAGCGGAAAGCGCACCATCAGGTCCGTTATATCCTTGATCAGTTGCACGGCATCTTCCGAACTGCTGAAAGAACGGGCATAGTCGAGTGGTACCAGGCTGACGGTTAATTTCTGTCCGCTGGGCTTTTTACCGTTAATGAGCGCATCCGTAAAGCCACCCCGCATGGGATAGGTGTTCGAGTTGATCCACTCATGATAGCCTACCCAGCCCTGCACATTGGGTGGATAAAACAACTGCTGCGTGAGGGCTTTACTTGTATCGGCTACATACTGAAGGTCCGGCTTATTCAGGCCCAGATACTTCAGCGTACCGATAGTCAGTTCCGTTGGCGACTTGATTTTAGCACCCTGATAGGCCGGCTTATAAAACTCGTCGGACGTGAACAGGAACTGGAGCAGCGGCCGGATTTCGTAGTTCGCCTTCCGAAACACATCGGCCATCTGCTTCACAAAGGGTTCGTTGGGCGTGTGGTAAACGAATTCTTTGTAGAGTTTTCGGCTAATGAACTCAGCGGCTGCATCCTGCGCCAGAATTACGTCGATGGCATCGGCGTAGGAGAAATTACCCGTCTTGCCGAGCACTGTTTTATTGACATCCGCAAAAGCCGTTTTGGTAAACACCGCTGTCAGCCCATCGACGCGCCAGCCGGTCATGCAAAGGGCTACCTGTTTTACGTCGGTGTCCGTATAATTGCCGATCCCCAGCGTGAACAACTCCATCAGTTCGCGGCCGTAGTTTTCGTTGGGGGCGTTCTTGTTATTCTGCCGCCCGTCTAAATAAATCAGCATCGCCGGGTCAATCGTTACGTCTTTCACGAACTGCCGGAAATTACCGAACGCCTGCTTCCGAAACAGGGCATTCTGCTGATACATATGCTGGGGGTAATTCACTTTAGCCCGGTCGGAGGTAAAATGATTATGCCAGAACAGCACCATCCGCTCGCGCATGTTGGTCGGTTCGGTCAGCATCCGGTTATACCACCAGAGCGTTAGCTCGGTATAGCGCTGCCCATCCACACTGCCATTGCCGGCGACTGGTGTTTCGGTAATCCAGGCGTTGGGCGGTGCTGGCTGAGGCTGATCGGCAAGGAGTTGCAGGCTAACAAACTCAGCCGCCGACGTATAGGTTAATGCCTTTGCTAAATCAGCGCGGGTGTAACCAAACAGCGTTCGGGCCAGTAGATGCCGGGCAGCGTCAGTGTTCCAGGTAGGCATAGCGCGTTGATGATACGTTGTACTATCGGGCAGGACAGGTGCTAAACGCAAAGGGTTGCGGCCCGCTCAAAATAAGTAAATTACTATAAGCAAAAATACAGGAAATGGTCGAACAGTAGCAGTAATCAGCCATTAAGGACTAATTAAAAATGCTGATAGACAACGATTTAAATCTATTCTCGTGGTTTTTATGAAACCACACCTATCCATTTTAGTATGTGTACCAAACAGAAATAATATAAAATATTTACTAATTCTACTTTAAGTATACTTGCGGACTTTGCTGTCGTTTTTGAGTAGCATTTCAGTAAAACTGCCAACTTTGCACTATGCACATTACAAAGGTTGAACTCACGAATTTCAAGCGGTTTACAGACCTTACTATTGATGGCATTCCGCCAACAACAAAACTGGTCCTGCTCATCGGGTCGAACGGGTCGGGAAAATCGTCGGTGTTCGATGCGTTTGAAGTCTTTAACTCCTTAACAAAATCTACTTTTCAGTATAATGTGCTGTCATATTATAAGAAAAGGCGAGCATCGTCTTTAAAAATCGCTATTGAATCGGAAATAGGTTTATCGTCAATTGGGGAGGAAACAACTATTAACACTGATGACCTGCAAACTTCATCTTTTTATGGCAGAACCAGTTTTCGCCAACTTTCCAGATTGACAAGAAGGCAAGCTGATGTGGGTTTCTCTATTCAGAATGATACTGACCGTCCTTTGACTTTCATTGATCGCGACAATCGCTTTGAAAATGACATTGACCATGTATCTGGCCAAATTTTGAGAGAGTTATTTAGAGATACATCAACAGCAGAGCAAATACGTACTACTTACATTGGTGCCATTAATAAAGCATTCGAGCAGATTTTTGGTGACTCCAGCACAACAAAGCTTTCCCTATTTGAGATTCTTCCACCCTTAGAAGGCAAACCAGCGCAAGTAAATTTCCGAAAAGGAACCTCAGAAATTCCTTACGATCACCTGAGTGCCGGAGAAAAAGAAGTAGTCAATATTTTAATAAACCTGCTGGTGCGCCGGGAGTACTTTACCGACACGGTTTACTTTTTCGATGAACTCGACCTACACCTCAATACCCGGCTACAATTCAACCTGCTGAAAGAAATCACTGAAAACTGGATTCCAGACAATTGCCAACTCTGGACAGCCTCGCACTCGCTGGGCTTCATTAAGTACGCGCAGGCCTACGAAAATGGCGTTATAATCGACTTTGACGATCTGGATTTCGATCAGTCCCAAACGCTGTACCCGCAAGCCAGCAACTCGCTGGACATTTACGATATTGCCGTGCCGAAGGAGATGTTGTTTGAGATCATGCGCGATAAGAAAATTGTCTTTTGCGAGAATCAAAACGACGAGTATTACAACCTGCTGGCGCTACCCAAAACTCTGTTTGTTGGCCTGGCAGACGCCCGAAGTGTGTTTCTACAGATAAAAAACGATACCCGTTCCTACGCCCTGCGTGACCGGGATTACCTGTCCGATGCCGAAATCAAACGCATCGAAGCGCTCTATCCCCATTACCGGATACTCACGTATTATGATTTTGAGAACTACCTCTACCACCCCGATAACATCGCCGAACTGAACCCGCCGACGTTTAGCCGGGATGAATACGTCGCAGAGATCGTCCGTCAAAAGAACCTGCGCTTCAATGCCATACTGCTCAATTTGAAGTCGTCGCGCCAATACGAAGAACTCAGGACCGATGACCTGCGCGACAAAACGGAAGACAGCATCGTGGATGACTTACAAAGCTCTGACTTTGAGCGGTTTTACAAGTTTTTTGATATAAAGAAGCAATTCGATAAAGCTATCCTGACCAAACTCAACCTGGACAAAAAACGGCTCGTTCAAACCAATTGGTTTCGTCAGCAGATTGACGCTGTACTCGCCCGTTAAAAATAAATCAGCCCGCTACCCTGGCTGGTTATTTTTCTTTTTGTTTACTTTGCGAGACAAAGTACTTTTAAGCATGAAACAGCTACGCACATTCGATTCTTACACAGCCGACAGCGAACCACGCGGACATGGCCTGCGGGCACTTACACTGCTCACCCTGACCGGCTGCGTGCTGGTAACGACGCGGGGCTTACTGACCGGCAACTGGTGGTTCTTTATCATGCTCATCTGGAACCTGACACTGGCGTGGTTTCCGCTTGGTGTCGTGCTGGTGCTGCTCGATTTACGGCGGGCGCGGCTGGCAAGTCAGTGGGTGATGGCTTCGGGCCTGGCCCTGTGGCTGGCGTTCCTACCCAATGCCCCGTACATTATTACGGATCTGTTCCATATTCACCACATGGATGAGGGTCTGTTGTGGTTCGATACGCTGTCAATTTTCGTTTTTGCCATGACGGGGCTGCTAATCGGCCTATACTCGACCCTGTTGGTTCACCGGCTTATTGACCCAATGGCGGGGCGGCCGCTGGCGTGGGCCATGATACTGACTTGTCAGATCTTATCCGGTTTCGGCATCTACTTAGGCCGGTTCGGGCGGTGGAACAGCTGGCAGGTGCTGACGCATCCGTTTAGTCTGGTGCGGGCCGTTGTGCATGCCCTGCGCGATCCGCTGGCCCTGAAACTTACACTGACCTACGGCTTCGGACTGGCCTGCCTGTACATTGCGTTCTTTGTGTATGTCAACGGTCTTGTCAGTAAACACCCCGCCTGATGAAGAACTGGCTAATGCTGTTTGTGCTGGCCGGACTACCGGCCTGTCAAACCACTGATGAACGCATAATCGATATGGGAGAAAGCATTCGGCACGATGATTTTGTGTATTCGGTTCGGCGGGTGAGCAATACAGATGGCAGCAGCCGGTTGAATCGGGCGAACCCGGAAAACCGCTTGTGGCTTGTTGTGTTCAGGGTTGATAATCAGGCGAAACGGGTGGCGCACACCTGGTCGGACAGTACGGCCTACGTGACCGACTCGGCGGGGCATCGCTACGAAAACATGGCCTATGCCCGAACCGGCCCTAAATTGACTCAGGCCGGACAAACCGATTCCACTACTTTGGTCTTCAGCCTGCCGAAAACCCTGACGCGGCCTTATTTGCAGGTTCGGGGAGAGACGTTGATGGGAGATGTGTTCGATGGTGGTCAGTTCGAGAAGACCAAAATCCGGTTATTCTGACGAATTTGCCCGCCTGATGATTAACCTTCCTAAAACACTCCGCAGTTTTCGCTTTGCCGGGCAGGGTATGATAGCCCTGTTCCGTTATGAAAACAACGCCCGATTTCACGCACTTGCCGCACTGCTTATCACAGCGCTGGGCCTTTGGCTGGGCCTGACCCCTACCGAGTGGGCCATTATTCTGACTCAGGTCGGGCTGGTTTTCATGGCAGAAGCGGTTAACACGGCCATCGAGAAACTATGTGATGTGGTGTCGCCTGCGCAGCACCCTACCATTAAAGCCGTAAAAGACATGGCTGCGGGTGCCGTCCTGATTCTGGCTATTGTATCGGTGCTGGTTGGCCTGCTGATCCTTGGTCCCAAACTTCTGACAGCATTTACTCAGTAACGTAATCACTCTTTCGCTCATTAATAAAAATGTACGAACCCGAAGAACATTTACAAACCCTGACCGATATACGCAGCCTGATGGAGCGGTCGGCAAAATTTCTGTCGTTGAGTGGCCTGTCCGGCGTCTCAGCGGGCTTGATCGCGCTCGCTGGTGCGGGTTGGGCGTTTATGCATCAGGCCAGCGATAGCGGTCAGTACAGTCTGGATGCCACCTACCGCCGGGCGCAGCTTGAGTTTTTACTCACCGATATGCTGCTGGTGCTGGTGCTGGCTCTGGCAACGGGTATCTTTTTCACCGTCCGTAAAGCCCGCCGACAAGGCCTGACCATCTGGAATCAGACTTCCCGGCGGTTGCTATGGGCAATGGCCGTACCGCTGCTGGCGGGCGGGGTATTTTGTATCGGCCTGATCTACCACGGGCTGTTCTGGCTGGCTTTCCCGGCAACGCTCATTTTTTATGGTCTCGCCTTGCTCAACGGCAGCCGCTACACCGTTCGTGATGTCGAGTACTTAGGCGTTTCGGAAGTGGTGCTGGGCCTGATTGCCGTATTCCTGACGGGCTACACGCTGCTAACCTGGGCCATTGGTTTCGGTGTACTCAACATTGTATACGGCGTGGTAATGTGGGTAAAATATGAACGACCAGCGGCATGAATCAACTCCTGTCTCAGTTTAACAAAGCATTCGAGAGTAAAGCCCGGCTCAGCATCATGTCTGTCCTGCTGGTGAATGAGTCGCTGAGTTTCAACGCCTTCAAGGAGTTACTAAGCCTGACCGATGGTAACCTCGCTACGCACCTGCGGGCACTGGAGGAGGCCGGATATGTAGCTGTGCAAAAACAGTTTATCGGCAGAAAACCCAACACCACCTATTCCGCTACGGACGCGGGTCGGCAGGCGTTTACCGACCATCTGAATGCGCTGGAAGCGTTTATCAAGAGTTTGTAGGGATTTAGTAAATGGGTATTTCCCTAACTAACCATCATCGTGTATTATAACTTACACGACAAAGATGCATCGACCGTATGATCCTCGAAATAAACACAGATAGCCATTACCATCAGGCGATGGCGGTTATCGAAATCTACTTAGCTAAAGGCTCCGAACACCTTACCGAAGCGGATTTAGCTGAACTACAACGTCTATCTCTATTAGTAGAGAAATATGAAGACATGCATTATCCGATGCCTGTTGAACCGGCTACTATGCCGGAGATGATTAAGCTCCGTATGTTTCAAGAGAATCTGAAGCAGAAAGATACAGCTCAACTTTTAGGGATCACCGAAACCCGGTTGTCAGAAGTTTTAACCGGAAAGCGGAAAGTCAATATGGATCTGGCAAAGCGATTACATGAAAAGCTGAAGATAAGGTCAGAGTTTATTTTGAAAGCCGCTTAGCTGTATTTATCACGTATGGGATAGTAACTATCATTGATTTCTTTCCTGTCTGAGGGCAAACAGGCACAATTTTACCTACTTTAGGCTAAAATTGTGCCTGTTTTTGTATACCCTCAATTCAACTAACTACTCATGATGAACTATTACCAAACTGGTAGTCCGGGCCTGCGCTGGTTCGGCTTGCTGTTTCTGCTGGTACTGACAACCCACGCCTGGGCGCAGTCAGGTCAGCGGTTTACGATCAAAGGCCGCGTTACGGAGTCGGCTCAGCCACTACCCGGCGCGACTGTTCTGCTGGCCGGTACCACCCTCGGTACGACCACCGATGCCGACGGTAATTACACGCTCGGTGCCACGCTGAAACCCGGCCCCCAAACGCTCGTTATCTCCGCTATTGGGTACGAAACCCTGCGTCAGCCCGTTTCGCTGGGCAACGCCGAACAGGTAACTGCCAACGTTGAACTGAAGGCTGCGGCCACCAACCTTGATGAAGTTGTCGTGACCGGATCTACCCTATCGGCACCAAAGCGCGAACTGGGTAACGCCATCAGCACCATTAAGGCACAGGATATTCAGAACTCCGGGTCGGGAAACCTCATCAACTCGTTGCAGGGCAAAGTGCCGGGTGCCCAGATCACGCAGAATTCCGGCGACCCGGCGGGCGGCATAACCATCCGGCTGCGGGGTATCAAATCGCTGTCCGGCTCGTCGGACCCGCTGTATATCGTCGATGGGGTTATTGTCAGCAACGCCAGTACCAACGTCTCGCAGTTGGCCTTAGCTAATGATGTAGGGAATTCCAACGTGGGGCAAAACCGGCTTTCTGACATCAACCCCGACGATATTGCCACGCTGAACGTGATCAACGGCGCGGCTGCGGCTGCACAATATGGGTCGCGGGCGGCTAACGGCGTTGTTATCATTACCACCAAGCGTGGTAAAAGCGGAAAGCCTCAGGTATCATTCTCGACATCGTTCAACATAAACGAACTGCGGAAGAGCGTACCGGTCAATACCTACGGCAAGCAATTTGGCTTTGCGGGCCTGCGGCTATACACCATTGGCGGCATTTCGGCGGCTCAGATTGCGGCCAATCCCGGCGTAACAACAACCGGTATTTACCGCGACGGCACCACAACGCAGTTAGCAACCAATCTGGTCGATGTGCAGCGATACAACTATTTCGACCAGATTTTCCGGACCGGCAACGGCACCGATAACAACCTGTCGGTGAATGGCGGCAACGACAACACACAGTACTACGTTTCGTTTGGCTACCTGAAAAATCAGGGCATTATTAAAGGCACCGACTTTACCCGGTATAGCCTGCGGGCGCGCGTAGATCAGCGGCTCACCAACTGGGCCAAAGTAAGCGTGGGGCTGAGCTATGCGAACAGTTTTTCGAACGAGAAAGCGAATGGCAACGTGTTCTATAGTCCGATTAACTCGGTTAACATCACCAACAACATCTACGACATTACCAAACGGGATGCCGCCGGAAACCTGCTGGCTGTGGAGCCTACGCGCGTTAACCCGCTCTCGACCATCGAGGACATGAAGTTTTCGCAGTCGGTAAGCCGCACCATCAGCAGTGTTCAGCTGAACCTGACCCCACTTGCCGGGCTGACCGTGGATTACATTGCCGGTCTGGATGCCTACTCGCAGTTTGGCAAAAGCTACATCCGGCCGTACCCCTACCAGGCGATTGCCCAGTTACCAGCGGCCCGCTATCCGGGTGGTTTCGCGGCCAATGCCACCAATCAGGTCCTGCAATTTAACAATGACCTGAACGTATCGTACACCCGGCAGTTTTCGGACGCCTTCAAACTGAATGCCGTCGCCGGATACAGTTATCAGTATTTCCAGTCGGATTACACCGCGCAGAGCAGCCAGAACTTAGCACCGTTTATTGAGACCGTCAACGGCGGTACCAGCACCACGTATGCGCTGAATTACAGCCTGGACCGGTACAGTCTGAGCGGTTTGTTTGGGCAGGCGACCCTAGGCTTCCGCAACTTCGCCTTCCTGACCGGGGCCGTCCGGCGCGACCGGTCGAGCAAGTTTTCGGCTTCGCAGACCAACCAGTATTACCCCAAGGTAAGTGGTTCGCTGATTTTGTCGGACCTGGATTTCTGGAAGGGTGCATCGTTCAGCCGGGCGTTCAACAGCCTCAAACTGCGGGCGAGCTACGGAGAGGCCGGTAACCTGTCGGGTATCGGCTCCTACGCCCGCTTCTACCAGTTCAATCCGGTTGCCTATCTGGGTCAGAACACCATCGTTCCCGGCACGCAGCTGGCCAACCCCGAAGTGCGGCCCGAACGGATGGCCGAACTCGAAGGCGGAGTTGACATGGGCTTCCTCAACGGGCGACTTAATGTGGGCATCACGGCTTACCAACAGAAAATCAGCAGTTTAATCATTAACCGAACGCTGGCCCCTTCTACCGGTGGCACCAGTATTGTGAACAACGTTGGCGCGATGCAAAACACGGGTATCGAGCTTATGCTGGACGTTAACCCGGTAAAAACGGCTGACTTTAACTGGGATTTCACGGTGATTTATAACCGCAACCGCAACAAAGTGACCGATCTGGGTGGCCTTGGTTCCATTGATCCAGGAGCCGAAGGTACGTCCGGTGCTCCAGTACGGTTACTGGTTAATCAGCCGGTGGGTGTGTTCTTCGGAACGGGGTACGCCCGCAATGCGGATGGTTCACTGCTCCTGTCGCCGTCAGGCTTTCCGCAGTCGGAGCGGGCAACGGTGGTCAACACCAGTTCACCGGATTTCACGCCAGCCCGGACCGCCGACGGGAAATTTGACGTAACCAAGCCGCTGGCCAACGTGATCATCGGTAATCCGAACCCGAAATGGACCGGCTCGTTCAGCACCAATTTCAGCTATAAAAAACTGAGTCTGCACATTTTGCTGGATGCGGTTCAGGGCGTAGATGTCTTCAACGCCGACAAGCGGACGCGGCAGGGTGTGGGCTTAGGCGACTATGCCGAGCGCGAACTGCGCGGTGAGTTGCCACGCGGCTATATTTTCGGGGTGTACAACACGCAGGAATTCCGCATTGATCCGGGTTCCTACACCAAACTCCGCGAAGTGGCGCTGAGCTACATACTGCCGAAACTGGTGCCCGCCATCAGTCGGCTGAATGTCGCCCTGATTGGCCGCAACCTGTATTCGTGGGATAAATACACGGGTTTTGACCCCGAAACCAACGCGGGTGGTAACAACGACCTGATCCGGGGAATCGACTTCGGCAACGTGCCCATCCCCCGTACCTATCAATTCAAACTGTCCGCCACATTTTAACCACCTCGCCCCCAGCCCCTCCCCGTTTGGGAGGGGAGACGACAACAGCGTACTTCCAATCTTAAAGCTCAATTCTCAGTTAGGGGGTTGATTTATAAGACTCCCCTCCCTAACGGGGAGGGCTGGGGGCGGGGTTAACAGACATCATGAAAAAACTCATCCTACTCACCCTGGCCCTGCTTCTGTCGCAGCAGGCCTGCCAACAAGCCGAATACCTCAACCCCAGCAGCGTCAGTCAATCGCAGGCTATCAGTTCGGCCGACGGCCTGCTCACGCTATGCAACGGCCTGCAATATCGCTACACAACGGGTGGGGCACTCAGTGTCCTGTATAACACCGTTGCCGGGGCCGGACTAACCACCCGCGAACTGAACGTACTGAACGTGGGTAACATCGAAGAAGCCAACCTCGCCACCGGCGGGCAAACTGTAACCAACGGCAACGGCGTGGTGCGGAACCTGTGGACCCAAACGCAGTTGGTCCGGGCCAACGCCGATCTGATCTTAGCCAATGCCAGTGTAGCCGACAGCGATCCGGGCGTCAAAAGTGGTATTATCGGCTACGCGTCCATTTTTCGGGCGTTGTCGCTGGGTACACTGGCTCAGTTTTTCGAGCAGGCGCCCATCACATCGGCGACCAATGCGCCGTTTGTGCCCCGGGTGCAGGTATTACAGGAAGCAATTAAAACGCTGGAAACGGCCGCAGCGCAGGTAAACACGACGCCGGTGGGCGCTAACTTCACGAATCGGGTGGTTACGGGTATCAACATTCCCAACACCATTCAGGCCCTGATTGCCCGCTATGCGTTGTTCGCCGGTGACTACGACAAAGCCATTGCGGCCGCGCAGAAAGCCAGCCTAACCACTAAATCGGTATTTAACTTTGATGATAATACCCGCAATCCGTTGTATGAGGCCGCTTTTCAGACGCTGAACGTATTCCAGCCCACTAATGTCAGTCTTGGGTTAACGGGGACACTAACGCCCGACCCAGCGGATAAACGGCTGGGCTTTCTGACCAAGACCAGCACCAACACGGCCGTTACGCCGGTCGTTGCCACGGCGTTTTATACCGCCAACAATGCCGCCATTCCTGTGTATCTACCCGGCGAAATGCTCCTGATTCAGGCCGAAGCGTACGCCCGGAAGGGCGATCTGACCAACGCTGTCACGCAGCTAAACCTGGTGCTGACTAAAACGGCCGCACAGGATGCGTACGGAATTGGCGCGGCCTTACCCGCTTACTCGGGTCCACAAACGGCGGATGCCATCCTGCTGGAGATTCTGCGGAATCGTAACATCGAACTGGCATTTCAGGGCTTCCGGCTTGAAGACAGCCGACGGTTTGGTCGGCCCGGCCCGGGAACAGCTAACGCCGAGCGCAACCGAAATTTCTTTCCGTACCCGCGCACGGAGCGTGACAACAATACAGCCACTCCGGTAGACCCGGCGATTTAATACCGGACTCCCCTCACCCCCGGCCCCTCACCCAAAACGGGGATAGGAGAGCAGGCTCGGTCATTTTTTTGCTTCGCGAACAAGTAAGTCGGACCGCCCCTGGGACCCTTCTAAATAGGAGAGGGTCCCAGGGGCGGTCCGACGTTTGGATGGGTGTCAGTACCTTAGGATTTATTTCCGCTTGTTGAAACCTACGCGCTGATACGCCACCAACCGATCGGCACGGCTGGCGGGTGGGCGGTGGTAGACAAAAATCTCGTAGTCGTTTTCGGTCTGGGCGTAGTCGCCTTCCAGGAAAAACTCGTTGCCCCCGGCCAGTGTCTGCCCCGTACGCGTAACGGGCGATGGAATCCCGGTAACCGAATAATCGTAGTTGTAAACGCCCTGCTTCAGAAAAATCGACGCCCGGTACGCCCCAACGGCCGGATCGAAGGTCATGTGGTTACGGGTGTTCAGCCCCCACAAGTTAAATGCGCCGTTGACGTACACTTCTGCGTTGGGAATCTCATCGGTGCGGAGGGTGAAAATCGTTTCGATATAATCGGCCCCTGTTGGCCCGTTGCCGGTTTCTTTCTGGTCGATGATGTACTGACCGTTAAAATCGTCGGTCTGGCTGTAGGCCTGACGGCTGCGCGGCTGATCGACCTGAACGTACACCGTTGTCCGGTCCGATTTCCGCACGATCTTGTCAATGTAGTTGGCCTGCGAGAGCACCGTCCGCGTATCGAAAAAGCGGTATTCGTTGCCGCCGGGCAGCGAGTTACTGAGATCAAATAATTTATAGTCGACGACCTGATCGAACGCCCGGACGTTGGTGGGTCTCAACCCCGTCAGCACCCGGTCGTCGCGGTAATTTTGCCGGATCACCACCTTAAAATCGTCCTGGGGCGAAATCACCTGATAGCCCCGGTAATCAATGGAGAAGTCGATCTGCTGATCCTGAAACTGCCGCGCCGGATCGGTCGAAAATCGTACCGCTGCCGTCACGGCTACCTTGTTGCTATACGTACTGAAACGCCGGGTGAAAATGATGTTGCGGGCGTTTCGTTCGTCGTAAACAACCAGCAGGTAGTTACCGGGCAGTTTCACCTTCGGCAGGGTAAAGCGGTAATGGTAGTACGGCACCTTGGCATTCACCGATACCTGATACTCCGTAATCGCATTATCGTTGTATTCGTACGTAAACTCAATGTCGTTCAGGACCGAGCGCTGCCAGTCAGTATTGCAGTGAATAAGCTTAGCCCGAAAGGTGCGGTAATCGCCCGTCAAGTCGTCAAATTCGAGTTGCAGGGGTGTATTATCATCCAGCGACACCACCGGTGGGTTGAGCGTCAGCGCCGGATTAACGACCTCTGTACCGATAACAGGATACAACAGCACCGTGTGGATTTTAGGATCATTTATGGCATCGACATTGGGCGTAGTCTGGGCGTAGAGCGCGTGACTGACGGGTAGCAGGCAACAAAAAAGAAGACGGACGAGGAGTTTATTCATGCAGACAAAGTACGGAGCAATCAGGCTATATACCTCACTATAACGACCTGATTTCGGCGGCTGGTATCTCCTGCTCCCTAACTCACAGGCGTGATTACATAAAAAGCCCGCTATCAGCGACAGCGGGCTTTGTGGTATACCTAAACAAACCACCGCAACGTGGTATGATGGGTATAAACGGGTATGCGCCGGGTCTGGATGTTAAAAAGAAATTATATCCGCTATTGGCAGCTGGTAACCGGTGCTTTTCAGCAGCAAAAAGACTGGCTGCGATGTGGCTTCAGCCATCAAAGTCGTCTATGAGGTAAAGACCAACACACGCGCTATGCGAAAACGCAATTTTTTAACGATAACAGGTTCAGTGCTCGTCAGTTGGAGTATAACTGGTACGACACTGGGGCAATCGACCGCTGCTGTCAGGCAGCCGCATCTGGGTAGCCGTTCGGCCAGCCTGCTTCAAATCAATGGTCTACAGTTTAAAGACCTCAACCGGAATGGCCGACTGGATCGCTACGAAGACTGGCGACTGTCGGCGGCCGAGCGCAGCACTGATTTACTGGCGAAGATGTCGCTGGAAGAAAAAGTGGGCTTTATGCTCATCAGCACCACCCGCTTAAAAAACGACTGGGCCTTTGAAGCACCCAAAAATAAGGAGCCGATCACCAGCGAGTTTAACGAAGAGGACCTGGTAGCGGGCATGAATATGTTCACGAAAAAGCCCCTGCCAACGCCAATCATGAACGCGGCCGGCACGACCAAAGCCGTAACCCAGTTTCATCTTCGGCATTTCATTCTGCGGGCCAATGTCAGCGCCCGCACCACGGCCGAATGGGCTAATAACCTGCAGGCCCTGTGCGAACAAACCGGGCTGGGCATTCCGGCTCTTGTGGCGTCTAATCCCCGTAACCACATAACCCGGGATGCCGCTTTAGGGACCAGCGTCGGGAAAACGGCCTTCTCTACCTGGCCCGGCGAACTGGGTTTATCGGCCATGCGGGACCTGAAACTGGTGCGGGAATTTGCGGATATTGCCCGGCAGGAATGGACAGCCGTAGGGCTCAGAAAAGGCTATATGTACATGGCTGACTTGTCGACGGAACCGCGCTGGCAGCGAATTGACGGTACGTTCGGCGAAAATGCCGATTGGGTAGCCCAGATGATCACGCAGGTAGTACTCGGGTTTCAGGGCACCAAACTGGGGCCAGCGTCGGTAGCCCTAACCACCAAGCATTTTCCCGGCGGGGGAGCCGGAAAAGAAGGGCAGGACCCTCATTTTAGCTGGGGTAAAGAAGAGGTTTTTCCCGGTGGCATGCTGGCAAACAACCTGATTCCGTTCAAAGCGGCCATCAAAGCGGGTACCTCGGCCATTATGCCGTACTATTCCCTACCGCTGGATACGCAATACGAGAAAATCGCTTACGCCTACAACAAGGGCGTTATTCATGATCTGCTGCGCACCCAGCTCGGCTTCACCGGGATTATCAATTCCGATACCGGCCCTATTGAGATGATGCCCTGGGGCGCCGAAGACCTAAGCATCAGCGAACGGTATAAAAAGACGCTGGAAGCCGGTGTTAACCTCTACTCGGGGACCGCCGACCCGGCCAACCTGCTCAAAACGGTACAGAGCGGTATAGTCGATAAAAAACTGATCGACGATTCTGTATTTCGGCTGCTGTCAGAAAAGTTTACCCTCGGCCTTTTTGAGAACCCCTATGTCGATGTTGAAGCCGCCGAAAAGCTGGTAGGCAATGCTGCTTTTCAGGCCAAAGCGGATCTGGCCCTGCGCAAGTCCATTGTTCTCCTGCGCAACGATATGAAAACGCTGCCGCTGAAGCCAAAAATGAAACTCTATTTTGAGTCGTATTACAAGACAAGGGGCGCGGCCGGATCGAGCAACGTTTATACATCAACGGCAGCAAATTATCCGGTAGAGTTTGTAAAAACACCCGCGGAAGCCGACATGATTCTGTTGTGGATTACACCCGGCGCGAAATCGTTTTTCGACTCCGACGGGGGACCGCTGGAGTTGTCGCTCTCCAAAAATGCTGTCGATGTGGGCTACATCAATGGATTAACGGCAAAGAAGCCGACGATTCTGGCAGTAAACTATACGAACCCCTGGGTGATCGACGAAATTTATAACAAGGACACCCAGCGCACGGTCGGCACCGTACTGGCTACCTTCGGCACAACACCCGAAGCCCTGCTGGATGTGGTGACCGGGCGATTCAAGCCATCGGGTAAAATGCCCTTTACCACGCCAGTTTCGGAGAAAGTCGTTAAGAGTCAGAAAGAAGACGTACCGGGGTATCTGGAGGGCGCAGGGTATGCCCTCTTTAAGTACAACGAAGGGCTAAGCTACTAAACAACAGCCCACGGTTTAAACCGTGGGCTATCTAAATGGCTATCCTAACTTCTTCTCCAGTTCCTCAACCTCCAGCATCGCGGCTTCCCACTGCTGCTGAAGCTGGTCAATGTCTTTCGTGATCCGTTTATACTCGTCGTTGCGGGCCTGCATAGCACCATTATAACCATAGGTAGCCGGGTCTGCCAGCTCTTTTTCGAGTACTTTTTTGCGGGTTTCCAACTTGCTAATCTCAGCTTCGGTGGTTTCGGCTTGCTGATTGGCCCGTTTCAGCGATTTTTGTCCTTCACGCCGTTCGTCGTCCGAGACGGTTGATTTGGGCTTCGCGGGGGCCAGTTTTTGCTCAACCTTCGGCTGCGTAACAACCGGTGCATCGGCGCGACCGGCTTTGCGCTCTTCCATCCACCATTCGTATTCGTCGTAGGTACCGGGGTATTCCTTGATCTGCTCGTCTTCGATGTACCAGATTTTATTGGCAATCTGCGAGACAAAATACCGGTCGTGCGAAACCACCACATACGTGCCTTCGTACTGATCCAGGGCCTGAATCAGAATATTGACCGACTGCATATCGAGGTGGTTGGTCGGCTCATCGAGCAGCAGGAAGTTCGCCTGGGAAAGCAGCACTTTCGCCAGGGCCACGCGTGACTTTTCGCCCCCCGACAGCACTTTGATTTTCTTGAACACGTCGTCGCCGGAGAACAGGAAGCACCCCAACACGCCCCGCAGTTCGCCGTCGGATTTGGTCGGATTCGACTGTTTAAGTTCTTCCAGCATCGAATCGTCCACCCGGAGCGACTCCAGCTGGTGCTGGGCGTAGAAGCTAAACGACACGTTATAGCCCAACTGCCGCTCGCCCTCGATGGGTTCGGTACCGGAAATGATCCGCAACACCGTCGATTTACCGCGTCCGTTGGCCCCAATCAGCGCTACTTTATCGCCCCGTTCGAGCCGGGCGGTGCTGTGGGTTAAGATGCGCTTTTCGCCGTATGCCTTCGAGATATTATCTAAGTGCAGAATATGCCGACCGGGCTGCGTCGAGAAGTTGAACTTGAAGTTGACCCGTGCATTGCTGTCGATCACATCATCAACAAGCTCCATCCGTTCGAGCTGTTTCACCCGGCTCTGGGCCTGTTTAGCTTTGGAAGCTTTCGCCTTAAACCGCTCAATAAAGCGCTCCGTCTGCCGGATTTTAGCCTGTTGATTTTCAAAGGCCCCTTTCTGAATCTCATTACGCTGGGCTTTCTCTTCCACGTAGAACGAGTAATCACCGGCATAATAATTCAGCTTGCCACCCGAGACCTCCACAATCGTATCAACTACATTGTCTACGAATTCGCGGTCGTGGGATACCACAATAACGGCTCCTTCGTAGTTCTGTACGTATTTTTCTACCCACTGAATCGACGGTAAGTCCAGGTGGTTGGTCGGCTCATCGAGCATGAGTAACGACGGCTTTTGCAGCAGCAGTTTCGCCAGCATCACGCGCATCCGCCAGCCGCCGGAGAACAGCCGCAGGGGTTTGTGCAGATCGTCGGTCGAGAAACCAAGTCCTTCCAGAATTTCTTCGGCTTTGGCCTGAATACTATACCCGTCCAGCGCGGCAAATTCATCCTGCGCCTTACCGAGTTTATCCACCAGATCGTCGGTATAATCGACTTCCATCTGGTGCAGCAATTCGTCAATCTTTATCTGTAGCTCGTTCTGACGGGAAAAAGCCTGCATCGCCACCGACAGAATCGAGTCGTCGGTCTGGTACGATAGCAAATCCTGGTTCAGAAAGCCGATGGTCACATCGCCCGCTTTGGAGATCGTGCCACCGTCGGGCTGGTATTCACCCACAATCAGCCGGAGCAGCGTGGATTTTCCGGTTCCGTTGAGGCCGATGAGGCCAATTTTCTGGTTCGGCTTAATGTGGAGCGAGGCATTTTCGTAGAGTGCCCGGCTGCCGAGGTAATAAGACAGGTTGGTAATGGAAATCATAGCACAAATTTACGAAAAAACGCCCGTTTTCTTGTGCAGTATGTGATGATTCCGTTACCTTTGCGCTCTCAAAAATTACAAAAAGCCTCCTTAGCTCAGCTGGTAGAGCACTTCATTCGTAATGAAGGGGTCGTAGGTTCAAGTCCTATAGGAGGCTCCACAAATCCTTAGCTCAGTTGGTAGAGCACTTCATTCGTAATAAAGGAGTCGTAGACGGCCGCTGCCGTTTAAGTCCTGTAGGAGGTTCTGGATAAAAGCACCTGGCATAATTGTCAGGTGCTTTTTTTATGATTGTTTTTAGCAGACTCAACCAATTACGGCCCCTTCATTACGAATGAAGTGCCGCTGATACGTTCCATAATGCCCTGGTAACACTATTCCGCCGGTATGCATTGGGTGTGAAGCGTACACGTAAATTGCTAATCTTCGAGGCAGCTACTCAAATCCAGCTATGTTTACACATAGACGGTTTTTTGTTGCTTATTTTTGGTACGAACTCCCTATTTTTACCCGTTTACGTTCCTCAACCACTCAATGAGCATACCTACTACTGACGTCGATGCCCTGTTAGCCAAACTTAATAACAACCCCGACCTGTCTGATCTTGAAAAAGCGTACCTACGCGAACAACTGACCGCTAAAAAGAAGTATGGACTAATTTGGGAAGAAAAACCCGAAGCCGTTGAGCAACAACTGCTAACAGGCTTACCCGTATTAACCGAGCTACCTGAACGGCGGGTGATGAATCCTGCAACGAACGAGGCTAAGCCGGACGAGAGTTCGAATCTCTCCGTCTCTACGCACACTGTTAAGAGAGTTGACAGCACAACTCCTGCTACCCCAGGTGGACAGACTACCCTTGTCTTTAATTCGGCCAAACCGGCTTCGTTAGGGGATTATTATCAATCCCCTAACGAAGCCGGTTTGGCCGAAAGTATAATTGACCTCACCCCCAGCCCCTCTCCTAAAACAGGAGAAGGGGGAAATACAATTACCCATCACACCCTCATCGAGGGCGACAACCTCCACGCCCTCACGATCCTCAACTACACCCATGCCGGGCAGGTCGACGTGATCTATATCGATCCACCGTATAACACTGGGAACAAGGACTTTAAGTATAACGATACGTTTAAGGACGAGTACATTGATAAGGAAAACCCATTCCGGCACTCCACCTGGCTATCCTTCATGAACCGGCGTTTACGCCTGGCCAAAACCCTGCTTAAAGACACCGGCGTCATTTTCATCTCCATCGACGACAACGAACAGGCCCAGCTAAAACTGCTATGTGATGAGGTGTTTGGAGAAGAGAACTGCATATCAAACATGACTTGGAAAAAGTCATATGGCGGTGGAGCCAAAGCCAAACACATTGTTGGACTGACTGAGTATGTATTATGCTACGCTAATAATATTGCGAATATTCCACAACTCGATTTACCACCTGACCCTGAATCCAAAAAATATTACACTGGCGTTGACGAAAAATTTGACACAAGAGGCCCATTTAGAACACAACCACTCGCAACCAATAGCATGGATGCAAGGCCAAATTTGCGTTATCCTATTTTGTACCAAGGGGAAGAGGTTTGGCCGGAAAAACAGTGGCAATGGAGCAAGGGAAGAGTCGAAGAAGCATTGGCTAATAAGGAACTGCTAATTTCGAAGATTAAGGGTAAGTGGTCAGTTAGATATAAGCAATATTTGATTAGTGATGATGGGAGTGAACGACCTGCCAAACTATTTTCTCTTATAGAAGGAATGTTTACTCAGGATGGTACGAACGCTATTAAAGAGATGTTCGATGATGGGAAGGCGTTCTCTTTTCCTAAGCCTCCAGCTTTAATAAAACTTTTGCTTTCAATTACTTGGCGTAATAAAAATGCCCTCGTTCTCGATTTCTTCGCCGGTTCCGGTACGACCTTACACGCGGTGATGGCGTTGAACGCGGAGGACGGCGGCAATCGTCGGTGCATACTGGTTACCAACAACGAAAACAACATTGCCGAAGAAGTCTGTTACGAGCGTAACCGGCGCGTTATCGAAGGCTACACCAACAGCAAGGGCATGGCCGTTCCGGGGCTGGCGGGCAACGCCCTGCACTACTACCGCACCGGATTGGTGCCCCTAAACGACCCGGCCGAACTGGTACGCCGGTCTGTGGTGCAGCAGGCTACCGCCCTGCTCTGTCTGAAAGAGGCCTGTTACCAGTCCATTACGCCCGAAGGGGAAACTGGTTTTGCCCTGTTTGGTAATGAGCAGCATTACCTGTGTATCATCTATAATGATCGGTTCATTAGTCGCGCCGTAGATCACATTGCTACGCTGGAGCCGTTGCCGGGCGGTCCGGCCCATCGTTATGTACATACCTACGTGTATTCGACGGGCACCCAAACCTACGATGCTGAGTTTCTGCCGGTTCGCGACCGCGTAACGCTCTGCGCCCTTCCCGAAGCCATTTTGCGCGCCTATCAGGAAACGGTTCTTCAACTCAAAACGGCCCACTGACACCATGTTTATTGACCTGAAATACCAGCGGGAAGCCATCGACGACCTGTTGAAGAACACGTATAATGTGTTACGGAATTATGGCCTGAACGACCGCACCAAAATTCAGTTGAAAGCCCCTACCGGCGCGGGTAAAACCGTCATTATGGAGCAATACCTGAAGCGGCTGGCCGAAGACCTGCCTCAGGAAGACGATTTGCCCCACCGTCGGTTTGCCTTTATCTGGATTGCGCCCAACCAACTCCATGAGCAAAGTTACCGGCGGCTCAATCGCTTCTTCAGTGATAACCGGGCGTTGACCTGTAAACTGGTCGATGGCTTCACCGAGCGGCAGCTACTCCCCAACGAAATTTTGTTTGTCAACTGGCAAAGTATCAGCGGGTCTAACCGCGTTTTGCTGACGCCCAACGAATCGGGTAAGTACCTGGGCAACGTGCTCGAAAACACCCGCCGGGCCGGGGTCGAGCTTATCGTTATTCTGGACGAAGCACACCTGTTTGCCAGTAATGGCGAAAAAGCCAACGAAACGCTGAAACTCATCCGGGCCACCGTTGAGGTAGACGTATCGGCCACCCCCTTGTTCGATTCAGCCGAGTTTAAGGTTACCGTGCCTCGGCAGGCCGTAGTGAAAGCCGAGATGATCAAGAAAACGGCTAAGCTGAACGATAACCTCGACCCCGATAAACAAGACGCCAAGCTGGTTATCTACCTGTTGAATCAGGCCCTGGAAAAGCGGGAGCATCTGGCCCGGCTTTATGCACAGGAGGGCAGCGCCGTGAGGCCATTGCTACTGATTCAATTACCATCGGATAGTGAAGTGGAGTCGGCTTTAGACAAGAAGGTGAAAGATGTGGTGCTGCATCAACTCGAACACGACAAAGGCATTACCTATCAAAACGGGCGGCTGGCCATCTGGCTTAGCAAAGAAAAACGAAACCTCCGGCCCGGCGACCCTAAATCGGTAGTAACCAAGCCAATTGAAGCGCTGGATAGCGAGGTAGATGTGTTGATTTTCAAGCAGGGAATTTCGCTCGGCTGGGATTGTCCACGTGCGGCCGTGTTGCTCATTTATCGCGATATCAAGCAGTTTAGTTTCACGGTTCAAACCATCGGGCGCATTATGCGAATGCCCGAACACAAGCATTACGTACAACCCGAATTAAATTACGGGTACATTTTTACGAACCTGAACCGGGGCATGCTCAAGATCGTGAAAGACGAGATGGAGTATGAGGGGCATAATCAGGCTATCAGGCGGCCCGACTACGTACCTATCCAGTTGCAGTCGACTGTGCTCGAAGCCGTGCCCGTAAGAACGGATGCGCTGCGCACGAGCTTTTACGATGATTTTGAACGTATACTACAAGACCAGTATGCGCTCTTGACGGGTTTGCAGGCGGGTGGCATGTCGGCGGCTGATCTGAACAAAACGACGTTGCAGAAACGGCTTTTTGATTTCACCCGTCAGGCTATCGAGCTATCGGTTATGGTCAATGCCGAGGTGGTTGACGACGAAGGTCTGACCGTAACGGGGCAAACCCGGCGGTTTTTGAGCTATGAAGACGAGGTAAGCGAAGAGCTGGATAAGTTCTGTGAAGACCTCTGCGGAACCCAGTTTTACAAACGCGATTCGCGGGGTATTATTCGGAAGGCACTCACCGAGATTTTATGCGAAGAGTATCTGCAGATTTTTCTAAACAAGGCTCCTGCTTTCATTCTTTAAAACCGGGGGACCGTAACAGATTTGGTGAACACCTGTTTGCAAGAGTATATCCGGCAGATTCAGGCTAAAAAGGGGCTGAAGCCAACCCCCAAAGCTGTAAGCTGGGAAGTGCCCGAAAAGCTCAGTTTTAGCGATCTATACGAAGCCTACCCGGCGGTTAGTACGATTATGAAGCCGTTGTTTCTGCAAAAGCGCGACGGTGGCCTTTTTGCCGCCAGTGGCCCTGAGCAGGATTTTGTTGAACTCCTGGAAAGCAGTAGGGGGCAAGCCTCGGTAACCTGGTGGTATAAGAATGGCGATAAAGGCAAGGAACACTTCGCCATTGATTATGTGGACAGTAAGGGTAATCCAGCACTATTTTATGTCGATTTTCTAATCCAGTTCAAAAACGGCACACTAGGCTTTTTCGACACCAAAACGCCCGGTAGTAATGTGGAAAACGTACCCAAACACAACGCGTTGGTTGGTTATCTGGAAACGCTGCTTGTATCGGGCAAACCCGCGATTGGTGGCATACTTATGCCCGATAACAATAGCTGGGTGTACTGCCAGAATCGAATCGAAAACGATCATGACCATACTGGATGGACAGTGCTCGACATAACTCAATACGCCTAACCCATGAAAAAAGGACTCGACGCTACGTTTGTGCATTACGGCATCCGCAAAGACGATTTGCCCCTGATCGAAGCCATTTGTCAACAGCACGATATTGATTTCGACTGGCTGAAAGAAGACGTACTGAAGCGCTACCACGAAGATCGCATTCAGCACGGCGACGGGTTCGGCGAGAAACTGGTGGAAAAAATTGTAGAGAAGGCCGTCGGCAAAATCCGCACGACGTAGAGACGCATCTTTGCGTCTCTTCAGGCGTCAGCAATAGCATGATAACCCATTGCTGACGCCTGAGGAGACGCAAGGATGCGTCTCTACATGTTGTATGTAATACGGAATACCATGAACGAACACAAATTTCAGGGACGGTATCGGATTGAATCGGCGCGGTTGGCCGATTACGATTATGGATCGAACGGACTGTATTTCGTAACGATCTGTACACAAAACCGGGTTCACTATTTTGGAGAGATCGTTACGGATGACGCGGATAACTACCTGTTACAACCTAACCTGATTGGTCAGCGCGTGATTGATGGCTGGCTTTCGATACCCACCTTTGTCCCGTTTGTTCAGTTAGATGCGTTTCAGTTGATGCCTAATCATCTACACGGCATTATCTGGATTTGCAAACCCGATTATAACGACTGGCAACCCAATCGATTTGGACCACAACAAGACAATCTGGCGGCCGTTGTCCGGGGGTTCAAGGCAGGCGTAACAGCCTTCTGCCGCCGACAACCGCTCGATTTTGGCTGGCAAGCCCGTTATTACGACCGAGTTGTTCGTAATGATGACGAACTGAATCGAATCCGACACTATATCGAAAATAACCCTGCCCAATGGCATCAGGACCGTGATAATGCCGAAGGGATATACATGTAACCATATACTATGCTCATCAAACGCATCCGCGCGACCAATTTCAAAACGTACCGGAGTCTGGACCTCGATCTGTCGGTAGCCCCCGGCGACCGGCCTATCATTCTGATTGGCGGAGCGAATGGGGGTGGTAAAACGACCCTGTTCGAGGCTATTTATGGTGCTCTTTACGGGCTGGCAATCCCCTCGGCTATTCGCTTTCGGGAGTTGCTGAATGCAGGTGATACCAGCCAGAAAGACCCGAAAATCAGCCTCGAAATTCAGTTTTCGGGACAAGTACTCAACCAGACCCAGCAATATGTACTTACCCGCACCTATGCGCTGAACACCGAGCAAAAACCGGTAGAGTCGGTAAAGCTGAACATGGACGGCAGCATCTTTCAATACGGCACGGCCACGCCCCCCGCCCAGCGCGTTGAGCAGCAACGGCAGGTCGATAAAATCATAAAAGCCAATCTACCCCAGGAACTGAGCCGGTACTTTCTCTTCGACGCGATGGAAGCCGGTAACCTGCTGAAAGAAGATCAGCTAAACCGGGTAATTCGGGAAAATATTGAAAATGTAATGGGCTTCGACAAGTACCTGCGGCTGGCCCGTGCGTCCGAGTCCGTTACTCAGGAATGGACCGCCCAGCGGCTGCGTGTAGAGAAAGAAAAGGAGGAGTATCTAAAGCTGGTAAACCAGAAGCGCGACCTCGAAACGGCGCAGGTACGGTTGCGCGATGCCCATACCGAAGCCTTACATTATGCCGTGCAGAACAAAGACCTGTACGACAGCCTGAAATCGGGCATGAATCAGGAAACAAGCATCAAAACCCGCATCGACGAACTAGGCAAGCAGGTGCAGGCTACTTTAGACCGCGAAACAGCGTATCTAAGTCAGGTTGACGCGCTTACAAAAAGCATGGAGTCGCACCTGGGTCTGCCTCACCTGGCCGATGCCTTGCGAGCGGAGGTGACGTTGATACTCAGTACTCAAAACGATACCAATGGTTCAGGTACCGACCTCTCGCCCGAACGTATAGAGCAGATCGTACGGCTACTGGTAAACCGGCTGGAACGGTCGAGTCTGCTGACCCAATCAGTCGACGTAGCCAAACTAACGGCCGGGGTAATGAACGATCTCCCCAAAACGGAACCGGCTCGCCCCTATGATTTTCTGGACCCCGCCGAAATAAAGGCCCTGGAAACGCTGGTGCAGACTCCCTATGTGAACCCATTTCTGGGGCTGTCGGCTCAGCAGAATGACATTGAACTGGGTATAGGCCAACTGTCCAAATTGCGCAGTCAGATCGAAGAATTGAAAGCACAGGTGGCGGGCAAAGATTACACACTCCTGCGGGACTATGAAGAGAACGAAGCTACCATTCGGCGGCTGGCGGGTGAGGTTGGTCAGGGCGACGAGGCCATTAAGCAGGTCGAAAAGAAAATCGTTCAGTTCGATATTCAGATGCAAGATGAACCCGATCCCCGTTTCGAGGTACTGAAACGCCTGAAACCTTTTTTCGAGGATACCGCCAACCAACTGCTACGGACGAAGAAGCGTGAAATTGAAGAGCGGATGCGAGCTGACCTGAACAAGAACCTGGTTGCTTATAAAGACGTAATCGAGCGCGTCGAACTCTCGGAAGATCTGCGCGATCTGACGTTCCGGCTTTATCACCAGGCAGGTAACGAAATTTACTTAAGTCAGTTAAATACAGCCTCCAAACAGGTAGTGGTACAAGTACTGCTGAAAGCCTTACACGAGTTTGGCGACTATGACCCACCCGTGATGATCGACACGGTTATGGGTGTATTTGGCTCTGAAACTCGTGAAGCTATCGTTGAAAATTACTTCCCCGACCTGTCGAGCCAGACTATTTTGCTCAGTTCAGACGAAGAGATTCGGCTGGCCAAAGAGTACATCGCCCTCGAACCGTTCATCAGTAAAACGTATACCCTGGTGCGTGATCGGTTTTCACAGCAGACTCGGGTAGAAACCGGCTATTTCAGTCACTCCTTACCAGGCTAATCCTTGTCAGTATGAGCATTATTTACCTGTCCAGCATTCGCACGGCAGAACCGCTTAGCGAACGTGTTACCCTACTAAAGGAGCAACTCGAGGAGCAGCTCAATTTGGGTCAGCACACCACGGGTGCCCGACCCGTGAGCATATCAAATAATATGGTGCAGCGGCTGTCGCTTATGGCTGGTCTTAGCCTGAACGACGAGCGCCGACTGGCCGACATCGATGCCATTCGTCTGATTTCAAGTGGCAATCATATTCACGACACGACATTCAGCCGTAACAACCTGCAAAATCTGTGGTCGGCCCTGCTGAAACTCCGGTATCAGCACGTTACTATCGACTGGGAAAATGTAGCGCAGAAAAGTAAAGTGGTCAACCATGAGATGATGCGCGGCTGCGACTACCTGCTCAGCCCCGACCGGCTGGACGCGTACCTGCGGCAAAACCCCGGTATGGGGCAGGCAGGAGCAACGGGCGGTATTCCTCGTCTGGATGTGCTGTTGGGTAGCTATGAAGATGACATCCCGGCCCGGCTCGACCTGAACGGACGCGCGATTGCCAATACGCAAATGCTCATTGCAGGCACCACCGGGCAGGGGAAGTCGAACCTGCTGGCTGTACTGATCAACGAACTCCGGTCGGCATCGGTCGAGTCGCCGTATCCGGTCAATTTCCTGTTTTTCGATTACAAAGGCGAGTTTTCGGACCCGGCCAACTGGCATTGGCTGAACCTGTTTGAGGTCGACGGTGCATCGTTGCTCAACCCGCTGGAACGCCCGTTGCCTTTCTCCCCTTTCAAGGATTTTGCGGGACGTACCCAGAATGAGATCAACAATTACGCCACCGAACTGGCCAACGCTCTCTGCGCCATTGATCGGGCTAACATTTCAGCCCGGATGAGCGAACGGCTCACGACGGCCGTTATTGATGCGTATCGGCAAACGCAAAGTCGCCCCGTCGATTTCGACCGGATTTTGCAAGCGTATGCGGCTCAACAGCCCAACAAAGACGACAGTATCACGGCCGTGTTGAAACAGCTTATCCGGGGCAATCTGTTTGCCAAAGATGATTCCGTCGATCTGGTTCGGGAGAGCTATTTTATCAACCTCGCGGGCTTCCCCAAAGATGGGCCGCTGGCCAAGGCTATTGTGTACTTTGTCGTATCGAAACTGAATACACTTTATGAGAAACTGCCCAAGCAGGCGGTTTCGGAGGAGTGCGTCGAACTGCGGCATTTCACCATCATCGACGAAGCCCACTACATGCTTGACTTTGACAACCGCCCCCTCCGCGATCTAATTGCCGTTGGGCGGAACAAGGGTCTGAGTATCATTCTGGCTACGCAGAGCATGAACAGCTACAACAGTGACCACTTCAATTACCTGGCCAACGCACAGTATCCGTTGATTATGAAGCAACAAACTTTAAGCGATAGCATTATTAAAGACCTGTTTGGCGTATCAGGCCGCGATTTTCAGGAAGTCAAAGAGGCCATTGGTAACCTACAGAAAGGTGAGGTATTGATGAAGAACCCTACAGCTGTAGCGCTGGGCATGGGCAAACGGTACAAAATCATAAAGGTGCGGAAACTAATTTAGATCAGCTTATTAAACAGACTACCTGCCTGGCAAACCCGAATACTATCAAAACGTGAGTCATCCGAAATTTTGAAAGGTGACAAAAAAGAATCCCCTTAGTTTTAAGCATCACCACAACGCCAAAACCAGAAAGGAGATTCTTTTTATAGCTAAGGTAGGCTCGCCAGATGATGGAGTTCAACCGCAACGTCAATAACCTTGATCCTTTTTGATATGAAACCCACAGGTATCGCCAGTTGGTGTGCTCGCTGTTACGAAACTTAACGGGCTCAATACCGCTGTTGCTCAAACAGTACCACGTATAGTAGACCTCTATGTTCCAACGGTTGTGCTGGTTAGTCTCATATCACCCGCATATCTGGTTTTGAGATACGTGAATCATGAGCATTCGTCCCGCCAAAAGCCCCGACTGTCTACATTTTTCGGGCACTCATCGCCTTTGAATTTCAGGGCAATACCGGCTGTCGCACCTTTGTTTCACCGGGCCGCTAATGCGGTCAAACGAGATAAACAAAAAATAGACAAGCCATGAAAAAAGTCCTTATTCTGATGCTGGGCCTGGTAGCCAGTACTGCATCGTTCGCCAATTCATCCATTCCCCAAAAGGCGGCCACTCATACCCGTATGGTTATGACCACCGACCAAAAAATCAGACTCTTTGTGCAACCCCTTCACACCAAAGGGCAGCTGACAATTCAGGACGCCAGCGGTCAGGCGGTTTACACCAGTACGGTATCGCTGCAAAAAGGCCTGAGTCAGCAATTCGACTGCTCGAACCTGGGTATCGGCACCTACCGGTTAACGCTGACAACCGGTGACGAAACCATCGCCAAAACGTTTGTGGTGCAGGCTAATCCCAACCAAAGCTTTGTTGTTCAGTAAGTTCAAGCAGGTGGTCATGCGTACCCGACCGGACCGCGCATGACCACCTGCTTAAGTTGTTTAATAAGTATGCACAATCCCCTGTTTTAGCGCATCTTCGCAGGCTTCCTGCTCAAACTGGTACAGATAGGGTGACCGGTGCGGCCCGATAGACCTGGCATTTCAACCAGCACAGTCAGCAAGTGGAAGCCCGAAATCGGCAACGAATCCGATAAAAAGGTCACCTCAATAACGCCTTGAGGTGCAGGGGATGGCTTTCAAAGGGACTAAATAGCAAGGAGTTTATACGAATTACCAAACCCGAAATTTCGCGTTTAAACAAGTCCAAAATGAAGAAGATAAGCCTGTTTCTGTTCGTTTTTAGCCTGGGTAGTTACCTCAACGGGTATTCGCAAGCCACTCCGTCCACTGACTTCTTTGTCGGCAAATGGGAGATTACCATTATGGGCACCCCAAACGGCGACGCTAAAATGGTTACTGACCTCGTCCGCAAAGACGGTAAGCTGACCGGCGAATTAAAAGATCCGACGGGTACCAATCCCACCACGCCAATTACGAAAGTGGAGGAAGGAAAGGATAAAATTACCATCTATTTTGACACGGCTCAGGCGGGCGAGATCGGCGTTGAACTGGCCAAAGTGGATGATGACCATCTGAAAGGCCAGCTGATGAGCATGTTTGATGCTACAGCCGTTCGCGGTAGGAACTAAGCCCATGCATTGACCCGCTCTCTGAATAAAATGATAGAGTGCAAAGGGTATCGTCAGCGAACTCAAAATCGCTCATACCAGCCAAAATGCTGCTGAATAATCAGCTCCTTATTGGCTTCAAGATACGTCAGGTATGCCCGCGCTACCGGAGAGAACTGCTTGTCTTTGTGCCAGGTAAGCATCCAGGTGGTTTGCCGGGGCAGCCCCTGTATGGGGATAGTTTGTAAATCAGCATCCAGCAATTCGTTTCTTAGGCCAATCAACGGCATAATAGAGTAGCCCAGGCCCGCCAGCAGGGCTTGCTTAACAGCTTCGTTCGAGGTAAGCTCCAGCCGCTTTCGGACCACAAGCTGATGATCGGCGATAAACTTTTCCATCATCGAGCGGGTGCCCGAACCCGCTTCCCGAAAGATGAGCGGCAGGCTTTCCAGCAGTTTCGGGTCGTTCCTGCCGGCGTTCGTTGCGGGTAAGCTCTTACCCACCAGGTAAAGTTTGTTGGGCATAAGCTCCAGACAGCTTACACTAAGGTGCTGCGGCAAAATAGACACCAGGGCAAAATCGACTTCGTTATTGGCCAGACTCTCAACCACCTTCTGTCGATTCGTCACGTCGATGGCCAGCTCGATGCCTTCGTGCTGCTGCATGAACCCCGACAAAAAATAGGGCATTACGTATTTACCCGTCGAGACAACCGATAAGGTCAGCTTACCGTACAGCAGCCCTTTGTAAGCCAGTGTTTTGTGGTTAATGGTATGCGCTTCCCGGAGAATCGTTTCAGCAACGCGTGCAATCTCCCGCCCAAAATCGGTCAGGTAAATCCGTCGACTGATGACCTCCGTGAGCGGAATATCGAATTGATCCTGAAAGTTTTTCAACTGAATTGATACCGCTGGCTGGGTGAGATGCAGCTCTTCAGCGGCTCGCGTAACACTTTGGGTCTGGGCAATTTTGGCGAAGACGTGGAGTTGGTGCAGGGTATAGTTCATAAAAATTACTTATGCGAATCATCAAAAGTATAAATAAAAATTTATACTAATCTGCATAGACCTTTGTGGCACATACGTACCAAACCTAAACAGATGAAACGAATTACGGTAGCTAAAGGTGATGGCATCGGGCCTGAGATTATGGACGCCACACTGGCCATTTTACGGGCGGCTGGTGCCCAAATCGAAGTAGATGAAATTCAGGTGGGGGAACAGGTGTACCTGGCCGGTAATAAATCCGGCATTGCGGATGACGCCTGGGAGGTCATCCGGCGCAACAAGGTGTTTCTCAAAGCGCCCATCACCACGCCACAGGGGGGCGGCTACAAAAGTCTCAACGTCACGATCCGGAAAATGCTGGGCCTGTACGCCAATGTCCGGCCCTGTATGAGCCTGTATCCATTCGTTAAAACCAAGCATCCGGTGATGGATGTCGTTATCGTCCGCGAGAACGAAGAAGACCTGTACGCGGGTATTGAGCATCAGCAAACCGACGAGGTTATCCAGTGCCTTAAACTGATCAGCCGTCCCGGTTGCGAAAAGATTGTGCAGTACGCCTTTGCCTATGCCCGCCAGTATAACCGCTCCAAGGTGACCTGTTTCACCAAGGACAACATCATGAAGCAAACCGATGGCCTGTTTCACCGGGTGTTTGACGAGATCGCACCGAAGTATCCAGATATCGAAAACGAACACTGGATCGTCGACATTGGGGCGGCAAAACTGGCCGATACGCCGGAAGCTTTCGACGTGATTGTGATGCCCAATCTCTACGGCGATGTACTGTCGGATGTGGCGGCTCAGATTGCGGGGTCGGTGGGGCTGGCGGGTTCGGCTAATCTGGGTGAAGAGTGCGCCATGTTTGAGGCCATTCATGGGTCGGCACCCCGGCGCGCCGGGCAGAATATGGCTAACCCGTCGGGATTACTACAGGGGGCGGTGCTGATGCTCAATCATATTGGTCAGTCTGCCGTAGCCGAACGGGTGCAGAATGCCTGGCTTAAGACGCTGGAAGACGGTGTACATACCTACGATGTGTACCAGGAAGGACTCAGTCAGCAAAAGGTTGGTACAAAGGAATTTGCCGGGGCCGTTATTGACCGGCTGGGTCAGCGGCCCACCACACTGAAGGCAGTGTCTTATGCCAACACAAAACCCCTGGAGCTGCCAAAATACCAGCAAAAACCCTTGGGTAAAAAGGATCTGCTTGGCGTGGATGTGTTTGTCCACTGGTCGGGCAACGATCCTGATGAATTGGCCGCAGCGGTGAGCAAGATCGCAACCTCAACCACACCACTCAGCCTGATTACGAACCGGGGAATCAAGGTATGGCCCAATGGCTTCCAGGAAACGTTCTGTACCGACCACTGGCGGTGTCGTTTCCTGCCTGCGGACGGACAACCCATTGACAAGCAGGAGATAATCAGCATTTTATCCAACGCCATGACTATGGGCATCGACGCCATCAAAACTGAAAATCTGTACGCGTTTAATGGAAAACCCGCTTTTTCGATGGCGCAGGGCCAGTAACCCCCGACCGGCTCATTCCGGGTATTATTTCCCATCACAAATCAATTTTCGCTTATGCAACTTCAATTGATTAACGGGCACTTTACTGCGCAGGACGCCCTTGAAATGCTCACCCAAATGACGCACATCAAAGTGCGCTACCACGAACACCAAATTCAAACCTCAGATAGCGAAGAAGATGTAAAATTCCGGGAGAAGCGCATCAAAGCGTTGCAGCGGAACCTACAGGAAGCCCGGCAGTATATAGCCGGGAACAGTCAGGGTAAGGTGAGCCTACAGGCCGACATTGTGGTGACTATTGATTAGCCTTTACACGCTACACGGACGGAAAGGTTTTTGAAGCCGCAGTAGATACCATTGGCGAGGCTTCGCGTGTTCACAACGCCGTAAGGTAATGGTAACCAATGATGGATGTCCGGGACAAGGCTGCCTGCTTTGTCCCGGCCTCTGGCCCAACAACCAGACCAAAAAAGTACGTGAGCTCCGTCGTCCGAAAAAGACGGAACCTTCCTCAATAACCAAGTAATAACACTTCCCAAAGACACCTGCGGGCCGGTTTTGTTGATACTGATACGCGGTATTGATGGAACCGGCCCGTAGTATCTGGTAAAAGCAGCCCAAAACGCTACTTCTTTTTATAGACGTAATTCACCATGAACGACACGACTTGCAACACACCTGTGGTCGGATTGGGAACACTATCCTGAGTGGCAAGTCTACCCGTACTCAGCTCATTGGCCGTTGGGTCATAAAGCAAGGCGTAAGGCTGTACCGATTGCCCGTTTTGAGAACTGGGTGTAAGCGTAACCGTTTGCGTTGCCGCTACATAAGAATAGGCACCAGTCTGCGTGTTGTTGGTTACGGCTCCGGCCGAATTTACAAGTGTATAATTATTAGTGAACGTATTGGCATTCGTAAGAGCGTGTTGGGGAATTATAGTTGGTCTTTTGGTTCAATACGTTGTAGCATG
>CAXUKO010000032.1:0-42782 GCA_964251665.1 uncultured Cytophagales bacterium
ATGCTACAACGTATTGAACCAAAAGACCAACTATAATTCCCCAACACGCTCTTAGCCGTGGGTGGGCATTAATCCGTATAGAACAGCCCTGAACCGTTTTAACGGTTTTGCTTGCATAAAACCGTTAAAACGGTTCAGGAAAGGTCATAAATTGACTTTGGTACCCTGACCCACGAAGACCCACGGCTAAAGCCGTGGGCTGATAAGATAACCCATCTGGCTTATCTTATCAGTGCCACAGGCGGAGCCTTCCCGTCGCGAAATCTTACCGGGTCACCGACGGGGTGGGGACAACTGTATTCAGGCCCAATACTTCACTCGTGTACGCACGGAGTTCCTGCGTGAGTTGCGGATTATCGGCCAGCAATTGCCCATAAGATGGAATCATGGCTTTCAGTTTCTGCTGCCAGTCTGCCGAGGCCACCTTGTCTTTGAAACACTTCTTCAGCAGATCCAGCATGATCGATACGGCGGTTGAAGCGCCGGGCGAAGCGCCCAGCAAAGCCGCAATGGACCCATCAGCGGAACTGACCACTTCAGTACCAAACTCCAGCACCCCACCTTCCTCTTCGTCTTTCTTGATTACCTGTACCCGCTGCCCGGCAATTTCCAGCTCCCAGTCGTTCATCTGGGCTTCGGGGAAATACTCGCGCAAGGCCGCCAGCCGGTCTTCCGGCGACTGAAACACCTGCTGAATGAGGTATTTTGTCAACGGAATGTTATGCAGGCCCGCCATCAGCATCGGCGCAATGTTGCTCATCTGAATCGACTTGGGCAAGTCCATGTAGGAGCCGCTTTTCAGGAATTTGGTCGAAAAGCCGGCGTAGGGTCCGAACAAAAGCTCACGTTTCCCTTCGATCATCCGGGTGTCGAGGTGCGGTACCGACATGGGGGGCGCCCCTACCGACGCTTTGCCGTACACTTTGGCGCTATGCCGCTCGATCACGTCCGGGTTGACGCATTTGAGCCACTGCCCGCTCACGGGGAAGCCACCGAAGCCCCGGCTTTCGGGAATATCCGATTTTTCGAGAATGCGCAACGAACCGCCACCGGCCCCGACAAACACAAAACCCGTCCGAATGTCGCTTGTCTTACCGGTCGACAGATCTTCGACCCGAATTTTCCAGCCGCCCATGCTTTTGGAACGCCATAAGTCGCGCACTTCGTGGTGAAACCGCATGGTAACGCCGGGCATAGCCTGTAACCGCTGAAACATGGCACGGGTGAGCGCCCCAAAGTTAACGTCGGTACCGAGATCCATTTTCGTGGCAGCTACGGGCTGTGCCGGGTCGCGGCCTTCCATCACCAGCGGCATCCATTCGGCCAGTTGCGCTGGCTCTTCGGAATACTGCATTCCGTGGAACAGGTGATTCTGCTGTAGCGCATCGTACCGCTTATGTAGATACGTCACGTTATCGGCTCCCCACACAAAACTCATGTGTGGGATGGAACGGATAAAGGTTGGCGCATCACTCAGGAAACCCTGCTTCAGCAAAAAGGACCAGAATTGCTTGGACTGCTCGAACGATTCAGCAATTTTCACTGCTTTCGATGCGTCTACGGTGCCGTCTTCCCGTTCGGGCGTGTAGTTGAGTTCGCAGAAAGCCGAGTGCCCGGTGCCTGCGTTATTCCAGGCATCGGAACTTTCGGCGGCCGCTACGTCCAGACGTTCGACAATCTCGATGGTCAGATTAGGTTGTAATTCTTTCAGCATCACGCCCAATGTGGCGCTCATGATACCGGCCCCGATCAATACAACATCAGGGTTATTCTGTGCGGAACTATCGCTTTTGCTCATAAAATCAAATCGGTCATACCAATTGATTGACAATTTCGGAGCTATTCTTGTTTCCAGAAGGCGTGAAAATATTGAGTGATTGGGTGGATGAGTGATTGAGTGAAGTTCCTAACCGTTCACTCAATCACTCATCCACTCAATCACTTATTCACCCAATCACTCATTCCCTCATTATCTTCTCCAGGCACTTGATTGTAATGAGATACGTCGGTTTTACGCCCAGCGTACCTAAACTGCCCGATGCGAGCGTTGCACCGGTCAGTAACGGGTTGTCTGATGCGTAGTACGCGTACCGCACCTTTACACTGGCCGGAATACTGCCCCGGATTTTCGACTGCGCCTGAATCGCTTTCTGATAGTGTGCGCCCTCCATTTCCAGCCCGATAGCCAGCCAGGACGAATCCTTAAAGTATTGAAGCACATCTTTGTTCTGCAACGACGTACCCAGCACGGTAATCATGGCTCCTTCGTAGACGCCCAGACCGTTGCCGGCAAAGTCGCTTTTGCTGAAGTCATTGTCCAGCGGATAGTTGTCAGCAGTACCCTCAAATATGTGGGAGGTCGGAATCATCAGATCCCCTTTGTCGCCGGTCAGGATACCGGCCTTGCCCATGATGGAAATCGACGCGACAGCCAGCGGATACGTGAGCAGCGCACCGAGTTCGTCGGCCAGTTCGTAGGGTTTAAGGAGCTCATCCATCGTCTCGAATGCCTGTTCGCCGAAGGCATAATCCATCACCAGCAGCAAGGGCTTGGCCGCCTGAATGTAACCCGGATCGTGGCTGATTTCGGCTGATAACTTACTAACATCGAGTCTGGCCGTATCGATTAGTTGCACCCGCAGGTTAGTACCACCTTCATCGTCCAGTTCGTGCAGGCCGTGCATTTGCGCGTAGTCCTTCACCAATTGGCGGAGGGCTTTCTGATTTGGCTGGCTCAATTTCAGGGCCAGATCATACAGGTTGTCCCAGGTGGTAGCATCGGCGAGGGCCGCGGGCGCAAACAGGCAATTGGCAACGCTGTGCGGGTTGGCACTGATAATATGGATCGGCCGCTCCTGTAGGTTGTTGGCCCAGATGTACTGTTTTATGCGCGTGGCCCAGCGTTCGCCGTAGAGGTGCTGCCCTATCCGTTCGCGAAGCATGGGCGTGAAGTTTACCTCGCGGTCGGCCTGTTTATCCCGAATCTCCTGCACAGATAACATGCCCAGCTCATACACAATCTGAAACAGGCCGCTGTTGGTACCCGCCGTTTCGGTAAAGCGCTGATAAGCCCGCTGCGTTTCTTCGAAGGTGCGGCCCAGAATCGAACTCAGGTACGTCAGGGCCAGTTCCCGCTCCTCTTCCAGTACCGTACCGCCCGACTTCACGATGGCTTCCAGCTTTTCCCATTCACGGGTTTTACCACCCCGCTCCAGAAACACATTGCGCCGAATTTTATCGGCTTCCATATACATAAACGTCAGATGCGTCAGGATGTCGTAGATTTCGCTGCGGCCGTTAGTCACTTCGATCACCATCTGCTCCCGGTCAATGCGGTAACAATTCCGCCGACGTTTGGCCGGTACCAGCACCGGAAAATGGGAGTTCTCAAAGCCCTCCCGCGACGACAGCATAATTACCCGGCACGATTCGATGCCCTTGGGCAGGCGATCCATTACATAGACCAACCCATCTAATTCGACCCGTTGAGGATCATTGACTGAACCATAAATTTCCGGCCGAAGCGTGAGCAGGGCTGTTCGAACTTCCTCGCCCGACACGCCCGACGGTTTATAAAAACCCCGGTTAAACAGGTGCCGCATGGTGATATACAGTCGCTCAATGGCAACGCGGGATTCCTGCGCGCGGGTAAGTGGTGGGGATTGTTCCAGATTCATGGACAACGTGGAGAAGTGATTTTTGCCCGCAAATTACGCGGTCTGTTGTTGTGGTGACGTAGACTTCTTTGTCAATGACTGCGCATTCGCCCTGGTGACAATCAAAAGCTGATTCTTTTTTCTACAAATCCAAGGTAAACTATGTGCTCAGGCGCGCTCTTACAAAACAATTTAGCCGGCGTTTTGTAACTTAACAGAGCAATTACTCAGCGCTAACACAATGAAAAAATTTATTTGGTTTTGCCTGTTTATGGCGGGCTGTTCACAAAAAGATATGCCTGCGCCCAACGAAGATGTCGATGTGCTTCATCAGCGGTTTCACGGTAAATACGAAATTGTTAGTTCTACCAGCAACGAACCTGTTGATATTAACCTAGACGGCCGTTCGTCAACTGATATGTTTCAGGAGTATCCGTACTTGCTTGAGAATAACCTACGGATCGATATCTACGGCCCTAACAAGTATAATACAAAGCGGGTTTTTCTGTTCGACCAGATGTGGCCGGAACAGTACTTGCGTATTCCGTCCGGCCTGGATTGGCAGGGCCAGTTACTTGATTATGAACCAGGTGCCACCGTCGATTTTGCTGAACAGCCAGCAACGCGTGCATTTACGTTCTCGCCGGATGTAAAGCAGTTAGTGGTAATACCGAGTACGGATGCAACTGAAAAGTCATTCCGCTGGCAGCGTCCCGAATCAGCTACTGTTGAGGGGGATGACTATATACGCACCATAAACAAAAGACGTCTTTACACCCGAGCCGGAGTGAAAGACGTCCTGATTACAACGCTTTACAAACGATACACCATGACCACGTAAAGGGTCGATGCGTCAGGTCATTTCCTGACGGATTGGCTCATTTCTGTTTTGAGTCGGGTGATTTCCTGCGCCTGACTGTCGGCTTTGAAATAATAGTACAGGGCGGCAATCAGAAAAACTTTTGACAGGATAAAGATCGCAATAAAAGCGGGCCGCCAGTTTTTGTGAACGCGGATGTGGGTGTTATCGACCTCCACATCGACGTAATTCGATTTGGTTTCGGTATAATCCCGTGCGGCATCACGCTCAAAATCTGAGTAAGCCCGGCGGCTACGCTTCTCAATCGTATGGTTAGCCGCCTGCACTTCGAGCCGCTCCCGAATGGCGGGCGGGGGCGGAACGGCCTGCTGTAAGAAATGGTGTTCCAGATCCGCGTTAAGCCGGTTTATATGAATAAGCAGCGCCGGATCGGAGGTTAGTAACCGCTCGATCTGCTCATGCTCGGTTTCCGTTGCCATACCCAACAGGTAGGACTCCAGTATACCGCTTGTGATCAGTTGTTCCGTAGTCAAGGTCGGTGGCGTTAAGAAGGGCGAAACGATTTAAAGTGGGTATGGATAGCGGTCAGTACATCAGACTTGGAGATATGCAACTGCTCGGCAATCTGCTCGGGCGTACAGCCCTCGCAGAACGACAGCGTAAAGATAAGCTTTGGCAAGTCGGCCGTTGTGGTAACGGACTCATTGGGAAAGCTGGGGACGTCAGTTGCAGTCGACTTCGTTTTAGCAGCCAGGGCTTTAGTACGGGCCAACCGGATAATGTGGACAGCTATACTGCCAGGCTGCTCTAATCCTGCCGTTAATTCAGGTGATGAAAATAGATCGATCAGTACCTCCTGCGCCAGGTTGACCTGGGGCAGAATTTGCAAAATTACGCCGTAAGCGACAGACCCATACGCGTCATATAGCCCCAATTGATCCGTCGGCTTGCTGACCTGCCGCTGATACTGGCTGTTATCTACCCGTTCGATGTTACCCATGCTGTTCAAAATTACCGAGCTATACGTTGAATATTACTAATTAACTTGAGATTATTATTTAATACCCACCAATAGTTCAATACAGACTAAAGGTACGATTCTCCTGTTTAAACACAACGTGCACTTTTCGGCACATACTCTACAATCTCTATATTACTACCAGCAAATAAAGTAATTATTGTTTATAAATTCCTCATTTAGTAAATATTGATAGTTAAATTACTGTCTGTATGATCATATTAGGGTGGCACTTTATGCCGTTTACTATCATAATGAGGTAGGCGATTATCAGCAATTACTTTCCAAGGTTTTGATTACGCTTTGAACCAGCCAGAGACCGTTGTAACGCACAAAGCCGGAAAGTCTCCCTTCCGGCTTTGTGCTCGTCCTGTTGTCAGCTTACTTAATTTCCCCTACCATATCTTCGGGTTTGACCCACTCGTTGAATTGCTCTTCGGTGACGTAACCCAGTTGAATGGCTGTTTCCTTCAGCGTTGAGCCGTTCTTGTGAGCGGTCTGCGCAATTTCTGCGGCTTTGTAATAGCCAATTTTGGTATTGAGGGCCGTCACCAGCATTAATGAGGCATCAACGTGTTTTTTAATGTTCGCTTCAATGGGCTCAATGCCTTTTGCACATTTGTCGTTGAACGACACGCAAACGTCGCCGATAAGCCGGGCCGAATGCAAAAAGTTATAGATCATTACCGGCTTAAAGACATTCAGTTCGAAATGACCGTTCATGCCGCCAATGTTGATCGCCACGTCGTTGCCCATCACCTGAGCAGCCACCATCGTCATCGCTTCGGATTGCGTGGGGTTCACTTTACCCGGCATAATACTCGACCCCGGCTCGTTGTCTGGTATATGCAGTTCGCCAATACCCGCGCGGGGACCGCTCGATAGCATCCGAATATCATTCCCGATTTTCATCAGGCTGGCAGCTACCGTTTTCAGCGCACCATGACTCTCAACGATGGCATCGTGAGCGGCCAGGGCTTCAAACTTGTTTTCGGCCGTTATAAAAGGAAGACCTGTCAGCGTAGCGATGTGTTTGGCTACGTTCTCGGCATAATTCGGGGGCGTGTTGATGCCCGTGCCCACCGCTGTGCCGCCTAAGGCCAGTTCGCTCAGATGAGCCAGCGTATTTTTGATGGCTCGCAATCCGTGGTCAAGCTGCGACACATAGCCCGAAAACTCCTGTCCAACGGTCAGGGGCGTAGCATCCATGAAATGCGTCCGACCGATTTTAACAACGTTCATAAACTCCTTCGACTTAGCCGCCAAGGTGTCGCGCAGCTTCTCGATGCCTGGAATCGTTACCTCCACCAGAATCTTATAAGCCGCAATGTGCATAGCCGTCGGAAAGGTATCGTTCGAGGATTGTGACTTGTTCACGTCGTCATTAGGATGCAGCGCTTTTTTCTCGTCGGCCAGTTCACCACCCTGCAATACGTGTCCGCGATAAGCGACAACCTCGTTTACGTTCATGTTCGACTGCGTACCCGAGCCAGTCTGCCACACGACGAGCGGAAACTGATCATCGAGTTTACCGGCCAGAATTTCATCGCAGGCCTGCCCGATGAGATCGCACTTGTCCTGCGGCAACACGCCCGCGTCGAGGTTGGTCAGGGCCGCTGCTTTTTTGAGGTAGGCAAACGCCCGGATGATTTCGCGGGGCATTTTATTGATGTCCTGCGCGATTTGGAAATTCTCAATGGAACGCTGCGTCTGTGCGCCCCAGTAAACGTTCGCTGGGACCTGAACGGGGCCCATCGTGTCTTTTTCGATACGGTATTCCATATAGAATGAGTGAATTTGTGAATGAGCGAATGAGCGAGTTACTCGAACAGGCGGATTATTCGCTCATTCACAAATTCACTCATTCACTCATTGAGGATTGCAAAGGTAGAACAGGACTAAACAGGGTTGCAAGGAATTGTTATCTTTGTCAGGCTGTTGTCAATTGACAGCTTTTAAACTATCAGATGATCATGCAGGTTTCGGTTCAGAAGATTATGGAAGGACTGGGTGGCGACCGGTTTGTGAAACGGCCGGTCCGGCACGAGTTTGACCTCATCGAAGTGGTCAGGGAAGGCTTACCCATAGAATCCATCGCTTTTCTGCAAAGCAATTTCGGATTTACCAATAAAGAGATGAGCCATATTTTAGCTATTTCGGAAAGCACCTATCAACGTCGGATTCGGGCTAAGGCAACGTTGACGAAGGACGAAACAGAAAAAGCAATATCCCTGTCGGAGGTATATGCAAAGGGATTAGAGGTATTTAGAAATCAACAGGATTTTGACGTTTGGCTGCAAACCAAAATTCCAGCTATGGGTAACCAACGACCTAATGCTATGCTCGATTCGATGATTGGTCGCCAGCACGTAATGGATGGTTTAAATCGAATTCTACACGGAATTTTCTCGTAGTCCAGTCTATGGCTACTCACTGAAAAATAAATAGCCTGTAGAACACCATTGCAGCATTGTTAATCAGTTAACACACCTGACCTGTCGCACCATTCTATGATAGAACTGTACCGAATCGCCGATGACCGATTTGCAACTGACCTAACCGGTACCGGTGGCCTGTACACACCCGGACGTTGGCATCGCCGGGGGACTCAAATCCTGTATCTTACGGAACATATATCCTTAGCCAAATTAGAAACATTAGCTAACTCGCCGGGACTACCGCAGGGCCGGGTGCTTGTTACCGTCAGCCTACCGGAGAACTCCTCAATAACAACTATTGATGTAGCAACATTACCCCCAGGGTGGCAGGATTGGCCTTATCTTGATAAATTGGCTGATATATCCGCACAATGGATCAGCGAAAAGCAATGCTGGATTATGCGTGTTCCCTCTGCCCAATCTCCCACCGAGTTCAATTATCTCCTCAACCCACTCCATTCAGAGCATAAAAACTTACAACTGGTCAGTATTGTACCACATCCTTTCGACCCGCGCTTGAAGTGAGCCGTACAGTGTCTGCGTTTTACCAGGTTTTTTAGCAGTTTTACCACTTTCTTACCCCTAACCCAACTATGGATCAGCGCATTATTAATCTCTTCGACGAATACACCCACCGGCCGCTGAAACGCGATGAATTTCTCAAACGCTTAGCCAGTTTGACGGGTAGCATGACCGCAGCGATGGCGGTGTTACCCCTGCTGGAAGTGAACTACGCCCAGGCCGCTACCATTGCCGATCACGACGACCGCATTAAAACAGAGTCAGTCACGTTCCTGGGTGCCGGTATTACCATGAAAGGCTACCTGGCGCGTCCGGCCGCCGATGGCAAGTACCCCGCCGTGGTTGTTATTCACGAAAACCGGGGCCTTAACCCGCATATCGAGGACATCACCCGGCGGGTTGCTCTGGCCGGGTTCGTGGCCATCGCGCCAGATGCCCTTTCTGGGTCTGGGGGCACCCCAGCCGAAGAAACCCAGATGCGTGAGCTATTTGGCAAACTGGATGCCACGAATACGCGAATGAACTTCGAGAAAGCAGTTGATTACCTGAAAACCCGCCCCGACAGCACGGGTAAAGTAGGCTGCGTTGGTTTCTGCTGGGGTGGCGCGATGGCGAACCAGTTGGCGGTTCATGCACCGGACCTGAAAGCCGCCGTTGCTTTCTATGGTCGTCAGCCCGATGCGGCTGATGTACCGCAAATCAAATCGGCGGTACAACTTCACTACGGCGGATTGGATGAACGGGTTAACGCTGGCATTCCAGCTTACGAAGAAGCCCTGAAAAAAGCGGGAGTACCGTATGAACTCTACGTTTACGAAGGTGCGCAGCACGCGTTTAACAATGACACGGCCCCAACGCGCTACAACGAAGCGGCAGCCAAACTTGCCTGGAGCCGCACGCTGACCTTTCTGAAGGAAAAGCTGGGATAAGGCAGTAAGTTGGGTAAGTCAGTAAGTCGGTAACGGGGCCACCCGTGCGGTACTTCGTTTTGAACACTTACCGACTTACCCAACTTACTGACTTACCCAACTTATTGACTTACCGACTTAATCAAATAGGTACCAGTCAACGCCAAAACCCAGGGCGCGCCGTTGCGACAGGTAGCCAGGATCGACAAAATAGCCGGGGCCAAACACCTTTTTGAGAATACCCTGATTGACATACGCCATCTTGACAAACAGCCGCACCCGGTTTATACGCAGGTTGGCAAACAAATCCATTACCGGAAATCCTTCTACTTTCTGAGCATTTTGCAGGAAGAACTGCTGCGTTACGGGCATGTACGCATCTGCGTAATAAGCTGATTTATAATGCAGGTCGATACCCGTCTGGATGTACAGCACCTTCGCGTATAGAAACTCGTACTGAACGCGGGCGTTAATGAACACACGCGGTTGCCGCAGCAGATCCTCGCGTGATACCAGTGTATAATACCCCTGCCCCGAAATGCCGAACTTACCCGCCTGGAATCCGTAGCCGAGGCCAGTCCGAAGCACGTTGATTCCTCCTTTGAACTGAGCCGCCTGCGCCCGGCGGTCAAAATACGTATAGTTTGTCAGCAGTTGATAATCCAGACTGGGGTTAAGTGCAATGTTTCCCAGTTTAAGGTTCAGCAGTCCATAGAAGTGCTGCGTACCCCGTAAGCCGAAATCGCGAGTGTGATCCCAATCGAAGTTATTGCTCCGAAACCGGCGTTGCAACAGGGTTGGAGCCGCCAGAATACTCGTATAACCCGCTGTAAAGAGCTTGCTTTCGATACGGCCCGCCAGCCGATAGCCTCCGCCAAGGAGGTATTCCAGTTCGGCCGTTACGCGCGAGGTACTATCGGGAAAATAGTAGCCCAACCAGCCGCCCAGGTAAATTTCAGTACCCTTATTCTGGTACGAAGCATACTGAGCCGGGCGGTTTGTAGTGTCTTTGGTAATGTTGAAGGTACCCGTTTGCGCGTAGTTACGAACATGAAGAAACGTGCGGTAATTAAACGCCCGGTAATCACCCTTGATGCCAAAATAGTTTTCAAAAATCCGGGACCGCACATCCTGCCAAGTCCGTGAAGAATCGTACCGGATAGCGGGTTGAGCCGGGATAGTGCCCGAAGCAGGTATATCCGGGTAAAAATGAGTCGCCGTCGCCAGCTGGTTTGCCCTCAGGTTATTATCGCTAAAGCCATTAATCTGTCGTTTGGAGTCAAACTGGTGGTACAATTGAAATCCTTCGGCCAGTACGTACTGATGATAGACATGCCAGTCGTTATGCAACTCACGGGTTCCTGCCCCCGACAACCGGGCACTGCCTTCATAGTCATACCGCAGGCTATCTTCACCAGCCACAGCCGAGGGCGTAGGTAATACACCACCCTGATCGGCCGCTGAGTGATTCATGTGGTTGAAATGGAGCAGCAGCGTGTATCGGTTATCTTCAGAGTGGTAGTTCGTATGCGCCACTACGCCCCAGTTCTGGGCTGCATACTTGTTGGGGTCACTCGATCCCGAGGTACCAAACTGTTTGATCGAGGTGAACCGACGCAGGTTAACGCCGATGTTCCAGCGGGACGTAACGTTCTGCGTGAAGTCGAAGCCCAGAATATTCTGATCCCGGCCTCCCAAGGCCAGGTACAACCGCGTAAAGGGAGATTTGGTATCGAAATACCGGACCTGATCGGTCTGAAACTGGTAGGGCGAATAGACATAATAACCCGTCTGGGCCCCTATTTGCTGGGGTTCTTCGTAAAAAACCGGGCGCAGGGCCGTACCTAAATTTCCCAGATCCTGTAGTCTGTTGCCACTGCGCTGCACAAAATTGTAGCGGTGCCCCTCGCCCAGTACCGTATCGACAGTGTAGAGCTTCCGGCGGTTATTGAGTACGTCCGATTCGAGAATAAACCGGGTTGTCGTTGGCCCATAGATCATTTTGGTCGAGTCGTCGATGACGCTTCCATTAATCCGGCCACCCGTGCCGTTTATACCCGTGCTACTCCCCGGCCGAGTTGGAAAACTACCCGGTGCTCCCCCCTGCGTCGGAAACTGGGCATAGCCATTCAGGGTGCAACCAAGCCAGAAAAGCAGAAAAGCAATGCGTCGAAAAGCTGTCATTGGCGTAAAATTAACCCAAAAAAGCCGATGCCCGGCCCGGGTCAGTATACATACGATGGTTTTAGCGTTTTTTAACAGACCGGTTCAGCACTTGCTGCACAATGGTCAGGAATGCCTCTTCCCCGTCCAGAAAACGAACCGCCACCGGCAGGTAGTACAATGGGGCGGTAGCCCGCTCGGCATCGGTCAGCAGTGTATCAAGCTTAACCCAGTCTTTTTCGGTAGTCAATAACGCTGTGCCCGGCGGACATGCAGCCCGAAATCGTTCATAATCAGCGCGGGTATAGTCATAATGATCAGCAAAACGCTTGTGACTCACCACCGTAAACTGCTGGCGTGCGTACTGTTCCAGCGGATCGGCGTTGGCCAGCCCCGACACCAGCATCACCCGGCCAGGCATAGTACCTGTCGAAGCAGCCGCGAATGGTACCGGGTGACTATAGCGCAGGCCGGTAAAGAAAACCGGAATCATACTATCCCGGGTATAGGGCTGAATATGTTCAGTAATGAGGTCCCGCTCCGTTTGTGTGAGTGTATCGGGGCATTTCGTCACAATTATCACGTCGGCCCGACGGGCACCGTATCGGCTCTCGCGCAGGCGTCCCTCGGGAAACGGATGGTCGGTGTAAAAGGGCCGGTTGATGTCAGTCAGCATCACATTTAGGTGTGGCTGTACGGCGCGGTGCTGGAATGCATCGTCCAGCAATACCGTATCTACCTGCGGCTGTTCGCGCTGGAGGTGCAGAAGGGCATCCGCCCGGCGTTCGCCCACGCAAACCAGCACCGGTTTTTGGGGGTCACGCCCGAATTTACGGTAGAGCTGCATCGGCTCGTCGCCAATGGTCTGCGCCGTATCGGCCGGACTGGCCAGTCGGAAGCCCCGACTGCGCCGACCGTATCCCCGGCTCAGGGTAGCCAGCCCCTGCGTGCCCGCAAAGTGACTAACCATATACTCAATCATTGGGGTTTTTCCGGTACCGCCAACGGCCAGATTTCCAATACTCACAACTGTCTGTCCGGGCAACAGCACGTCAGACAAACCACTGTCGTACAACCTGTTACGAAGTGTAGTAACAAGCGTATATACCTGACTGAACGGACGGAGTAAACGAAGCGGCACGGAGTGGGCAGGTAATAATTTCGTAATGTAACCTGAAGTTAGCAGGCAAATTTACTACTTTTAAAACGTCTAATTCGCGTACGCACTTCCCCGCCGTCATGAGTCTAACTGCCGATTACGTAAAATACACCCTCCATTTTCGATTTGAGGCTGGCACATCGCGGGGCACGATGACCGAAAAAGACTCGTTTATGATCCGGCTGTTCGACACCGACCAGCCCACCATCGTTGGCTATGGCGAATGTGGACCACTCCGGGGTTTGAGCCTCGACGACCGGGTTGATTTTGAAGATCAGCTTACCCAGATCTGCCGTTATTTTAACCAGTTAGACCTCCAGCTTTTCCCCTGGAATGTGCCGATTGTGCTGAATCAACTGATTAGTCAGCAATTCCCAAGTATATTATTTGGTTTTGAGACGGCCATGCTCGACTACATGGCGGGGGGAAAACGTTTGATTCAGAACAATGAATTTGCGCACGGTGAACGGGCATTACCCATTAATGGCCTGATCTGGATGGGTACCCGTGAGTTCATGAAAGCACAGATCGAGGAGAAATTAGCCGCCGGGTATACCACCCTGAAACTGAAAATCGGAGCTATTGACTTCGATCAGGAGTGCGACCTGCTGGCGTATGTCCGCGCCCGGTTTTCGCCCGAGCAGATCGCCCTGCGTGTTGATGCCAACGGCGCTTTCAGCCCCGACGAAGCCATGCCGAAACTCGAACGGCTGGCGCAGTATGGCCTTCACTCGATTGAGCAGCCCATTCGCGCCGGACAGCCTGACCTGATGGCCACCCTCTGCCGGGAGTCGCCGGTGCCCATTGCACTGGACGAAGAACTGATCGGCTGCATGGAGTACGTAGAGAAATTCCGGCTGCTGAAAAAGATTCAGCCACAATATATCATCCTCAAACCTACCCTGCTGGGCGGCATGCGTCACTGCGACGAGTGGATTGAACTGGCCAACCGGCTGAGCATTGGCTGGTGGGTCACCTCCGCGCTGGAATCGAACATTGGTCTGAACGCGGTAGCCCAATATACCGCCCAGTTCAAACACCTGCTGCCGCAGGGCCTAGGCACAGGCCAACTCTATCACAACAACTTCGATAGTCCGCTGCACATTTCGCGCGGTACGCTGAACTACGATAACAGCCAACCGTGGGATCTTTCGCTGTTATCGCCCGTCAGCGATCAGTCTTAGACGCACGCTTTACAATGTCCAGTCAATGCCTTTGCGCAGCAAGGCCTGGGTTTGGGCTTCCCGGCTGCCGGGTTCAGGCTCATTCATGTAGGCCCAGTTAGCCTGTGGGGGCATACTCATCAGAATTGATTCGGTACGTCCGTTCGTTTCCAGTCCAAACTTCGTTCCCCGATCCCAGACCAGATTGAACTCCACATAACGTCCCCGGCGCAGTAACTGCCACTGCTTCTCGGTATCGCCAAAGGGCTGCGCCTGATTTTGCCGCATGAACTGGGTGTAGACGGGGGCAAATGCATTACCGACATCCTGCACGAACGCAAAAATGGCTTCTTTCGTCAGGTTGGCCGTTGGGCTGAGGTAGTCGAAAAAGATGCCGCCAACACCACGCGTCTCCTGCCGATGCGGAATATAAAAATAATCGTCAGCCCAGGCTTTGAAACGGGGGTGATAGCCCGGATCGTGCCGGTCGCAAACGGCTTTGAGCTGTTGATGAAACCAGCGGGCATCAGCCTCAACCACATAATGGGGCGTCAGATCAATGCCCCCGCCGAACCAGTTGTGGCCGGTCGACATCTCGAAATACCGGACATTCATGTGAATGATGGGTACCATCGGGTTGCGCGGATGCAATACAATGGACACGCCGGTGGCGTAAAATTCAGCCGCTTCGGTCAGGTTGAGTTGACGCAGGGTGGCCTCCGTTGCTTCGCCATGCACCGCCGAGAAGCCAACGCCCCCCTTTTCAATGATGGTTCCGTTTGTGAGAATGCGCGAACGCCCTCCGCCACCGCCCGGCCGCTGCCAGTCGTCTTCCCGAAACTGACCTGTCCCATCGGTGGCTTCGAGTGCCGAACAGATGCGGTCCTGTAACTCGGTAAAAAAAGCGGTAATTGTTTCTTTTGTGGGGGCGTTCGGTGCTGTCATTGCTGTAGAATCTGGGGCAAAGTTCGTCTGGAACGGCCAAAACCCATCAGGAAACTTTCAGATAATACTTAACCGGCTTGATGCCTTCGGTCACGCCCCGGCGGGGTGTATCAACCATAACCAGCAGGCCCTGTTCAGTGAGTTGCCGTAACAGCTTGGCCGCCCGCCCCTCCGAAATATTCACCAACTGCCCCAGTTGACCCGTGGTAATGCTCTCATTCTGCCGAAGAAATTGCAGCAGACTCCGCACTGTTGGTGAGTCCCAGAGTTCTTTATCGGTGGGTACCTGGGCCAGAATGAGTTTGTTGGTGGGCACCGATTTATCCTTCGAGCGGACATAAATAGTCCGGTGGCCGTATTCGTTGATGGCGTAATGGGGTTTATTATCGCTTTCGGGTACATCAATCACAATAACCTGTTTCCCGTCTACCGTCACCAACTCATAGCTAACCGTCAGGCTCGGTTCTACCTTAAAATCGGTGGCCCGTTCAATCAGTTGCATCTCGTGCGCTTCCGAGCCAATACCAACAATCCGCCCGTTATCAGCCACGCCAATCAGCAGGGTACCCCCGGCCGTATTGGCGAAGGCCGCCAGCGTACGGGCAATGCGGTGAGCCGCCGAAATGGTCTGTTTAAATTCGAGTCGGGAGCCCTCGCCCTGTGCAATCAGGTCGCTCAGGTTATACTTCATGCTAACAGATTAGAGTCGTTTTGGCCAAAATTACGTCGCAGACACAAAAATGCCCTGCCAGGAGCGGGGCTTTTTGCAGCTAACTAAACTTTACTAATGACCAGTGCGGGTCATAGTCAGAACAAAATAAAGAGGGAAAGCGGTTCAGTTTGTACCAGCTTAACGGCTATATAGTACGCAAAAAGCCCCGACCAGGGCCGGGGCAAAAACCAGTTTTTAAGTAGTTACAAACGGTGGTGAGCAGGTACAGATTCGCTGCCAAACCGACGCCTAACGGTCGGATTGGCACTTAAAGTCGGGTCCCTATGCCGACAGCCGCATTGGTCAGGAATAGGTGGTCTGTTTCCAGAGCAGATCAACACTGCGTAACAGCGTACAGTTTGATTCCTTGTAAGCCGCATCGGGATCGCCGACCAACATGTTCAGGTAGTGTACCTTACGGTGCCGCCCGGTGCTTTCGGGCAATAATGACAGCAGGTTAGCCCATACAATCCAGTGAATAAAATAATCATTGTATGGAAAAATGACGGGTTCGAGGTGATGATATACCCGTTTCTGCTCATAGGCATTGGCCAGCCGGTCCGATACGTACTTCTTACAGTCCGCGCTGAACGTATGGCTTTGACTTTTCGTGAGCACTCCCTGCCGGTAGAGCCAGGATGATACGTCATTTAACGAAAAGTAAACATCCTGTGCATTGAGATAACGAATCATAAAATTAGAAGTGATCAGAGTTAAAAAAGAGATAATAATCAACTGACTGTCAACTACTTAGCTAAAGCAACATTCATGCCTTTTTTGAAAAACGACGATAATTTTACGCTCCGTTCCCTAACTTTTATTGGCTTATCCAAGAGCGTACTTTTCCAGCTTGCCGGTTAACTGCCTGACCGTTAAATAAATATACTGACGCGCCGGGGAGGCTCCTGTTTACCAATTTTTTCATATAAATTTTCTTTCATACAAAAGACAGCGCAGTTTGGATAGTCGTATCCGACCTGCACCTTTCGTGGTATGCTGTGCCAGTACAAATGCCAAACGTTTCATCGCCTAAGTTGACCGACTTAAACGAATAGGCACATTTTTTCTAAGTTAATCCCTTTACATTCAATGGCTTACCTATAACCTACAGTCAATCTTTCCGTAGTGAAGTCCATCATCTATTCCGCCTGCACGAATTGTGAAGATGCTTCCTTATATTTTCAATTTTATCTCTATTCTGTTATTTCTAACAAATTTTAGTTTACTTTATACAATATTTATTAACTAATAGATACATGGGGAAAATACTTTTACTACTGTTACTGATTTCAGGGTCTATAAACGCACAAACAGCAGCCGATTTATTCGATACGTCACTCCGTCGAAATGGCGACAAAGGTCTTTCTCAAAGCAGTTACAGCCGCAGCGACAGTGCCTGGGTAGCCGGGGCTAAATCAATGACCTATACCGGCGGCTATAGTCTACCCACGGCGTCGCCAACCGTGAAAGGCGGCATATTGATTGGTAATCGCCTGTACGCCAGCCCATCCGGCGAACTGAACACAGTACCTAACCTCTCTGCTTATACCAACGATCCGGGTTTCTGGACGGCCACGCAGGTCAGACAGGCGATTGCCGACAGCAATGCGGCTCACACCCTCTATTTCTCGGGCGATTTCACGGGTTCCGGCACCCCAACCGACCCGTTCCGGTTAGTAACCGCGCCCGGCACCGCGCTGACGGTTGACCCGCTCGCTACGCAGAACAGCACCAATGCAGCCTCGTCGGGCGATCTGTACTCGGCTAAACTGGGATTTGCCGCTAGAAATCACGCCCATATTGCCAACGACATCACGGACCTGAATGCCGCATTTACGACCTACCTGAAAGGGTTGCCCGGCTTCGCGACCGATAAAGTGTTGAGTTTTAACGGTACCAGTCTGGTCTGGGTAACGGCCACGGCTACTGTTGGGTCGACAACGGCGCTGGCGGCTTCAACGCTTAGTTCGCCCGCTCAGCTGTACACGCAGTTAACTCTGAACTGGACGGCAGTACCAAATGCCGCCAACTACACGCTCAGCATGGCGCAGGATGCCGGTTTTACGGTCGGCATCACCAACCTGACCACAACCAGCAGTCTGTCCTACGTGCATACCAACCTGACGGGGAATACTGCCTACTATTACCGCCTTACCCCAAACGGGACGGGCAGTTATACCAATGGACCACCCGCGTACCTGACCGTATCGACACTGGCCGGGCCCACTCCCCTGGCCGCTTCAACACTGGTGCTGAGTGGCGTATCGAGTTCGAGTTTAACAGCAAACTGGACGGCCGTAACCAATGCGGCCGGTTACGAACTGAGCAGCGCCTTGGATGCGAATTTCACCAACAATGCCACTACGGTTTACAGCGGCACGGCGCTGACGTTCTCCCCAACGGGATTAGTGCCCTCAACCCCCTATTATTTTCGACTGAAAGCCCTCGGAACCGGGAATTACGGAGATAGCCCGTACGCTACAGCGACCACCACAACGGGCAGCACGTCTCAAACGCAGCTCGCAGCCTCCACTCTTTCCTTTTCGGGGGTGAGTACGACGGCGGTAACTATCACCTGGACGACGGTACCGAACGCAGGCGGTTATCTCTTACAGCGCGCCACCGACAACGCATTCACCGCCAACGTAACCATAGTCTACAGCGGTACGGCCGTCAGCACGACCAACAACGGCCTTACGCCCGCTACGAGTTATTATTACCGCGTTAAAGCTACGGGAACGGGCAACTATTCCGATGGTCCTTACAGTGCTGTTGGCACGGCGACGACCGGTTCGGGCGGTCCGCTCGGCACGCCAAGTCTCGCCCTCAACGGAGCCGCCAGTACGCAGATTACCACCGTCTGGACATCCGTTACCAGCGCGTCTGGCTACACGCTTCAGCAGGCGGCCAATGCGGCCTTCACAGCGGGCGTAACGACTGTTTACTCCGGCACGGCCACCTCCTTTACCCAGGCAGGACTGACACCGCAGACCGTTTATTACTACAAGGTTAAAGCCACTGGCAGCGGCAACTATGCAGACGGCGCGTTAACGGCAGCGCTGTCTGCCACGACCACAGTGCAGACGGCGGGCACCTACGCCGTAGACCGCACTTTCCGGGTAAACCTGACCAGCTCGGCGGCTACGGCTGCGGTGACCGGCTGGAACGTCTGGAGTGTTCCTAATCTAACGAAACCTTCGGCAGCCTCAGGCACAACGTTTACCAGTTTAGTCACCGAAACAGGCATCACCTCAACCGTGTCGGCGTCGGTAACCGGTGACTTCAGCGGAGTAAACAACAATGTATTTACCCCCGATATGACCACGGGTGTCTGGCCAGCCACAGTCCTGGACCGTAGTTGGAACTACGTTGGGTCAGCATCTGCCGGTATTCACGTGTCAGGCCTGAATTCCGCCAAATACTATCAGGTATATGTACTGACGGCTCAGGCAGTCGGCGGGTCGGCGGGAACGATTAACGTTCTGGTGGGTGGCTTAACGCGTCCGGTAGTGGTGCCGGGGAACACAGGCGATAATATGGGCGATGAATTCACTGATCAGGCACTGGCCACGTTCAACAATGTGCAGGCCGACGCCAGCGGAGGACTGGACATTCAGTTTCTGCGCAGTTGCTGCGTATCGGTACCCATTCAGGGCTTTATCATTCAGGAAACATCAGTCGCCAAATGATGAAGTATCTGCTTATGGGGCTGGGTATGGGGCTGGCTCATCCGGCAACAGCCCAGGTTGTGCTGCACGGGCAGCGGGCGGTTGGTTTGCCCCGCGATCTTATTACGGTCACCGTTACATTCGCCACCGCGCCGACGTCAGCCAGCAGCACCTTTGCGGTGCTGAAGTACGATAAACTTTGCGCGATGAGCTGCGAACTGGATGACAATTCGATTGGCACCAAAACCCTGATGGCCGTATTCGATGGCGGAGTAGCATCTGACGGTGCTACCTACGCCCGAAAGACGTTTACCGATGGCTGCGGCAACCCGGTACCGTACCGGGCCGGGCTGGCGGTGAATGGCCGAAATGGGTATAATAACGTTGAACAGGGCTTGCAGAGTACGACGTTGAGCTACACACAGACGGCAGCCATGATTGCCCGCGACTGGAGCCTGGAGAACCACGGTTATTACCACGAAGCTTCCGGCAATTTCAACCTGGGCCGCAATTTCAACCTGAATCTGCGTGTTAACCAGCAATTTTGGTATGATAAACTGGCACCGTTCGGCATCCAATACGTGATGCGGACGATGGTGGTGCCTTCGGGCAACTCGAACTACGTGAAAGCGGCTGATTCGCTGCGTTACATCGCGGCTGCCTCCCAGGGCAACACGGGTGATGGCTATCCGATCTGGCCGGCAACGGGGCAAAATCCCGTAACCGTAGAGAGTGTCCCGGCTGGCTATGCCTTCTACGCCCGATGGCTCGGTGACCAGTGGGGAACAGCCACCCAACTGACCAACTTCAAGGCGCAGCTCGATCTCTTGCTAAGCAGTTCGTCGACCAGTACCCATAAACTCTGGCGGTGGTTTTCGCACGATGTCGTACTGCCGAACATTGCCACCTTTGCCGACTACGTACAAAGCCAGGCCAACGACCGCTTGTGGGTTGTCGGGTTACAGGAATACGCTGAATACCACGAGGTAAAGCGGGCTGTGATCAAAAAAGAAACCCTGACGGGCAACACTCTCACCATTACCCTCGACCTGACCCGCGTGAGTCCGGCCAACCGGTTTCGGGATATGTCGCTGCTGATTAAATCGGCGGGGGGCGCGGCTATTCAGTCGGTTAACGTGACCAACGCCGACCACTACACGTACAATTCGACCACCGGCCTGATTAACATCTTCAAAAAGAAGACCACCGGTTTTGCCGGCGCATTTCCCCACTAACGTCCCCTTGTCCCGCCCGGTCAGGCATCGCGATTATACTCCGGATGGGCAGTTGTTCAAAGGGCCGGTTTCTATGCTAAAAGCGTAATTCGCGGCAAATTCACCGATAAAACTGTATATAACTGCGGAATGATGTAATTTTCCCGAAGTTTTACAGCCTAAAACGAATGGATTTATCCAAAAACCTACGCTCAATGAAAATGTTGATTCCTGGTCTGATCGGCCTGTTGCTGTCGGTACAGACGCTGTACGCGCAGTCTAAGTATGTTATTATCCCCAAGCCAACCCGGCTAACGGAACAGAAAGGCCAGTTCACATTACCTGCCAACCCGGTTATCAGCGTACAGGGTACGGCTGAAGTCCGTCAGATTGCCCAGATGCTGGCCGATCAGTTCGCTAAATCAACGGGCTACAGTCCGAAAGTGATTACGGCCAAAGCCTCCTCCGGCATTTCGTTCGTAACGGCTGCGGGGCCAACGCTGGGTGCCGAAGGGTATACCCTGTCGGTAACCCCCGCTAAAATCACGATTACGGCCGAACAGCCCAAAGGCTTCTTTTACGGGGTGCAGTCGCTGATGCAATTGATGCCCGCTGCTGTTTATAGCCCAACCAAAGTAACCGGCGTAGCCTGGACGGTGCCCGCTTGCCTGATTGAGGATCAGCCCCGGTATGGTTATCGCGGATCGATGGTCGACGTAGGCCGACACTACATGCCGGTTGCTTTCCTGAAAAAGCATATCGACTTGCTGGCCCTGCACAAGATGAACACGTTCCACTGGCACCTGACCGAAGACCAGGGCTGGCGTATAGAAATCAAAAAGTACCCAAAACTGACGCAGATTGGCTCTGTTCGGAAACAGTCGATGGTGGGCCGATACAGCGATAATAAGTACGACGGAACACCATATGGCGGTTTCTATACGCAGGACGAGGTACGCGATGTGGTCAAATACGCTCAGTCGAAGTACGTGACTATCATACCGGAAATCGAGATGCCGGGCCACTCGGCGGGTGTGCTGTCGGCTTATCCCGAGTTTGGCAGTAACCCCGACAAAATTGTGGACGTTGTGTCGAAATGGGGCGTTTTCGAGGATGTGCTGTTTCCCCGCGAGGAGACGTTCAAATTTCTGGAAGATGTCTTGACCGAGGTAATGGACCTGTTTCCGGGTCAGTACATTCACATCGGCGGTGATGAGTGCCCCAAAACCCAGTGGCGGCAAAGCCGGTTCTGTCAGGACCTGATGAAAAAGAACGGCCTGAAAGACGAGCACGAGCTACAGAGCTATTTCATCCAGCGCATCGACAAGTTCGTCACCGCAAAGGGTCGCCGGATCATTGGCTGGGATGAAATTCTGGAGGGTGGTTTGTCGCCAAACGCAACGGTGATGAGCTGGCGCGGTGTGGCCGGTGGTATTGCCGCTGCCCGCCAGAACCACGACGTGATTATGACGCCAACCACCTACTGCTACCTCGACTATTACCAGATGGATAAAAAAGAGCAGCAGACGGCTCCTATCGCCATCGGTGGGTATTTACCCCTCGAAAAAGTCTACAGCTTCAATCCATCCGTAACGGACAGCCTGACGGCGGATCAGGCGAAACACGTGCTGGGTGTGCAGGCTAACCTCTGGACGGAGTACGTGCTGACGCCCGAATACGCCGAGTATATGTTGTATCCCCGGTTGATTGCCGTAGCCGAGACCGGCTGGACACCCCAGGCTGACCGGAATATCGACGACTTTAAGAAGCGGCTGGAAGTCCACAAAAAGCGGCTGGACTATCTGAACGTTAATTACTTCGGAGCGCCCATCAACGGCAATTTCCAGTACCAGATGCCAAAGGAAATGGCGGGAAAATAAACCTCGCTTTACCTTAAATTCGTGCCACCACAATCAGTCAATGGCTGATTGTGGTGGCATTTTTGTTGAACTCATAACCACTCCCACGCGCTCTGATAGCCGTTATGGGATTCGGCGTAGGTAATAAAATCAGCGTAAAACGGCAGGCTGGACAGCGTTGCACTGTCGCCGACGATGACTAATTTCTTCCGGGCACGGGTCATGGCCACGTTCATTCGGCGGATGTCTGACAGGAAACCGATCTCCTGACGATCATTACTCCGGGTCATGGAAATATAGACAATGTCGCGCTCCTGCCCCTGAAAACTGTCGATGGTATTAACGGCAATTTTGGCGCGGTAGGGCTGCAGGTCGGGCGTGTGTTGCAGTTGCTCGTTCAGGACGTTTAACTGCTGTTTATAGGGCGAGATAACCGCGATGGTCGGGAACGTTTCCGGCGTATAAAACGGGCTTAAACCAGCCACGACCTGGTTCAAGTGTTTCACCAGCAGGGCAGCCTCTTCCGGGTTGGTGGAGCTGGTTCCCTCCAGTTTCTCCTCGAATCCACAACCCGCCGTGTCGATAAACAACAGGGCACTATCGCCCGGAAACAGCGAATGGAGCGCGACCGTCGGGTGCGCTTTCAACTGATCGCCGTAGAACACCCGCGACGAATACCCCATGATGTGTTCGTGCATCCGGTACTGCTGATCGAGCAGCGTTACCGCTTCGGGGTGCAGGGCCACGCACTTTTCGAGCAACGTGGTGCTCAGGCCATTTCGGGCCGCTTCGGGCGATTTTATGGTGGGCGATAGCTGACAATGGTCGCCAGCCAGCACAAGTTTTTGCCCTTTCAGAATGGGAATCCAGCAGGCTGGTTCCAACGCCTGTCCGGCTTCGTCGATCACCACCGTCTGGAAATTCAGATTGCGGATCATGTACTGGTTCGCACCGACTAAGGTGGCCGTAATGACCTGCGCTTTCGCCACCAGATCGTCAATGATGTACTGCTCGGTGTTAGCCACATCTTTCATAATCCGGTGGGCCTCATCGAACAGGGCTTTCCGCTGGTCGCGCTCGGCTTTGCCAAACTGACGCTTGTATTTATGCGCCATATTCCTGAACTCGCTGGCCTGCTTTTTCAGCTTTTTAGCTTCCTTCATCAGGCTGTGCCCGGCCATTTTATGGTCCAGGGTGAGGGCCATCAACCGCTCCGACACGCGGGCCGGATTACCCACCCGAAGTACATTCAGTCCTTCTTCATGCAGTTTTTCACTTAGCAGATCTACTGCCGTGTTGCTGGGCGCTACAACCAGTATTTTCTGATGATCCTGCTGAATCAGTGCCTTAATCGCCTGAATGAGCGTGGTCGTTTTGCCGGTGCCGGGTGGTCCATGCACAATGGCCAGCTCGTTGGCCTCCAGTATCTTTTCCACCGCCCGAAGCTGACTATCATTCAACCGGGGAATTGTTGGTTTGGGAACATCAGGATGGAACGTCGGCGAGGCCTGCCCGGTCAGGATGTGCACCAGCCGGTTTTGGGGGTTATCGCTCAGGGTATTGGCCTGCTTCAGGGCCTCCTGCATCTCGTCATAGCTCTTATCGTCAAAGAGCATTTCGACGCCCAGCTTACCATCGCGTGACCAGTCGGGCAGTTCATCGGTCAGCAGGGTAATCTTAAGGCGGTTGCCACTGACGTACGAAATGGTGCCTTCTATGCGGTCAGTTTTGGGATCGTGGTTGCTGAAAAACAGGGCGGGCATTCCCGACCGCAGCTGGTGCGGTATATCCTGATGGGTGGTCCGCTCCACTTCCACTGTCAGGTAGTCACCCCGGCTCATTTCGGAGCCCCGGATGGCGATGGGATACCAGGTGAGGCCATTGGCCCGGCGCTCGGCAATGGACGTTGTTTCGGTGAGTTTACGGTACTGATTGCGGTCTTCTTCCCGTTCGATCTTCAGTAAATCGAGCAGGTTTCTAAAATAATCCATGCGCAAAGGTAACCCGCTGCAGGCTGCGTTTGTGCAGGGCTACCCGTAAACCACACCTGAACCAATGGCCTCATTTCACCGTATAGCCCTGCTTTTTCAGTTCGTCAGCGGTCAGGTTAATGACGTTTATGTCTAACGTAATGGGCGTGAGTGGTGTATTGGTCGAGTCCGTTTTAACCGCGACAATCGCGTCGATTACGTCCATTCCTTTAAAGACCTGACCAAACACGGTATAGTTATCATCGAGCCGGGCCAGTCCTTTTTTATTCTGTACGATATAGAACTGGCAACCGGCCGAGAGCTTATCCGGGTTATTGTCCCGACCAGCGCCGACAGCGCCGTAGACATGCCGGATAGCCGGGCTAAATTCGGGCTTGAGCAGATACGGCGAACCGGAAAAACCCGCCGGTGTGTCGGGGCAACCGCCTTGCGCGACGAAATTATTGATGACCCGGTTAAATGTCAGCGTATCCCAATAGTTTTGGTTGGCGAGCTTAATAAAGCTGGCTTTGTGGTTGGGCGTTTCATCGTAGAGCCAGAACAGCACCTCGCCCAGGCTGGTTTTAATTTGCCCGATGGGGTACGTTTTGGGGGGCTTTGGAGCCGCACTCAGCGACAGGGCAACCGCTATAATCAGGAGTAGTTTGGGCATGATTGAAACGTTTATAAAGCTAAAGTAAACCAAATCCCACCTTATTCTGATTCTGGCGAATCGTTTCTCAACTGAAAACCCTGAATCTTCCACAAAGGCCGGCTGATGTACACAGCCGGATCAACTTATTAATAATGGTCAGCCTGCATATGGCGTGCGAACCTGAGTCCGTTTGCAGCGTACTGGCTCAATCAGGTGTTTGTTATGCTAATTTCCCGTTGGTTAATAGACCATCCAGTGCTGACAGCGGTACAAAGGCTCCTGAGGAAGTAGTCTGTTGGATGGAGCCACTGTACACCACATAACTGTTTGCCGGACTGTTTCCGCTCAGCTTGTTCCAATAGTTAAGTTGATCGAAATAGGCCTGATTTAAAGTCATTCCTGCTTTCACTTCCAGGGGTATCAGCCCGTTATCCGTCTCGATCAACAAATCAACTTCCCGACCGATCTTGTCCTGCCAGTAATAACAGGGGGCTTGTTGACCACGATGGTAATAATATTTGAGCACTTCACTGACAATCAAATTCTCAAACAAGTTGCCACGCATGTAGAAGCTTTCGATCAGATCTGCCCGGCGCAACCCCAATAACGAACAAACAAGGCCTGTATCGTAGAAAAACAATTTAGGCGATTTGATTAATCGCTTGCTGAAATTCTCGTAGTAGGGCGGTAAAAGATAAATCACATAGCTGGCCCCTAATACCGAAACCCAGGCTTTAGCGGTATTTACCGATACACCACAGTCGCTGGCCAGTGAAGATAAGTTTAATGGAGAACCAATCCGCCCGGCGCACAGGCGTAGAAACCGAGTAAAGGCGCTCAGGTCCGCAACATTTTTCAGCGAGCGTACATCCCGTTCCAGATAGGTCTGTACATAGCTGGGAAAGAAGTCGGTCGGCTCCAGGCGGTTGGTCACCAGACGGGGATAACTCCCTTGAAAGAGCAGTTCATTCACCGTGGCAGGCAGCAACTCATTAGCTTGTCGTTCGGTATAACTAAAGGGCAGCAAACGCAGGACAGCTGTTCGGCCCGCTAAACTCTGGTTGATGCTCTCCAGCAGTAGAAAATTTTGGGAGCCAGTCAGGATAAAGGGATGTTTTGCCGTTTGTCGATCCACCATACCCTGTAGGTAGGCAAACAGTTGGGGGGCCCGCTGGGCTTCATCAAAGATGGCACCATCAGCATAATTGGCCAAAAAACCGCGCGGATCAGCCTGAGCTAATGCTCTGATGTCAGGATCTTCGAGTAAGACGTATGGAAGCTCAGGGAATACGGCTTGCACCAGGGTTGATTTACCTGATTGGCGGGGGCCAGTCAGGGTGACAACCGGATATTGCTGAGCCAGTTGTTTAAGTTTATCAGTAAGCTGACGTTTAACCACCTAACAAACATACGGCTTATTGGACAAATTTGCATTTCGAATGCAAATTTGTCCAATAAGCCGTAGCGATACGTTACTGATCAGCCAGCGTATTACCAAAGCAACCTCTCAAAGCTGGAATTAGAATAAAGCACTACTCAGGTACAGGGAAGATTAATTCTGACAGCGCTCTATTTCGTCATGTCCTCTTTCATGTGGCAGTTACCCCTATGAAGAAGCCATTTACGGGTATAGCAGATACTTTTTCCGCATCACCTTATACTGTCCCAGGGCCGGTTCCCAGTTTTTGCGGATGGCGGTTTCGTTTACCCCGGCTATGAGCTGCTTACGGAGTTGGTCGGACCCGTACAGCTTATCGATAAAGTTCGTAGCCAGAATGAACTTTGCCTTATCGGGCGACTTCTGATAAAAATCCAGCAGGTATTTCAGGGTCAGTTGCTGCTTGCGGGCGTCAATTTTGGTCAGGTCGTAGCCGTAACAGAGCTTTCCTTCCTGGGGCGGATTCAGTGCACCGGGGGTGTCAACGGGCGTGAAGGTGAACGGCCCGGCCGTGTAGTCGGGCGAGCCAATTACCTGGAATTGTTTGTTGGTGCCCCGCCCAACGCTCACAACGGTACCCTCAAACAGACACAGCGACGGATACAGCAGTACGGCCTGCCGGTTGGGCAGATTTGGCGACGGCGCAACGGGCAAATCGTAGGGCGTCTGATGGGTGTAGTTTTTCACCGGAATCACCGTCAGCGGGCACGCAAGGCCCGGCGTACCTGTCGATGGTTTTAGCCAGTTCTCACCGTTAATCATATTGGCCAGCTCGCCAATGGTCAGGCCGTGAACAATGGGAATCGGGTGCATACCCACGAAGGATTTAAACGCCGGATCGAGCACAGGACCATCTACATAATGCCCGTTTGGATTGGGCCGATCCAGCAGCAGGAGTGGCTTTTTCGCGTCGGCACAGGCTTCCATCACATAGTGCAGCGTACTAATGTAGGTGTAGAAACGGGCACCAACGTCCTGAATATCAAATACCAGCACATCGAGCGAATCGAGCTGAGCGGGAGTCGGTTTCAGGTTTTTACCGTACAGCGAGATGATAGATACGCCGGTTTTCGGGTCCCGGCTGTTCGCAATTTTATCGCCCGCACTGGCCTCTCCCCGAAAACCGTGTTCAGGTGCAAAAATGGTTTTAACAGAAATTCCCAGTGCCAGCAAACTATCAACAACGTGTGTTTTTGCGCTACCAATCACCGACGTCTGATTCACGACCATCCCGACCCGTTTGCCTTTAAGGGTAGATACATACAGGTTAGTTTGCTCGGCACCGGTTTGCAGAGCGGCCAGTGGAGCAGACTGACTAAAACCAGCCATTTGGATGAGAAGCAGACTAAAAACGAGGAGTGTGCGCAGTGGTGTCATGATTCTGAGTTAGTACCGATGTAAAACTGTTATTTTTACGCGGTAGTACCAAGCCCCCGGCCGTCCACGGCTGGTTTTATACGCAATCAGCCCGCTGTGGACGGCGGGAAAACTCACCTTGAACGTTCCTGTTTTTTTGGCCCGTCGGGTTCGCCACGCGCCCATTGCCAGTTTCTCGAATACCGTCACCAAAATAGGGATCGGCAGCATTGCGGTAGGATTGGCCGTAATGATTGTGGCCTTTGCGGTACTATTCGGGTTCAAGAACACGATTCAGCAAAAGATTTTCCTGTTCGGAGCGCACATGCAGGTATCGAAGTTCACACTTAACTTTTCGTACGAAGGCCCCCCCCTGCCGCTGCACTCCAATCTGTACGACCACGCGAAGCAGATCAATGGCGTGCGGCATATTCAGGCGGTAGCCACCAAAGCGGGTATCCTTCAGACGACGGCTGAACTGGGCGGAGCCGTGCTGAAAGGCGTTGGCCGGGACTACGACTGGCAGTTGCTGCGCGAATCACTCGTGGCGGGCACCGTGCCGGACGTCAGCGCCGACAGTGCCTACTCTAAACAAATTCTGATTAGCCGACGCATCGCCGATCAGTTGAAACTGGCGGTGAATCAGTCGGTGGTCATGTATTTTATCAACAGCGGCAATCAGTCGGGCAGTCAGCTTACCCCCCGACCACGCAAGCTAACGGTATCCGGTATTTACGAAACCGGGCTGGAAGAGTTTGATAATACAGTAGTGCTCGGCGACATCCGGCTGATTCAGCGGCTGAACAACTGGGGGCCGGATTCGGTGGGTACCTACGAGATTTTCGTTAACGATTTCACGCAGTTAGACCAGACAGCCCACACGGTTTTCGACCGGATGACACCCGATATGCGGCTCTCGAAGGTAACTGAACAGTACCGTCCTCTCTTCGACTGGATGGTCTTGCTGGACCGGAATACCGTGGTATTTCTGGTGCTGATTTTGTTCGTAGCCAGCTTCAACATGGTGTCGGTCCTGCTGGTGCTGATGATGGAACGCACCCCCATGATTGGCCTGCTGAAAGCCCTCGGCAGCCCCAACGGTATGCTTCGGCAGTTGTTCCTGTACGTCGGGCTGAACATGGTGGCCTGGGGATTACTGATCGGCAACGCGGCTGGCCTGGGCCTGTGCTGGCTTCAGGACCAGTACAAAATCATCCCGCTCGACCCCAAAAACTACTACATGAGCTACGTGCCCATCAGTTGGGACTGGTCGGTTATTCTGTGGCTCAACCTGGCTACGGTGGCGCTGATTGCGGTTGTGCTGTGGCTGCCTACGCTGGTCATCAACCGGATTCAGCCGGTACAGGCACTGGTGTTTAAGAAGTAGCTATGCGGCTGTTTGAGAGGCCATCTCTTAACGATATGGCCTCTCAAACAGCCAGTCGCGCTGTAAATTAGCCGTTTTGGCAAACCCCGCCCTACCTCATTGAGTTGTCTGTAGAGCAAACAAAACTCAACGGTATGCAGTACAACGAATTCATTCACGAAGCGAAAGCAAAATTAGGGCTCGACACGGCCGACGAGGTTCTGAACGTATCGCGTGCGTTTCTTCACACCCTCACCGAACACCTGGCTGGTAATGCCGCCGATAACTTGGGTGCTCAGTTACCGGCTCAGTTGTTGGACATCATCCGCGAGATCAGCCCGGAAGAGCGCGATCAGGGTCAGCGGTTTACTCTGGAGGAGTTCTACGAGCGGGTGGCCGACAAGGCCGGTGTTGATGCCGAAACCGGCAAGCGGTATACCCACGATTTCATGGCCATTTTTGGCAAAATGATTACCAAAGGCGAGTTCGATAAAATCGAGCGAACGCTCTCCGACGACTACGCCCCTCTGTTTGCCGGTATTGAAACGGCGCAGAACGCTCCCAGGTAGCTGACTAAATTAAAGGCCGTTACCTAAAAAGGGTACATGAATCAGCCACCAGTTACTGATTCATGTACCCTTTTTAGGTAACGGCTTTCCTTCTTGTCAGCTACGCGTTCTATCAGTACACCTGAACAGGCCAGGGTAAAATTTAGTCCGGCAGCCGAATGCTTGTATACATTGTAGAAAAGACGCTCTACCGGCTGATTGCCCCTGTCGATGACTCTGTTAATCAATCGGCTGCCGTTGACGTCTGCCGCGTTCACACTGAAAACGTACTGCTTTATTCAGAGTTTGCGGGCATTGTCAAGCTCAGCGCGTTAGCAGACATTACTCATCCTGAACACCGGCAACTGGCGGATCGCCGGGACTTTGAGCGGTTCAGCCGTTTGTGAGGAACGATTGGCTGTTGGAGACAAGCCAACCCTTCCGTATCTTTCCTCACCTAACACCCTCCCCAGCGACGATGGCTTCTTTCTCAGCGTTCTTCCAGGTAGGCAATACAGAATATGCCGTTCTGTATACCAACCTGAATGTTAATCAGACGATAGACGACCTAAGCCGCCCGTCATCGCCTACCTTCGGGGGCATGACCACCATCGAGGTCGATGTCAAAGACGACCCAACTCTGGTCGAGTGGATGTTCAGCCCGTCTACCCACAAAAACGCCCAGATCCTGCTGCGGAATCTGACGGGAGGGGTAGAGAAAGTCATCAAATACTACAACGCCTATTGTGTCGAACTCAGTCAGACCTTCGATGGTACCGCCAACGTGGCTAACCTGCGCTGGCGGTTTCGTATCTCGCCCCAGGCCATCTCGGCGGGTGGAGTCTTTCATGACAACAAGTGGGCCGGTGCCGACCCTATCGTCGACTGGGACTGGGCCGCTATGGATGCCGCCTGCCATCCAGAGCGGGTAGTCAAACCGGAAGTTGTTGCACCGAAAGAAGCCAAGAAGGCAGAAAAAGAACCGAGTGCTTTCAGCGAAGGACTGCACACCCTGCTTGATGTAGTGGGCATGATTCCCGTCGTGGGTGAAATTGCTGACGGTGCCAACGCGTTGATCTATGCCGCCGAAGGCGACTACGCCAATGCAGCCATGAGCGCGGCTTCGATGATCCCATTAGCGGGTAACGTCGTTGGTGCGGCCAAGCTGGCTAAGCGGGGTATGAAGCTGGTGCAGAAAGCAAAAAAGCTAATCCCGCCTAAACTTATCAAGCGATTAGACAAAGTAGCTTCAGCCGGTAAGGACCTGTGCACGAAAGTAGGACACCCTATCGACGTGGCTACTGGCTTATTGTTTACCGAAGCCGTTGACTTTAGCCTACCCGGCCCTATCCCGTTAGTGTGGGAACGTACCTGGTATTCAGCCTCAGACTATCAAGGACCACTGGGTCACGGCTGGCATCACGCTTATGATCTTGGGTTAGCTCTTGATAGTGAAACCAATATTGCGGTATTACGTATGGCTGATGGGCGGCAGGTCGCCTTCGAGTCCCCTGAGGTTCCTGGTCAGCCAGTGCTGGATCGTAGCAGCGGATTGGCTTTACAACGCCCCGAAGCGCCCACTGGTGACGAACCGGCTCCCTGGCTGGTCTGGAATAAAGCACAGGGCATTTGGTATGTCTTTGCGCCCCCATCGGGTGATGGCAGTTACCAACCCTTACATACTATAGAAAATGAGACGGGCCAATATATTGGCTTTCGTTATACGGCCAACCGACAGCTTGAGCAGATCCAGGACTCAGCGGGGCGGTTATTAACAGCCGAATACAACGAGCAGGGCCAGTTGATTGCTTTCTACGGCCCTCATCCTGACATAGCAGATGAACGCATTCTGTTGGTGGGCTACAGCTACGATGAAGTCGGCAATCTCATATCGGTGGCCGATGCGGAGGAGCACAGAACGCAATTCGCCTACGATGGGTGGCAGTTAATCAAAGAGACTAACGCTTTAGGGTTAAGCTTCTACTTCGAGTATGAAATCAATTCGCAACCAGATCTACCTGCCCGCTGCGTTCATACATGGGGCGACGGAGGCATTATCGACACCAAGCTTGAGTACATCAATCCACAGACAACTGTAGTCTGGGATAGCTACGACCAGCCAACCCAGTACGTACACCAAAATGGGGTGGTTGTTGAACAGACCGATACTTTAGGCCAAATCCAACGTTGGGTGTACAACGACTACAACCAACTACTGGCGCAAACCGACGGTTTAGGACAAACGACCCAGTTTCGTTACGATGAAACCGGCAACCTCATTTCGACCCGCTACGCCGACGCTACCCGTCAACAGACCGAGTATGACACCGCTGACCGGCCTATTGCCTTTACCGACGCACGAGGTAGCACTTGGCAGTATAACTACAACGAGCAGGGCCTGCTTATGGCCCAAACTGACCCGCTGGGAGCCAAAACAGCCTACACCTACGATGAACAGGGTAGGCTACTAACGGTCACTAACGCCCTGGGTCAACAAACCAATCTGCGCTACGACGGGCAAGGAAACCTGGCTCACCTCATCACACCCGATGAGCAGATCCGTTCCCGGAGTTACGATGCCCTTGGCCGGTTAGTTACCCTTACCGATCCGACCGGTACCGTGCAAACCCGCCGATACGACCGGCTGGGGCAACTAATCCAAGTCGTAGAGCCCGACGGCACTCAGCGCGAATTAGTCTATGATGGAGTGGGCAATGTTGTCGAAGCACGCCAGGGTGAGCAGGTAGTACAGTTTACCTACACTAACTCAAGCCGCTTAACTGAACGCTATCAGGCGGGGCAGCGGGTGCAGTTTGGCTACGATAAAGAGGGTCGGTTAACGGGCTTGACCAATGAAGCAGGCCTGCACTATCGGTTTGGCTTGGATGCCAGCGGGCAGGTAGTCGAAGAGGAAGGTTTCGATGGGCTCCTGCGCCGTTACGAACGTGACGCGGCTGGACGGGTTACTAAAGTGCTGCGCCCCGCCGACCGCAGCACTCAATACAGCTATACGCCAGCCGGTCAGGTAAGCCTAATCGAGTACAGCGATGGCACTCAGGAGGCCTATGACTACGACGAGTCAGGATCGCTGATTAAAGCCCAAAACCAAACCACCACGGTGCGTCTGAAGCGTGATGCGCTGGGGCGAGTACTCCGGGAAACCCAGGGGGAGTATTGGGTCGAGTACGGCTATGACCCACTGGGACAACGCACCGCCATTACCTCTTCACTGGGGGCTGACGTTAGCCTAAGTCACGACGTGCTGGGCAACATCAGTCAGATAGATGCGGGCAGTTGGCAAGCTCAGTTTGGTTATGACGTACGAGGTTTAGAAGTGCAGCGTCAACTTAGTGGCGGGATACGAATGGGCTGGCAACGCGATGGTGTAGGTCGCCCTGTCCGGCAACGCATCACGGCTGGGGGCAGCGCCACTCGGCAACGCACCTACGCCTGGACTGGTACTGATGTATTGACTCAGATTGAGGATAGTCAGACAGGCCTTAGTCGTTATGAACATGACATATTTGGTGCACTGACTAAAGCCAGCTATGCAGACGGTAGTCAGGAATTACGGTTACCCGACGCTGTTGGCAACCTCTTTGAGACGGCAGAGAAAGCCGACCGTGAGTATGGCCCTGGCGGGCAGTTACTCCGTAGTCAGCAGGCAACCTATCAATATGATGCCGAGGGCAACCTAATCCAAAAAGTTACCCGGAAAGGCGATGTATGGCAATACGAGTGGTTCGGTAACGGCATGTTAGCCCGCGTGCTGCGTCCAGATGGTGCCGATGTCACCTTTGGGTACGACGCATTGGGCCGGCGGGTGAGCAAGACCTACAAAGGCAAGACTACACATTGGGTATGGGAAGGCGATAAGCCCCTGCACGAGTGGACAGAGTTGACCCTGGATGGTAGTAACACGGATGAGGTGATTACCTGGCTGTTTGAGGAGGATAGCTTCGCACCCATTGGCAAGCTTCAGGGCACTAACCGCCAAAGCATCCTGACTGATCATCTGGGCACTCCGCTGGAAATGGTCGATCAAGGGGGCCTTACGCAGTGGTCAGCTCAAACCACCAGCTATGGCCGGGTACGCTTAGACAAGGGCACCCGCGCCGACTGTCCCTTCCGCTTTCAGGGGCAGTATGAGGATGTAGAGACGGGGTTATACTACAACCGGTTCCGGTATTACGATCCGCAGGAAGGTACTTATGTGAGCCAAGACCCAATTGGTTTGGAAGGCGGAATGAGTTTGTATAATTATGTAGACAATCCTTCAACTTGGACTGATGTTACTGGCTTAAGTGGTATACCCTCATTTGATGAATTGAAAAGATTGTCACAGACCACCTTAGATTTTTCGACGGCTAAGGATAGTGCGGTTTTCTGGTCTGGTAGTAGAATGAAAGATGCGCAACGATGGGCGTTTAATACGGGTAGAACCACTTTAGAACAAACAAAAGGGGGGAAGTATTTGGATAGCCTTGATTTATTTAACCCTAAAAATGGTCTTACAGGGTCACAAGCGGCAGAGGTATGGAATATTGCCTCAAAAAGGTTTGCAGATGGCGCTACTGGTATTGTTCATGTCTTTTCTACTGGTGCAAAAAGGTTCGGACCATATGGTGAAAGAACATGGTGGAGAATTGAAAAACCCGCGTTATTAGCTAACTTAAAGGTTAGTGAGATAATTAGAATGACAAAAGATGGTATTAAGTTAAAAATTGGCGGGGCAAGTTGTTAACCACGGCCCACTTTATATATTATTATGTATAGCGGGTGACAAAAAACATCTATAGCTGACATAACACTTAAATTTCATTACTATGGATAAGTATTTTGAGGATTTAATGAGTAGAACTGATCTTAATTTAATCGAAGAAGATGGTAAAACATACGGCATAAGGGTACTGGGACGGGGAAACGATCTTCTTTTCAAAGAAAACAATAAAGGTTTACTATGCGAAATAGATGCAGAGCACGGTATAATTTACAAGAAATCGATTCAAAAGTGGGACTCTACGAATGAGAAAATGACCAAGTCAGAGAGAGAAAGAGTATCTGATCTTATATTTAAATTTTATAGGAAAGTATATAATGCAGACGTACAGTTAAAATAACACATATCAGTTTGCTTAAGGTATAAGATTTTACTGCTGTAGCATTTTTACTGATTGATGGTCGATCAAGGGGGCCTTACGCAGTGGTCAGCTCAAACCACCAGCTATGGTCGGATGCGATTAGATAAGGGCACCCGCGCCGACTGTCCCTTCCGCTTTCAAGGGCAGTACGAGGATGTTGAGACGTACCTATATTATAACCGCTTCCGCTATTATAATCTACAGTAGGAAGGGTATATTAATCAAGATCCGATTGGACTGATAAGTGGCAGCCCATTTTACGTCTACGTACGAGATATTGAGAGACTGCTTGCTCAACTGACTGATTACTCGAATTTCTTGTTGTGAACGGTTAGTAGATAAATCTACCTCACTGAAGCATTTCTAACCCCGACCGGTTTGGTAACCGGTCGGGACTGATTTACTCATTTTACCGCTACTGCCGGGGGCTGGCTGGTGTTGAAAATGTCGCGGTGGAGTTTCCAGACACCACCTTCCTTTTTCCATATAACCATGTACTTACCCGCGTCAAGCTGGGTGTCATTCGCGCCCAAGAGCGTATAACGCCCCGTTTCAATCACCATATTACCCTCCTGTTCAGCGTCTACCGTTTCGAGTTTGGCCTTCTTTATGCCGCCCGCATCGTAAATGGATTTCCAGACATTACCAATGGCTTGATTGCCTTTTACAACATCACTGTTCGGGGGAAATAATTGCGCATCTGTGGTGTACAAATCCCCCAGTGTGGAAGCCCCGCCTGCATAGGCATCCATAAATTTCTGGTTAGCGGCCATAATCTCGGTCTTACGGTCCTTTTGGGCGTGTACCGACAGGCTTATCAGTAACAGAACGGCAGTGGATAAGAATATCTTTTTCATACAGGCAAGCGTTTGGTTCTCAGCGCAATAGTAGAAAGTATAACCGATCAGTATGTAATCAATTTATCGTAAGGCAATGGAAGGACTCGCTGCCACGAACGGCCATCTCAGTTTTGGCTATTACCTACTGCCTTATTTCTCAGCTAATCCTTCCTGTCAGTTCATTTTTTACAGGATTACCCCAGTAACTTTTTGCACATTACCCTAAGATACCAACAGACCGGAAGGCACCTATACACCCACGGTATGGAATAAAATACTGAAAAACAACCGGTTACAACATACTATCCTGATTTCGCTGCACACTACCCGACAGGGCCTTCTGTAACCATCAAAAACATCCTAACACCCTGTCAGTTAGGAAAATACGGCAGGATCGCAAGATTGTTAAAAAGGCACGAATCTTGCCCTTATATTTGATCAGCTAATTACCTGTATCAACACACGCCTGCCGTATCTATAAAATCATATGCCTGCTGAAGCGGAGAAGAAACGAATTTACGCCCGCCCCGATAACAAGGGCTGGAAGAAATGGGGCCCCTACCTGTCCGAACGCGCCTGGGGAACGGTCCGCGAAGATTATAGCCCCTACGGTGATGCCTGGAACTTTGTCACCCACGACATGGCTCGCTCTCGTGCCTATCGCTGGGGCGAAGACGGCATCGGTGGTATCTCCGACAACAAGGGTCATATTTGCTTCGCGTTGGCCTTCTGGAACCATCAGGATAATATCCTTAAAGAACGTTTGTTCGGCCTTTCCGGGCCGGAGGGAAATCATGGCGAGGATGCCAAGGAACTGTACTATTATCTGGACAGTACCCCGACGCATTCGTACATGAAAATGCTCTACAAGTATCCGCAACAGGCTTTTCCGTATAACCGTTTGGTAGTAGAATCGGCCCGGCGGAACCGGATGGACCCTGAATTTGAGCTGATCGATACGGGCATCTTCGATCAGGATAATTACTTTGACCTGATTATCGAGTATGTCAAAGCCGACGAAAACGACATTCTGATTAAGGTAACGGCGCATAACCGGTCGGCCAACCCCGCTCCGTTGACGCTGTTACCTACCATTTGGTTCAGAAATACATGGTCATGGGGCTACGAACAGTACAACGCACGGCCAATGATGAACGGCATTGCCAACAGCCTGGTCGAGGTAAATCACAAGCAATTAGGCAAGTATAAACTCCATTGCGAGGACGCCGACGAACTGCTGTTCTGCGAAAACGAAACGAACACCGAGCGGCTCTACGGACGACCCAACGCGGGCCCGTATCCAAAAGATGCGATTAACAACGCCGTTATTTCGGGAAAGAAGGGCTTTGTGAACCCAAATCAGATTGGCACAAAGGCCTCCGCCCGCTACAGCCGTGTGGTTGGACCGGGCGAAAGCACTACCATCCGGCTGCGTTTTACGGATCAGGCCACCGTTACCGAACGGGGATCAGCGTTGCCTTTCAGCGATTTCGACTCAATTTGGGAGCAGCGGCTGCAAGAAACGGAAGCATTTTACGACGATCTGCAGAAAAATGTGACCGACCCCGAACTGCGCACGATTCAGCGGCAGGCCTATGCAGGTATGCTCTGGAACAAGCAGTTCTATTACTATAACGTGAACGAGTGGCTGAAGGGTGACCCTAAAATGCCGGTACCGTTTCAGGGACGTGCCTACGCCCGTAATGACTCGTGGCGGCATATGTACACGGCCAATATTCTGTCCATGCCCGATAAATGGGAGTATCCGTGGTTTGCGGCCTGGGACCTGGCGTTTCATACACTGACCCTGGCGCGGCTGGACCCCCATTTTGCCAAGCGGCAGTTGGCCGTTATTCTGCGTGAATATTATATGCACCCGAACGGGCAGATTCCGGCTTACGAATGGAATTTCTCGGATGTGAACCCGCCGGTTCATGCCTGGGCAACGTGGAAGGTATACGAGATCGACCGGGATATGAACGGCACGGGCGACATCAACTTTCTGGAGCGTGTTTTCCATAAACTGCTCCTCAACTTTACGTGGTGGGTGAACCGCAAAGATGTTTCCGGCAATAACATTTTCGGTGGGGGCTTCCTGGGACTGGATAACATCGGGGTATTCGACCGGAGTCAGCCGCTGCCGATGGGCGGCCGCATCGAGCAGGCCGATGGTACGGGATGGATGGCGATGTACACCCTGAATATGCTGCGGATTGCCTGCGAAATATCGCTTGTTCGTCCGTCTTACCAGGATATGGCCAGCAAGTTTTTTGAGCACTTTCTGTACATCGCTGCGGCTATGAACAACCTGGGCAAACAGGGCATCAGCCTGTGGGACGAGGTCGATCAGTTTTATTACGACGTACTCCATACGCCCGACAACAACGCCCGACTGCTGAAAATCCGGTCGATGGTGGGCTTGATTCCACTCTTTGCCGTCGAGATTCTGGACGAGGACTTACTGTCTAAACTGCCCGACTTCAAACGCCGGGTGGAATGGATTCTCACCAACCGCCCTGATCTGGCGTCGCTCATCTCACGCTGGAATGAACCGGGCAAGGGCGAAACGCACCTGTTGAGCTTGCTGCGCGGCCACCGGATGAAGATGATTCTAAAACGGATGTTCGACGAAACTGAGTTCTTATCGGACTTTGGCATCCGCGCCCTCTCTAAATATCACGAGCGGAAACCGTATGAGTTTGCGCTTAACGGCGAGGTATTCCAGGTGAAATACAGTCCGGCCGAGTCGACGACGAGCTTGTTTGGCGGTAACTCCAACTGGCGCGGACCGGTCTGGTTTCCGGTTAATTTTCTGCTGGTCGATTCGCTGCTGAAATTTTACCAGTACTATGGCGATGATTTCGAGATCGAGTACCCAACTAACTCGGGTCAGGTGATGAGCATTAAAGAAGCCGCTGTGCTGGTAGCCGAGCGGCTCATCAATATTTTCCGGCGCGATCTGACGGGGCAGGTTCCGGCATTGGGTACGAATCCTAAGTTTCAGAACGACCCACATTTCAAGGATCTGCACCAATTTTACGAGTATTTCCACGGCGATAACGGCAGCGGTCTGGGTGCCAGTCACCAAACGGGCTGGACGGGCCTTGTTGCCGATTTAATCGAGTATGTTTATCAGTTTCAACCCGCTGGCGTAACGGTGGGTAAATAACGAGTTGTTGAGTTGCGCCGTACCTCCAAGGTACGGCGCAACTCAACACCGTTTAGAGTAACCACTATGCCATTTCAGGCTGAATTTGAACATTCGGGGGTAGCCGCGTGGTTTAAGGAAAAGCAAACATCTTATTTCTCTATGGATACGCAAACACCCGCAGTACACCTGAATAATGCCCGGCACCGCTTCGAGATGACCACCGATGGCAAGCTCTCATTTGTTGAATTTCAGCAGGCCGACGACGAAACATTGGCCCTTGTTCATACCGAAGTGCACCCCGATCTGGAAGGACAGGGAGTGGGTTCTAAATTGGTTAAAGGTGTGCTGGACTATATCCGGCGGAATAACCTCCACATGATGCCTTATTGTCCCTTTGTGTCGGTTTATGTCAAACGCCACCCTGATTATCAGGATCTGGTGAGTCCGGGCTTCAACCTGGATCAGGTATAAATCGAACGGCCATCCGGTCAGCTAAATCCAGAATATCATTCCGTCGGGCGAGCGTATCGACCCAAGCCGTGGGAATGGCGTCGAAGCCATAATACAAACCTGCCAGCCCACCGGTAACGGCGCCGGTTGTGTCGGTATCCTCGCCCAGATTCACGGCCTTCAGTACCGCTCCGGCGTAGGTATCACTCGTGAGCAGACACCAGATTGAGGCTTCCAGCGAATCCAGGACATAGCCACTCCCCCGAATCCGGTGGCCGGGTTCTTCAGCCAGCGAAGTGCTCAATACCCGGGCGAAACGGGCGATCTCATCCACTGGGATTGCCCAGGCCGTTAACCAGTCCGGCACCGTGCGCTGTAGTTCACGTAATGCCGCAACTTTATCTAATTCATCCCGCAGCAGACGAGCGTATTCCACGTAAATAAAGCAACCGATCACCGACCGGATATGGCCGTGCGTCAGGCGGGATACGTCGCGAATACGGCAAAAACGGGCTTCAGGCGTCATATCATCCAGCGCGAAAGTCAACGGTAAAATGCGCATGATAGAGCCATTCCCATTGTCATACTCGTCGGCCAGACCCGCGTCCGTTGGCTCAACACCTGCTGCCAGCCGCAGAATGGCCTGGCGTGTCGTGATACCAACATCAAACACGTCGCCATGTGGCGTCCAGTAACCATGATCCAGCCAGTTGACGAAGCGTCTACCTAAATCTGCAGGGGAATAGCCGTGCGTCAGACTTTCAACCAGACAGAACGTCAGGGATGCATCGTCGGACCAAGTGCCGGGCGGCTGATGGTGCGTACCCCACCCCTGCATACCGGTAACAGGATGTTGTTCTAAACTGGTGCGGGAGGTGAATTCGACCGGCACACCGAGTGCATCACCAATGGCCAGTCCAACGAGCGCAGCCTTAATTTTAGATGGGTTTGTCATCTCTTCAATTTACTCAAAACGGGGCAGATAGGCAATAGATGATCGGTTTATTACACAGCAAGTTCTTCCACCTGAGCGGCCAATCGGGAACGGGTATCCACGAAGTAAGCTTCCCAATCGGTGATGGCCGTAATGGTCTGGTATGTTTCGGATTGGTGCAGGGTTTCGATAACTGTTTGTAATTGGGCAGCCAGTGTTTGCAAGCGCGTTCGCTCGTGCTTCAGCAGGGACTTTCCCGTAACGGTTTCGGAACGGGACACAAAGATATCTCCCCGTTCGAGATGGGACAGAATTTCGGTAACCCGTTGTAAGTCATTCGTGTCGTTCGCTGCTTTTAGCTCAGCAAAGCGTTGTTCAGCCTGCGTTTTCAGGGCTTCGGCTACTACATCGGGATGGCAAAGCTGAGCCGCCTTCCTGAACTTGCGTTTCAGGTCGCGCTGTTCATCAACTGAAAGCTCAAAACGGGATTGTTGACGCGTTTCGGTGTACTGTTGGTTGTATTGGCTGTAATCGGCGTTGGCTTCATCCCGCTCCTCATCGGTAACAGCCTGTTCCCGGCGCAGTTCCAGCAGTTTCAGAATCAGATCACCAAGCCGGAGCGAATGCTGCACGCTAAACTCGTGAAGTATCTTTTCAATGTCAGCTTTCTCCGATTCGAGGGCCTTTACCTGCAACTCCAGAATACGGATTTCAATCTTTAACGCGCTCAGTTCAGCATCGACGTAGGCCGCGAGCGTGGTATGCTGCTTCCCAAACGCATCTATTTTGCTGACGGCTTCGGCGTAATGCCCGTGACGCAGTAACTGAACAATCTGTTCCAAGTCGTCGGTCAGGTGTTGTTGCGTCAGTTTATCGAGGTGCGGAAGGAGGTCGTCGGGTTCGTCTAAGGCGATGAGCGTTTTGATGAGGTCAAGCCTTTTGACCACTTTGCCCAGATCGAACGGTGCCTTGTCCGGCGACGGAGCGTACCGGTCGCGCAACTGCCGGAACTCAGCCATGAACTGCCTTGCCAGCGGTTCCGCTTCGGTCGAGATGGTGATGTTTTCGTGGTTCTGCCGCGCCTTGTAACTCCAGTTAAACGAGCCAGTGATGACTGTTTGCCCGTCAATCACGCAGAATTTGTTGTGCATCAGCGTATCGCCTTCGCTGCCTGACCCAATGGCGTAAACCCGGCCACCCGCCCGGCGCAGGGACTCGAATGGCAGACCACCCTCGCGGAAGTTGATCGCGTCGTTGGTAATCATTAGCTCGACGGTAACGCCCGTTGCCGCCCGCTGACAAAGTGCCTGAAACAACTCCCGGTCTGTAAACCAGGCTACGGCCACATACACGCTCTGCCGGGCTTTCTGTAACTCAGCCACGATGGTTTCATGGATATGGTCGAAGTGGGCGGTAGTTTGCATCAGTCCGGTAAGTTCAACAAAGCTTCGACCTCCTCGGCAAGAATAGGCAGGCTTTTTACAATAACGCCACAAAGCGTAATTTTATCGACAGCATCGTAGGCGTGAATGACCCGGTTTCGCAAGTTCACAATTTGGCGGGCCTGTGAAATTGTTACCGGATCAGGGAGTTTGAGTAATCGGCTCATCGCTTCGCCAATAATTTCCAATTTCCGCTCAACGGCCCGCTGAACAGTCAGATTTTGCTCGAACAGGAAGAAATCACGTTTACCGCCTAAATGCTGATCAGTATGGACGATAGCTTCTGAGATGTCGAGCAGGTACTTTCGGGCTTCATCCCTCATAAATTGGGAGCTTCGTCTGGTTCATAACCTTAATGAAGTACGGATTCTTTAACGACGGCTCGGTAACTAAATCTACTGGATGTTGAAAGAGCGCTTCCAGGGCCTCTGCCACGGCAAAGTAATTATCGGCATAGGTGACGGGGTCAAGGCCATCTTCAAAGGCAATCAGCAAATCAATATCGCTGTCTGGCCCGAATCGATCCGTACAGACCGAGCCGAAAGCATACGCCCGCCTGACATGATTCTGCTGCATAATCTGCGTCAGTTGGGGCAGGTTTTGGCTGATAATTGGTTGTAGGTTCATGACAGATTAGGCAATGCTATAAAGACGTTAATGGGAATATAGTTCTACTTTTTACGCTGAAACATTGATACGTTATGCTCCATCTACGTTTTTATTTACTTAATAACAATCATAATGAAGATCAAAATATGAATAAATTATTTGAGTTGCCTAATATAAATGGTATCATGAGTTATACCGCCCTCTTCTAACTCCTTCTTTAAACCTTCCTTACTCTCTTTAGGTATAATGATCTTCCGTACTCGATCATGCCAATCTTTGTTTTCCTCAAGTCCAGTCAGAGATTCTTCGTAAGGAGAAATAGAAAACATGCCCATCTGTAATGATCTACGCTTTTCGCCCAAATACTGATTAAGTTCGTAGTTGTGCGAGGCATTTATCAACACGGTCTTCACTAATTCCTTTGGGCCAGTACATAGTAACTTTTCGTCTGTTAAGGTGTCCTCAGTATTAGAAAACAGTACACAAAGATGACCGTCCTTGTTGTGATGTGTTTCGTTTGCCACAGCAAAATACAGGGCTATTCTCAGATTAATAGTCCAATCTATAAGCCTTGTTTGATAGCCTAAGAGCGTGTTGGGGAATTAGATTCGGCATTAGGCCGGTATTCGCTGTAACAT
>CAXUKO010000033.1:0-39416 GCA_964251665.1 uncultured Cytophagales bacterium
AAAGTGGTTAGCCCGCCCAGGTTTCTCAAACTTTTTTTAGCAGGTGATTCTTTTTGCCTTTGCCCACCACTAAATAACGGCCCTGAAGCCATTCTAAAGCCTATTTATCTTGAAAATAATGGTTGTATCACCCCTATATTATACGACCTGTTGAACGCTGCTTTGGTCCGTTCTGCGGCCTGTATTGCTACTTATAGATGCAGTTGGGCGCCCGAATAAGCTATGCTTGACATTCTACTCACTTGTTTAGATATTTGTGCACTTCAAAGCGGGAGTAGCTCAGTTGGTAGAGCGGCAGCTTCCCAAGCTGCAGGCCGTGGGTTCGAGACCCATTTCCCGCTCATTTCGTATCTGCACGTAACTCAGGCATCCAGAATAATAGCTGGGTGCCTTTTTTATTGCCGTAGATTGACAGTCATTGTTATAAACTACCTCTTCGTATTCAGAGCCTGTATATATAGGTAATACGTAATAAGTAGTGCAGTGAAAATACATTAGAGTATTTTTTGTCATGCTGACCGGTCCGTGTAATAATCTAAACTAATTCTGCCAACCTACTTATATAGGTAATACTTAGATTGACTGCCTGTAAGTAAATCAAGCGGTCTCTTGTCAGGGATCAAACTATTTCTACCTTACCGTAAACTTCCCAAACAAAGCCTTTGTACCCTACGTTGATACCGGCAACACGTTATTAAACACTCAACGCTATGGAACAGAGAAGTAAAATTCAGCGACAGTGGCTACTGACGGCCCGCGGAGTGGCTTACATCCTTATAGGGTCATTGATATTTGTCTTTGCCAGTACTTACTCGGCAGAAGTGGGTTACGTATTAGGTATACTGGCAGCAGGGGCTGGTGTTTGTCAGTTGGTGTTTAGTGCCTCAAACCGGCAGATGGATAGGAATTACATTTGGGGCTTATTACATGGAATCTCTGATCTGGGCTTTGGTATTGCCATTTTGGTGTACGCTCAGGGAACGGTCAAAGGCTTTGTAGATGTGCTGGGGTTCTGGGCCATGATGTATGCCTTTTTACAGGCAGTTCAGGCAATGTATGTGTTCCTGGGAGCACGAACGGGTAATTCACCTAACTACGCCACGGCGGTGATTCATTTTCTGAATGTTCTTGTGGCGGGCGGACTTACCTTTAATTTGCTAATGAGACCGGCCGGGTTTAATTCGTCATTGGGTTTTTCGGGCATATTTCCAATCCTTTTGGGTGGATTGATTCTGATACTTACACAACGACTGCGCGAACAGGCTGACACTACACAAGTGAGCAGCCGGGCTCGGTAACTGATCTACACAGCAAAAGGCCGATTAACAGTTAATCCGTTAATCGGCCTTTTGCTGTACTTTGCCTTGGTCTATTCGCTGATTTGTTCCACCTGCTGGCGTACCTGTTCACCAATGGGGGTGTACTGTACTTCGCAGGGAAATCCGAAGAGGCAGTTGTCTTTTATCTGCTGAACGACGGTCGCCGGGACCATTGACTCCCATCCGTTCTCACCGAGTTGAATCATTTCGAGTACCCGATCAGTCGATATGTGCAGGTTTTGCTCGTTGTAGTCACGAATATCTTCGATCTTATCGTTGCGGACCAGATACTGAAACAGGGGTTCGAGATGCGGTGGCAGTTTGAACTCGTTGCAGCTATAAACGGCTCCATCGTGCAGCGTTGGGTACACAAACAGTTTTACCTTTCGACTGAAAAGCGTGGCAAACGATTCAAGAATGCCTCCGGGCAGAAATTCATAGTGTCCTTCCTCGAAGATGTATTCCAGATTCGGAATGCCCAGTACCAGGCCGATCTTCAGGCGCGTCAGCCGGGCGAGGTATGATACCAGCCGGTAATATTCGTGGTAGTTGGAAATCATTACCGTTAATCCGAGTTGACACAGTATATCAACGCGGTCGAGAAAGTCTTTTTCGTCGATGCCCTGTTCATTGGCTTTCAGGTTATGAAGCGTTAACTCCGCCAGCGTTACCATCCGGTTGGTGTCTACATCCGGCTCGCCAATAAACTGTTTCACACCGTTGTCAATCATATCCAGGTGAACGTTGGTTACTGGCCGCAACCGGCCCCGCATCACCAGAATATGTTTCTTGTAAAGAGCTTCTGACGGTTGTAACACCTGCCCATCAGGACCAAACAGCGCGGCATCGGTGAAGCCATTCTTCACTAAGTGCAGACTCATCAATCGGTTATCGACCTGCTCGAAATCGGGGCCAACGAAACGGATCATGTCAATCTGAATGCGCTCGGGACCTAGATCATCCATTAACGACAGTACCAGAGTCTCGGGTGATTTAGCGTAGTAAAAACATCCGTAGATGAGGTTCGTACCAATAACCCCTAAGGCCTGTTGCTGGAGGATGTTCTCATTATCGAGCATTCTGACGTGGATAATAACGTCGTTATAGCTCCCCTGCGGTGTAAGCTGAAAGCGACAACCAATCCAGCCGTGTGCTTCATTCGTCTTCTGATAATTGAGTGCGACTACCGTGTTGGCGAACGCGAAAAACGTCGTATCGGCTCCACGCTTCTCGGCCAGCCGTTTTTCCAGTAAGCTATACTCCTTTCCCAACATTTTAACCAATCGGGACTCCACTACGTAACGGCCGCTGTCTTCCATGCCGTAAATAGCGTCACTGAAAGTCATATCGTAGGCCGACATTGTTTTGGCAATAGTGCCCGATGAACCGCCAGCTTTAAAAAACATGGCCGCCGTTTCCTGGCCCGCGCCAATTTCGGCGAAGGAACCATAGATTCGCCGATCCAGATTGACGCGTAATGCTTTTTGCTTGGTTCCTATATTCTTCTCGTACATGTGCTTACCGTATGAGATTATTTTTCAGGTTGTATCAATAGCCTGTATGATTGCTTAGCTGAACCGGTCGGTTAACAACTGACTCGGCTTGTTACTACAATCATGGCTGGTTAGTCAAATTTACAAAAATCGTGTCAGACAATCCAGTTTCGTCCATTACCGATTTCTTATTCGTCTACGGTACACTCATGCAACGTAACCGTAACGAGTTCGCGCTTCAGCTTCATCAATACAGCTCATACATTGGTAAAGGCTGCTTTCCGGGTCGATTATACCAGATCGACTGGTTTCCGGGAGCGGTACACGATCCCTCAGCATCGACCAGCGTTTGGGGCGAGGTGTACCAGCTACAGCATTCCGCCACGCTATTACCTTACCTTGATGCCTATGAGGGAGTTAACGATGATCAACCCCCGTTTGTGCGCTCAATCATTGCGGTCACCTTAGCCAATCGGGTGCTGCCCTGTCATACCTATCTCTATAACTTATCAACCACCAATATGGTGCTAATTGAATCCGGCCGCTTTAGCGTAGATAGCCAGAAAACAAAAAAGTAGCCCGGTAAGGCTACCTTCAGGGCAGTATTTAATGCCAATTCGTTATCGGTTGATAGTTTGCGTGTTGCTCGGCACAGGAGCGAACATATTCATACCCTGCGGCTTCCGGTCGAGCGACGAACTAATTTCCGGCATAGCTATTCCGGTACGGGCAGCAACTCGTGCTGAGCGCGTGCCGGTGATCTGGTAGATCGCTTCATTCAACAGCGCTTCATCCCGGTCGCCCAGAGGCTTCCAGGCCACATTAATGTATTCAGGAAGTTGAACCGTTGGTGGGAAACCGGTGTAATAGTTTGACTCATTATCCTTATTGTAGGATTTAAATACAATCGGCTGCATACCCCACTTAATCCGACCGGTTTTGTCAGTAATGGTAATAGAGCCAACATATTTACCATACGTAGCCGTACCAATAAGTTTAACCGGCATAAATGGCTTCAAACCGTTGATTATCAATTCACTGGCCGAAGCCGTTCCACTTGTAGTAAGCATATACAATTGAGACAAGCTGGCTCCTATGTTGTTGGCCCGGCTCACAAACCTGGTAATGAACGCATTACTACTGTACTTTTTGGTAATAGTACTGTTCCATTCCTGCCGGTAATAAATGTCATTGGTAGTGATTCCTTTACCAATCAGACTGGCCAGGTTTAGCGACGAGCTTACGTAGCCGCCCGGATTGTAGCGCAAATCGAGTATTAATTCGTTTACTCCCTTCGCTTTGAATTTAGCGAAGATCGCATCAATCTTTTGATCATAACTGGCTACTGTGCTCCCGTTAGGCCCCGGCACAAATTGATTGTAAACCAAATAGCCAATGGTTTTCCCTTTTATTGAATACACAGTATCCATATAAACAGGATCGGCCTGAAACACAGTCGCCGTTACGGTCCTGGTCTGGTCGGTGTTAACGAATTTACCGGCAGCATCAATCGCTGACAGGCCGTACGTCTTGGTATCTCCATCGCCGTACACAACAGTCTGGTAATTATCGGTGGTGATGGCCGTACCATTTACCTTATAAAAAATATCGCCCCGTTTGATACCTGCCTGTTCGGCCGGCGAACCCCGCAGAACGTAAAGTACTTTACCAATTACCCCGCTGCCCGTGCTGGACAAGGCATATAGCTTAAACTCCATACCCGAAGTTTTGGTCTCACCGCTCAGCGACGCCTTTAATTCCGTGGCGCTTTCCTGTATCCACGAAAAGTGATCGCGGGCGGGATTGGACAGGTTTGTATAGTCGTAGAGCAATGACTTAAAAAAGTCGCCGGGCTTCTGATTTGTGTAAGGCGTAGCCGGAAGTTTGTCGGTCCAGTAATAATAGGTCTTCATACTGTCCAGAATCCAGTTATTGACCTCCAGTTCGGTTACGGGTGTGCTGGCTGCAGGTGGCGCAGGAACCGGCGTTACTGCATCGGACGATTTTTTGCAGGATGAAAGCAACAACCCCACAAATACAATAGACAGGAGAGGATGCTGAAACGGGTGGCAGTAGAGTTTGGGCATTTGTCGGGAAATAGTTGTGGGTGAAGCGTGTTTAGCAAATCAGCTACAATATTGGCTAAAAGAAGTTCAATAGCAACCCTCCTATGGGCGAACAGGAGCAATGAAAAGACGACCTGGCGCATAGTACCGACAGCAGAAAACGACAAAAGCGACCGTTTAAGCCGCTTTTGTCGTTTTCTGCTGTCGGTTTGATTAACGCAGCGCTTTCAACTGCAACGGTTTCAGCGTGGTAAACATGTTGCGGTTACCGGCTTTACGCTGAATTGACGAACCAAGTACCGTCAATGCCTGACCAGCACTTGCACCACGGTGCGCCGTGCGAGTCCCCGTAATCTGGAAGATAGCTTCATTCAGTAACGGGTCAGAGGTGTCGCCGAACGGTACGAACGGTAATGTCTCGTCCACAGCCACAGTAGGCGTAAAGCCACTGTAGTAATTCGATTCATTATTTTTGTTATACGACCGGAACACGATTGGCTGTAAGCCATAAGGAATCTTACCCGTGTCATCGGAGATGGTAATTGAACCCACATTTTTACCGTATGTGGTTGACCCAATGGTATTTACCGTCATGAAGGGACGCAGGCCATTAATAATTAACTCACTGGCCGAAGCAGTATTGTCAGTCGTCAGCACGTAAAGCCTCGACAGATTTCCCCCAATGTTATTGGCCTTCTGCACGAAGTAATCATTAAAGGAGTCGGTTTTGTACTGTTTGTCGTAAGCCTGTAGGTCGGGCGTGATGGTCTTGTTCCATTCCTGCCGGAAGTAAAGGTCGTTCGTCGTCACGCCCTTGCCAATCAAACTGGCCAGATTCGTTGATGAACTCGTGTAGCCGCCCGGATTGTAGCGAAGATCTAGCACCAGTTCATTAACGCCCTGTTGCTTAAACTTGCCAAATATAGCGTCTAACTGCTGATCGTACGTGGCGGTATTGGTGCCGTTCGGGCCGGGAATAAACTGGTTATAAACCAGATAGCCAATCTTTTTACCCTGAATGGTATAGACCGAATCAAGGTACACGGGGTTCTCCTGAAACACCACATCGGTCACCGTTTTGGTAGTAGTGGAATTTACAAGCTGCCCATTGGTAACCGTAGCGAAACCGTACGTATGTGTCGTGCTGTTAGCGTTTAGTACCGCCTGGTAGTTTGTTGTGGTCAGGTTTTGCCCGTTTACCGAGTAGAAAATATCACCCCGTTTGATGCCCGCCAAGTCAGCCGGTGAGCCTTTCTGGGTGTAGATTACTACGCCAATTACATCGGTACTGCCTGATGCACGCAGTGAAAGTTGGTACTCCAGGCCTGATGTCTTCGTTTGTCCACCCAGCGACGAGGATAAGTCAGCCGCACTGGACTCAATCCACGAAAACCGGTCCCGCTGCGGATTAGTAGTGTTCTTATAATCGTAGAGCAGGGTATAAAAGAAGTCGAGCGGAGCCAGCGTTGTATCAGGCTGGGCTGGAATCTGGTCGTTCCAGTAATAATACGTCCGCATGTTGTCCAGAATCCAATTGTTGGCAGCCAGATCAGCCGACGGATTTGACGTTGAAGCGGGTGTGACATCATCCGTTGTTTTCTTGCAGGACGATAAAAGCATGGCTCCTGCCACTGCCATCAGCAGCGGGAATTGCCAGGTACGCAGTTGATTCATAGTTGTTTGTTGAGATGTCTCGTGATCAGTTTTTAAACGAATGTCAAACCAAATCTATTGATTAAATGGTCATTAAAATAAGGTAATGGATTCCGGTATCTCTGTTGCTTTTCATGCTGTGTTAGTTTAACTTAATCGCCAAACCACCACCTATGTGTTATCGCTTCGCTTACCAGTTGGCGTTTGTTTTGCTGTTCTCTTTTACAACACAAGCCCAATGGCAACATCAGCTCAGTCATACTGACGCCAGTTTCCGTGCAGTTTCGGCGGTTAATGAAACGACGGTCTGGGTAGGTGGCTCTAAAGGCACGTTTGTTCGGACAACGGATGGCGGACAACACTGGCAGGCTGACACCGTACCCAACGCACATCAACTCGACTTTCGCGGGGTAGTTGGTTTTAGCGACCGTGAAGCGATCCTGATGAGTGCCGGGCCGGCCGAAAAAGGTCAAGCCCGGCTGTATCAGACGCAGGACGCCGGTAAAACCTGGCAACTGATTTTTCAGGTTCAGACACCCGGCGTCTTCTTCGATGGGATTGCTTTCTGGGATCGTCAGCATGGCCTTGTTTTCAGTGACCCCGTACAGGGTCAGTGGTTTATTCGCTATACGGACGATGGCGGCAAAACGTGGCAGCCCGCGCAAACTATTCCGGCTTTATTACCCGGTGAAGCGGCCTTTGCGGCCAGTAATTCAGCTATGGTGACGCAGGGCGAAACCAATGTCTGGATTGGCTCATCGGCCGGTCGCGTGTTTCGCTCAACCGACCGCGGGCGTACCTGGGCCGTTAGTCAGACACCGCTTTTGGGCGGATCTACTTCGGGTGTGTTTGGCCTCTGCTTTCAGGATGCTAAACACGGTATGGCGGTTGGTGGTGATTATAAACAGGAGAAAATAACAGGCGTAAACGCAGCTGTTACCAATGACGGCGGACAGACGTGGCAGGCCACTACGCCCGCTCTACCGGCAGGCTTAAAAGAAGCGGTTGTGCATCTGTCCGGTCAGCACTGGCTAACGGTTGGCCCATCAGGCAGCAGTGTTTCGGCCAACAACGGGCAAAGCTGGCAGGGGGAACAACCTGACGGGTTTCATGCCGTGTCCTGCTATCCGACGCATCATCCTGACGGGTCAACTGGCCAAACATGCTGGGCCGTCGGCGCGACTGGTAAAATTGCCCGACAAACGTTTTAACGCCAGATTGCAATCCGTTTCGGTATCCACTCGTTTTACAGCATATCCTCTTTATCAGGACCCGTTTATGAAATTGTTGCTCATTGCTCTCTTCACTACATTTCTAATCAGCCCTTCTCTTTGGGCACAAACGCCTGCCATTCGTTTATCGAAATACACGCAGTCCTTTATCTGCCGGTACGCTGGTGGGCCAACGCCGGAGGTCGTGTGTGACCAGTCGACTCAGCTCTCAAACGGTCATGCGGAGCGGGTCGTCGACCGCATTTTGAAACCTATTGGCCTGATGCGCAATTTTAAAGTGCTCGAGTGTACCCATGCGGAAAACTGTTTTGCGACAGTAATGGCGGGCCAGCGGTTCATTGTTTATGACGGTGCTTTCATGCAACGGATCGAAGATGAAACAGAAACCAACTGGTCGGCGGTGAGCATTATGGCCCACGAAATTGGTCATCACCTGCAGGGGCACACCATTGACGGGCGGGGTGAACACCGGCAGAAAGAACTTGAAGCCGATACCTTTTCAGGTTTTGTGCTGCATCAGTTGGGCGCATCGCTCGAAGAGTCGCTGGTAGCCATTCGGGCATTGGGGAATAATGTGGCTACGGCTACTCACCCGGCCAAGGCGACGCGCATCAGTGCTATCCGCAAAGGGTGGCTCGACGCGGAGGATATGTATCCGAAGTGGAAAGTACTTCCTTCGACCGTACCGGGTCTTTCGGGCGAAACGGCGGCTGTCGGCACGGCTCCCGAATTAATCACTCAGTTTTATGCGGATGGCAAGCTGAAATATCAGGGAGAAGTGAAGAACAACGCCCCCGCCGGAGCCGGTACGTACTATTTCCGCAACGGCGATAAGTACGTTGGCCCGTTTGTCAACAACCTGCCCAACGGCAAAGGGACCTACTATTTTGCCGATGGCGACCGATTTGTGGGGAGTTTCAAGGACGGAAAACGACATGGCTATGGCGTTCTGTACGCAACCGACGGTCAGGAGGAAGCAGGTAAGTATGTGGCCGACGTAAAAGTAGATTAGAAGGTATACAAACAAAAACACCGGGTTGAAACCCGGTGCAGGACAATAAGATGCGCCGGGTTTCAACCCGGTGTTTTTTGAAAAAATGGCCTTCAAAATGCCAGCATTGTTCGCTCAACAATGTCGCAGGCTTCGTGCATTTGCTCTTCATTAATGACGAGCGGGGGCGCAAACCGGATTTTATCGCCATGGGTTGGTTTCGTCAGCAGTCCATTTTCTTTTAATTGCAGGCAAATCTCCCAGGCGGTTTCGTGGCCGAGGTCAGGACGCTCCTGGATGACGATGGCGTTTAACAGCCCCTTGCCCCGCACTGATTTCACCAGATCCGTTTTTCGGCTAATATCGGTCATGCGGGCGCGGAAAATTTCACCCATTGCTTCAGCATTCTCTGTAAGCTGTTCATCTTCTACCACTTGCAGGGCTTCCATCGTAACCACACAGGCCAGCGGATTACCGCCGTATGTGGAGCCATGTTCTCCAGGCTTGATCGTCAACATAACCTCGTCAGACGTTAATACGGCCGAAACCGGCATTGTCCCACCCGAAAGCGCTTTCCCCAGGACGAGCAAATCGGGTTTCACATTTTCATGATCGCAGCAAACGCGCCGACCCGTCCGGCCAATTCCGGTTTGAACCTCATCGGCAATAAACAGCACCCTATATTTGGTGCAGAGGTCGCGCACCCCACGCAGGTAACCGGCATCGGGCACGACTACACCCGCTTCGCCCTGAATCGGCTCGACCATGAAACCGGCAATGTTCGGATCGCTTTTGAATGTATTCTCTAATGCTGTCAGGTCATTGTAGGGGATAACGATATAGCCAGGCAGCAAAGGGCCAAAATCGTTTGTACTACTGGCATCCGTCGATGAGGAGATAGCGGCTAATGTCCGTCCCCAAAAGTTACCGGCAGCAAATACCACTTTAGCCTCATTTTGCGGCACCCCTTTTACCAAGTACGCCCATTTCCGGGTCAGCTTTAGGGCCGTTTCGCCCCCTTCAGCCCCGGAGTTCATTATCAGCGCTTTGTCGAAGCCAAAGAATTCACAGAGGAATTTTTCGCACAGGCCGGTTTTGTCATTATAGAAAGCCCGCGACGTGAGGGTTAACCGTTGTGCCTGCTCCATCATAGCGTTGATGATACGCGGGTGACAATGCCCCTGACTCACGGCACTATAGGCCGATAGAAAGTCAAAATATCGTTTGGTATCAACGTCCCAGACAAAAACGCCCTCACCCCGTGTCAGCACGGCTGGAATGGGATGATAATTATGGGCTCCGTACTTAAATTCAAGTTGCATGGCCCGTTCGGCCGCCGATGTATTGAGTGTAGTTTCCATAGTTTATATCAAATAAGCAGGTGACTTTATGGCGACGGTTGATGGGAGAGCGATCAGTCTGCAACCAAATCGGTAGACAGTCAGTTACGATCAAAAGTACCGATTATCAGCACATTTGCCAACTATCATGTTCCCCTTCCGCCCCCGAAAAAAGCCCGTGCCGAAACCAGCAAATCTGAGTAGTGTTCGTGCTGACCAACCGAGTCAGCTCCTGGACGGGGAGGATTTCTACACCAATGAAGACGGTTTCATGGTCTTTACAACGGCTTATCATCTCAAGCGGGGCTACTGCTGCAGGAATGGTTGCCGACATTGCCCCTATGGATTCAAAAAAAGCGAAACGTAGGTTGCAGGTTATCAAGTAATTCGCCAAATTTGCACCCTCAAACGGAAAACGAGTACGGTTATGGCCAGAGTATGTCAAATTACCGGTAAGCGGACGCAGACGGGGAACAATGTTTCTCACGCCAACAATAAGACCAAGCGTAAGTTCTACCCAAACCTCCAGACGAAGCGTTTCTTCCTGGAGTCGGCTGGCGAATGGATTACGCTTAAGGTAGCAACGTCGGCCATCAAGACCATCAATAAGAAAGGTCTGGAAGCCACGATCCGTGATGCCCACAAAAAAGGTACGCTTACGCTGTAAGACGATTCCAACGACATCAAGAAATTGATACTTAGTGGAGTGAAGTACCCGCCCTCTTCCTGAACAGAAGAGGGCGTTTTTGTTGGCACCTCTTGCAGTTGGCAACCGTGACGTGGCTCAGATCATCCGTTTCAGAACCAGGGTAGCCAGTATTAATTGATTATTTCGCTGAACGACCAGCGACAGCGATTTTCCCTCGCCCGTTTGCAGCAATTTATAGATTTCGCTGATTGTAATTGTTCCGACCGGGCTGTTGTTGACAAACAGTAACTCATCGCCTTCTTTGAGACCAGCCAGATCAGCCGGAGAATTAGCCGCTACTTTATCGACGTAGTAATTCCGGAATTGGTTACCCTTTGCCCGTAGTTCCATACCGCTCATATCGTGCTCGAACTTTTCGCGCATCATGTGACGGACCGGTTTCAGCAGGATATAATTTTCAGGGTAGTTGAACGTCACCCTAAACCGGCGCAACAGTTCACAGCCGATGTTTCCCTGCCGCTCTGGCCCTTTGGCTAATTTAAGACCGAATGCCGCACTATCGGGAAACGAAGTCAGCACATCACCCAACTCGAACCGCCCGACGCGCAACCCGCGAATCCGCCCTAAGTTGCCATTAATAACGCCGTTTAATCCCCGGCCCAATTGCGCCCGGATTACCTTATCGGGTAAGGGCATAGATGTAGTCGCTACAGACCGATCGACGAGCAGGGCGTGGCCCGCCCCGGTATCCAGCACAACGCGCAGGGGCAGCGACCGTTGATTATCCAGCAGCGCCATTACATCCAAATAAGGTTTGGTATCCTCAATGGTAATTGGGTAGCGGTCGCCCTTCGACTTACGGTAGTGAAAGCGCTGCGGTTGGGTCAGTACTATTTCTTTTAGCTGAAAGTCGATGGTAACGACAAAATTGCTGAAGATGTCATAGCCGAATATGCCGTGAACGGGCACACCAACATGCTCCGACAGGCGCAGCACATCCGCATCAAGAACAACCATATTCTGGTGCGACGCCCGCAGGTTGCCCATGCTAAGTTCGTTATCAATGGCTACGGATGCCGATAGTTGCTCACCTTCACCAGCCCCCGTCAGTTTCAGCCGGCGCACCAGCTTCAGCGGGTGCCATTTAAATACGGTTGGGTCGGTAATTATGGTACTGCCAACGCCTGTATCGAGAATGAAATGCAGCGTATCGGATTCGTTGACTTTGACGGGTACGATAATCAGATTGGAGTGCAGTTGGAATGGAATACGCGTGGTGGTTCGGCCCTGGGCAAGGTAGTACCCATAACGGTCTTTATCAGGCTTGCGGGGGTCTTTGCCCATCGCTGTGGACCATAGGCCCACTAATCCCAGAAAAAACCATAGCGCTCTCATGTACGTGTCAACTCATTTGAAAATTAATAATTTTTTACAGAATAACACAATAAAGTTAACACGTTTTTTGGAATAGAGTTCAACAAATTTAGCAACCGCTGAATTCGCTGATGGTAAGGCATTTCAATCCGTCGAAAAGCCCTAATTTCGCCGGATAAACCTCATTGATTGAGTAGCAAACATTGAACCATTAACGTTATTATCCCCTGATTATCAATCACATTAATTTATTATGCGCAAAAAAATTGTTGCCGGTAACTGGAAGATGAACAAGACGCTCGACGAAGCAATTGCCCTTACGTCGGAAGTGGTTAATATGATCAAAGACGAAGTCACCGGTGATGTGACCGTAGTGCTTTGCCCCCCGGCCTTGTACCTTACAACTGTGAAGTCATACATTCCCACCGAAGGACCGATTAAACTTGGTGCACAGAACTGCCATGAGAAAGAGTCTGGCGCCTTTACCGGCGAAGCTTCAGCAACGATGCTTAAGTCGGTTGGTGTACAGTATGTGATTCTTGGACACAGCGAGCGTCGGCAACACTTTGGCGAAACCAACGCTCAACTGGCGGGGAAAGTCGATATGGTGCTCGACTACTTTATGACACCCATTTTTTGCTGTGGAGAATCGCTGAGCATGCGCGAAGACGGTCAGTATAACGAGTTTGTCAAGAATCAGCTCACCGAAAGTCTGTTTCACCTTACGCCCGAACGGTTTGCCAAACTCGTGATTGCTTATGAACCCATTTGGGCTATTGGCACGGGTCTGACAGCCTCAGCGGGTCAGGCACAGGATATGCATTTTGAAATCCGTCAGCACACAGCCGGGAAATACGGCGATGAGATCGCTCAGGATATTACTATCCTATACGGCGGCAGCGCCAACGAGAAAAACGCGGCTGAGCTTTTCGCGCAGGTAGACGTGGATGGCGGCCTGATTGGTGGTGCATCGCTGAAATCGCGTGAATTTACGAACATCATTAAAGCGCGTCAGTAGGCCTTTACGAAGCTAAGCGATTGAGCATTTTGGATATGCTCAATCGCTTAGTCACTTTTTCAATACATGAAAGACGCATCCTATTGGGTCAACGCCTTCGGGATGCAGCCTCACCCCGAAGGCGGCTACTTTGCCGAAACATACCGGTCAGCGGAGTCTATACCACATTCGTCGCTGCCCGCCCGGTTTGCTGGTGACCGATCCTGCAGTACGGCCATTTACTTCCTGCTGGAAAGCCATCACATCTCAAGATGGCACCGCATTCAGTCTGATGAAGTCTGGCATTTTTACGCGGGTGGTCCGCTGGAGGTATTTGTTATCCATCCCGCAAGCGAACTAACCGTAATTCGGTTGGGAAACGATCCTGAACAAGGCGAGGTATTTCAGGCAGTAGTACCAGCAGGTTGCTGGTTTGGCTCGAAGCCAGCCGCAGGGACGGCTTATTCATTAGTGGGTTGCACAGTTGCACCCGGTTTTGACTTCGCTGATTTTGAACTGGCCGAACGCGATGCATTATTGGCTGACTATCCACAGCATCGGCAGATGATTGAACTCCTTTGACCAAAGTTTTTGACCCATTTAAACGATTAAACAGGATTTTGCTTTCTGACGCATAAGTCAAAACTTAGCCGCGCCCGTTTTAGCGAAATCCTGTTTAATCTCATTAATCCGACGAATCGCGGTTACCGGAAACTCACGTCACCGAACTTCGATACGATTCTGACCTTCGTGCCAGTCCCCCGCCCTACCTGACCAGCGTATTGCTTAGTCATTTGCGGGCCGCGCCGACCGTCGTTATCACTGGGCTGGAGGGTGAAACGGATGTTGGGATTTGTATGATGAAAGCTGCCATAGCTTACGGTAACATCGAAATCGCCTTCCTCCATCGATGGCACAGTAACCGACGAATATGATGCGTTAATGTCTACGTCGTCCGCACTCTTCGGCATCTGATCGATGCGGAAGCCACCCGAAAAGCTCAGCTTTATCTTTCCCGACTGCCGAAGCGTTCCGATTTTGGCCCCCGAGTAACTAATAACGGCATTTAGTCGTCCTACCTCACCAATATTCAATTTACCAAACTTGTTGCTCAGGTCCAATACGTTTGCCTTAACAAGGTCGAGGTTGGAGTAAGCAATATCGAGTTTACCCTGTTCAAGGTTACGAATATCGGCGTTACCGTACGACACATCAATGTCATTCTGGCGACCACTTAGATCAGTAGCTGAGAAATTACCGAATTTATTCATCACCGTAAGCGGAGCCTGAAACATCGGGATGTTGGTATTACCGAACTTATTCCGTACAGTAAGGGCGTTCGTTTTGGGCATCGAAACATCGTAATTGATGCGGATGTAATTATTCTCGCCGTTCCGTTTGTTGCTGAAACTCCAGTTCGAATTGGTTCCCTGCAGGTGGGTCGTCAGGCTAATCTGGTCGCCACTGCGCTTTTCTTCGATATCAACGCCGTCCATATACTGCTGCGTTTTATCTTCCGAACTGGCGTTGGCGGTGATAGTGATTTGCACCCGGATTTCGGATTTATCCCAAAGATTGACAGTCACCTGCCCAAATTGGTTATCAATCAACAGGTTATCACGGTTACTAACGTCGTAAATCTTAATGATTGTTTTACGTTTTTCAACAGTTAAGGGGTCCTGCTGCGTTTGGAATTTTATGACGGACAGTGTTCCTGGGTCGCTCCCGGCCCACGCACCCAGCGGCAATAGACAAAAGAGCAGAAGGTTATAACAGGTTTTCATGGGCGAGTGGGGTTTGCTGTTTAATACGCTGGATAACATCGAGTTGCTGGTTGAGTAAATCAATCTGTAGCTGTAGGTTCTGGATCATCGCCTGAATAAGAACTTCCTGATTGGGATTTTCGGGCAGGTCGGCTTTCAATCCCTGATAACTATGTTCAAGTCGGTCTAGATCAGTGGCAAACTGCTGATACAGGGACGGATTACTCTCAGTTAACTGCTTGAGTTCTGTACGTTTATCGTCGATCAGTTGCGTATAGGTCGCAAACTCTTTAGCATACGCCGGATTAACGGCTACGACTTCTGGCTGCTCTGTTACTCCATAGCGATGGTTGATGTACAGGAACATCCCGGCCAACAGAAACACCGTAATGGATGCCGCGATGCGCCAGTCGAACTGCGACCGCCCGAACAAAGGATTGCCAGTCCGTGCCAGACTATTCAATCGGCGCGGGGCTTCATCATGCGGTTTCTGTTCGGGAAGCGTAATGCCCTGTTCAATCTTGCTCCACAAGTCAGCCCGGGGCTCTTCTTTGTCGAAGTCTTCCCGGTTGTCCCGAATGAATCGTTCGAGTTTATCTTTCATGGGTATTTGTTGTTTGACTTATTTTAACTGTTCCACCAATCGTTTTTTAGCTCTGAGGTACTGCGACCGGGATGTCGATTCGCTGATGCCGAGTGTCTGACCTATTTCCTCGTGGTCGTATCCCTCGAACAGGTACAGCGATAACACCACCCGGTACCCCTCCGGCAAATGCTGCATGGCCTGCTTCACCCGTTCCACCTCGAACTGAACGCCTTCTTCATCGTATGGTTCATCGTCGGCGTAGTCGATTCCATCGTCTTCGCCAATGCGCTGCCCATCCAGATCAACCCACTGCATCCGTCGGCTCCGCAGGTGATTAATAGCCCGGTTCACAACGATTTGCTTCAGCCAGGCACCAAACGTGGACTGATTTCGAAACGTGCCGATGTGATTAAAGGCGTCCATAAAGGCCTCCTGCAACACATCTTCAGCCTCGGCATCGTGGTTCACAATCCGCAGACAGACATTATGCATCGCTTTTGCATATTGACGATACAGCTCATACTGCGCCTTCCGCTCCCCTAGTTTGCAGCGCTCGACCAGATCGGTTTGCCGGTCTATGTTGAGTTTCAGTTCCAAGCGATTCAGTCTGGCGGTTTAGGTGAGGTTCGATGTAAAGACAACAAATTAGGTGGAGTGTTGCATGGTACAGGAAAAAACACAGCTGTGGGTCATTTTTATAGATAGCTACTGGGTATTATTCTCATCATAGGCCGATTAAAAATACGCTAGTTCTAGAGTAGAAGCCAAGCTGGATAGCGCTACAGTTTACTTTTTTGTGAGCTGAGTTATTGAATGTTACAAGTAGTCATGATTGTGACTATGAATGTCTGTCACATTCTGTAGTAACTTAGCAAGCCGGGAATGTTCTAATTTGTATAGAGTAGCATGAATAAGATTATAAACTTCTGCCCAACAGGAACTCAGCCAACCCGAGAAAATTCATTGGCTCCCTTAGATGTCAACGAGGTAATTGATGACGTAATAGCCTGTTCGGAAATTGGCATTACGCTGGTTCATCTCCACGCCCGCGATGAAGCCGAACGTAACACTTCCCGAAAAGATATTTTTCAACGAATTATTGAGGGTATACAAAAGCACCTGCCGGAGTTAGTTATCTGTGTATCCCTCAGCGGCCGATATACGCGTGACTTAGCCCAACGAACAGAGGTTCTGAGCTTACGCCCAGACATGGCATCTCTAACAATGTCGTCATTAAATTTCCCCAGACAGGCTTCTATCAACGATCCTGATACCATAGTGAGTCTGATTGATAGTATGAACCTGTATGGCGTTAATCCAGAAGTAGAGTGTTTCGATTCTGGAATGCTTCATTATACAAACTACTTAATTAATAAAGGCATATTATCGGCCCCTCTATATATCAATGTAATCCTAGGTAACCTGTTTAATGCCCAATCCGACTTATGCACAGTAAGTGCAATTGTTCAGCAGCTGCCCCAAAAAGCCCTGACATGCTTTGGTGGTATTGGCGGGCATCAACTGAAAGCAACGATTTTGGGATTACTGGAGGCTGATGGCGTCCGAATCGGTCTGGAAGACAATCTGTACCTGTACGAGCGCGAGAAAGCGACCAATGTACAGTTACTTACTCGTACTCACGCTCTTATGGAGCAAATGCGATATACGTGTATGGCACCAATAACATTTAAACAATTGGGATATGGCAATCGAACAGTTAACAGTTCTTGGTAAAAGTGATGCGACCATTACAATGATCCTTGATAATCTGGAGTCGAACAATCTCTTTCCAGCTATCCGTATTTTAAATAACATGGAACTTGCTATTAAAAAGCCTTTCGCCCACCCCTTATTTACAATTGACCTTGTCGATAGCGTACATTTATCATATAATGATACATTAATATTAGGTGTTATGCAGGTTGATAGTAAGCGTAAAGTTATTGATGGATTCAACCCGGTACGAAGTCGGTTTATCACTCTCATTCACCAATCGGCCAGTATTTCTACTACAACTACGATGGGAGTAGGTAACCTGATAAATAGCTTAGTATCAGTAGCTGCGCAGTCCAAACTGGGCGATTTTGTATCCATTAACCGGAACGCATCTGTAGGCCACCATACTGTCCTTCACGACTTTGTGACGGTCAACCCCGGTGCTCACATAGCCGGGAATGTAACCGTTGGAGCACACGTGCAAATCGGTATGGGAGCCATTGTTATTGATGGCCTCTCTATCGGCGAAAACACAGTCATTGGGGCGGGTGCTGTGGTTACCCGTGATTTGCCAGCTAATGTAGTAGCCTATGGTAATCCCGCTCGCATTGTCCGACAACATAACTAAGCGAATGTTGCACATTGCCACCCCCGCTTTCCGGTATCAGTTTTTAGACCGTATCTATGCATCAATACCTTCTTACAGTGACATTACCTGGCATATTGCTAAAGTAGCTGACCGCCCGGCACTCACCAATGCTTTTCTGTCCGATCCACGCGTTCGGGTGTATGAACTAAGTTGCGCTGACTCAGATACAATCACTAAGCGTAATTATATGTTCGACAATATTCAGGAAGGGTACTTTCATTTGTTAGACGATGATACACTGTTTCAACCCAATATGTATCAAGTCTACCGGCGGTATGAAGCCCAAAACTTTGTCGGCATGTTGATTGGATACCAGCATAACCGCGATGGGTATGTGTTTTTACGTCCCAATTATCCGATTGATGCGATGACTACTCCTACTGATTCGGGGATGGTTTTATGCCATTACAGTGTTTTGGCAAGCGTGCGCTGGGTTTCAGCAAATGATGCACCTAATGATTTTTACTTTTGGCAGCGGTGCTATGTGTTCTTCGGTAGAAAGGCCACTATTTTGATTCCTGATGTGGTATCCTACTACAATTATTTTGGCCCGCAGATTCGGGTTACCAAAAAAGTGTTATTCTGGACATTATCGGTAGACATTCACAGTTCATACGTAGCCTGGCCCTACACCAAAGTTTCTCAGTTCCTGAATATTATTCGTAAATATCTAGGTATTAAAAGAAAGCAGGACCACCGCTTTCCTAAAAGTCAACCACGTTTTTGAAAGCATAATTACAGAGGGCGTATAGGTAAGAGACGCTCCTCCCCCACCAAATTTTTTCGTAGTTTTGGTTGTTATAGAGGGATAGAAACGACCGTACATGATTGATTACATATCGGGTCTGAACGACCCACAACGGGAGGCTGTAATGCACGCCAACGGCCCGTTGATGATTATAGCCGGAGCCGGTTCGGGCAAAACGCGCGTACTAACTTACCGCATTGCACACCTCATTGGAGAAGGCGTTGACCCATTCCGCATTCTGTCGCTGACGTTCACTAATAAGGCCGCCGGGGAAATGCGGAACCGGATTGAGAAGGTGATTGGTACCGAAGCCCGTAACATCTGGATGGGTACCTTCCACTCGGTGTTTGCCAAGATTCTCCGCATCGAAGCCAAAGCCATTGGCTACACCAGCAACTTCTCCATCTACGATACCGACGACTCTAAATCACTTCTGCGGAGCATTATCAAAGAAATGGGGCTGGACGATAAAGTCTACCGCGCCAACAACGTTTTCGGGCGAATTTCGGGTGCGAAGAACCGGCTTGTCGGTCCTGAAGATTATCTGGCTAATCCCATCATTCAAGCGGACGATGTGGCGGCTAAAATGCCCGAAATTGGCCGGATTTATAAGCAATACGCGGTACGTTGTTTTGCGGCCAACGCGATGGATTTCGATGATCTGCTGTTCAATACAAACGTGCTTTTTCGTGATCATCTCGACATTCTGCATAAGTATCAACACAAATTTCAGCACGTATTGGTCGATGAGTTCCAGGATACCAACGTGTCGCAGTACCTGATCACCCGCAAACTGGCAGCTGTTCACCAAAACATTTGCGTTGTGGGTGACGATGCACAAAGTATCTATGCCTTCCGGGGGGCCAACATCGAGAACATCCTGAATTTCCAGCGCGATTACGGCTTGGAGAACGTCAAAATAGTAAAGCTGGAACAGAATTACCGCTCGACGAAAACGATTGTTCACGCAGCCAACTCCATTATTGCCCGCAATAAAAACCAGTTAGAGAAGAGTGTTTTCACTGATAACGAAGACGGCCCGCTGATTGATGTGGTGAAAGCATCGTCAGACAATGAAGAAGGGCGCTTGGTGGCCTCCGCGATTTTTGAGGCCAAAATGAATGAGTCATTGGCCAACAACGACTTTGCGATTCTGTACCGCACTAACGCTCAATCGCGGGCGTTTGAGGAAGCACTGCGGAAGGTGAGCATCAAATACCGTATCATCGGCGGTTTGTCGTTCTACCAGCGTAAAGAGATTAAAGACCTGATTGGTTATCTACGCTTTACCGTCAATCAGCAGGACGAGGAAGCCTTCAAACGTATTATCAACCTGCCCAAACGTGGTATTGGCGACACAACCGTAGCTAAGATTGCTGTTGTGGCCGCCGAACATGAGGTGCCCATCTGGGACGTTGTCAGCGATATTTCAAAATACGTGGCGGGTCGGTCGGGCTTTGCCATCGAGGGGTTTTCTGACCTCATCAAGAGCTATACACTGCTGCTGGACAAGAAAGATGCCTTTGAAGTCGCTACCCACATTGCTAAAACATCGGGGCTATTACGGGAATTGCACGAAGACAAAACCGTAGAGGGGCTGGCCCGGTACGAGAACGTGCAGGAGTTGCTGAACGCCATCAAGGAGTTTGTCGACAATCCTGAAAACGACGATAAAAGCTTGAGTTCGTTTCTCCAGTCAGTTTCGTTGCTGACTACTGCCGATACGAAGGAGGACGACAACGATAATGATAAGGTTACGTTAATGACCATCCACGCGGCTAAGGGTCTGGAGTTCCGTAACGTTCATATCGTTGGGCTCGAGGAAGACCTGTTTCCGAGTCAGATGATGCTCGAAAGCCGCAACGACCTGGAAGAAGAACGGCGGTTGTTCTACGTGGCCATTACCCGCGCCGAGAAACGACTGACGATGTCCTACGCCGAAACGCGCTACCATTACGGTCGCCTGAAGGTGTGCGAACCAAGCCGTTTTCTCCTGGAAATGGATCAGCGGTACCTAAAGATGGGGCGGCAACGGCTCGATTCCGGTCGGGACTCTACGACGCAGGAACGGCCCGAGCGCGACACACCGTCAGGTGGCTCGATGGCCTTTGTCAGAACACTGGCACAGAAAACAGCCCGTACGCAGCCGCAACCTACTGTGTCCCATACACCATCCGCCGATTTTTCGCCCAGCGACACAGCTGGTCTGGTAGCCGGTATGAAGGTTGAACACGCCAAGTTTGGGTTTGGTACGGTGAAGTCGGTAGAGGTCAATGGAACGGATCGCAAAGCGGTTATCCTGTTTGACGTAGCTGGTGAACGAACGCTGTTGCTGAGTTTCGCCAAGTTACGGGTGCTGTAAGGCAGACTCACCTCTGAACCTGATCAGATATTATTTTAATTGCCACAGGTGTGGATACGATCTTAGTTGGAAATAACTGTAGGCTTAAGCTGCCTTCTTCTGATTGGCAATACGAAGTAGCAGATAAGGTGCTATCCGTTTACAATTCTACAGAGTTACATGGAATCATTCAAATTTCATCGTTTGAAACAAGAGACGAGTTATTTCTTGTTGATGTAGAATTAGAGCGTGAATTAAAAAGAGGTAACTACTTTAACAAGGTTGTTGTAGCTGGTTACGATGCATTATATCTAAAAAATGAATCAACCGAGAATGGAGTACTTGATTATTATTGGATAATTGGGTTTAACAGAGTAAAACTATTTATCACTGCTTACGTCAGTATCTTTCAGACTGAGGAGAAAAAAGCATATGATCTGGAGCTGATTAAGAGAATTATAAGCACTATAGAGATCAATAATGTAAGCTGATCGTTGACCTTTTATTAATTATTAATCCTGACATCAACCCCAGTTTAAAACATGAGAACTCTTCAATATCGATTAATTCTAACGCCTGAGCCAGAGGGTGGATACACCGTGAAAGTACCCTCGATTCGGGGGTGCATTACCTACGGCGAAACAATCGAAGAAGCTATTGCGATGGCTAAAGACGCCATTGAAGGTTGTCTCGAAGTTTTAAAGGAAGAGGGGCAACCTATTCCACCAGATGATAGCGAAACGCTTGAGTACTCGCTTAGCCTGACTACAGCTGTCGTTTAACATGAATTTATCGCCCAAACGGCTTATTCAAATTCTGGAAGATAATGGCTTTTACCTGAAACGAACTGGTAAGGGTAGCCATCATATTTATTATAATCCTGATACTAAGATTACTGTTCCGGTACCTGTACATAGTAAAGACATGAAGAAGTGAACATTTTTAGGGATTCTTAAAGACGCTGGCATTAATCATCAGGATTTATAACATAGCCAATAAAATTGGCCCCTCCGCTTATACGCTTCACCGCACAACTCGAACAAAATTCCGTTTAATTCCCTGAAACCTCTAACAATCGCGGTCCGTGATTCGATTCTTCAACGAAGATACCTCCTACAAACTCCCCCAAAAGATTGCTGTTCGGCAGTGGCTCACCCGTCAGGCGAAGCAGGAAGGTGTCGCCGTGCGCGAGCTGAATTACATCTTTTGCTCCGACGAGTACCTGCTTCAGATTAACCGCGACCACCTCAATCACGACTATTACACAGACATCATCACCTTCGACAATTCGGATGATGACAACGTGATTGAGGGTGATATTTTCATAAGTGTTGACCGGGTAGATGAAAACTGGCGCATCCAGAAGACCTCATTTACCGACGAACTGCACCGCGTGTTGGCGCACGGTTTACTGCACCTTTGTGGATATGGCGACAAAACAGATGAAGAAGTAGCCCGGATGCGCCAGAAAGAAGATGAGTGGCTGCTGGCGCTGGCTAACTAAGCGCGTTCGTTAAGTTTTCCGGTAGACTGTTGCGCCAATGGGTTGAAAGTCCGTATTTGCCGCTGTCAAAACGAGTTTTTACGTGCTTACGTAGTTACCAGTTGATACCAGACCCAGGCATACGCAAATACTCCCCCTTAATCAATGTTTACCGAAAAAGACCAAGACCAGATACTGGCACAGGGCGCAACCTTGGATCTGATTGATCAGCAAATTCAGCACTTTGTCAACGGATTTCCTTACTTGCATGTCATCAAAGCAGCCACCGTTGGCGATGGCATTATCCGGGTACCGGAAGAACAGGTTGCTCAGTACGTACGGCAGTTTGATCAGGTGTCGAGCGATTATTCGATTGTCAAGTTTGTACCCGCATCGGGAGCCGCCACGCGAATGTTCAAGTCGCTGTTTGCCGCGCTGGATGGCAAGTCCGATAAATCCGTCGATGAGTTTTTTGCCCGTATCAAAGACTTCGCTTTCTACGGTGACCTGAAAACCGTAATGACCGAAAAAGGGCAGGACTTAGACGCTGCGGTAGCAGCAGACGACCGGAAAACGGTCCTGACGTTCCTACTTACTGATGCGGGGCTGGATTACGGCTCATTACCAAAAGGCTTACTAAAATTCCACACTTACCCTGATGGCGTTCGGACACCGGCAGAAGAACACTTGGTTGAAGGGGCAGAATACGCCAATTCGGGCGGATTGGTGCGGCTGCATTTTACGGTATCACCCGAACACCGCGACCGCTTCGAGAAGTTAGTTTACGATGCGCTGTCTATCTACCAGGAATCGCAGATGGTAGCCTACGACATCGCCTTTTCGGAGCAGAAAAAAGCGACTGACACCATATCGGTCAACATGGATAACACGCCGTTCCGCAATGCCGATGGCAGTCTGTTATTTCGCCCGGCTGGTCACGGAGCGTTGATCGAAAATCTCAATGATATCGATGCGGATCTGGTATTCATCAAAAACATCGATAATGTTGTGCCTGACGCCATTAAGGGGCCAACGGTAACGTACAAAAAAGTGCTGGCAACGGTCCTGCTGGACGCTCAGCGGCAATCATTCCGCATACAGGAACTGCTGGAAGGACAATCCGACAATTCGACCAATGCTGTTAGTGATGGCTACCTAGCCGAAGCCGATGAGTTCCTCCGCCGAACGGTGTTCACACTACCGCCGGATGGACTAACAGCTAAATCGAAGGAAGAGCAACTGGCTTATTACCGCCAGAAACTTGACCGTCCTATACGGGTTTGCGGCATGGTGCCTAACGTAGGGGAGCCGGGTGGTGGGCCGTTCTGGGCTAAAAACCCAGATGGCTCGGTGTCGTTACAAGTGGTGGAATCGGCTCAGATTGACATGACAAATGCTGATCAGAAAGCTATTTTCGAGCAGGCTACGCATTTTAATCCGGTCGATGTGCTGTGTGGCCTGAAAAACAGAAATGGCGAAAAGTACAATCTCCCCAGCTTCCGCGATCCGCAAACGGGCTTCGTTACCGAGAAGTCGAAAGACGGGAAAGCTCTGAAGGCCCAAGAGTTGCCTGGCCTATGGAACGGTGCTATGGCCGACTGGAATACCATCTTTGTCGAAGTTCCACTGATTACGTTTAATCCCGTCAAAACGGTAAACGATTTGCTCAGAAAAGAGCATCAACCGATTGCCTGAGGTTCTTAAACGAAGAAAGGCCCTACTCGCGCGAGTAGGGCCTTTCTTCGTTTAAGATCAACTATGCTTCGACTATGCTTCGACCAATTCGGCGAAGTTAGGTAAGGTGATTTTCTCCAATAATTGTTCCTCAAGCATGTCGGCCCATTCATTGAGGTAAGCGACGACATCATTGCGGATGTTGTGTTTTAGAAAACGCTTCTCGATTGGAAACCGCGCCAGCACCTGACGATCCGACAATTTTTCCAGATTCTTCAAATCTTCCAGCATCAGGCCCGCGCCAATCATCTCGCTGATAACAATGTCGATCGGCAAGGCGCTTGTGGGACAGAAATCTTCCACCTGCTCATTCCAATCACCGTAGCGCTGCATGGCATAGCGGTGAATATCGTCTTTACTCAGTTTTGTCAATTCCTGAGCCAGGTTGCCGCAGTTGCAGCCGCCCATGTGACCCCACTGATACGGAGCACCATCTTTCAGTTTGCGAGCCGTCCGGCGGAGGGCGTCGATGAGTTCGGGATTCGGTCGAGCCATGATTACGTTTTCGGTTAGTATCTGTTGGGCAAACAGACTGTTTGTAAAGTTTGTTCGGCTTGAAATGCCTTGCGAATAAGCCGAAAGCCAGCACTGTTCTTATCTGGCCAATATAGGCGTCTATCTTTGTTTTACACCAGTCTATTCGGTAAATATTCTTCTACTCCGCTGCCTCCTATGGAGGTCTATATTTTTCACATGAAGTATTGCCTTTAGAGTCAGGATGTTTGTGAGTAGCGATCAATGTATTCTGGAAGTGCATTAACCACAAAAAAGCCTCTCAACGTACGTTGAGAGGCTTTTTTTAGCGTACAAGATCTACCAGATCTTTATCGTTTACTTCTTTCTTTACATCAGCCAGATCAAGAAATCGTTTATATATACCGTCCAGTGTGGGTTTGTCGTACCGAAACCCCAGCAATTCGAGCCTGTGTTTAAGGGCATGACGGCCACTGCGGGCGGTGAGTACAATCATTGACTTATCAACGCCCACATCGTGCGGATTCATGATTTCGTAGTTCTCCGAATGCTTCAGAAAACCGTCCTGATGAATGCCTGATGAGTGCGCAAAGGCGTTACGCCCAACAATAGCTTTATTAGCCTGCACTGGCATCCGCATCATATTTGATACCAGTTGACTAACAGGAAACAGCCGGGTTGCATCAATATTGGTTTCGAATCCAAGTTCTTTATGAACCCGTAAAGCCATCACAACTTCCTCGAGCGAAGTGTTTCCGGCCCGCTCTCCAATGCCATTCATAGTTACTTCAACCTGCCGCGCACCGTTGGTTATGCCTGCCAGTGTATTAGCGGTAGCTAAACCCAAGTCATTGTGGCAGTGAATAGAAATCGTCGCCAAATGAATGTTCCGAACATTCTCGTAGAGGTACTTTATTTTTGCACCGTACTCTTCCGGTAGGCAGTAGCCGGTCGTATCAGGAATATTAACTACTGTCGCACCTGCTTTAATAACCGCTTCGGTTAATCGAGCCAAAAATTCAAGGTTAGCGCGACCTGCATCTTCGGCGTAGAATTCTACATCTTCAACGTAGGTTTTTGCGTGTTTTACAGCACCAATGGCCTGCTCCAGAATCTGATCGCGAGTGCTATTAAACTTGTTCTGAATATGAATGTCAGATGAGCCAATGCCTGTATGAATCCGACCACGTTTCGCCAGTTTGAGGGCCTCACCAGCCGCATCAATATCTCCTTTCACAGCCCGGCTTAGGGCACATATGGTCGGCTCCGAAACTGCTTTGGCTATCTCTACCACCGACCGAAAATCGCCGGGGCTGGATACGGGGAAACCGGCTTCGATAACGTCAACACCCAGCTTCTCCAGTTCTTTCGCCACTACGACTTTTTCATCGGTAGTTAACTGGCTGCCCGGAACTTGTTCGCCGTCGCGCAGGGTGGTGTCGAAAATATAAACTCGCTGGCTCATTGTGGTATTGATTTCGTATATATTAATGCGCTGATAGCCATAAGATTGCTACACATATCATAAATAGTCGAGTAGCTGTTGGCCCATAGTACCTGTGCCAAGCACTTTATCGGCGGGTGTGTCGGCATCAGCAATATCTTGGGTGCGGAAACCGGATTTCAACGCTGCAGCAACTGCGTTAACGACCGCTTCGGCTTCGGATTGTAGGCCGAATGAAATATCAAGCATCAAGGCTACCGACAACACGGAAGCCAATGGATTGGCAACACCTTTGCCCGTGATATCGTGCGCTGAGCCGTGAATGGGTTCATACAAACCCGTTGTGTCGCCAACCGACGCCGACGCCAGCATCCCCATCGATCCAGCAATCTGACTGGCTTCATCGGTAAGAATGTCGCCAAAAAGATTACCTGTCAGCACTACGTCGAACCGGCAAGGGTCCTTTATGAGCAGCATCGCGGCAGAGTCGACAAACTGATGCTCTACGGCCACGTCCGGATACTGTAAGGCAATTTCCTGAACGACTTCGCGCCAGAGTCTTGAGGATTCAAGTACATTGGCTTTATCAACAGAGCACAGCTTTTTCCGACGCGTACGGGCGGCTTCAAAGGCTTTTATGGCTATCCGCTCCACTTCGTAGCGGCTGTAAATCATGGTATCATAGGCGGTATTCCTGTCTTCAGTACGACCACGTTCTCCAAAATAAACATCACCCGTCAGTTCGCGAAAAAACAGAATGTCGGCCCCCTTCAGGATTTCAGGCTTAATGCTCGACGCCCCTAACAACTCATCGAACAACTTAATAGGTCGCAGATTGGCGTATAATCCCAAGGCTTTGCGAATACCTAACAATCCCTGCTCCGGCCGGACTTTTGCCGATGGATCGTTATCGTATTTGGGATGCCCAACTGCACCAAACAAGATGGCATCCGATGCTTTCGATTTCGTGATGGTTTCGTCCGGCAAGGGAACGCCCGTAGCTTCGATAGCCGCGTGGCCGATCAGGGCTTCATCGTAGGTAAACTCGTGGCCAAACTTCGTGGCAATACGCTCCAGCACCTGTTTACCAACCGCAGTCACTTCCTGACCAATACCGTCTCCGGCAATAACAACAATATGTTTCTTCATTTTTGTAATAAGTGAATGAATGACTGAGTGAATGATGTGTACGGTATTCACTCATTTACTAATTCACTCATTAATTTGTATGGGCTACATCAAACTCTTCTATCTCGTCCTTCAGATTTAACAGGTAATCAATATCGTCGTAGCCATTGAGCAGGCACGTTTTCTTATACGTATTGATGTCAAATGTTTCACGCAGGCCATTCTCTAAAATCACTTCCTGATTTTCCAGATCAACCGTAATGGGTGTATGTGAATTAGCCTCTATGGCGGCAAAAATTTCGGATAGAAAACCATCCGATACCTGCACAGGCAGCACGAAGGTATTTAAAGCGTTATTCTTGAAAATATCGGCAAAGAAACTGGAAATTACGACACGAAAGCCGTAATCATGAATTGCCCAGGCAGCATGTTCCCGACTGCTGCCCATCCCAAAGTTCCGGCCTGCCACCAGAATTTTCCCTCCCTTATAGATTGGATCGTTAAGGACGAAATCGGCTTTGGGCGTATTGTCCGCTGTATATCGCCAGTCTCGGAACAAGTTATCACCGAATCCCTCGCGGGTGGTTGCTTTTAGAAAGCGAGCCGGAATAATTTGGTCCGTATCGATATTCTCGTTAGGCAGGGGTACTGCCGTAGTGGTAAGTTTAGTGAAATTTTCTTTGCTCATACTAAAACTTTCGATTTATACGAACTGACTCTTCAGTTACTGTGATGTAGGATTCATGGCTAATTGACGAAGCATACGAACCAAATAAACGTTGAAGTACAGCTATTTTATTAGACACCGTCTCATCACTAAGACGCAGGAAAATAACCCCTTCATGTGCCTGTTTGAATTTGTAAATCAACTCACCAAAATCACGGTCGTTTGTAATAATGATTCTCCGCTCCTCATTGGCTTTGGCTAACACCTGCACATCTTTCCAGCCTGGCGAATTTAGTGATACGGAGTAAACATCATGTCCCTGTTCCGTCAGCCAGACAGATACGCTTGGTCCTGTGCATTCATCAACAATGAAACGCATTAGGCTACCTTAGCTAATGGTACGAACAGGTTGTCTTCCATAACCCTGTTTGCAAATAGCAGGCAAGCCCGAATATCATCGTTAGTCAGATAGGTATATTCCGCTACAATAGTATCGACTGTTTCGCCGTGTGCCAGCAAATTTAGGATGAACTGAACCGATAAGCGGGTTCCCTGAACCACTGGCTTTCCGGCAAGTACGTCAGAGTTAAAAACAATACGTTGTAATAACTGCTCGTCCTTCATGGCATTTAATCATTTTACACAAACTCCCGGACATCGCCCACACGACCTGTTACGGCGGCTACGGCCGCTGTTAGCGGAGAGGCCAAAAACGTCCGGGACTGGGGCCCCTGACGCCCTTCAAAGTTGCGGTTCGATGTGCTCAGGCAGTATTTGCCCGCCGGAATTTTATCTTCATTCATGCCCAGACATGCCGAGCAACCGGGTTCTCGAAGCTCAAATCCTGCTTCGATAAACACCTGATCCAGTCCTTCGGCTCTTGCCTGATTGGCGACTTGAACCGAACCCGGTACGATCCAAACTTCCACGCCAGCAGCTTTCTGCTTTCCTTTAACAAAGTCGGCAACGATGCGTAAATCTTCGATGCGGGCGTTGGTGCAGGAGCCGATAAATACATAATCGACCGACTTATTGAGCAATTCCATACCGGGTTCCAAACCCATGTACGCCAGTGATTTGGTATACGAAGCCAACTCGTGCGCAGGAATCTCACTTAGATTCGGGACGTGGTCGCTGACGCTGATACCCATGCCGGGGTTGGTACCGTACGTAATCATGGGACCAATATCGGCCGCATCGTAGTAGAGTTCACGATCAAATTCGGCACCGTCGTCAGTTTTCAACAACGACCAGCGTTCAACAGCCTGATCGAATGCGTCACCCTGAGGGGCAAACCGCCGACCTTTGATGTAATCAAATGTTGTTTGATCAGGTGCCATTAAACCGCCCCGGGCTCCCATCTCGATACTCATATTGCAGATGGTCATTCGGGCTTCCATGGACAGGTCCCGGATTACATCACCAGCGTATTCGACGAAATAACCGGTTGCGCCACTGGCCGATATCTTCGAGATGATGTACAGGATAATGTCTTTGGCCGCAACGCCTTTCGCCAACTGTCCATTGACGTTGATGCGCATACGCTTGGGCTTGTATTGCAGAATACACTGGGTAGCCAGCACCTGCTCCACCTCGCTCGTACCAATACCAAACGCCACATTGCCAAATGCGCCGTGGGTACTGGTATGGCTGTCGCCACAAACAATGGTCATGCCGGGCAGCGTTAAGCCAAGTTCCGGGCCAATGATGTGTACAATTCCCTGAAACGGGTGACCCAGATCATATAACTCGACACCAAACTCAGCACAGTTGCGTCGTAACGTTTCCACCTGATGGCGCGAGAGCGCTTCGCGGATTGGCAAATGCTGATCTTTTGTGGGTACATTATGATCGGCGGTAGCCGTGGTACGGCTGGTGTTGAACACGCCGATACCCCGGTTACGTAACCCATCAAACGCCTGTGGGCTGGTCACTTCATGGATGAAATGCCGGTCGATAAACAGCGCATCTGGATGTCCTTCAGCGTGTTTGACAACGTGTGCATCCCAGATTTTATCAAATAATGTTGTGGGCTGACTCATAACTTTGTTTCCTCCTGTTCAATAATAATATCAATCCACTCCCTATTAATGGGTACTTCAGTCTGAATAGCATCCCAACGTAATTCAGTATCAATACCCCAGTAATTATGAATTAGTTTATCTCGCATGCCCGCAAAGCCTTTCCAATCGAATTCAAGATGGCGATAACGCAAATCGTCGGGAATGTTTTTACAAGCCTCACCAATAATTTCGAAGCTTCGGATACAGGCTTTTGTGAGCAGTGGATGATTAATAAATTCCTCGTAACTGACATTTGCTGATTGCTGAACCAGAAAAGTTAATTCCTCCTGTATGTGCCTAAGAAAGTCAGTAAGGGGCGCATATTCGATTTCTTTTTCAGCCTCTCTTCTGACAAAAGAAGCCATGCCCTCCCAAGTCAACAGTTCAACTTTACGGCCCATTACTTTCTCTAAATAATAAACCATATTAATAAAGTTGCGAAAGGTTTTTTTACCCGCTTCAAACTCTACGATGAAATCGATGTCACTCTGTTCTGTCTGTTCTCCTCGGACAAACGAACCGAACAACCCTAATCGGGCTGCACCAAACTGACGTAGCGCAGACTGGTGTGCCTGAATTCGCTCAAATGCCTGCTCCTTAGTCTGAACTACATTTATCATTTTACGTATTCTAATTGAACGGTAGACGCCTTCACAATGAAATAACGGTAGCCCCTGCGGTTAGCGGCTCATTTAACTGTTGCTTGATAGCCGGTACGAGCGGTTGAAGTTCTGCATATGAATTTCCAACAGCATTAAGTACTAAAACAGCTATCGGATACTTAGCGAAATTCTGCTGATGCTTCAGGTTTCTGTCAAAGGTGAGTAATATATCGAAACCTTCCTGTAACATTAATTTAAGCAGTTCTCCATTTTTTTTACTGTGCCAGCCTTTATCTCTGACAGTATAAATCTCATGCTCCTGAAAATCAGGCTTCAATCGTTTAGGCAGGTTTTCATCAAGCAGCAGTTTCATGTATTGCGTTTAACAAACTTTCGGAACTAAGTACCTTGCTGGCCAACTCAAGTACCGCGACAGCCTGCTCTTTTGTCACAGATGGGAAATCATCCAAAAACTCATCTATAGTAATGCCCTGCTCCAAATGTCCAAATAACGACTCGACAGGAACGCGTGTGCCAGTAAACACAGGTGTTCCAAATTGCACATCAGGATCGACGGTTATAACGTCTGTGTTCATAGCTAGTTTGACTTCAAATCAAAAACTCAAACAAATCTGGTTTATCATTTATGTATTCAAATTGAACATTGGCCGCTTTCATTCGCTCGATGAGTGGCTCAAAGTCAGCTTTGTATTTCAATTCCAAACCAACTAAGGCCGGGCCACGTTCACGGTTGGTCCGTTTAGAATACTCAAACAGCGTGATGTCATCCGTTGGTCCGAGAATGTCGCTTAGGAACTCCCGCATAGAACCTGCCCGTTGCGCAAACCGGATGATGAAGTAGTGCTTAAGTCCCTCATATAAGAGCGAACGTTCTTTAATTTCTTCGGTTCGGGTAATGTCGTTGTTACCGCCACCAATCAGACACACGACGTTCTTGCCCCGAATTTCGTCCTTGATCAGGTCTAACGCGGCAATGGTCAGTGCGCCGGCCGGTTCCGCTACGATGGCCTCTTCGTTGTATAATTTCAGGATAGCCGTGCAGACTTTGCCCTCCGGCACCAGTAGTACCCGGTCGAGATTTCGACGACAAACCTCAAACGTGGTTTCGCCAACGCGTTTTACAGCGGCCCCATCCACAAATTTATCAATTTCGGTTAGGGTCACCACATGTCCCTCCTCCAGGGCAGCCTGCATTGACGGCGAACCCAGCGGTTCAACACCTATCAACCGGGTTTTGGGGCTAAGTTGCTTGAAGATTGTCGATACGCCCGATGCCAGTCCACCGCCACCAATAGCCATCAGCAGATAGTCGATCTTGAAGTCAGCATCCTTAAAAATCTCCAACCCTACGGTGCCTTGTCCTTCCATAACCTGAAGGTCATCAAAGGGATGAACAAAGGTGCTGTCATGTGTATTCACGTACTCGATGGCGGCATAGTACGCATCATCGTACGTGTCGCCCACCAGCACAACGTCTACGAACTCTTTACCGAACATACCAACTTGCTTTACCTTCTGGGCAGGTGTAGTGGTAGGCATAAAAATCCGGCCGTTGACGCCCATCTTCCGGCAGGCGTAAGCTACGCCCTGCGCGTGGTTACCGGCACTCGCACAAACGACACCTTTGGCCAGGGCGTCGGCCGATAGACTGGCCATTTTGTTATAGGCGCCCCTGATCTTGTAGGACCGCACGACCTGCAAATCTTCTCGTTTCAGGAAGATCTGAGCCTGATACCGGTCCGAGAGATTGATGTTTTCCTGCAACGGCGTGTGCGTCACGATGCCCCGCAACCGCTCGGCTGCGAGGTAGATATTATCCACCTCCGGGAAGGTTATTTTCTTATCCGCTTCGACCACGTCGCTCAGGTATAAAGTCAGTAGTTGCTTTTGGCAAACTCTTTTACAAAAATACAAATTCTTCCGTGACGGCTCATTAGCCCGACAGATGCTATTTGTCGTACCAATGAGCCGTCACTGATCTATTAACTCCGCTCCGGCCGCAGACTGCGAACGGCTGTTCCAGCCTGCCACATTTCTGACTCACGAAGTTCGCCGAGTTCTACTTCGAGTTTTTCCCGGTAGTCAGGCTGGGAGTTGCGGGTAATGGAAATTTCGGCCTGTTCGCCGGACTTCACCGAGTTGTAGAGTTGCTCAAAAACGGGTTTGGTAGCGTCCCGGAAGGGTTTCCACCAATCGAGAGCACCACGCTGCGCAGTTGTTGAGCAGTTGGCGTACATCCAGTCCATACCGTTTTCAGCAACAAGCGGCATCAGCGACTGCGTCAGTTCTTCGACGGTTTCGTTGAAAGCCTCCGAAGGTGAGTGCCCATTGGCGCGCAGCACTTCGTACTGAGCGGCAAAAATCCCCTGAATAGCCCCCATCAGCGTACCACGTTCGCCGGTCAAATCCGACGTTACTTCTTTGTAGAAATCAGTCTCGAACAAATAGCCGGAACCAACGCCAATACCCATCGCAATGGCCTTAGTGCGGGCGTTACCTGATGCATCCTGATAAATGGCAAAGCTGGAGTTAAGGCCCTTACCTTCTACAAACATCCGGCGCAACGACGTTCCCGACCCTTTAGGAGCGACTAAAAACACATCGACCTCGGCGGGGGGGATAATACCGGTTTTCTCTTTGTAGGTTATACCGAAACCGTGCGAGAAATACAGCGATTTACCGGCCTTGAGGTATTTTTGAACAGTTGGCCACAATTCAATCTGGGCGGCATCGGAGAGAAGGAAACAAATAATAGTGCCTTTATCGAGCGCTTCTTCAATCTCGAACAAGGTTTCGCCCGGCACCCAGCCATCAGCAACAGCTTTATCGTACGTTTTGCCCTTGCGCTGACCAACAATAACATTAAATCCGTTGTCGCGCATATTCAGCGACTGGCCGGGACCTTGTACGCCATAACCAATTACGGCAATGACTTCACTATTGAGGACTTCTCTGGCTTTCTCAAGCGGAAATTCTTCGCGGGTTACTACATTTTCAACGGTACCGCCGAAGTTAATTTGTGCCATGATTGAACAGTGTTTGGGTATTGATTGTAGAAAAAAGTTACAGGTAATATTCCCACTCGGCGTCGGGCAGGTACTCAACTAAGCCCTGCTCTGTTTTGCCAACGGCGATGCGTCCGGAGCGGACAAACTCCAGAATACCATAGGGTTTGACATATTCAAAAAACTCAAAAATCTCGGCTTCAGAGCCCGTTTTTTCAATCACGACGTAGTCCAAGCCCCAGTATTTAACCCAGGCTTTGTACTGCTTATTGATCGTTTCAACGTCGAGCGGTTTGGCACCCAACGGCGTCTCAATCTTAAACAACGCGATTTCATTATAGACGATGTCTTCGTTCAGGTAGCCAAAGACAGCCAAAACCTCCACAATTTTCCGAATCTGCCGCACCAGTTTCTCGACGAATTCCCGGGAATCGTGCTTGATAACAATTGTGAAGCGGGAAATGCCTTTACGCTCCGTTTCCGATACAGTCAGGCTTTCGATATTAATGCGCCGACGCGTGAAAATAATCGTAATACGGTTCAGCAGCCCGATCGTGTTTTCGGTAAAAATGCAGATAGTGTACGTGGTCATGGCTTACGAAAGTCTGATATCAGCGACACTCGCACCGGCGGGCACCATTGGAAAAACGTTCTCTTCTTTTTCCACGATTACTTCCAGCAGATAGGGTTTATCCGAAGCCAGCAGCGTATCGAGTGAAGCATTCAAATCCTCCCGCTGATTACAGGTATGGCCATCCATGCCAAAACCACGGGCGATGGTGATGAAGTCAGGATTTTGCAATTCGACAAATGAGTAACGCCGGTCGTGAAACAGTTGCTGCCACTGCCGTACCATGCCCAGGAAGTTGTTATTTAGAATAATAGCCTTTACTGGAAGTTTATTTTGCACAATCGTTCCTAACTCCTGCAAGGTCATCTGAAAACAGCCGTCGCCAATAATGGCTACAACTTCACGATCGGGCGCACCTACTTTCGCACCAAAGGCCGCCGGTAAGGCAAAGCCCATCGTACCCAATCCGCCCGACGTAACAAGGCTGTGTGGCTTCCTGAATTTGTAATAACGCGAGGCCATCATCTGGTGCTGACCCACGTCCGTTACCAGAATAGCTTCGCCCTTGGTTTTGTCGGATAGCATCGAAATCACTTCAGCCATCTTGATTTTCTCGGTCGTTGGCGCCAGTTCGGGTGCGGTGATCGTTTCATGTTCGATGACATCGTATTTCCGAAACTCATTCCGCCAAACGGTGTGATCATTCGGCTGCACGAGTGGCATAAGGGCCTGCAACGCAGCTTTTGCATCGCCAACTACCGGTGCATCAGCCTTAATAATTTTATCAATCTCCGACGGGTCAACGTCGATGTGAATCACTTTGGCCTGCTTGATGTATTTGGTCGTGTCGCCCGTTACGCGGTCATCAAAACGCATTCCGATGGCAATTACCACGTCGCACTGGTCGGTAAGGACGTTGGTACCATAGTTACCATGCATACCCAGCCAGCCAACGTACAGCGGATGATCCGTTGGGAAAGCCGACTGCCCCAGCAACGTTACGGCAACAGGAATGCCCGTTTTCTCGACAAACGCCATCAAGTCCGCTTCGGCATTGGCAATGGATACGCCGTGACCCACGAATAAATACGGACGTTTGGCTTTGTTAATCAACGCGGCAGCGGCTACAATCTGCTCCTGTTTTGGCACGATCCGCGGACGGTAGCTGATGATTGACTTGCACTTCTCATACATGAATGGCTTGGTCATCAACTCCAGCTGCGCATTCTTCGTGATGTCGATCACTACCGGTCCCGGCCGACCAGACTGAGCGATATAAAATGCCTTGGCAATAATTTCCGGTACCTCGTCGGCATCCGTAATCTGGTAGTTCCACTTGGAAATTGGCATGGTAACGCCGATTACGTCCGTCTCCTGGAAGGCATCCGTACCCAGCAGTTTCTTACCAACCTGCCCAACCAGACACACCATCGGCGTTGAATCGATCAGCGCGTCGGCGATACCGGTCACGAGGTTTGTAGCCCCCGGCCCCGACGTAACCAGACACACACCCGCCCGACCCGTGATGCGGGCGTAACCTTCGGCGGCATGGGCAGCTCCCTGTTCATGCCGTACCAGAATATGATTCAGGCGATCCTGAAAGTCATATAGCGCGTCATAGACAGGCATGATCGCTCCGCCGGGATAGCCGAAAATAGTCTCGACACCTTCGGCGACTAAGCAGCGCATGAGTGCCTGTGAGCCGGAGATTAGCTTGGGCATTTCGACCTCCGTAGCTACGTCAGTCGTGGTTGTATATATAGGGGCCGTTGTTTCCATAGCGCAAAGGCGTTTTTTACTATTCAGGTTGTATTTCGCTGCTTCCATTTAGCAACACGTTGTAAGCTTGTTCAATAGCAATAAGTAATGGCGTGACCTCCTCAGAAATGGTTACCCAGACAATCATTAGATCAACCTGTATATAATCGTGGATCAGTTTATCCCGCATCCCAGCCATATCTTTCCAGGGTACATGTGCAAATCGCTGCCGGGTTGACATTGACAGCCGCTTGGTTGCTTCGCCAATCACTTCCAGCTGGCGAATACAGGCATCCTGTGTTTTAGTATCTTTTAGAAACGTTTCAAGCGGTAATTCCTCGATGTAGTCAAGAATTTTCCTGAGGCTGTCCATTATGTGTTCCAAATAGACTTTGTCATCTTTCATGCGGTGATTTCCTGCAAATCGGTCAAAATATATTGCTTAAGGCGCTCATTTTGAAGTGCATTTTCAGACACTAAATCAACCTTTAGCTGTAAGGTTTCCGACAATTCGCGTTCCATTCGGGTGAATGTCAAGAGTGAAACGGGCTTGCTCAGTTTAATAAGTATATCCAGATCACTTTCAGGTCCGTTTTCACCACGCGCCCATGATCCAAAAATCCCTACCCGCTCAGGCTGATACGGTTTCAGGTAGCTTAGAATTAGCTGATTTTGCGATGGCGTTGTCATATTAATTACACAGTCAAACGTTTACACACAGATAGGCCTCCCATTCGGCTGGGACATCAACGTGCAGGTCAATAGCTCCGTTTCTAAGTTTAACCGTTTGTTCAATGACGTTCATTAGGTTGTTGATTTTAGCGTTTTCCTATTAACAACATTTATCCTTCATCCGTCACACAGCCTTCATCAGCAGGTTTCACACTACGGATGTACTTACCCAGAACCCCCCGTGTAAACTTAGGTGCAGGCTGCACCCAGTTGGCCCGGCGCTCAGCCATTTCAGCGTCGGAAATATTCAGGGTTATTTCGCGGGTGGCCGCATCGAGTGTGATGTGGTCGCCATCTTTGACGAAGGCAATTGGCCCACCATCGAAGGCTTCCGGCGTGATGTGGCCAACGACAAAGCCGTGTGTGCCACCAGAAAAACGTCCGTCGGTAATCAGGGCTACTTTATCGCCAAGACCCGCGCCCATGATGGCTGACGTAGGCTTCAGCATCTCGGCCATACCCGGGCCACCTTTGGGGCCTTCGTTACGAATAACGATTACCTGTCCTTCTTTAATTTCACCCTTCGTCAGGAAATCAATGATTTCACTTTCGTTCTCACACACCTTGGCGGTGCCTTCAAACCGGGTGCCTTCCTTACCAGTAATTTTAGCCACACCGCCGTTTGGAGCCAGATTGCCGTACAGAATCTGAATATGACCCGAGGCTTTCACGGGATTTGACAGGGGGAAAATGATTTTCTGTGTATCAAAGTCCAGATCCGGTGCGTCATCCATATTTTCGGCAACCGTTTTGCCCGTCACCGTCATACACTCGCCGTGAATCAGGCCGTTTTGATACAGGTATTTCGTGATGGCAGGCACACCGCCGATGGCCAGTACATCCTCCATGTAGTATTTACCACTTGGTTTCAGATCCGCAATGTAGGGTGTACGGTCGCTGATAGCCTGAATATCATTGAGGGTCAGCATCAAACCCGCCGAACGGGCAATTGCCAGATAATGCAGCGCAGCATTAGTCGAGCCGCCAAGTGCCATTACAATGGTTAGCGCATTTTCGAGCGACTGTTTCGTAATGATGTCTTTGGGTGTAATATTCCGCTCCAGCAGTACCTTCATAGCGGCACCAATCTTTTTGCACTCCTCCAGCTTACCCTCATGCGTGGCCGGATAGCTGCTACTAAACGGCAGACTCAAACCCATTGCCTCGATAGAAGCGGCCATCGTATTAGCCGTGTACATGCCGCCACACGCCCCCGCACCCGGAATCGCGTTTTGAATAACGCCTTTATAATCTTCGTCCGAGATGTTGCCCGCGATCCGTTTGCCGTAGGCTTCAAAGGCCGAAACGATGTCTAACTTTTGTCCTTTATAATGGCCTGAGCGGATGGTGCCACCATAAACCATAATACCGGGACGATCCAGCCGAGCCATTGCCATCACCGCACCGGGCATATTTTTATCGCATCCCACGACCGTAATCACTGCATCATACCACTGCGCTGACACAACTGACTCAATTGAATCGGCGATGAGGTCTCGGCTTGGCAGCGAATATTTCATGCCTGCGTTACCATTGGTCATGCCATCCGATACGCCAATGGTGTTGAAGATCAGTCCAACCATGCCGCTGGCCTGAATCCCCTGTTTCACGTAGACGGACAAGCCGTTGAGATGCATGTTACAGGTATTGCCTTCATAACCCGTGCTGGCAATGCCGATCTGGGCTTTATCCATGTCGGCTTCGGTTAGGCCAACGCCGTAGAGCATGGCTTGTGCGGCTGGGTTGCTAACCTCCTGCGTAAGGGTACGACTGAAGCGGTTGAGTTGCGTTGTAGTGTCGATTGTCGTCACGGCGATTTAGCGAAATTTCGCTGATAGTGTAATAACGCTCCAAATAACGCGTCTTGATTTTACAAACACAAGATTTTCCGAGGGAAATACGCACTAAAAATTCTGGTCTTACCTTTGACGATGAAATAGTTAATCTGCTTATGACAACCGAAACATCATCTCAGTACGACCATTTAGAGCAAATGTCGGTGCATGACTTGCTGACTAATATCAATCGCGAAGACCAGACGGTAGCGATATCCGTTGAAAAAGCCATACCGCAGATAGAAGCTTTAGTCAGTCAGATAGTACCCCGGATGCGGAAGGGAGGGCGACTTTTCTACATTGGGGCGGGTACCAGCGGACGATTAGGCGTAGTGGATGCCTCCGAATGTCCACCAACCTATGGCGTTCCGTTTGATTTAGTAGTAGGGCTAATTGCCGGGGGGGATGGTGCCATTCGACAGGCAGTTGAGTTTGCCGAAGATGATGCCGAACAAGCCTGGAAAGATCTAGCGCCCTATCAGCCTAACGCATCAGACACCTTGATTGGTATTGCCGCATCGGGCCGAACACCGTACGTAATAGGAGGTTTGAATCAGGCGAGAAAAGACGGATTATTGACAGGTTGCGTTGTTTGCAATGCTGGTTCTACGGTCGCTCAGGCAGCAGAGTTCCCGGTCGAAGTCGTGACGGGACCAGAGTTTGTAACAGGCAGCACACGCATGAAAGCCGGTACGGCCCAGAAGTTAGTCCTGAATATGATTTCGACATCCGTAATGATTCAACTGGGCCGGGTAAAGGGGAACAAAATGGTCGATATGCAATTGAGCAACCACAAGCTACAAGACCGGGCGGCTAAAATGGTCATGAGCGAACTGAATGTATCGCGCGAGGTGGCCGAGGATTTATTGATCCGGTTTGGCAACGTGCGGGGAGCGATTGACAACTACAAATCAGTTTAGTTCTGAATTTATCATTCTATGTTTGTGCGCGTTCTTTAATGAGTACCTCCGCAGGTAGACTA
>CAXUKO010000034.1:0-19212 GCA_964251665.1 uncultured Cytophagales bacterium
CGTGACTACCCTCTCCATGCCGCCTGTAGATGTACAACCTAATCAATCAATACAAGTCAGGAACTAATAAGGCCAGGCTGTTGAGTGCATGCCGCATCGTTTCGATAACGCACTCCAGTCGATTCATTGCCCGGATACGAGCCAACACATGGGTAGCATCGGTTCGTTGTTTACCTTGTCCTTTGAGCCATTGGTGCTGTTGGCAGCAGTCAAGCAGGCGATTCAAAAGTAGTTCTTCAGCATTGCCCGCTAGGAGTCGTTGCCGAAATTCGGATAATAAACTAAAGTCAAATCCAGCGTCGGTCAACTCCAAACTTAAAACGTATTTCCAATCGATACGACTTCGGACCGCATCGGCAGCTTGCCGATCAGAAAGGTTCTCCATGAACTGCATGAGCGTCACCAAAGCCAATTGCCAATTGCCAAGGGGCTTGGGCTGGCTGGCCGCGCTTAGGGAAAAGATCGGAAAAGAGCTTGTCGTCGTAGATGGACTTGCAACAAAACACTGGACAAATCTCTAAGCCACATTTTGATATTGCCTGTTATAATAGTCGAAAGGGGAAAGGTAGCCTAACGCCGAATGCCTCCGTTGGCGATTGTACCAAATCTCTATGTACTCAAAGACAGCCTGTTTAGCCGTGGCTTGAGTTTGGAAATCCTGCTGATACACCAACTCCGACTTAAGGCTTTTGAAAAAGCTTTCTGCCACTGCATTGTCCCAACAGTTGCCTTTCCCACTCATGCTTTGTACAACTAGCGGGTGTTTTTTCAACAGTTTGGTAAAGCTATGACAGGCATACTGCACTCCTCGATCCGAGTGAAAGATTAAGTCCCGCTCGATAGGCCGGTTTTTAAGGGCCATCTGCCAAGCCGGTATAGTTGTTTCAGCAGCCTTCATTGACTTACTCAAAGCCCAGCCAATCACTTTTCGATCATACAAATCCATAATCATAGTCAGGTACAGCCAGCCTTCCCCTGTACGGATATAGGTCAGATCCGAAACCCAGGCCTGGCCCGGTTTTACCGGATTGAATTGGCGGTTCAAATGGTTTTCTGCCACTGGGTAGGCGTGCTTTGAATCCGTAGTGGTGACCACATACTTCTTCTGAATGATACTTTTCAGATTAGCCTGCTTCATCAGTCTGGCCACCCGAGGCCGAGATACGTTTACACCTTGAGCCTTAAGATCTCTCGTGATTTTTGGGCTCCCATACCGGCCTTTACTAGCAGTGAATAAGCTACTGATTATTTCAGTGATAGCCTGATTTTCACTAGCTCTTTTAGTGGGTCGTTGGGCTAGCCAATAATAATACCCACTACGGCTCACGTGCAGTACTTTACACATCGTCTCAACGGGAAACTCGACTTGGTGAGCCTTTATAAATCCGCATATTTCCCGTCGCCCCTGGAGAAGATGCCGACTGCCTTTTTTAGTATATCGCGTTCTAATTCAGCCTGTTTGAGTTCCTTTTTCAGTCGTACTATTTCTTGTTGCTCTTGGCTCACCTGGGCCCGGCTAAGGGCTGGGGTACCTGGAGCAACTACTCGTTCTCTGCGCCACCGAGTTAAAATTTGTGGGGTTATTCCTAACTCTTCAGCGGTTGCTTTTAGAGAACCTTTTGCCTGAGATAGCTCCACGGCCATCTTTTTGAATTCTTCGTCGTACTGTCTCCTTGTTTTCATGGTCCACTAAGTTAGATCGTCCTTAACTTAATGTCCAGTCAAATGTAGCAGCTCCACACCACGAGGATAAAGCTGGAGTGAACGCATTCATTCGCGGCATTGATCGAATCGCCAACAACCACCTACCAGCGGCTGTAATCATGTGTACAAACCGTCTCTCGGCCCTTGATCCAGCGATCAAACGCCGTGCAGCCGACATTTTAACGTTTGATCGACCGGGGGAGTTACAACGAGAAGCCGCCTTATCACAACTGCTTTCACAACTGGGATTTTCCCAAAATGAAATCACTCCCATCATTGCAGCAACCGGGCCAAGTGATAATCGCCAATATGGTTTCACCTTTTCAGACATTACACAACGCCTATTGCCAGCGATTGTGCTGGACGCTTATCCTGACCAAACCGTAAAGCCGATCAGGGCCCTGGAAATCGCGAAGTCAATTGTTCCCACTCCACCATTTAACGATAACAATCAAACACTATGAGTTGGTCCCTCCCACAATTATTAAGTGGTCTCCACGACGACATCCACCAACGACTTGAACAGTGCCGCAAGTGCTTTGGGCATCCCGGCACAAAAGGCAACGCTACCGAGAAGGTGTGGCTTGAACTGTTTCAGACTTACCTGCCTGAACGCTACAAAGCTGAAACGGCACACGTAGTGGATAGCTTGGGAGAGTTCAGCGACCAGATAGATATTGTCATCTACGACCGACAGTATACGCCTTTCATTTTCAACTACGAAGGTCAGATTATTATTCCTGCCGAGAGTGTTTATGCGGTTTTTGAAGCAAAGCAGGTAATGAACGCAGCTAATGTCAGCTACGCCCAGAACAAAGCGGAAAGCGTACGAAAACTGCAAAGAACGAGCCTGCCCATTCCACATGCGGGTGGCATCTATCCTCCGAAGCCGCTAAACCCTATTTTAGGTGGTATCTTGACGTTAGAGAGCGAGTGGAGTCCACCTATGGGCCAGTCTTTAATGGGTGCCTTAGGTGAAGGCACCGGCGATCTCCGTCTCAACTTCGGTTGTGTTGCCGCACATGGCTATTTTCACTACAACCCCGAGCAGACAGATTATAACATTTTCACTGACGTGAAGCCTGCCACGGCATTCTTGTTTAAACTAATTTCTCAGTTGCAGACATGTGCTACTGTACCAATGATTGATATAAATGCGTACGCCAAATGGCTTAACTAAATCGGCACGTATCAGATAGTTCTTTTGGGGTACTCAAGCTGACTTGATGCTGCCTCACAGAAAAGTTGCCTATCACAGCGATAGAGTGTACTGGAGAAATCAAATTGTCGGCCTACTGTATCATTGTAATCAGTCGCATACGGTTGACTAACGGCCGGACGTTATTTTACGCAACTGATAAAACAATTTCTCTAATAGACGGCTGTCATCGGTGATGATTTCGGCGGAGGCAGCCATGCCCGTTTTGAACGCCAGCGATTTACCGTAAGTCGTTTTCAGCCCCGATGGTAACGTGACCTTTGCCAAAAAAACACTGTCCCGGAACGGAACGTCGGCAATAGCCGTAATGCGCCCCCGTACGGCCCCGAACTCCTGATACGGGAATCCGGCAAACTTGACCAGCACCGTTTGACCAACCTGCACTTTGCCCGCATTTTGCTGCGGCACCCGTAACTCACCGAAGTAATCCGTGTTGGGTGGAGCTACGTAAAACAAGTCCTGATTGAGTGCGACGGATTGATTTTCCTGCAACGTGCCGGTAAACAATACCCGTCCGCTAACCGGAGCTGTGAGCACGTATTTGGTTTTCCAGGCCTCGGCCGCACTTTGCAGGGTATTCAGGGCTTGTAGAAAGGTATCGCGCTCTTCGGCCACCTGTTTATCTAATTCCAGGACTTCCTTTTGTTTAGCGCGTTGCTGCGTCAGGTTGCTGATGAGGGCCGAAGCCGTTTGCTGATACGGCAATGTGCGTCCAATGTTCTTACTTTCTTCGCGCTTCAGATCGAGCCGGGAAATTACTTTCTCTTCGTAGAGCCGCTGTTGAATGTCAAAATCTTCCTGCGCCAGTTTGATGTCCCGGGCCTGAATGCCATGCTGCTCCCGCAAGTTATCGGCCAACGCCTGTAAGTCTACGATCTCCTGACGCAGCATCGTTTTTTTCTGACTGTAAAACCCATTGGTCAGGTACGCCCGCAGCCGGATGTGTGCCTGCTCGAACGTCTGATAGGCGGTCTGTAACTCGCCCAACTGACTGTAATCTGACAAATTTAAACGGTCCAGCCCTTCTAGATTGCCCCGACTGGCTACCGCCCACGCTATAGTGAGTTCGCCGGAAAGTTGCAGCACGGCCTCGTGTCGGGCTGTGCTTTCGAGATAAGCCAGCGACGCGCCCGCTTTTACGGATTGGCCTTCCTTCACAAACAGCCGAACGACTTTGCCATCATTACGGGTCATGACCGCTTTAGGCGCGTTGGCTGATGTGAGCCTGAAAGATGCCCTCACCAAATCCGGATAGTGAATCAGCCATGCCCCGCTGAAAACCAGCACCAGTACTGCAAACACGACGGTTACTCCCCAGCGCAGTACCCATTTCGGGGGCCGCGACAGGACTTCCTGCACGTCTTCGGAACGTAATTCGATAAACTGAGTTGACTGCGACATGGCAAAAACAGGGATCACATCCCCAGTTCCAACTGATTCTTGACTAACTGCCAGTAATCACCCCGGCGGGCGACCAATTCGGCGTGGGTGCCGGTTTCGGTGATTTTACCTTTGTCCAGCACCACAATCTGATCGGCGTGACAAACGGTACTGAGCCGGTGCGCCACGATAACCACCGTACGTCCCCGAAAAAATTCATCCAGATTCTTCATGATAACAGCTTCATTGTTGGCATCTAAGGCGTTGGTCGCTTCGTCGAATAAAATGTACTGCGGGTCTTTGTACACCGCGCGGGCAATCAGCAGCCGTTGCCGCTGCCCCTGACTGATACCGTTGCCCTCGGCTCCGATTTTGGTGTGGTAGCCTGACGGTAACCCATCGACAAACGGGCGCAGGTTGGCTACGTGAACGGCATGGTCTAACCGGTCGGCATCGATTCGTTCTACGCCCACGGCAATGTTACGGGCAATAGTATCGGAAAATATAAACCCGTCCTGCATCACCACTCCACACTGTTCGCGCCATAAGCCATGACCTATGTTGGTTAAGCTCACCGACCCGTCAGACCTCCCCAACCCCGCTCCTGTCAGGAGCGGGGAGTTAACCAAACGAATATCCCCTTTAACAGGGTCATAAAATCGGAGCAACAGCTTCAGCAGCGTTGTTTTACCGCTGCCACTCATACCGACAATAGCAGTTGTCCGCCCTTCGGGAATCTGGAGATTAATATCGTGCAATACCGGCTCATTACCCGCGCCGACGTAGGTAAACGACACGCCCTGAAATTGAATGCCTTTACCGGTTGGCAGTCCGGCCGTTACCCCCCTGGGTGCCAGGGGGTCTTCTTCATCGGCCAGGGTATGAATTTCATTGAGCCGTTCCAGACTGATTTTGGCATCCTGCAACCCCTGCGTAAAACCGATAAGCTGCTCGATGGGGCTATTCAGTTGACCAATGATGTACTGCACAGCCAGCATGCCACCGAGCGTAAGCTGACCATTGATAACAGCCTGCGCGGCCAGAAACGTGATAAAGATGTTTTTACCCTCATTGATGGCGAACGCCCCGGCCTGCTGGTACTGATTCAGAGCCAGCCCGCGCATCTGTAACCGAAACAGCCGCACCTGTAGCCGCTCCCAAGCCCAGCGCATGGACCGCTCCGCCCCGGCCAGCTTAATCTCCTGCATCCCCTGAATGAGTTGAATCAGGCTGCTCTGATTTTTGGCCGCCACGTCGAACCGTTTGAAATCGAGTTTCCGGCGTTGGCGCAGAAATAGACCCACCCAGCCCACGTAAAGCAGGCTGGCCACCATGAAAATACTGAAGATGGCAAAGTTATACAGGGCCAACACCACGCCAAACACAACGAGGTTGACCAGCGAAAACAGTACCGATAGTGTTTGCCCGGTCAGGAATGCTTCGATGCGCTGATGATCGCCGATGCGCTGCATGAGGTCGCCGAAGTTCTTGGAATCGAAAAACGACACGGGCAACCGCATGAGTTTGATTAGAAAATCGGAGAGGATGTTCAGGTTGACGCGGGTACTAATATGGAGGAGAATCCAGCTACGGATAAACTCCACCGTCAGCCGCCCGGCCATCAGCATGAGTTGTGCCCCCAGCACCAGATAAATGAACGAAATGTTTTGGGTGTTGACGCCAATATCGACCACCGACTGGGTGAGAAACGGGAACAACAGTTGCAGCCCGCTGCCAACAGCGAGCGACAGGGCGAGTTGCACCAGCAGCGGTTTGTACTGCCAGAGATAACCTAGCACCCGCCCGAATCCGTAAGCCCTTACCGGCTCGTCTTCCTGCTCAAAAAACGCAGGCGTCGGCTCCAGCAACAACGCAACGCCCTCTTCCTGACCGCCAGTTTTGGCCGACAGCCAGTGTTGACAAAATTCCGCCGCCGAATATGACAGCAATCCCCTGTCGGGATCGGCCACCAGCACCGTTCCACGCACTGTAGTAAGGTCTTTTCCCACAACGGCATCATTAGGGAAAACGGGCCGTGCAGTCGGCGGAATAGCAATTTCGCCATCTTCTATTTGAAAAACAGAGGCAAACGGTTTGGTATATACGTCATTATCGGCTCCGTTTTTACCGGGTGTCTGTCGTCCGCCCCGGATACGGCTCAGCCAGTTGCTGCTCGCTCCTTTGATGGCATAAACAACCACAAAATGACTCTGTCCCCAATGCACGATGCAGGGTAGCGGAGCCTCATTGGCTAACTTATCAAACGACACCTTTACCCCCATCGTCCGAAACCCAATGGCTTCGGCAGCTTCGGCGATCCCCAGCAGCGACACCCCATCTTTCCCAATCTGCGCCTTCTCCCGCAACGACTGCGCCGTGTACAAGCGACCGTAATATTTGGCTAACATTCGCAGACACGTTGGCCCGCAGTCCATCTGATCGAGTTGAGTGTAGTGAGGGAACGATATCATAGCGATTAGAGAGAAAGCTCTTAATTAATAAATCCCGCTCAGGTTAACAGTTAAAGTCCCCGATTGAAAATAACAGCTATAAATTCTATGATATGTGACACGCTTTTTGAAGAATTCAATTATTTACTATAAAACGTGATGACTACTTTTCTGCTTTTGACTTTGTTTTCCTCTGTGTTGTTTTCAATAAGCAGCGGATCAGGGCCTTTACCTGTAAAGCTGATCCGCGTTGGTTCAACCCCTTTACCCGTCAAATAGCCTGTTGCAATTCTGGCCCTGTATTCAGACAACGCTAAATTCAAATCACGACTCCCAATGTTGTCCGTGTAACCTACAATATTTACAGCAATTTTCTTATTATTAATTAAATGAAAATAAATAGAATCTAAAATCATTGTAGCCTCGCTAGTCAACTCATAACTACTCTGCGAAAAATGTAATACAATGGGATTAGCTAATTTACTTGTGATGGATGTATTTACGGAAGGATTTTTAAGATGGGTATCATCAACTATAAATACTTTATTTTTTTTATAATGCGTTTTTAATTTACCATCACTCGTAATACTTACTCTATTTGTGAAACTTACTTCTTTAAAAGTAATACCTTGATCAACATTTACTTCCTCATTATATAATAAACTACCATTAGTATTGTATGCTTCCAGTACGTAATCACCAAAGGCTATATTATTTATAAGAAAGCTGTTCGGCTGTTTCCCTTTTCTGAAACTAAAAAAAACACCTTTATTTGCACTATTAATATATTTTAGTTTATAGTTAACATCTGTCTCATTTGTTGTGCTGAAAGACAAAGAAAGTTGATTAAGGGGGTTAACTTCCAAAGATTCTTTGATGCTCATAGGCACACTTATCCTATAATTCAAACTTTTGTTAGATTTGACAAATATGTTTGCCTGAACAGTGATAGACTTATAATTATCTGATGAAAATAAAATATATTTTGTATTTGTTGGTACATTAAAATTAAATTTCCCTAAGCTATCGCTTTCACCCAGAAATAGTCTGGTATTTCCGACTAAAGCAACTGCTCTAATTTTTAAATCAACCCCTGTAGATATATCGTAACAAGTTCCATAAACTACGATTGAATCATCTAAATCAAGTGGCTCATGATTACAAAGTACAGCAACATACAGAAATAGCGTACAAAGGTGAAATGAGACGTAATGATACATAAATATTTAAAATTACTATTATACATGAATTAAATAATTATACTATTAAACAGCCTATTATAAATTGGATGAAGTAGCCCCGTAAAGCCTTCCACACAATATATAATAGACTATTTTTAGTCAGCTAGTTCATCAGTCAACACATGTAGCTGTAAGTATAGCCATCTGATGGAGATAAGGTTGCGTTGAACTCATTGGCCATAGCTTGAGCTTCCGCTTGAGTAAAACCATTTCCTCCACATGTCCCACCATTTGGACCTGATGAACACACTTGGCATCCTCCCTTAGCAGCCTTCATCTGCTCTTTAGACAGCACCTGTCCTGAAAAATTAGTTAGTAGCTTCTTCATGATTGACAATTAGTTTAAAGTTTGGAATTGATTTATCTTGATTTGGCCAAATCCTTTGTTTAAGCGGTAGTTGGCAAATACTTAATTAACCACCGCAGAGCACTTAGTGTATATGTCTCCGGTAGTCTCACCCCCATCGTCCAAAACCCAATGGCTTCGGCAGCTTCGGCAATCCTCAGCAACGACACCCCATCTTTCCCGATCTGCGCCTTCTCTCGCAACGACTGCGCCCTGTACAAGCAACCATAATGCCTGACCAACATTCGCAGACACGTTGGCCCACAGTCCATCTGATCGAGTTGGGTGTAGTGGAGGAAAGCTTTCATTCACCATTCATTAACTATTTATTTACTGAACAACCAGTTAATCAAACCGAAGCTTCTTCTGGAATGAATAATCCCGCACTAATTCAGTAAGAATACAGCGTTTTAGGGCTTAGTAAAAAGAATCTCTTTTAGTTTTTTGCTCAATGCTTCTCCCCGAAGATTTTTTGCAATGATTTTTCCATCAGGGTTGATCAGAAAATTTTGAGGAATCAACCGAACAGCGTATTGATTCGCCACTTCGCTGTCCCAATGTTTTAGCTCTGAAACGTGCGTCCAGTTTAGCTCATCTCTGTGAATGGCTTTCAGCCAAGCCTCTTTACCAGTGGATTTATCTAAGGAAACGCTCAGTACTGTAAAATTTTTGTCTTTATATTGATTAAAGTTCTTTACAAGGTTTGGATTCTCGGCCCGACAAGGGACGCACCAACTTGCCCAAAAATCAATCAGTACATATTTACCACGGAAGCTTTTCAGGGATATAGCTTTTCCTAAAGTATCAGGTAGGGTAAATTCAGGAGCCATTGCGCCAACAGAAGAAGCTTGAATTTTAGCCAGCTTTTCACTGTATTCTTTGCCAAGTTTACTATTTTTAATAGGATTCGATAGTTGGTTGAACATTGACTCTACCTCAGAAAATTCTGGCGCAACCAAATCTGTATATTGCTGTAATATATATAAACTCAGCATAGAATTTGGATTTCCCTTAATGAACTGCACTTTGATATTATTTTGTTCAGTAACAATTGCTTCCTCATGTTTTTCAAAGCGTTCTACAAAATCCTTATCTTTCTTTTGTTCTGTCGTAGCTGCTCGATACTCGTTTGTCAACTGGGTCATTTTGTCTTCGGCTGATTTAAGCATCGCTTTCAGCTTATTGTTATCAATATTCATTGGTGAGCCACTTACAACAGCATTCTGAATTGAGTCAGTGCTAACCACAGTAGTCACGCCAGATTCTAAATAAAAACGGATTGCCTTATTGCCAATAAACAACCACGCATAATAAGGTCTACCAATTGCACCCGTTATGCAAAACTTCCCGTCTTGAATTTGAGAGGAGTCTGAATATACTTTTTTTTCATTTTCTACTACGTAGCGTACATAAGCTATGTCAGCTGATCCCACAATTCCTATTCTTCCTTCAACTCTATAAGCCTTACTCTGAGCAAAAAGCAATATTGGATTCAGGATAAGTATGGATAACAAAGAAAGTTTCATACAAGACATGTTGATTCCGCAAGCATTAAAATTAGCAAAAATAGCATTCTGACTATGTTACATTGAACAACATAACATAGTCAGAATGCAGACTATTTAACTACAAGTACCGTATACTTTTGGGTTACTTGAGCTACACGATGTACAGCCTGTTCCACAGTCCGATGATGACCCAAGACATGCACCAGCAGCACAACCGCCACCCCCACAACCACCCCGCACTTTTTTCATCTGCTCTTTTGAGAGCATACCATCCGCGAACTTTAACATTAACTTTCTCATAATTGTAACTGTTTAATTGTGAAACTTTGATTTATATGATCTGAACTACTCAAATCCCTCGTCCATAAGCCCAGTTGCGTCAACACTTGCTGCGCTGTTTGTCCATCCTCCATAAAGTGTTGCTGAGTGACCTGGCAGTTTTTTCGGTACACCGGATTCTCTAAGAGCGTGTACACCTTTCGGCGTATCCGGGTCGACGATTCGTTAATTTTCCCTCGTAAGCCAAGTCCTTTGTGAACAACCCGCGCACTGTTCCCGGGTTGATCAACTTGGGTATTGAGCGGATATACCAGCATGGGCACTCCCGCAGCTAAGCACTCTTTTACCGAACCAAGTCCGCCGTGGGTAATCATCAAATCAGCGTGTTTTAACACGTCTAATTGAGGTATGGCCGGCAGACAGTAAACATTAGCGGCCACTGTTGAGCAAGAAAGGTCAAGGCCACCCGTTGCCATCAGCACGTCGATGGTGTCATCTCCCCCCAAGGCATGAGTTATATTGGTCAGAAGTTTATACGCCCGTTCTGCCTGGCCTAATGACAACGTACCCAGCGCGACATAAACTAATCTCGTCTTGTTAACCTGCTTACGGTAAATTACCCGTTCCATCCACTGGACGTATTCGGCGGAAACATACGGTTGTTCATTGCGCAAATGAGGAGTGTACAGATAATGCTCCTTGGGCGCAGTTGGCGTGTTCTCAAACTCCAGCGACTTAGGCGCTAAGACCAGCGCTGGTAAGCCGGCTACCGCATCGTAGAACGCCATGTTTTCGTCACGTACTACTGTCCATACAACTCCTTTTTGCCGTTCATACCGGCGTTGAAACTCCGCGTCCGAACGGCCGTTGAAGACCAACGATTGAAGCCACCCGTTAAGCCGGCGCCGGCGGATATGCCCCCACCACTGCGCCTTGGTTATCAGCGAATCCATCAGTGCTCTTTGAGGGACGTAGAACGAATTCAACGGGGGTATGAACGGATGTCGGCGAGGAGACAATTTGGTGCTCAACTGGATTACTTTGGCTTTGCCCGCCAGACACGGATAGTAGTGGCCCAGTGTATCGTCCAAGAACACGACATCGGGCTTGGTGTCGGCCATCAACTGTTCGACGGTTTGCATACCCGCCAAGAAGCAGCGGTAACGGGTCGAGGTATAAGTCCGTTCCAGCCGTGTCTTAATCCATAAACCAATGGCAACCCGCAACTTCCGAATGACAATTTCTTCTACATAAAGAACGGACCGGAACAAAAATCCTTCCTGCTCGACAGCTGCTTGATAACTGGACGTACCACTGTAAACAATCGTGTATCCCTGCCTTTGCAGTAGACGGGCTAAGCCAAAGGTTGGATAGTAATGGCTCAGATGAGGAACCATCAGAAACAAAACCGTTTTCATACGTTTAATGCTGGCTCAGCGTTTACCGGTTCGAGTTCATTCATTAGCCACCGCAGACCGTCCAAGCGGTAATTGTCCGGCAATTGATGACCATCCACATATAGTGTCGGTGTAGCCGTAATCCCAGCCAAGTGGCACCACTGGCGTTGCTGATTAGTGATTGTTATCAAATCCGTTCGGTCAGAACTTACCGGATGTTGATTCGCCCAGTTGTCATAGTTCTTTTCTAATTGCCCATACCAATCCGTCATCGCTTTGGCCGCATTACCGCGTTCCGTTAATGCCAAAGCGTGAAGGGCAACCTGCGTTGCTCGCCCGTCCGCGCCGTCGCACATGAAAATGATAGCGCCCTTTACATTGGTGTTGCGGTTGATGAGTGCATCCAACGCGGTATGGGCTTTAGCACATGGTCCGCAATACGGATTCGTCACCATCGTAATGGTGTGTTCCGCGTTGGGATTGCCGAGCACAATCGGATGCAAATCCTCGGGTATAGGCGGCATTTGCGGTTGCTGCGTCAGCATCGCCTGAAACAGGTCTGGGTCCCGCTTAAAGCGCAGCAATTCGCTATGCTCCTGCTGGCTTTTTGCCCGGCTTGCCAGCAATGGCTTTACCAACATCCACGCCAGCGTCGGTAACAAGAACGCGACGGCAACGGCCGCGTAAGGTTGCCACAGAGCAGGCAAACCTACTCCCCGCGTTATTGCGGACACGCCCTCAATCAACAGAACACCCTGCACCGCTAAGCAAAGCGTACACCACTTTTTGACGACGCGGGCCTGATAGTAAACAGAAAAGATGGTGTAGGGCAGAGCCAGCAAAGCCAAGACACTCAACAACGGCTGCACCATTTCCTGACCATTTTGTAATTGAGTAGCCCCCAGCAAAACGGTAAGCAGGCCACCCGCAAAATACAGTAGTCCCACGTCGGCCCAACTGAGCCAGCCCCACAACTTCGCGCCCGGCGAATCCAAGACGCTGTCACAATTGGTTTGGCTGTTGATGCGGCAAAGTCGGTCGGTCAGTGCGTTTGTGTTACCTAACTGTTTGGCAACGAGCAAACCACTCAACATCGAACCAATCGCTTTGGTCACGAGTAAAAGCCAGTTAGGGGTAGTGAGTTCCTTCGCTACGCTCAGGATTACAAAAAAGAGTAGAAACAAGGTACCGATAGTCAGGAACGGCCTGCGTAGTTTCTGTAAGCGTTCGTGTTTTCGGTTCGTCTCATAATCCGGCTCGCCCGATTGCTCACCCGTTACGGCCAGCAGCACTACGCCCGTCCACTGTTTCTCAAATTCGTTCAGCGTCGTCATTCGGCGACCGTCGCGGCTATCTACAAAGGTGATAGCATCGCCCGCCACGTTTGTGACCAATACGTACCAGCCGTTGTTTTGGCGGAGATGGGCGATAAACGGCAACGGCAACTCACGCAGTTGCTCAACGGTGTTGAGTTGCAGGGCCGTATTATCGATTTTCCAGTCGGTCAGCAATTCGCTCAGGCTGAGCAGGCTCGGAAAGTCAGGGTGCAGGGGTAATTCGATTTGCACCGTTTCCCACGTCACCTTCGCCTTTAGCCCCCGCAAGAAAGCGTAAAGTGTATCTGTTGCGTTAGCGTCCGTATCGGTGAACAAGCCAGTCATAATTATATCGTTGGGATGGTTGAATCTTGCTTTTTACTCTTTCAGTGACTCTACACTACAGATGCATTTATAGTATTATAAAAGTATATTCTGGAGAAAATAGTAATGTGAAAGCAAGATAATTCTTACATATCTGAACGTTGCTCATTTTTTAAAAGCTGAAAGTCTCAATAACATTTCACTATCAGACTGTACATTGATAAAGTGGAGCTTCTAACGCTAAGAGCAAATAAAATTTTGGGCTATTCCAACAGCCTTTTGTTTTCGAATCGATCACAGTTAATCAGTGTCGTTTGCACACCTGAAAGTCAAAAAGATTTTTCGGCTGGTAAAGTATAATAGACCAAAGAAGCAATGGTATCGATCAAAGTGCTTGTGATGTCGACTAGACAATTTTAATAACACTATGGATGGTCCGGTGCGCCCGGCTCAGGCTAGTAGTAATGCACATCCCTGGCAGGCCAAACCATTGGCAGAGTAAGCTAGGATTGACTCACGTCCCGATCGGATTGCCGAAGCGACTATCGCATGAAAGCTATCTTCTGATAAGTTGAATAGCAATCGTTGCCCGAGTGTCTTTTTAGCAGTTTTCTTTTGAGTAGTCCACCACAACTTGAATTAATCAAGACTTACGTGCCAGTAAAGAGCAGTATGCTCGGTGAAGATGATGGTATACCAATAATTCATACGTCCGTTGGTGTCGGCTAAAAAGACGGTTAAGGGAAAGATGAATAAGCGTGGACAAATAGTCTTCGGGCCGCTGCGGTGAAGCCAGGACAGTGGCTAGGTAGGGCTTGTTCTGTTGGCCACGCTGCCTGAATAAATCCTGCCATGCCTGCTCTTGAGGGGAAAGAGTTTCTCCTTTTATCAATCGTTCAAGAAGTACCTGATTTGAGCGGTACAGCGTGGCCAGTGTACGCCGTTTCACAGATCCGTTTCCTTGCTCGTTGACTAATGAGTCAAACCCCTTCCGGCAAAACCTCGTTTTCTGTTCAGTATTGAATCCGACATCGGTTAAGTAATTACTCACGCTAAGCACGCCAGCGGCCAAAAACTGATCGTCCGTAAATGATTGGCAGTGAACCCCGGCCATACAACGGCTGTCTGTCCAGAATAACCATTCAGTTATCTCCATTAGAGCAGGGCTGTATCGTTCTAATTCACGCTCGTAAGTGGCTACCTGTAGGTTGTGAACGGCACCAGACTGGACAAACGGCCTTAGGATTGCCCGGCAGGTCTCAAGCAGGGCATCAACGGTCAGGTCCTGGCGGTGCAATCGAATCCGCAAGTGAGGTTCGGGGTCCTCGTAGCGAATGAAGAACCAGTGACTAATCTGTTTTCGGCGCACCATCGCTCCGGCCATTTTAGCGAACTTACGCAGCACATCCGTGGCCGTTTGGTAGCCACAATACACTTTTAGATAGACCCAATCGCTACCAGGTAGAAATGTCCGCTGGACAGTGCCCTCCTGTTGCCCTGACGTCACTCGTGGGAGCTCATCAACCGGGTTGATGAAGGGAAAGATGATCTCATGTGTCATTTTGCCACAAGGGCCAGCAATCCAGCACTTGTCGGGCGTCTGTAGCCATTCTATCAGGGTAAGCGTAGTTAATCGGCGTAGCGTAGTAATTAATAGTTGTTGACAAGTTGGCGCATCCAGATCCAACACCAGTTCATTATCCGCCTGAACCAAAGCGATGTAGCGGGGTATAAGCCACTGCGTTCGCCACGCCATCACATTTTCCGCGTCAGTCCACCCGGACTTCCAGTCCGCCTGGGTCAACCGCCACCGGGCCTCTGTTAGGATAATTTGTTCGTACTGTACCCGGGGAAGCCGTCGAGCCTGGGCCAGATTGCCCCAATGCCAGCCCGCAGACAAACCACCATCTTGGTGCTGAAGATCGCCCAGAAAGCGGTAGACTGGTAGGCCAGTGGCATAGGTATGGGCGGTTGTCAGGCGGGGAATTACTTCCTTAGCTAAGCGTTTAGAGCGCAGCATAATCCGGTTGCCTCCTGGCACCGATACTAGCAAGTCCGACAGCGGAATCTGCTGATCAACGGGTAAAGTGGACCGTGTCATGTAAGGGATTTCGTAGGCATGTAAATGAGGTCGGTGCAGCACGTTATCAGCCCGGGGCGAAGGTAAATGTGCAACCTCAGCGTAGATACGTTCCGAATCCCGCTGCTGGGACTGCGTCAATTGCCCCGCAACCAAGGCCGCCAGTTGGGAGTTTCCGTGACAGAACCGGCCCATCAGCGTAAAGGCGGACGGGCCGCACATGCCCTTCAATACGAAGTGATAGCTACCTGCATCAATTGCTTCAACCGATGAGGCCAGCAGGTAACCCAGCGCACAGTAGCTGTCCGGTAGGTAAACGCACGCCGGGCTTAACTGTGCCACGTCTTTGTGGGTCAGAGTAATTGATAGGTTGCCTTGGGCTAGCCAATCGACGTATTTGTCCAGTAGCAGGGGATGCACTGGGGCCATAGCAGGGGAGTCATCGAGGGAACCGACAGGAAAAATCAAGTCTTCCAGCAAGGCGTTCTCACCGAATAAGGCATCCTCTGGACCGTAACCAATTCCAGTCTCTCCGTCCAGTACTACAGCAAGCGGCACTTCCTGTTCCTGGTATCGGGCAATAAACCGCGCTCTAAAATCGGCTAAACTTACCGGGACTGACTGACTAGCCTGAAGCAGACCCGCGACGCGCAGTAGCGTCGGTTGGAGACTGTTGAGCACTGTCTTATTAAGCTGACAGGTGGGCGTCTCAAAAAAAGTATCACACTGAACGATGTTATCCGTCGGTAAAGGGATTGCGAGCTGATCTTCCAACAAAGCACGTATCGCCGGGGCCCGCTCCCTGTTACTCATCGATGATTGCAACAGAGAACGGATCTTATACCAGGGTGCCGTCAGAGTTTCACTGCCCGGCCACCGGGCTACCCGTTCAATCAGGGAATCAAAAAAGTCCGTCCCTGTCACGTGTGGAGTCAATTCACTCACCAATACCTGGTCATGGATCAATTGCTCGATAAAGGCGCGGGCCTCACCGGTATTTACACCTGACCTTGTCAACTGCCGAACCAAGTCAGTAATGCTGGCACCCTGATGCGCCAGTCTGAGCACCCGTAAGACAGCCGGGGTTGCTTCGATCTGACTCAGGCAATGCGTAACGGGCGGCTTCTGCCCCGTGATTTCAGTGTAGCGAAGTTGGGTGCCGACGGTATATAATCCGGAGTTAGGCCAGAAAAGAACCTGCTCGCGCCAAACGGGGTGTTCACTGACAAAACGAGCCAACATAGAAAGTACCTGCCCGTCCAGCCGATACCATGGCCGGATTAGTCGATCCGAAAAATCAATGGCCGTCGGTGGTCCTACCTGACCAACCGTGCAGCCGACAAACAGGCCAAATGGCGTACAACGGGCGCCCATGCGCAGGGCATATTTCAAAGCAGCCAGCCGCAGTTTTGGGTTGGTCAACGCCGGATCGGTCTGCCACTGCGCATGAAAAGCAGGCGAAGCTATACAGATAGCTTCGCTTGCCCATTCCTGATGCAAAAGCATCGATAGTGTCTTTTCCTCAAGAGACGCCAAGACCGATTCGATCGATAGTAAGGGCGTACGCAACAGAAAAAACGTTGGGATTGGATTCATCAGTCGCCTACTGGTCAGAGCATCTGTCGCAATATTACCCGTCAGCGACTGTTTCCGTAGCCGGTCATTGTGGTGACGGTTGTCGTTGAAGTACAGATGTCGGTAGTAAGCGGTGCGGACACATTTTTAGAAGCGGGGGTGCCTAACGCCAGTAGGCGTACTTTGCGATATGTAAACTTTTTCATGCGCTGAATAATATGAAGAATGGGTGTGAGTGAACTGACGGGTTAATATCAGCAAGTAACCAAAGGTGAATCTATTCGACAGGATACCAATGTTTTTTCGACTAATAATGGTTTAGCGTAGACAAAGACTAACGTAGGGCTGATATATATCTTTTTAACTCCTCCCGGTACAGAGGACCTATCAGTAGTTTAACCCCATTGGTCAGTATCAACGTGTTACCATCGATCAGCCGGATCGCCGATTGCCGGACGATATGTGACCGGTGTATACGGACGAACGTAGGCGGCTGAAATATCTCTTCCGCCTTGCCAATACTCACGTGAGTGAGAATCATCTTACCGTTGAGGTAAACTTTAACGTAATCCTTGAGCCCTTCGACGTAGAAGATCTCCTCAAAGGGAATTTGTAACAACCGCTTTTCTTCCCGCAACCAAACCGACGACACGCTGGGTGGCGAACCAGGTAAACTATCGTTCCGTCGCTGATCATTAACAAAGGGTGGGGCTGCCACTGCTGACCATCCGCCCGGCGAGGCCAAAGGAAACTGGCTCCGTCTCTCGCGGAACTTAACGATCGCCTGCACGAAGCGTTCAAAAGCGATGGGCTTGACTAAATAGTCGAGTACGGCAAACTCATAGCTTTTCAAAGCAAAATCAGGAAACGCCGTCGTCAGAATGATGTCCGGTCGATTAGCCAGCCGTAGATTCATCAGGTCAATGCCGGTCATCTCCGGCATTTGAATGTCCAGAAAGAGCAGATTAGGTTTGAACTGGTCAATAGCTTCCAACGCCTGCATGGCGTTGGCGCAGATAGCCACGCACACCAGATCCGGGGTGCGTTCCACAAAGACCTCGATGATGTCCCGGGCCGGGGGTTCATCATCCACGATGATAACGCGGTGCGATGGATTCATGCAACTGGATGGTTAAATTGACTGTGAAGCAATTCGCTTCCTCCCGGATATCTAGTCGGTGATGAGAGGGGTAGAAGTGAGTTAAGCGTTTGCGCACATTGCTCAGACCAATGCCGCCAAGTTGATTTTTAGTCTTGGGGGGCACACTGTTAGTGACTTCCAGTTGTAGGGATGTCGCTGAGACATTAACCCGAATGCGGACCCAGGACGCCTGCGCACTAGCCTGAAGGCCATGTTTGAAGGCATTTTCGACAAAAATAATCAGTAGTAGGGGGGGAATGACCTGCACACCCGGTTGACCGATCACTTCGAAAAAGATCTGCACGTAATCCTCGTGGCGGATACGCTGCAACTCAATGTAGCTTGTCAGAAACGTTAACTCGTTGCTTAAGGGTACCTGTTCTTCGTTGGTTTCATACAGTGAATAGCGCATCAGATCGGCCAGCTTAAGGATTGTATCTCCCACTTTTGTAGGTGACTTAATTGAAAATGAATAGATATTATTCAGGGTATTAAACAGAAAATGCGGACTGATTTGTGCTTTAAGAAAGTCGAATTCCAGCCGTAGATTTTCTCTCTCCAACTCCGTTTGCCTAAGTTTGAGAGTAAACAGGTCTTTGAAGGCTTTCAGGCCAACGGCGTAAAGGAGGTAGTTGTAGAACAGCGAAAAGGAAAATAACCAGACAATCGTGGGATCAAGTGGAGCCTGCCAAAATTGTAGTTGATTCAGCGGTTCGGCATACCGGGTATATAAGCGAGGTAATTCATCTAGGCTGAAAAGGCGAGTGAAAAGCCTGAAGTGGTACAGGACGATCTCTGAAGTGAGAACGTGAATAATCAGAGCGCCCAGACTGAACAGGCTGGGCCGGAAATGGGTCAATATATATCGGCGGGTCAGGGTCGTTAGGGCTCCGTAAGCGGTGAGGGTTAGTCCCCCAAAAACGATTGTCGCCAGCAGGGTATACCGAAAGGCTGCATCTGGTGAAGAGTGCGGGATGGTGGAAGCGATAAAGTGAAAGCCCCGGTAGATTAGGTATAGGGTCGTGCCCCAAAGCAGCCCGTGCCGAATCAGCCGCACCCGTAAGTCGGCACTGACTAGCAATTGTAGTAAGAACGAGTTCGTGCGCTCATCAGTCATAAAATAAAGCTAAATCTGGATGTTTGCCACTACTAATGAGCTTCTGGTAGCTGAACATGCGAATCGTCTTTGTAGGAAGTGTGGGGTGGTCTAGTTTAGCGGCACACTAAACTTGCAAGTTTTTATAATACTCAT
>CAXUKO010000035.1:0-16664 GCA_964251665.1 uncultured Cytophagales bacterium
CGGCCATGTGTGTAAAGGCTCCTACGTCGCCATCAACACACGGGGTTGTTGGGTGCGGGCCCCCTATGGCTACGCGTTCCCGCTCCGGGACGACCCGGCATCCGGCAGCGTACCTGGTCACACAGTCCGGCTTCGGGAGTAGGTAGCGGTGTGCAAAGGCTACGCGCTGACTTTGGGCTTGCGCCCGACAACGCGGGCTTGGTCAGTGGAGGGGGCGATTTAAAAACGATCGCTCTTTTCACCCGTTCAGTAAAAATACGTTTACTTCGTCGTTGGCATGAATGTTGAAAAGATACAATTAAGCAACAGAAAGATATAGACAACATTAGACAGTACTGTACAATATATGTATTGTAACGCAATATCTCTTAAATTCACTAAAAGCTAATACCGGAATAATCCAACGTTTTAGGGCTGAATTGTGGATTGTCTATAGTGGTAGTACTAAAAATAAACGCAACCAAATGAAACAGGTAGCGTTTTTTATACGTTATTTGGTACGGCCATTGCCCTCATAGCAGGTAAAGCCGCATGTATGTATAACGCATCGGCACTTCGACCACTGTAGTACAAACTTTAAGTATTTTAGAAACATGCAAGCAACTATTGATCGCAACATTGACGATGCCTTGAGTCAAAGCGAATCAATTTCGCGCACTCAACAACAGGCAGCAATCGAAATCGGGTCAGATGAATTTCTTGACATTGCATTGGGTTTGAAAAAATCATTGATTCAATCAACTCCCATGCTTAAGGAATTGAATGATGCCCTGATTTTGGCATTTAACAGGAACCCTGAAGGCGTTTTTGACTTAATACCAAAATTAAACGAATTGTTGATTTTAGGTATTAAATCAATTAAAGGTATTAAAGGGTCGGTTGTAGGCAAATGTGTTGGTAAGACAGTGCTGGGGAATTATCAGATTGAGGTTAATCAACTTCAAGAGGCAATCTCCGATATTGAAAACAAGAAAGTTAAGCCAAGTAGTGCTCTGCAGTCACTTTATGACCAGCTTTAGACCTTAGTGTTTTGATCATTAATTCTACCTCTGTTTTTCGTAAATCCTTGGCTCAGCTTTGTAAAAAAGTCAAAAACCATTACGATACCTGCCCACAAGATATATGTAATGAGTTAGCTGAGAAAACAGAGATAGAATTAATTGACAACAATGACCAATTGGCAAAGAAAGCCACTTCGTGTCTTATCAAAATGCGAGTTGCTAATAGTGGACGCAATGAAGGGCAAAGCGGTGGTTTTAGGGTTATCACATTTATAGACCTTGAACGTGAGCAAGTCACTTTATTAGAAGTCTACCCGAAGACTGGCCGCTATAATAAAGCGGATATTACAGAAGCGGAAAAGCAAGTAATTGTAAGCGTCTTCTTAGAAGAAAGGAAAGCAAACAAATTGAAAACACACGATTTGTTGAAAGGACTTGCAGTGAAAGAAGATGTTAAGAGTTTCGTTTCCCCTTGAAAAAAGCCCCGCCCATCACAGCGGGGCTTTTTCATGCCGTACAGTAAACCAATCGGCTGAACGCTCCCCCTAATCCGTATCTTTTTCTAACACCCGTTCCAACACCTTATCCGCCTGTTCTCTGACCTCTTCAATCTGTTCAGGCGTCAGGGGCGGCAGGGTGAAATTGGGGCAATCCTTAGTCAGTTGCTTGCTCACCTCTGACAGTGGTAGTTTATCCTGTTGCATAGTATGGCTCTGTTAGCGGGTGGTATCCGGCATCGGGCTTGGTGCTGTTCGGGGGATGCACCCAACACGGATGAGGATGAACATTTCCGCAAGGTGCATCCGTTCAGGCAGGTTGCTTACGGGAAACGTCAGTCCTCATGGCCGTTGGGTGAAGTCAACAGAATGTGAATTAAAGTCGAGCTTCCGGGCGACAGATTGAACGCCCCGCGAGGGCAAGTTTGGGTTTGCATTTTCGGGTTTCGGCTGACAGGGCGAACGCCCCGACAAGTCAAATTTAGGTTTGCAGAGCAGCGTCTCGGCGATAGGGGAAACGCTGTAGAAGTCTGATTTTCAAATTAGTCGGTACACTATGATAGAAAGATGGAAGTTGTTTGCTATCATCTCGATGCTCTTTGCAGGATTGACTTCGGTAATCGCCAAGTTTGGGATGAAGAATTTAAGTCCTGATGCAGCCTTGAGCATCAGGACTATGGTAGTGTTCGGGATTGTGACCATCAATGCATTTCTCCTTAACAATGCTTACGCCGACATTAAGCAAGCTCCGAAAAGCAATTTGATTTTTTTATTTATTTCAGGTATAACCACCTCTCTATCCTGGATTTTTTATTACCGTGCCATGAAGGAAGGCCAGGTCTCTTACGTGGCAAGTATTGATAAGGCAAGTATAGTCGTGACTCTTTTATTGTCCTTTGTGCTACTGAAGGAGCCAATAACCCTAAAAATCCTTTTGGGTGCGGGTTTCATTCTGGTAGGAATGCTGATATTAATCTGGAAGTAAAAAGGCTACTCGTCTCGTCCTGATTGATTACAGGTGCCAATAAAGGCATAGGGCTTGAAGTAACGAGGCAATTATTGCAGAAAGGATTTTATGTATATCTCGGAAGCCGTGATTTTAGAAATGGACTTGACGCAGTTGAACAGCTAAAGTGGGGAGGGCTGAATAACGTAGAGCCGGTACAATTGAATGTAACAAACGAAAATTCTATAAAAACTGCTCGTGAAGAAATTGGCAGGAAAACAGAGGTATTGGCTGTTTTGATCAATAGCAGGTATTAATGGAGGTGCGCCGTATACCGCACTTGAGGCACGAACAGTCCAGTTTATGTCGGCATTTGATACCAATATATTTGGCGTAGCAATGATTACGTAAGCTTTTATCAATTTATTGCGGAAATCAGCAGCGACAGAAATTGTAAATGAAGTACCAGCGTGGGTTCTCTTTCGTTGCAGAGTAACCCGAGTTGGCCAGCCTATGATTACGCAAAATATGCGGCCTATGGTTCGTCAAAAGCTGCTATGAATATGTATATCATTCATTTAGCTTACGAACTGCGTGATGGCGGCTCAACATCAAGTTGTATTTAATTCATTATTACTACGTACAGGCATCATCTACCTTGGGTAGCGTAGTCTATTGGCAGGAAGTGTTAAACGCATAAACCTGTTCGCTCCGTGCATAACTACTTCCCGGTGACAGGAGGGACAGGCAACCGTCGGTGGGTCTTGATTAGCCCCCTGTAGCGGCAGCAGGTTAGGGCGATAGCCGCTCGATAAGCCAGGCACCCGTATCATCGAGTCGGTACTGAATCCGGTCGTGCAGACGGCTGGGACGACCCTGCCAGAACTCCAGCCGGTCGGGTATCACCCGGTAGCCACCCCAGTGCGGGGGGCGGGGCACCGCTTTTCCGGCAAACTGGGCCTCCAGTTCCTGCTGCCGATCTTCCAGCACCGCCCGGTTGGCAATAACCGTACTTTGGTGCGACACCCAGGCGCCAATCTGACTGCTCCGGGGGCGGCTATTAAAATAAAGGTCAGATTCTTCCGCAGAAACCATTTCTACCCGGCCCTCAATCCGAATTTGTCGCTCCAGATCAGGCCAGAAAAAGGTGAGCGACGCCATCGGCTGCGGCTGAACGGCAGTTGGTTCCAACTCCTGTCCTTTGCGGCTTTCGTAGTTAGTGTAGAACACAAAACCAGCTGCGCTAACGTCTTTAATAAGGACAATACGGCCCGACAGGCGCCCATTTGGGGCCACCGTACTCAGGTGCATCGCATTCGGTTCGGGCACGCCAGCCTGTAGCGCAGCCTCGAACCAAAGCCTGAACTGGGCAATTGGATCAGGTGAAACATCCGTCGTATCTAAACCGTTTAAGGTGTAATCTTTCCGCAAATCAGCGATTCGAGTAGGCATAGAGGGGCATTTTGGCACCTTCAGGCGGAATGCATTGACCGTAAATCCGCTTTAATTAGTACTTTTGCAAAAGTAATCGGTACGCGCATTAAGATGGCAAACGAAGAAAACGAAATTAACGAAGGTCTCCCTATTTCTGACCCGATGGCTATGTCCCAACCGCAGGCCGTGCCTCCAACAGATGCTACGACTGAATCGCCGGATTTAGCTGAACTGTCTGCACCCGCTCCCGCCGACGAATCGACACCGTCAGCTGAGTCAGCTGAACCTGTGGGTGAGGTGACGACGGCTGACGAACCGGCAGGGGATTCGTCCCCTGTAGCTGATGCACCATCGGCGACGGAAGCCCAACCGGAACTCGCCCCGGTAGCTGCGGAGGCAGCGCAGCCGCTTGATGCAACTGAAGCGGAGTTGCAGTCTATTGTGGAAACAGCGCCGGTTGAGTCCACAGCAGATGCTCCGGTTGCTGCTGAATCAACGGATGCCGGACCTGCCGACGAGGCACCCGCAGAAGTGACAGAACAGGAAGACCTTGATCGTAAACTGGCTGAGACGGAAGAGCTTGAAGTGGCTGATGAGGCTGCTGCGCGCCCTGCCGTGGATTACAGTTCGTTCACCAAACACGATTTTGTCGCGCTGCTGGAAACTCAGTTAGCGACCCTTAAAGCGGATACTGTTTCGCCCGGTGCTTTCAAAAAAGCGGATGACCTGCTGAAAGAAGTCCGGCCCCTGTTCGATCAGTTCAAACAGGCTGATCGTCAGACCGCGCTGGATAAATACAAGCAGGAGAATGAAGATTCGGAAGAAGGCTTTGAATTCAAGTACGACGAAACGGTTCAGCAGTTCGATAGCCTTTTTAAGCAGATTCGGGCGCAGAAGAATACCTATTTCCAGAACTTAGACAAGGCTAAGGACACCAATTTCGAAACCAAAACGGATCTGCTCCGCCGGTTGCGCGAGTTGGTCGAGTCAGACGAGAATAGTGCCGGTGATGCGAAAGTAAGCTGGAATGAGTTTAAGAAAATTCAAGACGACTGGAAAGCCGCCGGTAACCTGAACTCACCCCACAATGCAACCCTGTGGGCTACCTATCACGCCCTGGTCGACCGGTATTACAGCAATCGGAATATTTATTTTGAATTAAAAGAGCTTGACCGCAAACGGAACATCGGCCTGAAAACCGAAGTGATCGAAAAGGTCGAAGCTATGGCTAAAGAAGCGGATACAACACCCGTTACACGCCAGACAATCGAAGAGGCCAACACTCTTTTTGAGGAATATAAGCACATTGGCCCCGCCCCGAAAGCCGAGCAGGAAGTGCTCTGGCAGCGGATGAAAGCCGCCCTGGACACACTCTACGACAAACGCCGGGGTGAGTCGGAAAATCAGCGTAAGGAATCGGCACAACTCTACGAAGAGAAGTCGAAACTCTACGAAGAGCTTATTCCGCTGACGTCTTTTTCGTCGAACAGCATTAACGACTGGAACGATAAGACCAAGGCGGTCATGACGATTCAGGAGCGCTGGAACGCCCTGCGTGGCCCCATGCCCCGCGAAGAGGGCAAGGAACTCAGCAAGAAATTCTGGGCTGCGCTGAAATCGTTCTTCCACAATAAAGGCGAGTTTTTCCGGCAACTCGAAGGCAAGCGTGAGCAGAATCTTCAGCAGAAAGTCGAGTTGTGTGAGCAGGTCGAAGCCATTCTGACCGCTGGTGATGAATCGCCCGAAGCTACGCAGCGCGTTATTGAGTTGCAGCGGCAGTGGAAAAACATCGGTCAGGTTCCCGAGAAACAGAAAAACACCATCTTCGACCGCTTCAAGGCTGCCTGCGATGCTTTCTTCAACAAGAAGCGCTCGAAGAATCAGGAAACCGAGCGCGAGTTTGAAGGCAACTTAGCCAAAAAGGTCGCGCTGGTCGAGCGAATCGAAGCGGCTGCCGCGAGTAATGCTGATTTGTCGCAACTGAACGAGTTTAAGCGGGAGTGGGCTGGTATCGGCTTTGTTCCTAAAAAGGATATGCAGTCGATTCAAAAGCGGTACGTGGCTGCGGTGAACGCGATGGTAGGGGCAACCGGTAAACTGTCGCCCAAGGAGAAAGAGAAATTCATGATTGACAGTGACGCCGAAGTTGGCCGTGAACGCAGCTACAACTCGGGTGGTGGTAGCAACCGCGACGGTGACAAGCGGGAAGGTGACATTCGCCGGAAAATCACGTTGCTGGAGAACGATATTGCGACGTATAACAACAATATTGAATTTTTTGCCCGGTCAAAGAACGCCGATAAACTCCGCGCCGACATAGATCGGAAGGTGGCAGCAGCTCAAAAGCAGTTGGACGACTTGAAGCAGCAATTAAAAGCGGTTCGGGAAGCGTAGTAATTCGTTGACAGACAGGGAGAAGATGCCTTTACAGTCCGTAAAGGCATCTTTTTTTAGCCAAAAGGTTGCGCTGGAACGAATAAACGGCTACTTTTGCATCACAATTCGGAAACGAATTTGCCTCCATAGCTCAGCTGGTAGAGCAACTGACTTGTAATCAGTAGGTCGTTGGTTCGATCCCGACTGGGGGCTCCTGAAAATCAAGCACTTAGCCACTTACGAAAGTAAGTGGCTTTTTTATTTGCATACAATTTGCATACAAATAGGGATTGCAGGCAAGTTTATAGTGCTCCATAAGATTTCCAACTGGACTAGTGCCGTGTTTAGGCACGTAGCATATCTTCGATATTGAAAGGCAGTCCTCCATGCTCCCACACATCAGGGAAGATGTAGTCGCTTGGGAAAAGACCCAGCTTGCGGGCCAGCAGTGTCGAATAACTTTGTTCTGTATTGGCGGCCGCTCCCGACCGGAATCCTTGCGATATGCTATCGCCAATTGTAAATAACCGGGTCATCTTATAAATAAAAAATAGGTGTAGACAGTTGTTTTGCTAGCAATTCTGGACTAGCGAAACTACCGTATGCTCTATTGAATATCCAGGGGAAATTTCCCGTATTCGACTAGTCAGTAATAGCCTGCCCTACCTCAGCAACTGGAAGAGTTTATTTCGCCAGACGTTCAGGTCGTCGTGGATGAGGAACTGGCAGGTACGAACCAGCCCTTGCATAGGTTGAAGATCTCCCTCCCGTAGACGCATACGCTTGGCCTGAATCGTTGGCGAGGCTACATAATCATAAATGCGTTGCAGAGCCATGTAATACTGCTGAGGGGTTGTTTTGAAAATATACGTCGCCAAACTCTTCTCTTCATTTTCCCAGATAATATATAACGTCGCTTCTTGCCGGATGGTGAATAAGAAAGCGTCGGATGCAGTAGAACTGCGACCATTTTCGCTGGCCGATGAGTATTCCCTGACAAAAATGGTTCGGTGTCCTGATGATTGAAGCGACAACAAGTACCGCAGACAGATGTGCCGATCTAAACTAGGGTGCTGATTAAGAACCTGTCTGTTATCGACATACTGCGGTGATCCCTGATAAACATCCCATTCCAGCCAGCCAAATGTTTCCTTAGCCTCTAAAAAGCCGATAAGGTCTGTGAGGGAATCGGCGTTGAGCACTTTGGCAACTGTCCCGTCGCGCACACTCACCCAAACCTCTAATGGGGTAACCCCCATGCCATCTAAAATAGGCGCAAAGGCCTGAAACGAACGGCGGGAGTTGGTCAGAGACAGTGAATAATTTAGGTAATGATACACGTGGCTGACACTCAGTAAAGATCGAATCTGAACGTAGCCATCTTTAAACGAAATATCTTTCCAAGGAATTTGAACAGTAACATAATCTAGTGCAGAGTTAGGATCGTTCGTATGTATAGCTATGGGGGCACTCGTTTGTACAGGTTGCGGCCTTGACGGCACAGGAGGATTGGATTGAACCCGGGCTAGACGTTGCCCTTGTGACTGACTCCATTGATTAAGCTTGATCTGTAAGGCCCGTATTTTCTGATGAAGAACTTGACGTTTTTCGTCAGGTAGCTTACGACGATTAGTTGATGATAACTTAGCCTCCAGCCATTTCCCTGTTTCATCAATGGCACTTTGCACTTTTTGTCTTTCTTTAGCTAATTCGAGCCGGGAAAATGGCGTTCGAGACTCCAAAATAGCCAATTTGGTCTGGATGGCTTTAAGTTGTAGGCTGAAATTCCCCTGAAAATCAAGTTCGGGACTAGCTTCAGTCAGTTTACCGCCTGCTTTCCTATACCAATCCTGAAATGACTTTTGGGCCAGATTAAGCTGCTTATAAGCAAAGGCATGTAAATGCATGTTTGTTGGTGTCAACAAAGCCCGCGTGCTATGCGCTTGTTTTTGGTAAGCAAGCACACAGCGTTTACGACTGTCTTTATTCCAAACACGAATGCTGTTGAGGGAATATACATATTTAACTAAGTGGTCCAACTTATTGATAATAAGCTCATCCTGTTCATTCAAACCGAGGGTTTGTGACGCTGGCTTTATTTTTTTTGGGTTCGGCTGTCTGATAGGTATTACCTGCTCCTTTTTCTTATCAAGGCCGCCTAAAGCAATTACTTGCTGGTTGAGCCGCTCCAACTCCTGCTCGTCCACCTTAACATACTTTGCCAGTACTTTGTACATTTCGGCCAGGATCTGCTGTTGTGGATCATTAGCACGACGAGCTAGCTTTTTCTTATTTGTTTCCAGACGTTGACGAATAAGCTCAATTTGCTGAACCAGCTTCTCTTTGGTCATATAGATAAAGCACAAATAGTAAAGTGAAGCATAAGTAGTAAAGCTTTTTTGCGTGTCTGTATTTTCGTGATTAACTCGGTGATTACGAAAAACACAGACATGCAAAAATATTAATCAGTTTACTAATTGAATCAAAATTCCTTTACTCATTCTCACTCCCACCCGCCTTACAGGTCAAGCCTTCTACTGGGGCCAGAGCTGTACCAAACCAGTTATAGTTAACCAGTATGCCGTCGTCCTAATCTATGTCAATGGGTTATGTGGCCAGGGACGCTCATACTGGCGAGTTCGGCAACCAGTCGGCTTCTTTTGGGGGTATGTGTCATCCCCAGCCCGGCTGTAGCCTGGGCGCTTGGGGTAATATGTAACTGTTACTCTCGTAAGTTGCGCAGTTTGTACTGTGCTCGCGCAGGAAAACCTCGAACAAACATACTATGGTGTCGGCAGTATAACGGTGTAGCTATACTATACGAGCGCTTCAAGACAATAAAGCGCCTTATTACCCACTTACATTACTCAGTTCACACTTATCCCCTTCTTTGGGCGATAGCAAATTAGGCATGGAAAGACTGTACTCACCAAACAGTAAACCACCTACCTGGCTGTCAACTATATCTGAATCCCATACTCTTTTAACTTAGTCCTAAACGTGTTCAATGACTTGTAGCCAATGGCCTGCCAGGCTCGACGTTGATTGCCTTTGTACTTTTCCAAAGCTCGAATTAGTAGGTCTTTTTCTACCTCCTGCCAGTTGAACGACTCGCTTTTGGGCACAGTCGTTGGTCGAGTTAGGCGGGCCGGTAAATGGGCTAGCAGAATCTCGTCATCAGCAAATACAGATACATTCGTAATCAGGTTTTCCAGCTCACGCACATTACCCGGAAACGGATAACTAAGCAGAGCAGCTTGTACCTCGCGGCTTAGACTCAAGGCCGGTTTTTTGAACGCCTTGCGCGCTCGTTTCAGAAAGAAATCGATCAACGCTTTTTTCTCCTGGTCACCACGTTGCTGCAACAAGGGCAACGTCAGTTCTACCACTGCTAGCCGATAATACAAATCCCATCGAAAAGTACCCGCTTCACACATCGCTTCCAGATCTCGATGCGTTGCGGCAACAACCCGTACATTTACTTTCTTGGCCTTAGTTCCACCGACGGGAATAATTTCACCTTCTTGCAACACACGTAATAGGGATTGTTGCATGTAAGGAGAAATGTCGCCGATCTCATCCAAAAACAGTGTCCCGCCATCAGCTTCCTCAAAATAGCCTTTCCGATCTTCTTTAGCATCTGTAAAAGCACCCTTCGTGTAACCAAAGAGTCGTGATTCCAGAAGGCCATCACCCAAAGCCGAACAGTTGACCGGTATGAACGGCCTTTCGCTACGTGGACTTTGATTATGAATATACCGGGCCAAGTATTCTTTACCTGTTCCACTGTCTCCGTTTATCAGACAGGTAACTCGTTCTGCCTGACCTACTAGCCGCGCCCGTTCGTAAATGGGTTTTAGACTTTCGGTAATCAGGTAGTCAGAACTAGCCGATCGACGGTGTTGATTCTGCTCGGCAATTACAGCCGAATAAGGAACACTTGATGTCTCAACCTGAATTTCCAGCAACTCAGGTTTTTTACTGGCCGTAAAACGGGACTCCTTTGACTGCAAGAGTCTGGTCCGAAGCCCCAACGAGGTATGGCAGACATACCAGCTTACCTGCATGGCTGAGGTTCCTGGCGAGAAGAAAATATCAATGTCATCGTCTCTATACTGAAGCAATATACTCTCTACCTTGCTTTTGATAAGAAGCAGGTTGATGGGATCATTAACATCGACAAATACTGGCTCGATAACTCGCTGAGGGTATTTTCTTATAATAGTCGTTCTCAGCAGATCAATAGCGGGATCGCCATCGGTTTCGCGCCGAGAACTCAATAAGACATGCTTATCATACTTCTCCTTCTCGTAAAACCAATCATGAAATTGCACTGTCGGTCCGTCTTCTCTCACTCGTATACCCTCTTTCCGATCGAAGTCGTGCTGGTACGCATACCAAGAAATTAGTATTTTCATGTATCAAATATTGCTATTAATAATTAAAAAATAATAGAAATTGTTCTTTTTGTCTGCCCAAAAACCCAATTATGGCCTTGGCATACCCCTTGCACTACAGTAGGCATAAGCAGCGACTGTCCATCAACAGCTTTCCGCTTTTACCACACCTTGTTAATTGTTCTCAGTATACACGTTAAACCAACTAACAGCATGAACGCATCGACACACAAAATTTACAACCTGATCATTCTCGACGAAAGTGGCTCTATGGAGTCCATCAAAGCCGCTACGCTTAGTGGTTTTAATGAGATTGTCCAGACTATTAAGGGGGCCAGTAAGCAATTTCCAGATCAGCAGCATACGGTTTCGCTGGTTACGTTCAATGGGTTGAGTATCAGCACCCGGCTGGAGAACCAACCCGTTGACCAGCTACAGGAATTAACCGATGCGTTGTTTAAACCCGATGCCAGCACGCCCCTTTTCGATGCCCTGGGCCGTAGCCTGCTCCGTACTGAATGGCTGGTTGAGAAGGAAACAAACTATACGGTGTTGGTCAGTATCTTGACTGATGGTGCAGAGAATGCTTCCCGCGAATTTACAGGTCCACAGGTACAGGCCATGATTGAGCGCTTGAAACAGCACAACTGGTCATTCACCTACATGGGAGCCAACCATGCTGTTCAGCAAACAGCCATGTCGTTATCCATTGAGCAAACAATTACTTTTCAAACCACTGATGCGGGGATGAAACAGCTATTCGAGCAGGAACGTAAAGGCCGCAGCTCTTTTTACGACAAACGTAGCAAGGGGCAATCGATCCGGGAGGCTGAATCTGGGTATTTTGATCAGCAGTAAATAGTGCCATCGTTGATGATGATGACTACGGCTCGTCTGTGTAACCCCTTGTTTCCCTAATAGCGGGTTATACAGACGACTATAATTTGCTGGACGGTGAATCGAGTGGTTGACGTGCGAGTAATTTTGTTTCTTATTTACTTTATTAGTTATACATATTATTCATGGTAACGCTTAGTCCACGCCTTTTACAGCCGGGTCAAATTATTAGTAATCTCATTCCCGGCGAGCCCGTGGTGCTGACCAGCGTTCAACCCAGGGGGCAACGGATTTCGCTGCATTATACGGGCAAGCATACTGGTTTGGCCAGCACAATAGTCATTACGCAGCAGCGGGCCAGCGAACTAAACGTACTGGCGGAGGAAGGGTCATACTCGTTTACGGGTGATCCAACGGGCTTTACCCTGTTTGCTGAAGCCGAACGCATCTTTTCAGCCTATCAATTCGATCCGCTGTTTGCCGTCAATTGTAGTATTGTCGATCCACTTCCCCACCAGGTCGAAGCCGTTTATAAGTACCTGCTGCCCCTGCCAAATATTCGTTTTCTATTGGCTGACGACACCGGAGCCGGAAAGACAATTATGACCGGCTTGCTGATTAAAGAGCTGATGACCCGCAATCTGGTTGAGCGGGTGCTGATCGTCACACCGGGTGGACTTACACGCCAGTGGCAGGAGGACGAAATGAGTCTTAAATTCAACATCCCCTTTAAGCTCGTGAATCGGGCAGCCTTTGCCGCTGACCCAATGATTTTTCAAAACTCAAATCGGATCGTTACGTCCATCGACTTTCTGCGGGGCGAAGACGTCCTGAATGTCGTGCGTTCATTGCGCTGGGATTTGGTCGTGGTCGATGAAGCACACAAGCTGTCAGCCTTCGACTACGGCGACCGGAAGTATAAATCCAAGCGATACGAGGCTATTCAGGCGCTTTCGCAATCCTGTGAGCATCTTTTACTGCTGACGGCAACGCCCCATCGCGGCCGACGCGATACCTTCCGCAACCTGCTGCAATTGCTGGACGAAGACATTTTCGCCACGGATACGCTCGTAACCGAACGGGTGAGAGAATTAGGTGAGAATGGCATCAATAAGTTCTTTATCCGACGCCTGAAGGAAGACATGCGCGACTGGCAGGGCCAACCCTTGTTTAAAGAGCGTTTTACCCAAACCATTTTGTATCGCCTGACAGCCGCCGAGAAGGAGTTATACGACGGCGTTACGGCCTACCTGTCGCAACAACGTGAACGGGTAGAAGATGGTCAGAAACGGAACATTCACGTCAATCTGGCGCTGATGGTTATGCAACGCCGACTGACCAGTTCCATCTATGCCATCAAGCGGACGCTCTGGCACCGGCATCAGGCATTACAGGGTTTGCTGACTGAGCTGACGAACAACCCAAATCTTTGGGGACAACGCCAACGGCTCGATCCGGCGATGGCGTCGCTGGGACTCGATACCATTGATGATTACGACGAATTGGACGATCGTGAACGGGAGGGGCTGGAAAACATTCTGGCCGATCCCCGTAAGTTCGAGATGTTCACTACGGCTAAAAGTCCGGCTGAAATCCGCGATGAGGCTCGACAGGTAAAAACCCTGTTCGACAAAGCAGAGGCTTTGTATAATTCAGAGCAGGAAGAACAAAAGTTTGTTAAGCTACGGGAGCTGTTAGCGTCGGAGGGCGTTCGGGATAAGCAGGAGAAGCTGGTCATTTTTACCGAGCATAAAGACACCCTTGACTACCTCGAAAAGCGGCTGCAAAACAATGGGTACCGGGTCGTTACGATTCACGGCGGAAAAGCGGTTGATGAACGACGGGCCGCTCAGCTCGACTTTGCCCGCGATGCGCAAATTCTGATCGCCACTGATGCAGCCGGGGAAGGAATCAATCTGCAATTCTGTCGACTTCTCATTAACTGGGACATTCCCTGGAACCCCAACCGCCTGGAACAGCGCATGGGCCGGATTCATCGCTATGGGCAGCAGCAAAATGTAATGGTGTTCAATCTGGTGGCGCAAAACACCCGCGAAGGATCGGTGTTGGAACGGCTGCTGCTCAAGCTTGATGAAATCCGGGATCAGATGGGCGACGACCGGGTGTATGATGTCATCTCCGACGTATTTGAAAACGTGGGCCTGGACGATATCATCAACTCGGTGTTTAACGGAAAGGAAACTACTTTCAATGAAGCCATTCAGCAGCAACTTAATCCGACGGTGATTCGGCAACGGATTGATGAGCAGCGTAACCAGCTCGCTTACAGTGGCGTTAATTACCGCGAAGCGCGGCAGCTAAAAGAAGAGTCCGATGAGAAACGACTACAACCCGTTTATATCAAACAGTTTTTTGAGAAAGCGTTTGCCTACATCGGCGGTGTACTGACCGAGGACCGACCCGACGTTTTCAAGATGACTGTTTTGCCCGACCAACTGGCCACGCTGCTACGCACGGACTACGACCTCTTGATTAACCCAACCGATTTCCATCTCTGTTTCGATAAGGGTGTGTTCCTGAAACGGCAGCGGCAGGTTGGCAATCTGACCAAGACAGTATACATCAATCCGGGTAACGCTATTTTCGATGCGCTGGTTAAGCTGATTCAGCACCAGTGCCGGCCCGATGCACTCAAAGGGGCGCTGCTGGTTTCTCCCGAAGATCACGCGCCCTTTACGGCTTTTCTGGTTCAGTCGCAGATAACCTACCACCGGCGGGCCGGCATGCAGGCGACAGCCACGCAAGTAGCCGATGAGCGGTTGGTGCTGGTTTGCGAGGCCGAAGACGGGAGCCTGTCTGTGACCTCGGCCGCAAAACTACTCGATCTAATGCCACCGGCTTTATTTACTAAACCAATTGAGCCACCCGCCCATGTCGATACCGAAGCGGTTATCGACTGGAGCTTTGTTAATATCACTGAACCGCAACTTACCGACACCGACGCCCGGATTCAGCAGGACGCTCAACAACGCCGGTTATATCTCGAGACGGCATTTACCGGCCTTATTATCCAGCTTACCGCCGAGATCAGTGAGTTGCAGGGAAAATTACTGCTGGGCGACGGGCGCGTTCTGGACAAAATAAACCGCAAACAGAGCCGAATTCATCAGTTGCTCGACCGTAAAAAACAGCGGCTAAATGACCTCGATGGCTTGGCCAACCTGACCCTTAAAGATCCCCAGGTGCTGGGCTGCGCGTATGTAGTGCCGCTCACCCAGCTCGAATTTACCGGCCACTTCGGCATGAGCCGCGACGACGAAGCAGAACACATTGCCATGAATACCGCCATGACGTTTGAACAAGAGCAAGGACGTGTGCCGACGGATGTATCGGCCGATAACGTGGGTTACGACATTCGCAGTGTTGATAACAACGGACTCAAACGCTATATCGAAGTGAAGGGGCGCAGTGTCGATGGGGCAGTCATGCTATCGGATAATGAAATGTTTCGGTTAGAGCAGCTTGGGGCATCGGCCTGGCTCTACATCGTTACCCATTGCAAAAGCAGCCCGCAGCTTTTTACATTCCAGAATCCGGCGAGAACCCTTCAATTTGAGAAACAGAGCCGTGGCGTGCAGTATCTGTTACCCGAAGCCGAATGGAAGCAGAAACGGAAGCTGACCCCTAATCCGTTGATTGGTGACGTGTTTAATAAATAGGTCTGTTCATTTTTATCAAACACGCGGATAAATTGAACAGACTCCCCAAAAACGGGAGCACAAGCCACTCTAAAAAACCGCTATCTTTAGCTTACCATGTATATCAGACACATTGACATCAAAAATATCCGCTCGATTGATAGCTTCGAGATGACATTTCCAGTAGACAAGGAAGCTGGCTGGCATGTACTCATTGGTGACAATGGATCAGGAAAATCAACAATTGTACGGTCGGTAGCATTGGCTTTGTTAGATTATAGTGACATAGTTGCTAGTAATCAGGATTGGGACGAATGGTTGGGAAAAGGGCAACCTTCTGGTGAGATAAGCTTATCCATACTGTCGGGCGAATATGGGAACAGCCCTAACAGACCTGTTCAGAACAGAATTTCTTTTGATAGACAAGGCTGGGAGCAGGTTCTTCCAGAGGCCAGGGCTGCTATTCTTGAAGTGATTTTTCGGGGTAGAAAAAGTTTTTTTAGAAGTCATGAATCAATCACTTCTTCAACTACACAATATCCAACTCCTGCACCTGCACCAGCACCAGCACCTTTAGAAGATTGGTTTTCGGCTGGTTATGGTCCTTATCGTCGATTTACTGGTGGCGACCGAGCTAAAGAAAAGGCGTATTCTAACAATCCTCGTTTAGGAGCACATCTGTCTATTTTCGGTGAGGACGTTGCTTTATCTGAGGCCCTTTCGTATGTACAAAACCTTTATACGAGAAGCTTAGAATTTCATACGGGTAAACTACCTGAGCGCCGTACAGATGCCTTACTCTATGACGCCTTATTCAAATTTATTGATGAAGCAGACCTATTACCTCACAACACCAGGCTTTGGGCAATTACCACTGACGGGGTATATTTCAAAGATGGATATGGGAATAAGGTATCGGCTACTCAAATGAGTGACGGTTATCGATCAATTCTGAGTATGACATTTGAGTTAATTCGACAATTCGTAAGAGTCTTTGGAATTGACCGTGTTTGCCAGGATATGGAGGCCAATAAAAAAATAACACTCCCCGGCGTGGTCCTCATCGACGAAATCGATGCGCACCTGCACCCAACCTGGCAAACCCGCATTGGCCAATGGTTTACCCAATACTTCCCGGCTATACAGTTTATCGTTACAACACACAGCCCGCTCGTATGCCGGGCGGCCGAAAAAGGATCAATCTGGCAGCTGGCAGCACCAGGCAGTCAGCTGCAATCCGGTGAGGTGACCGGCGTTGATCGGGATCGCCTGATCTACGGTAATGTGCTCGACGCATATGGAACCGAAGCCTTTGGGCAGGACGTAGAACGATCCGAAACCTCGAAAGATAAATTACAACGGCTCGCCCATCTTAGCCAACTAAATAGCTACGGGCATATATCGGAGCCTGAAAAACAAGAACTTCAAAAACTTCGCACCATTCTAATTACCGATGATACAACTAAGAGCGTGTTGGGGAATTATAGTTGGTCTTTTGGTTCAATACGTTGTAGCAT
>CAXUKO010000036.1:0-11282 GCA_964251665.1 uncultured Cytophagales bacterium
TAGAGCAATACACTTTTAATGTATGGGTCCTGGGTTCGAATCCCAGCCGGATCACCAAAATTAGTAATGACAATAACAGTACGCTGCCCTCCTTTGTGAGGGCTTTTCTGTTTTTAGGCCTCAACTGATGGTCAATCATAGCTGCCATTCGATCTGGTAGCTCAGCTGGTAGAGCAATACACTTTTAATGTATGGGTCCTGGACGGTCGGCCGCTGCCGTTCGAATCCCAGCCGGATCACCACTACTTAGTTCAGAAATAGTACATTACTGCGGCCCTCACTACGAGGGCTTTTCTGTTTTTAAACCGTATAGTAAACCAAATTGACTAATCAGTCGTTAGCGAGGAGGTACTATAGGCCTTACACGTCACCTCAACGCCATTCACTCCTCATGCAGGCAACATTACCTCCTCAGGCAACTGCGGTTCCTACCGGTTTAATACGCATCATCATTGTCGTTACGGCTATTTCAGCCGCCGTGATGGAGCTGATCGATGTCACCATCGTCAACGTCGCCCTTAATGAAATCGCCGGGGCCCTGGGCGCAACCATCGAAGACGTAGCCTGGGTAGTCACTTCCTACGCCATCGCCAACGTAATTATCATTCCCATGACGGGCTTCCTGGCGGATTATTTCGGACGGAAGAAGTACTACGTTGCCTCCATTATTCTTTTTACAATAGCCTCCTATTTCTGCGCCAGTTCAACGAGTCTGTGGCAGCTGGTCTTCTGGCGGTTTATTCAGGGAATGGGGGGCGGTGCACTGCTATCAACCTCACAGGGTATTATTTTCGATGCGTTTCCACCCGCTAAACGGGGGGTAGCATCCGGTATTTTCGGCATGGGCATTATTCTTGGCCCTACGCTCGGCCCGTTTCTGGGTGGAGTTATTGTCGACAATTACCACTGGTCGTACATCTTCTATGTGAACGTACCCATCGGTATTATAGCCACCATTCTGACGATGCTTTACATCGCCAAAAAGCCCGGTGAAGGCACCCGCAAGAGTCAGATCAAAATTGATTATCCGGGTATTTTACTGCTGGCTATAGGTGTCGGCTCGCTGCAATATGTACTCGAAAAAGGGCAGTCTGACGACTGGTTCGAGTCCAAAACCATTCTGATCCTCACCATTACGGCCGTTGGCGGAATGGCCGGGTTTATCTGGCGGCAATTTAACACGGCCCACCCGGTTGTGAACCTGAGGGTACTCGGCAAGGGAACGCTGGGCGTCACGACCATTTTCAGTTTTGTGGCCGGTGTGGGGCTGTTTACGTCCGTGTTTGTGTATCCGGTACTGGTGCAGCGCATCAATGGCTTTACGCCTACCATGACGGGTATTTCACTGCTCTGGCCCACGCTCGTAGGCATTCCACTGTTTCCGCTCATTGGCAGGCGGCTCTCGTCGGGAGCCTCTCCCCTGCCGTTCATCATCATCGGCATGTGTACGTTTGTCGTGTTCGGCTTTTACAGCGGTACGCTGAACGGACAGGCCAATCAGTGGGACTTTTTCTGGCCGCAGATGATGCGGGTATTTGGGGTTACCATGCTGCAACTCCCGCTGATCAATCAGGCAGTAGCAGGTCTGCTCCCGCAGGATTTTCCGGCGGCTATTGCGCTCAATAACATGATCCGGCAATTGGGCGGTGCGTTCGGTATCGCGCTGGCTAACACCTACGTCACCCGTAATTACGCCCAGCATCGCTACGATCTGGTAAGCAATCTTGATCCGGGTAACCCCCTGGTCACTGAGCGGCTGAACCAGTTGGGTGGCGTTAGCGACCGGGCGTACAAACTGCTTGATCTGACGGTGGATAAGCAGGCGTACCTGCTCTCGTATCTGGACACGTTCCGGCTGGTGGGTATTTTCTTTCTGGTTATTCTACCCCTCGTCTACTTCCTTCGGACAAAGAAAAAGTCGGCTGAAGAAGTGGCGTTGGCAGCCCGTGCCATGTCGGAAGCACATTAAACCGGGTCATTTCCCATTGCTGTGCGTACATAGCAGTGGGGAATGACCCGGTTAGCAGGAGTCATCCCAAAAATCAGTGCTGATTTACTGAGGAACAGCCAATCCGGCCAGCAGGGAATCTACCTGTTGGATAACTGCCCGCAAATCGTCGGGCTGATTGGCATAGTCCAGCTTATTGACGTCGATAATCAACAGTTTTCCGGCGGTGTATTGACTGGAAAATTCTTCGTAAAGCCGGTTCAGGTTAGCCAGGTACGTTTCACTGATTGACTGTTCAAACGCCCGGCCGCGCTTCTGAATCTGGCTCGTTAATTTGGGCAAATCAGCCCGCAGGTAGATCATCAGATCGGGCGGATGCACCAGACTGAGCATACTGTCGAACAGGTGTCGGTACGTCTGGTAGTCACGCTCGCTCATGTTGCCGCTTTCGCGCAGGTTCCGGGCAAAAATGTAGGCATCTTCGTAGATCGTACGATCCTGAATGATACTCCGGGCTGCGCCGTCTTTCAGCACGTCGTGAATGTACTTCACCTGCCCGAACCGGCTGTTCAGAAAATAAATCTGCAGGTTAAACGCCCAGCGTTCCATGTCGCTGTAGAAATCTTCCAGGTACGGATTTCCTTCAACGGCTTCGTAGAGGACATCCCAGTCGTAGTGACGGGCTAACTGTTGGGCCAGCGTGGTTTTGCCCGCGCCGATATTGCCGGTGATCGCAATGTGCATGAAAACAAGTTCGGTAAAAATGGGCTGCAAAGTTAGCCATTCAGCCAGTGGAATCAGTCATTTCGTATCTTTGTTGATGGAACGCGGATCGGGCGGATGCCTGCGGCAGCGCCGATTAAAACGGATAAAAAGAGTTAAAAATCAGCCTTTATCCGCGCTGCCGCAGGCATCCGCCCGATCCGCGTTCCAATCCAAAGTTAGCTATCGATGAAACCATACCGCGTTTTACTCTATTATATCTATACGCCAATCGCCAACCCGGACCAGTTTCGGGAGGCTCACCATAAATTATGCCTTGACCTGCACCTGCGGGGCCGGATCATTGTCGCCCCCGAAGGTCTCAATGGCACGGTATCGGGCCTGACCGCCGATTGCCAGGCGTATATGGAAGCGCTCAGGAGCGATCCGCGCTTTGCCGCCATCGATTTTAAGGTGGATGAAGCCGACGGGCATACGTTTTATAAGATCAACGTCCGGCTCAAAAGCGAGATTGTCAACTCCGATTTACCCGTCGATCCGCTCCGGCGTACGGGCATTCATCTGGAGCCGGAGGCCTTCAAAAACCTGAAGAACGACCCCGACGTGGTGCTGATCGATATGCGGTCGAACTACGAACATTCGGTGGGTAAGTTTAAAGGGGCTATTACCTTCGATATGGAAAACCTGCGCGAGTTGCCGGACCATATCGGGGAGATCGAACACCTGCGCGACAAAAAGATTATCACCTACTGCACCGGTGGTATCAAGTGCGAAAAAGCCAGTGCCTACCTGCTCGAACAGGGCTTTGAGACTGTCTACCAACTACATGGGGGCATCATTAAATACGGCCTGGAAGAAGGTGGAGAAGATTTTGAGGGTAAATGCTACGTCTTCGACAACCGCCTGACGGTCGACGTCAATCAGGTGAATCCCGTTGTGATTTCGCACTGCCACCGCTGCGGCACCGTGTCGGACCGGATGATTAACTGTGCGGCTCCCTCCTGCAACAACCACGTCCCTATGTGCGAAACCTGCGGCTGGGAACACAAAGGCACCTGCACGGACGAGTGCCTGACCGATGCCAACCTGCGCCCGTATGATGGCACGGGCTATTACGGCAAACAGTCCGACAGTTACTCGCCGTTTCTGGGCTTCAAGACGCAGAAGGGACAGAAACCGCTGCCTGTAGGGTCGGGGACCTGACCAGTGGCGTATCGGGTGCGGTCCGGTTTGAGAACCCCACCGCACCCGATATCTGTAGTTGCAGGCAGCATCAATCTTCGGGCGCAGTCAGCGTCTTGCTCATTACAAAGTCATTCATCCAGTACGGACCAACCGGAATATCTTCTTCGCGGACCACAACAAAGCCCCGGCGTTCATAAAAGGCGCGGGCTTTGTTGTACCGGTTCACATTCAGCAACAGCACTTCTCCCCCATTCTGCCAGCACCGGCGCTCCACTTCACCGAGCAGATTTCGCCCGGCCCCCGTGCCCTGTGTGCGTGGCAGTACATAAATTTTGTGCAGTTTATACGCCAGGCCAGCCGTTGTACCCGCTTCAGCATCGGCAGGACCAAAGGAAGCAAACCCAACAGGCCTGAGTTTGGCGGACGGGCGCGCCGATTGGGGCGGTTCGGTTTCGGCCAGGATAAATGTGTGGCCTTTGGTAGTCATTTGTTCGGTTAACGCTTCGGGTGAATACATCAGGTCGAACATATACTGAATTTGTTCCGGCGTAAGAATCGACCGGTAGGTCGGCTCCCAGATTTTAGTTTGCAGGGCAATGATAGCGGGTATATCGTCGGGGGTCGCCGTCCGAAGATTAGTGGTCATAGTCGGGGGTTATTTCGTAATTTTGGGCCAAAATCGCACCCATTGCGAAAGTAGCACAACTCGCCTTATATGCCTGAATCAACCCCATTGATTTTAGTTACGAATGACGATGGCATCACCTCACACGGCATTCGAACGCTGGTTGAGCTGATGCAGCAGCTCGGTAACGTCGTGGTAGTAGCCCCCAATAGTCCCCAATCGGGTATGGGTCACGCCATTACTATCGCCAGCCCGTTGCGGCTTTATCCGAGTACCATTTTTGCCGATGTACCCGCTTACGAGTGTTCCGGCACCCCGGCCGATTGCGTGAAGCTGGCCAAAAACCACGTGTTGAAAGACCGGGCACCGGACCTGGTCGTCAGCGGCATCAATCATGGCAGTAATACATCCATCAGCGTGCTCTATTCGGGCACCATGTCAGCCGCCATCGAAGGTGCGATTGAAGGCATTCCGGCCATTGGTTTCTCGCTGAGTGACTACAGCGCTCAGCCCGATTTTTCGCACGCCCACGAGCATATTTTAGCCATTACCCGTTCTGTTCTCGAAAAAGGCATTCCGAAAGGCGTAGCACTAAACGTGAACTTTCCCGCCAAAGGCCCCGAGCCGATAAAAGGCATTAAAATCTGTCGGCAGGCACGGGCGAAGTGGCAGGAAGTGTTCGATGAGCGACGCGATCCCTACGGACGCCGGTATTTCTGGCTCGCCGGTGACTTTGTCAATTTCGATACCGGCGACGATACTGACGAGGTAGCTGTTAAAAGCAATTACACCTCAGTAGTGCCCTGCCACTACGACCTGACGGCCTACGATACGGTAGAGCAGATGCGCGGCTGGGATTTATAATTCAGTTTGTGGGTTGTTGTTCGTAGTTTACCCGCTTGCCAGCAAGTAGCTACGAACAATGAACCACAACCTACGAACAACAAACGAAGATGGCTATTCTGGGAAGTTTGCTTAAACGAGGTATCCGGCTGACGGCTGTTGTGCAGCGTCGTCGGTTGAATGCGCTCAGACAACAACAGAAAGCGTTTACGAAACTAATCGCCAAAGCCCGTACGACCGAGTTTGGTCAGCAGTATGGCTTCGACGAATTACTCAACGCAGTTCAATTTGGAAAGGGAAAGGACTTCTACGATTTGTACAAGCAAACCGTCCCGATCTACGACTACAACAAGATTTTTACCGAGTGGTGGCACCGGTCCCTGGCGGGTGAGCAAGACATCTGCTGGCCGGGGCGGGTCAAATACTTTGCCCTGAGTTCGGGTACGTCCGAGGCAGCCTCCAAATACATTCCCGTGACCAAAGCGATGGTGAAAGCCATTCAGCGTACGGGTATTCGCCAGATTCTGACCCTGTCTAACTACCCCGAACTACCGGCCTCTCTCTACGAAAAGGGGATGCTCATGCTCGGCGGCAGCACCGAACTAAGTGACCGGGGCTGGAATCGCGTGGGTGATCTGAGCGGTATCACAGCCAGCCAGATTCCGTTCTGGTTTCAGCGGTTTTATAAACCCGGCCGCGACATTGCCCGCGAACGCGACTGGGGGCATAAACTCGACGAAATTACGGAGCAGGCCAGTCAGTGGGACATTGGCTATGTGGTGGGTGTACCGGCCTGGATTCAGTTGCTGATGGAGAAAATCATTGCCCATTACAACGTTAAAACTATCCACGACATCTGGCCCAACCTACAGGTGTTCTGCCACGGGGGCGTCTCCTTCGAGCCCTACAAAAAGGGGTTTGGGAAGCTGCTGGCGCACCCCATCACGTACATGGAGACCTATCTGGCCTCGGAGGGCTTCATTGCCTACCAGACGCATCCCGATGCAGAAGGCATGCAACTGGCCCTGAACAGCGGGCTATTCTTTGAATTTATCCCCTTTAACGAACAGAATTTCGGCACCGACGGCGAGTTGCTGGCCAACCCCCGGACGCTGATGATTGACGAGGTAGAAGAAGGCATCGACTACGCCCTGCTCATCTCAACCTGCGCCGGTGCCTGGCGGTACCTGATCGGCGACACGGTAAAATTCACATCTAAAAAGAACAGCGAAATCGTCATTACCGGCCGCACCAAGCACTTCTTGAGCCTTTGTGGGGAGCATTTATCGGTCGATAACATGAATAAAGCCGTCGAACTATCGGCGCAGGAACTGGGTATCGACGTGCGCGAATTTACCGTGGCCGGGGTGTCGCACGACCCGCTGTTTGCCCACCACTGGTACATCGGCACCGACACCCCCACGGTTGACGCCGATCAGTTGCGGGACCGTATTGATGCCCACCTGAAGGAGTTAAACGACGACTATGCCGTTGAGCGCCGACACGCCCTGAAAGACATTTTCCTGACGGTACTGCCTGCCCGTTTGGTCTACAAATGGATGGAGTCGAAGGGCAAGCTGGGTGGTCAGCACAAGTTCCCGCGTGTCCTGAAAAAGGCCCTGATCAGCGATTGGGAGACTTTTTTGGCAAAGGAAGGCATTGATGCCGGAGCGGTGCGGGTGGTAAAGTTAGGGGGTGAGTAGTATCAACACGCTTACCCATCAAAACCGTCTTTGTAACCTACGTACACCGTTTACTAAATAGGCTGGTAGTTCATTGGGAATGGGTAGGCAGTTTCGTTTCTTGTACAGGCTAATCAGGAAATACATCGTCTTTAGAATAGTTACGGAGCTAAAACACTTGATCATCAGGTGTTTTTAGCTCCAATAGTTACCGCACCTGTATAGGTTAGCTATCTAACAAAATCCAGTCAATCAGTAGGATGTAAGTGTATACGCGGAACTACTATAGGCTGATAGTCAAGCACTTTTAGTTCCGCGACTTTACGCACAATACTATGTTGGGTGAATCAGTGAACCATGCTTCCATTTAGGGGTTTCGTGCGACAATACAAACGCCCCAATCAGGTCAAGTTTAAGTTTCCATTTATGAGCTTCGGCTGACAGAGTAAACGCTTAAGCAATGCAAGCAGATATGCGTGAAGTTGTCCTGGTTGACAGCACGAATTTTTGGTTAGGACAGCCTTCATAAGGCTCTGGACAAGTAACTATTTTAATACAGTATCATAATATGCCAAATCATTTGAGCACTTCATTTAGTGGTGCACTTCGGACATTCGCTTATTTCATGGCGAGTGGTAGCCATTACATGCTTGAAGGAATTGACTACATCTCGTTATATGGCAAAGAACCTAGTGCTATCGAGAAGGTCTATGCTATTTTTGCTAACGTTATTGAACTTGATAATGAAGGACACGTGCTAAATACAAAGTATGCAGAAAAACGAGCAACTGATTATCTGAGGTCTTATTGTGACCCTACGTTTGAAGTATCGCCAGACTACGAAGAGTGGGAGATTACATTGTATTAGCTTTCAACCTTGTAAATAGATAAGTCTTTTGTCTCGCTCCCCGTGGGCGTGTTTCCGCTGACAACGAGCAACCCGTATGCCAGCCGGGCAGCCCAACAGACAAAGGGTGAAAAGGTGCAGTCGAGTCGCATGATCAAAATAACCTCTACACCATCAGCCCTTTGGGGCGTTGGGTGTTCGCCTATCAAGTGCGTGAGTGCCAGCATTTCGGCGACAGGCAGCAGGCCGCAGAGGTCAGGTTTAGGCTTCCATTTCGGCGTTTCGGTTGACAATCCAACCGCCCCGTTAGGCAGGTTTTAGGATTGCATTTTAGCGTTCGTGCGACAGGGTAAACGCCCCGATATTTTAGGTTTGAAAACAGCAATATGGAAGAGCAGATTGACAAAGATTGGAAGTTGAAATTACGCTACGGCAAACTGCAAACTCCATTTCAACATTTTACCTTACTTGCTCATGGTATCGTAGGCGATCTTGAAGACGGATTTTCTTGTCCCACAGGGAGTGCTATCATGGGAATGAAGGTATGGGCTACTGATTCTGATGAAGCGGCTGATATGATCCAGGTTATTAGTGAGAACATCGGGTTTACCGTAACAGGTAATATTGAGGTTTATTCAACTGACCCTGTTGAGCCACCTGGAGACAATCCACATGGGTACGACATTCAGTTTACTCCGTACAAAGAACAGTAAAAGTTTGTGTGCTGTGTCGCGGGCGACAGGCAGCAGGCCGCTCGGTCAGGCCGACAGCCCAACCGGGCAGGTGTGTAAAGACTCGTTCCTCGCCATCAACACCTGCGGTCGTTGGGTGATTCGACTATCAAGTGCTTGTTCGGCAGGTCGCGGGTGACAGGTAGCGGACCGCAGTGGTCAGGTTTTGGCTTCCATTTCCGGATTCCGGTCGACAGGGTAACCACCCCGACAAATAAGATTTAACAGTATCAATACCAGCACAAAATGAAGTTTTTTACAGTAACGTTTCTGATTTTAAGCACCGTGTTTGTTAAGGCTCAGGATATTAAAACACTCCGCGAACTCAGTTCAAATGACAGTATTCCGACTGGTAAAGCTGTAATTTATGGCAATTTCATTCAACGTTTGGGCTTTACCAGCGGGGGCTTTCCACAAGACATGAGAATCGCCAATGTGAATACAAAAGAGGTATTTGCTTTCAGAGTCAAGCCGACCTTTAAATCGGCGAAAGAAAATTTGTTCTGTTATATCCTTGAACCCGGTACATACGTCATCTTAAACTATTACTGGACACAGAGTAAATGGTATGGTGGCAAAATGTTTGTTGAGCCGATTTTTAAAGGAATTGACGCGACAACTAATTTAGAAGAGAAAATCAAGTCGAATCAAATCAATCCAAACGATTTAACCCGATTTAGTTTCGTGATTGAGCCTACCGGATTGCACTATTTGGGGACTTGGCATTTTGACACCGGTCTTGTTTCATTCACTGATGACAAAACTCAGTTGGATACTCTGATCAGAGATAAATATAAACGGATTGATGTATCTAAAGCGAGAGTGGTTTTACCAAATTGACTAACAATGTGCGGCACTCGCTCCGCGTGGGCGGCTTGTCGGGCGACAGGTTGCTCGCCCCCGAAGGAGAGGTTCAGCCCAACGGACAGGGGGTGTAAATGTCTCGCTACGCTCGTCATCAGCCCCCTGGGGCGTTGGGTGATGGTCCATAAAGTGTCTGCATTTCCAACTTCTGGGCGACAGGTTACAGGCCGCAGAGGTCAAATTTAGGCCTCCATTTCTGAGTTCCGGTCGACAGGGAGAATGCTCTGATTAGGCTGATTAGGAGAAAAAAGATTACGGACGACATCGGACAACCCGACGTTTGGGAGGTTTTGAGTAGATAGAACGACAATTGATTAAGAGACCAATCTTTCAGGCGATTCGACTGGAATAGTAGACATTTCGCAATTAATTTTAAATAAAGCACTGTGAACGGGACAATTAAGTTTTACAAACCGGAAGGTTGGGGGAAGGTAAACATTGAAGGTCAAACGAGAGATATGTATTTTAATCTACAAAGTGTAGAGGGCGAACTTCGCACTTTATTGGATTGTGACAGATACATCAATGAGCCTGTAGTTTTTGAAGTGGGTGAATCTAGTAGAAAACCCGGTGAAAAAGAGGCTAAATCTATGAAGTTAGATATAACAAAACGTTGTGTAGGGTATGTTAATTCTTATGACCCCGAAAAAGGATATGGCTTTTTAGAAAATTACCATTCCAAAGAAAGCATATTTTTTCATTTTTCTGCAATCAGGAAAGACAAAGGCCGCGAAGATAAGTTTGTAAAGATTGAGAATGGCGAACCAGTCATATTTACAGAAGATAAGAACGATAAAGGCAAAAAAAATGCGGTAGATTTAGTGAAAATTGATGATAGAACATATATTGAAGAGTTTGCAATATTTTCTCATTTTCGACAAAGCCTGACAGAATTAAGAGACTTGGCCGAAACTGAAAACTGGGATTATATAAAAAAACCTACAAAAGGTATCCCTGTTTTATTCAGCTACCTTAATCAAACTTGCATTCGTCTTGTCAACCAAAACAAAATAGTAAGAGGTCGATCAACTAAAGATGCAAAAGAATATGCTTGGTTTAATACCGGTTTAGTGACACCTCAACAAGACGAAATCTTTGCGTACTTTGTCAAAAACTCACGATACAAGCCTCTTGACGGCTGGGGAGTTCAAATACCTGAATGGTCTTTTTTAGAATTTAATACCGAACAATCTGTATATCGTAGATATTTCATCGACATTCCAGAAATTGCCACTTACTTCTCAGAAGCTGAGGTTTCTGATTTGATATTTGATACAAGAACTCCAATAATTCCAGATAAAGAACATCTTCTCAAACGTAAAGGAAGATTTGAATCTGAGCGAGTAAGAAGTTTAGACGACGAAGCTTTTATTGAAGAGATAAAAGATGCTATCGAGTTAGCAAAAAAAAGGATCAGGCGCAATTACAAAACGGCTATTCCTCACTTTTATGACAATAGTATTCAGTACCTTATTCCTCTCTGTTTTAGAGCAAACAAAGCTGAGGCATTAGGGGCTTTAGTAGTGAGTAAAGATGAAAATATTCATAAAGCTCATACAATCTTGAGCCTTGACCAAGCTTACAACAATGCCCGATTGTTAGCGAAGCCTGATAGAGAATGGTTAAATCCATAAGACTGTAGTTGTTCGCTCCGCGTGGGCGGCTTGTCGGGCGACAGGTTGCTCGCCCCCAAGGAGAGCGGCAGCCCAACCTGCTGAGTATGTAAAGGCAGCGGGTACGTGCTTTTTTCAAGTAGATTACAAGGCCATCAGCACTCAGGGTCGTTGGGTGATTTCCATAAACAGTGCGCGTTCGGCAGGTTTCGTCCGACACG
>CAXUKO010000037.1:0-10378 GCA_964251665.1 uncultured Cytophagales bacterium
ATCGATGACCAGCAGGGGACCGCCGGGGTACTGCACGCCGTTGCCCAGGTCGTAGGCCCCATCTTTGGGGTAAGGTCCCTGATAGGCGGCCATGGTGCCGGGTGCGGTCCGCCAGAGCCACTGGGTTTGTCCCTGTCGGATGGCGCCCAGATGGTAGCGGGTGCTCGCCCACTGGGGGGATGCAGAACCACCTTCATAGGAGATAACCAGATTGGACTTAGTAGTAGGGGCGGGATTGAGTCCCCAGCCAACCGTTTTTCGATAGAGGGGGTCCGCACGAGTGGCCGGTGGACTCGACGCGAGCGTAGTCTCTGTTCCCCATTCGGGCAGACCTGTTTCATCAAAACCTTTCAAGGGCAGCTGATTGAAACGGCTGCTTACCCCTACAGCAAAATCAGTAATGCGTCGGAGTGATCCGTCCGCATAAAGTCGGTACCCATTGTCTATGAGTTTCCCCGTAAAGCGCATAGTCTTACCTGCCACTAGCTCGACAAGCTCCAGCTTGTCATTTTGTCCACCAGGCTGCAAGGCGTAAGTCCGGCCGTTGGATAGTGTGATGGGGGTCAGCAAGCGGTCGAATTCATTGTCTTTGCTAGACGGTACCAGAGCTCCCCAGTTCTTTACCAGCGTCCAGGAACCGTTGTCCGGCGCCAGGGGCTTGGTATAATCTACCCTGAACTCGAGGTAGTCGGCAAACAGCCGGTTCGGATTGGTAGCATCAGTAGCCATGCTGCGAGAATGGGGAACGTACATTAACGTTTGACGGAAGCTGCGGTCGGGAGCAAAGAGCTGACAGCGGTAATTCCCCGGGTCACCAACCCAGAAGGAGCCATCAGACTGAAAGGCAACAAACGGGATTAAAGGCTCCCGGCTATGGCTGAAGTAGAACTTATCATTGGTAACCGTAGCATCGTTGTTATAGCCTCCGGGCTGGCCGAGCACCCATAAAGCATTAGCAGAGGTGGGGCTGAACGCTTTGATTTGCTGACTGGAACCACCGTCAACCACCAATAGCGTAGCCCCATCGGGCGAGAGGGCCAAAGCCAACGGAGACACCAATCCTTTCAAGGATACATTAGCAGCCGTTAGTCGACCCTCGTTAGTCAGGTTGTACTTGAGCACGGCCGTGCCGCTGATGAGCCACACCTGGTTGTCCCCCGCCAGCACCAGCCGATCCGGAGCTGGCACCGTCACCGTCTGCACCACCGCCCCGGTGGTCTTCTCCAGCACCTGAATCTGGTTCAGCGACCGCCGGGCCACCAGCAACAGATTGCCCTTGCCCTGCACCGCCAGGCCCGTGATGGGCGCATCGGCCTGGTCGAGCCAGCCGATCACGCTGGGGTAGACCGCCCCCCAGGCGGTGGTGTAAGAGCGGCCTTTGGCAAAGCTGGCCTGGGCGTCGTTGCTGGTCTGGGACGCAAAGACAAAAGAGGTGGTTTCGTGGTAGGGGTCGCTGCCAGCCCAGTAGACCAGGGTGCCGTCGGTGGCCAGCAGCTGGGTGCGCTGGCCGGTGCCCTGGTTGGGAAAGATGCGGAGCTTGGCCTGGGGGTTGTTGGTGGCGAACTTGGCCTGGGCGGGTCTTCCCTCGGCGTAGTTGGTGCAGTGGTAGATGGCGCCAGGGGTGGCGACCATGCCGACGATGGGGTCGAAGTCGTGGTGAACGGTCGGTCCGGCGAATCGGTCAGAAGTGTTTCCCACCACGCCTTCCCAGGTGTAGCTGATGTTGTGGGTCAGGAGCTGGACCTGGTAGTTCTGGGGCGGGGCGAGTTGTCCGTTGTCATCAATGCCATCCCAGGTCTGGGTGTGGGCACCGGCGGAGAGGAGACGGTCGCTCCACAGGGTTCGGATGAGGGTACCTTCTTTGGTGAAGACCCCGGCGCTGGTGTGAGCGGAGCTATTGAGCGTAAAACTGAATGAGAGTGTACTTGGCGTAATGACGGTGCTATCGACGATCACTCCATTAGTACTATCATATTTATTAAAAAACGCGGATAAGCCAGACGTCAATTCAGTATATATAATGCCAGCGTAACCACTATCTTTTCTTAAAAGAATCTGTAACACTAGTACTATGAGAAATTGTTTATAAGTAAGGAGTGTTCTCATAATTATACGTCAATATTCCTGTGCTTCCCTTAATTCACTGTTTAAATTTCCTCGCACTATAACCAAAAGCTATATTAAAAATATGACCATTAATTAGGCTTTCATTTTTAACTGACTACTAAGGTATTAAGTTTACTATACCAATATACCATATGCATATTAACCTCTTATGGTTGCATTTCAAAAGTACTTAGAAAAGGTTACATTGACTAACTCACCATTTTTATTATTACCATGATTCGTCAAGAACTTCACGCCTTGGTTGACGCTCAATATGACGAGTTAGAAGCCCTTTGATGATAATGCGAATCAAGAGTTGAAAAGTGGCAAACGCGGTCAGGGCGGGTGCGTTTCAAATTGTCGCCTAATGTCGTTAGCTTAGGGCATGACTGAAGATGAATATATGGCCTTGACCCGCCAAAAATACCAGGACTTGCAACAACTTAAGAAGGTGTTTGGGAATTGAGAAAGGTTGAGCGTCGTGCCAACTTTGTGGTCGCCAAACTACAGAGTCATGACCGCACCGGCGGACCGCAAACAGTGGAAGCCACTGACCGACCCTCAATGGGCCGCAATTTCGCCTTTTTTTAACCTCAAACGCAAGCGAAAACACGACCCGCGTCAGATGATCAACATTATTCTGTGGCTTCTGCGAACGGGCTGCCAGTGGCGCAATTTGCCCCAAGAATGGCCTAACTGGCAGGCGGTTTATTATTACTTTAACCAGTGGAAGCAGGACGGCACCTTCGAGCGAATCAACGCAGCCCTGAATCAATTCGACCGAAAACGAGTCGGCAGAGAAGCCTATCCATCTGTTTTATGTATTGATGCACAGAGTCGGTCCGCCGATGCGGTTAAGCTAAATCCTATGATTTGCGAGTACCGAGGTCTGGACGTCAACAAACGAGTTAATGGGCGAAAACGAGAGTTTGTAGTAGACACTGATGGCCGCTTTTGGGTGGTCGATGTACATGCCGCGAATGAAGCAGAAGGCCCTGCTGCTATTCCTTTAATCGGCACTATACTCTGGCGGGTTGGGGAGCGGCTGGAGAAGGTCTATTGCGATCAGGCTTATAATAGGGTATTTGCTCAGGCATTGGCTGAGTGGAGCCGGTTCGCCGGTGCGATCGATTTCGAGAAAGCTTCGCGTCCCGAATCGGCCTATGGTTTTGTGCCCGTAGCCAAGCGATGGGTAGTCGAACGGAGCATTGCCTGAACTAATTTCTTTCGACGCATCAGCAAAGATTATGAGTACACGCTATCTTCTTCGGTGGGTTGGCTTTATTTAGCCAACGTTCAGATCATGCTACAACGAATTTGACCCACTTGCCAAATATAATTCCCCAACACGTTCTAAAAGTGCGCCAACCTTCTACGACTATGAAAAGTCGTTCGATGAAATTTGGCAGGAATTAGGTCGACAAGTGCTGAAAAAAAAGCTTGAGCGATGGGGTGCATTTCAAATTGCCGCTATGCCGCCATTGCATAGTTGAATGGTTCGATATGCTTTCTGACCAGTTCCCATCGTTGGCTCATAAAGCAAGTACTTAGGTTCAGCACATGTTGAGCACCAGCTATACTCCAGCGTTGGCCCAATCGCTTTAATCGTATTTGTACTACCGTCCGGTGGGCTGACTCAATGGCTCCTGAGCCGATCAATATATAATGCTCCCCAAAATCTAGACAGGTAGGATAACTTGAATCAATTAGTTTCGACCTACAAAATGTCTAATAATGACCAAGTCAATTTGTCGCGTCCACGACGCTGCCTTCAAGACCAAAGTAGTCCTGGAAGCACTCAAGGGAGCCAAAACGTTAGCCCAACTCAGCAGCGATTTTGGTATCCATGCCCAGCAGATCACCGACTGGAAACGGCAGGTACTCGATGGAATGCCCACAATTTTCGAGTCACCGACCAGCAAACCAGTGCTCAATATTGAGCAGCGAGAGTGTCCTTACCCCGTTTGGTGAGCCAGTTTTGACTAGAGTTCAAGCCGCCTGTCGGTATTCGACCGGGGTCATAAACTGCAACGCCTGGTGGGGCCGTTCGGTATTGTACTCCACCAGCTAGGCGTCCACCGTTTGGCGCACCTGCACCAGATTATTGAACGTATTGGCATTCAACACTTCCCGTCGAAATGTACCGTTAAATCGTTCAATGTACGTATTCTGGGTTGGCTTCCCGGGTTCGATCCAGTGCAAGACCACTTGCTTGTCAGCACACCAGTTTTGCAAGGTTTGACTAATGAACTCCGGGCCATTGTCACTGCGTAATCGTTCGGGCCTTCCGTAACGTTCCACTAAGTTGTCCAGTAGCCGGGTCACCCGCTGGGCGGGCAGCGAATAATCGACATCGACGCCCAACGCTTCCCGCTTATAGTCGTCGATCACGTTGAGTGTCCGAAACTTACGACCGTCGGTCAGCGCATCTGATGTAAAATCTAAAGACCAGCAACCATTGCAAGCCGTTGCTTTCGGCAATGGTTGGCGAACCGATTCTGGTAGCCGCTTCTTCAATTTTCGTGGCAGAGTCAAGCCAGCCATCCGGTATAAGCGCCTGACTCGTTTGTGATTAACTGTCTCGCCCTGCTTTCACAGCTTGCGATAGATCTTTAACAAGCCCCAATGTTTGTAGCGTTCAGCGACTGCTTTTATACGGTCTTGCAGCTCTTGATCTTTTTCTTTAACGGCCATCGGCTCTGCCATCGAGTTTCGACTCAGGCCTGTCCAGCGGCAAGCTTTGCGTTGGCTGACCCCCTTTTCAGCGACCATCCATTTGACCAATGCTCTGCGCTCGACAGGCCCTACCACTTTTTTTGGAGTGCCTCCTTGGTGATCTCGTGTTGCAAACTTAGCTCTGCATACATCTTCTTGAGCCGTCGGTTTTCATCTTCAAGGTCTTTGAGCCGTTTAACCTCGGAGACTTGCATTCCGCCATACTTAGCCTTCCAATTATAAAAAGTGGCTTCGCTAACGCCGTGCTCGCGGCTGATCTGGGCGACCGTTTGTCCAGTGTCCTGCTGTTTTAAAATCGCCACGATCTGCGATTCGGAGAATTTGCCCTGTTTCATTTCCCTTTTGATTACCAATGAAAGTTAGTTTTTTTACTCTACTTTTCATTGGCTCACTTTCAGGGGTTCAAGACAAGAGCAGATCGAAAACCCGCTCTTCCAACAGATTGGGCAACTGAAAGTCGAAAACGATTGGCTCAAAAAAAAATTACGGACCAGCTAGGCTTAGACCGTAGCCACTTGGTTGAACCCGCGCATCCGCAGTTAAGTATTAGTCAACAATATACGTTGCTGAGCATTCCCCGATCCAGCTACTACTATCAACCCGTGGGCGAGTCATCAACAAATTTGGCGTTGATGGTGCGAATTAATAAACTCTTCACCGACCGGCCGGAAATGGGCGTACGGCGGATGCATGAGGAACTCACTAACGAAGCACAACCTCTGAATATCAAGCGGGTTCGACGACTCATGCGGCTGATGGGGCTGGAAGCGGTAGGACCAAAACCCAACCTCTCCAAGCCACAGCCTAGCCACACGATCTACCCCTATTTATTACGGGGGGTATCAATTGAACGAGTTAATCAGGTTTGGTCGACTGATATCACGTACGTACCGATGGCAAGTGGCTTCTTGTATTTGTGTGCAGTGATTGACTGGTACAGCCGGTTCATTTTGAGCTGGCGGTTGAGTAACACACTGCTGGCCGACTTTTGTGTCGACGCCTTACAAGAGGCCCTAACCAAGTGGGGCAAACCGGAGATTTTTAACACTGACCAAGGCAGTCAGTTTACGAGCCATGCATTTCTTAACCCACTGATTGATGGCGAAGTAAAGATTAGCATGGACGCAAAAGGGCGAGCCTTGGATAATATTTTCATTGAGCGATTTTGGCGGACCATCAAATACGAGCATATTTATATGCGGGCTTACGCAGACGGGCGCGAGTTGTAGGAAGGATTAAGCAACTACTTTCGGTTTTACAACCAAGATCGAAAGCACCAATCGTTGGGTTATCAAACGCCTACGAGTTGGTACGAAAAAGGGGTGGAAAGGGGAAAAGTACAATTTCACTTCTGAGCGGCACAAGTTTAGACTGACCCCAAAACCTGTCTAACTATTGGGGAGCACCATAATATGAGATGGTCGGGTTTATCGGCACACAGACTTGCTTAACTTAGCAAGGCCATGCAGCCAAAGAAAACCCCAAGAACACGGCGCAAATACGACGTCGATTTCAAAACTGAAGTCCTTAAAATGCTCGACAGCGGACAGACCGCAGCCTACGTTGCCAACGCCCTGGGCGTGTCGGATAATCTGATTTATCGCTGGAGAAGTGTGAACCAAGTGGGTAAAAAAGTGGTCGCCGGTCAAAGCGAACTCACTACTGAGAACCAGCACTTAAAGGAGCGGATGCGGCAACTTGAAACTGAACGCGAAATCTTAAAAAAGCCTTGAGCATTTTCAGCCGGGCCACTTGAAGCCCCGATACGACCTGGCTGAAATGCTGAGTAGTGAATTTTCGGTCGAGACCTTGTGTGTAGTATTAGGTCTGAGCCGGACAGCTTATTACCGATACAAAAGGGGGCAAAGCTACCAGCTAATCGGACCGAAACAGGATAAAAAACAGCTAATCGATCGCGTGTTTAGCAAACACAAACGACGTTATGGCAGTCGGCGAATCGTGGCCGAACTCTAGGAGTAGGGCCACAAGGTAAGTTTCCAACAGGTACGAATACTGATTAAAGTGGCTGATTTACAGACTATTAAACCTAAACCGTTTGTACCACGCACGACTGACAGCCGATATCGTAAAGGATATTGCGGGGCCGCCCTTTAGGTTATTTTTTGAGTAATGTCCAACCAGCTAACCAGACAGAGGCCGATGAATTATTTGATGCAATTTGTCAGCACTGGCGCATTGGAGCGATGCATTATCGGCGGTACATGACTTTAGGGGAGGATGCTCTGCACACGGGCAACCAAGCAATTTGCCGGTTAATGAGTAGCTTACGCACCATGACACTCAACTTATTAAGGCGGATAAAGCCTAAAAATATGGCTGCGCAGCTTGATGAATTTGCCGACAGATTCCACACTATGATTCTATTTATGAATCAAGAAATGGTTTTATAAGAAAGCCCTTACCCTCTATGACTACGTTTGCTGCTGGAGCGCCAGCCCGGTGCTATGATACGAATCCTGATTTGTAATCGCACCGGCAAAGCAACAATTATTGCCCCAGCTTTACCGATCAGGAACTGATGACGATTTACCTCTATGGTCTCATTGAGCAACGCTTTACCCTGAGCCAAACTTACAAATACGTCGGAGACCACTGGCTTGGCTGGTTCCCACAATTGCCCTTTTGTCAGGCTGCCAACAACCGAATTAATGCCATTAGTAGCCACTTTCAGCCCTTAATTGAAGGACTCATGAGACAAATCAAGCGGCTACCGGCTCTGGCCGATGTTCGCTTGACGGACTCCTTACCCATTATCCTTAGCAAACGACCCGTCGGCCCGCGTTGCTGCTGACATCGCCGACACGGGCCACTGTTCAACCAAGAAACGCGATTATCATGGTCTCAAAATGCATCTGATTGCGGTAGATCGCGTGCAAAAGATGCCCCTGCCGAAGCGGATTCAGTTCACCAAAGCTTCGGCCAATGACTTGACCGCTCTGCGGGCAGAACTGGTCTACCTGCTGCCTACGGGCTGCTTAGTGAGCGATAAAGCGTATGCGTCGGCTTCGCTGAGTAAGCAACTGGCGGCTGAGCAACAGCTAATTCTGTGTACACTCATTAAACTCATAAAAGGCCAAAAACGCTTGGATGCAGCCGATAAGGGCTATTCGACTTATGTTAGTCGGATGCGTCAGCCAATTGAATCACTCTTTAACTGGCTTACCGAAAAGACACAAATCCAGTGTGGGGCCAAAATTCGTTCGGAGAAAGGAGCCTTAGTACACTGCTTAGACCGACTGGCAGCTGGATTCTACATCTTGCTTTTCAACTCTTGATTCCCATAAATATTAATAGCTTACTTTTTTAATGTCCTCCCCTCGTTATAACAGTTGCTTCTGAGCAAAAACAAACAACAAATTTATATAAGTGAAATCTTAATTTTAATAAATATGTTTTTAACATACCAATTATTATAAACTTTTTTAGTTTACAGTAATTGGTATTTGTAAATAAAATCGGTAGTATTCGATCGAAAACTGCCGTATATATGTCAAAATTAAGAATGCACTTTGCTACCTTAACAGTATTATGTTTTATCATACCTAAATATGTACAAGGTCAACTTGAACCTTCTCTCTCATTCAGTTTTACGCTCAATAGCTCCGCTCACACCAGCGCCGGTGTCTTTACCAAAGAGGGTACCCTCATCCGAACCCTGTGGAATGACCGCATCCTCGCACCCGGAGCCCAGACCCAGACCTGGGATGGCATCGATGATAACGGACAACTGGCCATGCCCCAAAACTATCAGGTCCAACTCCTGACCCATAACATCACCTACACCTGGGAAGGCGTGGTGGGGAACACTTCCGACCGCTTCGCCGGACCCACCGTCCACCACGACTTCGACCCCATCGTCGGCATGGCCTGCACCGGCAACGCAGCTTATTACTGCTCGGGTTATAATGAAGCACCCCCAGCACAGGCCAAATTTAATCTTGCCAATCCTCAGGCTAAGACCAAGCTCATGCAGGGCACAAGATACGGGCAGCAGACACCTTTCGTCGCCACCGACGGTGTGCGGGTGTACTGGGCGGGCTTCGATCCTTATGTGCCCAATCAGTCGTACTCGTTCATCTTCGCCACGCAGGTGAGTGACGACACTCCGGTTCAGTTCGGTCAGGGAACTACCTATAAGACGGCCTGGGGGGCTACTTACAACAGTGTTATTGGCCTGATCAACGACCCTGCCGCTGCCATCACAGGCCTGGCAGTGCAGAGCAAAGGAAACCTGCTGCTGGTGGCCCGCCGGTCACTGAACCAGATTCAGGTGCTGGATAAGACCACCGGGGCAGTGGTGCAGACGGTGTCGGTGCCCACCCCGGACCGGCTGGTGCTGGCCGGTGAGAACCAGTTGTGGCTCATCAGCGGCACGGCCGTGCTCAAGTACAACCTGACCAGCGAGGGCCGGTTAACAGCCACGGGCAGTCAGTTGACCGGTTTGAACGCCCCCCTGGCTTTAGGTGCCTCCCTAGATGGGGCTACGTTATTGGTGGTTGACGGCGGTTCCTGTCAGCAAGTCAAAGCGTTCAGTCCTACCTCTGCTACTGCCCTTTGGGTGCTCGGCCAGCCCGGAGGCTATAACAACGATGCTACAGTTAGCAACGACAAGTTTGCTTTCAGTGATAGTCGCCATCCCGAAGGTACAGGAGTATTTGTGGCCTTCCAGCCCGATGGCTCCTTCTGGATCGGCGACGGGGGTAATTACCGCTGCCAGCACTATTCCGCCGGGCGCAACTTTATAGAAACGCTGATGTACATTCCCCATGCTCGCAGCATGGCTACTGACGCTACCAATCCGAACCGGCTGTTTTCTGACTACCTCGAGTTCAGGGTAGATTATACCAAGCCCCTGGCGCCAGACAACGGTTCCTGGACGCTGGTAAAGAACTGGGGTGCTCTGGTGGCTGCAAGTAAAGACAATGAGTTCGATCGCCTGCTGAGTCCCATCACGCTGTCTAATGGCCGGACTTACGCACTCCAGCCGAGTAGCCAAGCCGACAAGCTGGAACTCGTTGAACTGGTAACGGACAAAACCATGCGTTTCACGGGGGTGCTGTTCAATAACGGATTCCGACTCTATCCCGATGGATCGCTGCGACGCATCAGCGACTTTAAATTGGGTCTATCCAGCAAATGGCTCACCCGTTCACTAGCTGGTTATGATAGCAACAACAACCCACTTTGGGGAACTGAAAATACCCTGGCCGCCAGCCCGCCATCTGGTAAAGATGACCCGCTCTACCGAAAAACCGTCAGTTGGGGGCTTAATCCTGCCCCTACTACCAGTTCCAATCTGGTCATCTCTTACGAAGGCGGCTCGGGCGGAACAGCGGCTCCTCAGTGGGCCAGCACCCGCTACCATCTGGGCGCCATCCGACAGGGGCAAACCCAGTGGCTCTGGCGAACGGCTCCTGGCACGATGGCCTCCTATCAGGGACCTTACCCCAAAGATGGGGCCTACGACCTGGGCAACGGCGTAGAATATCCGGGCGGCCCTTTAGTGGTCATCGAC
>CAXUKO010000038.1:0-7445 GCA_964251665.1 uncultured Cytophagales bacterium
TAATAAAGACGCGTTTGGTCGGTGAAACCCACTTAATAAAGACGCGTTTGGTCGGCAGAAAAGACACATGTAAAATACTTTGAGCTTTTATTAAGAGTCTTTTTTATATTTGCCTATAAACCAGTCTAAAATGCCTAAGCCCGTAGAAATTTGGCAGGACAACGTATTGACCGTTGCTCGCTACGAAATGACCGAAGCGGAGAAGAACATTCTGTATATGGTCGTCGCTCAAGTGCGAAAAGAAGACCCACCGATGAAGATGTATCAAGTATCGGTAAAGGAAATGGCGAACCTAACCGGCTCCGATGAGCTGAAGTTTGAGACTTACAAAAAGGCCACAGAAAAGCTTGTAGGGCGCGTCTTTCAGACTACTCTACCTAATGGCAACCTTCTACAAGCAAGCTTCTTTGCATCAGCCGAATACAAAAAAGGCACTGGTGTAATTGAGCTTGAGCTATCACAGAAAGTACGGCCTTTTTATGTTGATCTGAGCCAACGCTTCACCAAAATTCAGTTGGTGGCCGCGATCTCGCTTAATTCGGCCTACGCTAAGCGGATCTATGAACTGCTTTGCATGTACAAAAACATGAAGGATAAGACCTTCACTCGTAATTTGACTGAGCTAAAAACAATGCTGGGTGTTATTGACCCAAAAACTGGAGAGGACAGTTACCCAACATGGACCAAGTTTGAAACACGAATATTGGAAGTAGCAGCGAAAGAAATTAACGGCCATACTGACTTGTCATTTACATACAAACCTGTCTACGGTGATCGCCCTGGACGTGGCCGTAAACCAGTCTTTGAAGTCGAGTTTGAGGTATTCTACCAGGCTAAACCCGAACCGGCTCAAATGTCAAACCTGCACGAGCGGTTAGTTAAGCAATTCCGGCTCCGGCCCGATCAGGCGGATACCGTACTGGCCACTCACTCAATCGAAGTCGTTACCCGCCAACTCTACGATATTCAAACGAAGGCAGCCGATGGCAAGGTAAAGAACGTGGGCAGCTATACAGCCAAGGTATTTGGCTTAGAAACGAAGGGAAAAGAAAAATAAGGGGAATGGCTGCAAACCAGTAGATAGGGGCGTACAGAGCCTAAAAACACGCTAAAAAGGACAGAACTTACTACCTTGCTCGTATGAAAATCGTTTTGGACATTCCTGATAGCAAAGTGGGCTTCATGATGGAGTTGCTGCGTAGCCTGTCGTTTGTGAAAGCTAAGCCGCTACCAGTGGGCATATCCAATGAAAAAGCCCTGTTTCTAGCCGAACTGGGTGAAGCAGTCGAGGAATTGAACGACGTATTGGCTGGCAAAACGCAGGCCCGTGACGCTTACGAATTACTCGATGAGTTATGACCTGAAACGGTTGCCAACCTTTGACCGTCAGGCGAAACGACTGGCTAAAAAATATCCGTCGCTAAAGAATGATCTGCGGGTATTATTTGACTCCTTGCGGGAAGAACCTACTCAGGGGGCGGCTCTGGGTAAAGGTTGCTACAAAGTACGCATGGCCATTGCCAGTAAGAAGCAAGGCAAATCCGGTGGGGCGCGGGTGATTACCTTCGTCAAGGTCACTCAGGAAGCGGTGTACTTGCTGGCCGTTTATGATAAATCAGAGAAAGAAGATTTAGAGCCAGGCGAACTGGACACTTATTTAGACCTGATCGAGGGCGAATCAGCGACCGAATAACCGGTTCCATAAGCTGCGCCGGTTAGGGGCTGGCTCATCGGCTTCAGGCGCGGGCAAACGTTTATGTAGATCGCTTATTTGGGCGTTTTGCTGAATCAATAATTCTTCAATATTGCCCATCTTCTGATTAGTCAGTTGATTAGTCATCTGATTAGCCATCGCGTTCATAATGTCTCCTTGCTCAAAGAGTCTGTTTTGCAATTGCTGAATCGTCCGGTCACGCTCGGCGACCGCTTCCCGTAATTGTTGATTCTCCTGCTGTAATGAATCAGACACTATCAGGGCGGGCAGTGTAGCCACTGTAGGGGCTTCATACTCCTGCTGAAGCAGTACCGAACTGATCTGATACGCTTTCCCTTTGGGGGTATCTTCGGAACGAACGTGATTAGTCAAAACATGCTGTTTGACTAATCGCCGAATGGTTTGTTCAGAGCGGCTATAAAGCTGAGCCGCTTCTTTGATAGTCAGATACTCCTGATTAGTCATTTTAGGCAGAATGAGTAGTCACGGCTTAAATATAGTGGTTTCCAGCACATAGAAGCATATAATCTGATTAGTCACGATTACCACCAATGGAACAATATCACCGGCACAAAGGAAAAATTCGGGCGGATTATACCTACACCGTCGAGGGTAGTGTCATTGCCATTATTGACTTGGATCAGGGCAGCAAAAGCGTGACCAATGACATAGAAAACGTACTGGATGATATTCGGATTGAGATTGGCGATCTGGCCGGGTATGCAGTCATCTACCGTGATAACATGGGCCGTTGGGATGGCGTCCGCTTGGTAGGAAGCTCCGTTGAATTCTACGCTTTGAACGAAATCGACGGGGAGCAGGCAGCCGCTCGGCTGCTGCACCTGCTTCCCGGTTAAACAAACCTCTGATTGGAAAGGGAGAATAAGTAACCCTGTTATACTTTTCTAAGATTGGTGGGTGTCTGCCGTTGTGTCCGGTTTCGATGTTGTGTCCCTTAACATAAAACTAATTATACAACAACCCTCTAAAAAGTGCTACGTTTCACTCAGCCGCAACTACTATGAATCGTTGCACTTTTTTTATAACGTCGAGTAATTCTGCGGAAAGAGAGACAATTTTTTGTTTGAAAAAATAGTCTTACAAACTCAGCTGTACCGCTGAAAATCCGACGTTGATTTGTGAGATAACTATTTGAGATTGAGCGTAGCGAGAATTGATACAAACGGCTGGAATTCGGCGACCGTCGCTTGAATGGGGTGTTTTAAAAGACACATGTAAATCAGTTTAAAGTATTGAGGAATTACCCAGTGGAGTATCCAAAAAGACGCGCTTCTCACTCTTGAGAAGTCCAGTTTTAACTTACTTTAACCAACCTTGGGTTGCTTTCAATGGCTAGGGTATCTAGGTTTGAGACCGTCCGAAAACCCTGACCATGCGTTATTTGCTCATAGTTCTTCTACTATCTTCCTCCGTGCGGGCTCAGCCCTTGACCCAGACCCAAAAGCTAGCTTCTCTGGCTAAAATATGGGGGTTCTTCAAGTACTACCATCCGGCAGTAGCCACCGGTAAACTTGATTGGGACGGCCAGTTGCTCCGACTGATACCAGCTGTTGAAAAGGCACAGGACCGACAACAACTCTCCGCACTCTATCAAACCCTTTTGCAGGAACTGGGACCGGTTAAGCCTTGTCGCAAATGCTTGACTCAAGCAGCACTATCAGCCAACGTCCGGCAAAACTTGGATCTGTCGTTTTTGGCTGATTCTCTCGTCCTGACAAGTACACTCCGAGACCAGTTGAATTACCTCAAAGACAACCGCTATCAAGGAGACAACAGCTATGCGAAACTAGAATTGGCAGGAAACCTAAGTTTTGAAAACGAAAAAGTTTATGCCAACATAACCCAGCTTGATACTAATTTCCGACTGCTAACCTTATTCCGGTATTGGAATATTATTCACTATTTCTTTCCCTACAAGTACGCTATCGACGCTAAATGGGATCAGGTCCTGATCAAGCTCATTCCCGTTTTCCAACAGGCAACCACTGAGTCGACTTACCAGCTGGCTCTCTTTCAATTAGTGGCCCATATCCAAGACGGTCACGGTTTTATGGAAAGCCTGAATCCAGGCCGGTGTTTACGGTGCGATTTAGGCCGGCTTTGGCTACCCTTTGAAGTGCAGTTACTGGGCAATAAAGCGGTTGTTACTCAGCTCTACAATGACTCGCTGACTCTTCCGCCTTGGCTAATGGTTGGTACTGTCATCAGTCATATTGATGGGGAAACTATTGGTGAACGCATTGATCGACTGCGGCCTTATGTATCGGCTTCAACCCCTCAGGCATTACTACGGGATTTAACGCCATTATTTAGAGTTGGAACCCAAGCCGCAAAGCTCACGCTTGACCTGACAGGGCGGGACACCATCGTAACAGTGGCGCGCTATCCTCACGCCAAGCTGGGCCGTAATCGAGCAGCCTATACCAGCGCCCGTTATCCGGTTAGTAGCTGGCTGGCAGGTGGAGTGGGATATGTGAACATTGGCAAGCTCAGCCAGAAACAGGTAGACAGTGTGATGACTGCTCTCTTGCCGGCCAAGGCAATCATGTTTGACCTACGAGGTTATCCACAACAGACCGTCTACTCAGTTGGTCGCTATTTAGTCAACAAACTCACACCGTTCGCGCGCTTTACTCGTCCAGATATGCGTTTCCCTGGTGCTTTTCAGTGGGCCGTCACGACTAAACTTTCGCCCTTACAGTCCCCTAAGCCCTATCAGGGCAAAGTTGTTATTCTCATCGATGAATCTACTCAAAGCCAAGCAGAGTTTACGGCTATGGCCTTTGGGACTCATGCACAGGCAACTTTTGTGGGGCGTCCAACCGCGGGGGCGGATGGCGATATTGTCTGGGTGCCCTTACCAGGCGGTTACCGGACGGCATTTAGTGGTCTTGGGGTGTACTACCCGGATGGCCGGGAAACGCAACGTATAGGGATTGCACCTGACGTAATGGTCGAACCCACCGTGGAGGGCATTCGTCAGGGTCATGACGAAGTACTCGAACGCGCTCTAAAGTTAATCCAAGTCGGAAAATAGGGCTTCATACTTTGTAGGCAACTTATTGAATTTGACAGCTTGGTAGGATAACTCCATGCTTAGTCATTAGAAGCATTTTGCTAATGGAAAATGATTATCACCAAACGCTCTCACTTGAGACGACTGTTTATATTGAGATGAGCAATGAATTGTTTGTCTGGCGTCGCCCTAGCCCATTTTCAATAAAACTATTCTCTGTTATAAACCATCAAACGGTTTTGTCTTATTCAAATCAAGGTTTATTGAACTGATCCCAGAATCCTTTGTCGTCGTAAGCTGGGAATAGCCGGGCATATTTCGAGTTGTTGCGCTTGTAATCTTGAATTTGGTTGTAGTAGTAATCTCGTTCCCGAATGACCTCCTGGGCTTGTTTATAGATAACCGTTTCCTGAGCCTGTTCCCGGTAATGGTCACATAACAACCAGGCACCGAAGACCACGGCCAACAGCACCAATCCGTACGCGATAGCCGCGTAGAACGTAGTAAATCCATAAATGTCGCCCGTTACTCGCACATGACGGGGGATACGCTGCGCGGTCTGCTCAAAGCGTTGAAACGCTTGATCGGCCGTCTGGGTGAGCTTAGTAGCCGCTTTATCGGCAGCCTGTTCGATAGCCACTGTATCCGGCAAGCCCTTTTTCAGATCGGGTAGTACATGCTGAGCAAAGCTCTTGGCATCTAACGTGATGGGTCGATCAGCTACCTGCTCTAGCTGCTCCGATGTGGCCGGGGTGGGACGTTTGCTTAACTCATCTAATTGGGCTTTAATCGACTTGATGTCGTTGAATAAATCCTGAGGGTTCATAAACCTAACCCCTGCTGGGGCCGTCTTTGTTGTTTTTCTTCGATTTCCGGGGCTTTCTCCTGCTTAGCTATGTTCTGCTTCATCTCCTCTTGTTTCGTTTGCTGATAGCCCGCTGCCAGCTCATTCCAGCGATCTTTCTCGCTAGCCGCTGTATATCCCTTGAATAAAGCATCCCAAGCCGTTTGGCTCTGGCTCTGCTCCTGCTGGTTTAGACTCAACTGCTGGCCGATCTGCTTAGCCTTATGACCTACCTCTGTCCCTTTTACAGCCGTTTCGTCGTAACGAAAGCTGCAACCCACCAATACCCCGTTGCTATCGTGCTTAAATTGGCTCTCTACCCCCTTTAACCGTAACTGTTCACTCAACTGCTCGACCGTGGTGACTTGCGGGTTGGCTAGCGTGGTTTTAAGCGTTTCCTGCACATATTCGCGGCTACTTTGCTTGTGAGGATCGTGATCATTTAGGCTCTGACGTTGCTCAGGTACCTTACTCATGCCCAATTGCTGGGTAATTGCTTGGCAAACCTTCACGTTCCGAGCGTAGTTGTGGCTCGTGTCCAAGGCAGCCCCCCCATCCATCGGCACGCGGTTGATGTAGATGTGAATGTGAGTATGAGGGCGATCATGGTGCTGGTAGATGGCAACCTGGTGGCGAGTGGGGTCGGCTCCCATCTGGCGGCAATACTCCGACGCGGCCCGTAGTAGTTGCTCTTTCGGCACCTCTTCACCCTTGGGCCAATTCAGGGACGTATGCCAGACCGGACTTTGGCACCGGCTACTGTCCGCCACGGCGATCATCTCAGCGGCCATGCCCTGGGGATCACGTGCCCCTAAGTTGGACGCGCCTAATAGCTGCGAGGGTTTATGTTCTTTCCCCTCCTTCAATCCGGCTCCGTATTCGAGGGCTGAACCGAAACTCCTCCCAATACTAGTTTTGGCAATCATCGCAGGGCCGTTTTTAGAACTACCAAAATCTCATCGATGGCTTTTCCATCGAACTGCCGCAGATGAGCATAGCGGGTCAATTGATTCAGATTATTGGCCACACCCGTAATGACCTGTCGCAGCTCGGCGGGTAGTCGCTCGGTCACAGCCTGACCAGTGGCCACCCGACGCACGTACTCGCTGACGGTCAATCCGGCTAGTTTGGCTTTCGCTTCAATCTGTTTTTGCTCCTCGGTACTAGCCCGAAAACGCAGGGTAATCGTCTTGTTTTCACTCATGGGAAAGGGGGTTAAGAGGAACGCTTACAAGCCTGGCCTTTCGTAAGCTTGCGTAACGAAAGGCTGACTTTGTAGCTACAAACCCGTCGCGCAGCAGGGTTTGTAGCTACAAAGTCATGGCTTGCTTCACAACCGCGACCAAATATCGCACCGGACGGTTTATTCTGCAAATGGGTTTTCTTTTTTTCCCTGTGTTGTAAACGATGGATTGGTTAGGAGGTGATGACGGGGAAAGGCTGGCCACTGCTGCGTCTATCAGGATGAGATCAGTTGAGCAGAGTAAGTTAGTAAAAAATCAGGGTTTAACTAAAAATATAGTTGCCGCCCCTCTGCCCCCTTTAGTTTTTTGCTTTTTTCTTCCCTTTCCAATTTGATTTTTGATCGACTCGTTGGCAAACTTCTGACAGTTCGTTTTTCGGTCGCGTCAGCCACCCTAAATGCCGTTTTTCAAGCCACTTTTTTAGCTATCAAGCGCTTGTGTATTATCAATATCTCTTGTTAAACACTTGTAAGGCGAAATTTTAGTAAATAATTGACTGATTACTAAACACTTACACTGTGGATAACTTTAATAAAGACGCGTTTGGTCGGTAATAAAGACGCGTTTGGTCGGTGAAACCCACTTAATAAAGACGCGTTTGGTCGG
>CAXUKO010000039.1:0-4315 GCA_964251665.1 uncultured Cytophagales bacterium
CGGCCATGTGTGTAAAGGCTCCTACGTCGCCATCAACACACGGGGTTGTTGGGTGGAGGGAGCAGTTAGTAACATAGTGGCTGGCTCGTGTGCGACAGATTATACATCTCGGAGGTCAGTTTTTGTTTTTCATTTCGGCGTTTCGTGCGACACAAGAAACGCCCCAATTAGGTAGATTTAGGCTTGCATTTTGGGGCTTCGGTTGACAGGCCAATCGCCTGAGCAAGGCGGGTGTTTGGCTTTTGAGGTTATAGCCGACAGAAGAGGCTTGTTTGTTAGCAACCCTTAATTTTACACTACCCCAATGGGCCTTCCTTTTTTGTTGCTTTTCTTGATTGTTGTCCTGATGGTGGTTTGGATTGTCGCTTTTCTATTGGGAAATCTGTTTAATACGATTACAGCCCAAATGAGCCTAAAAAACGTTTATCAGATTAACCCAACTCGAATAGCTTTTGGAGCCGTTTTGCTATCAATTGTTTATGTGGTTTATCGTTTTGCGGTTGCAGACTGGATTAACTAAGGTCTAGTGTTTTTCGCTCCGCGTGGGGTAGTTTCCCGCTGACAGGACGCTCGCCGGGTGTTCAAAGTCGGCAGCCCAACAGCCACCGTGTTCGCGGGCGAACGAACCCAGAAGAACGCATGAGAACAGCGGGCCACCGTTTGGGCTTATCTTTACCGCGCTGTCAGTAGCCCCTTTGTGGGAAGATCGTCCCTTGCTCATGGTGTTCGTTAACCCGTCCAACCGCCCGATCCGGCTATTCGTCATGAAGGGGAAAGCCCCTTCATGCTTTGAGAACCCAATTGGTAGAGAAGTCTTCGCTTCTACTCCGTACATCCCGATTATCGTCTATCTTAAATAGCCCGCTGATAGCCCTTTGTTTCAACTGCTTACCGCACCGGCGGCCCGGCCCTTTTAAGCATGAAAAAGCAAGACAACTATTTAGCTATGCCAGTAGTCCACCAGCAGGTGGCGGGCATTGACATCGGCTCTCAGTTTCACGTAGTAGCTGTAGGCGACGATCCAAAGCAACACGTTCAGCAGTTCGGCGTGTCTACTAAAGAACTGTTTCGGTTAGCTCAGTGGCTGACTGATAACCAAGTCAAACATGTAGCGCTGGAAGCCACCGGAGGGTATGAAAAACCACTGGTCAACGTGCTTCAAGAGGCTGGCTTTGAGCCGGGCCGCCGGAGCGGTATTGGTAACCTCAGGAGCGAATACCAAAAACTATCGTCGGTTCAAGTCTGACACCGCAACGGCGGCCCGGCTCGGATGCAATCCACATCCGTACCTTGCATAGCCTGGGCTTGTTGCCACCGATTTTCTTGCCAGATGAGTTTTCGACGTTGATTCGGCCCTTGGTGCGGTTGCGCCGGAGTCTGGTGGAAGATGCTGCTGATTACATCCGGCGTATTCAGAAGGCGCTGCGGGCGGGCAATGTCCGGCTAGATGCGGTCCTGACCGACACCAACTCGGTATCAGGTCTGCGCGTGATTGCCGCTATCTGTCAGGGGGAGGAAGACCCGGTTAAACTAGCAGCTCTGGTCGATAGCGGCTGTAAAAAGAAGCCGACTGAAATCATCGAGTTGCTCCGGGGTAATTGGAACGGGGCGATGCGTTTCGAGGTGAGGAGCAACTACCGGCTTTACCTGAACTTACAGGCTGAAATCACCGAATTAGATAAGGAACTCGATCAGCATTTTACTGACCATACGAAGGGCCTGGAGCAACCTGCCGCTGTAACTGACCCGACAGTAGGCCGTCAAAAACTGCGCCAATCGCGCAACACCCCAAGATGCCTATTGAGCAGTATGCTCATAAACTGTTGGGTGTAGACCTGAGCAACATACCCGGTTTTGGCCGGGATGCACTACTCACATTCATGGCCGAAGTGGGCGAGTCGATCAGCAAGTTTCATTCGGCCAAAGCCTTTGCCAAGTGGTTAGGTTTCACTCCTAACAACAAGGCATCAGGCGGCAAGGTGTTGTCCCGCAAGACGTTGAAGAACAAATCAACGTTGCCCAACACGTTTCGGATGGTGGCTAATTCGCTGGGCAATATGAAGAAGCCCAATCCGATGACGGCTTTTTTCCAGCGGATTGCTTACAAAGCGGGTCGCATCAAAGCCATCACGGCGACGGCTCGTAAGTTAGCCGTGGTGGTCTATAAGATGTTGACAACGGGCGAGGCTTATGAGCCGACGAAACTGGTACGGGATGTGGCCCAACTAAAGCAGCAACAGATTCGGCAAATCAAGAAAAAACTGGCCAAATTCGAGATAACGGGGCAGGATTTGGGTCTTTTTACTACTTTAGGGGCAGCTTGATAATGAGGTAGTTAGAAAGCATGCGTACATCCGAGCAGGGGGTGTAAAGGTGCAGCTTGCTGGCTTAATCATAGTGACTTACTCACCATCAGCCCCCTGGGGTGTTGGGTGAACCGAATAAGTATGGGCGTGAAGGTCAGCTTCCGGTCGACAGGTCGCGCGTCTCGATTGGCGGGCTTTGGCTCGTTGGGCGGGTCACCTCTGACATGGTGAACGCCCCGACAGTCGGGTGTTAATATTATAACATGAATCATATAGATAATACTCCATGTATTGGTGTCAGAAAATGGATGCCAAGTAGAGCAAAGATTGCCTATTATTGGAGAGAGGACTCATACCAACACTTTGACTATCTCATGGATTGGGGTGAGCCATCATGTTGGGCTTGTGGAATTTTTGCTGGCTCATTAGATGTAGATGTATCAGATTTAAACGATTTTGAAGTTTTCAAGGTTTGGGCCAACCATGATTATTTACAAAGATGTCATATTGTTCCGAAAGCATTTGGGGGATGTAATTGCGAAGCTAATCTTGTTCTTCTATGTCGGAGATGCCACCAAGCAAGCCCGGATACAAAAGATCCTATCCACTTTGTCAATTGGGTGAAAAATAAGAAAAAAGTTTTTTGTCAAGAAATTAAAGATGTAATGACTTTACTTGAATATTCCCCAGAAGAAGATGACTCGAAGTTGCTGTTGATGAAAGAGTTTGGAGAATATTACAAAGAGAACTCAGTTACAGTAGGTGGGTCGAGACCTCTGTCAAGTTTTTTAGCTTGCTTTCTTGAGTTCAAGAAAATTTATCAAGAAAAGTTGGGTTGATTTCACATAAAACCGTGTATACTAATCTTGACGCGTGCGGGTGGCATACTTGGGTGTTGTTTGAGTAACTTTGCTCTATGGACTTGTACAATGAAAACGAGCGATTTATTCCTCTCGTCTCCGATTACGGCTTCAAAGCGACCTTTGGTAATGAATCCGACACGCGGTTTTTGAAAAAGGCATTGCAAGCACTCATCAACTCGCCAGTAGCGATTGAGGAGGTGACGTTTATTCAAAACGAAATCAAAGGCGTAACTCGTGACAGCAGAAGCGGCATTTATGACCTGTTTTGTAGAGACGAAACGGGTAATGAATTCATCGTCGAAATGCAGTTGAGCGAATACCCGGAGTTTGTTCAAAGGATGAAGTTTTATGCATTTTATCGGCTCAACACGCTAATTCGGAAGGGTGACTACCAGTTTGACAATCTGCCCAAAATTTATTGCATTGGTATTTTAGCTATCAGTATTTTTCCGCACATTACTGATTACCAAAATATTGCAGTCTTGAAGAACCAGAATGACGAACTGATAGACGAGCAAATGACGTTTATAACGGTAGAGTTAGACAAGTTTGGAAAAGACTTGGACGATATTCAAAGCGATTTGGACAAACTGATTTACACGATGAAAACGATCCATGAAGTAAGTGAGCCAACGCAGTTTCCTCAGTTCTGGAATGAGGAATGGTTGCGAGTCGCGATTCAGGAGTTGGACAAGCGGGCCTTCACGCCCGAACAGCGATTGAGTTACGAAATGACCATTTCAGCGAATGTGCTGGCGATCAAGAACGAGAACAAGAAAATTGAAGAAGCAAAAGAAACTGAGCGTTTTGCTGTAAAGACAGAAGCCGTTACAAAGGCTCTTAATGGCGGCAAACTCACAGTTGAAGAAATTGCAGAGTACAATGGAATCTCAGTTGATTTCGTACTTGAAATTCAGCGAGGGCTTGCCAAAAATCAGTAGGGCAGCGTCCCAGCGACAGGAGGCAGGCCGCAAAGTCAACGTTTTCAGCCCAACCAAACGAGGCCGAAAAGGCTCCTACGTCGCCATCGAGCCGTCGTTGGCGTTGGGTGGAATGTACAGGCGGTGTATGTGTCAATATCAACAGGCATTATGGGGTGGTCGGGTTTTGGCGGACAGTCTCTTGCTAGTTCTGAGGGATATGTTT
>CAXUKO010000040.1:0-3802 GCA_964251665.1 uncultured Cytophagales bacterium
CAGTGCTGGCTAACCAGACCGCTACCGTAGGCACGCCGTTTAGCTACATGGTGCCTGCCTTTAGTGGCACCACCCCCATCGCCTACTCTGCCAGTGGCCTGCCAGCGGGCCTGCTCTTCGATGCCACCAGCCGCATCATCTCGGGGACGCCCAGTCTGAGCGGGGTAGCAACGGTGACCGTCTCGGCCTCCAACGCAGCGGGTACGAGCAGTGGTCAGTTCACCATCACCGTGAGTGCTTCGGCCACTCAACCCACCGGTCCGGCGACGCTGACCATCACCAGCTTCAACTGCTTCAGCACCAACGGTGCCCTGAGCAGCGTGGACTTTGTGGTGGGCTACAGCAACGGCACCTTCACTCCGGCCCTGCCCGATTTGTTCATCAATGGGGTAACCATCACCGGTCAGTTAGGCCAGACCTACAGCTTCCCCTTTGACCAGAACCAGAGTACGCTGCCCATTGCCGACCAGGCTACTCGTTCGGTGTACTTCGTGTGGAACTTCCGCCAGGCCTGCACTACCCGGCCCGTACCCACGCGACTGGCCGCCGATCCGGTAGCGCCCCTGCAGCTGCGGGTGCTGGGTAACCCCGTCAGGGAAACCCTGGAGATCGAGGTGACAGGCGCCCAAGGTGGTTCGCTGACTCTATCGCTCACCGACACTCAGGGCCGGACAGTTGATCAGCGTAGCCTTGAGCGCGCCGGGACTTCAGAGAAGATATACTTCAATGTCAGCCATCAGCCAACGGGTATACTGTTACTACGGGCAGTCACGCCAACGCAGAGCCAGATTATCCGGCTGTTGAAGGCAGACTAATTGCCCGTTTAGGTTTCTCAAAAAACGCCCCGACTGATCAGTCGGGGCGTTTTTGTTTTAAGGCCTGTTTAAGAGCATAATCACAAATAAGCATTTGTTACTGCTAACAACACAAAATACCACTAAGTGAGACGATATAGCTAATTGAGCCAATATGAGTAACCCATTGTCGGCTTGTTTGTCAACGCTCTCTCACGCTTAATAAATTTATAGCCGTATAAATTTTGTTCGTACGCTTTAGCCAAATTTTACTTCACCTTCGGCAGTACTTACCATAGTCGCTATGAGCATTGATTCTCAAGTCGTTATGTACCATAATTCAGGCAGTTATTATTTGCAGTCCTCTTTATCTGTTAACTAACCCTTCTTTACATGATGAAAACAGTACGCCATTCAGGTATCTCTGCACTTTTCGCGGTAGCATTACTAAGCTTATCGTTTATAGCTCAGGCGCAAACGATAGATGCAACCAAGCGGGCGGCTCAAGAGGCTAAAGTTACCCCCGATTTATTAATGGTTATCAACGCCAAGGGCATTGCACAAAGTGCCCCTGTTGGTGGTTTGGAACCGGCGAATTTGTTTGTGGTATCTGGCAATGCAATTGCCATCGATGCGGTTGCCAATTCTGAACAGGAGGGTCAGGCACTTCTACAGGCACTTCAAGCGCTTGGACTGACCCAGGGGATACTTAGCAAGCTGCAAGTATCAGGATACCTGCCAATTGACAAGCTTGACGAATTAAAAAACATCAGCGTATTAAAGTTTGCCCGTCCGTCCTATCAACCTGTCCACAATGTTGGTTCCGTAACCTCCCAGGGAGATATAGCAATGCGGGCCGACATAGCCCGGGCGAATTATAGTATTGACGGAACAGGTGTAAAAGTGGGTATCCTGTCGGATTCATACAATAATAAGGGTGGAGCAGCGGCTGGTGTTACTTCCGGCGATTTGCCGGCTGCTGGTGTACAGGTATTGCTGGATAATCCATCCGGAGGGACTGACGAAGGACGGGCTATGGCGGAACTTGTCCATGACATAGCTCCTGGATCAGCTATTGCCTTTAGTACGGCAAATGGAGGCCAATCAGTCTTTGCTCAGGGTATACTAAATCTAGCAGCGGCTGGCTGTAAAGTTATTACTGATGATGTTTTTTATTATGCCGAACCATTTTTTCAAGATGGTATTATTGCTCAGGCGATCGACGATGTTGTGAACAACAGTGGAGTTACCTACTTTTCATCGGCAGGCAACAATGTTCGGTCTTCGTACCAAAATGCATTTAACTCAATATCACCACCTGCTTCATTGAGTACGTACCAATCTGTTCATAATTTCAGCGCTGGTGATACACGACAGTCATTCACAATTCCTGGCGGTCGCACGGCGGTTATTACTTTCCAGTGGGATGATCCATTCTTCTCTGTAAGTGGTGGTGCCGGTGCACAAACCGATATGGATATACTCGTGTATTACAACGGAGTATATCGAAGCGACCTGTCAAGTGTCGCTAATAATATTGGGGGAGACCCCCTTGAAATAATAGGCATAAGAAATTCCGGCGGCACACCGGTTACCATTGAACTGGTACTGGCAAAACGCTCCGGGCCTGATCCTGGTATTATAAAGTGGATTCATTTCGGTAATGGTTATACAGCGCTTACTGAGTATGACACCAAAAGCCCAACGGCAGTAGGTCATAGTGCTTCCAGCCGGGCTATCAGCGTAGGCGCTGCTCCTTTTTACAACACACCCCCTTACAGTAACACCTTAACTACTGCCCTTATCGAGCCATTTTCTTCGGTTGGCGGGAGCCCTATTCTCTTTACCACTACTGGTACACGAATCAACGGTACTACGGGCATTATTCGGCAAAAGCCAGAAATCACGGCGGTTGATGGCACAAACACTACATTCTTCGGCAGTGATATTCCTCAGGATGCTGATACCTATCCTAATTTCTTCGGCACGTCGGCAGCGGCTCCCCACGCAGCTGCAGTGGCAGCCTTAATGAAACAAAAAGTACCCAACATAACCCGGGATGCCATTCTTTCGGCCTTAGAAAGTACAGCTTTGGATATGGATGACCCGTTCACCGCTGGCTTCGATACAGGTTTTGACTTCGGGACGGGGTATGGCTTTATTCAGGCGGACAAGGCTATAGAGGCTACCAGTCCCACCAATACAGCACCAGTGGCGACGGCCAATACCAATCAGACCGCTACCGTCGGGCTCGCCTTCTCCTACATGGTTAACGCCTTCACCGATACCGAAACACCTAACAGCCTGACGTATGCGGCCAGTGGCTTACCCACCGGGTTGACCTTTGCGCCCACCACCCGCGTTATCTCCGGGACGGCAACCACACCCGGGGTGAGCAGCGTCACCGTCACGGCTACCGATCCGGGTAGTCTCTCAGCCAGCAGCAGCTTCACCATCACGGTGGTGCCTGCCCCGGTGGTCGTCACCTCCCTCTCGCTGACGGCTTCGGCCAGTCCAACAGCGATTCTGACCACCGGCACAACGACATTGTCAGCGACCGTCTCGGGTGGCACAACGCCCTACACGTACAGCTTCGCCGGGCCGGGAACGATCACCCCCAGTGGCAACACCGCTACGGTGTCGAACCTGCCAGCGGGCGTGCAAACCTTCACCGTCACAGCTACCGACAGCACTACACCAGTTAGCCAGAGCCTCTCGGCTACGGTGAGCGTGACCGTCACTGCACCGGTACCCACCGGTCCGGCGACGCTGACTATCACCTCCTTCAACTGCTTCAGCACCAACGGTGCCCTGAGCAGCGTGGACTTTGTGGTGGGCTACAGCAACGGCACCTTCACTCCGGCCCTGCCCGATTTGTTCATCAATGGGGTAACCATCACCGGTCAGTTAGGCCAGACCTACAGCTTCCCCTTTGATCAGAACCAGAGTACGCTGCCTATCGCCGACCAGGCTACTCGTTCGGTGTACTTCGTGTGGAACTTCCGCCA